>DASVSD010000023.1:0-60971 GCA_036388255.1 Allosphingosinicella sp. | reverse complement strand
TGCCGGTCGCGGCCATCTCGAGAGCCTTGCGGACGCCCGCCACTCGCGGCAGCCGCTGCGTACCGCCCGCGCCGGGAAGGAGGCCGAGCTTGACCTCCGGCACGCCCAGCTTCGCCGAGGGCGCCGCGACCCGGTAATGGCTGGCGAGCGCGACTTCGAGGCCGCCGCCGAAAGCGGTGCCGTGAATCGCCGCCACGACCGGCTTGGTGCAATTCTCGATGATGTCGACCACCTGCGGCAGCATCGGCGGCTGGAAGGATTTGGGCGTTCCGAACTCGCTGATGTCGGCCCCGGCGAAGAAGGTCTGCCCTTGGCAGGCGATCACCACCGCCTTCACGGCTTCGTCCGCGTCGGCCTCCTCGATCGCCTTGACCAGCCCCTCGCGCACCGCATGGCCGAGCGCGTTCACCGGCGGGTTGTTCGAGGTGACGATGAGGATGTCGCCGTGACGACGGGTGCTGATCGGGGAGGTCATGTCTGTCTCCGAGGCTCTGGATCGTCAGGGCGGATAGGCTTTGCCTTACGCGAACGTCAATTCCTCCCCACGCGCAGCGTGGGGAGGGGGACCGCCGCACGGCAGTAGAGGGGCAAGAGGCGCCGGCCTGCGCGGGTGGCGTGGAGTGTCCGACTCATGCGTCAGTTACCCCTCCACCATGCTTCGCATGGTCCCCCTCCCCATCGCGTTGCGATGGGGAGTAACTCGGGTCGTCGAGGGCGAAGAAGCGGCGGCGGGCGGCTTCCTGTTCGGCGAGGCGATCTTCTTCCTCCTCGCGGATCATGGCCAGCTCGGCTTCGATCGCCGGCATTTCCTCCGGGGCGAGCGCGCGCTCGTAGCCGGAGCTGCCGGGCTCGCCCTCCTGGTAGCCGCCGAAGCCGGGCGGCGGCGGGAAGTCGGTCATCCAGCCCGTCTCGCCTTCCCAGACGGTGCAGCCGGCAAAATCGTCTTCGCGCTCGCTTCCCATCGCGGCGGAACCCTTTGAGCCGCCGCCGTAAAGGCAATAAAGTTGACGCGCTTTACACATGCCATCTGCACCGTCGGCAGAAGCGTCACGCGCCGCCTCGGGCCACTCGTGCTCGTCGAGCGTCGCGAACAGGTTTACCGCTTCGGCGCGCGCGAACTGCTCGCCGGTCCAGCTCTCCATCTCGCGCGGATCGAGACCGGCGATGTCGATCTCCCCGGGCATCCCGACGCCGTGTTGCTCATAGGTGGCGAGGCGGCAGAGGAGGGCTTCCTCGGTGCCGCTCGCCGGCTTGACGCCGAACGGCCCGTCCGGCTCCTCGACGGGGACGATCTGTCCCGTATCGTCCTGCGCGGGGAAGCGGAGCGCGATGAACTCGGCGGCGGCGTCGAGCCCGTCGGGCAGCAGGCCGAGAAACTGGTCGAACTCCTGGGCGATTGCGCGCACGACGGGCGCGTTCTCGCCCATGCCGGCGGCGAGACGGTCGAGCCGAGAGAGCACCGACATCGTCAGCCGATTGTCGTAGCGGTGGCGCTCGGCGACCAGTTCGCCATTCCTGTAGACGCGGTCGATGACGCCGTGGCGTGAGCGGCTCATCACGTCGTCGGCGACCGCACCGCGGGCGAGCAGGATCGCCGCGTCCCAAGCGAGCGCGAAGGCGCGGCCGGATGCGCTGCGGCGGCGCTCATAGGCTGCCTGGCGGCTGAGGCCGACGGCGCGGCAGGCGTCAGCGACCACCCCCGTGTCCGCGAGCACGCGCAGGAAGAGCTGCTCGGCGGCGACGGTGAACCCGTCGCGGCGATCGGCACGTCCCGGCGCCGCGGCGGGGGACGGATCGGTCGGCGGATCGACGGGGCCGTAGGAGGTGAGCCCGCGGCTCTTCTCGTCGTCCGCCAAATAAGGCCACGGTTCGAGCAGCTTCGAGGATGTGAGGCCCGGCTCGGCGCCGTCGCGGGTAAGGTCGAGGGGGAAATGCTCGGGCATGTGCGGGTGGGCGCGGTCTCGGCCCGATTCGCTTATGCCGCGGCGGATGCCCTGCCAGAAGGCGACCGCCTCGGCGCGCGTGGGAAATTCGGGCCAGTCATCGCCGGCCGCGGGACCGGTGCCCGGTCCGGAATTGGGGGAAGAAGCGCGCTCATCGGTCGACGCTTCGGGGGCGAAGTCGTTCTGCCTATGTTTCATCCCCATCGTAGAACATAGCGAATCCTACATTGGAAGAGCGGGCAGGATTTTTTTGGATGGGGCCGATCCGGACCTTGAGCGCGAGATGGGGACAGTTACCAGTAAACCGTCCTAAAAGGACGTGCGGCCATATTCCTGGCGGTAGAAGGGGTGGGAGGAGGCGAGGCCGCCGTCGACGACGAGGGCGTGGCCGTTGACGTAGCTCGATTCATCCGAAGCGAGGAACAACGCGGCGGCGGCGATCTCTTCGGGGACGCCGCCGCGCTTCATCGGGTTCAAATGGCCGATCTGGTCTTCCTTGCCGGCGGCGCGGGCATTGTCGAACAGGGGCTTGGTCATTCCGGTCTCGATCAGGCCGGGACAGATCGCGTTGACCCGGATGTTGGCGCCGGCGAGCTGGGTCGCGGCGACCTGGACGAGGCGGATCACGCCGGCCTTGGACGCCGAATAAGCCGGGCCGCCGGCGCCGGCGCGCAGACCGGCGACGCTGGCGGTGCAGACGATCGCGCCGCCGCCTTGCTCCTTCATCGCGGGCGCGGCGTGCTTGATCGCGAGGAACGGGCCGATCAGGTTGACGCGCAGGATCTCCTGCCAGTCCTCGGGGGTCTGCTCGAAGATCGAGGCGAGGCCGCCCGATATGCCGGCATTGGCGAAGACGACGTCGAGCCGGCCGAAGCGGGTGAGGGCGAGCTGGACGAGGTCCTGGACGTCGGAATCGTCGCCGGCGTCGGCCTCCTCGCCGAGCGCCGCGGCGCCGATGGCGGCCGCCGTCTCGTCCTGCCCCTTGAGGTCGGCGCAGATCACCTGCGCGCCCTCGGCGGCGAAGCGGATCGCGGAAGCTCGGCCGATGCCGGACCCGGCGCCGGTGACGATCGCGACCTTGCCTTGAAGTCTCATGCGTCGGCTCCTGTCATCGAGGCTGAAAGGGGATCACTCGGAGGCGCGGAGGCGCGAAGGGGCAGAGGGTCCAGCGCACCGCCGCAGGCGGATACACGATTCGCTGCCGCTGTCGCCGGAAGTGAGGCAAAGGAGCAAGGGAAGGGCGCGACATCTTCGCGCCTTCGCGCCTTCGCATGATCCATTACAGGCCCGCTCCGATCGTCGAGCCGCCGTCGACGACGATGGCCTGGCCGGTGACGTAGGTCGAGGCGCGGCTGGCGAGAAACACCGCGGCGCCCGCGATCTCCTCGGGCTCGCCGATGCGCTGGAGCGGGGTGTGCATGGTCACCGCCTTCAGCGTCTCGGGATTCTCCCAGAGCGCCCGGGCGAAATCGGTGCGGATCAGGCCCGGCGCGATGCAGTTGACGCGGACCTGGTGCGGCCCGAATTCCTGGGCGAGGTTGCGGGCCAGCTGAAAGTCGGCGGCCTTGGAGATGTTGTAGGCGCCGATCACCGGCGAGCCCTTGAGGCCGCCGATCGAGCTGACGATGACGATCGAGCCTTCGCGGCGTTCGATCATCTCCGGCGCGACCATCTGGATCAGCCAGTGATTGGCGATGACATTGTTGTCGAGGATCTTGCGGAACTGGTCGTCGCTGATCCCGCCCATCGGCCCGTAATAGGGATTGGAGGCGGCGTTGCAGACGAGCACGTCGATCCGGCCGAGCTGGCGGCGGGTCTCGTCGACGAGGTTCTGCAGCGCCTCCTTAGAGGAGATGCTGGCCGGGACGACGATCGCGGCCCCTTCGCCCTGCTTCGCGTTGATGGCGTCGGCGACCTCCTGGCAGGCCTCCTGCTTGCGGCTCGAGATCACCACGGTCGCGCCGGCTTCGGCCATCGCCTCGGCGATCGCCCGGCCGATGCCGCGCGAGGAGCCGGTGATGATCGCGACCTTGCCGGTCAGATCGAACAAGCTCATTCGTCTCTCCCCTATGGTCATCCCGGCGTAGGCCGGGATCTCGTCGGGTGAAAGGCTCGGGTGCTCTTCACCCGCCGAGGCCCCGGCCTTCGCCGGGGCGACGGTCTCACTCAAACACCACAATAGAACGCGCGCTTTCGCCGGCACGCAACTTGTCCATCGCCTCGTTCACCTCGGCGAGCGGAATCCGCTCCGCGACCAAAGCGTCGAGATCGAGCCGGCCGGCGAGGTAGAAGTCGACGAGCCTGGGGATGTCGAGCGGGAATCGATTGGAGCCCATCAGCGAGCCCTGCAGCCTCTTTTCGGCGAGGAGGTCGAGCGCGCCGATGGAGAGGCGTTCGGCGAGGGGCATCATGCCGACGATGGTCGCCGTGCCGCCCCGGCGGAGAAGCGACAAGGCGAGCTCGCCCGCGGCGATCCGGCCGACCGCTTCGATCGCGTGGTGGACCCCGCCTTTGGTGAGCTCGATCACGTCCTCCTTCAGCCGGTCGGCATCCGGCGCGAAGCTGTGGGTGGCGCCGACCTGCTCCGCCAGCGCGCGCTTCGAGGCGACCGGGTCGATTGCGACGATCCGCCGGGCGCCGGCGATCCTCGCGGCGTTGATCGCGGCAAGCCCGATGCCGCCGCAGCCGATCACGGCCACATCCTCTCCCGGCCGGACGCCGGCGGTGTTGAACACCGATCCCGCTCCGGTCACCACCGCGCAGCCCATCAAAGCCGCGCGGTCGAGCGGCATCTCCGGATCGATCGCCACCGCGCCGTTCTCGTGGACGAGCAGCAGCTCGGCGAAGCCGGCGACGTTCAGCAACTGGTGGACCGGTGCGCCGTCCAGCGCCAGCCGCGGGCCCTCGCCGCGCCTGCGCTTGGTCGAAGCGTCGACGCAGAGCGAGAGGCGGCCGGCCAGGCAAAACTCGCAGCGGCCGCAGAAATTGGAGAAGCAGGTGACGACATGGTCGCCCGGCTTCATCGCGGTGACGTCGGCGCCGACCGCCTCCACGACGCCCGCCGCCTCGTGGCCGGGGATGGCCGGGAGCGGCGTTGGATAGGCGCCGTCGACGAAGTGGAGGTCGGAATGGCAGGCGCCGCAGGCGCGGGTGCGGATGAGGACTTCGCGCGGGCCGGGCGCGGCGACGGTCACCTCCTCGATGGCGAGGGGCGCGCCGGGGGTGTGGAGGATCGCGGCTTTCATCAGGGGCCCGTTCGGTTCGAGCGAAGTCGAGAACCGCCTTCGAGCGCAGCGAGAATTGCAGCGTCCGCAAAGAAGAAGAGCCTCGGCTTCGCTCGGCCCCGCTCCTCGACTTCGCTCGGACCGAACGGGTTCACCGTTTCACCGACGTCCCCCTCACTGCGCATGCTTGGCGAACTCGATCCTCGCGATGGCGCGATTGTGGACCTCGTCGGGACCGTCGGCGAGGCGGAGGGTGCGGATTCCGGCCCAGCTCTTGGCCAGCTCGAAATCCTGCGACACGCCCGCGCCGCCATGGGCCTGGACGGCGTCGTCGATGATCCTCAGCGCCATGTTCGGCGCGAACACCTTGATCATCGCGATCTCCGCGGCGGCGGCCTTGTTGCCGGCCTTGTCCATCAGGTCGGCGGCCTTGAGGCAGAGCAGGCGCGCCATGTCGATGTCGATCCGGGCGGCGGCGACGCGCTGTTCCCAGACGCTGTGCTCCATCAGCCGCTTGCCGAACGCGACGCGGGACTGGAGGCGCTTCACCATCGCCTCCAGCGCCTCCTCGGCGACCCCGATGGTGCGCATGCAATGGTGGATCCGGCCCGGCCCGAGCCGGCCCTGCGCGATCTCGAAGCCGCGGCCCTCGCCGAGCAGCATGTTGGACGCGGGGATGCGCACGTCCTTGAGCTCCACCTCCATGTGACCGTGGGGGGCGTCGTCATAGCCGTAGACGGTGAGGGCGCGCTCGACCGTGACTCCCGGCGCGTCGAGCGGCATCAGCACCATCGACTGCTGGCGGTGCCTGTCGGCGGAGGTGTCGGTCTTGCCCATCACGATGGCGACCTTGCAGCGCGGATCGCCGGCGCCCGACGACCACCATTTGCGGCCGTTCAGGACATAGGAATCGCCGTCGCGACGGATCTCGCACTGGATGTTGGTCGCGTCGGACGAGGCCACCGCGGGCTCGGTCATCAGGAAGGCGGAGCGAATCTCGCCGTTCATCAGCGGCCTCAGCCATTGCTCCTTCTGCTCGCTTGTGCCGTAGCGGTGGAGCACCTCCATATTGCCGGTGTCGGGGGCGGAGCAATTGAAGACCTCGGAAGCCCAGCCGATCCGGCCCATCTCCTCTGCGCACAGCGCATATTCGAGGTTGGTGAGCTGCGTCCCCTCGAACGCGAAGCTCTCGTCGACGTGGCGAAGCGCCTGGCCCGGCGGCATGAACAGGTTCCACAGGCCCGCCTCGCGCGCCGCCGGCTTCAGCTCCTCGATCACCTCGACCGGCTGCCAGCGGTCGCCGGCGTCGAGCTGGCTCTTATAGTCCTTGTTCCTGGGCCGGATCCGAGTCTCGACGAAGTCGCGCACCCGATCCCGGTAAAAAGCCTGCCGTTCCGTAAGGTCGAAGTCCATGTTGCGAGCGCCCTTCTCCCGCCGCCGCACGGGCGGCAGCCCTCGCTGCCAGAAAGACCCGATATGCGCCACCCTTGTCGCGAAAGCGGTGATCCTGACGGCAGCCTGCAAGACTAAGACGGCTTGTACTCATCGATATTAACCGCGCCGCGTATGAGGATGTACACAGGCGTGGCGAAGCCCACGATGAATGCTACGATACCTGGATAAGGATTTACCGCGAAAAAAGTCAGTACTGTTAGGCCGATAATTATCTCAAGGTATCCATAAAGATCTTTTCTCCGGCGGCGTAGCAGGAACGGCGCCGCTGCCAGCACCATGCCGCCCGCAATGACGTAGACAGGATAGCGTTCTAGCCATTCCTCTAATGGCTGCAGGTAGGGATTGGCAAGTATCAGAAAATATCGAACTAATGCTAAGAACAACCAAAGCAAAACGAGTAGACCTGCCCACCTTATTAAGGATAATTGAGGCTGGTCATTTGAGCGTCGCTCAAAAAAATGGATGGCAATTAGCCCGGCGCTTAGCGCCCCTCCACTCAAAATGGCTTCCAACCAGGGGGCCATGCGTTCTTCCTTCGAGCTTCGTGTCGCACGAACTCGTCTGTACCATGTGCCATAGCAAATGATGCCGGCGAGATCGACCCGACCCTCTCAGTGCGCTGGGTGATGCCCATCGGGCTTCCGGGCGCCGCCATTCACTGTTTTGCCCGACGGTCTCGCCTTGCCATGGCACCGCGTCTCATCGACAGAAGCAAGTCTCTCGAGGAGATCGTCATGCCGCCCCGCACTCCAGACCACCCGATCGATCCGCTCTTCCTCGAGCGGTGGTCGCCGCGGGCATTCGATGGGTCAGACATTTCCGATACGGACTTGCTCAGCATCTTCGAGGCGGCGCGGTGGGCGCCTTCGGCGTTCAACTCGCAGCCGTGGCGGTTCCTCTACGCCAAGCGCGGCGATGCGGACTGGGAAAGGTTTCTGGGACTGCTGATCCCGTGGAACCGGGGCTGGGCGCAGAGCGCGTCAGTGCTGGTCTACATCCTCTCGGACAGCCTGCCCTTTACCGACAAGGCGACGGGGGAGCCCGCGCCTTCGCACACCCACAGCTACGATGCCGGGGCCGCCTGGGTCAGCCTGGCGCTGCAGGCGACGCGGATGGGCTATCACGCCCACGGAATGTCCGGCGTCGACTTCGACGGGGTGCGCAGCGAGCTTGGCGTGCCCGAGCGCTACCGGGTGGACGCGGCGGCGGTGATCGGGCGGATCGGCGATCCGGCCACGCTCGACGAACGGCAGCGGGCGCGCGAGTTTCCGAGCGACCGCAAGCCGCTCCCAGAACTGTTATTCCGCGGCGCGTTCCCAAGCTGACGGCGCGGCCTTGTGCGGGGCGCGCTTCTGGTGGACATTCTTGCTGAGGAGAGCGCACGAATGGCGGTCGAGACGGGGACGGCGGCGAAAGGCGACGGGCGGCGCTATGTGACGCTGCCGGCGCGGCCCGAGCCGGTCCGCGTCGCCATCGACGAGACCGCGGTCGTCGTCATCGACATGCAGAATGCCTATGCTTCGCCCGGCGGCTATGTCGACCTGGCCGGCTTCGACATTGCCGGCGCCGCCGGCGTGGTCGAGCAAGTCGCGAAGGTTCTCGACACTGCGCGCGGCGCAGGGGTGCAGGTCGTGTTCCTTCAGAACGGCTGGGACCCGGATTATTCCGAAGCCGGCGGCCCGGGCTCGCCGAACTGGCACAAGTCGAATGCGCTGAAGACGATGCGCGGGCGGCCGGAGCTGCAGGGGCGGCTGCTCGCGCGCGGCGGATGGGATTATGCGCTGGTCGACGCGCTGACGCCTCGCGAGGGCGACATCTCGCTCCATAAGCCGCGCTACAGCGCCTTTTTCAACTCGCAGCTCGACAGCGTGCTTCGCGCGCGCGGCATCCGCAACATCGTGTTCGTCGGCATTGCCTCGAACGTCTGCGTCGAATCGACTTTGCGCGACGGCTTCCACCTCGAATATTTCGGCGTCATGCTGGAGGACGCGACCCACCATCTCGGCCCCGATTTCGTCCGCGAGGCGACGCTCTACAATGTCGAGAAATTCTTCGGCTGGGTGTCGAGCGTCGCCGATTTCTGCGGCACGTTCGGCCAGGTCGCGGAGGCGGAGTGAGGTGACACGGGTCGTCATTGCGAGCGAAGCGAAGCAATCCAGACTGCCTCGAACGCCCGCTGGATTGCTTCGTCGCTACGCTCCTCGCAATGACGAAAGGAGGCCCTGATGCCGTTCGAGTCGATCAACCCGCCGCAATTCCCGACGCCGATCGCGCCTTATTCGGCGGGCACCAGAGCCGGCGACACCGTCTACGTCTCCGGCACGCTCGCGCTCGGGCCGGGGGGGACGGTGCTGCACGAGGGCGACGCGGAGGCGCAGACGCGGCACGTGCTCGAGACGATCCGGATCACGCTCGAAGCGGCCGGCGCGACCATGGCCGACATCGCCTTCAACCACATCTTCCTGACCGACTGGGCGCACTATCCGGCGATGAACGCGGTCTATGCCGAGTATTTTCCGGGCGCCAAGCCGGCGCGCTACTGCATCCAGTGCGGCCTGGTGAAGCCGGGCCTGGTCGTCGAGATCGCCAGCGTGGCGCATATCGGCTGATGCCGCAGATCGCCGGCCTTCATTACCAAGAGCATGGGCCCCCCGATGCCCCTGCGCTGATCCTGTCCGCCGGGCTGGGCGGGTCGGGCAGCTATTGGGCACCGAACCTGCCTCAGCTCAGCCGGGACTATCGGGTGATCGCCTACGATCATCGCGGTACCGGGAGGAGCGATCGAGCGCTTCCCGAACGGGTGACGGTGGACGATCTCGCAGCCGACATGGTTGCGCTGATGGACGGGCTCGGGATCGCTCGGGCGCATGTCGTCGGTCACGCGCTCGGGGGCCTTGCCGGCATGTCCGCGGCCTTCACGGACCGGGTCAGCAAGCTGGTCCTGGTCAACGGCTGGGTCCGTCTCGATCCACACACGGCGCGCTGCTTCGACGCGCGGCTCCACATCCTGCGCGCCGGAGGCCCCCGCGCCTTTTTCGAGGCGCAGCCGATCTTTCTCTACCCCGCCGCATGGATCGCCCAGAATCGCGTCCTCGTCGAGCGCGGGGTCGAGGCGCAGCTCGCCGAATTCCAGGGCGAGGAGGCGCTCCTCAAGCGGATCGACGCGGCCCGCGCCTTCGACATGGAGCCGCAGATCGAGAGTTTTCCAGCGCCGATGCTCGCCATCGCAGCGGAGGATGACATATTGGTGCCTTGGAACGTGACCGAGGACCTCATGCTCACCGCCACGGTCACACGGGTGCTGATGCCCCGAGGCGGCCATGCCTGCAACGTGACAGAGCCAGAGCGTTTCAACCGCCACGTGCTCGACTTTCTAGGGAGCTAGGACATGGAAATCGGCATCTTCACGCCCATCGGCAACAATGGCTGGCTGATCTCCGAGAACAGCCCGCAATACATGCCGAGCTTCGATCTCAACAAGGCGATCGCGCAGAAGGCGGAGAGCTATGGAGTCGATTTCCTGCTTTCGATGATCAAGCTGCGCGGCTTCGGCGGCAAGACCGAATTCTGGGAATATAATCTGGAGAGCTTCACGCTGATGGCCGGCCTTGCCGCCGTCACGGAGAAGATCAAGATCTACGCGACCTGCCCCACATTGGTGATCCCCCCGGCCTTCTGCGCGCGGATGTGCAACACGATCGATTCGATCAGCCACGGCCGCTTCGGTCTCAACCTGATCACCGGCTGGCAGCGGCCCGAATACAGCCAGATGGGGCTGTGGCCCGGCGACGAGCATTTCCGCAACCGCTACCAGATGCTCGCCGAATATGCGCACATCCTGCGCGAGCTGTGGGCGACCGGAGTCTCCGACTTCAAGGGGCAATATTACCAGATGGAAGACTGCCGCGTCCGGCCGCTGCCCGAGGGGGAGATGAAGATCATCTGCGCGGGAAGCTCGGACGAGGGGCTCGCTTTCTCGGCGCAATATGCCGACTACGCCTTCTGCCTCGGCAAGGGCGTCAACACCCCCAAGGCCTTCGCCTCGAACAACGAGCGTCTGATGGCGGCGACCGCCAAGACCGGCCGCGACGTGCGCATCTACGCGTTGTTCATGGTCATCGCCGCCGAGACGGACGACGAGGCGATGGAGAAATGGATCTCCTATCGCGAGGGCGTCGACGAGGAGGCCGTCGCCTGGCTCGGCGCCCAGGGCGCGGCCGACAAGACCTCGTCGACCACGAACGTCCGCCAGCTCGCCGACCGCGAGAGTGCGGTGAACCTCAACATGGGTACCCTCGTCGGCTCCTATGAAAACATCGCCCGCATGCTCGACGAGGCCTCGACCGTGCCGAACACCGGCGGCGTGCTGCTCACCTTCGACGACTTCATCGAGGGCACCGAGAAGTTCGGCACCCGAATCCAGCCGCTGATGAAATGCCGCGAAGGCGTCGTTTCGGCGGCCGGCTGACATGCCCGAATATTTGGCGCCCGGCGTCTATGTCGAGGAGATCGAACGCGGTCCGCGGCCGATCGAAGGCGTGCCCACAGCCACCGCGGCGCTGCTTGGCGAGACGGAACGAGGCCCCACACGTCCGCGACTGGTCACGAGCTTCGAGGAATATCGGCGTCACTTCGGCGGCTTCGCCGGCGAGGACAAATATCTCCCCGACGCGGTTCGCGGCTTTTTCGACAATGGCGGCCGGCGCGCCTTCGTCTGCCGGATCGTCGGCGCCGGGGCCAGCGCCGCCGGGCTCACCGCCGGCCCCCTTCGGATCGAGGCGGTGGGCCCCGGCGCGTGGGGCAATCGCCTGTTCGTGAGGCTCGGCGCGGGAACGAAGCCCGGCCGCTTCCGGCTGCAGGTGGCTTACTGGCGGACGCTCCCCGCCGCAGGCTTTCCGGCCGACCCCTTCGCGCAGTCCGGAGGCCCCGACTCGCCGCCGGCGGTGGAGGACTTTCGCGATATCGCTTTCGACGATCCGGAGTCGCCCGATTACTATGCGAGGGTGATGGACGGCGCTTCGAGCCTGATCCGGATCGCATCGGCCGGCCCGTTCGCCGACGTCGCCGAGATCCCCTTCTCGGCCCTTGAGGGCGGCGCCGACGGGGCGCCGCCCAGCCTGGCCGACTATGAAGGCGGGGATGGCGCCGGCCTCGCCGCGCTCGATCTCGACGAATATCGCGAGGTGGCGCTTGTCGCCGCGCCCGGCGCGCCGGACGATGCCGTCGAGGCGGTGTACCGGCATTGCGAACGCAACAGGTTCCGGTTCGCCGTCATCGACGCGCCGCGTAACTCTGCGAATATTGCCCTGCTCGATCCGCGTGCACGGTGGGACACCGCTTATGCGGCATATTATTATCCCTGGCTCTGGGTCTCCCACCCCGACAGCGGCGCCCGCCGTCTGGTTCCGCCGAGCGGGCACGTCCTCGGCCTTTATGCGCGCACCGACATCGAGCGCGGCGTCTGGAAGGCGCCGGCTAACGAGGTCCTGCGCGGCGTAATCGGCCTCGAGTTCCAGATGAACGAGCGCCACCAGGAGGTGCTCAATCCGCGCGGCGTCAATGCCATCCGGCAATTCCCCGGTCGCGGCATCCGCGTCTGGGGCGCGCGGACCCTCTCCAGCAACGGCCTCTGGAAATATGTCAGCGTCCGCCGCCTGTTCATCTTCCTCGAACGCTCGATCTACGAAGGCACGCAGTGGGTCGTATTCGAGCAGAATGACGAGCGCCTCTGGGCGCGGGTGCTGGACACGATCCGCCTGTTCCTGCGGACGCAGTGGCGCGAGGGCGCGCTGATGGGCGCCACCGAGGACCAGGCTTTCACGGTTGCCTGCGACCGCTCGACGATGACGCAGGACGACATATTGAACGGCCGGCTGATCTGCGAGATCGGCATCGCGCCGGTGCGCCCGGCCGAGTTCGTAATCTTCCGCATCTTCCAGAACACCGCCAGCGCGCAAAGCTGAGGCGTCCTCAGCTTCCGCTGCCTCGCTAGCGGCGGGCCTTGCGGGCGGCGTAGCGGGCGTCGCGGGCCGCCTTGCGCTCCTCCTCGCTCGGCGCCGGAGGCGGGGCGTTCGTGGCGGCGGTCTCCGCCGCTTGCGCTTGAGCCTCGGCCTTCGCTGCTGCTGCGGCCTTTCGCTGCTCGGCCCGGGCCGCATCCCGCGCCTCGCGCTCCGCCTGGCGCGCGGCGACGGCCTCCGGATCGGGTGCGGGCCTGGCACGCAGCTGGTCGAGCGCCTTGCGCTTCGCTTCGGCTGCGCGGCCGACCCTGTCCTGGTAGCTGTCCCCCTTTTGCTTCATTCGTACTGCTCCTTCGCGGCCCCAGCGCACGGCCGGCGCGGCGGTTCCCGGGCCTTCTCAGGCGAGGCGCTCGGGGACGGCGAGCGCCTCCACCTGCAACGTCGCGCGCGGCGCCACCGCCTCCCAGGGGAAGACGTACCAGAGCTTGTCGCGGCTGCGGTCGATCTCGCTGCCATGATATTCGGCCCGTGCCTTCGAGCAGATATTGTGGATCAAAACGGCGACGCGCAGGCGGTCGGGCGCGTCGACCTTCGCCTCGATCGCGGCGCGCAGATAGTCGATCGTGCCGCCGCTGTCGTTGATGTCATCGACGATCAGGATGCGCGCGCCGTCGCTTATCTTGGCCGCCAGCTTGTCGAGCAATTCGTCGCCGAAGCCGCGATCCTTGGTGCTGTGGTCGACCGACAGCATCTGGAGGCCGGTGCGGTGAGAGAGATAAGCGGCCGGCACCAGCCCGCCCCGCCCGATCCCGACCAGGAAATCGGGCTTCCATTCGTCCGCCTCGATCTGGACGGCGAGCGCTTCCACTTCCTCGAGGAAGCGCTCGTACGGGATGTAATGAAGGGTCGGTTCGGACATGGCCGCTCCTGGTCGCGGGGACGGCAGCCTTAGAGCGCCGCCGCTCCTGCCACAACGCCGTCATTGCGAGGAGCGCAGCGACGAGGCAATCCAGTCTGTCTCAGGCGCTGCACTGGAGTTGGCAGATGCGAACTGCCCCCGGCAGTTCGCAGCCGTGCCGGGGGCACGGCGACCTGCCCAACTCTTCGCTTCGCTCGCAATGACGGTGCGGAACAGCGGACCCGCGGCGCCTCGCCGCGCGTAATCCCCTCATGGCCGCGCGCGAAGGAATCTTCCCGACCTTCTTCCTGTCCGGGTTCGAATGCTCGACCTTTCTCTGGAAGGACCAGGGGCGCCGCGACCTTTGCGCGGAGACGCACCATTATCAGCACGCGGACGAGGATTACCGAATGCTGCGCGAGCTCGGGATCGGCGTCGCCCGCGAGGGCATTCCCTGGCCGCTGGTCGACAAGGGCGGCAGCTACGATTTCTCCTGCATCGACGCCTTCCTCGCGGCGCAGCGGCGGCAACGGCGTGCTGCCGATCTGGGATCTGTGCCATTACGGCTATCCCGACCACCTCGATCCGTTTCGCGACGACTTCGCCCCCGCCTTCGCCGCTTATGTCCGCGCCGCCGCCGAATATGTGATCGAGCGGGCGCATCACGGCCCGCATGTGTTCACGCCGATGAACGAGATCACCTTCTTCGGCTACATGGCCGGCGAATGGGGGTGGGCGGCGCCGTTCGGCAAGGACCGGGAGACGCGGCGGCGGCTGACCCTGGCGATGTGCGCCGCCGACATCGCGGCGGTGAGGGCGATCCGCGAGGTCGATCCCGAGGCGCGGATGGTCCATATCGATCCGCTGATCTGGGTGGTGCCTCCGCGCGACCGGCCGGACCTCGCCGAAGCGGCGCACCGCGAGAGCTACGACGACGCCTATATCGCCTGGGACGCGATCTCGGGCCGCCGCTTCCCGGAGCTCGGCGGCTCGCCCGAGATCCTCGATATACTGGGCTTCAACAATTACAGCTTCGGCCAGATGGAATATCGCGAGGCCGGCCCGCACGCGGCGCTCGATCCCGGCGACGACCGCATCCGCCCGCTCTGCGACCTGATCGAGGAGGGCTGGAAGCCGTACCAGCGCCCCTGCATCGTTGCCGAGACATCGGGCCTGCGCGGAGGCCGGCCGGACTGGCTCAACGACATCGTCCACGAGAGCCTGGCCGCGGTCAACCGAGGCGTCGACCTGCACGGCGTGTGTCTCTTCCCCGCGGTCGACATGCCCGACTGGCACAAGGGCGGCTGGCTGCACAACGGCATCGCGGACGTCGAAATGCTCCCCGACGGCAGCCTGATGCGCACTCCCTTCGTCCCTTATGTCGAGGCGCTGCGAAGCTGGCAGCAGCGCCTCGACCGGGTGACGACGCTCGATGACCATCCCTATGACAAAGCGGTCGACCTGGTCGATATCGTCAAGGCGGCGAGGGAGATGAGGCCGGAGGCGGATGCGGACTGGCACTGAGCGGCGCGTTGCGCCGCGCACGCCTTGTGCCTAGCGTCGCCTTATGGCCGACCCCGAGAATCTCGATGTCCTCATCGTCGGCGCCGGCATCTCCGGAATCGACGCGGCCTATCACCTTCAGAAGAGGCTGCCGGGGAAGAGCTACGCCATCCTCGAGGCGCGCGAGCGGATCGGCGGCACCTGGGATCTGTTCCGCTATCCGGGAATCCGCTCGGACAGCGACATGTACACGTTGGGCTTCCCCTTCCGGCCGTGGCGAGGGGACAAGTCGATCGTCGAGGGCGGCGAAATCCGCGACTATGTCGAGGAGACGGCGCGCGCCTTCGGCATCGACCGCCGCATCCGCTTCCGCCATCGCGTGACCAAGGCGAGCTGGTCCTCGGCCGACGCGCGCTGGTCGGTCGAGGCGGAGAGCCCCGAGGGCGTTCGCCGGTTTCGCTGCGCCTTCCTGTTTCTGTGCAGCGGCTATTACGATTATGCCGCCGGCTATCGCCCCGCCTGGCCGGGCGAGGCGGGCTTCCAGGGCCGCATCGTCCACCCCCAGCACTGGCCTGAGGACCTCGACGTCGGCGACAAGCGCGTCGTCGTGATCGGCAGCGGCGCCACCGCGGTGACGCTCGTTCCCGCGCTCGCCGAGACGGCCGCCCACGTCACCATGCTGCAGCGCTCGCCGAGCTACGTGGTCTCGCTCCCCTCGCGCGACCGGCTCGCCAGGGGACTCGGCGCGCGCCTCACCCGCGCCAAGAACGTCGCGCTCGGAATGTATTTCTTCAATCGCGCCCGCAGGAAGCCGGACAAGGTCCGCGCCTTGCTGCTCGACCTCGTCCGCGGCGAGCTTCCCGATGGGTTCGACGTCGAGCGTCATTTCGCACCCGCCTACAAGCCCTGGGATCAGCGCATGTGCGTGGTGCCCGACGGCGACCTGTTCGCCTGCCTGCGCGAAGGACGGGTTTCGATCGAGACCGGCGAGATCGAGACGTTCACGCGCGGCGGCATCCGCTTGAGCTCCGGCGAGGAGATTCCGGCCGATTTGGTCGTCACCGCCACCGGCCTCGTCCTCAAGCTGCTCGGCGGGGTCGCGCTCAGCGTCGACGGCGAGCCGGTCGAGGCGGCGGGGCGCCTGGTCTATAAGGGCATGATGCTCGAGGACATTCCGAACCTCGCTTTCACCTTCGGCTACACCAATGCGAGCTGGACGCTGAAATGCGACCTCACCTCGCGCTATCTCTGCCGGCTGCTCCGGCACATGGACAAAGCCGGCTACCGGATCTCCACGCCGCGGGTCCAAGGAGACATCGAGCGCCGGCCGCTGCTCGATTTCACTTCCGGCTATATCGCCCGCGCGGCAGACGTGCTTCCGAAGCAGGGCACCGAAAGGCCCTGGCGCGTGCCCCAGAACTATTTCCGCGACGTCGCGACGCTCGGCTTCGGCCGGGTCGAGGACGGCGTGATGGAATTCGGCTGAAAGCCGGTGGCACGGAGCCGCCGCCGCCGGATCCTCCTCGCGATTGTCGCGGTGTTTGCGCTCGCCGGCGTCTACGTCGTCGCGGCGGGGAGCGTCTCGAAGAGCCTCAGCGGTGAGGACCTGCAGGCGATCGCTTTGCTACGGGCCGAACCCTATTGCCGCGAGCGCTCGGGCTTCGCCTCGGAGCTGCGCTGCATCCGCCACGTCCAGGCGGCCGTGATCGCGATCGGACGGAGCGGCAGCTGCGCCCCGAAAGGGTCGAGGATCGAGCCGATGGACTTCATCCGGCGCGGCTATGGCTGCTGCTTCGATCGCGCCCGCTTCATCGAAAAGGCGCTCGGCCATTACGGCTACACGACCCGCCACGCCGCTCTCTATTCGCGCCGCTACGGCTTGCCCGGGCTGCTGACCCAGTGGATCGATTCGCATGCGGGGACGGAGGTGCTGACCGTCCGCGGATGGCTCGCCGTGGATTCGGTGCAGCCCTTCATCCTGATGACGCGAGACGGCCGACCGCTGCGCTTTGCCGATTATCACGATCCGGCGCCCGGACAACCGGTGGAGCTGGCGGGGCCGGGCCACGACTTCCGGTTCGATCGGCCCTATTATGTCATCTACGGCCTCTATTCCCGGCACGGCGGCTTCCACGGACCGAACCTGCCGGCTCCCGAAATCCATTATCCCGATTTCCTGCGTTACACGCTGCTGCGACAGGATTGACAGGGCGCCCCCGCTTGACTCGACCCGGCCGGCGCGGCAGCTGACGTTAACGTAAAGGAGAGACGATGCCGGACCTCGAAAGCTTTCGCGCCGAGACCCGCTTCTGGCTGGAGGCCAACTGCCCGGCCGAGATGCGCGAGCCCGTCCGCGACGAGAGCGACATGTGCTGGGGCGGGCGCAACCCCACCTTCAAGAACCCGGCGCAGAAGCTCTGGATGGAGCGCATGGCCGAGCGCGGCTGGACGGTGCCGGACTGGCCCGCCGAATATGGCGGCGGCGGTCTGTCGCCGGCCGAGACCAAGGTGCTCAAGCAGGAGATGGCGCGGATCGGCGCGCGCAACCCGCTGATGAGCTTCGGAATCTCGATGCTCGGCCCGGCCCTGCTCAAATATGGCAATGAGCAGCAGAAGAAGCGCTTCCTGACCGAGATCGCCCGCGGCGAGATACGCTGGTGCCAGGGCTATTCCGAGCCCAATGCCGGCTCGGACCTCGCGTCGCTTCAGACGAGATGCGAGGATAAGGGCGACCATTGGCTGGTCAACGGCCAGAAGGTCTGGACCAGCTACGCGGACAAGGCCGACTGGATCTTCTGCCTGGTGCGCACCGATTTCGAGGCGCCCAAGCACAAGGGCATCAGCTTCCTCTTGTTCGACATGGCGAGCCCGGGCGTGTCGACCCGGCCGATCCTGCTCATTTCCGGCTACTCGCCCTTCTGCGAGACCTTCTTCGACGATGTGAAGGTCCCCAAGGACCAGCTGGTCGGCGAGCTCAACAAGGGCTGGGACGTCGCGAAGTATCTGCTCGGGCACGAGCGCGAGATGATCAGCGGAATGGGGCTGGGAGGCCAGACCGGCAGCCTCGGCGAGGCCCTGTCGGACGCCGTGGCGGCGGATCCCCTGCTCCGCGCCGACGTGGCGCGCTTCGACGTCGACGCCCTCGCCTTCCGCGCCATGTCCGAGCGGTTCATCGACGAATTGAAGGCGGGGCTCGCCCATCCGGCCCAGCCCTCGATGATGAAATATGCCGGCACCGAGCTCAACAAGGCCCGCCACGAGCTGGTCATGGCCGCCGGCGGCTCCAACGCGCTCGAATGGGAGAGCGACCGCTCGAAGAAGGGCAAGGCCGCGCGCGAATGGCTGCGCACGAAGGCCAATTCGATCGAAGGCGGCACCAGCGAGATCCAGCTCGGCATCGTGGCGAAACGGATATTGGATCTACCGGGGGCATGAGCGCAGCACGTCATCCCGGCGAAGGCCGGGATCCCAGCGAGGACCAGCATCCGCGCCCTTCACCCCCTGGGACCCCGGCCTTCGCCGGGGTGACGGAGTAGCCGATGCCGCTCTATTTGACGGACGACCAGAATATGCTGCGCGACACCGCGCGGGGCCTGATGGCGGAGGAAGGCTCGATCGCCAACCAGCTGCGCAAGTATCGCGACATGGGCTGCAGCGACGGCTTCGGCGACGCGCTGTGGAGGCAAATGGCCGAGCTCGGCTTCACCGGCATCCTGATCGCCGAAGATGCAGGCGGCCTCGGGCTCGGCCATGTCGAAGCCGGGATCGTGCTCGAGGAGATCGGGCGGAACCTGACGCCCTCGCCTTTCCTGATCAGCGCGGTCGCCGTCGTCGAGGCGCTGAAAGGGACGCCGCACGGGGCCCGGTGGTTTCCCGGCATCCTCGCCGGCGAGGCCGTCGCCGCCCTCGCCGTGGATGAGGGTCCCAAGCACCGGCCGGAGACGATTGCCATGCGCGCCGAGCGTGCCGGCAACGGGTTCAGGCTGTCCGGTCCAAAGCAGTTCGTCGTCCAGGGCGCCTCCGCCGACCTGATCGTCGTCGCCGCCCGCACGGAGGAGGGCGTCACCCTGTTCGCCGTCGAGAAGGATGCGGCCGGCCTCGAGGTCGAGGGCGCCCGCCTCGCCGACAGTAGCATCGGCGCCCGGCTCGATTTCCGGGATGTCGAGGTCGATGCGGACGCGGTGATCGGCGAGGTCGGCCAGGGGGAGTCGGTGCTCCGCCACGTCCTTGCCGCCGGGCGCGCCGGCGCCGCCTCCGAGATGGTCGGCCTGGCCTCGGGCGCCATGGCGATGACCGTCGATTATCTCAGGCAGAGGAAGCAGTTCGGCCGGCTCATCGGCGAGTTCCAGGCGCTGCAGCACCGCGCGGCGCATCTTTATTCGGAGATCGAGATCGCCCGGTCCGCGGCATTGAAGGCGCAGCAGCTTCTCGATGAAGGGAGCGCGGAGGCGGAGCTGATGGTGTCGGTCGCCAAGGCCAAGGCCGGCCGCGTCTCGACCCTGGCGGTGCAGGAGGGCGTGCAGATGCACGGCGGCATCGGCATGACCGACGAATATGATATCGGCCTCTACATGAAGCGCGACCGCGTGCTGAACGAGCTGTTCGGCGACGCGAATTACCATGCGGACAAGGTGGCGCGGATGAAGGGATATTGATCGGCCATTACGGCAAGTCGCATGCCGAGGTGGATCGGCAGGCCCCGCAGCGGTATCTTGAAGCAATGTTCAGGAGGCTGCTGCAGAAGTTGCAAGGCCGCGGCGCTGACCGTGGCCCTTCAGGCCCCAATTCTTTCGACGAGGCGCCTGGGCAGCCGGGCGAGCAGATCGACCTCGCCACCCTCGTTCCGATCATCATGCCACGCGAAGCCATGGATGGCTGGCCAGGCCCGATCGTGCCCGTCGGCGACCTGCCGTTCGCCGTCGCCTGGGCCACGATGCCGCGCCCCAATGTCTTCGCGTACGTCAATGACCAGCAGGCGGCCGACTGGGAAGAATGCGGGGAAAGTTGGCGCGCTCTGGCGTTGCGCAACCTGGCGCGGATGGCGGCGGAGGGCGGCTGGGGCGACAAGCGCGATGCCTCCGGCAACCCTTTCGTGATCGCACTGCTGACGGCCGACGCGATCGGCCCGTCGCGTCTCCTTCTACCCCACTTTTTCGACCCTCTGCTCGGCCCAGGCTATCACGCCGCCATTCCGGAGAGGACCTGCGCCATCGTGTATCGAGCCGTATTAAGTGACGAAGAGCGGCACGAGGTCGATGGCATGATCGACGGATGCTTCGCGGAGGGGACCGAGCCGGTGAGCCCAGCACGGTTCGACGCCTCCTGCTTCTGGATCCTGGGCGATCCGGGCGGGGGGGCGGAGCCCGCACCCGATCGGGGTGCAACGAAGCCAGGGATGACGGAGTAGCCCATGCCCCTCGATCCCGATACCTTCGACGCCCTCCTCGCCACCGTCCGCCGCTACGTCGCAGAGCGGCTGCGGCCGCTCGAGGCGCGCGTCGCCGACGAGGACGAGGTTCCGGCGGAGGTCGTGCGGGAAATGCGCGACATGGGCCTATTCGGCCTCTCCATTCCCGAGGAATATGGCGGGCTCGGTCTCTCGATGTCCGAGGAGGTGCGGGTCGCGCTGGAGCTCGGCCGGACCACGCCGGCCTTCCGCTCCGCCTTCGGAACCAATGTCGGGATCGGCAGCCAGGGGCTGGTGATGGCCGGTACCGACGCGCAGAAAAGCGAATGGCTGCCGCGCATCGCCACGGGCGAGGTGATCACCAGCTTCGCGCTCACCGAGCCCGGCGCGGGCTCCGACAGCGCCTCGGTCCAAACCCGCGCGGTCCGCGACGGCGAGGTCTATCGCCTCACCGGCACCAAACGATTCATCACCAATGCCGACAAAGCCTCGCTCTTCACCGTGATGGCGCGCACCGGCCAGCCGGGCGCCGCCGGGGTCTCGGCCTTCCTGGTGCCGGCCGACCTTCCGGGCGTCAGCATCGGCAGGCCGGAGAAGAAGATGGGCCAGCAGGGCGCCCATGTCTGCGATGTCGTCTTCGACGATGCCCCGGTCCCCGCCGCCAACCGGCTGGGCGAGGAAGGCGAGGGGTTCCGGATCGCGATGCGGGTGCTCGACCGGGGCCGGCTTCATATCGCCGCAGTCTGCGTCAGCATATCCGAGCGGCTGATCGCCGACGCGGTCGGCTATGCGGGCGATCGCCGCCAGTTCGGAAAGGCGATCGCGGAGTTCCAGCTCATCCAGGCGATGATCGCCGACTCCAAGACCGAGACGATGGCCGCCCGCGCCTTGGTGCTCGAAGCCGCCGCGCTGAAGGATGCGGGAGGCCCGATCACCCTCGAAGCCGCCGCGGCCAAATATTTCGCCAGCGAGACCGTCGGCCGCGTCGCCGACCGCGCCGTCCAGATTTTCGGCGGGGCAGGCTATATCGCGGACTACGGAATCGAGCGCCTCTACCGCGACGTCCGCCTGTTCCGCATCTACGAGGGAACCAGCCAGATCCAGCAGCTGGTCATCGCAAGGGAGACGCTGAAGAGGGGCGGATAGAGCCCTCCCCCTTGATGGGGGAGGGTTTGGGTGGGGGTGGAGTCAATGAAGTGCGATGATTTTCCGGAGACTCCACCCCACCCCCGACCCCTCCCCATCAAGGGGAGGGGGGTCCCCGCCTGATCAGCAGGTTCATCCGCGCCGTGGCGATCGGCTTGCCGCGATCCTGCTGCCAGGCCTGCGCTTCCACGTTCGCGACGCGGTTGCCGAGGCGCGACACCGCCGCCGCGGCATAGGTGTCGTGGTCGGTGCCGCCGCGCATGAAGTCGACGGTGACGTTGATCGGCTTCAGCGTCGCCGGAGCGTCCGGCCCGAGCTGGTCGTAGAGCGTGCCGAGAGCCGCGAACTCGAGCAGGCCCGCGATCGCGCCGCCGTGGAGGAAGCCGGGCCGTCCCACCACCTGCTCGCCGAAGGGCATGATCCAGAGCAGCTCGCCTGCCTCCGAACGCTCGGTGCGCAGGCCGAGCAAAGCGGCGTAAGGCGGCAGCTCCTGCATGGGTCAGTGGCGCTGCTGGGTCATCCGGTCGACCGCGGCAATGCCGACAGCCGAGGCGATGAAGGCCATGTGGATGATCGCCTGCCACATCACTCCGGTCTCGGTCACGCGCGCGGTCGGCATGCCGATCATGCCGGCCTCGATGAAGGTCCTCAGCAGGTGGATCGAGGAGATGCCGATGATCGCCATCGCCAGCTTGACCTTGAGGATCCCGGAATTGACGTGGCTGAGCCATTCCGGATTGTCGGGGTGGTCCTGCAGCTTGAGGCGCGAGACGAAGGTCTCGTAGCCGCCGACGATCACCATCACCAGCAGGTTGGAGATCATCACGACGTCGATGAGGCCGAGCACGACGAGCATGATCTGCTGCTCGCCGAACTCCCAGCTGTGCGTCACCAGATGCCACAGCTCCTTGAGGAACAGCAGGACGTAGACGCACTGGGCGACGATCAGCCCGACATAGAGCGGCAGCTGCAGCCAGCGCGAGCTGAAGATCAGGAGCGGGATCGGCTTCAGCTTGAAGGATTCGCTCGGTTCGAGAGGATTACGTGCCATCGTCGGTGCATAGGGGCGCAGCCTTCGCCCTATCAAGCGGCATCGGATCGAGGTCGGCCGGTTCGTCGACGTCGCGCAGCGTCTCGCGCAGGTCGAGCGACCAGCCGAGCGCCGCGATACGTGCCACCGTCTCCGCTGCGACGCCTGCCGTGCTCCACGGCATCGCGTCGAACAATGAAGCGTCGAAGCGGCCCAGGCCGAGCAGCACGTAGCCGCCGTCGGCAGCGGGATGGAGGACGGCGTGATGGCTCTCGAGCGCGCGTGCGGCCGCCCGCAGGCGGTGCCGGTCGAGCGACGGGCAGTCGGCGCCGATCAGCAGCACGTTGTCGCCGCCGGCGATGGCCCGCCGCGCGGCCCGCGCCAGCCGCTCGCCGAGATCGCCTTCGCCTTGGGCGCCGGGCTCCGCCGGCCCCTCATACCAGCCGGCCGCATCCGGATCGCCGCACAGCTCGACCGGGAGCCCCGTCGCCAGCGCCTCCTCGATCGTCCGATCCAGCATTGCGGCGGCCAGCCGCGCGGCGCCCTCGGCACCCAGTGCCGGGATCAGCCGCGTCTTGACCCGTCCGGGCAGCGGCTGCTTCGCGAAGACCGCGATCCGGGTCACAAGCGGCGCCAGCGATGGTACCGCTCCAGCCAGGCGAGCGCGCGCTCGGGCTTATGGGCCTTCTTCCACTCGCCGGCCGCATATTTGTTGGCCTCGGCCATGGTCGGGTAGGCGTGGATCGTGCCGAGCAATTTGTTGAGCCCGATCCCGTGCTTCATCGCCAGCACCAGCTCGGCGAGCATCTCGCCGGCATGGCGGCCGACGATTGTCGCCCCGAGGATGCGGTCCTTGCCCGGCGGCACCAGCAGCTTCACGAACCCGCGCCTGTCGCCTTCGCAGACCGCGCGGTCGAGATGGGCGAGGTCGTAGCGCACCGTTTCATATCCGATCCCCGCCTCACGCGCCGACCTTTCGTTGTGCCCGACCGCCGCGACCTCGGGATCGGTGAAGGTCACCCGCGGCAGCACCCGATAGTCGGCGCGGAAGCGCTTCAGGCTTCCGAACAGCGCGTTGACCGCGGCGAACCAGGCCTGATGCGCGGCGAAATGGGTGAACTGGTAAGGCCCCGCGACGTCGCCGACGGCAAAGATGTTCGGATAGCGCGTCTCGAGCCAGTCGTTGACGAGGACGGTCTTGTCGGTCTCGACACCGAGCGCTTCGAGCCCGTAGCCGGTGACACGGGCCCGGCGCCCGACCGCGACGATCATCTCGTCGAAGGGGATGACCTCTTCTCCCTCCCCCTTGAGGGGGGAGGGCTGGGGTGGGGGTGGACTTGTCAGCTGGGCAGCGTTTCTTCCGGAGACTCCACCCCCACCCAACCCTCCCCCATCAAGGGGGAGGGCTTTTACCACCAAACTCTTCCCGTCCACCCGAACGGCCTCGTGCCCGGTCAGCACTTCCACGCCGTCCTCTCGCAGCGCCTGTTCCACCAGCGCCGAGACCTCCTCGTCCTCCTTCGCCAGCAGCCGCGGGCCGTGCTCCACCTGCGTCACTCGGGACCCCATCCGCGCGAAAGCCTGCGCCAGCTCGCAGCCGATCGGGCCGCCGCCGAGGATCGCGATCCGCTCCGGCGCCTTCTCGCGGCCGCGCAATGCGTCCCACATCGTATCGCTGGTGAGGAACCCCGACGTGTCGAGGCCTCGGATACCCGGCACGAACGGCTCCCCGCCGGCCGCGATCACGATCGCGCGCGCGGTCAGCCGTTCGCCGCCGTCAATCTCCACCGTCCAGGGATCGACCAGCCTCGCATAACCCTGCCGCACGTCGACGCCGAGCTCGCGATATCTCTCGCGGCTGTCGTTCGGCGCGATCGCGGCGATCGCCTCGTGCACCCGCTCGATCGTGGCGGCGAAGTCCGGCCGACGCTCGATCCCGGCGCCACTTATCTCGTGCGCCGTCCGCGCCGCCGCGATCAGGGTCTTGGACGGAACGCACCCCGTATTGAGGCAATCGCCGCCCATCTCCTTCGCCTCGATCAGGGTCACCTTCGCCCGCACCGTCGCGGCGATGTAGGCGGTGACGAGCCCGCCCGCGCCGGCCCCGAGCACGATCAGGTTTCGGTCGAAGCGCTTCGGCCGCGTCCAGCCTTTATAGGCGCGCCGCCGCCGCCACCGCGCCACGGCCC
Organism: Allosphingosinicella sp.; assembly: GCA_036388255.1. GTDB lineage: Bacteria > Pseudomonadota > Alphaproteobacteria > Sphingomonadales > Sphingomonadaceae > Allosphingosinicella. The sequence continues at coordinate 36,219 of DASVSD010000023.1, read as the reverse complement.
ATCGGGCGATCAGCGGAAACAGGCCCAGCGCGACCAGTGAGCCGAGCAAGGCCGGCGAGAGCACGTCCATCCCGCTCCCGATGCGCGCCAGCTGCGTCCCGGCGTTGACGTAGACGATCGTCCCCGGGAGCATCCCGGCCTGGCTGGCCAGAGCGAAGGCGACGAGCCGCATCGCCGTCAGCCCCATTGCGAGGTTGATCAGGAAGAAGGGAAAAGCCGGGATCAGCCGCAGCGTCAGAAGGTAGAAGGCGCCGTCGCGCTCGATGCCGCGGTCGATCGCCGCCGCCTTGCTCCCGAACCGCGCCCGGACCCAGTCGCGCAGCAAATAGCGCGACGAGAGGAAGGCGAGGCTCGCCCCGATCGTCGAGGCGAAGGAGACGATGATCGTCCCCGTCACCAGCCCGAAGATCGCCCCCGCCGCCAGCGTCATGACCGCCGCTCCCGGCAGCGACAGCGCCGTCACCGCCACATAAAGCAGGAAGAATCCGCCGATCAGCAGCGCCGGCCTCGCTTCGAGCAAGGCCGCGAGCTCCGCCTGCCGCGCCTTGAGCGCGTCCAGCGTCAGCGCATGGTGCAGCCCGAGCGCGAAGAACGCGGCCACCGCCGCCGCGATGAGCGCGAGCAGCAGGAGCTTGCCGGCCGTCCCCTTCGCCATTCCCGCCCTTTCTCGCTCTCCCGGAAAGGCCTAAACCGATCGCGACCGGGAGAGAAGCCATCGCCACCGCGCCGCAGCCCGAAGCTTCGCCGTTCGCGCTCGCCGGCGCGCGCCCGCTCGATCCGGCCAAGTTCCGCGATCCGCTCCTCACCGCCAAGGGCGAGCCGCGCGCTAAGGTGGCGCTGCAGCGGCTGGAGAGGGTCTGGCTGAACACCGGCACGCTCTGCAACCTCGCCTGCGCGACCTGCTACATCGAAAGCTCGCCGGTGAACGACGCGCTTGCCTATCTCGGCCTGGCGGAAGCGGAGGCGTATCTCGACGAGGCCCTGGCGCTCGGCGCGCGCGAGATCGGCTTCACCGGCGGCGAGCCCTTCATGAATCCTGAGATCGTGGCGATGATCGAGGCCGCGCTCGGTCGCGGCTTCGAGGTGCTGGTCCTCACCAACGCAATGCGCCCGATGCGGCGCTTCGAGGCCGCGCTGCTCGGCATTCCGCCGGCCGAGCGGGCGCGGCTCACGTTCCGCGTCAGCCTCGATCACTACGGCCGCGAGTTCCACGAGGCGGAGCGCGGCATCGGCACCTGGGAGAAGGCCCTCTCCGGCCTCCTATGGCTCGCCGCCAACGGCTTCCCCGTCGCCGTCGCCGGGCGGCGCCTGGGCCGGGAGGAGGACGCGCGCCGCGGCTACCAGCGGCTGTTCGCCGAACTCGAGATCGTCCCGCGCCACCTCGTGCTCTTCCCGACGATGGACTTGGGCGCCGACGTGCCCGAGATCAGCGAGGCCTGCTGGCCGATCCTCGGCGTTTCGCCGTCATCGCCGATGTGCGCGACCAGCCGGATGGTGGTGAAGGCGAAAGGCGCCGCCGCCCCGCACGTCGTCGCCTGCACCCTGCTCCCCTACGACCCGCGCTTCGCCCTCGGCCGCACCCTCGCCGGCGCGGGCGCGCCCGTGCCGCTCAACCATCCCCATTGCGCCCGCTTCTGCGTCCTCGGCGGAGCGAGCTGCTCGGGCTGAGATGCTGTCCGTGGTGATCCCGACGCTGAACGCGGCGGCCCAGCTCACCGATACGCTCGAGCGGATGCGCGCCGCCGACGAGATCGTCGTGTCGGACGGCGGCTCCACCGACGAGACCGCCGGCGTCGCCGAGCGCTACGGTGCCCGCCTGATCCTTGCGCCGAAGGGGCGCGGCGCGCAGCTCGCCGCCGGCGCCGAGGCCGCACGCGGCGACTGGCTGCTCTTCCTCCACGCCGACACCGTGCCGGGCCATCGCTGGCGGGCCGCAATCGAGGCCCATATCGCCGCCGCGCCGGGCAAGGCCGCCTGCTTCCGCTTCCGCCTCGCCGACCGCGCCTGGCAGGCGCGCTGGATCGAGCGCGGGGTCGCCGCCCGCGTCCGCCTGCTCGCTTTGCCTTATGGCGACCAGGGGCTGCTCATCCCGCGTGCCCTCTACGAGGCGATCGGCGGCTACCGCCCGCTGCCCTTGATGGAGGACGTCGACCTCCTCGGCAGGATCGGCCGGCGCCGCCTCCGCCTTCTCGACGAAGCGGCGTCGACCTCCTCCGCGCGCTGGCGTCGCGACGGCTGGCTCCGCCGCTCCGCCCGCAACCTCGCCTGCCTCGCTCTGTACAGCCTCGGCGCGAGCCCGGAGCGCCTCGCGCGGCTGTACCGAGACCGTCATCCCGGCGAAGGCCGGGATCCCGTGGGGTGAAGAGCGGAGGCGTCTATGGAAGCGCCCTGCACGACGGTCGGCGCGAACTCTCGCTGGGGTCCCGGCCTGCGCCGGGACGACGTGCAGGGCAGATCAACCCCGCAGGAAGCGCCGGCAGATCGCGTCCAGCCTGGCCGTCATGGCCGGGTCGCGCGCCTCGGGGGCGGTCATCACGGCATGATCCAGCGCTTTGTCGATCGGGGAAGGGGCGCGCTCCGCCGACAGCGCCCGCGCCAGCTCGACGATCAGGCGCCGCGACGTCTCGACGTTGGCATGGAGCCGCGCGACGATCTGGGAGACGTCGGGCTGCTCGCCCTCGCGCCAGCTGTCGTAATCGGTGATCGCGCCGATCAGCGCATAAGGCAGTTCCGCCTCGCGGGCAAGCCGCGCCTCGGGCATGCCGGTCATGCCGATGACGTCGCAGCCCCAGTTGCGATAGAGCCGGCTCTCGGCGCGAGTCGAGAATTGCGGCCCCTCGATCGCGACATAGGTGGCGCCGCGCGCCACCTGCGCCCCCGCCGCCTCGGCTGCGCCCGCGACCAGGGCCGAGAGGCGGGGGCAGACCGGATCGGCCAAGGCGACATGGGCGACGAAACCGGGCCCGAAGAAGCTCGGCGCGCGCGAGACGCTGCGGTCGACGAACTGGTCGGCGAGCGCGAACGTGCCCGGCGCCATCGCTTCGTTCAATGAGCCCACCGCCGAGATCGCCACCAGGTCGGTGCAGCCCGCCCGCTTCAGCGCGTCGATATTGGCGCGGTAGTTGAGGTCGCCGGGCGGGATCCGATGGCCGCGCCCGTGCCGGGGGAGGAAGACGAAGCGCACGCCTTCGATCCGGCCGACCAGCAGCTCGTCAGACGGCGCGCCCCACGGCGTGTCGACCGCGATCCACTGCGCGTCCTCGAGCGCGTCGAGCGCGTACAGCCCCGACCCCCCGATGATTCCGATGACCCACTCGCTCATCGCCGCACCCTAAGGGGCGGTGAGGATCACGCGCAAGTCGCTGACGTTGGTGCCGGTCGGCCCGGTGACGAAGGAATCCCCGAGCGCCGCGAAGAAGCCGCCGCTGTCGTTCGCCGCCAGCGCCGCTTCGGCGTCGCGCGAGGACCGGGCGAGACTGGTCCCGTCGAAGAAGGCGCCCGCCGCCCCACCGCTGCCGTCGATCCCGTCGCTGTCGGCGGCGAGACCCTCGATCCGGCTGCCGGCCAGCGCGATCGCGCAGGCAAGCGCGAATTCCTGGTTGGGCCCGCCGCTGCCCTCGCCCGTCACCCTCACCGTCAGCTCGCCTCCCGAGATCAGCGCCTTGCGGCCGCTCGTCTCCCGCCAAAGCCGTGCGTGAAGAGAGGCGGCGTCCCGCGCCTCGCAGTCATATTCGCCGAGCAACAGCGGCTCGTAGCCGAGACGCTCCGCTTCCTCGGCGGCCGCATGCATCGCCGTCCAGCCCGAGGCGACGACCAGGAATTCGCCGGGCACGTCGAAGACGGTTTCCGACCAGCCCGCGGCGGGCGCTTCGATCGCATATCGTTGGAGCACGGCGCGCGCATCGGCCTCGCTGGTGAGATCGGGCATCGTCGGCCCCGAGCCGATCTCCCGCGGAAAATAGCCGGTGACGTCCGAGATCGCCAGCGTCACCAGCCGCGCCGGCGCCGCCGCCGCGCCGAGCCTGCCCCCTTTGATCCGCGACAGCAGCCGCCGGACGCGGTTGATCTCGACGATGCCGGCCCCCGAGCGCAGCAGCGCCTCGGTCACCCGCCTCTTCTCGGCGAGGCTCAGTCCCTCGCCCGGCGCGCAGGCGAGCGCCGAGGCGCCGCCGCTCAGCAGCACCAGCACGAGGTCGCCTGGCCCCGCCTGCTGCGCCAGCGCCAGCAGCCGCTCTGCCGCCGCGACGCTCGCTTCGTCCGGCAGCGGGTGGCCGGCGTGCGCGAGCGCGATCCTCCTCAGCGCGGCTCCCGTGCCGTGCGGCGCGACCGCCAGCCCTTCGAGCGGTCCTGGCCAGTGCGCCTCAAGCGCCTCGGCCATCCCCGCCGCGGCCTTGCCGATCGCCAACGCGATCGTCCGTTCCTTCGGCGGTGCCGGCAAGTGCGGCGGCACCACCCGCGCCGGCAGGCAGGCTTCGACGCCCGCCCGCCAGATCGCCTCGAGGTCCGCCCGGCTCATCGGCCTTTCTGTGGGCGCGGCGCTCGGCTAGCACAAGCCGATGAGGCGATTGCGGGAGGCGATTGCGAAGCTCTGGCGGCACCGCGCGGTGCGCAGCCTCGTCTGGCTGCTCGGCGGCCTGCTCGCGATCCCCGTCTCCTATTTCGCCGCCGCCGCGATCCTTGGGTTCATCCCGGCCAATGCCGGCTGGCGCGAGGCGGAGCGCGGAGTCACGATCTTCGTGCGCACCAACGGCGTCCACACCTGGATCGTGATGCCGAAGGTGAGCCGGGCGATCGACTGGCGTCCCTTCGCCCCGCCGGGTCACCTGCGCGACCCGCGCTACGGGGCGGGCGATCATGTCGCGATCGGCTACGGCAACCGCGAATTCTATCTGAACACGCCGACCTGGGGAGACCTCAGCCTGAAGACCGCTTTCTACGCCTTTTTCGGCAACGGTCCGACCCTGCTCCACGTCGAGCACGATCACCGGCCGCAAGCGGCCCCGTGGCAGCGTCCGATCGTGCTCAGGCCGGAGGAATATCGTCGCCTGACGACGTTCATCGCTGCCCGCTTCCGCCGCGACCGCCACGGCCGCACGATGCCCGTCCTCGGCCGCGGCTACGGCCCCGCGGACATGTTCTACGAAGCGAGTGGCGGCTACAGCTTCGTCCTCACCTGCAACGAATGGACCGGCCGCGCCCTGCGCGCCGCCGGCGTGCGCACCGGCCTCTGGACGCCGTTCGAGCAGAGCATCATGTGGCGATTGGATTGAGCGGCGCGGCTGCGCTAAGAGGGCGCCGCAAACGGACAGGGGAGCTCGAACATGGCTAAGATACTCGGAAACTTCCATCTCGCTTTGCTGATCGGGGTGGTGCTGCTGCTCGCCGCGATGTTCGGCCTCCACGGCGAGGTGATGGACGACGTCTACTGGGCGCAGTTCCTGCGCTTCCTCCACGTCTTCGCCGGGATCCTGTGGATCGGCCTGCTTTACTATTTCAACTTCGTCCAAATCCCCACCATGCCCAAGGTGCCCGCGGAGCTGAAGCGCGGCGTCACCGGCTTCATCGCCCCCGCGGCCTTGTTCTGGTTCCGCTGGGCGGCGCTGGCGACGGTGATCCTCGGCCTGCTGCTCGCCGAGATGAGCCGCGGCGGCTACGTCTCGGACGCTTTGACACTGCAGGAGGGATTCCGCACCATCGGGATCGGCATGTGGCTGGGCATCATCATGGCCGCCAATGTCTGGTTCGTGATCTGGCCGAACCAGAAGAAGGCGCTGGGCATCGTCGCTGCCGACGACGCCGCCAAGGCGCGCGCCGCCCCGATCGCCATGATGGCGTCGCGGATCAACCTCATATTGTCGATCCCGATGCTCTACTGCATGATCGCCCAGCCGCACGTCGGCTGAGCCCCAGCGGCGGCGCGCCCGGCCCGCGGCGCGCCGCCTCCTTCCAAATCATGGAAACCGTCCATTCGATTGCCGCGTCGGTGGGTCTCACCCCCATGCAGATGCTCGAATATCTGGCGTTCGCGCTAGGGGTGGTGAACGTCGCTCTCATCGTGCGCCGGAGCATCTGGAATTACGCGTTCGGAATCGGCTCCGTGACCGCCGCGCTTTTCGTGCTCTTCTCGGGGAAGCTCTACTCAGAGGCGGGCCTCCAGGTCTTCTTCATCGTCGTCAACCTCTACGGGTGGGCGAAATGGACCTCCGCCCGGCACGAGGCCGGCAGGATCGTCGTTCTCCTGATGACGCCGCGGCAGCGCATCGTCTGGTCCGGCGGGATCGCGGCGGCGGGCCTCGCGCTCGGCTGGGCGATGGATCAGTTCACGAACGCTGCCGCGCCATATCCGGACGCGTTGATCGCTTCGGCCAGCATCGCCGCCCAGATCCTGCTCGCGCAGCGCAGGCTCGAAAACTGGGTCCTTTGGATCCTGGTCGATCTTGTCGCGGTGCCGCTCTATCTGAGCCGGGGATTCGAGCCGCTCGCCGCGCTCTACGCGATCTTCTTCGGTCTGTCGGTGGCCGGCCTGATCGCGTGGCGGCGTGCGCTGAGGGAGGGCCCGCCTGAGCTCGAAAGGCCGGCCGTCCCCGTTTGAGAATGGCGCGCCGGCCAGTCCGATGCGAACCCGTCTCTCTGAGGAGAGCTATCCGAACTCCGGTATCACGCCGCGTAATAGTCGAAACGGTCAGGGCCGGAAGTCATTCGCGCGCTCCAGTCATTTTCGCCGGTGCGGGCGCCGAAGGCAGCCATTTCCTGGATGAGGCGCGCTACGCGCGGATCGGGTGCATCCGCGAGCGCTTCGGCCGGGTCGTCGGGCAATCGCGCCTCTGCACCCATTCCGCCCCTTGAGTCGGAAAAAGACGAAAAGTCGATTGCGCTATGAATCTCCGTTGCGCGCTCGACGGTTTCGAAGGCATCGTCCGAAGCGAGAGCAGACCGCAGCGCGCTCAGCTTTGCGTCGAACCTGTCCAGATTTCCGTTGTTTGCAGATAGTGCGGGGCCCCCAAGGCGGGTGCGAGGGGTACGACCGGGGCGAAAGGCGAGGGCGGCGTTCGCGATCGTGCCGGTCGATCCGTCGGTGCGGGTGAAGCTGGCCGTTCCCAGAACTGCATTGGCGCCGGGCTTGAGCTTCTGCTGGTCGGTCGCGGCCGCGGCGACCGAGATCGACGCGATGCTCCTCTCGCCGAGCGAAACGAGCTCGCTCGAATCGGTGACGCCGTTGGCGTTGACGTCTGTCCAGAGCTTGAGCTCGGCGAAGCGGTCGTCCCCGGCGTCGATCTCGCCGTTCTTGTTGCTGTCGAGCGTTGCCAGCGCTTCGAAGCTGTTCCTCGCATCGGCCTTGAGCCCGAGCAGCGACAGCTCTGCCGGGCCTTCGATACGGCCGTCGCCATCGCCGTCGATCACGAGGAAGCCGTCGCCGCGGCCGATCCAGCCGGTATCGTCGGCGGTGCCGTTGCCGTCCATGTCGAAACGGGCGTGGGCGCTCTTTCTCGAGCGAGTCTCGGCGCCGTCGCCGTCGAGGTCCAGAATCAGCGGCGCCAAATAGCCGATCCGGCTATCGGCAAAGCTCAACATCGAAGCCGGTCGGAGGGCGCCGGCGCCGGGATCGGCGGCGCCCTTCGGCCTCGCCGGACCGATGACGAGCTGCCCGCTTTGCGTTGCGAGGCGATACCGGCTGCTGTCGCGTCCGAACTCCCGGGTCAGGAAAGCCGCCGGCGCCAGCGTCGACGAACCTCCTGGTTCGCCACCGGTCTCGCCCTTCGTCGAGGGGGTCGGCTGGCCCGTCCAGCGGCTGTGATCGACAGCCGTGCCTTGCGGATTGGCAGCATAAGCGAAGGCCGCGTCCAGGACCGTGCCGGTCGAGCCGTCGGTGCGCGTAAAGGCTGCGCGGGCGTAGATGCGGTTTCCCGCGTTCAGCTGCTCGCCAGGAGCGGCGGCCGACCCAGTTAGGGCGATCGCCGCGATCTCGGCTTCGGGCAACGTCAGAATCTCGCCTGCATCGGTGGCGCCGTTGCCGTTATTGTCGAACCACAAGCGGAAGTCTGCGTAACGGGCATCGCGGGTCGTGATCGATCCGTCGCCGTCGCTGTCGAACGCGGCGAGGCCCTCCAGATCGGTGGTCGCGCCCGCTTTGTCGCCGACGAACGAGATTTCGGCGATATCCGAGATCGCGCCGTCCCCATTGCGGTCGAGGACGAGAAGGGCGTCGCCCGCCGCGATCCAGCCGGTCCGCTCGCGGTCGCCGTCGCCGTCCATGTCGAACAAGGCGCTGCTCTGCGCGAGCGGGACGAGGCCGCTGCCATCGCCGTCATAATCGATGACGATCGGCGCGGCGAGGGCGGTGTGGTCCGAAGGGTCGAAGGCAAGAAAGACGTCGCCTACTGCGGCGGTGGTTCCGTCCGCGCGCTGATATTGGGTCGTCCCGAAGATCATGTTGTCGACTGCATGCTCGGGATTGTTTCCGGTCAGCTCCACGGTCAGGTTCACGTTCACGATTCCCGCCTCGCTGAGCGTCACCAGCTCGCCTGCCTGGCTGACGCCGTCCTGATCGGAATCTCGCCAGATTTTGAACTCCTCCCAGCGCGCATCGCCGGCGTCGAGGTAGCCGTTGGCATTGCTGTCGAACGCGCGGAGCCCCTCGAGGTCGGTGAGCGCGGCATCGTCGTCGCGCCGGAAGGAAATCTCCGAAACGTCGTTGATCAGGCCATCGCCGTTGCGGTCCAGCGCGAGCAGGCCGTCGTCGCCCGCCACCCACCCTGTCACGTCGCGCACGCCGTCGCCGTCCATGTCGAAGGTCACGGACGAGCCGTCATAAGCGACGAGCTCGAGGCCGTCTCCGTCGAGATCGAAGACCACCGGCGGTACGGAGGCCCCGCGGCGCAGGAAGGTGATCCGGTAGGGGATGCTGATCGTCCTGCCGACCGAATCTGCGATCTGGACGTTGAAGTCGTACTGGACGCTGAGCGTGCGGCGCCCGTAGGGAGACGTCTTGGCGCCGCCCTGCCAGGAGCTGTCCTTGCCTCCATCCGAGCCGTAAGGAAGGGAGAAGCTGATCTTGCCGGTGGCGTCGATCGACAGCACCGGAAGACCGCTGTCGATATCGCTGTTCCCGCCCGCCGTCGGGCTAATCTCCGTGGTCGTCATGTTGGTCAGCGAATAGGTGAGCGGCCTCCCTTCGGGGTCTCGTGCGTTGATCAGCAGCAGCCTTCCCTCGTTGACCTCGCCCTTGACCCAGAATTCGTTATTGCCCCGGTCGCTTACCTGGGCGCCGGTCGCGTTGACCGAATAGCTGGCGGAAGGCGCCGTGGTGACGTCCTCGTTGACGTCGGCGACGTTGATGGTGAGCGTCGCCGTCCTGACCACGCCGCTGGAGTCGTCGATCGCCTGGACCGCGAGCGTGACCACTGCGAGCGACGGGTCGCGGCCGACCCACACCGTCTGGATCGCCCCGTTCGGCCCTTCCTGCTCGCCGTAGACATCGGTCATGGCCTCGTAGTCGACTGCGCCGATCATCCTGAGCGTGCCGTCCTGCTCGATCTGCCAGGCGCCGTTCTGGGTCGAGCCGTTGCCGAATTGCCAGCGCATGTTGCGGCTCTCGGGGTCGGCAAGCATCGCGTCCCGAAGGTTGATGACGGTGCCCGCCGTCGTCGGGACCTTCGTCGCCGGCCCGAGCGGAACGTTCGCTTCATTGACCGCGAAAGATGCGTTCTGAAGCGCATGCGGCTCGTTCACGTCCTGGAGCGTGACGCGCAGCAGGCCCATCCCGTAAAGGCGGTTCGGCCCCATGTCCCGGTCGTAGACGACCGTCTGGTAGGCGAAGCTGTTAGCACCTTCGAAGTCGAGCGTCTGGGTGCCGTTCACCCACACCCGGCCATCGAGGAAGTCGACCACGAACCGGGCGTCTGGCGACTGCGAGACATGGCGGCCAAGCGTGGAATTGAAGTAGGCGCCGGGCGCTCCGGCGAAATAATATCGCAAGGAGCCTGCAGGTCCGTCGACGTCGGTCGCTGCGATGGTGCCGACCTGCTGGTAGGGCGCCGGATTCTCGTTGGGCGCGAAGGCAAAGGTGCCAGGGAAGACCGGCGCCTCATTCTTGTCCTCGATATAGACATTGTAGGAAATCGGAACGGATTCGAGCCCCCCCGCGTCGACGGCGGAAAGAGTCAGCGTCGCGACGCGGATCTCGAGCAGGCCGTCGCCGTCCGTGTCGTAGTAGAAGCCGGCATCCATTCCGTATTGGCCCGCATAGGCGCGCAGCCAGCTGCTGATGAAGGTCGCAGTGCCGAACTTCAATGTGCTCCCGGCGGTCGTGAACCACCCATAAGGGTTGCCGCCGACGATGCGCAGCGACGGAGTCGTACCGTCCGGATCGCTCATCGCGAAGGTCGCAATCGGATTGCCGGAATGGGCCGGATCTCCCGGCACCATCTCCGAATAGAGGGTCTGCGGCGCCGGTGCGAGTCCGTTGGGGCGCTCGTTGACGTCCGAGAGATAGAAATGGGTCGTCGTCGCGGCGGACGTCAGCGTGCCATCTGTCGCCTGCACCTTGACCTCGCCGATATAGGCGTCAGCGCGGCCATCGCCATTATAGTCGGCGGTCGGGAAGCTGGTCTTCGCCCATTCGTAGTCGAAGCTCGCGCCGGGGACGCTGCTGGTGCCGGTGAACCGCAGCTGGCCGCCCGATATCGAGAAGAGCCCGCCGAGATTGCCGCCCGAGGCGAACTGGAGCTGCGGCACGGTTCCGTCCGGATCGCCGAGCGCATAGGTTGCGAACACGGTGCCGGCGCTCGGCAGGGTGGCGGACGGCAGCTCATTAAAGAAGGCGGTCGCCGGGCCGGTCGGCGCAGCCGGCGCCTCCGCGACGTTGCTCACCACGATCTTGATCTCCGCGGTGGAGCTCGTGCTGGGCGTCGCGCCGTAATTGTCGCGCGCGATCATCGTGTAGAAAGCGGGTGCCGCCATGCTCTCGTGATCAAGCGCGACCTGGGTGACGATGTCCCCCGTGACAGCGTCGACCTTGTAGCGGCCGTCCCCCGAGATCTGGACCGCCTGATTGTTGACGAGGAACGAGTAGGTCTGATGGGCGAATGATTTTCCGGCCGTGTCGGGATCGGTCGCCACGATCCTGCCCACGAATGCGCCGGAGACATTTTCGGCGACTGCGAAGCCGCCGGGCGGAGGCGCCTGCAACGCGTTCTGCTCGTTGACGTCGACTATGCTGATGGTGACCTTCGTCGGAGCGGAGAAATGGGGGCTGCCGCCCGCATTGTCCCATGCCACCAGGTCGTAGGTCGTGCCGGGTCCGTGCGCCTCAAAGTCGAGCGGTCCGTTGACCCGGATCTTGCCATCATCGCCGATCCTGTACCGGCCGTCGGAGGTGGTGTTCGACAGAGAGTTTTGCCCTGGAACGAGGAACCCGTAACGCTGCTGGCCGAATACCGAGCCGCTCCCGTCCGGATCCTGCGCGGCGACCGTGCCGATCACCACGTCGGGCGCCGTATTCTCCGCGACGCTGAAACCGTAGGAGCCTGTGAAGCTGTTCGGCTCGTTGACGTTGCCGACGCTGATCTTCACCTCGGTCGAGTCTTCGTGGAAAGGCGGAAGCCCACGATTGTCGCGGGCGATCACGATGTAGGTGACCTCCCCCGCCATCGTCTCGTGGTCGAGCGCCTTGTTGACCGTGATCGCACCGCTGAGTTCATTGATCTTGTAGCGACCATCGAGGGAGACATCCGACCAGACCGTCGACGAGTGCTTGAAGAAGTAGCGCTGCTCGCCCGTGGGCTGCGCCGGCAGGTCTGGGTCCGTTGCCGTGACGGTGCCGACGAGGTCGTTGACCGCGGCCGATTCCGGGACCGACATCGTGTAGAATTGCTGCGGGAAATCGTTTGGCTCGTTGACGTCGGTCAGGGTGATGGTGACGGCCTGCACGGCCTGCATGAACGTAGCTCCGCCCGGATTGTCGCGGGCCACGACCGTATAGCTGAGGGTTGCTCCCGTTTCGAAGTTCAGTGCGGTGCGCGTGCGGATTTCGCCGCTTGACGGATCGATGATCAGGCGGCCGTCGGCGCTGATGGCCTGCGAATTGCTACCGACCAGGAAGCCGTAGCGCTGCTGGCCGTAAGGCGTCGCGCTGGAATCGGGGTCCAGCGCCTGGGAGCGCCCGACCAGCGTATTGATCGCCACGGTCTCCGCGAAGGTCGCGCTGATGGCGGTGTTGAAGCTGTTCTGCTCGTTCGCGTCGACGACGGATACGCTCAACGTGAAAATGCTGGAGCGGCGCTTCGCGGGATCGGAGACATTCTCCTCGACGCGAACACTGATCAGGTGGGCGTTCGCCGTCTCGAAGTTGAAGGCTGCCGGGTTCCTGACCGAGAGCGTGCCCGACGTCGTGAGTACGAACGGGCTAGTAGCGGCGTCGGTGAGGAAATATTGCAGCGGATCGCCGTCGGGATCGGTGCCAGTTACGGTGCCGACATTGCTGCCCTGCTGGCTGTTCTCGACCACTGCTCCGCTGAAGGTTGCGTCAGTCGGGGGTGCGTTCACCGAGACGCTGATCGCTTGCGTGGCGGACGATTCAGTGAGGCCGCCCTCCTGCGCATATGCGGTCGCGTAAAGCGTGAAATCGGTGTTGAAGCCGGCGGTCGCGATGACCGCGAGGCCAGCCAGATCCTCCTTGCGGAGCAACCATATGCCAGGCGTCGAGCCGACGTTCGGTCTGTTGAGCGAGACTCCTGCTGGAAGGCCGCTGATCGCGATCCTCTGGATCTCGGAACCGTCCGCGTCCGGGAAAATCGCGCCGAGCGTGATCGCAATCCCGCCGGCCTCGCCGGAGGTTCCGCTTGCCGAAGCGGCAGCCGTCAGCGTCGGCCTGGTCGGGAGGCCCCGGATGTTGACGGTGACGGTCACCGTCTCGTCGGAGAGATTGTCGCCGCCGTCCCGGGAGCGAAGCACGATCTGCGCGGTGCCTGAAGTGTAAGCGCCCGGCACGACCGTGATCAGGCGGTTGCCGCTCGCGTCCAGGCCGCCGACTGTGACGCCGCCGATTGCGGCGGTGCCACCGATGGACGCTTCGACGCCGATCTGGTCGTCAGGTGTGATGTCGTCGTTGAGGCTCAAGGCGAAAGACGCCGACTGACCTTCGTCGATATCGAGGGTGACGTTGGACGCGGCGGCGATGTGCGGCTTTTCGTTCGTTTCCCAGAGCGTCGCCCACTCATCCCAATAAGTGCGGTCCGCGTCCATCATGTCGAGATGGGCGGAAGCGCTCGCCGGCTTGGCCTTCTGCGACATCAGCGCCAGGAGGTCCGCGACCCGGATGTTGCGGGTGAAGTGGCGGTTCGTGCTGATGAACTCGATCTGGTATTGCTTGCCCACCTGCCAGTTCATGATCGTCGCGCTGGTCGCGGTGCCGAGCAGCGAGACCTTGACGTTCGAGCCGGCCGGATCCGGACTGCCGATGTCGTTGACGAGCTCGAACCAGAGCTCGTGATGCTCGATCACGTCGGCGAGGTCGCCGGTGTTGAACTGGAGGACGTCCTTGGTCGTGCCTTCGGGATTGAATTCGAAGATCTTGTCGGCGCCTGAATTGCGCCGGATGAAATAGGTGTCGGCGCCGGACCCGCCGTGCAGCGCGTCGTTGCCCACACCGCCATCGAGTATGTCGTTGTCGTCCTCGGCGTAGAGATGGTCGTTGCCCGCGCCGCCATAGAGCTCATCGGAGCCTGCCCGGCCGTAGAGATGGTCGTCTCCGCCCCCGCCGTCGATCCTGTTGGCGCCGGCATCGCCGTAGAGTTGGTCTGCGAGATCGGTGCCGATCAGATTTTCGACGCTGGCATAGCTGTCGCCGACCGCCCCAGCGCCTGCGTTGAGCGCAGCGTTGGCGAGGTCTGCCGTGACGCCTTCCAACGCGCCGGCACCCCTGTCCCGATCGGCGTAGGACGCGGTGTCCGCCCCGTCGCCTCCCTCGAGCGCGTCGGAACCGTCCCCGCCGCTCAGGATATCGTTGCCGCTGCCACCGAAGAGCGCATCGTTCCCGCTGCCGCCGTAGAGATGGTCGCCCTCCAGCCCGTCGCCTCCGTGGAGGATGTCGTCGCCCGCCCCGCCGGCGACGATGTCGGCACCGGCCTCCCCGTGGAGTTCGTCGGCGCCCTCGCCGCCTTCGATGTCGTCGTCGCCGCCGCCGCCGCGGACATCATCGTCGCCCGCTCCGCCGACGATCGTGTCGCCCGCTCCGTGACCCCAGATCCGGTCGCGGCCGTCCTGCCCAACCAGGGTGTCGGCCTGCTCCGTGCCGGAAAGGAAATCGTCCTCGTTTTTCACGGCGATGGAGATCGTTTTTGTGAGCGGGGCGCCGCCGGCCCGGTCGGCGGCGGTGACGGTCAGCGTCACCACCGATCCCGTCTCGTAATCGAGCGCGGCGCCCGTCTTCAGGCGGAGCGTGGTTCCTGCGATCTCGAAGCGCGCGTCGCTGGACGTGAAAGTGTAGGAGGCGGTGTCGAGCAAGGCGAGGTCGGGATCGGATACGCTGAGGATGCCGATCGTCACCGCGGGCATCTCAGCTCCGAATTCGGGCCGGTCGCGCTCTGAAACGAGCAAGGCGGATTGCTCGAACGCGTAACTGGTCGCCGCTTCGTTGACGTCCTCTATGCGCACGCTGATCCCGGCAGCGCCCGCCGACTCGAGTCCGCCCGAATCCAGCGCTTTGACGCTCGCCCCGATCAGAAGCTCGAAAAGGCCGTCATGATCGTCGTCGTGCAGCTCCGCCGTGCCGGCCGCGAACATGATGCCGTACAGCGTCTCGAAATCGGGTGCCGAGCCGCCCGCGAAGAGGAGCTGGCCGCCGGATATTGTGAAATGCGAGCCGGGATTGCCGACGAAGACGAGCTCCGGCGTTGTCCCGTCGGGGTCGGAGCGGCTGAACTGCGCCGACCAGAACGCGCCCTCGTCGGCCGAAGCCGGGGGAACGGTCGTGAGCGCCGGGACCTCAGGGCGCTCGTTGATGTCGCCCACCGAAATCGTGACGTCCGTGACCGCGCGAAAGCCCGCCCCGGAGCCTTCATTGTCGCGTGCGACGACGCGATAAGTGAGGCCGTTGGGGAACTGCTCGTGGTCGAGCGCGCCGACGGTGCGGATGCGCCCGGTGACCGGGTCGATCGCGAAGAGCCCGTCCGGCGAGACAGTGCTCTCGATGCCGTCGTCGTCGAACCTGTAGCGTTGTGCGGCAAAGGCGGTCGCGGCGCGGTCTTCGTCCTGCGCCGCGACGGCCCCGACGAAAGTGTCGGGTTCCGCATTCTCGTAGACGTCGAAAGCGAAGGACGATTCGAAGCGGTTGGGATCGTTGCGGTCGACGATGGCGATCCGAACCAGGGCCGACGCTTCGTGATACGGGGCCTCGCCACCGCGGTCGCGCACCACGACGCCATATTCGCCGGTCGCCATCGTCTCGCTGTCGAGCTGCGCGATCAAGGTGATCGCGCCGGTCGCCGCGTCGATCGCGAAACGGCCGTCGCTGCTCGTCTGCGAGCGGATGCCGCCATGTTCGAAGGCATAGTCCTGCTGCGCATTGACGCCTTCGCTGTCCGCGTCGGTGGCGGTGACATGGGCGACGACCGTCCCGGCCTGCACGTCCTCGCCGACCGCAAATTCGTATGAGGAGGGGATCGCATTCGCCTCGTTGACGTCGCCGACGATGATGGAGACGTCGGTCGAACTTTCGTTCGCGTCCGGCGTCCCGCCATTGTCGCGGGCCAGTACGCGGTAGACGACGGTGGCGGCCCCGGCCTCGCGGTCGAAAGCGAAGTTGTTGCGGATGATCCCCGTTTCCGCGTCGATCGAATAGCGGCCGTCCCAGCTCGTCGCGCTCGCCGCGCCCTGGCTCAGGAAGTAATAATGCTGGGCGGCGAATCCGGATGTGGCAGCGTCGTCGTCGAGCGCCGCGACCTGGCCCACGAATGCGCCCGCCTCTACCCCCTCGGGGAGAGCGAATTCATAGCTGCCCGCAAAGCGGTTCTGCTCGTTGGCATCGGTCAGGGTGATCGTGAAGCCGGTTTCGGCGCGTAGGGACCCGACGCCGCCGGCATTGTCGCGCGCGACGACGATATAGTGGAGCGGGTCCGGCGCCGTCTCGAAGTCGAGCGGCCTGGCCGTCTTTACGATCCCGGTCAGGGCGTCGATCTCGAAGCGGCCGTCAGCGGAGAGGGCTGTCTCTTCGCCGCCGGCGAGGAAGAAGTAACGCTGCTGCGCGAACGTGCTTGCCGCTGCGTCGACGTCGACGGCATGCGCCTGGCCGACGGCGGTGCCGACGCCGACGTCCTCCGCGACCGACGCGGCCGCGAGGGGATCGAGGCTGTTGGCTTCATTGGCGTCGTCGATCTCGACGTAGAAATCCTGCTCGGTCGCGGCGCCGGTACCGTCGGTCGCGCGGACGCGGATCCGGACGGGCTGGCCCCCGTCCGCTTCATGGTCGAGGAGCGTCGCGTCGGCGACGACGAGCAGCCCGTCGGGGCCGATCGCAAAACGGCCGCCTCCGTCGACGAGCGCTCCGTTCTCGGAGGCCATCGACCAGGTGATGGCGCCGCCTTCCGGATCGGTCGCCACAAGCCGCGCCACGGTGCTGCCGGTCCCGGTGGCGCTGGTCGCGGCCTGTTCGGTGGTCGCCAGGCGGGCGCCATTCTCGACTGCGAGCCCGCGCGGCCCATCGTCGCGGGCTTCGACGACGACCCGGACGGGAACGAGCAGGCTGTGGCCCGCGGCGTCCTTGACGAGCAGGGTAAAGGCGTCCTCGCCATTGAAATCCGCGTTCGGCGTGTACGTGAGCGCGCCGGTGGAAGGATCGTCGATGGCGACGCTGCCGTGCGCGGGGGCCCCGTCCGGCGCGACGCTGTAGACGAGGCCGTCCGAATCCTGGTCTACGACATCCCAGCTCCCGATGAACGTGATGGGCGTGTCTTCGGCGCCGGCAAGGTCCGGCGCGGGAGCCGCGGCGGTCGGGGCCGCCTTGCCGCCGAGGTGCCAGAAGGCCGGCAGCATCGCCGCGACGCCCGCCGGCATCGCAGCCGGAGTTGTCGCGGAAGCCGCCGACATCGCGGCGATCAGGCTTCGCACCGCTTCATGATCGAGGAAAAGGGCATGAGTGTCCGTCTCGATGCTGCGTATGCAGCTGCCGCCGGCGGCCGCGAAGAACCCGCTCACCGTCAGGACGTCGGTCGTTCCAAGGATGGCTATGCGCAGGTCCTGGCCCGCCTGCGTGAGCCAGATCCTGTCGTGGGGAATGTCCACGAGCAGCAGGCTGTTGACGCCGTCGGCGTCGGTCAGGACGTCCGTGCCGAAGCCAGGCCGGAAGAGATACTCGTCGTCCCCTTCGCCGCCGCGCAACATGTCGTTGCCGGCGCCGCCTTCGAGACGATCCTTTCCCACACCGCCGGCGAGGACGTCGTTGCCGGCTTCGCCGAGGACCGTGTCGTCGCCGTCGCCGCCGTCGAGCAGGATGTCGTCGCCCTCACCGCCGATCAGCTCGTCGCCGCCGGAGCCGCCGTCGAGTCTGTCGCCCCCCGCGCCGCCTGCAAGCACGTCGTCGCCCGCATCGCCCCAGAGCTGGTCGGCGCCTTCGCCGCCCGAGAGGGCGTCGATCCCGTCGCCGCCGTAGAGCAGATCGGCGCCCGTGCCCGTATAGATTGCGTCGTCCCCACCCCAACCGCGGATGACGTTGTTGCCGTCGAGCCCGTCGAGCCGGTTGGCCCCGTCGTCGCCGTCGAGCACATCCCCGCCCGTCGCCGAGCCCACGACATTCTCGATCCCGATCAAGATGTCGCCTGCCGCCTCGCCGCCCGCCTGCCCGGTCGACAGGCGAAGGTCGACGGTCACCGCCGACGAGCGCACGTAGCGGACCGTGTCGCCGGCCTCCTCGTCCTCCGTCTCGCCGCCGTCGAGCGTGTCGGCATAGCTGCCCGAGCCGCCCTCGAGCACGTCGTCGCCGCCTTCGCCGCGCAAGATGTCGGCGCCGCGCAGCCCGCTCAGCACGTCATTGCCGAGCCCGCCGACCAAGGTCTCCGCGCTTATCCCGCCGGCCCCGACGAGGAAGTCGCCGCTTTCGGTCCCGGCGAGCGTCGCCCCGGCGGCGGCGACCGCGAGCCCGGACAGCGAGACCGAAAAGCCGTCGCGGAAGAGCAGGGTCTCGACGGCGCCCCAGGCGCTGTACTGATTCTCGATGCGGATATGGTCGAGCTGCGAATTCTGGAACCGAACGACAAGGTCCGTGCCCGCCGCGTCGTCGCGGAGCGCGCCCGAGAAGCGCTCGAAGCTGAGGTCGGCGAGGGTGATGCCGGCACCGAACTCGATCGTGTCGCTGCCGCCGGCCGCGCCGGTGTCGATCTTCTCGCGCAGCACCTGGTAGCCGTTGGCGGAGCGCGCGAAGCCGGCCAGCCAGCCATTCTGGTCCCAGGCGGTCGGCGGCGGGGCCGGGGGGTTCGACGCCGCGGGCGCGTAGAGCGCGTTCTCGTAGGCGAGCTCGCCGCCCGGGCCGGTGACGGCCAGGCGCCAGTAATGGCCGCCGTCGGGCCGCACCTCGTCCGTCCGGCTCCATTCGACCGCGTAGCCGGCGGCGAGGTTGCCCGCTTTGTCGAGGACCTGCTCGACGGCATAGGCGCCCTCGCGGATCGTGTCCTTCCACTCGAGGCCGTTCCACAAGTAGCTGTCGTCGCCGGCGCCGCCGTAGAGGATGTCGTCGCCGCGCCCGCCGGTGATCTCGTTGTCGCCCTCGTCGCCGCCGAGCACGTCGCCCGTCGTGGCGCCGTCGCTGCCCGAGCCGCCGATCAGATTTTCGATGCCGTCATATTCGTCGCCCTCCGCCGCGGAGCCCGTATTGGCCCACGAGAAGCCGAGATAGGCGCGGAAGGAGACGCCGACCGACGCGTAGCTGGCCGCATCCATGCCGGCGCCGCCGAACAGCATGTCGGCGTCGAGGCCGCCGTCGAGGAGGTCGTCGCCGGCGCCGCCGTAGAGGACGTCCCTGCCACCCTCGCCGCGCAAAGTGTCGAAGCCGCTGTTGCCGGCGATGATGTCGTCGCCCGAGCCGCCGGCGACGACGTCGTCCCCGGAGCCGCCGGTGATCCAGTCCGCCCCGGCGCTGCCGACGAGCGGCGCGGACATGGTGCCGTCATTCGCGTCGGTCGCCGCGACGATATTGACCGCGCCCGCCCCGCCGATCGCCAGCACCCCGGTCTGGTAGAAAGCCAGCTTCTCGATCTGGCCGGGCGAGGCGTACCAGTTCCGGATGGTGATCGAGTCCGCGCCCGCCGCGTAGCTCGAAACCTCGGCATTCTCGCTCGTTATGGTGAGGACGAGATCATCGCTCGCCGCGGACGTGCGGGTCAGGATCACGTCCTGGATGCTGATGCCGATCGCGAACTCGATCGTGTCGGTGCCGAGATTGACGATTCCCGCGGCGGACGCGTCGGCGGCGGCCTGGTCGTAGCGATAGAGCGTCCCCGCCTTGCTTCCGTCGGCGCGGCGGGTGACGTCATAGTCGAAGCGCCCGAACCAGCGGTAATCGGGCGCGTCCTGGGTGCCGACATTGCCGTAGACCAGGGCGCCGTCCGGCCCCGTCACCTCGCCGGTGACGTCGTCGCGGACGAAGCCGTTGATCCAGCCCCCTTCCGCGCTCCAGATCGCCGTCCAGAAGGAGCCGAACGCGTCGAACACTGTGTCGCGCCCGTCGCCGCGCGCATATTTGAAGACGTCGTCGCCGGCGCCGCCGACCATCTGGTCGTCGCCGCGCCCGCCAGAGAGGATGTCGTCGTCGGCGCCGGCATGGAGGTCGTCGTCGCCGGCGTCGCCCGAGAGCGTGTCCTCGCCGCGGCCCCCGATCAGCCGGTCCGCCCCCGTGCCGCCGATCACGATGTCGCGGCCGTCGTCGCCGGAGACGAGGTCGTCGCCGCCGGCGCCGATGCCGACGTCGTTGCCTGCGAGCAGGCGGATCTCGTCGTCGCCGTCGCCGGCATAGACGAAGTCGTTGCCCTCGGTGCCGATGATGACGTCGCCGCCGGCCGTGCCCGCGACGAAGCTGGTGAAGTCGCCGATCCTGATCTCGGTGCCGTCGGCGAATTTGAGCCATTCGATGCGCTTGAACGGGTCCGCGAACCAGTCGCGCACCGTGAGCGAGGCGGCGAGGGCGGGAGCGCCGTCCGCGTCCGGCTGGATGACCTCGACGAGCAGGTCCGCGCCGTTGGCGCCGCCGAGCCGGGTCAGGCGGACGTCGCCGATGCCGATGCCGAGGCCGAAGACGATCGCGTCGTCGCCGCCCGCGCCCGCCGCCGCCACCACCGGCGCCGCGCTCGTGCTCACCGCCTCCGCCACGACGCGGTCGAATTCGTCGCCCCGCCAGTTGCGCGCGATCGTGCCCGCCGCGATCCCGGCGAAGCGCGCCTTGACCCGGTCCGTGCCCGCCCCCGCGCCATTGCCCAGCACCGCGCCCGCCGCGCTCTCGTCGGCGAGGTCGGCGCCGTCGCCGATCCTCAGCAGATACTGGTCGCCGCCGTGCCCGCCCTTGAGCGTGTCGCCCGCCGCGCTGCCGTCCGCGAGCGTCCCGTCGCCGCCGCCGGTGAGGATGTCGTCCCCGCCGCCGCCGTCGAGCAGATCGACGCCCTCGCCCCCCTCGAGCCAATCGGACCCCTCGCGGCCATGGACCTGATCGTCCCCCGCGCCCCCGTCGAGATAATTGCCGTCCCCCCCGAGCCCGCCGGCCTGCGAACCGGCGTGGAGGATGTCATTCCCCTCGCCGCCGAGCAGCCAGTCGTCGAGCCGGCCGCCGTAGAGCGTATCGTTGCCGGCGCCGCCGAAGACGTTATTCCCCATGTCACCGGCATGGACCCAGTCGTCGCCGCCGCCCGCGTCGATGGATGCGGCGACGGGAATTACGAAGGGCGAGCCGTCTCGCGCCGCGTCGTCGATCAGAAGCCCATGCGTATCTTCAATGCGATCGTTGCCGCCGCTGACCGCCATACCCGCGCTTGCGGAATGCGTGATCACGATCGTGTCGCCGGCCTCGGTTCCCACAACTGTTGTTAGAGAACCGTCTTCGATGGTGTCGCCAATGTATCCCGCTAGGTCCCCATCCGCATTCGCTATCGTCCAGACGCGCAATCCCGTCCGGGGGTCGATATGAGCCTGAAGCAAGCCCGCCACCAAGCTGGCTCCGCCGATCGTGCCGTCAGCCTTTTCATCGAGCAGCGCAGTGAAGCCACCAACGGTGTCGGTCGCGCTTCGCTTGTTCAGGCCGAGCTCCACCGCGCGACTGAGAGTGATCAACCAGGCGGCGCTGAACACAGTCTGCGGGTCGGCGACGATTGCGGCTGCAATCCAGGGATCCTCGATATAACGAGCATAGTCCTGTGCCACCGTGATATCGCTGACCAGGGATGCCGCTTCAAAGTGTCCCGCTGCGCCGACTCTGTCACTCGAAGGGTTTCCCCCAGCTGCAGCCAAGGAGGCTGCGATCGCGCGCTTTACATAGACATCTCCGCCCGCCATCTTGGGAACCATCGACGACAACGCGAGAAAAGTCCCGTGAGTGATTATGGCGTCCGCAGCCTTCTTGCCGGTGAAGGTGGCGGTGATCTCATCTTTGTCTCTCGTGGAAATTGGCCTGTACACGTACTTCTTTGATCGCATTCCGTAATTGCCAGACTGGACTTGGCCAGGATCGATCAGGCTTGCACCGGATACTGTCAGTACGGAATTCAGGTTTTCTGCGACCGCCGCGGCCACCGCCTTTGCCGCATCCTTGCTTCCGCCCTTGCGTGCGTAAACGTTCGCAACTGTGAATTGGCGCGCACCTTCCTGCCACAGTACATCCGCACCCGAGCGGGGCGTGCCGCCGAAGATCGAGCCGATGGTTCCGCCAAGCAGGTTTGCAACCGTGATAGTGATCACGGCCGCCGCCATCAGCGCCGGGTTTCCGCTGAGCAGAAGTGGCTTTACCAGGGAGGCTGCGTAAGCAGCGCCGACGGCCGACCCTATTTGACCGCCGACGCTGCCAAACGTGTGGATTTCGGACGCAAGCTTGTTGCCAAGATACGATGCCGCCGCCGTGATTAGGAGATTGGGGGTGACGTCCGTGAAGAGGCCGCGCTGTCCGGCCAAATTGCCGCTCGCGTCATAGATCGCCTCGCCTATGCGCGGAATGTTCGTGCCGATCTGCGCGATCACCGCGCTGCCGAGACTATTTGCGACCTCTCCAGGCAGTTCGGGAAGGTCCAACGCGTCGACAAGTTGGGCAGTCAGATAGGCCGAAAGAGCCCCGACGCCTGCTCCGTAGATGTTCTGGAGCAAGGCACTTCCGAGACTGTCAAGACCGTTCGCGAGGATACGCGTGGTGTTCGGGCCGGTGTCGATTGCTTCGCCAAGCGCCCCCAACAGGGTCGACAAAGTTCCGCTTCCTACGGCCTGTCCCAGCGGGTCGGAGGATATTCGCTTGCCCAGGACGCTGCCGAGCGCGAGTCCCAGCTTGCCGCCGTCAATGTCCGCGAGGAGCTCGGGGATGCCGGAAAGCGCAGCTATGAAATCCTCGCCGGCACGACGCAGCTCAAACCGGGGCCCTCCGACCGAGCTCCCCCCGTTTGACACTATCCGTCGTATCGCCGCCGCACGTTCCTGGGCCGACAAGGGACCCGCACGAAGAATTCCACGCATCGTGCCCGTGTTATTAAGCGTATAAGCGCGGAGGTAAGCATACCGCGCGCGTCCACCACGGGGATGCCAAACCCCTGCCGCGTCGCCAAGGTCAAAGTTCATGAATTCTACGTCGTCATACGGAAGATCTGACGGTAGCACTCTCTGAAACTGTTCTGGATGTGCTAAATATCTACTTAAAACCTCACCATGTCCGCCCATCGCGCTGGACACTTCTCGCGTGTAGATATGCGGAATTTCAGCAAATACGTAATAAGCTATAGCTGCATCCCGTGATATAAACCCGTTTGTTGCCCAACTATTGACACCGTAACTGTTAAGTGCGATCTCTATCCCGGGGATAACGTCGTAGTTCTCAAAAACAATCCCGTCCCCAAATGGTCTTCGGTCGGAGACTCGAACTTGATTTGATCCACCTCCTGCTGGTTCGAAAGTCACGCCTGTTGAGCCATGCACCAGAACTGAATTGACTCCGGTGATTACGATCGGCCCGGCGCCTGGTCCCCGCGAGAAGAGATGCCCCATCCCGAAGTCCCAAAAACTGACGGAAGGGTCGTTTCCAACACGGTTCATTGTCCGCGCAATGATGTCCACAGCGCCACGGGGCACGTTGTTAAACCGCAGCTCCGGCGTACGAAACTCGTCGTTGCGCTCGATGACGATAACGCCGTTTGGACGAAGGGTGATCCGTACCTCGCCCATGTTCAACGTCTTTCAGAGAGAGGAATAGGTTCGAGATCGCGGATGAAGATCAGGCGCAATTGCGGCATGCGGGGGCAAGCGGAAACTGCCCCTGAAACCCACCCCTGCGCGCGAATTCTCAGTTCATAGTTTTCAGGCGTCGTCCCTGTCCGCCCTATGATCTCCCATGCAACGCCCTCGCCCAGCCGATCTGGCATGTCGGCAAGCAGCTCGTGGCCTCCCTCAGCCGCGCCGACATCCGCCCTGAATGATAAAAGCGCACCACGCGAAATCAACGTGCCTGTCGTCGAGATGGGGTCCCATGTGCTGTCCGAGAAACAGTAAGCGGTGAGACTGTGGGGGTTATACTCCGGAGGAGACGTCGGCGTCGGCGCCCGCACGCAGCTGATTAACAGGAACCCAGCCAATAGGCGCGCGGCGATGCCTATAGACGGGAGGGTCCGCATCAGCGTCGCGCTCG
Source organism: Allosphingosinicella sp. (assembly GCA_036388255.1). GTDB lineage: Bacteria > Pseudomonadota > Alphaproteobacteria > Sphingomonadales > Sphingomonadaceae > Allosphingosinicella. Next base: position 12,371 of record DASVSD010000023.1, on the reverse strand, counting down.
CAGGAGTTCGAGCCTGCGGGCCGCTTCTTGAAGCCCCGGTACGGGTGGTCCCTGATTGATAGGAACCGCAATTACGGGACCGCTTCCGCCGGCCGGCACATAAAAGATCTCTGTCCCACCGGAGCCTGTTGCTGCGAGCGCGTACAGTCGCATAGCGCGGTCGAAATCGACTGGCACGCCGCGACCCTCTTCGTAACGTATCCCGAGCTGCAGCTGCGCGTGCTTGTCCCCGCCCCGGGCAAGGCGCGCGAGGTTTCGGATCTCAGGATCGCCGGTGGCCGGGCTGAGCCGAACGCCTGCATAGCTCTCCGTGCAGGCGGTTAGCGATGCCGCTGCGCAAGCCACAAGGAGCGCGATCCAAGCTTTTCGGTTCCGTCTGACGGTTCGTTTCCGTCTATACTCCGCTCCCCGTGACGCGAGTAACCGGGCGAAAGGATCGGGGGGGCGGGATGCCACGATTCTCTGCTCAGTCGATCGGTACCGCCGCCGCCCCCGATGCGGCAGTCAGTAGAGAGGGGATGCCGCCATGCGTGACCGCCCGAAAAAGACCAAGGCCGCAATGGTGCGGTGCGTTGATAGTGGCGCCGCGCGGCCTTTCTGCGAGCTTCGCTGCGACCCGAACAGGAGGCCCCAGCCTCTTCCGGAAACCGACCTTATCGGTTGCGCGCCCCAACCAGAGTCTCCCGGTCGAAGTTTGAGCTATTTCTTCGATACTGCGCATCAGACACGCCCAAATGCTAAGCTGCGGTCTACGAACGTGGCAAACGAGGAGGTGCATTAGCGGCCGGCCTGCTGTCCCGGTCGGCACGGACTCTCGAGCTGCGTCGCAATCTGCCGAATTGCATTTCGTCTTGTGCGGCTCTGGATCTTCGGACCGCCGGCACCGGGATTGGGCGGGACGCCCGCACCGCTCTTCGTACGGCGCTTCAGGGACCATGCCCCGGTAACCAACAAGTGCCCCGGGACGAGTTTCCCGGCTCCGAATGAACACCCCCCCTGGCGTCATTGCTACAGCCTCGTTTCGCGGACGGAAGACGCCGTACGCGCCAGCATTTGTTTCCGCGAATCGAGGTTGCCTCGCTTCTTGCCAAGGTGCAACCGAATATTGGTCCGTTCCGACTTCTTTCCATTGAGAAACACCGCTCTGGGACAGTTAGCGGACCGGAGTTTCATGGGGTAGTAGCGACGACGAGGGTATAGTTGTCTTACTCCGCCAATCACGATGTCGCGGCCGTCGTCGCCGGAGGCGAGGTCGTCGCCGCCGGCGCCGATGCCGACGTCGTTGCCGGCGAGGAGGCGGATCTCGTCGTCGCCGTCGCCGGCATAGACGAAGTCGTTGCCCTCGGTGCCGATGTTGACGTCGCCGCCCGCCGTGCCGGCGACGAAGCTGGTGAAGTCGCCGATCCTGTTCCGTAGCAATTGCGCCCCATCCCCACGCCGCTCTTTCGATTCTCGCGGCTACGCCTCGCGCGACAGCGGAAGGCCCCGATTCCCTCCTCGTCTAGACCGACTCGATTCCTCAAGCCGTGCAAGCGGATAATGGTCCATTCCTGTTCGTTTTCCGCGATTTAGCTGAGAGGCGCTGTCTTTTTCGTGGCCGCCTCTTTCAAGCCGCCGCCGCCCCTGCCCAACACGATAAATTCGATCGTACGCGGCGGGTATATTGTTTAGACGGGTAATTCGCCGTGATCACCGAGAATCCGGCGCAGCGCAGTAATGTCCTGCTTCGGAACACGGAAAGGACGAGTTCGCGTAATTAAGCACGATCATTGGGCATAAGTTGCCCGCGCACGTTGACGCGTGGTCTACGGATTTGACGAACGAGGCTCTGCATTGTTAGTTAAATGCCGACGGGCGTGAGGATAGGAACTGACGAGCAGCCTCAAAGTTTGTCGAATTTGTCTCAAGTTTTATGACAAAATCGCCATCATATTCCTCGCACGTAGTTTGCGGGAATTCCGTCTCCGGATAGGCGAACTCACAGATGAGCCGATTTGAATCGGCTACCACGACGGGACCAAAGTAATGCCCGGCATTATCGAGGAGAACCCAATAGCGCAGGTTACGACGAGAAGGAGCAATCGCGAACCGCTCTCTCACAGTAGATTCAATTCCCGGCGCCAAATCAGCTGGCGCAAGCAGACGGCCATGCGACAGGGGGTTTGAATAACGATTTCGGCGATGGATGCTGAGGACCAGCGGTTGGCGTGGTGCTGCATCAGCGGCTGGAAGGCCGATCCGGTCTATGCCTAAGGCAAGCGCATGCTCCGGGTTGCAGCGCATCAGCGTTAGGCCCATCCGGCTCAAACTGTCGGTCGCCGCATCGGAGAGGAAGCACTGGTCGATGCCGAGCATCGCTTCGACGTAGAGACGTTCCGGTACGCGAACGCCGAAGCGATCGAGCTCCGGCTGGACATCACCTTGGGGCTCCGAAGGCTCGACCGAGTGGCTGCCCGGGGTGGGTCCCGTCCCTCCGGATAGGGCTGCGGCCAGGAATAAGGCAGCAATCCCCGCGATACTTCTCGCGAGACGTCTGCCGGTCCGCAGCTTGGCCGGTGCGTCGCTCATCTGGCGCATACCGGCCGAAGAACTCGATCGACGGAGCGACGGCACGCTATCCGCATCAGCCGCAGCCGTGCTTCCGGCAAACCGTGCCGTAGCGCGCCACCGTTCACCTGGACGGCACTTACCCCCCCGCCGCCCCTTGCAGGAATATGCAGGACATGCTGGCCGCCTGTAGTCGCGGCAGCTGCTCGATAGAGACGGGCGGCACGACGAACGTTGACGGGTACACTTCGACCCTCTTCGTAACGTATTCCGAGCTGTAGCTGCGCATGCTTGTCCCCGGCCCGGGCAAGGCGCGCCAAGTTTCGGATCTCCGGATCGCCCGTGCCCGGGCTGAGCGGAACGCCTGCATAGCTTTCCGCGCGCGCCGCTAGCGACGCCGCCGTGCAGGCCACAAGTAGCGCGACGCAAGCTTCACGGCTCCGTCTGACGGTTCGTTGCCGTCTATACTTTGCTTCCCGTGGCGCGAGTAACCGGGCGAAAGGATCGGGGGGGCGGGATGCCACGATACTCTCCTCAGTCGATCGATACCGAAGCGGAAATCCTCGCCGACTCGATTTGATTTATTCGCTCGATCGCGGCGCGCTCCCTGACGAGCCTCCCTTCCAAATCGAAGAAGCGGACATAACTGTTCATCGCGCTGGCGGGGTCGAACGTGTACAGTACGCTCACGTAGCTAGTGGCCCCGGCACGATAGCAAGATGCTTCCCTTGCCGTCGTCACGGCTTCAAAGTTTTGAGGAGCGTACCTCGTGCCCGAGATCGTGCGCGCATGGCCTCGCATTGGCTCGAAGACGATGTCCGAGCGCAAGCATCCGCCGTCTGCGTGTGTCTGACAAACGAGCCGCACGATTGTATCGCCGCAACGGAGTTGCGAAGCATCTTCCCGCGCCGCTGCGCCGGATGCGGCAGTAAGTAGAAAGAAGAAGCCGCCACGCCTGATCGCTCGAAAAAGATCGGTCCCGCAGAGGTGCGGTTGGTTGACCGCGACCTCGCGGCGCGTTTCTGCGAGCATCGTTGCGTCCCGAGCGGGAGGTCCCGCTTTCTTCTGGGAACCGCCCTTATTGGTTGCGCCTCCCAACCAGAGCCTCACAGTCGAAGTTTCGGCCTTGTCTTCGATGCCCCGCATCAAACACGCGGGAATGCTAAGGCGCGGTCTACGAACGTGGCAACGAGAAGCTGCATTAGCGGCAGGCCTGCCGGCCCTGTCGGCACGAACGCACGAACTGGGTCGCAAGCAGCCGAGCTGTACGCCGTTTAATCCGGCTCTGAATCTTCGGGTCGCCGTGGCGGGGACTAGGCGGGACGCCCGCAGTGCTCTTTCCGCAGCCCGGCAGGGGCCACGACCCGGAGCCAACAAGTGCCCCGGGACAAGCTTCCCGGCTCCGAATGAACACCCCCCTGGCGTCATTGCTACGGCCTCGTTTCGCGGACGGAAGGCGCCGTACGCGCCAGCATTTGTCTCCGCGAATCGAAGCTGCCTCGGCTCCGGCCAGCGTGCAACTGAATATTGATCCGTTCCGACTTCTTTTTCTTTGAGGTCTACCGGTCTGCCACAGTCAGCCGGTGGGGATTTCAGGCAGCGGCGGCGAGGATGAAGATCGTTGTCTTGAGCCGCCGATCACCTTGTCGCGTCCGTCGAGGGCACGGGGCGCCGCGTCCGGCTGGATCACCTCGACGCAGGTCCGCATCGTTCGCGCCGGCGAGCCGGGTCGGGCGGACGTCGCCGATGCCGAGGGCCAGGCCGAGGACGATGGAGTCGACGATGGAGTCTCGGCGCCGCGCGGTTGCGCGCGATTGTGCCGTCGCCCCAGAGCACGCCCGCCGAGCGGGAGCGCCATCGCTCGACGCTCCCTCGCCGCTTCGACGATGCTTCGGTTCGGCTAGGTCGTTGAAAGGGCTGGCGCGCCCGGCAGGATTCGAACCTGCGACCCCAAGCTTAGAAGGCTCGTGCTCTGTCCAACTGAGCTACGGGCGCGCAATGCCGCGGCCTTATCGCGCTTTCGTAAACAGCGGAACCTCGCTCGTCGCTAGCCGCGGAAACGACTGAAACACTTTCCCCGCTCCGGCGACATTCGGCGGAAAAGCGTCGCCTGCAGATGCGCCGTCGCCCGACGGTCGCCAGGCGGCGGCCGCGACGGCTGAGCAATTCGCGACAGATTTGCACGATCCGAACCCCGCACCCGCGGGCCCATCCCACGCCTCGCGACGAGGCAGAGCAAGGAACGAGACATGGCGACTTTCAACGGCACCAAGCACGCCGACACGATCAGCGGCACCGCCGAGGCGGACCGCATCTTCGGCGACAACGGCAACGACGCGATCCACGGCGGCGGCGGCAACGACTATCTCGACGGCGGCAACGGCAGCGACACCCTGTCCGGCGGCGCCGGCGACGACGTGATCGACGGCGGCAACGGCCAGGACACGGTCGTGCTCGCCGGCCGCCGCGCCGATTACGACTTCTCGCAGCGCAGCGACGGCTCGATCCTGGTGCGCGACCTGCGCGCCGGCGCGCCCGACGGTGCCGACCGGCTGATCTCGATCGAGCGCGTCCAGACGCTCGACGGCACCTTCAAGATCGTCGACCTCGTCAGCGGCAACGCCGCTCCGGTGGCTCGCAACGACGCGCTGACCCTGGCCGAGGACGCCGGACCCACCGAGGTCGCCGCGATCCTCCTCGCCAACGACAGCGACGCCGACGGCGAGCCGGTGCGCATCACCGCCGTCCAGGGCGTTTCGGCCCAGGGCGCCTCGGTCACCCTCTCGCCGGCCGGCGAGGTGCGCTACGATCCGGGCAGCCTTTTCGCCGGCCTCGAAGCCGGCCAGACGGCGACCGACAGCTTCACCTATACGATCACCGACGAGTTCGGCCTGACCTCGACCGCCACCGCGACGGTGACGATCACCGGAGTCACTCACAACCGCGCGCCGGTCGCCGCCCACGACGCGCTGAACCTCGCCGAGGATGCCGGGGCGACCGACGTCACCGCGCAGCTCCTCGGCAACGACGGCGACCCCGACGGCGACGCCTTCGCGATCGCTGCCGTGCAGGCGGTCTCCGCGCAGGGCGCGGCGGTGACGCTCGGTGCGGATGGCAAAGTGCATTACGATGCCGGCGCGATCTTCGCCGATCTCGAGGCCGGCCAGACCGCGACCGACACCTTCACCTACACGATCGCCGACGCGCACGGCCTCACCTCGACGGCGACGGCGACGGTGACGATCATCGGCGTCTCGTCGAACACGGCGCCGGTGGCCGGCAACGACCGGCTGACCATCCCCGAAGATGCCGGCGAGATCGACCTGACGGCGACTTTGCTGGCCAATGACAGCGACGCCGACGGCGATGCGCTGATCGTCTCGGCGGTGCAGGCGGTGTCGGCCAAGGGTGCGACCGTGACGCTCCTGCCGGACGGCCACGTCCGCTACGATTCGGGCCAGCTCTTCTACTCGCTCGAGGACGGCGACTGGATGACCGACAGCTTCACCTACACGGTGACCGACCCCGCCGGGGCGACCTCGACGGCGACGGCGACGCTCCGGATCGAGGGCGTGACGCAGATAACGGATGCCTATTTTCAGGTTTCGGAGGACGGCACCACGCTCGACATGCTCGGCTCGCTGATCGAATCCTTCAGCTTCGATTTCGCCGGTTTCGAGGCGGACGGCCTGCTCGGGACCCTCAGCTGGGACGACGTGAACGGCATGCTGACCTTCACCGCCGACCATGCGTCGAGCGACGGCCTCAGCCCGGACAGCTGGCAGTGGACCTATTTCAACGTCCTCGGGACGGAAGGCGAGAACTTCCTGATCGGCATGCAGATTTTCGGCGTCAACGACGGCGTGGTCGCAGTCGACGATGCGCTCTCGGTCGCCGAAGGGGCGAGCTCCGGCAACCTCTGGGCGACGCTGATGGCGAACGACACCGACGTCGATTCGAGCCCGATCGCCCGCCGCATCCTGTCGGTCGACACGACCGGCACCCAGGGCAGCGTCGTGTTCGACGCCGCGACCAAGGCGCTGACCTACTCGGCCGCAGGCATCGATCTCGCGCCGGGCGAGACGATCACCGACAGCTTCACCTACACGGTGTCGGACGGCGTCTCCGGAACGGTTCCGGACACGGCGACGGTGACCGTGACGGTGACCGGCGCCGCCGGCGGAGCCGGCTTCGCGATGGCGTCGGCCGCGGCCTTCGAAGGCGCCGGTGCCCACGCGTTGGATGGGCTCCACTTTGCGCAGGCGGACATCCTCGGCGGCGACCTGCTGCTCATCTGACCGCAACCGCACGGCAACGTGGAAGGCCGCTCTCCGCAATCGGAGGGAGGCCTTTCGCTTGCCCCCCGCCGCCCCGCCATGCGACCCAGCGAGCGATGGCCCTGCTCGCTTCATCCCGCCTCTATCTGATCCATCTGCGCCTTCCCTTTCAGCTGACGCTGGCGCCGATCTTCCTTTGGGGGGCCCTGCTTTCGGGCGGCGGCTGGGACGCGGGCACCAGCGCCGCCTTCGTCGCGCTGCACCTGTTCCTTTATCCCGCGGCGACCGCCTTCAACGCCGTCTACGACCGCGACGCGGGCCCGGTCGCGGGCCTCGAGCGACCGCCCGAAGTGCCCGCGCATCTGCTGCGTTTCGCGCTCGTGCTGGCGCTGCTCGGCGCCGTGCCCGCGGCGGCGGCGGGCGCGCTTTTCCTGCTCGCTTACGTACTGGTCGCGGGCTGGACCGCCGCCTACAGCCACCCGCGCACCCGCTGGAAGGCGAGCCCGTGGAAGAGCGCCGCCGCGATCGCATTGGGCCAGGGCGCGCTCGGCTTTGCCGCCGGCTGGATCGCCACCGCCGCGACGGACGCGCCTTTGTGGGTGTTCGCCGCCGGTGCAGCCGGAGCGGCGCTAACCGCCCTCGGCCTCTATCCGATGACCCAGATCTTCCAGCTGGAGGAGGATTGGGAGCGCGGCGACTTGACCCTGGCCTGGGCTCTGGGTCCGGCGCTGGCGCTGCGCCTCGGCGCTTTGTGCCTGGCAATTGCGGGCGTGACGACGGCATGGCTGGTGGCGCACCGTTTCGGCCCTTCGGACGCCTTGCTCATCTCGCTCGTTTATGCCGGGCTCATCGTGGCGGTGGAGCGGATCGCGCGATGCCCCCCGCTTCCTCATGAAGTCGACGTCTACCGGCCGGCCATGCGCCTGCTCAACTGGGCCACTGCCGGCTTCCTCCTGTTCCTCGTCCTCGAGGCGATAGGGCAGGGGTGAGGCCTATAGCCGGGCGGCGCGGAGCTCAGGCGAGCGCCTCGATCAGCCCTTCGAACAGCCGCCGCCCGTCGGTGCGGCCGTGGGCGGGTTCGATCGCGCGCTCCGGGTGAGGCATCATGCCGAGGACGTTGCCGGCTTCGTTGACGATCCCGGCGATTCCCCGCGCCGACCCGTTGCATTCGCCGGCATAGCGGAAGGCGATCCGGCCCTCGCCCTCGAGCCGGTCGAGCGTCTCCGGATCGGCCTGGTAATTGCCGTCATGATGGGCGACGGGGATCACGATCTCCTCGCCGGCTCCGTAGCGCGAGGTGAAGGCCGATTGGCTGTTCTCGACCCTGAGCGCGACCGGCCGCGAGACGAAGCGGATGCCGGCATTGCGCATCAGCGCGCCGGGCAGCAGCCGCGCCTCGGTCAGGATCTGGAAGCCGTTGCAGACGCCGAGCACGGCGACACCGCGCGCGGCGGCATCGGCGATGGCGCGCATGACCGGCGACTGGGCCGCCATGGCACCCGAGCGGAGATAGTCGCCGTAGGAAAAGCCGCCCGGGATGGCGACCAGGTCGAGGCGCTCGGGCAGCTCGGTCTCGCGGTGCCACACCCGCAGCGGCTCCTCCCCGGCGACGTCGCGCAGGGCCGTCGCCATGTCCCGGTCGCAATTCGAACCCGGAAAGACGATGACGGCCGATCTCATGCCTGCTCCCGCTCGATCCGGTAATTCTCGATGACCGTGTTGGAGAGCAGGCGTCGGCACATCATTTCGACCTGCTCGTCGCTCGTCGCCGCGTCGAGGTCGAGCTCGATCAATTTTCCCTGGCGGACGTCGCGCACGCCTTCGAAACCGAGGCCTTCGAGAGCATGGTGGATCGCTTTGCCCTGCGGATCGAGGACGCCGCTCTTCAGCGTGACGTAGACGCGGATCTTCATGATCGGGAGGCTCCGGCTGCGGCCATGGTGGCATATGGCTTTACCGTGCGAACCGCACAAGCGCCTTCACCGCCGCTTTACCGGCGCGGAACATGGTCGCCGGTCGAGAGGAGGGGGGAGTCGATGCTCGGGCTCGCGCTCGCAATGTTCATCGCCCTGTTCGGCTTCGGCCACCACCTGGTCGGCTGGAGCGATCCGGGCGGCGAGGTCCAGCTCGGCCTGTTCATGTCCTTCCTGTTCGGCATCGTCTGCGGCTACCGCACGCGGGGATAGGGGAGTTGCGATCGTCTGCGGCTGCCGGACGAGGGGCTGAGTTGCAGGCGCGGCCGCGCGCGCCTATCTCGTCGATCATGACGCAGGCCTCCGAAATCGCGCTGACGCCCGCCGCGGCTGCCCGGGTCGCGGCGATCGCCGCGCGCCAGGGCAAGCGGCCGATGCTGCGCCTTGCCGTCGACGGCGGCGGCTGCGCCGGCTTCCAGTACCGCTTCGGCCTCGCCGACGAGATCGAGGCCGGCGACCTTGCCGTCGAGCAGGACGGCGTCACTCTGGTCGTCGACGGCATGACCCTCGATCTCGTCCGCGGCGGCGCGGTCGACTATGTCGAGAGCCTCGGCGGCGCCGCCTTCCAGGTGAAGAACCCGAACGCCGCCTCGGGCTGCGGCTGCGGATCGAGCTTCTCGATCTGACCGCCCCCCGCTAGAGCGGCGCGATGAAGATCGTCACCTACAATTTGAACGGGATCCGCGCGCGGATGCCGCGGCTCGTCGAATATCTGGAAGAGCAGAAGCCCGACGCGGTCTGCCTGCAGGAAATCAAGTGCGCCGACGAATCGGTGCCGGTCGAGGACGTGCGCGCCGCCGGCTATGAGGGGCTCTGGCATGGGCAGAAGGGCTTCAACGGCGTCGCCATCCTGACGCCTTCGGGCAAGCCGCCGAAGCTGCGCCGGGTGCGGCTCCCGGGCGCGGACGAGGACGATCTCCACAGCCGCTATATCGAGGCCGAGGTGGGCGACCTCGTCGTTGCTTCGCTCTATCTGCCCAACGGCAATCCGGTCGGCACCGACAAGTTCGCCTACAAGCTCGCCTGGCTCGAGCGACTGCGGCTGCACGCGCTCGAGCTGCTCGCCGAGGAGCGGCCGGTGGTGCTCGCCGGCGACTGGAACGTGATCCCGACCGACGACGACGTCTTCTCGGTCCGCGCCATGGCGCACGACGCGTTGATGCAACCGGAGAGCCGCGCCGCCTTCCGCCGCATCCTTCATCAGGGATGGACCGACGCGATCCGCGCGCGCTTCCCCGACGGCCCGGTCTGGACCTTCTGGGACTATACGGCGGGTGCCTGGCAGCGCGACGCCGGTTTCCGCATCGACCATCTCCTCCTCAGCCCGCACGCCGCCGACCGCCTGCTCGATGCCGGCGTCGACAAGGATTATCGCGGCCGGGAGAAAGCGAGCGACCACGCGCCGACCTGGGTCGCGCTGGAGGACCGGCCCTAGCGCCTTGGGGTGCGCCTCGGCGGCGCGGGTTCGGCCAGCACCCGAACCTCGATCCTGCCGCGGCGGGGCGGAGCGTCTTCCTCCGCCTCGGCGAAGGTGTGGCCGCGCGACAGGAAGAAGCCGCAGGCGTCGGCATGGTCGATCCGCGGGCGGCCGAAGCCGCGGTCCTCGAGCGTGCGGCAGGCGCCGGGATCGCCGTCCGGGTCGATCTCGAAGCCGGTCCGGCGCACGGCGATCAGGGTCCCTGTGCCGAATACGAGCGACGGGGGAATCGTCCCTTCGGGCAGGAAGTCGACGACGATCATGGCCCGGCGGCTGGTCCAGCGGCGGGCGCCGAGATAATATTCCGCCTCGACCCCGAAAGTGCGGCAGGCGACCCGCCGCCATTCGTCGACCAGGCCGCCCGTACCTGAAAGGGTGCAGCCGACGACGCGGCCGCCTGCGAGATCGAGCCAGGCGACCATGCGCTGCGGCTCGAACGGGATCGCCTCCGGCGACAGCATCCACACCACCCTGAACGGCACCCGGGTCTCCGTCCGCGGCCGGGCGAAGCGCATGGTCATGCCGAGCGTGCAGGTGGCGTCGTCCAGCTCGAAATAGCCGGAGCTTGCCGTCAGCTCGCAGCTTCGCGGCCGGCCGTCGGTGCCGACCAGCAGGACGAACGAAACCGGCCCCTCCTGTTCGAGCGCCCGGGCACGGAGCGGATAGATGTCCGGGTCGCCCCAGTCGGGTCCGCCGACCACCTCCAGCCCCGGCGTGCGCGGCCGCGGCGCGGACCAGTCGCGAGGCGGGGCCGGGGGAGGAGGCGGGGCGGGCCGGAAGGGGGGCGGGGCGTAGATTGGCGGCGGCGCGACGGGCTGAGCTGCGGGCGCTGCGCCTGCGCAGGTCAGCGCCCCGAGCAGCAGCGAAATACGGTACGAAATCATGGGTTTGAAGTCTGGCAGAGGCACGGAGGACGGGCAAGGCGCTTTCGATACGCGCTCAGCCGGGATCCCCTTCGACCTCGACGAACGGATAGCGGCCGCGGATGCGGGCGTTGAAGTGGCGGCCCTTGGCGAAGGAGGCGCGCAGCGCCTCCGCCGCTTCCGCGGGCACTTCGCGATAGACGTAGCGCCGGCCGGTGGTGAACAGCACTTCGAGCTCGGCCGTCTCGGGCCGGTAAGCGAAGGAGCGGATCACGGTCGACGGCATCGGCGAACCGTCGCGGCGTCAGGCCGCTTCGTCGAGATCCTCGTCGTCGCCCCGGACCGGACCCGAATCCTGGCCCTTGGCGGCCGGATCGCGGTCGACCAGCTCGATGATCGCGATCGGCGCCGCGTCGGAAGCGCGCAGGCCCGCCTTGATCACGCGGGTATAGCCGCCGGCGCGTCCCTCGTAGCGTGGGGCGAGCACGTCGAACAATTTGACCAGCTGCGCATCGTCGAGCAGCCGAGCATGCGCCAGCCGGCGGTTCGAGAGGCCGCCTTTCTTGGCGAGCGTGATCAGCTTCTCGACATAGGGCCGCAGCTCCTTGGCCTTGGCGGTCGTGGTGGTGATCTGCTCGTGCTTGATGAGGGCGGCGGCCATGTTGCGGAACAGGGCGGCGCGGTGGCTGGAGGTACGCTGCAGCTTACGGCCGGCGACGCGATGGCGCATGATATCGTTCCTTCGTTCGTCCCGGGACCGCGAGGGACCACCAAAGTATGACTTTGATGGGAACCCTCTGGTAGTCCCGGCCAGGCGGTCAATCGGGAGACCGCCCAAATCCCAACTGCGAAGGCGGAGCCCATGGCCCCGCCTGCCGCGCCCCTCAAGCGGAAAAGGGGCGGAAAGTCAAGGCGGGGCGTGCCCGTCATCCCGGCGAAGGCCGGGACCCATGAACACGGTTGAAGGGGATTCGCCGATCGCCTCCGTGTTCCTGGGTCCCGGCCTTCGCCGGGATGACGGACGAGTTGAAAATGGGTCCTTTCCCCCCTATCTCCCGACCATCCACTCCGCGCCTTTTGAGATTACGGTCGGGGCACGAGAGGCTTAGCTTGGCAATCAGCGGGGACGGACGGCCTGGGGCCGCGCCCCCACCGGGAGTGGCAAGGATGAACGCACCCAACCGGAGCCTCAGGGGGCTCGACCTCGCCGCGGAGATCGACCGGCTGCGCAAGG
>DASVSD010000022.1:0-9578 GCA_036388255.1 Allosphingosinicella sp. | reverse complement strand
AGGACGATGATCTTCTTGCCGTCCGGGAACTCGACCTCGTCGACCTGCGGCTTGATCTCGGTCCACTTCATGTTCTGGAGGGCGCCGATCTGGATCTCGCTGTCGAAATGGCCGATGTTGCAGACGATCGCCATGTTCTTCATCGAGCGCATGTGATCGAGGGTGATGACGTCGGCATTGCCGGTGGCGGTGACGAAGATGTCGGCGCGCGGCGCGGCCTCCTCCATCGTCACGACCTCATAGCCTTCCATCGCCGCCTGAAGGGCGCAGATCGGGTCGACCTCGGTCACAATGACGCGCGCCCCGCCGTTGCGGAGGGAAGCGGCGCTGCCCTTGCCGACGTCGCCGAAGCCGGCGACGCAGGCGACCTTTCCGGCGAGCATGACGTCGGTGCCGCGGCGGATGGCATCGACCAGCGATTCCTTGCAGCCGTAGAGATTGTCGAACTTCGACTTGGTGACGCTGTCGTTGACGTTGATCGCCGGGAAGGGAAGCTTGCCCTGCTTCGACAGCTCGTAGAGGCGGTGGACTCCGGTGGTGGTCTCCTCGGAGACGCCCTTGATCGCCTGGACGGTCTTGGTCAGGAAGCCCGGCGACTTGGCGATGACGCGGCGAAGGGTGGCCTGGAAGACCTCCTCCTCCTCGTTGGTCGGAGCCGGGAATTCCTCGCCCGCCTCGATGCGCGCGCCCCACAAAGCGAACATGGTGGCGTCGCCGCCGTCGTCGAGGATCATGTTGCAGGTCTCGCCGTCTCCCCAGTCGAAGATGCGCTCGACATAGTCCCAATATTCCTCGAGCGTCTCGCCCTTGACCGCGAAAACCGGAACGCCCGACGCGGCGATGGCGGCGGCGGCGTGATCCTGGGTCGAGAAGATGTTGCACGAGGCCCAGCGGACCTGGGCGCCCAATGCGGTCAGCGTCTCGATCAGCACCGCGGTCTGGATGGTCATGTGGAGCGACCCGGTGATCCGCGCGCCCTTCAGCGGCTGCGACGCCCCGAACTCTTCGCGCAGCGCCATCAGGCCCGGCATCTCGGTCTCGGCGATCTCGATCTCCTTGCGACCGTAATCGGCGAGGCCGATGTCGCGGATCACATAATCGTCAAAGCGGGTCTGGGCCTGGGTCGCCAAGGCGGGTCTCCTCACGGAAAAAGAAAAGACCGCCGGCAAAGTCGAGGCGGTCGCGTGCCAGTCCCCTAGCCGCGGCCGCCCCGGAATGCAAATATAAAGATATCTTTATATGTGGTGCGCAAGCGCTGCCGTCATTCGAGAAGCGAAGCGGTCTCGAAGCTCAGCGGGCACTGGCCGCCGGGGAGCGTCGGCGCGGGACCGAAGCGCTGCTCGATCTCGACCAGCCGCTCGATATCGCCGCCCGCGGCGACCGCCTCGGCCGCGACCGAGGCCGCCTCGGCGCAGGTTTCGCCGGTCGTCCGGTCGGCGCCGTACGCATTGGCGAGCGCCGTCGTGAAGCGGTCATATTCGGTCTGCGCGCCGCGGCCGAAGCCGTGCGCGAATTGCGCCATGATCACCAAATTGGCCGCCTGGATCGTGGCGCGGTTGGTGCGCACGAACTCGTTATAGGCGCCCAATATGTCGATGCCGAAAGCGCGGCAGCGCAAGGCATCGACCATCAGCCGCGACTGCAGGTTCCTCACCTGCGCCGCCGCCACCTGGGTCTCATTCCAGCAGCTCATCGCCGCATGCGCGGGCACTGCCTCCAGCGCCATCAACGTTGCGGCCAGGCACAGGCCGCCCTTTTTCACAGGTTCCAACATAGATCGTCCCCTCGTCCACAGGAGGGCCGCCGCAGGCCGCGGACGGCCATCGGTCAGGCTGTCACCCGCGGGTTGGGAGGAGGTGAACAGAGCGGGTTAAAGGGACGGTTACAAAGGGACAGTTACTTTCCCGCTGCGGCGCCTGAGACGCAGGCTCCGCTACAGGAAAGTAACTGTCCCTACGCGGTCCCGCTTTGCGCGGTGAGCAGGCGCGGGTCGACGCCGGCGCTGCGGAAGGCGGCGGACCAGCGCGTGTCGACCTCGCAATCGTAGAGCAGGTCCTCCGTTCCCGGCGTGACGAACCAGCCGTGGCGCCCCATTTCCTGCTCGAGCTGGCCTCCGCCCCAGCCGGCATAGCCCAGCGCCGCGATCCAGCGCGTCGGCCCCCGTCCCTCGGCGATGGCGCGAAGGATGTCGAGCGTCGCCGACAGCTTCCAGCGCCCGCCGACGTCGATGCTCTCGCTGCCGCCCCAGTCCGGGGAATGGAGGATGAAGCCGCGCTGGGGCTCGACCGGCCCGCCGGCGTGGATCGCGCAGTCCGGCGCCGCGCCCGGCGCGATGTCGAGCTGCTTGAGCAATCCGTGAAATCCGATCCTGGGCACGATCCGTCCGAGGCCGATGCCGAGCGCGCCCGCTTCGTCGTGAACGCACATCGCGATCACCGCTTTCTCGAATCGCGGGTCGCCGATACCCGGCATTGCGAGCAGGAACTGGCCGCTGAGGAAGCGTGGCTGGTCCATCGCGCCCGCTATAGAAGCAGGCCGATGGCGCTGCTAGAGCGCCCGCCGTGACCGTTATGCAGCGAAAGGATCGGAACGATGAGCATCAAGGTTGGCGACCGTCTTCCCAAGGCCAGTTTCGTCAAGGCGACTCCGGACGGCCCGCAGCCGATCGATAGCGAGGACTATTTTCGCGGCCGCCGCGTCGCTCTGTTCTCGGTTCCCGGCGCGTTCACGCCGACCTGCTCAGCGCGCCACCTGCCGGGCTTCGTCGAGAAGGTCGACGAACTCAAGGCGAAGGGCGTCGACGAGGTCGCCTGCACCGCGGTCAACGACGCCTTCGTGCTCAGCGCCTGGTCGGAATCCGCGGGCGCGGAGGGCAAGGTGACGATGCTCGCCGACGGCAACGGCGACTTCGTCGAAGCGATCGGCCTCGCCGCCGATTTCGGCAAGTTCGGCATGGGCAAGCGCGGCCAGCGCTGGTCGATGATCGTCAACGACGGCGTGGTCGAGGATCTCAACGTCGAAGAGCCCGGCGCGTTCGAGGTCTCCAGCGCCGATTATATGCTCGCGCGGCTATGACCTCAGCCGCTCAGCGCGGGGCCAGCACGTAATCCACTCCGACGACCGCGATCGTCTCGACAATGGGATCGGCGCTCCGCCGCATCCAGCTCATGCCGATCCGTTCTCCCGCGTTGCGCTCCGTGACGGTCATGCCGGCAAAGCCGAACCCTTCGCGTTCGGTGATTCGAAGCGTGCGGACGATGCGCATGCCCGCAGCCGCTGCATAGGATTCCGCGTCGGCCCGCGCGGCGGCGAGCGCCCTGCCCCGCGATTCCCTCCGTGCGGGAGCCTCGTCCTCCAGCTCATATTGCGGCCCGCGATAGCTCATGACCGGGTCTTCGCCGCCCAAGCGGGCATGAAGCTCCCGAGCACGGGCCGCATTTCGCAGCCGTACCCTGACTGTGGCTTGCGCGCCGAATTGGCGCGGCGCCGGCGTCGCCGCGGCATCGGCCGCGGGCGGTTCGGTCACCTCAAAGATGCGTAGCGATTCGTTGGGCACCGGAATTCTGTCGACCGTGATGTCTCCGGCGCCGGCGCCGGCCGCCCGCGCGGCTGCGGTGATCCGCTGCACTTCCGCGTCGAGCGCCCGCTGGGCTTCGGCTTCGCTGGTCCCGTAGCCGTGAAGCGTCCCGGCGACCACCGCGGAGCTGGCCGGGGTGCGGACGATTCCGAGCCCGTTCACTTCCAGGAGAACCTCCCCGGGCGCGAGCTGCGGCAGGCTGACCGGGCCGTCGGCCCAGGCTGGCGCCGATCCGAACGGGGAAGCAGCGAGCAGTGAAGCGGCGATAAGCTTGCGCATAAGGCGATCCCCCTCCGCCCGTTCAGCGCCCGGGCGGAGGGGTTGATAGCACTGCGCGTCAGGTCCTGCCTAGCGCCCGATCACCAGCCGCAGCGGCGCCCGCGATTCTGGTCGCGCAGCCAGCTCTGCAAGGGCCGGAAATATTCGATCATCGCGTCGCCGGAGATCTCGCGGGTGCCGGTGAAGGCCTCCAGCGCGTCCGGCCAGGGCCGCGACGCACCCATTGCCAGCATCGCATTGAGCCGCCGCCCGACCTCGCGATTGCCGTAGAAGGAGCAACGGTGAAGCGGGCCGGTCCAGCCTGCCTGGCGGCAGGCCGCCTGGTAGAATTGGAACTGGAGGATGCGGGCGAGGAAGTAACGCGTGTAGGGCACGCTCGCCGGGACGTGATATTTGCCGCCGGGATCGAACGCCGCCTCGGTGCGCGCGACCGGCGGCCTTATCCCCTGATACTGGAGCCGGAGCCGGTCCCATGCGGCCTGATACTGATCCGGCGCGATCTCGCCCGAGAACACGCCCCACCGCCAGCGGTCGACCAGCAGGCCGAACGGGAGGAAGGCGATCTTGTCGAGCGCTTGGCGCAGCAGCAGGTCGCGGTCCTGCTCCGCCGTCGGCAGCTGGTTCCGGTTCAGGAGCCCGATCTGGACCAGATAATCGGGGGTGACCGATAAAGCGATCGTGTCCCCGACCGCCTCGTGGAAGCCGTCGTTCGCGCTGTTCTGGTAGAGGAAGGACTGCTGGTTGTAGGCGCGCTGGTAATAATTATGGCCGAGCTCGTGATGGACCGTGACGAAGTCGTCCGCATTGACCCGGGTGCACATCTTGATGCGCAGATCCTCGATATTGTCGACGTCCCAGGCCGATGCGTGGCAGACCACCTCGCGGTCGCGCGGCTGGGTGATCATCGAGCGCTGCCAGAAGGTCTGCGGCAGCGGCGCGAAGCCCAATGAGCTGAAGAAGGCCTCGCCGGTGCGGACGATCCGCTCGGGCGTGTAATTGTTGCGCTCGAGCAATTGGGTGAGGTCGTAGGTCGGCCGGGCATTAGCGGTCCGGGGAACGACCACGTCGTAGATATTGCCCCATTCCTGCGCCCAGAGATTGCCGAGGAGGTCGGATCGGATCGGGCCGTCCGCGGGCTGGACCTGGTCGCCATAGGCACGGTTGAGGCCGGCGCGCGTGAAGCAGTGCAGCTCCTCGTAGAGCGGGCGCACTTGGTTCCACAGGCGATCGGTGAGGGCTGCGAACTCGTCCGGCGGCATGTCGTAGACCGAGCGCCACATCGCGCCGGTGTCGCGGAAGCCGAGGTCGCGCGCGCCCTGGTTGGCAATCTCGACCAGCCGGACATAATCCCGGCGCATCGGCGCGCCGACATTGTTGTTCCAGCTCGTCCACATCTCCTGGAGCTGGGCGGGATTGCGGACGGTGCCCATCCGCGCCTCGATCTCGTTGCCGGTCAGAGTCTCGCCGTTCATCGTCCCGCGGCCGCGGCCATATTGGGACTGCAGCCGGGTCGCGATCGTGTTGAGCTCCGCCGCCGCGCCGGCAGTGGTCGGCGCCGGCAGGGTGATGCCCGAGCGCATGATGTCGAGCTTGCGGCGCGTGTCCGGGCTGAGGCCAGGAACGTTCACATAGCGCGCGGCCTCGGTCGCGTAGCGCACCTGCATCTCGGTGCCGATCGTGCCGAAATAGGCGGCGAGCGCGTCGGTATCCTCGGTGATGTAGGTCGCGTTGACCCATTGGGCGCGATTGCCGATGACCGAGAATTCGGCGAGCTCGCGCTCGGCCCGCGCGACGAAGGCGTCGGCGTCGGCGGCGGTAGGCTGTGCGACAGCGGCGGCCGGCGGCGTCTGCTCGGCTGGTGCGGGAGGGGCGGCCTGCTGCTGGTCGGCGGAGGCGGTGGTGCATCCGGCGGCGAGCGCGGTCGCGGCGGCGAGGGCGAAGAGCGAGACGGTGGACTTCATGGGCGGCGCGTCCTCTCTGTTTGTCGCGCCGCTCTTTGCCCCTTCGCCGCGCGGGCGGTCAAGATGCGAGGAATCGCGCGATCTCACGCCCCAATTCGGGCCTGGTGACGGCGCTCATATGGTTGCCGGGCACTTCGGCGTAGCACCCCCGCGGCAGCAATTCGGCCAGCGCCTCGGCCGGCCCGTTGTCCTGGTCCTCGGCCCCCGACACGACCAGCGCTGGCATCGCGATCGAACGCAGCTCCTCCTCGCTCGAATCGACGAAGCTGCCGAGCAACGGCAGCATCGCCTGCGGATCGCCGCCGGTCGTCTTGAGGAAGGCTTCCGCGAGCCATTCCGGCGAGCCGCGCTCGTGGGTGCCTCGCCCGGTCAGGATCCTGCGGAAATGGCCCGCCCTCCGGTGGACGTCGACCATGCCGCGAAGCCCCATGCCCGCGATCACCAGCCGCCGCGGCGCCGCCCCCAGGATCGCCATCCGCGCCGCGGTCCGCGCGCCCAGCGAATAGCCGCCGAGATCGTAGTCCGAGAGGCCGAGATGCGCGACCAGCTCGAGCCCGTCGCGGGCCAGCACGTCGGGCGGATAGGCGGCCGGATCGTGCGGCGCTGCGCTCTCCCCGTGGCCGCGCAAGTCGGGCATGATCACCCGAAAGCCGCGGCCGGCGATCTCGGCGGCGTGGCCGAACTTCAGCCAGTTTGTCTCGGCGTTGGAGAACAGGCCGTGGAGCAGCAGCACCGGCCTCCCCTCGCCCAGTTCGTGCCAGGCGAGCGCGACTCCGTCCGATGCGCTGAAGCGACGGCTAGCGGGGGAACTCGCCGGTCGCGGCGATCCATCTGTCGACGAGGGGTCGATACTCATCGGTGCGCTTCTCCGGCAGGCCTTCGGTGTCGAGCCAGGCGCGGTGCATGCTCTCCGCGCCGAAATGGTGCCTGGGCACGAAACGCGACGGATCGTCGAAGGAGCCCACCGTCAGGTCCATATTCTCGGCGTCTGGAAAGGCGAACCCGAGCGGGGTCCCGCATTCCCGGCAATAAGGCCGCCGCGCGATCGGCGAGCTTTGATACCAGTCCGGCTCACGCTCCCAGGAAACCGCCGCCTTTTTCACCTGCTTGAACGCGATCGAGACGCCGCCGGTGGCCTTCTGGCACATCCGGCAATGGCAGAGATAGGCGTCGTCATTTTCTATCTCCACGGCATAGCGCACCCGGCCGCAGGCGCAGCCGCCGGTCATCGACTCGCTCATGGCTTCTTCTCCCAACGCCAGACCAGACCGTCCTCGGGATCGATGACTTCGCCGGCGAACACGAAGCCGTTGCGGCGAAGCGCTCGGTTCGATGCGTTTTCCAACGGCAGCGTATGCGCGATCGGGAGCGAAGCCCCGGCCGCGAAAGCGATGCGTTCCAGCTCGCGTGCCATCGCCGTCGCGTGCCCGCGCCCTTCGTGCGCCGGAAAGGTCATGTAGGCGAGCTCGACCGTACCCACGGCATCGGGCGCGGTCTTGAAGGCGCAGGTGCCAACAGGCGTCTCGCCGTCATAGGCAAGGTAGCAACCCCAGGGGTCGGGCCGCGGGTCGGCCGTAAGAAGGCCGAATGTGGCCGTCAGCATCTCCCGAGCTGCCGCTTCGTCGCCGCCGAAGCTCGGTACCAGCTCGTCCGTCAGCCGGGCAATGTCCGCGGCCGGCTGCAAAGGGACGAGCCGCAGGCTCACGCCGCCTTCTGAAGATGCTTGCGGCCGAGCAGCTCGGCGATCTGGACCGCGTTCAGCGCCGCGCCCTTCCTGAGATTGTCCGAGACGCACCACAGGCTGAGGCCGTTCTCGACCGTCGAATCCTCGCGCACGCGGCTGACATAGGTCGCATATTCGCCGACGCATTCGACCGGGGTGACGTATCCGCCGTCCTCCCGCTTGTCGACGAGCATGATGCCCGGCGCCTCGCGCAGGATCGCCTGCGCCTTGCTCGCGGAGATCTCATTTTCGAACTCGATGTTGATCGCCTCGCTGTGGCCGACGAAGACCGGGACGCGCACGCAGGTCGCGGTCACCTTGATCTTGGGGTCGAGGATCTTCTTGGTCTCGACCACCATCTTCCATTCCTCCTTGGTCGAGCCGTCGTCGAGGAAGGCGTCGATGTGGGGGATGACGTTGAACGCGATCTGCTTGGTGAACTTCGCGGGATCGGCGCCGTCGCCGACGAAGATGTTGCGGCTCTGCTCGAACAGCTCGTCCATGCCCGCCTTGCCGGCGCCCGAGACCGACTGATAGGTCGCCACCACGACGCGCTTGATCGTCGCGAAATCGTGGAGCGGCTTCAGCGCCACGACCATCTGCGCGGTCGAGCAGTTCGGATTGGCGATGATGTTCTTGCGCCGGTAGCCGTCGATCGCTTGCGGGTTCACCTCGGGGACGATCAGCGGCACATCCGGGTCCATTCGGTAGAGCGAGCTGTTGTCGATCACGGTGCAGCCGACCTGCGCGGCGCGCGGGGCATAGGTCCGCGAGGCTTCCGAGCCGGCCGCGAACAAGGCCATGTCCCAGCCGGAAAAGTCGAAATGCTCGATGTTGCGGACCTTGAGCTCGCGCCCCGAGTCTCCGAAATCGATGACGTCGCCCGTCGAGCGCGGCGAAGCGACCGCGGCGATGTCGTCCAGCGGAAATTCGCGCTCGGCCAGGATGCTGAGCATCTCGCGCCCGACATTGCCGGTCGCGCCGACTACGACCACCCGGTAACCCATGGCTCTCTCCAGCGGAAATCCGCGCCCGCCGCTAACCTGGGGCGGGCCTGAAAGCGATATGGCGTCCCATGCGTTGCGAACAAGGCATGGTTTGACGGCGCTCAGCCCTCGGCGGTCTCGGTCTGCGGTTCGGGCGCAGCCGCGGCGCTCGCCGCCGGCTTGTCCTGGCGAGTGTCGCGGCGCTCGGCGATGCGGGCGGCCTTGCCGGTGCGTCCGCGCAGATAATAGAGCTTGGCGCGGCGGACGGCGCCGCGGCGCACGACCTCGATCGAATCGACGTTCGGCGAATAAAGCGGGAAGACGCGCTCGACGCCCTCGCCGAAGCTGATCTTGCGCACCGTGAACGAGCTGCCGATGCCGCGATTGGCGCGGGCGATGCAGACGCCTTCGAAATTCTGGATGCGGGTGCGCTCGCCCTCGACGACGCGGACGCCGACCCGGAGCGTGTCGCCCGGGCGGAATTCGGGGATGGACCTGCTCTCGGTGAGCTTCTCGATCTGCTCGGCCTCGAGCTGCTGGATGAGGTTCATTTCTCTTCGCCTTCGTCTCGTCGCTGCGCGCCAGAGGGCGGCTGCCTGGGCGCGCCCCCGTGGCGCTCCATCAGGTCCGGCCGCCTTGACCGTGTATCCTCGACCGCCCTTTGCTTTCGCCAGGCGGCGATTTTCGCATGATCCCCCGATCGCAGCACTTCAGGGATCGTGCGCCCTTCCCATTCAAATGGTCGGGTATAATGAGGATATTCGAGGAGGCCTGCTTCGAAGCTCTCTTCAACACCGCTCGTCGGCGCGCCCATTACCCTGGGAAGCAGCCGAACGCAAGCATCCAGGAGCACGGTCGCCGCCACCTCGCCGCCGGAGAGGACATAGTCGCCGATCGAGACGGGGATGATCGGCCGCGCCTCGAGGATACGCTCGTCGAAGCCCTCAAACCGCCCGCACAGTATCGAGACGCCGGGGCCGGAAGCGAGGTCGCGAACCAGCGCCTGCGTCAGCGGCCGCCCGCGCGGCGTCATTGCGAGGAGCGGCGCATGG
>DASVSD010000021.1:0-37911 GCA_036388255.1 Allosphingosinicella sp. | reverse complement strand
GACCAGCGAAGCTGGTGGAGGGGCCGGCGCCACCGGCGCCGGTTTCACCGCCGCCGGCCCCTCCACCACCGCCTTCGGCGGCGGTCCCCCTCCCCGTGCCGGGGAGGAGCGCGTCGAGCTCTTTTCCTCCCCCTGCTCGATGCCGGAGATCGAGGCGGAGGAAGCGCCCTTCGATCCGGCGCTGGTCGAGACCGTGCTGAAGCCGCTCTGGGCGTGCTGGCGGGCGCTCTACAAAGCGCGGGGGAGGCGCGCGCCGCTCGAGCTCGATTTGCCCGAGCGGCAGGTGATGCTCGACGAGAAGGGGCGGATCACCTCGGTCGCGCCGCGCGAGCGGCTCGACGCCCACAAGCTGATCGAGGATTATATGATCGCGGCCAACGTCGCGGCGGCCAAGGCGCTGGAGGCGAAGAAGGCGCCGGTCATGTACCGCGACCACGAACCCCCCGGGCGCGAGAAGCTGGTCGCCCTCAAGGATTATCTGAAGACCTTCGGGATCGAGTTCGCGCTCGGCCAGGTGGTCCGTCCTGCCACGTTCAACCACGTCCTCGAGCGGGTCGGCGAGGCCGAATTCCGGCCGCAGGTGATGGAGCAGGTCCTCAGGACCCAGACCCAGGCCTATTACGCGCCGGACAACACCGGCCATTTCGGGCTGGCTTTGGGCTCCTACGCCCATTTCACCAGCCCGATCCGCCGCTATGCCGACCTCCTCGTCCACCGCTCCCTGGTCCGCGCATTCGGCCTGGGGGAGGGCGGCCTCAGCGACGCGGAGGCGGATTCGATGGAGGTGACCGGCGAGCTCATCTCCCAGCTCGAGCGGCGGGCGATGGAGGCCGAGCGGGACACGCTCGACCGCTATGTCGCCGCCTATTTGTCGGAGCGGGTCGGCGAGATCGTCGACTGCCGGATCACCGGCGTCCAGCCGTTCGGCTTCTTCGCCACGGTGGACGGGCTCGGGGGCGACGGGCTGGTGCCGGTGTCGACGCTCGGCACCGAATATTTCCGCTACGACGAAGCGAGCCAGAGCCTCGTCGGCGAGCAGACGGAGGAGACCTTCGCTTCCGGGCGCCGGCTGAAGCTGCGGCTGGTCGAGGCGAACCCGGTCTCGGGCGGCCTGCGCTTCGAGCTTCCCGACGCCTCCTGCGCCCCCGCCCGGCCCCGCGTCCGGGACGCCGACCGCAATGGGGGCGACGGCAGGCCGCGCCGCACGCAGGGCCGCCGCGGCCGCCCCTCGAACATCCGCCATAAAAGCCGCTAGGCGCCGAGAAACCTTCGAAACAATATTCCGGCCGCCGCGCCATCCGCTCGAAACAGGACCGCTCCATAGGCCGTGCGTCAAGTCGGCCTGGAGCGGAAGGGAAGTCGGTGCGGAAAGTGCTGCGTTGGGCCGGTTACGGCGTCGCATTCGTGCTCGGCCTCGCCTTGCTCGCCGCTTTGGCCGTCTGGATCATTTCGTGGCGGGCGATCAATTACACCGCCGCCCCGGTGCCCGAGACTCTGGCGCGCCCTTCGGCTGCACAGCTCGCCGACGCGCCGCGGCAGGCGCGGATCCTGGGCTGCGTCAGCTGCCACGGCGAGGGGCTGCGGGGCAACAGGATGTTCCACGAGCCCGGCGTGGCCACGGTCTGGGCGCCGAACCTCACCGAAGTCGCGGCCCGCGCCAGCGACCAGCAGCTCGCCCAGGCGATCCGGCAGGGCGTCGGCGCCGACGGACGACCGCTCTGGGTGATGCCGTCCGCCTTGTTCTCGCGCCTCTCCGACGGCGAGGTCGCGGCCCTGATCTTTTATATCCGCAGCGTTCCGCGCGGCGGGCGGCCGACGCCCGAGACCTATGTCGGCCCGATCGGCCGTCTCGGCATCGTGCTCGGCCGCTTCCAGCCGGCCCCGGCGGCGCTGGAGCGCTTCCGCACCACTTATCCGATCGACGCCGGGCCCGAGCATCGCGCAGGCCGCCGCCTCGCCGCCAATGCCTGCGCCGAATGCCACGGCTCCGAGCTCGGCGGCGGCTCCCCGGGGCCCGACGTGACGGCGCCCGATCTCGCCGTCGCCGCCGCCTACGACCTCGACCAGTTCCGGACGCTGATGCGCACGGGCGTCGCGCCCGGCGGCCGCGATCTCGGCCTGATGCGGCGGGTCGCGCGGCAGGATTTCTCGCACCTCAGCGACGAGGAGATCGCGCAGCTATACGCCTATCTGCGCGCCCGGGCGGAGCGGACGGCGCAGCATTGAGCCTCTGGCGAAGCTCGCTCTTCCTGTTAGGATCGCCAGAAGCTAAAATGCTGGGCCGGCGGCCGCCGGCAGGGGAGAGACGATGAACGGCACCGGGCTCGCGTTGACCTTGTTCGCTTTCGCCGCCGCCGCCCAGGCCCCGGCCCAGCCGCCGCAGCCGCCGCCTCCGGCCGGGCAGGCCGAGCTTCCGACCGCGGCCCAGATCGCCGAATCGTTGCAGCAGCATATCCCGATCGATCTCCCCCACGGCGTTCGCGCGACCCGGATCGCTTCCGAGGGAGATACCCTGGTCTGGACGATCGACGTTCCGGCGGCGATGATGGAGGGGCACAGTGTCGCCGACGCCACCGCGCCGCTGCGGGCCGGCTTCTGCTCAGGCCCCGGCGCGGCGATCTTCCTGCGCGGCATCAGCCTGCGCATCGACGTCGGCGTCGGCGGCGGACCGCCGGCGCGCGGCGAGCTCATCACCAGCTGCCCGGACGCGCAATAGCCCTACAATTTCGGCAGGGTCACGCCGCGCTGGCCCATATATTTGCCGGCGCGGTCGGCATAGCTGGTCTCGCAGGGCTCGTTGCCTTGCAGGAACAGGAACTGGCAGGCGCCTTCGTTGGCGTAGACGCGCGCGGGGAGCGGCGTCGTGTTGGAGAATTCGAGGGTGACGTGGCCCTCCCAGCCGGGCTCCAGCGGGGTCACGTTGACGATGATCCCGCAGCGCGCATAGGTCGATTTGCCGAGGCAGATGACGAGCACGTCGCGCGGCACCCGGAAATATTCGACCGTGCGGGCGAGGGCGAAGCTGTTGGGCGGGATGATGCAGCAATCGGTCTTGCGGTCGACGAAGCTGTTCGCGGCGAAATTCTTGGGATCGACCACAGCGCTGTCGACATTGGTGAAGATCTTGAATTCGTCCGCCACGCGGGCGTCGTAACCGTAGGAGGAGAGGCCGTAGCTGATCGTCCCCTCGCGCCGCTGCCCGTCCTCGAACGGCTCGATCATGCCGTGCGCCTGCGCCTGCTCGCGGATCCACTTGTCGGACATGATGCTCACCGGCGGGGCGCCCCGCCGACGAGCCGGCCGCCGCAGCCGTTCAGCTCCCGACCGCTGAGGCGCACCCGCACCACGTCCTCGTACATCGTGCCGCCCGCGCCGCGGCAGGGGCGCCGCCAGGCCTCGACCCCGATCACCGCGGTGCCTTCGCCCCCTTCCCAGCGCCGGACGCCGTCCTCCAGGCGCGTGTCCGTCCGGCGATAGGTCATCCCCCGAACGCCGCCGCGCTCGCGGCCGAAGGAAAGCACGATCCGCTCGGCGCCGACGGTCGCCAGCCAGAATGGCTCGGCGCCGATCGCGGTGTAATGCGGCTCGCGCACCGGCGCGTAGGGCTGGGGCTGCGCGCAGCCGGCGGCGAGCAGCGGCACGAGGAGAAGATGCGGCTTCATCGACCCAGCTTTCGCGGGAACGAGGCAAGAGGGCAAGGGGCGAGTGCGCCGCTCGCGGGCGGGCGGCGTCGCTGCTATGCTCGAATCGAGAGGAGCCCGAACATGCTCGACGTCGCCGGCAATCTGCTCGCCCTTCCCATCAAACTGCTCGATCTGGTGCGCGGCGTGAAGACGCTCGAGCGTGAGAGCGCCGACCGCATCTCCGACCTGTTCCGCCACATCAGCGATGCGCTCGCCGCCGCCGCCGCCGAGATCCGCGAGGGTCGGGTGCCGCACGGCGTCTGCGGGCAGCTGATGGCTTTCGCGGGCGAACTGTTCGAGACGACCAAAGGCGTGCTCGGTGAGGACAAGGCGAACGAGCTCGCCGAGCAACTCTGGGCGAACTACAATATCGAGAGCTTCGCCGGGCGGCTCGATTCCGCCGACGCCGCCGGCCGCGAGACGGCGGCGCAGCAGCTCGAGGAAAGCTCGGGCCGCTTCCTCGCTTTGGGCCACATGATCCGCGCCAAGGCCTGATCGCGCCTCATTTGATGTGGAGGACGCAGATGAGGGTGAACAGGCGGCGGGCGGTGTCGAAATCCATCTCGATCTTGCCCTCGAGGCATTCGCGGAGCAGCTCGGAGCCCTCATTGTGGAGGCCGCGGCGGGCCATGTCGATCGGTTCGAGCGCGCGGGGATTGTCCGAGCGGACGGCGCGGAAATAGCTCTCGCAAATCGCGAAGTAATTCCGGATGAGCCTGCGGAAGCGGGCGAGTCCGAGCCGGATCGTCTCGAGCGGCCGGCCGTCGGAATCCTTGAGGTCGATGGCGAGGCGGTTGTCCTCGACCCGCAGGAGGATGCGGAACGGCCCGTCATGGCCGGCGGGATCGAAAAAATTGCCTTCGAGCAGGTCGAAGATGGCGATGCGCCGCTCCTGCTCGATGTCCGGGCTGCGCCACAGGATGGTGCGCTCGTCGAGGGCGATGTCGATGATGCGCTGCTCGCGGGGCACGGCGGGGTGTTAGCGGGTCTCCGCGGCGCCGTCATGCCGGACTTGATCCGGCATCCATGAGCATGGCCTAGGACAGGATGCACGGACGCCGTGTCCATGGATTCCGGCTTTCGCCGGAATGACGGAGAAAGGGTGAAGCATCCACAGGCCGTCCACACGGCCCTCAACCGAAACCTGTTTTCCGCGGGTACCGCTTCGGACTCGGCGGGTTTAGGGTGCCCGCCATGGCCGAACCAATGCTCAAGATCGCCGACACGCCCGCGCCCGAAGCGCAGTCCCTCCCGCAGAACGTGGAGGCGGAGGCGGCTTTGCTCGGCGCGCTGATGATCGACAACCGGCTGGCCGAGGACATCCAGCTCAAGCTGCGCCCCGATCATTTCTACGAGCCGCTCCACGGCCGGATCTACGAGGCGATCCTGAAGCTGGTCGACCGCAACATGGTCGCCACCCCCGTCACCCTGCGGCCGATGTTCGAGGCGGACGAGGAGATGAAGACGCTCGGCGGCCCCGGCTATCTCGCCCAGCTGACCGGCTCCGGCGCGGCGATCATCGGCGCGCGCGACTTCGCCGACCAGGTCTACGACCTTGCGCTTCTGCGCGCCCTGATCGGCGTCGGGCGCGAGATGGTCGAGCAGGCGCTCGACACCAGCGAGGACGTCGATCCCAAGAGCCAGATCGAGGGCGCCGAGGCGGCGCTCTACCGGGTCGCGGAGGAAGGCGGCGGCGAGGGAACGGTCAAGACCTTCGCCCAGGCGACCCGCATGGCGGTCCAGCTGGCCGAGAAAGCCCTGAATACCGGCGGCGGCCTCTCCGGCGTCACCACCGGCCTCGATGGGCTGAACGCCAAGACGGGCGGCCTCCACCATTCGGACCTGGTGATCATCGCCGGGCGCCCGGGCATGGGGAAGAGCGCGCTCGGCACCAATATCGGGTTCAATGCGGCGCAGCGCCTGGTGCGCGACATCGAAGACGGGATCGCGCCCGAAAAGTCGGCCGGCGCGGCGGTCGCTTTGTTCAGCCTCGAAATGTCGGCCGACCAGCTCGCCACCCGCATCCTCGCCGAGCAATCCGGAATTCCCTCCGAAGCCCTGCGCATGGGCAAGATCAGCCAGCAGGATTTCCGCAACCTCGCCCGCGCGGCCGCCGAGCTGGAATCGCTGCCGCTCTACATCGACGACACGCCGGGCCTTACCATCGCGGCGCTGCGCACCCGCGCCCGCCGCCTCAAGCGGCAGCGCGGCATCGGCCTGATCGTGGTCGACTATCTCCAGCTGCTCCAGGGCACCGGCAGGAACAGCGGCGACAACCGGGTCCAGGAGATTTCGGAGATTTCCCGCGGCCTCAAGACGCTGGCCAAGGAGCTCAACGTCCCGGTCATCGCCCTCTCGCAGCTGAGCCGCGCGGTCGAGCAGCGCGAGGACAAGCGCCCCCAGCTTTCGGACCTGCGCGAATCGGGCTCGATCGAGCAGGACGCGGACATGGTCTGGTTCATCTACCGCGAGGAATATTATCTCGCCGTTCGCCAGCCCGCCGACGACCATGCCGACTTCCCCAAGTGGCAGGAGGAGATGAACCGCGCCTACGGCCTCGCCGAAGTCATCGTCGCCAAGCAGCGCCACGGCGCCACCGGCAAGGTCAAGCTCAAGTTCGAGAGCCGGATCACCAAATTCTCCGACCATGTCGACGACAGCTACGTGCCGGAGGTGCGCGGCTAGAGCGGCTGCTGCGGGGCGATAGTCCCTCACCCTCCCAGGCCTTCGGCCTGGGCCCCTCCCTCTCCCGGAATGGGAGAGGGGCTTTCAGCGACAGGCTCCGCCTCCTCGTCACCGCCGCTGCCGAAGAAGCGCTCGCGGGCCGCGTGCTGTTCGGCGAGGGTGGCCAGCCGCTCCTCCTCGATTGAGGCGTCGTCCAGGCCGATCGCCAGCAGCTCCTCGTCGCTGAGCTCGCGGCGATAATCCTCGTCGCCGGGCTCGCCTTCCTCCCATCCGTCATAGTCCGCCGGCGGCGGGAAATCGGTGCGCCAACCCTCCTCCTCCTCCCAGACCGAACAGCCCGCGAAATCGTCTTCCGGCTCGGCCGGGGCAGCGGCCGCACGACCGCTCTTTTCCGGATGGTAAAGGAGGTAAAGCTTGCGAAGCTTGCACATGCCATCGGTGCCGTCGGCGCCCGCGTTTCGCGCAGCTTCGGGCCATTCGCGCGGCGACAGCGTGTCGACCAGATTGCTGAGCTCCGCGCGCTCCCACTGTTCCTCGGTCCAATCGGCCATCCGCTCGGGGTCGAGATCCGCCGTGTCGATCTCCTCCGGCAGGCCGGCACCGAAATGCTCGTAGAGCGACAGGCGGGCGAGCAGCGCCGATTCGGTGCCGCTCGCCGCGGTGCCGCCGAGCAACGTCTCCGGCTCCTCGACGGGATGGAGAGCGGCGGCCCCTTCTTTTGCCGGTGGAAAGCGCGCGTCGACGAAGGCCTGCGCGCCGACAATGCCTTCGGGGACGAGATCGAGGAACCGGTCCCATTCCTGCGCGACGGCGCGCACCACCGGCGCATTCTCGCCGAGCCCCTCGGCCTGGCGGTCGAGCCTCGCGAGCACCGCCATGGTGAGGCGGTTGTCGTAGCGGTGGCGCTCGGCGACCAGCTCGCCGTTGCGATAGACCTTGTCGACGACCCCGTAGCGCGAGCGGCCGATCACGTCGTCGCCGATCGCGCTGCGGCTGAGCAGCAGGGCCGCGTCCCAGGCGAGCGCGAAGGCGCGTCCGGATGCGCGGCGGCGGAAGGCGTAGGCGGCATCGCGGCTCATCCTCGCGGCGCGGCAGGCGTCGGCGACGACGCCGGTTTCGGCAAGGGTCTCGAGAAAGAGGCGGACCCTGGCGTCGGTCCAGCCGTCGTGTCGGACGGCGCGGGGCGTGGGCGGCGGCTCCTCGCCCGGGTCGGGAGGCTCGTCTCCATGGATGTGGCCGAGGCCGAGCGTTTTCTCGTCGGGCGCATAGGGGAAGGCGTCGACGAGCTTGCCCGAGGTCAGCGAGGGGAGACCGCCGTTGCGGGTCAGATTGAGGTTGAAGTCCGCCGGCATGTGAGGGTGGCCCGGCTCCCGGCCCGCGGACTTGATGCCGTGGCGGACCCCGGCCCAGTAGATTTCCTCGGCGCGCGGGGTCGCGAAGGGCGAATCGGCGGCCGCGGCCTGCGGCTCGGCGACGGCTGGCTCGGTCGGCGGCGCGGCCGGCTCCCCGCGATCGTTCGAATTGACGGGAGGGGCGGGCTCATCGGTCGCCGCCCCGGATGCGGATGCGCGCTGCGCGTTCGGGCTTCGTTTCATCCCAAGCGTAGATCAGACCGAATCCTACATTGCAAGCCGATCTGGTTCTTTGCGCGAAGAATCTCGATCCGCAGGGCGGGAATAGGCGCTGCCGGCGGGCGGGCCGACAGCGCCGCTGACGCTCAGGCCCGCTCGGACTAGCCGAGCGCCTTCGCGACGACTTCGTCGTGGAGGCCGGACGGGTTGTCGATCGCGAAATGCGCCAGCTCCTCGCCGTCGGGAACGCCGACCGCGTAGGAGGTCGAAGTCCGCGCCTCGGTGCCGTCGGGCAAAGTATAGCGAGCCTCGGCGACGACCACCGGCAGGACCGCGTCGCTCGCGACGCCGCGCGTGTCGAGCGTCACCGAGCGGGCGATGCTTTCGCCCGAGCCCGCCTCGATCTCGGCGAGGGCGTCGCCCTCCGGCCGCTCGATCAACGCGCGCTCCATCTCGGTCTCCGAACCGGCGGGGATCATCCAGGTCGAGACGCGGACGTCGCGGGCGACGGCCGAGCCGCGATTGGCGACGTCGAGCTCGAACTCGACCACCGCCTCGTCGCCGGTCACCCCGGCGCGGCGCGGGCGCAGATCGAGCTCCAGCTCGGGACGGCCCGCATCGACCGGCGCGGTTTCGTCGACCGGCACGGCGGCGACGGGGGCGATGTCTTCGGCGCGCGCGTAGGCGCGGTCACCGACGTCGTCATGAGCGGAGCTGCGGCGCCGGCGAAGCAGGAAGAAGCCGGCCAGCGCGGCGAGGGCCAGGGCGCCGAGAACGATCCAGAGCAGGTTCGAGCTGCCGCTCTGCTGCTGCTGCTCGGCGGGCGCGGCGGGAGTCGTGGGAAGCACGACGGGCGGCGGCGCCGCCTCGGCGGCGGGCGCGGGCGGCTGGACGTCGGCGGGAGCCGCAGCGGCCGGCGCGGGCGCCGGAGTCGCTGCCTGCGCCGGCGCCGTGCGCGCGGGAGCGGCGTTGCGCGCGGGGGAACGGGTGGCGGTTCGTGCCGTCCGGCGCGGGGCGGCCGCCTCGGTGGGCGCCGGGGTCGCCGCGACCGGCTCGGGGGCAGTCGTGACGGGGGCAGGGGCGCTGGTCTGGGTCTGCACCGGCGGCACCGTCTCCACCGGTTGCGGCACCGGCGGCGGCGGGGCGAAGCTGCCGACCGGGTCCGGGGTCTGGGCCTGGGTCTGCGCCTGGGCCTCTTGGGCGAGCGCGGGGGCGAGGGGGAGCGCGGCGGCGGTCAGCAACAAGGCGGCGGCGCGGCGGGGGATGAAGTGTCTGTGGGTCATGCCGGGAGAATGTCCCGGCGGCGTAACGGGCCCGATTTACAGTGTAAATGTGGGATGAGTCGTTGCTTACCGGCGACGAACCGAGTATCCGGCGACGACGGGAACAGCCGGAGCCCCGGTGCGCTTCGGCCTCGATGCCCCGGCTCCCGCTTCCATCCCCCTATGCGCCCGAGCGCGCGATCCTGGAGCTCGGCGACGCTTTCTACGATCCGGTGGCGGCCGCCGATTTCCCGCAGGCGATCCTTCGCTTCGGCAACCGGCGCTGGGCGCCGGCGGTGGGGCTGGAGGGGCTCTCCGAGGACGAGTGGATCGCGCATTTCGGGCGCTTCCGGCCGCTGCCCGAGGGGCTCGGGCGGCCGCTGGCGCTGCGTTATCATGGGCACCAGTTCCGCGTGTACAATCCCGAGATCGGGGACGGGCGGGGCTTTCTGTTCGCGCAGCTGCGCGACGGGTCGGGGCGGCTGCTCGACCTCGGCACCAAGGGGTCCGGCCAGACGCCCTGGAGCCGCTTCGGCGACGGGCGGCTGACGCTGAAGGGCGGCGTGCGCGAGGTGCTCGCGACCGAGATGCTCGAAGCGCTCGGGGTGGAGACGTCGAAGAGCTTCTCGCTGATCGAGACGGGGGAAAAGCTGGAGCGCAACGACGAGCCGTCGCCGACGCGCAGCGCGGTCCTCGTTCGGCTGCAGCACAGCCATATCCGGATCGGGACCTTCCAGCGCCTCGCTTATTTCGACCTTCCGGACGAGATGGGCGCGCTCACCGAATATTGCCTGCGCCATTATTACGGCGGCGGGGACGGCGGCGCGGTCGAGCTGCTCGGGCATATGGTGCGCGAGGGGGCGCGGCTCGCGGCGGAATATATCGCCTCGGGGTTCGTCCACGGCGTGCTCAATTCGGACAATATCGCGATCACCGGGGAGAGCTTCGATTACGGGCCG
This sequence comes from Allosphingosinicella sp., assembly GCA_036388255.1. Taxonomy (GTDB): domain Bacteria; phylum Pseudomonadota; class Alphaproteobacteria; order Sphingomonadales; family Sphingomonadaceae; genus Allosphingosinicella. The sequence goes on along the minus strand of DASVSD010000021.1, from coordinate 27,751 downwards.
TGGCGGTTCACGCCGCTCTGGGACGGGCATTTCACCGCCGCTTATTTCGATCATGCCGGCCTCTATTCGTTCGGGCGGCAGCCCGAGGCGATTCACTGGGACGTGCTGCAGCTGGCGAAGTCGCTGACGCTGATCGCGGACGTGGAGGCGCTGCGGCCGGTGCTCGACGGCTTTCCGGCGGCGTTCCAGCAGGCGCTGGTCGGGACGATGTGCGCCCGGCTCGGCATCGCGGCGATGGAGACCGAGCGCGACCTCGCCCTGGTCGCGGCGATCGAGACCGCGCTCGCCGCCGGGACGGTGGAGATCGACCGCTTCTTCTTCGACTGGCGCGGAGGCCGCCGCCGCGGTCCCTCGCCGGCCGACGCGGCCTATGGGGCCGAGCCGTTCGCCGCGCTGGCGGGGATGCTTGCCGAATATGCGCAGGCGCCGGGCGCGCTGGATCACGATTACTGGTCCGACCCCGCGCCCTGCTCGATGCACATCGAGGAGGTCGAGGCGATCTGGAGCGCGATCGACGCCGCCGACGACTGGGCGCCGTTCGAGGCGAAGATCGCGGCGGTGCGGCGGATGGGCGAGGCGCACCGCCGAGGCGCTTGACCCCCGCAGCCAAACATGGTGGTTCGCCGGCCATGGCAGCCTTGACTTCATTCGAGCCGGCGACCGGCGCGCCGCTGTGGCGCGGCGACGCCGGCGACGTCGATGCGGAGGTGGCGCGGGCGCGCGCGGCGTGGGCGGGATGGGCGGCCAGGCCCCTGTCGGTGCGGATCGAGACCCTGCGCCGCTTCGCCAACGCGGCGCGGGCGAAGAAGGACGAGTTCGCCGATTTGATCGCGCGCGAGACCGGCAAGCCCTTGTGGGAGGCAGCGACCGAGGTCGATGCGGTCGTCGGCAAGGTCGACATCTCGGTCTCGGCTTATTCGGAGCGCACTTCGCAGCGGCGGCTGGAGGGCGCGCTCGGCGCGAGGGTGGCGGTGCGGCACAAGCCGCACGGCGTGCTCGCCGTGCTCGGCCCCTACAATTTCCCCGCGCACCTGCCGAACGGCCACATCGTCCCCGCTTTGATCGCGGGCAATGCGGTCCTGTTCAAGCCGAGCGAGAAGACGCCGGCGGTCGGCGAGTATCTCTGCTCGCTCTACCATGAGGCGGGGGTGCCGGAGGACGTCGTCCGCATCGTCCAGGGCGGCCCGGACACCGGCCGCGCGCTGGCGGCGCACCAGGGCCTGGACGGGCTGCTGTTCACCGGATCCGCCCGCGCCGGCCTGGCGCTGCACCGCGCCTTCGCCGAGACTCCCCAGCGCATCCTCGCGCTCGAAATGGGCGGCAACAACCCGCTCGTGGTCTGGAACCCGCCCGACGTGGCGGCGGCGGCGACGCTCGTCGTCCAGTCGGCCTTCCTGTCGGCGGGACAGCGCTGCACGGCGGCGCGGCGCCTGATCGTCGAGGAGGGGCGGCACGAGGAGCTGCTCGAGGCGGTGGCCAAGCTCGCCGGCCGGCTGATCGTCGACCATCCCCACGCCGCCCCCGCGCCGTTCATGGGCCCGGTGATCGACAACGACGCCGCCGACGCGCTGCAGGAGGCGTTTCTCGAGCTGATGGGCCGCGGCGGCCGCGCCATCCGCCGCCTGGACCGCAGGCGGGACGACCGGCCGTTCCTCACGCCCGCGATCATCGACGTGACCGAGGTCGCCCAGCGCACCGACGCGGAGCTGTTCGGGCCGATCCTGCAGGTGGTCCGCGTCGCCGATTTCGACGCCGCGATCGCCGAGGCCAATGCCACCCGCTACGGCCTCGCCGCCTCGCTGGTCGGCGGCACTCCGGAAATGTACGACCGCTTCTGGGCGAACGTGCGCGCCGGCGTGATCAACTGGAACAAGCCGACCAACGGCGCGCCCTCCAACGCGCCGTTCGGCGGCATCGGCCTTTCGGGCAACCACCGGCCGAGCGCTTATTATGCGGCTGATTATTGCGCCTATCCGGTGACCAGCTCCGAAGCCGAGCAGGCGCGCGGCGCGATCGGCGTCGGCCTCAGGGACCCCCAGCTCGCCAACGAGATCGAGGGCTAGGTTCCTCCCCATCGCAGATGGGGAGGGGGACCGCCCGCCGGGTGGTGGAGGGGCCGAGCCCGAAAAGCGAGGTCTGACCCTCCGCTTCGCTCCGAGCCCCTCCACCACACTTCCTGTGGTCCCTCTCCTCACGAGCTTGGCTCGCAGGGAGGACCTTTGCGTCAGCGCGAAATAATCCCACCAGGCCGGTTATTTTCCGCTTGACAGCGTGACGCTGTCAGGCTGGTTTCTACCCACGCTGCGGCGAAGGCGCGCCGGGGGCGGGAAGCGAAAGGTCGGGCCGAACAGGCTGCGGCCTTTTTTTTTGTCTCAGAGCGTTAGAGGGCGGGACGGGGACAGTCGGATAGACTGTCCCCTTGGGGCCGTGCCGCGAGGCGCGGCCTTTTCTTTTGCCGGAAAGGAGAGAGAGATGAGCGGAAGCAAACCGAAAAGGAGGAACGGCGGCAAGGCGGCTCGTGCCGAAGCGGCGCGGCGGCTGGACGGGCAGGCGATGGGGGCGTTCCTCGCGGCGCTCGAGCAGGGGGCGACGATATCGGCGGCGGCGCGGGCGACAGGGTGCGGCCGCTCCACCGCCTACAATAGACGCGACGGCGATCCCGCCTTCCGCACGGCCTGGGACGAGGCGGCCGAGAAGGCAGCCGCCCGCAGCTGATCGCGTCGCAGAGCGGCCGCCGGCTCCAGAAATGGCGGCCGAAGTCGAGATTCACGACCAAACGCAAGGAGATCTATCTCGCGCATTTCCCCGCGACCTGCGATTCCGAGGAGGCGGCGCGGCTCGCGGGGGTTTGCGACAGCACCGTCTACCAGCACCGCCGCACCGACCCCGAATTCGCCGCCGCCTGGTCGGAGGCGCTCGACCAGGGCTTGCCCGCCTCGAAGCCGAGCTGGCGCGCCAGCGGCTCGAAGCTCTGAAGCGCTTCGCCGCGGCGATCGACAAGGCCGCCGCCGATCCCGAGCGCGCCGTCGAGTTCGAGCGGGCGCTCAAGCTCCTCAAGCGCTACGACACGCGCCGCGGCCGGCCCGAATCGATCGTCCGCCCCCGCGGCGACGCCAAGCGCCCGACCTTCGCCGAGGGGATCGCCCGGCTGGAGCAAAGGCTGAAGGCGTTGGGGTATGAGATCGACGGGGAGGCCGTGCCGCCGAGGGCGGATGATGAGGAGGCGGCTTGAGGGGCAATAATGGCTACTGTTGCGGCGGAGCGCCCAGCCCTTGCGGGTCGCGACCTTTTCCTTACGGCCTCAGTTCGGTAATACTCCTCGCGTGAGCGAAATCGAGCCGCCCAAGCGAGTTCTGTGCGGCCAGTGTGGCCAGCGCGGCGCCGTTTACATGATCGGCAACGAACCAGTGTGCATCCCGTGTGAGCACACGTATCAACAGAGCCGCTGGATGCAGTTCGCGCAGAACGCCGCAATGATCAATTTCGCTTCGCACGAAATGGACGCGGTCGTCGGATTCGGGCCTCGTTCGCCAACCATACAAATACCGAGAGCGCCCGTGCCACCAATCTATTTTAACAACCAGAGCGTCAGCGTTACCGGGGGATCAGTTGGAGCCATCAACCTCGGCACCGCCCGAGATATTCAAGTGCATCTGGAGACACTCACACAGAACGGTGACCTCGCCGTTGCTGATAGATTGGCGGACCTCACCAACGCCGTGCTCAACGCAGGGGACGCGGATGAGGCAAGCAAGAATGAGCTACTAGAGCAGATCGCATTCCTTACTCAGCAGGCTAGCGCTAAACCCGAAGAACGAAAGTCGGGAATGCTCAAATCGATTTTTTCAACTGTGAAGGAGGGCACCGGGGCAATCAGCAGCGCGGCCGGCGCGTGGAGCGCCGTTGAACCGTTATTGCGAGCTCACTTAGGGCTTTAGCCGCTTTCGGTCGCGCGGAATCACCAAAGAACTGCCGTTGCAACTAACCGAATCCAAGATCATCGCACCTGACAGTTCGCATTGGGCGAAGTGGATCGATGCAGTCAGTTCGGGCGATCCCATCCGGCGTCAAGCTGCGAAGGATTTTCACCGCCGCCTGCTGGACCAAGGCGTGATCCCTCTTCTCTCCTGGCATCATCTCGAGGAGCTGCTTGGCGTGGAAGACTCGGCAACGGCGCGCGCGCGTATTGCCTTCCTCCAGAGCCTGCCGCTCATCGCCTGGCTGCGGCTGCCGACTGAGCAGGCCGGAGTAGGTTCCATCGTAGAGGTGCTGACCGCAGAAGCGATTGCGGCAAGTGAAGGGCACAGCGAGCTCATCTCGATCCGCGACCGAGCCCGTGAACTGCTCTTGAAGACGGGTAGCGGGACTGAGGCGCTTGGCGAAGAGAGCTGGGTCTGGGAGGCCGTGCGGCCCGTGATGCGCTCCCGCAAGGGCAAGAGCGAAATTCTTGCGGCTGTCGGCCCGCTACGGCTCTTCGACGAGAATCGTACGATCGGGGAGCTGTCGAAGGCTGTCGTCAATTCTCCGACCGAGATGCATATACAGTTCCGCCGGATTCACGCACGCGTCCTCGACGAGATCATGAAAACGACCGGCGACGCCGGTCGTGCCAAGGCTTTAGCAGAGGCGTTCATGGTCCAGGTGCTAGATGCAGTACCCTCGCCTGGCACCTCAGTGCGCGACCTGCTCGTCTCGTCATTAATGGATCAAGGCCTTGATGAGGAGGAAATCCGCGACGATCGCGTACTGGCTGACCTCAGCAACCTGGCGGTGTTCAGAAGCCAGCTGCGGCTCGTGGCATCGGCGACGGGCCGATCATTCGAGACGCTGAAGAAAGTCCCGATGGCCCATTTGCCCAGCCGTGTGATCGGGGAGGCACTGAAGGCGCACGGCCAACGCCGCCACAAGCGCCCTGCAAGTGACGTAAACGACACGAGACTCGGCGTGCTCGCCGCTTATTGTGCCGTCCTCTACGTCGACAAGCGGACGGCGGAGGACTTCACGCGCGCACGCCGGAAGGAGCCGCGCCTACGGGGGCTCATCGGCGACATCGCAAAAGCGGCCGACTTTGACGAGTTGCTGGGACCATGCTGATCGCAATCGCGGCATCCGATGGAGCACGTACGGAGGCGGCGCTTGGGATCAAAGGTGTGTCCTACGCGTGTCCTGGCTGCGGAGAACCCCTGACGTTGGCGCAAGGTAGGATCCGGCGACCATATTTTGCGCACCGCCCCGGCGCGGTGTGTAGCTATGCAGCGTTGGAAACTTGGGAGCACCAGCAGGCGAAGGAGCATTTCGCGGCGGCTTATCGGGCGCGCGGCCTCGTATGCGACATCGAGGCCGAGGTTCTTTCTATAGACGGCGACCGACGTGCCGATGTGCTGCTGCACGCACCCGGCGACGCCTATCGTGTCGCGCTGGAGGTGCAGCATACCACCCTCGACTTTGCGGCGCTTGAGAGCCGCACCGCCGCCTATCTTCGCGCGGGAGTTCCGGTGATCTGGATTCCGATCTTGGTTCGGAAGCGACTCGGCGAACCGCAACGGATCGCCGGGACAAATATCTACTATGTCAGCCACTATTCGGCGCCGCCATGGCAGGCTTGGATCCACGACCTTCAGGGCCGCCTGTGGTTCTACGATCCCATCGCGCGGGGCGCATGGCGTGCGCTGCTGGATGACTGCATGCTTTATCGCAATCCGACCTCATGGTTCGCTGACGGTGAGGAGCGCAGCGCCGGCGGCGATTGGTATTCGTCCGAACGATGGAGCAGCTTGTTTCTGGAGGGGCCGTATGATCTTTCGCAGCTGCGCGTGCGCCGGCTGACGTGGCACGCGCGTAAACGCCGCAGCTACCGGTTGCCGATGGGCATCGGCGCCGACTTCATGCTTGCGGACGAGGCGGCTGACTATTCGATTCCCGTCAGAATAGGAGCCGCCCAAGGCAAGGTCGGCGGCGGATTTTTTTACTATCGCGTAGAATATCGGGCCGATGGCCGGTGGGTTAGCGCGGCGTTAGAAACAGCTGGCTTCCCCGATGCGGTCCCTTGTGAAGTCTGACAATTGCTGGATGGAAAGCGTTGAGACGTTCTGCTCGGCCATAGTCCGCGAGCTTCCAGAACTGGCGAGCGGCGGGCTCGCGCGACACTACTGAGATTGTTCTTCCACGTAATCGGCGTGGCGACCCAAACGAACTCGGGCGCCCCACCAGGAGACCCCCCATGCCCCCCATCATCACGCGCCGCCGGGCGCGGGCGATCCTTTGCGTGCTCAGGCGCTTGCCCCCGGACGAGCGGGCGCGGGTGCTTTGCCGGCTGCCGGAGCCCGTCATTCGCGCCCTAGAGGAGGAATGGTGCATGAAAAGGGGACACGTACTTTTTCGCGAAAAAGTACGTGTCCCCGGCATACGTGTCCCCGGCAATCAAGAGTGGGTCGTGGCAGAGGAGGCTAAGCGTCCGCCTTCCACCCATTGCGGACGTTGCGGAGCGATGCTCGTCGGGGCCATCGCGGCCGTGGATTGCTGGGCTCGACCTACGGCGCCGCAAGCAGGCGGTAGAGCAAGAAGAACTCTCCCGCGACGAACAGCGATCCGAAGATCGTCTTATTGTGTCTCGCCAGCCAAACCGGGAGATAGATATCAAAATTGGGGGAACGGTCTGCGGTGTAGCGCGCCGCAATGGCCGTGAGCGGGCATCGCATGCCGTTGGCTACCAGAACGAAGACCTCCACCATCACAAGCCCGCTCAGCCCTAGCGCCCAAGACAGCCTGCCCAACCAGACGGTGACGGGGAGCGCGAGGATCGCGGAAGCGAAGAGCAGCCACGCTGCCGAATGTATGAGCCGCACATACATCAAATTGCGTTCGGATACCCGTTGTCTGTCGCGGGCTAACTCGATCACGACGGCGGATTTGAGGGGCGGCCTCACCTCGTCATTTCCTTTTGGTTTGTTCGGGAGACACTGCTCCCCTTAACACGGCGCTGCAGCCGCACGCGCACGTCCGCTTTCGACCCATGAGGGACATCGGGTGCGCTTTGCGCGAGCCTTGATCCGCACCCCAGGAGACCCCCCATGCCCCCACCATCACGCGCCGCAGGGCGCGGGCGGTTCTTTGCGTGCTTCTGCGCCTGCCCCCGGACGAGCGCGCGCGGGTGCTCTGCCGGCTGCCGGAGCCCGTCATTCGCGCGATCGAGGAGGAGTGGTGGTGGCAGGCGCATGGGGGGCAGATCGAGCCTGCGGCCTGCGACGCGGTCTCCGGACCGGGCCGACGATGAGCAGGCCGCCCTGTTCCCCGAACAGGGCTGCGGATGTCCGGGGGACATCCGCACCTGCTCATGGTCTGGGCGATGACCGAGCTCTCGCGGCCGGAGCGGGCGGTGCCGCGGATCACGCGGCTCTAGGTGAGGGGGGACAGTCACTTTCCGCGCGGTGGAGCGAGCTGGAGCATGGCAGCGCGTGAAAGTGACTGTCCCCTCACGAAATGACGCGGCCGGCGAAACATGCTATCGGCCCGGGCGGAATGCTGAGATGGAGGCGCGCGTGACGGAGCTTCGCTGGACGCTGAAGGGGCGTGAGTTCGTCCACTGCAATTGCGCCTATGGGTGCCCCTGCCAGTTCAACGCGCTGCCGACCAACGGCGACTGCCGGGCGGTGGCGGCGATCGACATCGACGAGGGCCATCACGGCGACACCAGGCTGGACGGGCTGCGGATCGCGGTGATCCTCGCCTGGCCGGGGCCGATCCACGAGGGCCGCGGCGAGGCGCAGCCGATCGTCGACGAGCGCGCCTCGCCGGCGCAGCGCGAGGCGCTGCTGAGGATCATGAGCGGCGAGGACACCGTGCCGGGCGCGACCTTCTTCCAGGTGTTCGCGACCACCTACGAGAAAGTCCACGAGCCGGTCTTCGCCCCGATCGACTTCGCGCTCGACGTCGACGGCCGCACCGCGCGGCTCAGCGTTCCCGGCTGGATCGAGGCGCGCGGCGAGCCGATCCGCAACCCGGTCAGCGGCGAGGAGCACCGCGCCCGGATCAACCTTCCGGACGGGTTCGAATACGACACCGCCGAGATCGGCCGCGGCTGGGCGGAGACGCAGGGGCCGCTCAGGGTCTCGCTCGCCGATTCGCACGCGCAGTTCGCGCCGCTCCACATCACCGAAAGCGGCGTGGTCCACCAGGCCGCGTGACGGGCGCGAAGCTGGAGGCGCTGCTGCGGCGCGACCGGGCGGTCGTGCTGACGGCGCTCGGCGTCATCGGGCTGCTGGCCTGGATCCACCTGATCGGCATGGCGCCGGCGGCGCCCGGTGTGGCGATGGGCGGGATGGAGACGGGTCCCGCGCAATGGTCGGCCGCCGACTTCGCGACCATGCTGGCGATGTGGGCGGCGATGATGGTCGGGATGATGACGCCCTCGGTCGCGCCGATGCTGCTGCTCTACGCGCGGGTGGCGCGCTCGGCGGAGGAGCGGGGGCAGCCGTTCGCGGCGACGGGGTGGTTCGCTCTCGGCTACCTCCTCGCCTGGTCCGCCTTCGCGATGCTCGCGACCGGGGCGCAATGGCTGATGGAGCAGGCGGCGCTGATGACGCCGGCGATGGCGATCGCCGACCGGCAGATCGGCGGAGCTTTGCTGGTGGCGGCGGGCGTCTATCAATGGACGCCGGCCAAGAATGCGTGCCTCGGCCGCTGCCGTTCGCCCCTGCAGTTCATCCAGTCCCAGGGCGGCTTCCGGCGCGAGCGCCGCGCGTCGCTGATGCTGGGGCTGAAGCACGGCTTCTATTGCCTCGGCTGCTGCTGGGCGCTGATGCTGCTGCTGTTCCTCGGCGGCGTGATGAACCTGCTCTGGATCGCCGCCCTCGCCGCGATCGTGCTCGCGGAGAAGGTGCTGCCGGGCGGGCAAAAGCTGGCGCGGGCGGTGGGAGCTGCGCTCGCCGTCGCCGGGGGGGCGATGCTGGTGGGTGCGATCTAGCAGACCCCCTCCCCCTTGAGGGGGGAGGGATGGGGTGGGGGTGGCGGTCGGATTAGGGCTGTGATTCCGACGTTTCGCTCTTCGTCGGAGTCCACCCCCACCCTAACCCTCCCCCCTCAAGGGGGAGGGGATCAGGCACGTCCCGCCGCTCGCCTCAGTCCACCAGGCGCCTGCTGGCGTAGGTATATTCGAGCGCGAGGCGGCGGGCGGTCTCCTGGAGGTTGGCGGCGGCGGAGTGGCCGCCCTGCATGTTCTCGTAATAATAATAAGGCTGGCCGAGTGCGCGGAGGCGCGCCGCCGCCTTGCGGCCGTGGCCGGGATGGACGCGGTCGTCGGCGGTCGAAGTGTGGATGAAGGGCGTCGGGTAAGTCAGGCCCGGCCGCAGCATCTGATAGGGCGAATAGCCCTCGATCCAGGCGCGCTGCTCCGGGATGCGCGGGTCGCCATATTCGCCGATCCACGATTCGCCCGCGCCCAGCAGATGGTAGCGCATCATGTCGAACAGAGGCACCTGGATGATCGCCGCGTTGAACAGCTCGGGCCGCTGGGTGATGGCGGTGCCGACGAGAAGGCCGCCCTGGCTGCCGCCGATCACGCCCAGCCGGCGCGGGCTGGTGAGGCGGCGCCGGATCAGGTCCTCGGCGACGGCGATATAATCGTCCCAGGTGCGCTGCTTGTTGGCGCCCTGCGCCGTCTGGTGCCATTCGGGGCCGAACTCGCCGCCGCCGCGCAGGTTCGCGACCACCCAGGCATTCCCCTGCTCGAGCCACAGCCGGCCGGTCGTGCCCAGATAATTGGGCTTCAGCGAATTCTGGAAGCCGCCATAGCCGTAGAGCAGGGTCGGGGTGGAGCCGTCCATCGGCGCACCGCGCGGCCGCACCACGAAATAGGGGATCCGGGTACCGTCGCGGGACGTCGCCTCGAGCTGTTCGACGACGTGGTTCGATGCGTCGAAGCGCGGCGGCGTGGTCTTGATCCGCTCCGGCGCGGCGGCGCGGGCCGCATCGTAGAGATAGAGCGAGGTCGGCTCCAGGAAATCGCTGACGGTGAACATCGCCAGGTCGCTTTCGTCCGAGGTCGCGGCGATATCGAGGGTGGCATTTTGCGGCAGCGGGACCGGCGTCGCGCGCCAGGCGCCGCGCACATAATTGTAGGTGAAGGCCCGGCCGCGGACATTGTCGAGGGTGGTGATGAGCAGGGTGTTGCGGGTCGTGGCGAGGCCGGAGAGCGTCTGGCGGGGCCCCGGTGCCCAGACCAGGCTGGGCCGGGCACCGACCGGGTCGCGCTTCCATTGGCGCAGATCGTAGGAGACGACGGAATCCGGGGCGAAGCGCAGGCCCGGCGCCGCTTCCCACTCCACGTCGAGCGAGACCAGCAGCCGCCCGTCGACGATCCCGACGGGCGCGGACCTGCGCGGGATCGGGAGCACGACGTTGCCGCGCGGCGTGAACAGGGTGTATTCGTTCTCGAAGGTGGTCACCGAACGGCCGGCGCCGGTCGCATGCACCCGGCCCCGCGCGTCGCGGAACACCATCGGATAGACGCGCACGTCCTCCCGGGTGCCGCGGAACAGCTCCTGGGCCTCGGCCAGCGGCTGGCCGCGGCGGAGGCGGCGGACCGTGATCGGATAGCCCGAGCCCGACATCGTTCCCTCGCCGAAATCGCGCGAGACGAGGATCGTATCGCGGTCCACCCAGTCGACATTCTGCTTGCCTTCGGGGAGGCTGAAGCCGCCCTCGACGAAGCGGCGCTCGACGAGGTCGAACTCGCGGATGAAACTGGCGTCGCGCCCGCCGTCCGAGAGCGAGACGAGGCAGCGCCTTTCCTCCGGCGGCAGGCACTGCATGCTCTTGTAGACCCAGTTCGCATTCTCCGCCCGGGCGAGCGCGTCGATGTCGAGCACCGTCTCCCAGGCGGGAGTGTCGGTGCGGTAGCCGGCGAGCGTGGTGCGGCGGATGATGCCGCGGACATGATCCTGGTCCTGCCAGAAATTGTAGAGCCCGGTCGGGCGCATCGTCACCATCGGGATGCGGTCGCGCGCCTGCAGGATCTCGAGCGCACGGTCGTAGAATAACTGGTAGCGCGGATCGGACTGGAGCTCGCTGAGGGTGCGCTCGTTCTCGGTCCGGGCCCAGGCCAGCGCCCGCTCGCCCTCGATCTCCTCGAGGAACTGGAACTCGTCCGGCGCGAGCGGATCTGCGGCCTGCCCCGCCGGTGCCGGAGCAGGAGCCGCGGCCGTCTGCGCGCGCCCGTCTGCGCTCATCGCCACCGCGGCCGCTCCGGCGAGCAGGATCGTCCTGAAAAGCATCTCATCCCTTCCACATAGGTAGTGCGCTGGGCCGAGATTAGGGGCGGGGCGCAGGCGGGGCAACTCGGCGGGCGATCGCGGGTCAGTCTGAAGATGCCCGTGCAACCCAACACGCATCATAAGACGCTTCGCGTCATCCGGGCCGGTCCCCTTGGGAGATTGCCGACGTCGTGCAACCGGCAGAGGACGCCGAGGCCGCTCCGAAGAAGCGCGGGCCGACATGAGCTGGCCGCGTCAATGTCCGCAACGGGTGGAAAGCGGACGCGCGTTGAACGCCATTCTGCCGGTTTTACCAGCGGACCGTACTATCGAGGAGCGGCCACAGCCCTTATCCATTCATCAATGGACGAGCGTGATTCACTTTCGCGATTGACGGAGCGCGAAAAGGTTTGCTTGCGGCAATGGCTAAACCATAAGTCCGCCAAGGAGATCGCCGCAGATCTCGGCATTTCGCACCACGCGGTCGAGAAGCGCCTCAAGATGGCGCGCACCAAGCTTGGCGCGACGTCGTCCTTGGAAGCCGCGCGGATGCTCGGTGAGGCCGAGGGGTACGGTCGAACGGTAGCCCAATCGCCGGACCTGGTTTCCGATGCCCGCCCGCTCCACTCACGCTTCACTCGTTCAGCAGTCCTCGGAGTGGCGATCATGATCCTGGTTGGAGCAATTGTGTTCGGGTTGCTTTTGCAGCCCGCGACCTTCTCGCAAGCGGCCAATAACCAACCGGCGGCGCCGTCTGTGTCCGCCTCGGGCTCGGTGCCGGCCGCGGGCACGGAGGCTGCCTTGCGAAGGCTTGTCGCCGGACTGGCGAGCGGCTCGCCCGATTATGACAGCCTCTCTCCGCGCTTCGGCGAAGTCGTCCGCCGGGACTTGCCCCGCGCGCAGCCCCTGTTCAGCTCGATGGGCGAGCTGAGGTCGGTAACCTTCCGCGGGCGCGGCGAGATGGGCGACGACGTCTACAATCTGGTGTTCGCCAACGGCGCGGTGATCATGTCGGCCGCGCTCGACACCGAGGGACGGATGGTCGGCGGCATTCTCCAGCCGGTGGGGGCGCCTGGAGGGGCGGCGGCCGGCACCGAGGCTGCCTTGCGAAGGCTTGTCGCCGGGCTGGCGAGCGGCTCGCCGGACTATGACAGGCTCTCTCCGCAGTTCGCCGAAGTCGTCCGCCGGGACCTGCCCCGCACGCAGCCCCTGTTCAGCTCGATGGGCGAGCTGAGGTCGGTGACTTTCCGCGGGCGCGGCGAGATGGGCGACGACGTCTACGACCTGGTGTTCGCCAACGGCCGGGTGATCATGTCGGCCGCGCTCGACGCCGAGGGCAGGATGGTCGGCGGCATTCTCCAACCGGCGGGGCCGCCGGCGCGCTGACGCGGGGGCGAACGCTCTCAACACGAAAAGGAATGTCTGCCTTGGGTCGGAAGCGGGACATTCCGCTCGATCGAATTCCAGCCGACCCATTACCGCGGCGGGCCTTGCGAATTGCTCCCGCGCCTATCGTTTCCGATAGGGGTGCGGCGCGGGGCAGCCGCGGCTGGGGCCGCGGGGATGGCGACGCCTAGAGGAAGAAGTCGGACGCCGTCAGCGACTGGAGCGGATCGACCGTCACCACCAGCACGAAGTCGGCGACGCCGTTGCCGTCGGTGTCGCCGTGAACCTCCCACAAATTGGTCGACGGATTGCTCTGGAACGCTCGCAGCTGCCCCGCCGACAGCGGCCCCGCCGCGGAGAAAGTCGCGGCGCCGATGAAGACGAACGAGTCGTTGCCGGCATAGGGGGTCTTCGCGTCGATCACGCTGAGGTCGATCTTGTCGACGTCGTGGGTGAAGCCGAGGAGGCTGTCGTAATTGCCGGCCCCGGCCGTCGATTCCGCCGTCGCCTGGTAGCGAAACGTGTCGGCGCCGCCATTGCCCCTCAGCTGATCGGCGCCGAGGCCGCCGTAGATGAGGTCGTTGCCGCCGCCGCCGGTCAGCGTGTCGTTCGACGCGCCGGCGAAGATGCGGAAGTGTCCGCCGACCTCGTCCGATCCGTTGAATATCATCGTCTCGGCGGCGCTGAGGCCGCTGCCGTTGACGGTGATCGTCTCGCCGTTGGCCAGCATCGCGTCGTCCCAGACGATCGCATAATCGAATTCGCCGTCGCCGCCGGCGGTGAACTGGCTGTCCGTCGCCCATCCAAGCGTGATGCTCTCGATCCCCGAGAAGGTGCCGGGCACCACGGTGAAATCGAGGCTGAAGTCGCCGCGGAAATAGATCGAATCGTAGCCGATCCCCCCGCTCACCACGTCGCTCGAGCCGAAGCGGCCATCATGGCCGAAGACGAAGATGTCGTTGCCGTTGCCGCCCGTGAGATTGTCCACCCCCTGGCCGGCGAGCAGGATGAACTTGCCGTTGATCTCGGCCGAACCGTCGAAGGTGAAGTTCTCGGTCGCCCCCAGATAGAAGCCGTTGACCTTCAGTACCGCGCCCGCCGGGACGTTCGAATCGAGCGAGGCGATGTCGTAGCTGTAGGAACCCGCCGCGCTACCATCGTAATCGGTGAAAGCGGCCGGCGCGAGCGAGATCGTCTCGATGCCGGCGATATTGCTGGTCGTGCCGGTCCCCAGGACGAGATCGGCGTAATTGCCGTCGAGAATGATGGAATCGGTGCCGTCGCCGCCGTTGGCCGTGTCGAGCGGGGTGAAGGCCGCGCCGAAATAGAGGGTGTCGTTGCCGATCCCCGCCAGAGCCGTGTCGGCACCGCCCGCCTGCAGCCTGAGGAAATCGTTCCCGGCTCCGCTATCGAGAATATTGTCGACGCTGTTTCCGACCAAAGTGTCGTTGCCCGAACCGCTGGCGGCGTTCTCGATGACCGCCCCGTTGGCGATGGTGAAGCCGCCGTAGATGCCGGTGGCATAGGACATCCATCCGGCGCCGCCATATTCATATTCGAGCGTCGCGGGCCGGAGATCGATCGTGGTGTCCCTGACCCCGCTATAGGTGATCTGATCGATCCCTCCGGCATCCCAGATCGACGAATAAAAGGTGCTCTGGCCCACATAATGGCCGTCGCGGGCCGTCGTCTGATTGGTGGCGTCGTGCACGGCCGGCTGCCCGGTCGCGGTATCGATATAGACGCCCCACTCGTTCACGTCCTTCAGGACGTAGGTGTCGTTGCCGGTGGCCCAGTCCTCGTTGACGCCGTATTTGTCCTGGATGACGGCGATGTCGAGCGCCATCAGGCTGCCGAGCCAGCCATAGCCCTCATTGTTGGTCTCGGCCTGGCCGTAGGGCGATTTCTCCCAACCGTCATTGTAGGACATCATCGTGTGGACGCCCTGATTGAGGTCGTACGCTCCGGCCCCGCCATCGTCGCCGGGAATGCCGTTGGTCACCACGCCCTGCATGACGCTCGAGCCGCCGCCGGTGTCGTGCGGGTGCGCCAGGCCCATGCCATGGCCGAATTCGTGGATCAAAGTCACGAAGGAGAAGCCGCCCGGCTGAAGCATCTGGGCGCTCCAGCGCTCGTCGGCGGAATTGAACTGGGCGACGCCCTCGTCGCCATAATCGGGCGGGTTCATCGAGCCGAGCAGCGAGATGACCGGCCCCGGCGTACCGGGATAGGAGAAGTAGAAGAAATCGGCGTCGAAGCCGTCGCCATCCACGCCGGCGGCATATTTGACGCCGGTCTCGGGCCCCAACGGTCCGGGCTTGTACTCGATCGTCGGATCGCGCTCGTAGAGCCCGGTCGTCGGGTCCAATATATAATTGGAGACGAAGACCACATCGGCGACCTTGGAGAATTCGTTCGCGGCGGTCAGCATGGCCCGGATTTCGTACTGATACGGATCCTGGACCACGATTTGGGCCGGGATGGTCGAATCCTGATGCACGTAGAAATCGCCCGCGCCGGCGAAATAGAGGTAGACGACGTTCTTGCCCGGGAAGCCGAGGGAATTGCCCTCGACGTCGGCCGGATCCGCCGCCGCTTCCCCGGTCGGCCGCGGGCCTTCCATCCCGTCCGGATTGCGGACCGCAACATGCTCGCGGTTGACCATGACGCCGCCCCAGTCGATCGAGTGGAGCGGGCTCGAAATGTCGTAGTGCGTGGTATAGACGGTCCCGGTCGCGGTCCTCGCGAAAATCTCGTAATCGCCGAGGAAATCCCCGACCCCGTCGCCGTCATTGTCGAAGGACGTGGCGTTGACGTAGTAGGTGCCCGTATAGGTCGCCTGGAACGTCAGGAGCGCATCGAGCCCCGACGGCGTGTTCGGCCCGCCGCCATCCGCGTACGAGAGCAGAATGTTGCCGGTCGAATCGTAGATTTCGAGATAGGCGTCGGCGAGCGGGACGCCGTTGCCTTCCACGCCCGGAACGCCGCCGACATAGGCATATTGACCGAATTCGTAGGTTACGCCCGCGGTCAGCGTCACCGCGAACCAGTCCTCGTCGCCGGGAATGTCGATCGCCGCTACGACGTGTGCACCGTCGACCACCAACGTCCCTGTGGTGTTCTCGTCGGGGTCATAGTCGTCGACGAGGGCATTGGGGCCGGGGATGTTCCAGGCCGATTCGACCGTCTGGTGGTTGTCGGGCAGCCCCGAGCCGCCGATGCGGTCGGCTCCCGGAAATGCCGTGGCCGGATCATAAAGCGCAGAGCTTTCGCCCTTGTATCGGAGGCCGAACGCCGAGGCGACGGCGCCGAACTGCTCGTCGAAGCGGTTTTCGGTCTGGGCGAAGACATTGCGGGCGTGAATGAATTGCACGGGCTAACCTCCAGCGAGCAGGAAAAAAGGCTCTGTGCGAGTTGAGCCAGGAACCGGCCCAGTTACTGAAAATCCGAAAACAGCCCCGTCGCGCGAGGGAGGTGCGCGACGGGGCATTGCGACATGCTATTAACCAACGCGCACAAGACAGGTTCCACTCTGGTGCTGCTGCACGGGGAAGTGGGCATTCCGCCTGTCATCGAATTTCACGCTGGCCCATCGACCGCGGCGCGCCTTTCGATTGCTCGCCTGCCGATCTTTTCCGATAGGGGCCCGCGGCAAAGCGAGAGGCGCGGATGGCGGCGTGGAGCGAGGGCTATTGGGAATCGGCGGACGGGCTGCGGCTCCATTATCGCGACTATGGTGGGCGCGATGACCGGCCGCCGATCCTGTGCCTGCCGGGCCTCACCCGCAATGCGCGCGACTTCGAAGGGGTGGCGGAGCGGCTCGCGGGGGATTGGCGGCTGATCGCGGTCGACCTGCGCGGGCGGGGCGGCAGCGCCCGTGCCGCCGATCCGGCGAGCTACGCCCCGCTCGTCTATGTCGACGATGTCGAGCGGCTGATCGCGGCGCTGGGGCTGGGCCGTTTCGTCATGTTCGGCACCTCGCTCGGCGGGCTGATCGCGATGCTGCTCGCCTGGCGCGACGCAGGCCGGGTCGCCGGCATCCTGCTCAACGACGTCGGCCCGGAGCTGAACCCCGCGGGGCTGGAGCGGATCCGCTCCTATGTCGGCCGGCCGGAGCAGTGGAGCGGCTGGGACGAGGCGGGGCTCTGGCTCGCCCAGGCCCATGGCGAGGTCTATCCCGACTGGCCCGCCGAGCGCTGGGCGATCCAGGCGCGGCGGCTTTGCCGCGAGCAGCCGGACGGATCGATCGGCTTCGATTACGACATGCGGATCGCCGAGCCGATCCTCGCGACTCCCGCCGACGCCCCCGTGTTCGACTTGTGGCCGGCCTTTCAGGCGCTGCGCGGCGTTCCGGCTTTGCTGGTCCGCGGCGGACGATCCGATCTGCTGACCGGCGAGGTGGCGGCGCGAATGGCGGAGGAGGTCGAGAGCCTGGACATCGCGACGGTCCCGCGCGTCGGCCACGCGCCGACGCTCGAGGAGCCCGAGGCGGAGGCGGCGATCGACCGGCTGCTTCGACGGGTAGCGCGTTAGGACCCTGCCCGTCATGCCGGACTTGATCCGGCATCCATGAACCGAAGCTTCGACGGACCTACAGAATCCGTGTTCATGGGCCCCGGATCAAGTCCGGGGTGACGATGCGCTCAACCCAACAACGCCTGCAGCGCCGCGGCGACGTCGGTCTCGCGATAGGGTTTGCGCAGGACCACAGCATCGGCATGGCCGGCGGCGAGGCCTTCGCGGCCGTAGCCGGTGGCGAAGAGATAGGGGATTCCGGCCGCCTTCAGCCGGTCGGCGACGCAATAGCTCTCGCCGTCGCCCATGTTGACGTCGAGGATCGCCGCGTCGAAGCCGCCCTCGCCGGCGAGGGCCAGCGCGGCCGCGACGCGGAAAGCGGGGCCGGCGACCTCGTAGCCGAGGTCTTCGAGCATGTCCTGGAGCGCGATCGCGACGATCGGCTCGTCCTCGACGATCAGGATGCGCCGTGCGACGCCCATCGTAACGGGACCCGAATGAAATTGATCTAAATCAAGCGGTTGGCCGGGTGCTCCCCAGGCTGCCGGGCTTCAAGCGCGTAGCGACGGAATGCGAAAAGGGCGCGGCGAACCGAGCCGCCGCGCCCCTTTTTCCGCGGATTTGCGCGGTTCAGAAGCCCAGACGCAGCGCCAGCGAGCCGGCGAAATCGTTGCCGTCCTCGCGCTCGAGGGTGCCGGTCGCCTGGACCTGGAGCGCGATCGACGAGCCGAGCGCCAGGTTCACGCCGCCGGTCAGCCGGCCGTAGGCGTCGTGCGAGCGGCCGGGCATGTTCCAGGTGTTGACGATCTCGGGCGCGGCGGTGAGCGCATAGGTCATGCTGCGCGCATCTCCCTCGAACTCGCGCTCGATCGCGGCCGCTGCATAGGGCTGGATGGCGATGCCGCCGCCCTGGATGCTGCCGCGCGCCTCGATCCCGGCCGAGCCGGTGAGCGAGGTCAGGCGCTGGTCGCTGACGTTGAGGGTCAGCACCGGGTCGCCGGTCTCGGTGTAGGCGTCGATCTCCGCGCGGGCGTAGCGCAGGCCGACCACCGGGCCGACGCTGAGGCCGCCCAGCGGGAGCAGATAGCCGGCCTCGGCGCCGGCGACCATCGTGTCGCCGTCCGCGGTGGCGAGGATGGTGTCGATCACCGCGTCGCGCTCGATCTCGTAGTCGAGCCTGCCCCAGCCGGCATAGCCCTGGACGAAGGCGCCGCCGCCCTCCCAGCCGGCATAAGCGCCGACCTGCCAGCCGTCGGCCTGGGCGCGGCCCGTCCCCGAAATGAAGTCCGCGTCGCCCCTCGTATAGCTCGCCGCGGCGCCGACGATGATGCCGGAGGCGAGGTCGTATTCGACGCCGCCGGTCGCCGCCTTGGTCTCCGCGTCGTAGGCGAGGCTCGTCTGGGTCCGCTCGGTGTCGCTCTGGGCGATGTTGCCGCTGAAGAAGAAGTTGAGGCCGCTATGGCCGGAGCCGAAGCGCGCCGAGGAGAGATCGAGCCGCGACAGCATCGAATTGCCGAAGTTGCGCGCCGCCTGCAGGCCGATCTCGCCCTGCGCCTCGAAATGGAGCGGCGCCTCGACCTGGCGGGCGGCATATTGGCCGACGATCTCGAAGCCGCGCGAGGTCAGGTGGACCTGGTCGACGTAGAACAGATACTGGCGCGCGACGTCGGGGTTGGCGGCGCAGGCGAGCGGGCAGGCGCCGGCGCTGATCAGGCCGTAGGACGAGAGATTGGCCTGGACGCGGTCGCCAATCCGGTTGAGGTCGACATAGTTCACGATCACGCCCTGGCCCGCATAGGTGGCGAGCTGGGCGCGCATCCCGTTATTGTAGGCGGTGGCGTAGGCGCTGCCGACCTGGGCGATGGCGAGGC
Organism: Allosphingosinicella sp.; assembly: GCA_036388255.1. Classification (GTDB taxonomy): domain Bacteria; phylum Pseudomonadota; class Alphaproteobacteria; order Sphingomonadales; family Sphingomonadaceae; genus Allosphingosinicella. The sequence goes on along the minus strand of DASVSD010000021.1, from coordinate 8,730 downwards.
CGTTCACTTCCGGCAGCCGGCCGACGTCGCCGGCGAGGAAGGTGATGTTCTGCGCGCCCGCGCCGATCAGGGCGTTGAGCCCGGTCGTCGTCTCGGCGATGCGGGCCGTCGCCTGGGCGGGGACTCCGGCGAGCAGGGCGGTGATCTGCGCCTGGCTCGGATTGAGGCCCTGGCTGCGCTCATAGGCGCGCGCGTCGTTGCCGCCGATCGAGATGACGAGCAGGTCGTTGGCGTTGAAGGTGCCGCTGACGCGCGGGAAAGCGGCCGGGCCGCCGCCGGCGAGGAAGGACTGATATTCGGTGACGAAGCCGGGGATTCCCGGGCCGTTGATGTTGCCGTTCCCGGTGAAGGCGCCGCCGATGGCGAAGTTGGCGACGGGGACCTGGAGGATCTGCGACATGGTGTCGACGAAGTTGGTCGAATCGCTGAACCGGCCCTGCGGGTAGGGTGCCGGGCGCGGGATGCCGATGAGCTCGAACAGATTGCCGTCGTCGGCATAGCTGTCGCCGAACGCAACGATGCGGTCGACGGTCTGCGCGGAGGCCGGAGTCGCGCCCGCCGCGAGTGCGAGGGCGCAGCCGGCCGAAGCCAGCAGCCTGATCGTGGTGGTCATAAATCCTCCCGGTCTGCTCCGCCCCCGGCGGAGTGACAATGATGTCAGTAAGGGCATGCCGGGCTTTGCCGCTTCTGGCAAGCGGGGGCTGGCGCGAAAGCTGTGGATCGCCGATGCTGCGCGCGATGGCGCCGGTCCGCATCCTCCATTGCCATTCGACCTTCTCGCTCGGCGGCAAGGAGGCGCGGGCGGTGCGGCTGATGAACGTGTTCGGGGACGCGGCGGAGCATGTCGTGCTCAGCGCGATGCCGGGGAGGCTCTCGGCACGCGAGGCGATCGACCGCAAGGTGCGGGTCGCCTTCCCGGACGATGCGCCGCCGCTCGTCGGCGCGCCCGGGCCGCTGCGCCTGGCGCGGCTCGCCCGCTACATGCGCGGTTTCGACCTCGTCCTCACCTACAATTGGGGCGCGTTCGACGCGGTGATGGCGAAGCGCGTCTATGGCGGCCCGCCGCTCGTCCATCACGAGGACGGCTTCAACGAGGACGAGGCGCAGGCGCTGAAGCCCAAGCGGAATCTCTATCGACGGATTGGGCTCAAGGCAGCGCACAAGCTGGTCGTGCCGTCCGAGCGGCTCGAGAAGATTGCGCGGCGCGAGTGGAAGCAGCCGCCGGAGAGGATCGAGCGAATCGCCAACGGCATCCCGGCCGCCCGCTTCAAGGCGGGTCCGTCGCAGGAAATCCCCGGGCTCGTCCGCGCCGAGGGAGAGATCGTGGTCGGCACCGTGGCCGGGCTGCGCGCGGTCAAGAACCTGCCCCGGCTGGTCCGCGCCGTCGCCGCGATGACGGCGAAGAACGTGCGCCTGGTCATCGTCGGCGAGGGTCCGGAGTCCGAGCGCATCGCCGCCGAGGCGCGGGCCTGCCACGTCGGCGACCGCCTGCTGATGCCGGGCTTCCTCACCGACCCGGCGCGGTGGATCGGCGGGTTCGATATTTTCGCCTTGTCGTCGGACAGCGAGCAATTTCCGATCTCGCTCATCGAGGCGATGGCGGCCGGGCTCCCGGCCGTCTCGACCGACGTCGGCGACGTCGCCGCCATGCTCGCGCCCGACAACCGGCCGCTGGTCGTCGCCCGCGACGACGAAGCCGCCTTCGCGGCGGCGCTCGACAGTCTCGCCGAGCGGCCAGACCTTCGCCGCGCCATCGGGCGCGCCAACCGCGAGAGAGCGTCGGCCGAATATGACGAGGCGGGGATGATCGCCCGCTACGCCGCCCTCTACGGTGCAGCCATCGGGCGGCCACATGCGTTCAGCGCGGCGAAGGCAACATAGGTTTTGCGTGCAGGCGCCTTCGCTCCTATAGGCGCGCTGTTTCGGAGGACGAATGTTCAAGGGTATCAGCCCGATCCTTTATGCGGGCCGGGAAGTCCTGCCGCTGGTCGAAGGCGGCAAGGGCGTCTCCGCCACCAACCACGCAAGCTCGGGCGCCTGGGCCGCGGCGGGAGGGATCGGCACCGTCTCGGCGGTCAACGCCGACAGCTACGATGCCGAGGGCAAGATCGTGCCCCAGGTCTATCACGCGCTGACCCGCCGCGAGCGGCACGAGGAATTGATCCGCTACGCCATTGACGGGGCTACCGAGCAGGTCACGCGCGCTTACGAGATGTCGAACGGCCGCGGCGCGATCAACATCAACGTCCTGTGGGAGATGGGGGGCGCGCAGACCATCCTCCACGGCGTGCTCCAGCGCACCAAGGGCCTGGTCGCGGGCGTCACCTGCGGCGCCGGCATGCCCTACAAGCTCTCCGAGATCGCCGCTTCCTACGGCGTCAACTATCTGCCGATCATCAGCTCGGCCCGCGCCTTCAGCGCCTTGTGGAAGCGGGCTTATTCCAAGGCGGCGGAATGGCTGGGCGCCGTCGTCTACGAGGATCCCTGGCTCGCAGGCGGCCATAACGGCCTCTCCAATGCCGAGGACCCGCTGCAGCCGCAGGACCCCTATCCGCGGGTCAAGGCGCTGCGCGAGACGATGCGCGCCGGCGGCATCTCCGACGAGGTTCCGATCGTGATGGCCGGCGGCGTCTGGAACCTGAAGGAATGGGAGAATTGGATCGATAATCCCGAGCTCGGCCAGATCGTTTTCCAGTTCGGCACCCGGCCGCTCCTGACCAAAGAGAGCCCGATCCCCGAGGGGTGGAAGCAGCGCCTGATGACCCTCGAGGAGGGCGATATTCTCCTCCACCGCTTCTCGCCGACCGGCTTCTACAGCTCGGCGGTGCGCACGCCGTTCCTGCGCAGCCTCGAAGCCCGTTCGCACCGCCAGATCGCCTTCACCAAGGAGGAATTGGGCGACCATTGCTTCCAGCTCGATGTCGGGATCGGCACCAAGAAGAATTATTGGGTGACACGCGGCGACCTTCTCCATGCGCGCGAATGGTATGCGCAGGGCTATACCGAGGCGCTGAAGACTCCGGACGAGACCCTCGTCTTCGTCACGCCCGAAGAGAAGCACATGATCCGCAAGGACCAGGCCGACTGCATGGGCTGCCTGTCGCAATGTGCCTTCTCGTCCTGGGCCGACAATGAGAAGAACACGACCGGCCGTCTCGCCGACCCGCGCTCATTCTGCATCCAGAAGACGCTGCAGGACATCGCCCATGGCGGCCCGGTCGACAACAATCTGATGTTCGCCGGCCACTCCGCCTTCCGCTTCAAGACCGACCCCTTCTACTCGAACGGCTTCGTGCCGACCGTGAAGCAGCTCGTCGAGCGCATCCAGACGGGGGACTGACGGGCGAGCCGCCCCGGAGAGGGCGGGCGAGACCGTCATCCCGGCGGAAGCCGGGATCTCGGGACAAGAGGTCGCTGAGGGATTTGCAGCGCTGCATTGGCCTCGGCGTTTTTCACTCCCTGAGATCCCGGCCTTCGCCGGGATGACGGATGATGCATATCTGCCGTTGAAAGCGAGGCGGTCGCGGCCCTAGAGAGGGCGAGATGTTGAAACGCCTGTTCTTCGCCCTGCTGGTGGTGCTCGGCGCGTTCGCGCAGAGCGGCGCCGAGGCGCAGCGGGAGCGGCAGCCGCCTTATTGGGTTTCGATCACGGCTTCGGACGCCTTGATGCGCAGCGGGCCGGCGCAGACCTATCCGGCGGTATGGCGGTACGTGCGGCGCGGCCTGCCGATGCGGGTCGTCGCCACCCAGCCCAACTGGCGCAAGCTCGAGGATCCCGAAGGCGCGACCGGATGGATGATGGTGCGGCTGCTGAGCGACGTCCGCACCGCGCTCGTCACCGGCTCGGAGCCGCGGCCCATGCATGAGCGCGCCGACGCCGGGGGCCGGGTGCGCTACCTCGCCGAGCCGGGCGTGGTCGGACGGATCGAGACCTGCTCGGGCGGCTGGTGCGAGTTCGACGTGGCGGGTCGCCGCGGCTTCATCCGCGCCGAGCACATCTGGGGCGTGGGCCCCGACGAGGAGATCGATTGAATGACGCCGCTTAGCCTCGACGATTTCGCGCCCAGCGTCGGCGAACGCTACGAGATGGAGGTCGACGGCACGGTCTATCCTGCCGAGCTGATCGTCGCGTCCCCGCTCAACGATTCCGGGCGCGAAGGCGGTTCGTTCCGGCTCGAGTTCCGCGGCCCCGCCGACCCGGCTTTTCAGCAGGGCACCTTCACTTTCCGCCGCGACGGGACGGAGCACGCTATTTTCGTCGTCGGGATCGGCCGCGACGAGGCGGGAACCCGCTACGAGGCGGTGTTCTTCTAGGCGCCGCCGTCCGGACGCCACTCCATCAGATCGTAGACCCCCTTTTCCTCGATCGCAGCGAAGCCGAGCCGCTCGTAGAGCCGGCGCGCCGGATTGAACTTCTCGACGTGAACGGTGACCGTCTTGCCGCGGCTCGCGACGTCGTCGCCGATGTCGCGCAGGATCGCCTCGCCGATGCCGCCTCCCCGCGCCTCCGGCAGCAAGGCGATGTCGACGATCCGCATCTCTTTGCTGCTTTCGTAGAGATAGAGCCGGCCGATGCCGCGGCCGCCCTGCTCGATCACGAGGAATTCGGCCTTCTTGTAAGCGTTCATATAGTGCGCGTGCTGCGCCTCGTGCTGGTGGCGCAGGAAGGCATCCTGCTCTTCCTGCGGCCATCGCGTCTGCGCGACCTCCTCGCGCCGGGTCGACATATAGACCTCGGCGAGGAGGGGCAGGTCCTCGTCGCCGGCGGGACGGTAGGCGATGCCGAAGCGGGCGGCGGAGCGGATCGGGGGTGCCATGGCGGCGGTGTAGCGCGAGAAGCCGGGCTTGAGAATCCTTCCCGGCCTCGCTTACGGGGTGCGATGCCCGACGACATCCCGCCGCCGCCGCTTTCGCTGCTCGACGGCGCTGCCCTGTTCCTCGATTTCGACGGCACTCTGGTCGAGCTCGCAGAAGCGCCGGACGCGATCAGCGTCCCGGGCGAGCTTCCGGGGCTGCTCGGAGACCTCTCCGCGCGGCTCGAAGGGCGGCTCGCTCTGGTGAGCGGCCGCGCGCTGGGCGACCTCGACCGCCATATCGACTGCCCCGGCGTGGCGATGTCCGGCTCCCACGGTCTCGAGCTCAGGCTCGCCGACGGTCATGTGCTTCCGGTTGCCCGGCCGCCGGCGCTCGACGCGGCGAGCGAGGAGATCCGCCGCTTCGCCGAACGCGCGGGCGACGGCCTCATCGTCGAGGAGAAACCGGCCAGCGTGGCCGTCCATTTCCGCCGCGCGCCGGAGCGCGAAGCCGAGGTCGCGGAGCTGGTCGATCGCCTTGCCGCATCCACCGGCCTCGTCGTCCAGCACGGCAAGATGGTCGCCGAGCTGAGACCCGCGGGCGCGGACAAGGGCGATGCTTTGGCCGCGCTGATGCGGGAACCCGGCTTCGCCGGCGCGCGTCCTCTGTTCATGGGAGACGACCTCACCGACGAGCATGCCTTCGAAGCGGCCGCCCTCCTGGGCGGCGCGGGCGTCCTGGTCGGGCCGCGGCGCGAGACGGCGGCGCGGTACCGCCTCGACGGAGTCGCCGAGGTCGCGCAATGGCTGCGGGCGGCGGCATGAGCAGCCTCAACCTCTGGCCGATCGGCAATTGCCAGGTGAGCGCGCTCGTCGACGAGGGGGCGGGGCTGGTCTGGGGCTGCGCGCCGGCGGTCGACGGCGATCCGCTCTTCTGCTCGCTGCTGGAGCCCAAAAGCGAGAGCCCGCAGCCGCGCGGCGAATGGCGGATCGCCCTGGAGAATCAGGTGCGCGTCGAGCAGCGCTATCTCAGGAACACGCCGATCCTGATGACGCGGCTGTTCGATGCCGACGGCAATTCGGCGGAGGTGTTCGATTTCTGCCCGCGCTTCGAGCGATCCGGGCGGATGTACCGGCCGGTCGCCTTCGTCCGCATCGTCCGGCCGATCTCGGGCGCGCCGCGCATCCGCGTGACGCTCAACCCGGCGGCCAACTGGGGCTCCCGCGACGCCGAGAGAACGAGCGGCACCAATCACGTCCGATTCCTGCTCAAGCCGCAGCCGCTTCGCCTCACCACCGATGCGCCCGTCGGCCATATCCTCGAAAGCCGTCCGTTCCGGCTGGAGAAATCTCTGCATTTCTTCCTCGGGCCGGACGAGCCGTTCGTCGGCAATGTCGGCCACACCGTCGCCGCCATGCTCCACCAGACGAGCGACGAATGGCGCTCCTGGGTGCGCGGCCTCGCCATTCCGTTCGAATGGCAGGAGGTCGTGATCCGCGCGGCGATCGCGCTCAAGCTCTGCCAGCACGAGGAAACGGGAGCCATCGTCGCCGCGCTCACCACTTCGATCCCGGAGGCGCCGGGCAGCGGGCGCAACTGGGACTATCGCTACTGCTGGATCCGCGACGCATATTACACCGTCCAGGCGCTCAACCGCCTCGGCGCGCTCGACATCCTCGAAAACTACCTCAGCTATCTGCGGAACATCGTCGACGCTTCGCAAGACGGCTTCATACAGCCGCTCTACGCCGTCTCGGGCGAGGCGAAGCTCGAGGAGACGGAGGCGGAGGGTCTGGCCGGCTACCGCGGCATGGGACCGGTCCGCGTCGGCAACGCCGCTTACCGCCAGGTCCAGCACGACGCCTACGGGCAGATCGTGCTTTCCAACGCCCAGGCCTTTTTCGACGAGCGCCTGTTTCGCCGGGCGACGGCCGAGGACTTCGCCGCGCTCGAGCGGGTCGGCGAGCGCGCCTTCGCCAACCACGACCAGCCCGATGCCGGCCTCTGGGAGTTCCGCACCCGCGCCGCCGTCCACACTTATTCGGCGGTGATGAGCTGGGCGGCGTGCGACCGGCTCGCCAACATTGCCGAGCGGCTCGGCCTGGGCGAGCGCGCCGCGCTGTGGCGCGAGCGCGAGGGCGCGGTGCGGCGGACGATCGACGAGCGCGCCTGGATCGAGGAGGAGGGGCGCTTCGGCGCCAGCTTCGGCGGCGCGGGGCTCGACGCGAGCCTGCTCCAGCTGGTCGACATGCGCTTCCTCGATCCGGCGGACCCGCGTTTTCTCGCAACCTTCGCTGCGGTCGAGCAAGGCCTCCGCCGCGGCGAGCACATGCTGCGCTATGCCGCCGAGGACGATTTCGGGCCTCCCGAGACGGCGTTCAACTTCTGCACCTTCTGGCTGATCGAGGCGCTCCACCTCGCCGGCCGCCGCGACGAGGCGCGGATACTGTACGAGCGGATGCTCGGGCGCCTCACTCCGGCCGGCCTGCTGTCCGAGGATTCGGACTTCCGCACCGGAGAGCTGTGGGGAAACTATCCGCAGACCTATTCGCTGGTAGGGCTGATCAACTGCGCCGGCCTGCTGTCAAAGCCGTGGAGCTCGGTCCGATGAACGACACGTCATCCCGGCCCTTCGACGCCGCCTGCGGCGTCGCTCAGGATAAACTGCGGCCGGGATCCCAGCGAGAACAGGCGCCGAGCCTTTCACCCCCCGAGGCCCCGGCCTTCGCCGGGGCGACGCGCTAGCATGAGCCGCCTCATCATCGTCTCGAACCGGGTCTCGGCGCCGCGCGCGGACAGCGCGACCGGCGCGCAGGGCGGGCTCGCGGTGGCGCTGGCGGCCGCGCTCAGGGACAATAAGGGCCTGTGGTTCGGCTGGTCGGGCGAGAAGACCGACGTCTTCACCGGCCATATCGACCTGCAGGTCCACGAGGGGGTGAAGACGGCGACGATCGACCTCGAGGAGCAGGACGTCGACGAATATTATAACGGCTACGCCAACCGCACCTTGTGGCCGCTCTTCCACTACCGGATCGACCTCGCCGAATATGACCGCAGCTTCGCCGGCGGCTATGAGAGGGTGAACGAGCGCTTCGCCGACACCGTCGCGCCGCTGATCGAGCCCGACGACCTCGTCTGGGTCCACGATTATCATCTCATCCCGCTCGGCCAGCAGCTGCGCGAGCGCGGCCTCAAGAACCGGATCGGCTTCTTCCTCCACATACCCTGGCCGCCGGCGCGGCTGATGGTCTCGCTGCCCTTTCACGAGGGGCTGGTGCTGTCGATGCTCGCCTATGACGTGATCGGCTTCCAGACCGAGGAATGGCTCGAGAGCTTCCGCCATTATGTCGAGCGCGAGCTCGGCGGCCATTGCGAGGAGGACGGGACGATCCGCGTCGGGGAGCGCTCGGTCCATGCCGCGGCCTATCCGATCGGCATCGACTTCAACGAGTTCGAGGAGGCGGCGAACAGCCCCGTCGCGCGCGCCGCCTACGAGCGGATGGTGTCCAGCTCCGCCGGGCGCAATGCCATCATCGGCGTCGACCGGCTCGATTATTCCAAGGGGCTCGAGGAGCGTTTCCTCGGCTACCGCCGCTTCCTGGAAGAAAATGAAGGGTGCCGCGGCAAGGTCTTCATGCTTCAGATCGCGCCGCCGTCGCGCGGGGAGGTCCACACCTATGAGACGATCCGCGAAAGCCTCGACGAGCTGTCGGGACGCATCAACGGCGAGTTCGCCGAGGTCGACTGGGTGCCGATCCGCTACGTCAACCAGGGCTATGGCCGCGAGGACCTCGCCGGCTTCTACCGCGCCGCCGGCATCGCGCTCATCACCCCGTTGCGCGACGGCATGAACCTGGTTGCCAAGGAATATGTCGCCGCCCAGGATCCGGAGGATCCGGGCGTCCTCATCCTCTCCCGCTTCGCCGGCGCGGCGCT
>DASVSD010000020.1:0-28174 GCA_036388255.1 Allosphingosinicella sp. | reverse complement strand
GCTCGATGGAAGCGCTCGACGCCGCCTTTGCTACGCTTGCGCAGCGCTGGGACAAGCTCGACTTCCTCGTCCACGCGATCGGCTTTTCGGACAAGAACGAGCTTCGCGGAAAATATGTCGAGACCAGCCGCGACAATTTCCTGATGACCATGAACATCTCGGTCTACAGCTTCGTGGCCGTCGCCCAGCGCGCGCGAGCAATGATGGAGCGCGGCGGATCGATGCTGACGCTGACCTATTACGGCGCGGAAAAAGTCATTCCGCATTACAATGTGATGGGCGTTGCCAAGGCCGCGCTCGAGGCCAGCGTCCGCTACATGGCGATGGACCTTGGGCCCGAAGGCATTCGCGTCAACGCGGTGTCGGCCGGCCCGATCAAGACACTCGCCGCCTCGGGCATCGGCGACTTCCGCTACATCATGAAGTGGAACGAATATAATTCGCCGCTCCGCCGCAACGTCACCATCGAGGATGTCGGCGGCGCCGCGCTCTACCTCCTCTCCGACCTCGCCTCGGGCGTCACCGGCGAGATCCACCATGTCGACGCGGGCTACAACGTGGTCGGCATGAAGGCCGAGGACGCGCCCGACATCGCCACCGTCTGAGGCGCGAATGGCGGCAAGGCGGCTCCTCGTCTCCGGCCGCGTCCAGGGCGTCTTCTACCGCAATTGGACGGTCGCGGAGGCCCGCGCGCTCGGCCTCGCGGGCTGGGTCAGGAACCTGCGCTCCGGCGATGTCGAAATCCTGGCGATCGGCCCGGAGCAGGTGATCGGGGCGCTTGCCGCGCTCTGCCGAACGGGTCCGCCCGGGGCGCGCGTCGACCAGGTTCGCGTCGAACCGGCTGAGGAGGAGCCGCTCGACACTTTCGAGAAACGCTACGAAGCTGGTGCCCACGGGCCGGTTTGCTGATATAGATCAATCCGACTCGCCAAGGGGTGGTGACGGGTTATCGGCTTCGCCGCGTTGACTCCTTTCCGCGGCGGAGCCCCTTACCTCCCGATCAGCCCGCGAAGGGGTCGCGCACCAGGATGGTGTCCTCGCGCTCGGGGCTGGTCGAGACCAGGGCCACCGGACACGCGATCAGCTCCTCGACCCGGCGGATATATTTGACCGCATTGGCCGGCAGCTGCGCCCAGCTGCGCGCGCCGGCGGTCGACTCGGCCCACCCCGCGACGGTCTCGTAGACCGGCTCGACCGCGGCCTGGTCGGCGGAGTGTGCCGGGAGGTGGTCGACCATCTCGCCGCGCAGGCGATAGCCGGTGCAGATGCGGATCTCGTCGAAGCCGTCGAGCACGTCGAGCTTGGTCAGCGCCACGCCGGTGACACCGGCGACGGCGCAGGACTGGCGGACCAGCACCGCGTCGAACCATCCGCAGCGCCGCTTGCGACCGGTGACGGTGCCGAATTCGCGGCCGCGCGTCCCCAGCTGCTCGCCGATAGGGTCGTCGAGCTCGGTCGGGAACGGGCCTGAGCCGACCCGGGTGGTGTAGGCCTTGACGATGCCGAGCACGAAGCCGGCGGCACCCGGCCCGAGGCCGGTTCCCGCGGCCGCGGTCCCCGCCACGGTGTTCGACGAGGTCACGAACGGGTAGGTGCCGTGATCGACGTCGAGGAGCACGCCCTGCGCGCCCTCGAACAGGATCCGACGTCCTTCCGCCCGCGCTTTGTTCAGGGTCTTCCACACCGGCCGCGCGAAGCGGAGGACGAAGTCCGCCACCTCGGCGAGGTCGCGCATCAGCCGGTCGCGGTCGATCGGCGGCTCGCCGAAGCCCGCCCGCAGCGCGTCGTGATGGGCGCAGAGCCGGTCGAGCTGGGGTCCGAGCGCGCCGAGATAAGCGAGGTCGCAGACCCGGATCGCCCGGCGCCCGACCTTGTCTTCGTAGGCCGGGCCGATGCCGCGGCGAGTGGTGCCGATCTTCCCCAGGCCGGAGGCATCCTCGCGCAGGGCGTCGAGATCGCGGTGGAAGGGGAGGATGAGGGGGCAGGTGTCGGCGATCTGGAGCGTCTCCGGCCCGACCGCCACGCTCTGTGCGGCGAGCCGCTCGACCTCGTCGCGCAGCGCCCACGGGTCGAGCACGACGCCGTTGCCGATCACCGACAGGGTGCCGCGGACGATGCCCGACGGCAGCAAGGAAAGCTTGTAGACCTGTTCTCCGACGACCAGCGTATGGCCGGCATTGTGACCGCCCTGGAATCGCACGACGACTTCCGCCCGGCTCGCGAGCCAGTCGACGATCTTTCCCTTCCCTTCGTCGCCCCACTGGCCCCCGATCACTGTGACGTTGGCCACGCACCGCTCGCTTCGCTGTCCGGAAAACGGATGCGCTCTACGGCTTCGCCGATGGGCCGTCCAGCGGCAGGGATTCGTTGTGTGAGGTTAATGAAACAAGCTTTGAAAGCGGCGCGTTGTCCTTTGCGAGAGTCATTCTCGTGGAGGACGTATCATGCGTAACATCACCCTCGCTGTCGCCGCGGCGACCATGGCCGTTCCGGTCGCGATCGCGGTCCCGACCGACTCGGCCGAAGCGCAGGCGCGCTACTACCGCAACGGCAATTATGTCGGCCCGACCTGGCGCGGACGCGACGGTCGCATCCATTGCCGCCGCTCTAACGGCACCACCGGCCTCATCGTCGGCGGCGCTGCGGGCGCGCTCATCGGCCGCTCGATCGCGGGACGGGGCGACCGCACCGTCGGGACCGTCATCGGCGGCGCCGCCGGCGCTCTGGTCGGGCGCGAAGTCCAGCGCAGCCGCAGCGTGAGGCGTTGCCGCTAGGCAGCCGTTCCTTCCCCAGGACGTGAAGCGGGGCGCCCCTCGAGGCGCCCCGCTCTTTTTCGTCGGATCGAGATCAGCGCGACCGGCTCTCCTAGGCACCGCCGCCCGTTCCACCACCGCCGCCCTTGCCGCCGCCGCCTTTGCCGCCGCCGCCGCCCTTGCCGCCGCTCGAAGGGGAGCCGCCGCGTTTGCGCCCGCCACCGCCGGTAGAGCCCCGGGCGGTCGTGCCGCTCTTGGGGCCGCTGCGGCCGCCGCGCTTGGTTGCGAATGGGGTAGCGGGGCCGGAGCGCGGTGCCCGCGAGCTCGCGGAGGAAGGCTTGGCTCTCGGAGCCGCGCCGCCGCTGCCGCGGGTCCGGCCGCTCGAGGGGGAGGCGCTGCGTCTGCCGGTGGAGCCGGTAGACCCCGAGTCGCCGCCGCCTTCGCTTGCCGTCGCAGCCGCGCCTCCGCCGTCGCTGCCGCCGCCGATCGACATCATCCGTCGCACGGCTTCGGTGGCGGCGTCGATCATCGCGGCGCCGATCTTGTTGGCGGTCTCCGCAGCGACTTCGGCCGCAGTTTCGGCCGCTTCCTGTGCCTCGCGGGCGCCGCGCCGGGCGCTCTCACGGACCGATTTGTTGGTCGCCAGCGCCGCTGCGGCCGTCACCAGGCCGGCGGCAAGCAGGCTCCGCGCAACCGGGTTCTGAGCGAGCTCGGCCGCGCGCCGTCCGGCGTCGCGCAGCGCGTCGCCCAGCATCGATTCGCCGTCGGTGCCGCCATTTCCCTTGCCGCTGCTGCCGGAGCCGCCGGACCGGCCGCGGGACGAAGCTTTCCTTGCCATCACGGATCTCCGAACTGTTCGTAATGGCTGCGTAACAGACCGGCCCAGCGATGGGTTCCCTCGCCGGTGACCGGTGACCGGTGATCGCTTTCGAGCGGACCGGGGCCTATTCGACCTCGTCTTCGGCTTCGCTCTGGCCGCGGTCCTGGTGCGCGCCCTGGTCCTCGCCGAACGCCCCGCCTCCGTCGCGCTCGCGGTCGAAGCTCACCATGTCCGCGCCGCGGCCGCCGGCGGACTCCTCGTCGAACCGCTCGCCGCGCGACTGGGCAGGTTCGGGCGCCTCTCTGCGCTCGCTTCCGCCCTGCCCCTGGAGGTTCTCGGCATGCTGATCCCGGCCGTAGCCGCCGCTGCCGCTCGATCCGCCGCCCGCGCCCATGTCGCTCGCTCCGGGCGTCCCGCCCTGCTGACCCTCGCCTTCGCGGCCGTTGCTTTGCCGAAGGTCGTCGCGGACCTCCTGCCGGTCGAATCCGTCGTCCATGGTCAGTTCCTTTCGCTGCCGCCTGTGCAACTCACGGCCCCGGCTCCGGTTCACGGCCTTCGCTCCCCGGCCCGCGCCCCAGATCGTCGTAGCGATAGGGTTCGCCGTCGGGATTCACCCCGTCCGGATGGGGCGACGTGATCTCGGCCGGGTCCTGGCCGCGTCCCTTCGCCTTTTCGAGGCCTTCCGGGATTTCGTTGTGGCGCGCTTCGCCGCTGCCAGGGAGCGGATGGCCCTTGCTCTCGGCCATGTCAGACCCCCTCATCCGAATCGATCGGGCGCTGCGTCGCCTCGGCCGCGGGGCGGGGACCCTTGAGCGGCTCGGCGCCGGAGCCCGCCATCGGGTCGCGGTCGTAATCCTCGCCGGGATTCCCTTCGCCGCCGGCCCCGGAGCCGGAGCCGTGCACCTCGCCGGTTCTGCGGTCGACGGACGCGCGCCTGCCGCGCTCCGAATCGTCGTCGTGATGGGCCATGCGCGAGCTCCTGCCGATTCGGCATCGAGAACGAGCCGGGGCCCCGCAGCGTTCCGCAACGAACGGGGCCGGCGCCCCCGAAGGAACGCCGGCCCCTCCCTCGTTACGCGACGCGAGGGAAAGCTGTTATTTTTGAAGCACTTGCGTCCAAGCCGCCGGCAAGCTAAAAGGCAGACATCGGGCAAGCGAAGCATTGGTATAATCGGACCGGATTGAGCGGCGGCTGAATGCGGGCGTCATCGGCCGTTCATCCGCTTAAACCTAACGTTGACGAAACGACCGCCCGGTTGCGCAAGCCAGTTACGCGAGGAGCGCCCCGGCCGGGATTGCCACGTTTTCGCGGCGATCCTGACCGGGGCGCTTTGCGGTTCAGCCGTGGCCGCCGCTCAGCGGCGGGACCGGCCCCAGCGTCTCGACGATGCGCGAGCGGCACCAGAGCTCGACCGGCCGAAGGCGCGCCGTGCCGCGCAGGATGCGCACCGCCTCCCCGTCGTCGCGCGCGCTGAACTCCTCCACGCTGTCGATCGCGCCCTCGGCGTCGATGGAGTAGAGCCGGTAATAAGGCATCGCTTCCGCTCCCCTCGTTCACGCTCACAGGTGATGACGCGAACGACTCGCAAGGATGAGGTGGAGGCCGGCTCCCGCGACGGCGGCCAGCGCGATCAGAACCGGATATTGCTTCGGCTCGCGTTCCGGATCCTCGAGGGCCGCGGCGACGGCGACGGCCGATTCGGCAGTGCCGCCGCCGGCCAGCGCCAGCACCTGTTTGTACCAGCCGCCCGACCACAGAGCCGGGACGCCGCCGCGCACGTCGCGATAGAGGACGGGCAGGTTGCGGGCGTAGCCGGCAGGGCGGCTATGCTCCTGCGGCCCCGCCTTCCAGACGACCCGATGGCCGCGCGGCACCACGTCCCAGTCCGCGTCGGAGCGGATCATGTCGCAGCTGCAGCGGCGGCAGCGCGAGAAGGAATAGCCCCGATTCCACACCTGCTCGTCCGACGCCGAATGGCCCTGGATGAAACACAAGATCGACATGTCAGTCCTCCATTTGGTTGGGTTGCGGTTGGTCGTGGCCGAGTCGCCAGCGGGCGAGCTCCGCCAATGCGAAGTCGTCGCTCTCCGCAGCGAGACGCGGGTTCCAGATCTCGAATGCGCCGCCGGTGCCGACGAACAGGGCGGAATCCTCGATGCGTCCCAAGCGGAGCATCATCGGCGGGAGTGCGATTCGGCCCGCCCGATCGATCGCGGCCTGCTCGGTGAGACCGAAGGCGCGGCGCCCGCGGCCGTGATGCGCCGCCGAGCTCCCCGATTCGTCGCGCAGCCTCGACCTTTCCCAGTCCTCGAACAGTGCGCGGCGATAGGTGGGGTCGTAGCCGATGAGGCAGGGATCGCTCTCGTGCGCGCCGACGACCACGATCTGGGCGTCCGTACGCCGCGCCGCGACTTCGCGGACGAAGCCAGGAAGCCGGACACGTCCCCGGCCGTCGACGGCAGCAAGGGCGCTGCCACCGTAATAGTGGTCGATCTGCACTTTTCGCCCCCACCCGGAAGCGCTCGTCGGCCCTGCGGCAGACGAACTGTGAAGCTAAGGATAATGGTTAAGAATTCCTTTGCACGACTGGAATAATCCGGCGCGGTCGATTCGGAATCTACTGATCGCGTGGACTCAACATGGATCAGGGGCGGAGCCGCGCATTTCCCGACCTTCTCTCGGCTGCTTGCGGAGTCTCACCGCCATCCGCAGCCGTATTTGCCGCAAGCCGAAGCTGCGGATCGGCCGAATCTTCGGGCGTCGTCGCGCTTTCCGGGACCTGCCATCGTCGTGCAGGAACCATTCACAGTATTTTCCACAGGTTGCGGGAAGAGCGGTTCATCGGAATCCTCGGAGCTTGGGCCCTGTATCTGGCCCAAACGGGGGAGCGGGCGTATGTCGCACCAACGGACAGTGTACCTAATCGACGACGACGCGGCGTTGCGTCGTTCTCTATCGACCCAATTGGGCGGTCTCGGCATCGAGGCCTGGCCATTTGCGAGCGGCGCCGAGTTCGTCGCGATGCTCGGCCATCTGCGCCCGTCCTGCGTCCTGCTCGACATCGAGATGCCGCACATGAGCGGTCTCGAAGTGCTGGCCGAGCTGGTGCGGCAGGACGTCGACTGGCCGGTGATCGCGCTCTCGAGCCGCGGCGAGCTTGCCGTTGCGATTCACTCGATGAAGCTGGGCGCGGTCGATTTCCTTCAGAAGCCGCTGCAGCGTCAGCCGCTCGAGGATGCGCTCGAGCTCGCCTTCGAATCGCTCGAGCGCACGCTCGAGACGAGCCTTGCCCGCCAAGGGGCGCAGGAGAGGGTCGCGCGGCTGACCCCGCGCGAGGTCGATATCGGACTCGCCCTCCTTCGCGGCATGGCGAACAAGAGCGCGGCGCACGAACTGGGCATATCGGTCCGCACGGTCGAGATGCACCGCGCGCACATCCTCGAGAAGCTGGCGGTGAAGAGCCTCGCCGAAGCGGCGGTGCTGATGACCCAGGCCGGGCTCACCTTCGCCCAGCCGGAGGACGACAGCTACAGGAAAAGATTCGCGCTTCAGTTCTGCCTTGCCCGGAAGGCCGCTCCGCCGGCTCCCCTGTCACGCGCCGGCGGGCGCGCGTCTTTCCGGACCCCCGAGGGCGGGGGCCGCCGCGACCACGAGCCGCGGCGGCTCCCGCCCTATCTCGCCGCTACCGGATCGGGCTCGCTGCGCTGAGGCTGCCTAGTCCGCCTGGGGAAGATTGTCGCGGTACTGGGCCCTGAGGGTGACCCGATCGATCTTGCCGGTGCCGAGCTTTGGCAGCGGCTCGTCGACGAACCGGAAATAAGCGGGGTGCTTGAACTGGGCGAGCCGCCCCTCGAGGAAATCGAGCACGGCCTCGCGGGTGAGCGAGCGGTCGTCTTCCGAATAGACGATTGCGGCGGGCACTTCGCCGAGCCGCTCGTCGGCGACGCCGAACACGGCGACCTCGGAGACTGCCGGATGCGCATAGATCGCCGCTTCGACCTCGGCCGACGAGATGTTCTCGCCGCCGCGGATGATGATGTCCTTCTTGCGGTCGACGATGAAGAGGTAATTGTCCTCGTCGAGATAGCCGACGTCGCCGGTGCGAAAATAGCCGTCCTGCGTGAAGGCGGCGCGGGTCGCCTCCTCGTCGCGCCAGTAGCAGCGGATGTTGGCCGCACTCTTGATGCCGATCTCGCCGCGCTCGCCGGGCGGCAGATGCCGGTCGCCGTCGCCGAGGATGACGAGATCGACGGTCGGGCGGTGCGCTCGCCCGGTCGAAGCGGGCTTGGCGGCATAATTCTCCCAGAAATTCCCGCAGCCCACCGCATTGGTCTCGGTGAGCCCGTAGCCCAGCGCCGGCTGCGTGCCCTTGAAGCTCTCCTGCAGCCGCTTGACGTGCGCGACCGGACGCGGTGCTCCGCCCGCCGCGATGTCGGTCAGCGTGCTGAGGTCGTATTTCTCCCGGTCGGGATGCTGCATCAGCTCGAGGCTCATCGTCGGCACGCCCACGAAGTAGGTGACCGTCTCCTTTTCGATCAGACGCAGCGCCTCGCCGGCATCCCATTTCGGCATCAGCACCATGCCGCGGCCGATGACGAAGCTGTTGAGAAGCACCGGTACCTCGCCGGTGACGTGGAAGAAGGGCACGCTCACTAACGTTCGCGGCGGATTGGGCGGCGGCCGCCCCTCGCTCTCGAGGATGCCGAGCAGGGTGATCAGCGAAATCGCGTAGCTGTAGACCCCGGTCGTCACCGCGCGATGGGTCGAGACGGCGCCCTTGGCGAGGCCGGTCGAGCCCGAAGTGAACAGGATCGTCGCATCGTCCTCCGGCGAGACCGGCGGCAATGCGGCCTCATCCCCGCCTGCCTCGAGCAAGGGCGCGAGCGCATCATGCAGCGCCCGGTCCACATCGAGCGTCACCACGGCGCACGAGGCGCAGCTCGCCTCGATGCGCGCGGCGCGCGGCCCGTCCGCGATCACCAGCTTCGGTTCGGTCAGCTCGAGTGCGTGGCGGAGCTCGTCGGGCTGCCACCAGCCGTTGATCAAGGTCGCGATCGCGCCGGCCTTCAGCACCGCCATGTAGCAGACGATCCACGCCGGGCAGTTGCGCATCGCGATCGCCACCCGGTCCCCTTTGGCGATCGCGCGGCCGGCGACCAGCGCTTTGGCGAGGCGCGTCGCCTCCTCGTTGAGCTCGGCGAAGGTCAGCCGCTCCTCGCCCGCGATCACCGCCACGGTCGCGCCGTGAAGCGCGCAGAATGCGTCAAACAATCCGGGGAGCGTCGGCGGCAGGTTGGTGACGATCGCCCGCCCCTCCTCGTCGGCGCCGATCTGAACCCTCCCTCCCGGTCCGGTCACCGCCGCCAGAACCGCATCGAACTTGCGGTCGAGCTCGCTCGGCATCCTGCTCCCTCTCCTCGCGTCTTTTCGTTTTTCGCGGGTCCCTCTATGAGGGTGCGACGCGCTGGGGGGAAGCCTTGATCCTTTCACATCTGACCACGTTCGCCGCCGCTGCCGGCAATGCGATCCACTGGAACGACCTCGGGGTCGGGCCGATCGCGCTCGATCTCGGCTTCTTCAAGCTGCGCTGGTACTCGCTCGCCTACCTCGCCGGCATCGTCATCGGCTGGTGGTACCTCCTGAAGCTGATCAAGCAGCCGGGGGCGCCGATGGCGCGGCGGCATGCCGACGACATGGTCTTCTACGCGACGCTCGGCATCATCCTCGGCGGCCGGCTCGGCTACGTGCTCTTCTACCGCCCGATGGACTATTTCGCGGACCCCGTGCAGATCCTGCGCATGTGGGACGGCGGCATGTCCTTCCACGGCGGGGTAATCGGCACCAGCCTCGCGATCCTCTACCTTGCGCGGAAGAACGGCCTCAACTGGCTGCGCATCCACGATTACGTGGCCTGCTGCGTGCCCTTCGGCCTGTTCTTCGGCCGTCTGGCCAATTTCGTGAACGGGGAGCTCTGGGGGCGGCCGACCGACCTCCCCTGGGCGATCGTCTTCCCGGCAGGCGGCCCGGTGGCACGGCACCCGAGCCAGCTCTACGAAGCGGCGCTCGAAGGTCTGCTGCTGTTCGCGGTGCTGGCCTACATGTTCTGGAGGACGCGCGCGCGCTACGAGCCCGGCCGTCTCGTCGGCGCCTTCCTGCTGGTCTACGGCCTCAGCCGCTTCCTGGTCGAGATCGTGCGCCAGCCGGACGAGGGCCTCGAGAACCTCTCCTGGGGCCTGTCCATGGGCCAGACGCTGACCGTGCCGATGATCCTCGGCGGAGTCTATCTGATCGCGACGGCCGGGCGCCGCCGCGAGCGCGTCGAACCGGTGGCGGGGACCGATAGCGTCGCCTGAAGGCGATGCGCCGGAACCGGGAATCGAACGGAGTTCCCCTTGCCCGAGCTGTCCCTACCGGTCCGACTCGCCCGCCTGATCGCCTCGACCGGGCCGATTCCCGTCTCGACCTTCATGGCTGAGGCCAATGCGCATTATTATGCGACTCGCGACCCGATCGGCGCGGCCGGCGATTTCACCACCGCGCCGGAGATCAGCCAGATGTTCGGCGAATTGGTCGGCCTGTGGCTCGCCGAGCTCTGGAGACGCGCCGGATCGCCGCGCGATGCCGTCTATGTCGAGCTCGGGCCCGGACGCGGCACGCTTGCCGCCGACGCGCTCAGGGCGATGCGCGCCGCCGGGCTCGATCCGCAGGTCCATTTCGTCGAGACCAGCCCGGCCCTGCGCGCCGCCCAGGCCGAGCGCGTGCCGCAGGCGGTCTGGCACGGCGACGTCGTCTCCTTGCCGACCGAGCCGGCCCTGCTGATCGTGGCCAACGAGTTCTTCGACGCGCTCCCCGTCCGCCAGCTGATCGCAACGAAGCACGGCTGGCACGAGCGGCTGGTCGCTCATACCGAAGCCGGCTTCGTGCCCGTGCCGGGCCCCTTGATCCCGGCGCCGCTCGCGCCCGCCGAGACCGGGACGATCGTCGAGACCTCGCCGGCCGCGCTCGGCATCGGCCGCGCGCTGGCGCAGCGGCTCGCGGCCCAAAGCGGCGCGGCTCTGATCGCCGATTACGGCCCCGCGCGCAGCGGCTCCGGCGAGACGCTGCAGGCCGTCTCCGGCCACGCCTTCGCCGATCCCTGGCAGGAGCCCGGCAGCCGCGACCTCACCGCCCATGTCGATTTCGAATCGCTCGCTCGAGCCGCGGCCGGCGAAGGCGTCCGAGTCGCGGGTCCGTGCGAACAGGGCGACTGGCTGAAGGCGATGGGCATCGATCTGCGCGCCGCTGCCCTCACGAGGTCGGCGCCGGAGCGGGCTGCGGAGATCGAGGTCGCGCGCGAGAGGCTGGTGGCGCCGGAGCAGATGGGCGCCCTGTTCAAGGTGCTGGCTCTGGTCTCGCCGGAATGGCCGGAGCCCGCGGGCTTCGCATGATCCGCTATCGCGAGCCGCGCCCCGACGATGCCGCGGCCATCCGCGCCCTCTTCGAGCGCAGCTTCGTCGACACCTTCGCGCATCTCTACAGACCGGAGGACCTCCAGGCGTTTCTCGGCCAGTTCACCGAGCGGGCGTGGCGCGCGGAGATCGCCGATCCTGCCTTCGCGTTCAGGCTCGCCGAGGCCGCCGAGCCGGTGGGATTCGCGAAGCTCGGGCCGCGCGCCCTTCCGGTGGAGACCGCGCGGCGAAGCCTCGAGCTGCGCCAGCTCTACGTGCTGCGGGAATGGCAGGGCCGCGGGATCGCGCGCGCACTGATGGACTGGGCGCTGGCCGAGGCGCTGCGGCGCGGGGCGGAAGAGCTCTATCTCTCCGTCTGGACCGACAATGAGCGGGCCAAAAGCTTCTATCGCGGCTACGGATTCTCTTTTGTGGGGCCGTACGCGTTCATGGTCGGCGCGCAGGCGGACGAGGATGAGATATGGCGGCTGGAGCTGAAGTGACCGTGCTGCGTGCGGCTGCGCTGTCCGGCGTTCCTCACGGCTTCCTCGGCCGGTGCGGCGGGGTCTCTCAAGGCGTCTGCGCCGGCCTCAATGTCGGTCACGGCTCGGGCGACGATGCGGACGCGATCGCGGAGAATCGCCGCCGCGCGGTCGAAGCGGTCGCCCCGGGCGCGCGTCTCGCGACCGTCCATCAGGTCCATTCCGCGACCGCTGAGACGGTCATCGAGCCCTGGCCGCTGGACGCCCGGCCGCACGCCGACGCGATGGTCACCGACCGGCCAGGCGTCGCACTCGGGGTCCTCACCGCGGATTGCGCGCCGGTGCTGCTCGCCGATACCGCCGCGGGGGTGGTGGGCGCCGCCCATGCGGGCTGGAAGGGTGCCTTCGCCGGAATCGTCGAGGCGGCGGTTGCGGCGATGGAGACGCTCGGCGCCCAGCGCTCGCGAATTGCGGCAGCGATCGGCCCGTGCATCGCCCGCAAATCCTACGAGGTGGACGAGGCCTTCATGCGCCGCTTCGTCGATCCGGAGCCGGAGAATGAGCGCTGGTTCGTCGCCCGGGGCAACGGCCATCACGGCTTCGATCTCGAGGGATTCGTTGCGTCGAAGCTCGCCGACGCGGGCATCCCTCGGATCGAAGCTCTGGGCCAGGACACCTATTCCCAGCCCGATCTCTTCTACTCCTATCGCCGGTCGACCCATTGCGGCGAGCCGACCTACGGCCGCCAGATCTCACTCATCGCATTGTAGCGCTCTGTCCCATCGAGGGAGAGGGAGGAGGTCTGGCGCTCGCCATTGCGCTCTGCCATCACGCATTCCGTCGGAGGGGGAAACGAACATGGCCGAACGCTGGGGGCTCTGGGCGGGGCTCGCCGTCTTCGCCGCGATGCTCGCTTTGCCGGCGCCGGCGGCGATGCCGGCCGCCGCATGGCACACGTCGGCGATCGTCGTGCTGATGGCGACCTGGTGGATGACCCAAGCCTTGCCGCTCACCGCCACCGCCCTCGTGCCCTTCTTGGCCTTTCCCTTGCTCGGGATCATGAATGCCAGCGAGACCGCCGCCTCTTATTATTCGCCGATCCTGTTCCTCGTCCTCGGCGGCGCGATCATCGCGCTGGCGATCGAGCGCACCGGGCTCCACCGCCGGCTTGCGCTCGCCATCGTCGCGCGCGGCGGCCGCACGCCCGCGGCGATGCTGCTCGCCTTCATGGCCTCGACCGCGATCATCAGCCTGATCGTCTCGAACACCGCCACCACCCTGATCATGATGCCGATCGCCGTCGCCGTCCTCAAAGGCGCCAGGATCGAGGCGGGGCACACCGACGGCTTCGCCGGAGCCCTGGCGATGGGGATCGCCTTCGCGGCGTCGATCGGCGGCCTCGGGACGCTGGTCGGCTCGCCGACCAACGCGATCGCCGCGGGGATCATCGAGCGCGCGCTCGGCCTCAGGATCGATTTCATGACCTGGGCGATGTACGGGATGCCGCTGGTCCTCATCGCCATCCCGATGTGCTGGGTGATCCTGCTCAAGGTTCAGAAGGTGCGGCCGACCGATTTCGATCCGGCGGCGGCGCTCGCCGGGATCGGCGTGGCCGCGCCCTGGTCGGCGGCCGAGAGGAGGCTGGTGCCGCTGATCGTCGCCGTCGTCGCGGCCTGGGTCGCGGTTCCGTTCGTCACGCCCTATTTGCCGCGCGACAGCCTCACCGACGGCACGATCGCGATCGCCGCGGCATTGCTCCTTTTCGTCGTCCCGGACGGGACCGGCCGTGCGATCCTCAACTGGGAGGAGGCCAATCGGGCGCCTTGGGGGGTGATCATGATGTTCGGCGGGGGCCTCGCCCTCGCCGCCGGAATCGGCGCATCGGGCCTCGCCGACTGGCTGGGCGTCGCGCTGCAGCCGCTGCGCCTGGTCCACCCGCTGATCGTCGTGTGCGTGCTCGTCGCGATCGTCATCGTGATCACCGAGTTCGCATCGAACGTCGCCGCCGCGAGCGGGATCATCCCCGTCGTCGCCGGGATCATCGCCGCGACGGGGATCGATCCGATCCTGCTAGCCTTGCCGGCGGCCTGGGCGGCGAGCTGGGGATTCATGCTGCCGTCCGGCACGGGGCCCAATGCGATCGCCTGGGCGACGGGGCACATCGCCCTGCCGCGGATGCTGAAGGCGGGGCTGATCCTCGACATCGCCGGGGTGCCTTTGATGGTCGGAATCGTCTGGATCGTCGCCGCCCTGATCGGCTAGGAACCGCGACGGGCAACGGACCTCACCCCTGGGCCGCTTCTCGGCAAGCGGCCTTGAGCCTCCTCCCGGCAGGCTCGGTCTCCCGAAGCAAATGCGATCCGCTGATAGGAGACAGACATGCGCAGCGAAGACGAATCCGATCTCACCGGCGCGACTCCGCGCCGCCGCCCGAAGCCGAGCGTGCTCGAAGTCGGGGGCCGCAGGCTGAAGCCCTCGACCCTGATGATGGGCCACGGCTTCGATCCGGCGCTTTCGGAAGGCTCGCTGAAGCCGCCGATCTTCCTCACTTCGACCTTCGTCTTCGAGAATGCGGCGGCGGGCAAGCGGCATTTCGAAGGCGTGACCGGCAAGCGGCCAGGCGGTGCCGAGGGCCTCGTATATTCGCGCTTCAACGGACCGAACCAGGAGATCCTCGAGGACCGGCTGGGGCTCTGGGAGGATGCCGAGGATGCCTTGACCTTCTCCTCCGGAATGTCGGCGATCTCGACCTTGCTGCTCGCCTTCGTCCAGCCCGGCGACGTCGTCGTCCACTCCGGCCCGCTTTATGCGGCGACCGAGACCCTGATCGCCCGCATCCTCGGCCGCTTCGGGGTCAAGTGGCTCGACTTTCCCGCGGGGGCGACCCGCGAGGAGATCGAGAGCGTGCTCGAGCGCGCCAAGGCGATGGGCCGCGTCTCGCTCATCTATCTCGAGAGCCCGGCCAACCCGACCAACGCGCTGGTCGACGTCGAGGCCGTCGCCGCGGCGCGGACCGCGGTGCTCGGCGACGAGCGGCCGCCGATCGCGATCGACAACACCTTCCTCGGGCCCCTCTGGGCGCAGCCGCTCCGCCAGGGCGCCGACCTCTCGGTCTATTCGCTGACCAAATATGCCGGCGGCCATTCGGACCTCGTCGCCGGCGGGATCACCGGCTCCAAGGAGCTGATCAACACCATCCGGATGCTCCGCAACACGATCGGCACGATCACCGATCCCAACACCGCCTGGATGCTGCTCCGCTCGCTGGAGACGCTCGAGCTCCGGATGGAGCGCGCCGGCGAGAACGCCGCCAAGGTCTGCGCCTTCCTGCGCGATCATCCGAAGGTCGAGAGCGTCGGCTATCTCGGCTTTCTGGAGGAGGGAGGAGACGCGCGGCAGGCCGACATCTATCGGCGCCACTGCACCGGGGCCGGGTCGACCTTCTCGCTTTATCTGAAGGGCGGCGAGAAGGAGGCCTTCGCCTTCCTCGACGCGCTGAAGATCGCCCATCTCGCCGTCAGCCTCGGCGGCACCGAGACGCTGGCGAGCGCGCCGGCGGCGATGACCCATCTCTCCGTGCCCGAGGAGCGCAAGCAGGCGCTCGGCATCACCGACAATCTCGTCCGCATCTCGATCGGGGTCGAGGATCCCGGCGACCTCGTCGCCGATTTCGAGCAGGCGCTCGACGCGGTTTAGCGCGCCATGAGGTGAGGGTCCCGACACATAATCAGCGGGGCCCTCACCTCCCGCCCTCGAGGGCGGCGTTCCGCCGGCGCGGCCGGAGGAAGAAATGCGCGTCCCAATCGAGCGCGAAGCTATGCCCCGGACTCGACGAAGTCAACGTAATAGCGATAATGTAAACTGGGCAGTGAATCGGGTCTTTACACGATACTTACAATGTAAAGCGCTTGCTTACATTTGTGCGCTCTTCCGGTCGTTCCAGTCCACGACTTCCCAACCTTCCGCTTCGGCCAGGCGGATCAGGCGGCGGTGGGCGTTGGCGGCGACGGCTTCGTCTGCCCAGCGGTGGACATGGTGGTCGGAGACATGGTCGGAGTAGAAGCGGATGTGGACGGCCTCCCGCTCAAGTCCCTCCCGTTGCAGCCAGGCCTCGATCATGTCGAGCTTGCCGAGGCCGTAGCAATTCGCGCCGTCGATGCGCGCGACGATGTGCCCCTTGCCGTCGCGCAGGGTGTCGGTGGCGATGACGTCGTCGAAGCCCAGCCGCTGCGCGATCGCGGCGGCGTAGAGCCGATAGGAGGCCGTCGCCATCACCAGCCTCCGCCCGGCCTCGCGATCGCCTGCGATGCTGCGCCGGGCGCCCGGCAGGATGTTGGTCGCGAGCTGGCGCTCGGCGAAGCTCTCCACCACCGGCTCGAGCCGCTCGGGCGCGACTCCGCGGCCGATCAGGATCCGGTAGTTCCACTCCTTGAGGCGCCCGCGGTCGATCAGGCGCAGGCCGTATGCCGCGAGCGTCAGCAGGACCAGCGGCAGCAACAAGAGGCGCCACGCCGCCAGGCGCAGGCAGGCGTGAATCAGGAACGGCGTGTAGGTCGCGCGCCGGGTGATCGTGCGGTCCATGTCGTAAATGGCGAGCTGGCGCTTCACGGAACCGCGGCAAGCACAGGTGCGTAGCGCCTGTCCATCCTCCCGCGCTTGCCGCCCGCCTCCTTTTGAAGCAGTGTCCCCTCCTCGATGAGCATCATGCCCGATTTCACCCAGTCGAACGAGGACGGCCGCTGCGTACTGCGCTTCACCGGCAACCTCACGCTGGCGCGGATCCGAAAGCTCACGGAACGTCTCGGCGAGATCAAGGCGCAGCGGCCGCTGGTCGACCTTTCCGCCGTGGACCGTATGGACACGGTCGGCGCCTGGCTGATCTACAAGCTCAAGCGAGACCATCGCGCCGAGATCGTCGGCGAAAGCGACGAGCACCGTTCCCTGCTCGATCAGGTCGAGAAGGCGGACCAGCCGGTCAAGGTCCGTCCTGACAGCACGCCGGCCTTCTTCCGCGTGGTCGGCCAGATCGGCGCCGGTACGGCGATGGCCGGGCGGACGCTCTACGGATTGCTAGGCTTCTTCGGCGGCCTGCTCGTTTCGCTGTGGAACGTGATCACCCATCCGCGGCGATTCCGGATCAACTCGGTCGTCACCAATTTCGAGCATGTCGGCATTCACGCTTTGCCGATCATCGGGCTGATGAGCTTCCTCGTCGGCATCGTCATCGCGCAGCAGGGCGCAGTCCAGCTGCGCCAGTTCGGCGCGGAGATTTACACGATCAACCTGATCGGCCGGAGCTCGGTCAAGGAGCTCGGCCTCTTGATGACGGCGATCATGGTCGCCGGCCGCTCGGGCTCGGCCTTCGCCGCCCAGATCGGATCGATGAAGCTCAGCGAGGAAGTGGACGCGATGCGCACGATCGGCGTGTCGCCGATGGAGGCTCTGGTCGTCCCGCGGGTGCTCGCCACCGTATTGCTGATGCCCGTGCTGGGCTTTTATGCCTCGATCCTCGCGATCATCGGCGGCGCGATGTTCGTCTGGATCGATCTCGGAATCCCGCTGGTGACCTTCATCCAGCGCACCCGCGAGGTCGTCCCGGAGACCGACCTCTGGCAGATGCTGATCAAGGCGCCGGTGTTCGGGCTGATTATCTCGATGGCCGGCTGCTTCCAGGGCCTGCAGGTCGAAGGCAATGCCGAATCGGTCGGCCTGCGCACCACCGCCGCCGTCGTCCAGGCGATCTTCCTGGTCATCGTCCTCGACGCCTTTTTCGCCGTCTTCTTCACCTCGATCGGCTGGCTGTGAGCGAAGACCCGCATATCATCCAGGTCCGCGGCCTCAGGAACAGCTTCGGCGAGCAGATCGTCCACGAAGGGCTCGACCTCGACGTGCGCAAGGGCGAGATCCTCGGCGTGGTCGGCGGCTCGGGCACCGGCAAGTCGGTCCTGATGCGCTCCATCATCGGGCTCCAGATCCCCGATGAAGGCGAGATCACCGTGTTCGGCGAGTCGATGATCGGCCGGCCCGAGGAGGAAGCGAAGCACGTCCGCCGCCGCTGGGGAATCCTGTTCCAGGGCGGCGCGCTTTTCTCGACCCTGACCGTGGCCGAAAACGTCCAGGTGCCGATCAAGGAATATTTCCCGCGGATGGACGAGACCCTGCTCGACGAGATCGCCGCCTACAAGGTGGTGATGAGCGGGCTCGGTCCGGAGGCGGGCCCGAAATACCCCTCCGAGCTTTCGGGCGGTATGCGCAAGCGCGCCGGGATCGCCCGCGCCCTCGCCCTCGATCCCGAGCTCATGTTCCTCGACGAGCCGACCGCCGGCCTCGACCCGATCGGGGCCGCCGCGTTCGACGAGCTCATCGTCCAGCTGCGCGACGCGCTCGGCCTCACCGTCTTCCTGATCACCCACGATCTCGACACGCTTTACGCGATCTGCGACCGGGTGGCGGTGCTCGCCGACCGCAAGGTGGTGGCGATTGGAACGATTCCGGAATTATTGGCTTTGGACCACGAATGGATCCAGGAGTATTTCAGGGGACCGCGAGGGCGCGCCGCCGCCACCGTGGATAAGAGGGAAAGAGCCAGGGTCTGATGGAAACCCGTTCGAACCATATCCTCGTCGGCAGCGTCGTCCTCGGGCTCCTCGCTATGCTGGTGGTCTTCATCATCTGGCTGAGCCAGGTGTCGGGGGACAGCGAGCAGGGCTACGACATCTTCTTCCGCCAGTCGGTCGAGGGTTTGGCCAAGGGCACGGCGGTCACCTATAACGGCGTCCCGGTCGGCCAGATCGAGGAGATCGACCTCGAGGAGCGCAACCCGGAATTCGTGCGCGTGCGGATCGGGGTGCGCGACCAGACTCCGATCCTGCAGGGCACGACCGCGACCATCCGCGGCGTCGGCTTCACCGGCCTCTCGCAGATCCAGCTCAACCCACCCGAGATTCCCGCGCGCGGGCGCCGGCCTCCGGAGATCGGCTGCCCCGGCGAGAACCGCACCGCGCAATGCCCCTACGGCGTGCCGGTGATCCCGACGCGGCCGGGCGCGATCGGCCAGCTGCTCAATACCGCGCCCGAGCTGCTCGAGCGCATCTCGACGCTGACCGAGCGGCTGACGCAATTGCTCTCCGACCGCAACCAGGAGTCGATCGCCGGCATCCTGGCGAATACCGAGGCGATCAGCCGCTCGCTCGCGGAACGGTCGCCGGAAATCGCCGCGACGCTGGCGGAGGCGCGGATCGCGATCCGCCAGGCCGGCCTGGCGGCCGAGCGCGCGGGCCAGCTGATGGGCTCGACCGACCGGCTGGTGAACCAGGAGGGGCGGCCTTTGGTCAACGACCTGCGCCACACCATCCGCGCCGCCGAGCAGAGCATGGAGAATCTGAACGCGGTGCTCGCGGAGGCGCGGCCGGGAGTGAACGCCTTCACCAACCAGACCTTGCCGCAGGTCGGGGAGCTGATGCGTGACCTTCGCGAGACCTCAGAGTCGCTGCGCGCGATCACGACGCGGATCGAGCGCCAGGGCATTGGCGGCATCATCGGCGGCCAGTCGCTGCCCGACTATCGAGGAAGGCGGAACAAGCAATGAAGATCGCCGCAGTGATCGCCGCCGTCGCGGCTCTGGGATTGTCGGCCTGCTTCGGCGGCGGCGCGCCGAGCGAGCTCCTCACCCTGCGCTCCGACCAGGTGCGGCCGGCCGGCGACGCCCGCACCGCCGGGCCTGGCGAGGCGATCACGGTCGCCGAGCCGACCGTGCCGGTCGCGCTCGCCACCACCCGCGTCCCGGTCTACGTCGCGCCGCAGACAATCCAGTATCTGCGCGGCGCCTTCTGGGCCGACGATCCGAGCGAGCTGTTCCGCGCGGTCATCGCCGAGACGGTTTCCGCGCGGACCGGCCGCGTCGTCCTCGATCCCGGCCAGTTCACCCACGAGCCGGGCGCGCGTCTCACCGGCCAGCTCCTGATGTTCGGGCTCGACGCCGACCGGATGGAGGCGGTGGCCCTCTACGACGCCGTGCTGGAGCGCGGCCGCAACTCGATCGCCACCCAGCGCTTCGAGGCACGCGTGCCGGTCGCCGCCGCGCAGGCGGCGATCGTCGCCCCGGCGCTGAACCAGGCGGCGAATCAGGTCGCCGAGCAGGTCGCCGCCTGGGTCGGAGGGCGCTAGCTAGACCAGGCTTTTCGAGGCCTGCTCGTAAACATCCTTCGAGAGACCCGGCACCGCGACGATCCGTGCCAGCTCGCTCTGCATCTTTTCGCCCCGCGCCTCGTCGAAGCGGCGCCAGCGGCCGAGCGGGGGGACGAGCCGTGCGGCGGTCTGCGGATTGATCCGGTCGGCGGCGAGGATCATGTCGGCGAGGAAGCGATAGCCCTCGCCCGAGGCGCGGTGCAGGGCCCGCTGGTTCGCGGCGAAGGCGCCGACCAGCGCCCGCAGCCGGTTCGGGTTGGCGAGCGTGAAGTCCGGATGGCGCGCCAGCTCCGCGACCCGCTCGAGCGTGTCGTCTCGGGTCGAGAGCGCCTGGGCGGTGAACCATTTGTCGAGCACCAGGCCGTCGTGGCGGTAGCGGCCGTAAAAGGCTTCCAGCGCCTGCCTGCGCTCGGGCGCGTCGCCGTTGACCAGGACGCCCAGCGCGCTCTGCCTGTCGGTCATGTTGTCCGCTTCGTCGAACTGGCGCTTGGCCAGCGCCGGCGCATCGGGAGCCCGGGCGGCGTCGAGATAGGCGAGCGCCACCCCGCGGAGCCGGCGTGCGCCTTTGGCGGCCGGCGAATATTCGTAGCGGTTGGCGGCATGCGCTGCGTAGGCCGAGCGCCACAGGCCCTCGAGGCGCGCGCCGAGCGCGCCCCGCAGCCCTTCGCGGGCACGGTGCACGGCGTCCGGATCGACCGTGTCCAGCTGGTCGCCGATGAAGCTCTCGCTCGGCAGCAGCACCGCCTCGCCGACGAAGGCAGGATCGAGCGTCTCGTCCTCCAGCGTGCGCCGCACCGCCTCGATCGCCGCATCGTGATCCTCCGCTCCGCGCTGAATCGCCCCGAGCACGGTGTGCAGCATCAGTTGCTGCATCGCCTCGTAGCGGGCGAACGGATCGTCGTCGTGCGCGGAGAGGAAGGCGAGGTCCTGCGGCCGGCGTTCGCTGTCGACGATGACCGGCGCCGAGAAATCGCGGTTGAGCGACAGGACCGGCCGCTCCGTCACGCCGTCGAAGACGATCTCCGCCGCCTCTTCGTCGAGCAGGACCAGCCGCTCCTCCAGCTTCGCGCCGCTCGCCTCGCCGAACAGAGCGAGCCTGAGCGGGATCGGCATGGGCTGCTTCACCGGCTGGCCCGGAGTCGGCGGCACGTGCTGGGCGAGCCGCAGCCGCGCGCGGCCGTCTTCGTGGGCGAGCTCTGCCCGCACCCGCGGCGTCCCGGCCTGGCCGTACCAGAGCCGGAAGCGCGACAGGTCGACGCCGCTCGCTTCCTCCATCGCGCGGACGAAATCCTCGCAGGTCACCGCTTGCCCGTCATGGCGCTCGAAATAGAGGTCTGCGCCGGCCCGGAAGCGCTCCGGCCCGAGCAAGGTGTGAAGCATCCGGATCAGCTCGGCGCCCTTGTTGTAGACGGTGGCCGTGTAGAAATTCGAGATTTCCATGTAGGAATCCGGCCGTACCGGATGGGCGAGCGGCCCGGCATCCTCGGGGAATTGGGCCGCCCGCAACGCGCGCACGTCCTCGATCCGCTTCACCGCCGGCGATCCCTGGTCGGCCGAGAATTGCTGATCGCGGAAGACGGTGAAGCCCTCCTTGAGCGAGAGCTGGAACCAGTCCCGGCAGGTGACGCGGTTGCCCGACCAATTGTGGAAATATTCGTGCGCGACGACCCCCGCGATCGCGTCGTAATCGGCGTCGGTCGCGGTGTCCGGATCGGCGAGGATGTAGCGCGAGTTGAAGATGTTGAGGCCCTTATTCTCCATCGCGCCGAAGTTGAAATCGGCGACGGCGACGATGTTGAACACGTCGAGATCATATTCTCGCCCGTAGACCTCCTCGTCCCATTTCATCGCCGCCTTGAGGGAGGCCATGGCATGCTCGGTCTTCGCAAGATCGTCCTCGCGCACCCAGATGCCGAGCTCGACCCTGCGGCCGGAGCGGGTAACGAAGCTGTCGCGGTTGGCGACGAGATCGCCCGCGACCAGCGCGAACAGGTAGCAAGGCTTGGGATAGGGATCGTGCCATTCGGCCCAGTGCCGCCCGCCTTCGAGGTCGCCAGCCCCGACCGGATCCCCGTTCGAGAGCAAAACCGGATATTTCGCCTTGTCGGCGATCATCTTCACCCGGAACCGGGTGAGCACGTCGGGCCTGTCCAGGAACGGCGTGATCCGCCGGAAGCCCTCGGCCTCGCACTGGGTGCAGAGGATGCCGCCGGATTCGTAGAGGCCCATCAGCTGGCTGTTCCGCGCCGGGGACACTTCGTTGAAGATCTCGATTTCATGGAAGTCGAGCCCGAGCTCGATGACGAGCTCGTCGCCCTCCATCCGCCAATCGGCCTCGCCGGCACCGCGCTCGTAGACGGCCGCCGGCGGCGTGCCGCCAGTGGCGAGGCGAAGCACATGGTCCTCGGCATGCTCGGCCCGCTCGACCTGCAGCAAAGAGCGGATGGAAGTCTTGTCGGCGCCGAGATCGAATTCCAGGGACACGTCCGTCACCAGCCAGTCGGGCGGGCGGTAATCCTCGCGGCGGATTGCGGAGGGCGGCGTCGCGGCGGCGATCTGGGCATCGAGCATCAGCGGCATCTAGGAGGCGGGCCGGGCGGGCGCAATCGCGGGTCCGCTTGCGGCCGGGGCGGGCCACCGCTAACCTGCGCAGATCATTCGGGGGAATGCAGATGAAGACGACGCGCAGGCTGAGCCGCCGCTCCTTTCTCGGCACCGTCGCGGGCGGGGCGGTGCTCGGCGGAGGCGCGCTGATCGCGCTTGCCGGCACAGCGGGGGCGGTCCAGCGCACCGACAATGACAGCGGCCCGCGCGCCGATCCCCCCGGGCGCGGGACGCGCACCGGGCGGACAGACAACGACTCTTCCGACCGGCCGGGCCGCGGCACCGTGACCGGCTTTACCGACCAGGACCCCGGCGATCCCGCCAATCGCGGGCGGCGCTGCAACGACGCCGATCCGGGAGACCCCGCCACCTCCGGCGCGCCGCGCTGCTAGGCCCCGCACCCGACATTTGTCGGAATTTACCTGAGGCATCCAGGACGGCATCCTCTCGCGACCCATAAGCTGTCCGCCAGGGAGTCGCGCGATGAAGATCACCCGTAAGCTCAGCCGCCGTTCGTTTCTCGGCACCGTCGCGGGCGGCGCCGTCGCCGGCGGCAGCCTGCTCGTGCTCGGGGGCGAAGCCCAGGCGGTCCAGACCGACAACGATACCGGCCGTAATGCCGACCCGGTCGGCGGCGGCCGCCGCGGGCGCAGCGGCGTCACCGACAACGATCCCAGCGATCCTCCCCGAAACGGCCGCGGCCGGCGCGGCAGCGGCGTCACCGACAACGATACCGGCCGCTACGCCGATCCGGTGAACAACGGCCGCGGCCGCCGCAACAGCGGCGTGACCGACAACGACCGCGGCCGCTATGCCGATCCGGTCAATAACGGCCGCGGCCGGCGCGGCACCGGCATCACCGACAACGATCCCGGCGATCCGGTCAACAATGGCCGCGGCCGGCGCTCCTGCAGCGACAGCGACAGCGGCCGCTACGCCGACCCGGGCGGGCGCGGCCGCCGCTGCTGACGCCAGCGTCCGAATTCTCGTTCACGGCGCTTCGGCCGGCGGTGGAGGCCGCCGGCCGAAGTTCGTCCGGCTTCTTTCCCGCGCGCTTGACCTGAAGCCGCCGCCGGTGCTTACGGCGCGGCCATGGCCCCGACCGTCCGCGAGCGCCTCGCCGAGCTCGGCATCGTCCTTCCCGAGGCCGCGGCACCGGTCGCCGCCTATGTCCCGGCGGTGCTCGCCGGCAGCCTGCTTCACGTTTCGGGGCAGGTCTCGTTCGAGGATGGCGCTTTGCTCACCGGCAGGATCGGCGAGGACCGCGACCTGGAATATGGCGTCCGCGCCGCGCGCGCCTGCGGCCTGATGCTGCTCGCCCAGATCGACGAGGCCGTGGGCCTCGAGCAGGTCGAGCGGATCGTCAAGCTCGGCGTGTTCGTCAACAGCGCGGGGTCGTTCACCGACCAGCCGAAGGTCGCCAACGGCGCCTCGACGCTGATGGAGGAGGTGTTCGGCGAAGCCGGCCGCCACGCCCGCGCCGCGGTGGGCGTTGCGTCCCTCCCGCTCGGCGCCGCGGTCGAGATCGATGCAATTGTCGCCGTCAAGGCTGCTTGACGACCTCTTCGCGCCGCCGCCGGTCGCCGCGCGGATCGACTGGCTGACGGCGCAGCCTTTCGCGCATCGCGGCCTCCACGGCGCCCATATCGTCGAGAATTGCCGCGCCGCCTTCGAAGCCGCGGTGGCCGAAGGCCACGGCATCGAGCTCGACGTGCAGGCAAGCCGGGACGGCGAGGCCATCGTGTTCCACGATTACGACCTGAAGCGTCTTACCGGCGTCGAGGGCCGCGTCCGCGACCGCAGCGCCGCAGAGCTGCAGCGCATCGCGCTCGCCGGCGCCGGCGAGACCATCCCGACCCTGATCGACGTCGTCCATCTCGTCGATTCGCGCGCGCCGATGCTGATCGAGGTGAAAGCGCCGACGCGCCACGTCGCCGCGCTCTGCGCCTCGGTGCTGCGCGCCGTCCGCGACTATCCCGGCTATATGGCGGTGATGTCGTTCAATCCGGAGGTCGGCCGCTGGTTCTGGCGCAACGGGCGCGGCATCACCCGCGGCCTCGTGGTCACCGAGAGGAAGCGCCGGCGCGTGCACGGCGGGTTCGAGCGAAGGCTCTCGCTGTGGCGCGCCCGGCCGCACTTCCTCGCCTACGACGTGCAGGACCTGCCCTCCGCCTTCGCCCGCGAGCAGCGCCGCCGGGGCCTGCCGGTGCTCAGCTGGACGGTCCGCGGCGCGCGAGAGCGCGAGACCGCGCGCGCCGAGGCCGACCAGATCATCTACGAGGAAAGGTGAGCGAAACTCCAATCCTCGCGCGGGTTGCGGACGGGGTCGCATCGTTCGAGCCGGCCGCCTGGGACCGCTGCGCCGGCCGCGGCGACCCGTTCACCAGCCACGCCTTCCTCG
Source organism: Allosphingosinicella sp. (assembly GCA_036388255.1). Lineage (GTDB taxonomy): Bacteria > Pseudomonadota > Alphaproteobacteria > Sphingomonadales > Sphingomonadaceae > Allosphingosinicella. Next base: position 3,499 of record DASVSD010000020.1, on the reverse strand, counting down.
CCGCGCTCGAGGAGAGCGGAAGCGTCGGCCCCGGCACCGGATGGCAGCCCGCGCCGATCGCGATCGACGGCGAGGACGGCGCGCCGGCCGCCGTCCTGCCGGCTTATGCGAAAAGCCACAGCCGCGGCGAATATGTCTTCGATCACAGCTGGGCCGACGCCTATGAGGAAGCCGGCGGGGATTATTATCCCAAGCTCCAGATCGCCGTGCCGTTCACGCCGGTCCCGGGCCGGCGCCTGCTCGCCGCCGATCAGGCCCTCGCGCCGGCCTTGATCGGCGCCGCCGAAGCGCTGGTGCTGCAGAACGACCTCTCCTCCGCCCACGCCACGTTCATCGCGCCCGACGAGGTGGAGCTGTTCGAGCGCGCCGGCTGGCTGATCCGGATCGACACCCAATATCACTGGCTGAACGCCGGCTATGGGAGCTTCGAGGACTTCCTCGTCTCCCTCGCGTCGCGCAAGCGAAAGGCGATCCGCAAGGAGCGCGCGACCGCGCTCGAAGGTCTGGAGGTGCGGCGGCTCCGCGGCGCCGAGATCGAGGAGGCGCACTGGGACGCCTTCTGGGCCTTCTACCAGGACACCGGCAGCCGCAAATGGGGCCGGCCCTATCTCACGCGTATATTCTTCTCGCTGCTCGGCGAGCGTCTCGGCGACCGGATCCTGCTGGTGATGGCCTATCGGGGCGGGCAGCCGGTGGCCGGCGCGCTCAACCTGATCGGCGAGGAGGCGCTTTACGGCCGCTATTGGGGCACGTTGATCGACGCGCCGGGCCTTCATTTCGAGCTGTGTTATTATCAGGCCATCGACTGGGCGATCGCGAACCGGCTGGCGCGGGTCGAGGCCGGCGCCCAGGGAGAGCATAAATTGAGCCGCGGCTATCGTCCGGTGCCGACCTTCTCCGCCCATTTCCTCGCCGACGGGCGGCTCAGGGACGCGGTCGCGGACTTCCTCGAGGTCGAGCGGCGCGCGGCGCTCCGCGAGATCGCCGCGCTCGGCGACTTCACGCCGTTCCGCCGCGGCTGAGTCTCAGGCGGCGCGGCGCCAGCTGTCCGAGAGCCATGCCCGCGCCTGGCGCTGCGCCTCGGCGATTTCCCGGGCGGTCATCTCCTCGGCGATGTCGGCGCGGCATTGCTGGCCGAGCGCGCTGCCGTTGAGCGCGGCGAGGTTGAACCATTTATGCGCTTCCACGAGGTCGATCTCGGTGCCGCAGGTGCCGGTCGAGTAAGCGACTCCGAGCCGGTAGAGGGCGTCGGCGTCGCCGGCGGCGGCCTCCGCGACCAGGCTTTCCATCAGGAAGGCGGCCGATTTCGCGCTTGTACCCATGACATGCTCCCCTGTTTTTCGCCTGTCCGGGAGATGTTTCGGCCAACGGGTCCAAAGAAATGGTTAACGCCGCGGTGACCGTGGTCGCGGTCGACCACCGCGTCATCCCGGCGAAGGCCGGGATCCCGGGGGGTGAAGGGCTCCGTGGGTTATGGAATGCGCGGTCCGGTCGTTGCACGGCCGGCAGCGTCTACTCTCCCTGGGATCCCGGCCTTCGCCGGGATGACGTGTCAGGCAGCGGCGCCCTTCACTCCGCCCGCGCCGCCACCGGGAGATTGTCGATCAGCCGCGTCTGCCCCAGCCAGGCGGCGGCGAGGAGGCGCGCGGGGCGGTCGGGGCGTTCGACCGGCGCCAGCGTCTCGGCGTCGCGAAGCTCGACATAGTCGATCGGGCCGAAGCCCGCCCGCGACAAAGCCTCCCGCGCCCTGGCAAGGGCCTCTTCGGCGCCGCCGCCGCCGGCGATCGCCTGCGCCGCCTCGCCCAAAGCCCGCGGCAGCGCGCGCGCCGCCCGGCGCTCGTCCTCGGTCAAATAGAGGTTGCGGGACGAGAGGGCGAGGCCGTCGGCGTCGCGCTGGGTCGGCACGCCGACGATCTCGACGGGGAGCGCGCGCTCGGCGACCATCTGGCGGATGACGAGGAGCTGCTGGAAGTCCTTCTCGCCGAACAGGGCGACGTCCGGCCGAACCTGCTCGAAGAGGCGCGCGACGATCGTGGCGACTCCGTCGAAATGGCCGGGGCGCGCCGCGCCGTCGAGGCCGCGCGCCGCCGGGCCCGCGGCGACCGGCGTCTCCGCGCCGTCGGGGTACATGGTCGCGACGTCCGGCGCCCACAGGATGTCGACGCCGGCCTCCTCGAGCATCTTGGCGTCGCCCGCCTCGCGGCGGGGGTAGCGCGAGAGGTCCTCGTCCGGCCCGAACTGGGTCGGGTTGACGAAGATCGAGGCTATGACGGAGCGGGCGCGGCGCCGCGCCTCCTCGACGAGCGCCATGTGGCCGGCATGGAGCGCACCCATGGTGGGCACGAACGCGATCGTCGCGCCCTCGGCCTTCAGCGCCGCCACGGCCGCGTGCAGCGCCTCTTTTTCGCGGATAATGCGCACTGGCCCTTGGCCTCCCATGGCCGCCTGGCCTATTCGAGCAGCGGCCCCTTAGACGGCGCCCGACGTTTCGATCAAGTGGAGGCAGAGTGGCCGCGCCGCATATCATCGTCTTCGCCAACGAGAAGGGCGGCACCGGCAAGTCGACCACCGCGGTGCACACCGCGGTGGCGCTCGCCACGGGCGGCCGCCGCGTCGCCGCGCTCGACCTCGACACCCGCCAGCGCACCCTCGGCCGCTATCTCGACAACCGCCGGGCGACGGTCGGCCGGACCGGCGCGGAGCTGGTCATGCCGCTCTACGAGACGTTCGACCCGGCGAAAGGCGAGGAGGTCGACGCGCAGATCTCGCGCGTGGGCGAAGCGGCCGAAGTGCTGGTGATCGACACGCCCGGCCGCGACGACCCGCACGCGCGCGCGGCGATGCTGCGCGCCGACACTTTGGTCACGCCAATCAACGACAGCTTCGTCGATCTCGACCTGATCGGCGAGGTCGACGCCGAGACCTACAAGATCCGGCGGCCGAGCTTCTACGCCGAATTGGTCTGGCGCAGCCGCACCCAGCGCGCCAAGGCGCACAATGCCAGCGTCGATTGGGTCGTGCTGAGGAACCGGATGCAGCATATCGAGGCGCGCAACATGCGCCGCGTGGGCCTCGCGCTCGAGGAGCTGTCGCGCCGCGTCGGCTTCCGCATCATCCCCGGCCTCGGCGAGCGCGTCATCTACCGCGAGCTCTTCCCCAAGGGCCTGACGCTGCTCGACCTGCAGCAGCTCGGCAATGTAGGCCTCAGCCACATTGCCGCGCGTCAGGAATTGCGGGAGATGATCGCAGGCTTCGGTCTTCCGGAAGAAGGCAGAAGCGCCGGCCCCGCGCGCGCCGCCGCCATGGCGGGCTGATGCCGGTGGTCCTGCTCCTCGCCGTGGCGGGCCTCGGTTGGGCCTGGTGGACGGGCAAGCTCAAGGGCTACACCTACGAAGACGGCATCGCGGCGGCGATCTTCCTCCTCGGCCTGCAGTTCATGTTCAAGGGCAAGGTGCTGACCGGCGCGGTGATGATGGCGGGCGCCCTCCTCTGGGCCGCC
>DASVSD010000019.1:0-85260 GCA_036388255.1 Allosphingosinicella sp. | reverse complement strand
CCGAGCTGGTCCCGCGACGGCCGCACCATCGCCTTCGTCAGCTGGAACGACCAGCGCCTCGGCGAAATCCGCACTGTCGCGCCCGACGGCTCGGGCGTTCGCACGATCACCACCCAGCCCGGCCACTATCGCCGCCCGCGCTTCTCCCCGGACGGCAGGACCATCGTCTACGAAGTGAGCGGCGGAGGCGGCCTGACCTCCGACCGCTGGTCCGAGAACACCGGCGTCTTCCGCGTCGCCTCCACCGGCGGCGAAGCCACTCGAGTTACCCGCAACGGCGCCAACCCCCATTTCGGCGCGGCGAACGACCGCCTCTTCCTGGAGGACAATGAAGGCGGCAAGCACCGCCTCGTCAGCGTCGATCTCTCCGGCAACGACCGCCGCGCCCATGCCCAAGGCGAGCTCGTCACCGGCTTTGAAGTCTCGCCCACCGGGCAGCACCTCGCTTTTCGCGAGAATTACAACATCTTCGCCATGCCCTTCGCGCCGGGCGCCGCGACGCTCAGCATCGGCGCACGCGGCGGCCAGCTTCCCGTCACCCGCGCCACCGAAAATGGCGGCCAGTATTTCCAATGGGCCAATGGCGGCCGCAGTCTCGCCTGGAGCCTCGGCCCGACGCTTTACACCGCGGAGGCCACCTCCCTCATTCGCCGTGTGCCCGGCGGCACCGCCTACGCTGCCCCTCGCATCGGCGTCTCCCTCGCCATCACCGCGCCCACCGAGCGGCCGCAGGGCCTCGTCGCGCTCACCGGCGCCCGCATCGTCACCATGGCGGGCGCGGACGGCGGCGTGATCGAGGACGGCGTGATCCTGATCGACGGCAACCGCATCCGCGCCGTCGGCCGCCGCGGCACCGTCACCATTCCCGCCAATGCCCGCCAGGTCGACATGACGGGCCGCACCATCATCCCGGGCCTGATCGACGCCCACGCCCACGGCCCACAGGGCGAGGACGACCTCATCCCGCAGCAGAACTGGTCCAACCAGGTCCACCTCGCCATGGGCGTCACCACCGCCCACGATCCCTCCAGCCAGGCAAGCGAGATCTTCCCGGCGGCCGAGATGCAGCGCGCCGGCCTGATCCTCGCGCCGCGCACCTTCTCGTCCGGCGAAATCGTCTACGGCGCCCGCAGCCCCGGCTCCTACGCCCAGATCGACAGCTACGAGGACGCGCTCGCCCATGTCCGGCGGCTCCGCGCCCAGGGCGCCCACTCGATCAAGAACTACAACCAGCCGCGCCGCAACCAGCGCCAGCAGGTGGTCGCGGCGGCGCGCGCGGAGAACATGGTCGTCGTCGCCGAGGGGGGGTCGCTGTTCGGAATGGACATGACCATCATCCAGGACGGCAACACGACGCTCGAGCACAATGTGCCGCAGGCGCGGCTTTACGAGGATGTCCGGAGCTTCTTCGCCCAGACCCGGGTCGGCTACACGCCGACGCTCGGAGTCACCTATGGCGGCCTCGCCGGCGATCCCTATTGGGCGCAGGCGACCCGCGTCTGGGAGCATCCGCTGCTCTCCCGCTACGTCCCTCCGGCCCAGCTCGCCGACCGCGTGCGAACGACGACGGCTCCGCCCGAGCAGTTCGTCGACCAGTACAGCGCCCGCGAGGCGCGAATCCTCTCCCAGCGCGGCGTGCCGGTGAGCGCCGGCGGCCACGGCCAGCAGCAGGGCCTCGCCCTCCACTGGGAATTGTGGTCGTTCGTGCGCGGCGGCTGGACGCCGCTCGAGGCGCTGCGCGCCGCCACCGCGACGCCGGCGACGGTCTACGGCTTCCGCGATCTCGGCCAGATCCGCGCGGGCTATCTCGCCGACCTCGTCATCCTGGAGGCCAATCCGCTCGAGAATATCCGCAACTCCGACCGGATCAGCCACGTCATGCTGAACGGGCGGCTCTACGATGCGCGGACGCTGAACGAAGAGGTGACGGGCGACCGTCGCCGCCAGCCTTATTTCTGGGAGGAGGGCCGCCCCGCCGGCGATCCGCCGCGGCAGTAAAGGTTCGGTAACCGCTTGTGCCGCATGCTTCGCCGAGGAGGCAGGCATGCGGCCACAGGCATTCGGGCTCGGCGCCCTGGTCACCCGGACGGCCCCTCGGCTCGTCGACCAGCGCTCGGAGCCGCGCCACGAAGGCCTGATCGAAAGCGCCACGCTCTTCTTCCGCGGCACCGAGCATCCGGTCGCGGTCCTGAACCTCTCCTCCCGCGGGACGATGATCGAAAGCGGGATCGCGCCGCGGCTCGGGGAGAGCGTCGTCATCCGCTTCGACGGCTACAGCCCGATGCACGCCTTCGTCCGCTGGGTCCGCGATGGCCGCATCGGCCTCAATTTCGGCGGCGAGATCGTTCTGGGCTTCTGACGGAGCGCGCCGCCGCGGCGGCGGCGCAATTCCGTCATCCCGGCGAAGGCCGGGATCTCAGGGAGAGTATGCGCAGGTGCCTGTGCAGGGCGCCCTCCACAGGCCATCGTGATTTCTGGTCCTGAGATCCCGGCCTTCGCCGGGATGACGGTTTGGGGCTAGCCTCGCGAAGAAGAACGCCGTTCCGTCCCGCCCCTCAGCGCGCGCAGCAGCTCGGGCAATATCCCCTCGACCATCCGGGCGATGCCCTTTTCGTTCGGATGGACGCGGTCGAACAGGTTCAGCCGGGGCACGCCCGCGACGCCGGCGAGGAAGAAGGGGTAGAACGCAGCGCCGGACTTGCGCGCGAGGTCCGGAAAGATGGCGTTGAACTCGGCCTGGTATTGGCGGCTGAGGAAAGGCGCCGCGTACATGCCGGCGAGGAGCACCGGGATCTCGCGGGCGGTGAGCTCCTCCAGGATCGCTTCCAGACCTTCGCGGGTGATCCGCGGCGGCACCATGCGCAGCATGTCGTTGCCGCCGAGGGCCACGATGGCGAGGTCGGGCCTACGTTCCAGCCGCTCGATGGTCCGCGGCAGCCGCGCCCACCCGGCGGCGACGGTGTCGCCCGAAATGCCCGCGTTGATGACGTTTGCCGGGACCTTGCGCCGGCGCAGCGCAGCCTCGAGCTGCGGCGCGAAGCCCTTGTCGCGCGCGAGCCCGTAGCCTGCGACGAGGCTGTCGCCGAAAGCGAGGATGTCGAATTCGTCGTCCGTCATGGATTGCCACAACCCCGTCACCCCGGACTTGATCCGGGGCCCATGAACACCGACCTGCGAGGTGCTGCCGCCACCGAGTTCATGGATGCCGGATCAAGTCCGGCATGACGCTTTCAGGAGCCGCCCCCGATGATCGACCTCTACACCGCCCCGACGCCCAACGGATACAAGGCGTCGATCACGCTGGAAGAGCTGGAGATACCCTACGCGCTCCACGTCCTCGATCTCGGCTCGGGCGCACAGAAGGAGCCCTGGTTCCTGGCGCTCAACCCGAACGGACGCATCCCCGCGATCGTCGACCGGGGGAACGGCGATTTCGCCGTGTTCGAATCCGGCGCGATCATGCTCTACCTCGCCGAGCGCGCGGGGCGCCTCATTCCGACGGATGAAAAGGGGCGCAGCCGCGTCGTCCAGTGGCTGATGTTCCAGATGGGCGGAGTCGGTCCGATGATGGGGCAGGCCAACGTCTTCACGCGATATTTCCCGGAGCAGATCCCTGCGGCGATCGACCGCTACCGCCGCGAGAGCCGCCGCCTGTTCGAGGTGCTCGACCGCCGGCTTGCAGACCATGAATGGCTGGCCGGCGACTATTCGATCGCCGACATCGCCAATTTCGCCTGGGTGCGGATCCACGAATGGCCCGGCGTTTCCGTCGAGGGCCTCGATCACCTGCAGCGCTGGCTCGCGGCGATCGAGCAGCGCCCCGCCGTCCAGCGCGGCGTCAACGCCCCGCCGCGCCCCCCGGCGGCCGAGCGCACCGTCGAGACCGCCCGCAAGATGCTCGCCTGACCGAGACCGTCATCCCGGCGCAGGCCGGGATCCCGGCGGGTGAAAGGCGCGGGCGGCGATGGAGCGCGACACATGCTCGACGCGAACCCTCGCCGAGATCCCGGCCTTCGCCGGGATGACGCTCTGGTCTATGGGTAATCGCGAAGGAGGACTCGGCCGATGAACGAGATGACCCGGATCGCCGCGCAGCCCGCTTATTCGGAGGCGGCGCAGAAGGCGCTCTCCCGCGCGCCCGCTTTGTTCATCGACGGCGAATGGGTCGCCTCCAGCCACGATGCGACGATCGCCGTCTACGACCCTTCGAACGGCAAGGAGATCGCCCGCATCGCCGATGCCTCCGACGCCGACGTCGACCGCGCCGTCGCCGCCGCCCGCCGCGCGTTCGACGACGGCCGCTGGACCGGGCTTGCGCCGATCGCGCGGGCGCGGCTGATGGAGAAGCTCGCCGACCTCATCGAGGCGAACCTCGCCGATCTCGCCGAGCTCGAGTCGATCGACAACGGCAAGCCCCGCGCGGCGAGCCAGGGCTACGATCTGCCGACCTGCGTCGCCACTTTGCGCTACGCCGCCGGCTGGGCGACCAAGCTCTCCGGCGAGCATATCGAACCGGCCACCTTCCCGGCGGGGGCGATCCACGCTTATGTCCGCCGCGAGCCGGTCGGCGTCTGCGCCCAGATCGTGCCGTGGAACTTTCCCTTGATGATGGCGGTGCAGAAGATCGCTCCCGCCCTCGCAGCGGGCTGCACCCTGGTCCTGAAGCCCGCGGAGCAGACCCCGCTGACGGCGCTGCGTCTCGCCGACCTCGTCGCCGAGGCCGGCTTTCCGGCCGGCGTGGTCAACGTCGTCACGGGGCTCGGCGAGACCGCGGGCGACCGCATGGTCCGCCATCCGGACGTCGACAAGGTCGCGTTCACCGGCTCGACGCAGGTCGGCAAGACGATCACCCGGAACGCCGCCGATACGCTGAAGCGCGTCACCCTGGAGCTCGGCGGCAAGTCGCCGGTGATCGTGCTGCCCGACGTCGACGTCTCGAAGACGGCGCGCGGGGCGGCGATGTCGATCTTCATGAATTCGGGCCAGGTCTGCATCGCCGGCTCGCGCCTGTTCGCGCACAAGGACGTGTTCGACAGCCTGCTCGAAGCGGTCGCCGCCAACGCCGCCGCCTGGAAGATCGGCCCCAGCCTCGCGCCCGACACGATGATGGGCCCTTTGGTCTCCGACGAGCAGCAGGACCGGGTGCTCTCCTACATCGAATCGGGCAGGAGCGAGGGCGCCTCGGTTCTCTACGGCGGCGAGACTCCGGGCTCCGACGGCGGCTGGTTCGTGCAGCCGACCATCCTCGTCGACGTCAAGCCCGAGATGCGCTGCGTGCGCGAGGAGATTTTCGGACCGGTCCTGACCGCGACCCGCTTCGAGGATCTCGACGAGGTCGCCAAGGCGGCGAACGACACGACTTACGGGCTCGCCGCCACCGTCTGGACCCGCGACGTCTCGGCGATGCACCGCATGGCGGCGAAGCTGAAGGCCGGCATGGTCTGGGGCAATACCGCCGCCGCCGCGGACGTCGCATTGCCGTTCGGCGGCTACAAGCAGTCGGGCTACGGGCGCGAGAGCGGGCGCTACGGCGTCGAGGCCTATACCGAGCTCAAGACGGTGGCGATCGCGCTCTAGGGTCCGTGCGCGCGTTCATCCTGCAGCCATGAAAAGCGGGGCAATTCCGGCGCCGCTTGCCCGCGCCGGCTCGCAGCCTCTATGCTCGCACCGAAATTCTCGAAGGGGAACAATGTGATGCCTCGTTTCTGTGCCGGCCTCGCTGCAGCGACCCTCCTGTTCGCGGCCCAGGCGCAGGCGCAGCCGCCGGCTGCGACGAGCCCCGCCGCTTCGCCGATGGCCCTGGTCGCGCCGCCGACGGCCGAGGAGCGCCAGCGCCTCGCCGCCGCCGCGCAACGCGGCATGCAGCTGTTCGAGTTTGCCCGGGCGGCGCAGCTCACCACCCGGGACATGCTGGCCCGCATTCCCGATCCAAGCGCCGCCGGAATCGCCGGCTGGATCGCCCTGCCGGAGGGCAACGGCCTCACCGTCATCTATTATGCCGAGGGGCCGGAAGGGCCGGTGGCCGTCTATCGCGCGCAGGTCCTCGGCGGCCGGGTCGCGACGCCGGAAGTGTTCACCGGCGCCGCCCGCCCGGCGCTCTCGGCGACGCAGCGGCGGATGGCGGCCGCGCGCGCCGCCGTCGCAACGCTCGACCGGCAGCCCTGCTCGGGCGACTTCAACGTTTTCGTCATCCCGCCCGCCGCCGACGCGCCGGTCGAGGTCTACAAATTGTCGCCGCAGAGCGGGCCCGGCCGCTATCCGCTCGGCGGGCACTTCCTCGCCACCGTCGCGCCCGACGGGACTGTCGCTTCAACGCGGGCCTTCACCAATCGCTGCCTCGACCTCGAAGTGCCGGTGGCGGCGGCCTCGGCCGGCCGTCCGGCCGCCCCGGCGCGGCCGCTCGCCGTCACCCATCTGCTCGATCCGCTGCCGACCGAGATCCACGTCTTCCTGTCCCTGTGGATGAACCAGCCCCTGCTCGTCGCCACGGGCAATCCGGATCGGCTGTGGACGGTGTCTCGCGGACGGATCGGTCTGGTCGGCGCCGCGCAGGTCCCGCCGTCCGGTCCGGGCCGCTAGGCTAGTCCTCGGCCTGCGCCGGCAGCGGCGCGTCGACGACGCAGCGCACGCCCTCGACGCGGAAGTCCAGCTCCACCGTCCCGCCCAGCTCGGCGGCGAGGCCGCGCTCGATCATCCTGCTGCCGAATCCGCGGCGCTGCGGCGGGGAGACCGGCGGCCCGCCTTGCTCGGTCCAGCACAGCCGCAACCGCCGCTCGCGCCCGGCGCCGGCGATCGTCCAGGAGATCGCCACCGATCCCGCATCGCTGGACAGCGCGCCGTATTTGACCGCGTTGGTGCACAGCTCGTGGAGCGCCATCGCGATCGAGACGGCGGTGCGCGGCGACAGCTCGACATCCTCGCCGTCGATCGTCACCCGGTGCCGGTCGGCGCCGCAGCCGGTGCCGGCGCTCTCCACCACCTGGCGCAGCGCGGCGGCTTCCCAGTTGCGGCCGGTGAGGAGGTCGTGGGCGCCCGCCAGCGCGGTGAGGCGGTTCTCGAACGCCCGGCGCGCCTCGGGCAGCGCCGCCTCGCCGCGGAAGGTCTGCGCGGCAAGGCTCTGGATCACGGCGAGGGTGTTCTTCACCCGATGGTTCAGCTCGTTGAGCAGGAGGCGCTGATGCTCCTCGGTGCGCTTGCGCTCGAGCACCCGCCCGACCTGCTCGCCGAGGGTCCGCACGGTCAGCAACAGGTCCGCGTCGGGCGGAACCGCCTCGTACGAGAAGAATTCGAGGGCGGCGATGATCCGCCCCTCGCTCTTGACCGGGAAGCCAAATGCGGCGCCGAAGCCGAGCCCCTTGCGGGCGAAGAACGGTTCGGCCCCGGTGTCGGAGACCCAGCTCGGCTCCCCGGTGGCGAGGATTTGTCCGGGCACTCCGATACCGGGCTTGAAGGAGATCGCATCCGTCGCCTCGCGCAGCGCGGACGCGGCGCCGGCCTCGGCCTCGTGCCAGATGCCGGTCGAGACGAGCTCAGCCGCGCCGCCGCGCTTGAGCACCAGCGCGTGGCCGATCGGCCAGCCGGTCAGCTGGCAGATCGCCGCGAGGCAGGAACGAAGCGCCTCCTCGAACGAGCCGGTCTCCGCCGCCATGGTGGTAACGTCGAACAGGATCCGGGTCTCGCGCGCCTGCCGCTCGAGCCGCGCTTCGGCGGCGCGCCGCGCGCTGATGTCCCGCAGGAAGCCGATGAACATCGTCTCGTGCACCGACTGCGCGGTCGTGATCGACAGCTCGATCGGAATCTCCGCTCCGTCCTTGCGGATGGCGGCAATCTCGATCCGGCGGTTCAGTACCCGCTCCTCGCCGGTCTCGTTATAGCGTTCCAGCCCGCGGCAATGCGGCTCGCGATAGCGCTCCGGGATGATGAGATCGGCCATCAGGCGGCCGACGGTTTCGGCGGCCGTCCAGCCGAAGGTGCGCTCGGCCACCTGGTTCCAGGCCGCCACGGTGCCGTCGCGGCGCATCACCACCACCGCGTCGAGCGCGGTTTCGAGGACCGGGCTCAGTGCCTCGATTCCGGCGGCCTGGGTCTGGTGGACGGACATGATACGCAGCTCCCCTCGCCCGCCGTGGACCAGACGGGTCGCGTCCGCAACCCGGACCGTCGTCGAAGACGGGCGCGATCGGTCCGAATCCGGTTGCGCTCCGGATGCTTTTGAGCGATGTCGCGGCGGGATGAAGTCACTGGCGCGGCTGGGCAAATTCGCCGCTGGAGAATCAAGGACATGAACACAAATCGGATCGGGCTGCTCGCGGCCCTGCTTCTGGCCGGAACCGCGCCGCTGATCGCGCAGCCCGCCGCCGCTCCCGCCGCCGCGCAGCCCGCGGGCAAGGCCCGCTACGGAAGCTGGGGCGTCGATCTCGCCGCGCGCGACCTCTCGATCAAGCCGGGCGACGATTTCTGGCGCCACGCGAACAATACATGGTTCCGCGCCAACCCGATTCCGGCCGACCGCACCTCGTTCGGCGTCGGCGTCGTGCTGCAGCTCGAGCTCGAGCAGCAGCTTCGCGCGATCCTGGAGACCGCCGGCCGCTCGTCCAACCCCGCCGACCGCCAGGTCGCCGATCTCTATGCCAGTTATATGGACGAGGCCGGGATCGAGGCGCGCGGCGTCGCGCCCGTCCGGCCGTATCTCGACCGTATCGCAGCCGTCCGCAACCGCGACGACCTGCTTCGCCTGTTCGCGATGCCGGGCTACGTCTCGCCGGTCGACGTCGGCATCCTTCCCAACCCGGCGGATCCCACCCGCTACGTCGCCTTCGCCGGCCAGGGCGGCCTCGGCATGCCGGGCCGGGATTATTATCTGCGCGAGGGCGCGCAGTTCGACGCGGCGCGCACCGGCTACCGCAACTATATCGTCGAGCTGCACCGGCTGGCCGGTATCGCCAATCCGGAAGCGAAGGCCGACTCGATCATCGCGCTCGAGCGCCGCATCGCCGAAGCGCACTGGACCCCGGAGCGCAGCCGCGACGTCCGCCAGCTGATCAACCCGATGAACCGCGAGCAGCTCACGCAGCTGGCGCCGCAGTTCAACTGGACGCCCTGGCTCCAGCAAATCGGGCTCGGCGAGGTCCAGACGATCATCGCCGGCCAGACCACCGCGATCACCGCCATCGGCCAGCTTCTCGACACCGTCCCGCTCGAGACCTGGAAGGACTATATGACCTTCCACATGCTGAGCACCGCGGCGCCCTATCTGCCGCGGGCATTCGATCAGGCCAACTTCAACTTCTACTCGCGGACCCTGCGCGGGGTGGAGCAGCCGCGCGACCGCTGGAAGCGCGGCCTCGACCTGGTCAACGGCGCGGTCGGCGAGGCGGTCGGCCGGATCTACATGGAGCGCCACTTCCCAGCCGAGAGCCGGCGCCAGATGGGCGAGCTCGTCGCCAACCTGCGCGGCGCCTTCGCCGAGCGGCTGCGCACGCTCGAATGGATGGACGATGCGACCCGCGCCCAGGCGCTGGCCAAGCTCGACGCCTTCGATCCGCGCATCGGCGGGCCCGAGCGGTTCATCGACTATAGCGCGATGCGCGTCGACCGAAACGACGTCTTCGGCAACGTCATGCGGGCCGGCGAATTCCAGCACAATCTGCAGCTCTCCCGCCTCCCGCATCCGGTCGACCGCGCGCTGTGGGGGATGACTCCGCAGACGATCAACGCATCCTATTCGCCGCTTTCGAACCAGATCACCTTCCCGGCCGCGATCCTGCAGCCGCCTTATTTCGATCCGCACGCCGATCCCGCGGTCAATTACGGAAGCATCGGGGCGATCATCGGGCACGAGATCGGCCACGGCTTCGACGACCAGGGCCGCCAGTTCGACGCGCAGGGACGCTTCCGCGACTGGTGGACCCCGGCGGCGGCCGAGCGCTACACCGAGCGCACCCGGCGCCTCGTCGAGCAGTTCAACCAATATGAAGGCATCCCCGGCCAGCGGGTGAGCGGACAGCTGACCCTCGGCGAGAATATCGGCGATCTGGGCGGCCTCGAAATGGCCTATGCCGCCTATCGCCGCCACGTCGCCCAGCACGGCGAGCCGCCGGTCATCGACGGCCTCACCGGCGACCAGCGCTTCTTCCTCGCTTTCGCCCAGGCCTGGCGGTCGAACGTCCGGGAGGGCGCGCTTCGCGAGCGGCTGCTGACCGATCCGCACAGCCCGCCCGAATTCCGCGTCAACGGCATCGTCCGCAACGTCGACGCCTGGTACCGCGCGTTCAACGTTCAGCCGGGCGACCGGCTCTACCTCCCGCCGGAGCAGCGCGTCCGCATCTGGTAACTTGCTTCGCGCTTGATATCGTCTCCGCGGCCGGTGCAGCATCGCGCAATTCGCAGGGAGGACAATATGCTCCACCGTCTGCTCGCCGCCGCCGCTCTCGCGCTCGCCGCGATGGCCGCGCCCGCCGGCGCCCAGCCTGCGCAAAGCGACCAGGCGGCGATCGACTTCGCCCTCGCCCGGGGCCGGCTCCTCTATGCGATCGACCGCGCCGCCTGGGTCGGAACCGACGACATGTTCGAGCAGATACCAGAGTGGCGCACCGCAGGCCTGCGCGGCTACGTCGTCGAACGCGACGGCGCCGGCTTCGCGATAACCTTCTACGGCGGCGACGAAGCCGCGCCCGTCGCTTTCTATCGCGGCCGCGTCGAGGAGCAGCGGGTCGTCTCGCGGGAGGTCTTCCCGGCGACCGCACGGCCGCCGCTGACCGCGCTTCAGCGGCGCCTCGCCGCCGCCCGCGACACGGTTCTCCGCTCAAGCCGTCGCGGACCCTGCGGATCGGCCCCGTTCAACAGCGCGGTGATTCCGCCGCCCACGGAGGACGGGCCGATCGACGTCTATCTGCTGACTCCCCAGACGAGCACCGAAAGCGTCCCGCTCGGCGGCCATTACCGCGCCACGGTCGCCGCCGACGGGAGCGTGACCGGCGAGCGCGCATTCATGAACAGCTGCATGGACCTGCCCGCCGCGCCTGCCGGCGCCGAAGCCTTCTTCGTCACCCATCTGCTCGATCGGGTGCCGACCGAGATCCACGTTTTCTCGGCGCTCGCCGCGCGCACCCCCATCTACGTCGCGATCACCCGGCCGGTTCGGGTCTATGCGGTCACGGGCGACGGCATCCGCCTCGTCGATCCCCGCCGCCGGGGCCGGCGCAACTGACGTCTTAGAGGCGCGGGTCGACCGGCTCGCTCTCCATCGCGAGCACGCCGAACACGCATTGGTGGACGCGGGTCAGCGGTGCGTGCTCGACGAAGCGGTGGAGCGCCTCGAGGCCCAGCGCCAGCTCGCGGATCGCCATCGAGCGCTTGAGGCCGAGGCCGCGCCGCTTCAGGCGGACGAGGTTCTCGGGGCGGTCGTAATGCGGGCCGTAGATGATGCGCAGATATTCCCGGCCGCGGCACTTGATCGCCGGCTGGAGCAGGCCGCGCTTGCCGCGCGCGAGATAGGAAGAGGGCTTCACCACCATGCCTTCTCCGCCGTCCTCGGTCAGCTCCTCCCACCAAGCGGTCGCCGCCTCGCCTGCCGCCGCGTCGTCGAGATCGAGCTCGCGGAAGCGGGTGGCGAGGATCAGCGACGGGTCGGCCGCGGCGATGCGGTGCGCCTGCGCCATGTGCCAATGATGCTCCTTGTCGGAATGGACCGCCCCTTCCGAGGCCAGGAGGTGGAACGGCGCGATCCGCAGATCCTCGATGCCGGCGAAGGGCGCGACGTAGCGGTTATAGGCTGCGCGGTAGCGGGCGGCGTCGGAAAGCCGCTCCCGGGTCGCCGCGGCGAGGTCGTCGACGGCGACCCCGCGTGCCCTTGCCGCCTCCAGAGCCTCGGAGAGGGCGCCGAGCCCCGCCGCCGCAGCCGCGCCGACGGGTGCATATTGATCCGTCACAAGCTGCTTCGCCTTCATGCTCCAGGGCATGATCTCCGCGTCCCAGAGCACCCAGTCGCTGCCGAGCTCGTCCCAGAGGCCGGTCGCAGCCATCGCCTCGTCGATCCGGTGCAGCGCCGCCGCCTCGACCTCGCCGTCGTTGAAGAAGCGGCGGCCGGTGCGGGTCAGCACGATGCCGCGCGCACCCTCGGCGACCCCGAACCTCTTCTCCGCCGCCTCCAGCGTCCGCGCGAGAACGACGAGGGCGCGCGAGCCCATATGCTTTTCCTGGAGCATGAGGCGGCGGACGCCCTTGCTGCCATAATAAGCGAAGGCTTCCTCGGGCCGCTCCAGCCAGCCTTCCAGGGGCGAGGTCTCCGGAGGCGACATGGTCGGCGGCAGATGGATCAGCCAGCGCGGGTCGGCCGCGTGGCGGCTCATCACCTCGAGCGCCGCGGCGGCATTGTCCTCGCGGACGACGACGATGCCGAGGTCGCGGGTCTCGATCGCCTGCTTGCCGAGCACGTCCTCGATCGCCAGCTGGTGCGGTGGCCCCTGTCCCGTCGACGCCGGCGCCTGCGCAAGCGGCCGGATCGGCTCGTAATAGGTCCGCGCCGCCGGCACCGAGACCAGCTCCATCTCCGGATAGCGCAGCGCCGTCAGCTTGCCGCCGAAGCAGCAGCCCGTGTCGATGCAGATCGTGCCGTTGACCCAGTTCGCCTCGACGACCGGCGTGTGGCCGTAAACGACCCGAGCCGTGCCCTTGTAATCGGCGGCCCAGTCGTAGCGGACCGGCAGGCCGAACTCGTCGACCTCGCCGCTGGTCTCGCCGTACATGGCGAAGCTCCTGACCGCCCCCGAGGCGCGGCCCTGCATCTCCTCCTTCAGGCCCGCATGGGCGACGACCAGCCTGCCGTCATCGAGAACGTAGTGGCTGATCAGCTTGTCGAGCCAATCGCGCATGTCGCGCGCGAATTCCGGCGGCTCCGCCGCGAGCTGCTCGATCGTCTGGGCGAGGCCGTGGCTCGCCTTGACGTTCCTGCCGGACAGGTGGCGCTTCAATTTGTCGTCGTGATTGCCGACGACCGCCAGTGCGGTGCCGCTCTCGACCATGTGGCGGGCGATGCGCAGCACGTCGGGCGAGCGGGGCCCGCGATCGACGAGGTCGCCGATGAAGATCGCCCGCCGCCCCTCCGGCGGAACGACGCCCACCTCCCCGCCACTCCAGGTCACCGCATAGCCGAGCTCGGCGAGCAGCGTCTCGAGCTCGTCGGCGCAGCCGTGGACGTCGCCGATGATGTCGAACGGCCCGTGATCGTCGCGCCGGTCCGTCCACAATTTCGTCCGCGAGATGGCGACCGCGCCGGCCTGCTCCTCAGACTTCAGCACGTGGAGATAGCGCAGCCCCTCGCGCTGCATGCCGCGCATCGAGCGGCGCAGATGCTGCATCTGGCGCCGCACCGGGCCCGCCCCGAACGGCCGGTCGGGCCGGCTTTCGTTGCGCGCCACGGCCACCGACTCGGGCAGGTCGAAGACGATGCCGACGCTGAGCGCGTGCCACTTGCGGGCGAGCGCGAGCAGGCCCTTGCGGGATTCCGGCTGGACGTTGGTGGCATCGACAACGGTGAAGCGGCGGTTCTTGAGCCTTTTCTCGACGATAAAGTGGACGATGTCGAATGCGTCGCCCGTCGCCGCCTGATCGGTCTCGTCGTCCGCGACCCAGCCACGCGCGCGGTCGGACGAGACGACTTCCGTCGGGAGGAAATGCCTGGCCGCGAACGTGGACTTGCCGGTCCCGGATGCGCCGACCAGCAACACCAGCGCGAATTCGGGTATCTCAATCCGCACGGGTGAACACCGCCATCTGGGTCGGCGCGCCGTGCACAGGGTGCTCCTCGCCGACCGGCTCGAAGCGAACCGAATAGCCGTGGGCAAGCGCGACGCTCTCGGACCAGTGCGCGAGCTCGGGACGCGTCCATTCGAAGCGGTGATCGGGGTGGCGCATCCTTCCCGCGCCGAGGTTCGGGAACAGGGCGTTATACTCGGCATTGGGCGTCGTCAGCACGACCGCGGCGGGCCGGGCATGCCCGAACAGAGCCTGCTCGAAAGCCGGCAGCCGATCGAGGTCCATATGCTCGATGACCTCGACCACCGCCGCGGCGTCGAAGCCCTTCAGCCGGTCGTCCCGGTAGACGAGCGAGCCCTGCAGCAGCGCGATGCGCTTGCGTTGGAGGTCGGGCATGCTCTCCAGGCGCAGGCGGTCGGCAGCGGCGGCGAGCACCCGGGGCGCGACCTCCACGCCGACGATCCGGGTGAAGCCGCGCTGCTTGAGAAGCTGGCGCAGCAGCTTGCCCTCGCCGCAGCCGAGATCGAGCACGCTGGCCGCGCCGAGCTGCTTCAGCGTTTCGACGACGCAGTCCATCCTCACGTCGTTCAGCCGGATGGGCCGTTCCAGCGCCTCCTCGGCGGCGTCCTTCGCGGCCGTCTCCTCGGCGTCTTCCGCTTCGACGCTTTCGTCCAATCCGCGGTTTGCGGAGCGCACGAGCGACTTGAAGCCCTTGAGATAGCGGCTGACGATCAGCTCGCGCTCGGGGTGCGCGTCGAGCCAGCCCTCGCCCTTGCGAAGCAGCTTCTGAACCTCGTCCTCGCCGATATAATAATGCTTGGAATTGTCGAGCACCGGGATCAGCACGAAGAGGTGGTTGAGCAGCGCCGAGAGTCGCGCTTCGCCGGTCAGCCGTAGCTCGACATAGGGACTGTCCCCCCATTCGGGATGCGCCGGATCCATCGGGACGGGCGTCGCCGCGACCGTGTAGCCGAGCGGCTCGAACAGGCGCGCGACCAAAGCGGCGCCGCCGCCGCGCGCCGGGAGCGGCGTCACCACCGCCTCGAGCGGGATCGGCGTGTCCGCAAGCTCCTGGCGCAGCTTCGAGCGGCCTCCCATGGCCGTGCCGAGCATCCGCCCGAGCGCGACCGCGAGCAAAGACGAGGCGGCGTAGGGCCGATCGTTCACATATTGGTCCTGCAGGCCCGCGGCGGCGCCCTTGCCGCGGACGAGCTCGACCGGATCCACCTCCAGCGTCAGCGCCGCGGTGCAGCGCTCCTCGCTCGCCTCGGGATAGAAAATCGTCGCGCGGCCGAACGGAAGGTCGTTCGCATGGACGTTGTCCGGATGCTTCATCAGCAGATAGCCGAGATCGGTCGCGGGCCGGTGGGTCGTGGAGAGGGTCAGCAGCATCGCTCATGCAATCGCCGCGCTTCCCGCCGGATGCAAGCCGCCGTTCCCGAGCAGACGCCGCTTGATCCCCGGCCCGCCAGCGGCAAGATGCGCCC
This sequence comes from Allosphingosinicella sp., assembly GCA_036388255.1. Lineage (GTDB taxonomy): Bacteria > Pseudomonadota > Alphaproteobacteria > Sphingomonadales > Sphingomonadaceae > Allosphingosinicella. The sequence continues at coordinate 70,018 of DASVSD010000019.1, read as the reverse complement.
CTCAAAAGGGGATACAAGATGCGTCACGTCGCCGCTCTCGCCGCCGCTCTTGCCTTGGCTTCCTGCGTGCGGGTCTCCGACGAGGCCGAGCCGGAGCCTTCGGCGCGCTACACCTTCCGGCGGCCGGCCCCCGTGGCGGACGCCCAGGAGCCGGCGCAGGTGCTGGCGGCGAGCATTGCGGCCGACTGGCGGCCGGTCGATCCGGAGAATCTGCTGATCCTGGACCTCGCCGATAACAGCCGCGTCGCGATCGAGCTCGCCCCGGATTTCGCGCCGGTCCACGTCGCCAATATCCGCGCCTTCGCGCGCGCCGGATGGTGGGGCCAGGCGACGATCTACCGGGTGCAGGACAATTACGTCACCCAGTGGGGGAATGGCGATTCCGAGAACCCGATGCCGCAAGGCGTGGTCGCCACTCCGCCGGCCGAATATGACCGTGCGCTCGAGGGCCTGTCGCCGCGGCCGCTCGGCTTTCCGGACAGCTATGCGCCGATGGCCGGGCACGCGAACGGCTGGCCGATGGCCTGGGACCCGGAGCGCGGCCGCGCCTGGCTCACCCATTGCTATGGCAGCGTCGGCATCGCGCGCGGTCTCGCGCCCGATACCGGCTCGGGGAGCGAGCTCTACGCCGTCACCGGCCATGCGCCGCGCCAGCTCGATCTCAACATCGCGACGGTCGGACGGGTCCTCGACGGGATGTCCGCTTTGTCCGCTCGGCCGCGGGGGACCGGCAATCTCGGTTTCTACCAGACCGAACGGGGCGAGCAGCCGATCCGGATCGCGCGGGTCCGGATCGCCGCCGACATTCCCGCGGCGGAGCGCCCTGCCTACGAGGTCATGCGCACCGACGGCGCGGCTTTCTCAGCCTATGTGACCGGCCGCGCCAATCGCGGCGGCACCTTCTTCCGCCGGCCGGCGGGCGGAGTCGACGTCTGCAACGTCAACGTGCCGGTGCGGGCGAGGACGGCGGCGGGGGGCGGATAGTAAGCGCGGACCCCGCCGGAGCGCGAAGCTCCGCCGGGATCCGCCTGTGCGGGCGCCGGCAAGGGGACGAGATGCCGGTTGGCCCTCGATCCGGCGGCAGAGGGGAGGATGCCCCCGGACCCTCGATGAGCGCCGCGAAAGGGGACCGCGGCGCCCGAAGCGTGTCTCAGGCCGCGAAGGCGTGCTCGACCGGCGCCGAGTAGCCCGGCCGACGAACGTGACGGACGATCTGGCCGCCGGCGACGAGCGAGGCATTCTCCAGCGGCAGCGCAGTCGCGCAGAAGGCGCATTCCGCGGACAGCCGGCCGATATACCAATGGGTGCGGCCGCAACCGGGGCAGTAATTGGTCTCATGGTCGCGATAGACGATGTGATAGCCGCGCTGGCTGGGCTGGGGGATCAGGCTTCCGCCGCGCGCTTCCAAAATGCTCGTCGCCATTACTCTGGCTCCTTTCAACTCCACTTGGCAGCCAGAACCGCCGAGAGTCGGAGAAGTTTCATGGACTTGCGATGAACGGAGAGCGCGGGAGCGCACTGTCTCCCTCTGAAACGCCCGAGTCGCTGCGGCAAAGCCCCGTCGATGAGCCGTTTTCCTGGAACGACGAGCCGTCAGGCGCCCCTGCCCGGCGTGGGCCGATGCGCCTAGCCGATGGCGGCAAAGGCGCGGACGGGGAAGGTGCCCATTCCTACCACCCTGGGCGGTACGGCGGAGAAGCGGAAGCCGCTCTCCGGCAGGGCGCCGAGGTTCGTCAGATGCTCGCAGACGAGCGTGCCTGCCCTGAGGAGGATGGTATGGACCGGGCGGCGCTTGGTGCTTGTGTCGTCGATATTGTGGCTGTCGATGCCGACCAGCCTCGCCCCGCGCTCGGCCAGCAACCGCGCCGCCGCCTCGGTGAGGTAGGGGTGGTCCTCGTAATAAGCGGGCGTCCGCCAGTGCCTGTCCCAGCCGGTATGGACCAGCACCGCCTTGCCGGCGACGTCCAGTGCCTCGAACGCCTCCGCATCCGCCGCCATCGCCGTCGACCGCACGACGACCCCGTCGAGGGACGCGAGCTGGTCCAGCGCGAGACCGGCGAGGTCGGCGCCGTCGACAAAACGGTGGAACGGCGCATCGAGATAGGTGCCGGTGTTGGCCACCATGTCGATCCGCCCGATCTGGAAGGTCGAGCCGTCCTCGTAGAAGCCGGCGCTGTGCTCCCGGCTCCAGAAGTCGCAGATATGCGGGCCGGGCAGGCCCTTGTAGGTGACCATCCCCTCCTCGATGACGTGGCTGAGGTCGACGAGCCTTGTCACCGGAACGACCTCCCTCAGTGCCGGGCCGCGAGGCCCCTCAGCACATAATGGAGGATGCCGCCGTGGCGGAAATATTCGAGCTCGTTGAGCGTGTCGATCCGCACCCGGGCGGGGAAGCTCGTCTCGACGCCGCTCTCGTGGCGGACCTTGACCTGGATCTCCTGGCGCGGCTGGAGGGCGCCGATGCCGGTGACGGTGAAGGTCTCCGACCCGTCGAACTGGGGCGGATCGCCGAGGAACTGGAGCGGCAGCACGCCCATGCCGACCAGGTTCGAGCGGTGGATGCGCTCGTAGGTCTCGGCGATGACCGCGCGGACGCCGAGCAGGTTGGTGCCCTTGGCCGCCCAGTCGCGCGACGAGCCGGTGCCATATTCCTTGCCGGCGACGACGACGAGCGGAATGCCTTCCTCCTTGTAGCGCATCGCCGCGTCGTAGATCGCCAGCTGCTCGCCCGAGGGGACGTGCTTCGTGTAGCCGCCCTCGACTCCGGGGACCATCTTGTTGCGGATGCGGATGTTGGCGAAGGTGCCGCGCATCATCACTTCGTGATTGCCGCGGCGGGCGCCGTAGCTGTTGAAGTCCGCGCGGGTAATCCCGTTTGAAATCAGATACTTACCGGCGGGCGAATCGACCCTGATGGCGCCGGCGGGGGAGATGTGGTCGGTGGTGATCGAATCGCCGAAGATGGCGAGCGGGCGCGCGCCCGATATGTCGCCCGGCGGCGTCGGGGTCATCGACATCGCCTCGAAATAAGGCGGATTCTGGATGTAGGTCGAGGCGCCGTCCCAGGCGTAGGTCGCGCCCCCGGTCAGCGGAATGCCGCGCCAGCGCTCGTCGCCCTTGTAGACGTCGGCATAGCGCGCGCGGAACATTCCGGATGTGACCGAAGAGTCGATCAATGCGCGCACTTCGTCGTTCGAAGGCCAGATGTCGCGCAGATAGACGTCCGAACCGTCGGTAGCGGTGCCGATCGGGCTCTCGATCATGTCCTCGATCACCGTCCCCTTGAGCGCATAGGCGACCACGAGCGGCGGCGATGCGAGGAAGTTGGCACGCACGTCGGGCGACACGCGGCCTTCGAAATTGCGGTTGCCCGAGAGCACCGAGGCGGCGACGAGGTCGTTCGCATGGATCGCCGCCGAGATCGGCTCGGGCAGCGGCCCCGAATTCCCGATACAGGTTGTGCAGCCATAGCCCACCAGATCGAACCCGATCGCGTTGAGGTCCTCCGAGAGGCCGGCCTTGTCGAGATAGTCGGTCACCACCTGCGAGCCCGGCGCAAGCGACGTCTTGACCCAGGGCTTGCGCGTCAGCCCCTTCTCCCGCGCCTTGCGGGCGACGAGGCCGGCGGCGATCAGCACGGAAGGGTTGGAGGTGTTGGTGCACGACGTGATCGCGGCGATGACGACGTCGCCATGGCCGAGGTCGCAGGCCTCGGTCTCGAGGCCGCCGCCCTCCGCGGCCGTCCCCGCCGCGACCGGGAAGCGCTCCTTCAGCGTGCGCTTGCCGTGGCCGTATTCGGCCTCGAAGCTGGCGACGAACTCCTCGTCCACCTTGGAGAGCGCGACCTTGTCCTGCGGCCGCTTCGGACCCGCCAGCGACGGCTCGACCGTCGACATGTCGAGGGCGAGCGTGTCGGTGAAGATCGGATCGGGCGCGCCGGCGTCGAGCCACAGGCCCTGCGCCCTGGAATAAGCCTCGACGAGCGCGATCTGCTCCTCCGAGCGGCCGGTCAGCCGGTAATAATCGAGCGTCTTGCCGTCGACCGGGAAGAAGCCGCAGGTCGCGCCATATTCGGGCGCCATGTTGGCGATCGTCGCCCGGTCGGCGAGCGTGAGCGCGGAGACGCCGGGGCCGTAGAACTCGACGAAGCGCCCGACCACGCCCTTGCGGCGCAGCATCTGGGTGACGGTCAGCACCAGGTCGGTCGCGGTGATGCCCTCCTTCAATTCGCCGGAGAGGTGGAAGCCGACCACTTCGGGGATCAGCATCGAGACCGGCTGGCCGAGCATGCCGGCCTCCGCCTCGATCCCGCCGACGCCCCAGCCCAATACGCCGAGGCCGTTGACCATGGTGGTGTGGCTGTCCGTGCCGACGAGGGTGTCGGGGTAAGCGACTTCCTCGCCGGAGACGTCCTTCGACGACCACACGCTGCGGGCGATCAGCTCGAGGTTGATCTGGTGGCAGATGCCGGTGCCGGGCGGCACCACCTCGAAATTGGCGAACGCCTTCGAGCCCCATTTGAGGAACTGGTAGCGCTCGAAATTGCGGCTGTATTCGAGCTCGACGTTCGCCTCGAACGAGCGCGGCGTGCCGAACTCGTCGACCATCACCGAGTGATCGATGACGAGATGCACCGGCACCTGCGGATTGATCCTGGCGGGGTCGCCGCCGAGCGCCGCCATCGCGTCGCGGAGCGCGGCGAGGTCGACCACGGCGGGGACGCCGGTGAAGTCCTGCATCAGCACGCGGGCGGGGCGGTACTGGATCTCGTGCGAGACGCCGCCGCCGGGATTCTTCTGCCAGTCGACCAGCGCCTGGATGTCGGCGCGGGTGACGGTCTTGCCGTCCTCGAAGCGGATGAGGTTCTCGAGGAGGACCTTCATCGAGAAAGGGAGGCGGGAGATATCGCCGAGCGCGGCGGCGGCTTTCGAGAGGGAATAATAGGCGTATTTCCGGCCGCCGACGTCGAGGGTGGAGCGGGTGTCGAGGGCGTTGTTGCCGACTGCGGTCATAAAGCCTCGTCTCGAAGTGATGGTGTTGAATCCAACGCACCTTCCGGGGGGAAGGTGCGCCATCACCATTTCGAGCCGGGTCAGGGGCGGCCCGGCGCGGTTGGCGCGGGGCTTAGCAATGTGGGGGCGGAGGGGGAAGGGCAAGGGCGCGCTCTCCGCGCCGCCAGTGATACCTTCGGTTCAAGCCGCTCCAATTATCAATCTTTATGTCAACGTATTGCTAAATCGAAAGCGCTATGCTAACGTCAATTCAAAAGGGGATCGGGCATGGCATCGAGGGTCAGCAGTGCATCTATTTTTCCACGAGCGGTTCGTCCCGCCCCCGCACCCCTGGGCTTATATTTTCGCCCCGGCAGAAACGATCATTCACAGCTGCTAAATTTGATTGCAGCAGGGGATGCTGCGTGCTTCGGCGCCGTCCTAGAGGCGAAGTACGTGGGCAAGCACACGCAGAAGCCGCGTGCGGAACCAGGCCTACCCGGAATCTGTCGCGACTGGGGCCTGGGACGCCATGGAGAGCTGAAAGAGGTGCTGCTTCAGAAGCGCCTTGACGCAATCCTAGATCCGCAGACACAACAACTGGCCTTTCTTGGCAGCTACTCTGATGCCCTAGCCTCTCTACCTTGGGCACATCGAGACCGGCCGCACCGAGTTGCGGATTTTCAGGGACAGGGAGGCCGGGACATCATCGCCTCCCTGACGGACTTCGTGCTTGAGGAGAACTTCACTCAAGTGATAGCGCCGACTCACGTAATAGAGAGTGCCGACGATCATTGGCTCCGGGTAGATACGTGTTCAACCAGACTCCTGCGGAACCGACTTGACCAAGCCGGAGGGTCCGCAGTTCCGATAGTATATTCATTAGCGCTGCCCTATTCGGTTTTCCGCGACCCCGTTCAGCGCCAGCATGTGCGCTCACAGCTCAAAGATCTGCCGATATCCGCCTTGTGGCTCAAGGTGGACCGCTTCGGCACGACTAGTTCTCCGACGGCCGTGAGATCTTATATCGAGGCAGCAGCGGAGTTCCACGAGCTGGGTGTTCCGATTATCGCGGACCATACAGGGGGCGTAACCGGCCTGTCCCTTCTGGCCTTCGGCGCAGCGGGCGGATTGGTTCACGGGCTAACGCTTGGCGAGCGGTTCAATTCCTATACTTGGCGGAAAGCCAGCGCGGACAAGGGGTTCACACCGGCCACTCGGGTCTACCTCGCCGCGCTCGATTTGCACTTGAGTAAGAGGGAGGCAGAGGCACTTTTCTCGGTGTCGGCACGAGCCAAGGGTCTGTTTGGTTGTGCCGACACCAACTGCTGCCCACGCGGAACAAAGGATCAAGTAGAAAATCCTGCGCGGCACTTCCTCTACCAGCGCATCGCCGAAGTAGGGGCTTTGTCGCCGATACCGCAGGAAATGCGTCCAGAACGATTTTTGGACACAACCCTGCGACCGATGACGGATAGGGCCTTAGCGGCTGCCACGATTAATTGGGAGGACGATAAGATGGCGAAGAAAACGCAAAAGAACCGGAAGAGGTTAGATGCTTTACGCGTCACCTTGGGTGACTTGGCGGAGCATCACAATTCCCAGAGCTTCTCAGTTCTCCCGAGGACGCGCGCCGCGCGTGAGCGATGAGGCCGGTCTCGCGACGGACTCCTCGTGCAATCTGATAACGAAAGAACGAACATGAGTAACGCAATCGCGAGGAAGCTGGACTCTATCCAGCAGAAAAGTGCCATGCGCTCGGTCGACGTGGCAAATCTCTTGGGAACTCGGCCAGAGACAGTGTCTCGCTGGAATCAGGGACGCGCTTTTCCCCGGCCTGACGCCCAGAAGCTATTGCTTGATCTTGAGTACATCGCCGACCAACTCTCTGACTTCTATGAACCTGCGGATGTCCGGCTATGGTTTTTTTCGCGCCAAAAACTTCTCGGTGGAGAAATTCCGGCCGTCCTTATGCAGCAGGGCCGCTCCGGCGATGTCATTGCAGTCATCGACCAACTGCGCGATGGTATTTACCTCTGACCTGAGCGCGATGGCTTGATACACGACCCCGCCCTTTACGATCGGCTAAGTGCTCTTCCGGCAGCTGAATTTTCTGGCGAGGTTTTCCGCGCCACTCGCAAAAGCCTCGACCCACTTGCCTTTTCGACGAGAGGAGGGCGGTGGGCAAAGCACGGGGGTGCCGCAGTACTCTATACGAGCTTGTCACCAGAAGGTGCATTAGCAGAAATCAACTACCACTGGAGGCAGCTCACGCCTCTGCCCTGCAAGCATGCAGTCCTGCATACTTTGAAAGTTACGACTCAGCGGACGCTCCGTCTCCTCAGGGCGAATCTCAGCGAAGTTGGCCTTGATCCCACCGCATTTTTGGAGCCGGCTTACACCCGGTGCCAAGAGGTGGGAGCAGCTGTCGCGTTTCTGGGGTACGACGGGCTGATTGTCCCCTCGGCGAGATGGGAAATAGACAATTTGGTCTTATTTGGCGATAATCATGCGGTCGAATGCGAACTAACGCGCGTTTCGGACAAGGAGATCGATTGGCTAGCGTGGGGAGCCACCAATGGCCTTGCCGATGGGTGAGGTAGCCATACCGCGATCGTGAGGTTCCACAGACCAGCGTCATGAGGGTGGCGGGGGAACTACTCCGCCGGAAAGTCGCCCACTGTTCACAAAGAGCACACCTGCCGCCTCGAAAGCGTGCCGCAGCTTCTGGACACGCGCCGGCAGCACCGACTCCCCGGCCTCAAAGCGTGTGATCGTTCTCCAACTCACCCCGGACGCCTTGGCGAGATCGTGCTGCGTCCAATCGAGCGCCGCGCGCGCCATGCGGCACTGCCTCACATCCATTTTGGCGATTTTCTCGCAAAAAGCACTTGCGCCCCGATCCGCAAAATGGCTATTTAATCGCCAAGATTTACCCCACCGCCTTCAGCGGGAGAACCTTGGTCATGGCTTCCGGGGAGCATAGACGCGCGTGCCGCGCAGTTCCAGCTTGTGGCTGCGTCCTTCGACGGACGGCCTCGACAGGCTCGGCCTGCTCAGGATGAGCGGGGACGATAAGGGAGGGCCGGCAACCGGGCGTTGCACGCGCCGCGATCTTCTAGGCGCGGCGTTGGCGGTGCCGCTTTTGCCCCTCCCCCTTGAGGGGGGAGGCTGGGTGGGGGTGGACTCGGAGATGGGGCGCGGTGCCTCCGAAGCATCACCTGGCTCGACCTCCACCCCCTCCCTGCCCTCCCCCCTCAAGGGGGAGGGGGCTTGGCGCCTTACCGCCGCCGCGGTGACCGAGGCAGAAGCGGCGCTGGCGGCGGCGGATGCGACGCAGGCGGGGGCGCGGTCTCGGGCGGAGGAGTTCGCGCTCGAGGAGGTCTATAGCGATCGGCTTGCGGACCTCTACGAGGCGGTGCGGGCGCTGCTTCGGACGCCGGCGCCCAATGTCGCGGCGCTGGCGGTGAAGGTGTGCCTGGTGGTGGACCATGAGGTGGCGACGCTGGAGCGGGCGGCGCCTTGCATGGCCGCGGTGAAGGCGGACGCGATGAGAATCCTGGGTCAAAGTGGTCCTTTGGCCCAGTCCGGCCCCGCGCCGCTCGGTCCGGATCGGAGTCCGGATCGGCCGCATCTCCCGTGGCGCAAAACGGGCCCGCGATTAGTCATTGCCCTTCGTCGCTTGACGGGGGGAAAGATGAAGATCCTGAAATTGCTGACCATCGGCGCCGTCGCGGCGTCGGTTTGGCTTTTCTCGCCCGCGCCGGCCGCGGCGCATGGCGGCGGGCTCAACCGCGAAGGCTGTCACAACGACCGGCGCAACGGCACCTATCACTGCCATCGCGCCCGCTCTTCCGGCCCTGCCGTGCGGTCGCCGCGGAGGCGCGCGCGCGGCCACAGGCGCACGCGCCGCTGAGATTACCCGGTCGGTCCGAGCCCTTCGACGCCCGCTGCGGCGGCGCTCTGGATGAACTTCGTCGAGGGCCGCTGCCGAGCGGCGCCGAGGCTCTTCTTCTCGTTCCCGGGCGGTCGGTTCTCGGCTTCGCTCGAAACGGCTTCTCGGCTTCGCTCGAAGCGAACGGCGGGGCGGCTAGCGCGCCGCGGCCCGCCGCCCCTCGGGGAGCGTGGCGACGTTGCCGGCGCGCAGCTCCTCGATCTCCTGCTCCTCCAGCTCCTCGATGCCGGCGACCTCGTCGCGGGCCTCGCGCGTCGCCAAAACGAGCTCGTCGAGCTTGGCGTGGAGGGCGACGTCGCGGCGGTGGGCCTCCTTCTCGCGCACCGCCTGGCGGTTGAGCACCATCTGGCTCAGGGTGATCGCCAGGATCGAGAGGATCGCGGTGAGGACGCCGAGCCCGAAGCCGGCCAAATACCAGAGGGCGCAGACGAGGAACAGGCCGAGCTGGGCGAAGGGATGGGCGGAGACGTCGGCGACGGTCTCGGACAGCCAGCAGCCGATCCGCTCGAGGCGGGTCTCGCCCCTGGGGGGCGCTTGCGGGGCGATGCGGGTGGACATGGGCTTACTCCGACAGGCGGCGCGCGGGCCGCGAAGGGGAATTAACGCAGGTTAATTCCAGCCGGTTCCGCGCGGGGCCACGGCTCCGGGCGGGCGAACATTTTGTGAACCCAGGGGCTTGCAAAGTAGGATTCCGCTTGGGAAGGTAACCCCTGCGGTGCGTTCGAGCGGGCTGGAGGGCGGCGAAGTGGACGGTGACGAGGGAGAAAGGGGGCGCCGGATCGCGGAGCTTCGCGAGCGGATCGACGGGTTCACGCCGGAGCGGCAAAGGACCTTTCTCGACGCGCTGCGGGAGACGGGCTGCGTCCGCGACGCGGCGCGCGTGGCGGGCGTCTCCACCACCACGATCGACCGGGCGCGGCGCAACTTTCCCGATTTCGACGCCGACTGCCGCACCGTGCGCAACCTCGCCGTGCCGGCGCTGGAGGCGATCGCCTACCGGCGGGCGACGGTCGGCGCCGCGGCCAGGATCATCCGCAACGGCCGCTTGTTCGAGGTGCGGGTGAAGCCTTCGGATTCGATGCTGCGGCTGCTGCTCGCCGGCGCGGCGCCGGAGAGATACGGCCGCCGCATCGGTCACGACCGACTCACGCGGGAGGAGAAAAGTCGGATCGAGCGCGAGGTGCGGGCCGAGATCGAGGCGGTGCCGAAATGGTGCTTCGACAAGGCGATGGGCGAGATCGAGAAGGCGCTCGAAATCTACCGGTTGCGCCGCGCGCGCGAACGGGAGGAAGCAGGCGGGGACGATCCGGAGGGCGGCGGAGACGCTTGACTGGGCGCCCCCGCTGCGCTCAGTTTTCCGCAGCGATTCGAGGGAGTTGAGGGATGGGGACGATGTTGGCTCTGCTGCTGGCGGCGCAGGCGCAGGCGGTGGGGCCGGGCGCGCTGACGATCGAGGCGCTGGACGCGGTGCGGCCGGGGACGGCGGCGGAGCGGGTCGCCGCTTTGTTTCCGGAAGGGCCCGGAGTGCGCCATCGGCCGGACGCGGTCGCGCTCGACGACGTCGCGGTCGGCGGCGACTGCGAGGCGGACGGGGAGATCAGGCTGGCCGGCGGCGCGGTCAGCGAGATCGAGCTGCGCGGCGGCGGGTCTTTGCTCGGGCGCTGCGGCGGGCGGGTGCTCGAGGCCCTGACGGCGCGGTTCGGCGCGCCCGACGGCGAGCGGCGGCGCGGCGAGACTCCGTGGCGGCGCTCGCGGGAGACCTATGAGTGGCGGCGCGGCGGCGAGATTGTGCGCTACGTGCGCTACACCAGCGCGGGGTATGCCGGATCGGGGCTGGCCAGCGCGTCCTGGGTGCTGACCGTCTCGGGCGGGAGCGGCGGCGGCTCGGCGGGCGGGGACGACTAGAGCGCGCTTCGGCTAAAGGTTCGGCGCCAGCCAGGCGGGGACGAGGGCGCCTTCGAGGTCGTCGACGCGGCGGTGCTCGACGGCGAGGCCGAGCTCCGGGTAGAAAGCGCGGGTGCGGTCTCCTGCCTCGGCGGCCTCGACGACGACGAGGCGGCGGTTGACCTTGCTGCGGTGGTGCATGCGCGCCGTATTCTCCTGGCCGACATAGCAGCCCTTGGCGAAGCTGACCCCGTTCAGCTCCCGCGCATTGCATTCGAGCCAGAGGGTGCGGTCGCTGCCGAGCTCGGCCGCGCCCTCGGTCACGCCGAGCGCGAGGCGGCGGGCGCGCCAGGCCTGGTCGGCAGGCGCATCGGCGGCGGGCGCGAGCCAGCGGCGGCCGAGCTCCGCAAGGCGCGGGTCGGCGGCTCCGGCGTCGCCTTCGGCGGACCAGTGGACCCAAAGGGCGGGCTCGGGGGCGATGGCGATCGCTCGGCGCAGGCGGTAGAGAATGAGGCGGCGGGCCAAGGCTTCGGCGGCGCCCGCCTCGCAGTCGATCAGCACGTCCTCCGCGTCCGCCCAGAGCAGGAAGTCGAACAGAGCCTTGCCCTGCGGGGTGAGCAGGCCGGCCCAGAGCGGACGGCCGGGCGCCAGCGCGGCGACGTCGTTGGTGACGAGCCCCTGGAGGAATCCGCGCACCTCCTCGCCGGAGAGGCGGAGGAGGGCGCGGTCGGCGAGGGTGGTCGCGGGCATCAAGCGGAGTTAGGGGGTCGCCGAAGGAATGACAAACCGATGGACCAGCCCGACCGCCTCGTCCTCCGCCGCCCCGACGACTGGCACGTCCACCTGCGCGACGGGGCGATGCTGGAAGCGGTCGCGCCCTGCACCGCGCGGCAGTTCGCCCGCGCGATCGCGATGCCCAACCTCGACCCGCCGGTGACGAGCGCGGCGGCGGCCGAGGCCTATCGCGACCGGATCCGCGCCGCCGCCGGCCCCGGCTTCACGCCGCTGATGACCTGCTATCTGACCGACGAGACGGACCCGCGGGAGATCGAGCGCGGCTTCGCCTCGGGCGCCTGGGTCGCCGCCAAGCTCTACCCGGCCAATGCGACCACCAACTCCGCGCGGGGCGTCACCCACGTGCGCGGCATCGCCCCTGTGCTCGAGACGATGGAGCGGATCGGAATGCCCCTGCTGGTCCACGGCGAGGCGACCGATCCGGATGTGGACGTGTTCGATCGCGAGAAAGCGTTCATCGACCGCACGTTCGCCGGTCTGATCCGCGACTTTCCGGGCCTGAAGACGGTGTTCGAGCACATCACGACGGCCGATGCCGTGGATTTCGTCCTGGCCTCGGGCCCGCAGGTCGCGGCGACGGTCACGCCGCAGCATCTCATCATCAACCGCAACGCCTTGTTCGAGGGCGGGCTCAGGCCGCACTTTTACTGCCTGCCGGTCGCCAAGCGCGAGGAACACCGGCTGGCGGTGCGCCGGGCGGCGACCTCGGGCTCGCCGAAATTCTTCCTCGGCACCGACAGCGCGCCGCACGGCGTCGAGCGCAAGGAGGCCGCGTGCGGCTGCGCAGGGATCTTCAACGCGCCCTTCGCACTGGAAAGCTACGCCACCGTGTTCGACGAGGAAGGCGCGCTCGACCGGTTCGAGGCTTTCGCCTCGGAGAACGGCGCCCGCTTCTACGGGCTGCCGCTCAACGAGGAGCGGGTGGCGCTGGAGCGCGCCGAGGTCGCGGTGCCGGAGTCGGTCGCGGCGGCCGGGACGCGGCTCGTCCCCTTCCTCGCCGGCCGGACGATGCCCTGGCGCTTCGCGGGCGCGGCGGCTCAGGAGGTCTCGCTGGGATCCCGGCCTTCGCCGGGATGACGGCCTGTCGGGGCCGTTAAAAGGGCAGCCAGCGGTTGCGCTGGGAGAAGCGCATGTAGCCGGCATTGACTCCGAGCCGCATGCCGACGCCCAAGCGGACCGGGATCAGCACCACGTCCCCGCGCCGCAAATAGCCCGCGGTGAAGCCGCCGATGACGTAAGCGTGGCCCTCGGCATTGGGATAGCGGCGGAACAGGCGCTGGCTGTCGTTGAGGTTGTAGACGAGCACGAACACCTTGTTCGCGTCGGCGCCGACGTCGAAGCCGAGCGACGGGCCGGTCCAGTAGACGTTGCGGTCGCCCTCGATGCGGTGGCGCATCACGCCCGATCCGTAGCGCAGGCCGAAGACGAAGGCGCCGCCCGCTTCCTGGCCGCTGATATAGGCGATCGGCTCGCCCTGATCGCCGAGGATCCGCTCGAGGATCCCGGCGAGGCCTTCGGCGCCGTCGCCGAACAGGTCGCCGGCGGCGGAGAAGATGTCGCGGCGGGGGATGGTCTGGCCCGGCGCGGCAGTGGTGGTGGTGGTCGCGGGCGCGTCGGTGGTGGTGACGGGCGCCTCCGCGGCGTCCGCCGCGGCCTCCTGCTGGTCGGCGGGGAACCATTCGTTCGCCGGCGGCGCCGCGTCGACGGGCGCCTCCTGCGCCCCGCCGTCGGGCGGCGGGAACTCCTGGGCGGCGGCGGGCCCGGCGAAAGCGGCCAGAGCGGCGGCCGCGGCGATGGTCAAATGAGACAGTCTCAGCATGGTCTTCCCCCACACCCGTACGCGCCCGAAACTAGGGCCGCAGCCGCTTTCGCCGCAATCGGCCAGCGGCGATCCGAGTCTATCGCGCGCCAATCCGAGTCTATCGCGCGCCGGAATGGCTGTCGCACCCGCGAAACTACGGATTTCCGACCATCGGATAAAGCGGGGGCTCGGCGCCTAGCGGGGCACGCGGCGGGGGCGCACCATCGGTTGAAGGATCGGAAACGGCTCACTATACGAGCGCGTTCAGGCCTCCCGGAGACGTGGGTGAGTGGCTGAAACCAGCGGTTTGCTAAACCGCCGTAGGGGGATTACTCCTACCGAGGGTTCGAATCCCTCCGTCTCCGCCATCCTGCTTCGCGCTGCGCGCTTCGCAGGACCGGCCCTGCTCAGTAAGGCGCGATCGGCTTGCTATTCTCGGCGGCCCTAGCACGTCCCAAATACACCCCGTGGCGGGTCGTCACTTATCTCGCATTCAGCGATGAGAACAAAGCGGCCGCCTTCGAGCGCTACCTGAAGTCAGGCTCCGGCCATGCCTTTGCGCGCAAGCGGCTGTGGTGAGCGGCGCGGTAGATAGGCGGGTCAGCGCGGTCAGGCGGGCTTGTCGACCCGGAAGTACCAGCTCTCCTGAGCCTCGCTTCCTTTCGATGAGAGGCGCGCGGGCGCCGCATAGGCCGCACTTACTTCGCCGACTTCCCGCGTAAAATCTTAAGAACCCGCTCGAAGAAGCGAACAAGCGGTCGCAGATGGTGGCCCGCGATAATGCGGCCAATTTGGGCAGCGCGGATGACGGCGGCGCGCCGCCGTCCATGCGCCTTCACCCAGATGGGCGTCACTTCGTCCAAATTCGCCTGGACATCCCGAGCGAGCTTCATCGGGAGCAGAAGGTCCAGCAGGAACGATCTTCTCCGGACTTTGGGCTTCCGCAGCTTGAGCGTAATCGAGATGCCCTTGAGGCCAACGGCAAGGCCCGTGAAGAGCACCGCCGTCCCCCACGCGGTCATCGCGGCAACGCTAATGCCATGGTCGACGAGAAAGTGCCCTACTTCAGAGACCCACGACATCGGCGCCTCCCAAAGTGGGGAAGCCGCCGACCGTCGCCGCAGCATTCAAGGCCTCGGCCAAGGCCGAGCGCCCGGAGCCGGTGATGGTAAAGGTCCGCCGCTCGCGCCCGGCACCGTCTACCTTGGCGCCCTCTTCCAAGAACTTTTTGTCCCTGAGCCGCGTCAGCGTCGTGTAGACGGCGCCGAACGCCGCGCTCTTCTGGCCCGTCAGCACGCGCTCGTAGATCGAGCTGGGGAGCGCTTCGGCGCCTGCCCGCAAGCATGCCAGCAACGTTAGCTCTTCCAATTTGCCAATCACTTGCGATTCTCCGTCTTGAGGTCTGCAATGTAGAACTCTACAATTAAGAGTGCAACCCCCTTACCGTGGTGAGGAGCGGCTTAGTCGGCTCAACCCAGGTGATTTGCCCGCTATTCTGCTCGGGACCGCTCCGACGCTGGGATAGAACGCCAGGTGGGACCGCCCTCTAGCCGTCGGGCTGCATCTAGTTCAGGCGCGCTTGTCGATGCGGAAGTACCAGCTCTCCTGGGCCGCGCTTGCTTTCGATGAGAGTCGCGCGGTCGCGACTCCGAGGATGACGTCGAGAGGCTGTTTGGCGAAGACCGGCATCGGTCCGGGGAGGGCTGCGACCCGGGGCTTTGCCGAGCGCAGCCACAAGCGCGCCCTCGGCTGATCGTCGGCCATGTCGAAAAACAGCACCCCGCGGGTCAGGGCCCGCGCATGGGCGACCGCGTCGCCGGTTATCTCCGCGCGGAAATCGCAAAAATAGCGCCAGTTGATCTGGGCGGCCCGCCTGAACTCGCTGACCCGCCGTGCACGGGCGTTCTCACGCTGCTTGCCCGAGAGCCGCTGCTCCTCCTGGAAACGTGCGATGGCGTTCGACCCGGCCTGGAGGACGGTGGCCGGCGTCAGCGGAACCGCCACGGTGGGCGGGGCCGTGCAGTCCTGCGCGAAGGCCGTCGTGGCCGCCAGCATCGCAGCGGCGCCCAAGGCTGCGCGAACGAGGCGAGCCGTCATTGCTCAGGCCCGCTTTGATTGCCGCGGGACTGCATGATGCGATTCACCTCTTCCTGCTCCTCATCGGAGACGTTGGCGTCGAGGCCGTTATAGGCCTGCTCGTTGCCGGCGCTGTTCGTCGCGTCCTCCGAATTCGCGGCCCTGCGCTCGCCGCCTGCTTCCGCGGGAATGGCGCTGGTGGCGCATATTCCGACCAGGATCGCGGAGCACAGCATCACGAAGGCCCCGGGGGAGATGCGTGCGACCTGCACGCCGACATTCCCGGAGGAGCCGGACGCATCCATGTTGCCGCCGACGCCGATCAGGAACAGCGAGAAGCCGAGAAACCCGAACGCCATCCCCGTGGCGAGTCCGCAGGATTGCAGGAGAGCCCGCGCCAAATAGATGTGGACCACCAGCTGCTCCCGCTGGGGAGGGTTCTCAAGCGCCTCCGAGGCGAACTGGCGATAGGCGATCAAGTACCAGCCGGCGATCAGAAGGCACAATATCGCCAGCACGAGACCGGTGATGAAGCCCGCGTTGATCACCGTCGGCGAGAACTGCCGCCGCTCCCAGTCGCGCACTTCCCCTCCGGCCCCGTCGCCGGCCGGCAGTCGCGGTTCGCCCAAGTCGCCCGTCGCCATTTCCGTCCCCCTCGATGGCCGGCACAGACTAACATGATCCCGGCGACAGGGAAGGGGGCAGCGCAAGGCGGCCGCGGCTGGACGAACGGACCCTGCCGCAGGAAAAAGCGGGTGCCGCGATCGGCGGTTGTCGCCGCGGCGGCGGGCGCTAAGCTGTGGAGCGGTGGGGAGGAACCTGATGCGTATCCTGATCTTGGCGGCAATGCTCGGGCTGGTCGCGCCTGTCGACGCCTGGGGGCAGCCGCCGACGCCTGAGCCTCCCGCGGAGCCGTCGCGGCCCGTGCTGGACGCCGCCTATCTGCTCGGCAGCTGGGTGCCGCGCGAAGGCGGGAATCGATGCGGCACCGACGCCGCGATCACCTTTCGGGAGGACGGGAGCTGGACCGCGGTCGGCGACGAGGGCAGGTTCGCGGTCAGCGGCAACCGCATCCGCCTCGACGTCACCTCGCTGGTGCCGGGTCACAGCCCCGGACCGAACGTGCACGAGGTCAGCATCGTCAGCGCCGACGAATATCGCGCGGTCATCGACGGGGGGATCACGCTGACCATGGTCCGCTGCCCCGACGCTCCCGGCAAGCCGGGGGCTTGATCGCAAGCGGCGAACGGCCTCTTAGGGGATCATGCTCAGCCTTCAGTTCATCCGCGAATTTCCCGATTCCGTGCGCCGCGCCGCGGCCGAGAAGAACGTGGCGCTCGACCTCGACCGGCTGCTCGCGCTCGACGGCGACGTCAGGGCGCTGAAGACGCGCGTCGACGAGCTCCGGCGGCAGAGGAACGAGATCAGCGCCGGCTTCAAGAGCGCCGACCCCGCCGAGCGCCCGGCGCTGGGCGCGCGGGCGAAGGCGCTCGGCGCCGAGGCGGGCGAGGCGGAAGCGGCGCTGGCGGAGAAGCAGGCCGAGCTCGACGCCTTGATGCTGCGGGTGCCGAACATCCCGTGGGAAGGCGCGCCGGTCGGGCCCGACGAGAGCGCGAACATCGTCGTGCGCACCGAAGGCGCGCCGCGGCGCTTCGAATATGACGCACTCGACCATGTCGCCCTGATCGAGAAGAACGACTGGGCCGACCTGTCGCGCATCGCCAGGGTGGCGGGATCGCGCACCTATGCGCTCAAGGGCCGGCTCGCTCTGCTCGAGCAGGCGCTGATGCTTTGGGCGCAGCAGAAGCTCGCCGGCGAGGGCTTCACCCTGATGACCGTGCCGGCGCTGGCGCGCGCCGAGGCGTTCGTCGCCACCGGCCATTTCCCCGGCCACGAGGAGGAGGCCTATCACGTCCCCGCCGACGGCCTCTATCTGGCGGGCACCGGCGAGATCGCGCTGACCAGCCTCCATTCGGGCGAGATCGTCGAGGCCGACAAGCTGCCGATCCTCTATGCGGGAATTTCGCCCTGCTTCCGACGCGAGGCGGGGAGCGCGGGGCGCGACGTGCGCGGCCTGCTGCGCGTCCACCAGTTCAACAAGCTCGAGCAATATGTGATCTGCCGCGACGATCCCGAGGAGAGCGCCAGATGGCACGCGCGCCTGCTCGGCATCGCCGAATCGCTGCTCCGGGCGCTGGAGATCCCCTATCAGGTGGTCGAGACCTCGACCGGGGACATGGGCACCGGCAAGTTCCGGATGAACGACATCGAGAGCTGGGTGCCGAGCCTCGGCAAATATCGCGAGACCCACAGCTGCTCGACCCTGCACGACTGGCAGGCGCGGCGCGCGAACCTGCGCTGGCGCGACGAGGAGCGCCGGGTGCGCTTCGTCCACACCCTCAACAATACGGCGCTGGCGACGCCGCGCATCCTCGTGCCTTTGCTCGAGAACCACCAGACCGAGGACGGCCGGGTGCGGCTGCCCGAGGCGATCCGGGGGCTGATGGGGGGCGAGTATCTCTAGGCGCGACGACAGCAGGGCGCCGTCGCGCTGGCAGCTCGTCAAGGAGGGCGCGGCCTTGTGGTCGCGCATGTGGCGCGGCTTCGGGCGGCTCGGCGAGCGGGGGCCGGCGGACGGCGGGAAACTGATGGTGATCCCCGGCTTCCTCGCCAACGACCGCACCACGCTCGGCCTGCAGCGGGCCTTGGCGGAGGGCGGCTTCCGGGTGAGCGGGTGGGGGCTCGGCTTCAACGGCGGCGTCTCCGAAGTCACGGTCGACCGCATCGTGGAGCGGCTCGCGGCCTTCGGCGCGGGGGAGAAGGTGATCCTGGTCGGCTGGAGCCTGGGCGGCCTCTATGCCCGCGTCGTCGCCCAGGAGCGCCCGGAGCTGATCGCCAAGGTGGTGACGCTCGGCTCCCCTTTCTCGGGAGACCGGACGCGCAACAACAATGTCTGGCGGCTCTACGAACGGGTTGCGGGCCATTCGGTCAACGATCCGCCGATCGACAAGGACCCTGCCGTGAAGCCGCCGGTGCCGACGCTGGCGATCTGGTCGCACCGCGACGGCATCGTCGCTGCTGCGGGCGCGCGCGGCCGTCCGGAGGAGCGAGACGCGGAGCTGGAGCTCGACTGCAGCCACATGGGCTTCGCGGTCAGCGGCCGGGCCTTCCCCAGGATCGTCGAGGCGGTGAAGGGGTTTTGAGGCGAAGGGACAGCCTATCTGGCTGTCCCCACTTGCTCTGACGCCGCAGGGGGACCGCCGCAGGGGGACAGTCAGATAGACTGTCCCCTCAGGAATGGTGCAGCCACCTCCGCCGGCACCCTCAGCGGGCGCCCGCTGGCGCGGTCCAGGATCGCCCAGGTCGTCCTTGCGCGGACCCGCGGCTTTCCGTCTTCCCCGACGAACTCCATGTGCCGCTCGAAGCGCGCGCCCTTGGGCGGGTCCTCGATCCATGTCCTTCCGGTCACCGTTTCGCCGGGGAGGACGGCGCGCAGATAGTCGATCTCGTGGCGGGTCACGACCCAGATGTAAGCGGCGTGATGCTCCGCCGGGGCCACCGCGTGCCAGTGGGCCGTCGCCAGGTCCTGGATCCAGCGCACCCAGACCGCATTGTTGACGTGGCCGAGCTCGTCGATGTCGGCGTCGGTGGCGGTGATGCGCGTCTCGAAGGCCATCAGTCGCGGACCTGGGTGAGGATGAAGGCGAAGGCCTCCGCCACTTCGCGCAGCGAGTCCCAGCGGCCGGACTTGCCGCCGTGGCCGGCGCCCATGTTGATCTTGAGGAGGAGGAGATTGTCGTCGGTCTTGGTCGCGCGCAGCTTCGCCGCCCATTTGGCCGGCTCCCAATAAGTGACGCGGGGATCGTTGAGGCCGCCGGTGATCAGCATCGGCGGATAGGCCTGGGCGCGAACATTGTCGTAGGGCGAGTAGCTGCGGATCAGCTCGAAGGCGGCCTTGTCCTCGATCGGATTGCCCCATTCGGGCCATTCGCCCGGGGTGAGCGGCAGGCTGTCGTCGAGCATGGTCGCGAGCACGTCGACGAAGGGGACGTCGGCGACGACGGCGCCCCACAGCTCCGGGTTCGAATTGACGACGGCGCCCATCAGCTCGCCGCCGGCCGAGCCGCCCTGGATCGCGATCCGGCCGGGGCGCGCGAAGCCGGCGGCGACGAGGCCGCGCGCGGCGTCGACGAAATCGTTGAACGTGTTCGTCCTTTTGTCGAGCTTGCCGTCCAGGAACCAGCCGTAGCCGAGATCGTCGCCGCCGCGGACATGGGCGATCGCGCAGGCGAAGCCGCGGTCGAGCAGGCTGAGGCGCGACACCGAGAAGCTCGGCGGGATGGCGTGGCCGTAGGCGCCGTAGGCATAGAGGTAGAGCTTGCCCGAGCCGTCCCTGGGAAAGCCCTTCCGGTAGACGATCGAGACCGGGACCTGCCGGCCGTCGCGCGCCGGGACCATGAGCCGCTCGGTCTCGTAACGCGAGGCGTCGTAGCCGGAGGGGATTTCCTGGACCTTCAGCACCTCCAGCCGGTCCTCGCCCGGATGGTAATCGTAGACCGTGCCCGGCGTGACCATCGAGGAATAGCCCAGCCGATAGGCGGCGGGGGCGAATTCGGGGGTCGCGCCGAGGCCGGCCGTGTAGCTCGCCTCGGGGAAAAGGATGCGGCGCTCTTCGCCCGAATAAGTGCGCAGCCGAATCTGGTCGAGGCCGGCGAGGCGCTCCTCGACGACGAGATGGTCGCGAAAGGCGGTGACGCCGCGGAGATACGCCTCGTCAGAGCCGGGGATGACCGTCTCCCACGCGCCCGGCGCGGCCGGGTCGGCCGAGGCCAGGCGGAAGTTGACGTGCTCGTCGTTGGCGAGGATCCACAGCCGGCCGTGGGCGGCGTCGGCGGAGTAGATGAGCTTGGGACGGCGGGGCGCGATCAGCACCGGCTCGGCGGCGGGATCGGCGGCCGGGACGAAGCGGACCTCGGTCGCGCTGTTGTCGCCGGTGGCGATGAAGATCAGGCTCTTGTCGTGGCTCTTGGCGACGCCGACCGAGAAGCCGGGATCCGCTTTCTCCTCGTAGAGGGTGACGTCCTCCTCGAGCGGCGCGCCGAGGCGGTGGAGGCGGGCGCGGTAGCTGCGCCAATTCTCGTTGACCTCGGTGAAGATTATCGCGTCCGAGCCCGCGCTCCATTCGATGTTGCCGATCCCCGCCTCGGTCACGGTCTCGAGGTCGGCGCCCGCGGCGAGGTCGCGGATGCGCAGCTTGAAACGCTCCGAGCCGTCGTCGTCGACGAGCGTGGCGGCGTGGCGGCCGTCGGGGCTCACCTGCATCGCGCCGAGCCGGAAATAGTCGCGCCCGGCCGCCTCGGCCGGTTCGTCGAAGATCAGCTGGTCGGCGCCGCCGCGCGCCGGCCGCCGCCACCATTTGCGATATTGCGCGCCCTCCTCGAACGCCCACCAGTAGAGATGGTCGCCGTCCTTGACCGGGACCGAGCGGTCGTCCTCCTTGATGCGGCCCTTCATCTCCTCGAACAGCGCGTCGACCAGGGCCGCATGCGGCTTCATCGCCGCTTCGAACCAGGCGTTCTCCTCCTTCAGGTAGCGGAGCACGTCCTCGTCCCGGACGTTGGGATAACAGGGATCGCGCAGCCAGTGCCACGGATCCTCGACGGTGACGCCGTGGCGCTCGTAGCTGTAGGGACGCTGCTCGGCGCGCGGCGGCTCGGGAAGCTCGGTCATGCTCTCTTTCTCGGGCCAGGCTTTCTTGGGGCAGGCGGCTGGTCTATCTGCGACCCACATAGATGAGGAAGCGGACATGTCGACCTACGAAGCGAGGCTCCAGGCGCTGAGGGAGCAGCTCAAGGCGGAGCGGCTCGACGGCTTCGTCGTGCCGCTGACCGACGAGCATATGAGCGAATATGTCGGCAGCTACGCGCAGCGCCTCGCCTGGCTGACCGGCTTCCAGGGCTCGGCCGGATCCGCGGTCGTGCTGCCGGAGGAAGCGGCGATCTTCACCGACGGGCGCTACACATTGCAGGTGCGCGAGCAGGTGGACGGGCGGCACTGGTCGTACCAGTCGGTGCCCGAGACCAGCGTCGCCGAATGGCTGAAGGCGCATGCCCCGGACGGCGGGCGGATCGGCTACGATCCGTGGCTCCACACCAGCGACTGGGTCAGGAAGGCGCGCGCGGCGCTGGAGGAGAAGGGCGCCGAGCTGGTCGCCGTCCGCCGCAACCCGGTCGACGCGGTGTGGAACGACAAGCCCGAGCCCTCAAAGGCACGGCTGATCGTCCATTCCGACGCCCTCGCCGGCAAGTCCTCGGCCGCCAAGCGCCAGGAGATGGCGGACTGGCTGAAGGAGCAGCGCGCGGATTCGGCGGTGCTCTCGGCGCTCGATTCGATCGCCTGGACCTTCAACGTGCGCGGCGCCGACGTCGACCACACGCCGGTCGCCCTCGCCTTCGCGATCGTCCATGACGACGGCACCGCGGACCTGTTCGCGGCGCCGGAAAAGGTCGGCGACGACGTCCGCCAGCATCTCGGCAACGGCGTCCGGCTTCACGACCGCATTGCGTTCGAGCCGTTCCTGGCATCGCTCGCCGGCAAGACCGTCGCCGCCGATCCCGAGCGGGCGGTGGCGGCGATCTTCGAGGCGCTGGAGCAGGCCGGGGCGAAGGTGGTGCGCAAGCGCGACCCCGCCGTGCTTCCCAAGGCGATCAAGAACGAGACCGAGATTTCCGGCCACCGGGCCGCCCAGGCGCGCGACGGCGCCGCTTTGGTCCGCTTCCTCCACTGGCTGTCGGTCGAGGCGCCGAAAGGCGGGCTCGACGAGCTCACGGCGTCGGACCGCCTGCTCGAGTTCCGCAAGGCCTGCGGCGACCTGCGCGACACCAGCTTCGACACCATCTCGGGCGCGGGGCCGAACGGCGCCATCGTCCACTATCGCGCGAGCGAGGAGACCAACCGGCCTCTCGAGATGAACTCGATCTACCTGGTCGATTCGGGCGGCCAGTATCCGGACGGCACCACCGACGTCACCCGCACCGTCGCGATCGGCGAGCCGACGGCGGAGATGCGCGACCGCTTCACCCGCGTGCTCAAGGGCCATGTCGCCGTCGCGCGGGCGATCTTCCCCGACGGCACGCGGGGCAGCCAGCTCGACAGCTTCGCGCGGCAATATCTGTGGGCGGCGGGCCTGGATTACGCGCACGGGACCGGCCACGGGGTCGGCGCCTTCCTCGCGGTGCACGAGGGGCCGCAGCGCATCTCGCCGGTCGGTTCGAGCCAGTCGGGAGGCGATGAGCCGCTCAAGGCGGGCATGATCCTCTCCAACGAGCCCGGTTACTACAAGACCGGCGAATACGGGATCCGGATCGAGAACCTGGTGCTGGTCGTGCCCGTCGAGGTCGCGGGCGCGGAGAAGAAGACGCTGGGTTTCGAGACGCTCACCTTCGCGCCGATCGAGCGCGCGCTGATCGAGGTCGCGATGCTGACGGCCGAGGAGCGGGCCTGGGTCGACGCCTATCACGCCCGCGTAGTCGAGGTGGTGGGCCCGCAGCTCGACGGCGAGGCGCGCGCATGGCTCGAGGAACAGTGCTCGCCGCTTTAATCCTCCCCGGAACGGGGAGGGGGACCAGCCGCAATGGGCAGGTCGCCCTGTCCCCCGGACAGGGCTGGACAGTGCGGGGCACTGTCCACCTGCCCATGGTGGAGGGGTGGCGACGGTGAAACCGGCGCCGGTGGCGCCGGCCCCTCCACCGCACTTCGTGCGGTCCCCCTCCCCGTGCCGGGGAGGAGTTCGTCCCCCCGCGCCTGCGCCTTTCTGCGCCGCAGATTCTCGCGCAGCGCTTCGGCGAGCCGCTTGCTGCGCTCCTCGTCCTTTCCGCTCATCTCCCCCGCCTTGACATAGAGACGGCGGCGCGGCCATAGCGCCGCGTCCCGCGAAATGGTGATGCTGCCGTAGCTCAGTGGTAGAGCGCATCCTTGGTAAGGCTGAGGTCGTGAGTTCAATCCTCACCGGCAGCACCATTTTCCCGCCCGATCCGTTATGCTGACCCATCGACCGGAGGCGCCGTCGCAATGAGATGGTTTCGCATCGCTCGATCGGCGTTTCTCGCCGCGGGCCTCTGCATCGCGACTGCCGGGGCGCCCGCGTTCGCGGAGCCGCCGGAACCGGCGCCAGCGCCGGCGAGAACCGCGCCGATCGTGGTCACCAGCGAGTTCCTGCTCGGCTTCTGGACGGACGATGGCGATTGCACGAACGTCATCGAATTCGTCGCGGACGGGACGTTCCGTACCGGCGGCGAGACCGGGCTCTGGATCCTGACCGACGACAAGCTCACCTTTCAGGGAACGCACGCGGTGAGCGCGCGCCTTCTGGCACCGGACGAGAACACGCTCATCCTCATCCATCCGGACGGGTCGATCGGACGGTCCACACGCTGCCCGTCGCCAGCGCCGCGGGCCGACAGCTAGACTGGGAGACTCAGGAGGCGAGCTGGACCTGTTGCGGGGGAGCGGAACGGAGGGCCGCGCGCTGCTCGGCCTTGCTTGCGAAGAGGAGCGCGAGCTCGCGATGGCGCTCGCGGGCGGCGGCGGTGATCGCGCGCTCCGCGGCGCGACGCTCTTCGGACGCGCGGCGCTGATAGTAACGCTGGTCAGATTCCATCGACGCCGCCCTCCCCAAAGCGACTCGGGGTTCCTAGCACAGTGTTTTCAATTTGCAGAATCGGCCCTGGCGACCGCTCGCCGCACCGCCGGCACGGCTCAGCGGGAGCAATTGCGCACCACCATCGCCAGCACCGCCGGGTGGAGCGGGCGGACGAATTCGCAGCCGATATGATGGCCGCGCGACCAGATTGCGCGCGCGTGGCACGGCTCGAGACCGGGGAGGCGCAGCCAGACGTCGGTGCCGGGCTCGAGCACGAGGTGGGTCGCTACGCGAAAGCCCGTGGTGGAGAGATCGGCGACCTGCACCGAGACGCCGCTCGCGCCGCGCTGGCGAAGCGCGGCGCCGAAGGAGACTTCGACGCGGTCGGCAAGGCGCGGCTTGGACTCGCGACGCGTGCTGAGCTCGGCCGCGAACGGAGTGAAGCCGCTGTCCTCGCCCGGCTGCATGTGCCCGACCGGGAAGTCCATCGCGTCCTCCCGGCCCTATAGGCCTTCTGGGAGGGCGATCCCCACGGTGACGCCCCAGGCCCGCGCGACCTTGAGGTCGTCGTCCGAAATCCCCTCGTTGAGGCCGGGCCGGCGAAAGCGCGGCGCGGCCGCGGAAGGCGCCTTCTTGAGCTGGACCAGCACCTCGTTCTCGTCGATCGGATAGCGGAATTCGAGGCCGACGCGGCCGGCGGCCGACCAGGCGACCCGGGCGGGAACGATGGTCTGGCCGCGCGAGAAGACGACCTCGCAGCCGACCGGCGGAACCTGGGTGCATTCGACCAGCGCGCCCCTGCTCGAAATGTCGCGAAGGCGCGCGTCGACTTCGCCGTACGGCGTCTGGAGCTTGCCCGCGAGCAACACCCGCGCGCGCTTCGCCTGCCGCTGCGCCGCCATCGAGGCCTTCACGATATTCTCTACGCCCATCGCCGCCTTCCCTGTCGGTCCCGCAGCGAGCGATAAACCAGACAGCCCTAAATTGTAGTAAACGAGGGGGTGTTTGGAGCGCCTTATTCGCCTGCCCGGGCGGTGCCGTCGTTGACCTCTCGCGCGGCCCGTCTAAGGCGCGGCCATGCGCTTCTTTTCCGACAATGCCGCCGCCGCCTGTCCCGAAGTGCTGGCGGCGATCGCCGCCGCCAACCGGCTCGACACGGCCTATGACGGCGACGCG
Organism: Allosphingosinicella sp.; assembly: GCA_036388255.1. Lineage (GTDB taxonomy): Bacteria > Pseudomonadota > Alphaproteobacteria > Sphingomonadales > Sphingomonadaceae > Allosphingosinicella. Next base: position 44,699 of record DASVSD010000019.1, on the reverse strand, counting down.
CTGAGCCGCAGCCTCTCGGCGCGCTTTTCCGAGCTGTTCGACCATGAGGTCGCAGCCTTGTGGGTGGCGACCGGGACGGCGGCGAACAGCCTCGCTTTGGCCGCGCTCTGCGCGCCGCACGGCTCGATCGTCTGCCACCGCGACGCCCATATCCAGAACGACGAATGCGGCGCGCCCGAATTCTACACGCATGGCGCCAAGCTGGTGCTCGCGGAAGGCGCCGGCGCCAAGCTCGATCCGGCCGCGGTCAAAGCGGCGATCGCGACGATCCGCGACGACGTCCACCAGGTCCAGCCGCAGGCTCTGTCGATCACCAACGCGACCGAATACGGACTGGTCTACACGCCCGACGAGACGGCGGCGCTGGGTGCGCTCTGCCGCGAGCGCGGGCTCGGCTTCCATGTCGACGGCGCCCGCTTCGCCAATGCCGTGGCGCGGCTCGGCTGCCGACCGGCCGATCTGACCTGGCAAGCGGGCGTCGATGCGCTGAGCTTCGGCTTCGTCAAGAATGGCGGGATGTCGGCCGAGATGCTGGTCTTCTTCCGGCCCGAGCTCGCGGCGGCGACGCTCTACCGCAGGAAGCGCGCCGGACAGCTGCTGTCCAAGGGCCGCTACATGGCCGCGCAGGTGCTGGCGATGCTCGAGCGCGACCTGTGGCTGGACAATGCCCGCGCCGCCAATGCCGCCGCGGGGCGGCTCGCCGAAGCGGCCGGCGCGGAACGGCTGGTGCTGCCGGTGGAGGCCAACGAGGTGTTCGTGCGGGTGACCGCCGAGGAGGCGGCGCGCCTCAGGGCGCAAGGCTTCGACTTCTACGATTGGGGGCCGGGGGAGGCCCGGCTGGTGACGAGCTGGGATTCCGATCCCAAGGCGGTCGACGCGCTCGCCGCCGCGATCCGGGCGCTGTGAGCGAGCGGACGGGCTTTCGCGACCCGAAGGTCCTCGTCCCCTTCGTCACCATCACCGTGATCTGGGGCTCGACCTGGATCGTGATCAAGGACCAGCTCGGCGGCGGCGGCGACGTCGCGGTGCCGCCGGCCTGGTCGGTGACCTATCGCTTCGTCATCGCCGCCGCGGCGATGTTCGCCTACGCGCTCTGGACGAAAGCCCCGCTGCGCATGGGGTGGCGCGGCCATGCGATCGCCGCCGCGTTCGGAATCCCGCAATTCTGCCTCAACTTCAACCTCGTCTACGTCGCCGAGCTCTACGTCACCAGCGGCCTCGTCGCGGTCGTCTTCGCGCTGCTGATGGTGCCGAACAGCGCGCTGGCCTGGCTGTTCCTGAAGCATCCGGCGAGCGGCCGCTTCGTCGCCGGATCGGCGATCGCGTGCCTGGGCGTGGCCCTGCTCTTCCTCCAGGAGATCCGCGCCAGCCCGGTCAGCGCCCATGCGGCGGCGGTCGGCATCGGCCTCGCTCTGCTCGCCGTCCTCACCGCCTCGGCGGCGAACGTCATCCAGGCGATTCCGCGGGTGCGGGCCAGGCCGATCGCCGCCAACCTCGCCTGGGGGATGCTCTACGGCGCGCTCGCCAACGCCGCTTTCGCCATCGCCTGGTTCGGGCCGCCGGTCGCGGAAGCGCGCCCCGGCTACTGGTTGGGCCTGCTCTATCTCGGGCTGCTCGCCTCCGCGGCCGCCTTCACCCTCTATCTGAGGGTGATCCGCGCGGTCGGCCCGGGCAAGGCGGCCTATTCGAGCCTGATCGTGCCGGTGATCGCGATGGCGATCTCGACCGGGGCGGAAGGCTATCGATGGTCGGCGCTCGCCGTCGCCGGCGCGATCGTCGCGCTGGCCGGAATGGCGATCGCGCTGAGGGCCGAGGCGCCGGCGGACGATCAGCCTTCTTCGCAGCGCATCCTGTAGAGCCGCCCTCTGCGCAGGAAGGTGGCGGCCACGTGCCAGCGGCGGCCCTGGCGCACGAAGCTGCCGCGCAGCCGCCCCTCGTCCGCGAGCCCGCCGGAATCGGCGAAATCGGCCCAGACGCGCTGCCCGTCGATCCAGCTCTGCCGGAGCACCAGCCCGTCGGCCGCACGGAAGGTCGAGCGGTGGCTGCGGCCCTCGAACAGGCTCGCTCCGGCGATCCCGCCCCCCGCGGCCAGCACGAACGAGACCCTCGGGCCGCTTCCGGAAACCGGCCGGCAGTCGAGGCCCTGCGTGGCGAAAGCGGGCGCGGCGGCGAAAGCGGCGGCGGCGAGAGCGAAGACGGCGGAGAATCTCGTCATGGCGGTCCCTTGGCTGTTCGAACGGCGAAGTCTAACGCGCGCCCGATGAACGATCCCATGACGATCCGCAGGCTCTACGGCCGCCGGTCCGGGCACAGGCTGCGCACCGGGCAGGCGGCGTTGCTCGAGGCGCTGCTGCCGGCGGTGCGCGTGCCGGAGGCGGGGCCGGTCGACAGCCCCACCCTGTTCGGCGACACGCGCCCGCTCCATTTCGAGATCGGCTTCGGATCGGGCGAGCATCTCGCCTTTCGCGCCGACCTGCTCCCCGATCACGGATTCGTCGGCGCCGAGCCCTTCCTCAACGGCGTCGTCGCCGCGCTGACGCATATCAGGGACCGGCGACTCGCCAACGTCCGCCTGCACATGGGCGACGCGCTCGAGGTCCTGGAGCGGGTGCCGGACGGGGCGCTGAGCTTCGTCTACCTGCTCCACCCCGATCCCTGGCCGAAGGCGCGGCACGCCAAGAGGCGGATGGTGAACGACGGCCCGCTCGACCTGATCGCGGCCAAGCTGAAGCCGGGCGGCGAGCTCCGCCTCGGCACCGACGATCCGGTCTATTGCCGGTGGTCGATGACGGTGATGAACCGGCGGCGGGACTTCGAATGGCTGGCCGAGCGCGCCGCCGACTTCCTCATCCGTCCAGGCGGGTGGCCCGAGACACGCTACGAGGCGAAAGCCAGGCGAAAGGGGCATGAGGTGTGGTACTTCCGGTACCGGCATACATAGCCGCACGGAAGGATAAAAATAATCATGGCTGCGGCGGATTGACGCCAGCCTGTTCGGCGGCAACAAGCCGATATCGCTTATCAAGGGGCCGCGGAAAAAACATGCTTTATACTACAACGGCCTACCCATTGAGCTCACTCGTTACAGACATCTCTCTTGGCAAAATCGGGCTTCCGGAATTGCAGCGCCCTTTTGTCTGGCCAAAGGCTAATGTCAGGGATCTCTTCGATTCGCTCTACAAGGGATATCCCGTGGGCTTCCTGCTTTTGTGGGAAACTGGCGCGGCCGGACTGAAGAGCATCGGCACCGACACTAAGCAGGTCACGCCGTCACTGGCCATCGTGGACGGGCAGCAACGTTTGACATCGCTTTTTGCGGTCATGACGGGCACCGAGGTTATTCGGGCCGACTTCAAGCGAGAGATCATCCGGATCGCATTCGATCCCCTCGCGGAGCGGTTTGAAGTGGCCAACGCCGCAACCGCAAAAGACAAGGCCTTCATCCCGGATGTCGCGGAGCTGTGGAAGCCGCCGGTTAACGCCGTCGCCTTCGCAATGGATTTTTTGGCCAAGCTCGGTGCCGTGAGAGAGCTTGGGGTCGAGGAAACGGCCAAAATTCAGACTTCAATCGGCAAATTGTCGGCCCTTTCCACCTACAGTTTCAATGCTCTCACCATCAACGCCGCCGCCAACGCGGAGATCGTGGCGGACATTTTCGTCCGAGTGAATGGACAGGGCAAAAAGCTCAATCAGAGCGATTTTATCCTCACCTTGATGTCCGTCTTCTGGGACGAGGGCCGTAGCGAGCTGGAGGCCTTCGCGCGTGAGGCATCCAGGCCGAGCGATGGCAGCCAGTCACCCTATAATCACTTCATCCGACCTTCGCCGGACCAACTCCTGCGCGCCGCCGTCGCGCTGGGGCTGAAGCGCGCCAAGCTGGAGAATGTCTACCGGCTGCTCAGAGGCAAGGACGCCGTCACGGGCCTGGACGACGCGAACAAGCGCGAGGAGCAATTCGCCCGCCTCAAGGTGGCGCAGGCGCAGGTTCTGAATCTCGCCAACTGGCACCACTTTCTGGGCGCCCTCACCCTCGCCGGATACCGCTCGGGGCGGATGATCAGCTCGGAAACGGCAATTGTCTATGCCTATGCGCTGTACCTGATCGGCATATGCGACCTGAAAGCGCCCAAGCCGGAAATGCGGCAGGCGATCGCCGAGTTTTTCTTCATGGCGGCGCTGACCGGACGCTATACCAGCTCAAGCGAGACGCGTTTCGATGCCGACCTCAATCTCCTGCGCACCGCCATCGACGCGCAGGATTATATTGACAGGCTTCGCGCGATCAGCGGCAGCGTACTGACGGAGGATTACTGGAAGATCCGGCTGCCTGAGCAGCTTGCGACCTCGGGATTCATCAGCCCGTCGCGATTCGCATATCAGGCGGCACTGATAAAGCTCGGCGCCCGAGCCCTTTACAGTCCGATGAAGGTCGCGGAGATGGCCGATCCCGTCATCCAGGGCTCGAAGGCCGCATTCGAGCAGCACCATCTCTTTCCCAGGGCCTATCTTCTCGGCCTCGGCATCGACGACCAGAAGCAGATCAACCAGATCGCCAATTTCGCGCCGGTGGAATGGCCTGAGAACATATCGATCGGAGCAAAGTCGCCCGTTCAATATGTGCCCGAGCTCGAGGAAAAGATGTCGCCCGAAGAGCGGGACAACATGCGTTTCTGGCATGCCTTGCCGGTCGAATGGTGGTCCCTCAGCTACGACGAATTCCTCAAGGCGAGACGGTCGCGCATCGCGAAAGTGGTTCGCGCGGCATGGGATCTGCTCTGCGATGGCGAACCGCCGAGCGCGGCCAATCAGCCGAGCGTAGCCGAACTCATCGCTGGCGGCGAAACGGGCGGCATCGAGTTCAAATCCACGCTTCGCACCAACCTCCATACAGGCCAGCATGACGAGAAAATCCAACTGTCCGCGCTCAAGACGATCGCGGGCTTCCTCAATGCAGGAGGCGGGACGTTGCTCATCGGCGTCTCCGACGACGGCAACGTCGTCGGGATCGCCGCCGACGGGTTCTCCAACGAAGACAAGATGTCGCTGCACCTCATCGACCTGATCCGCTCCCGGCTGGGCCCGCTCTTCCTGCCCTATATCCACCCCGAATTCGAGGACGAGGAGGGCGGCAGGGTTCTGCTCGTGCGGTGCGAAAAAGGACCCAAGCCGGCCTTCGTGAAGGACGGCCAGATGCAGCGCTTCTTCGTCCGCGCCGGCAATTCGACGGCCGAACTGCAGGGCGTGACCGTCACGGAATATGTGAAGTCCCGTTTCGACTAGGCTAGCGGCCGGGTGGCGAGCTCCGCCTCGGCACCGACGATCCGGTCTATTGCCGGTGGTCGATGATGGTGATGAACCGGCGGCGGGACTTCGAATGGCTGGCCGAGCGATCCGCCGATTTCCTCACCCGTCCGGGCGGCTGGCCCGAGACCCGCTACGAGGCCAAGGCCCGCCGCAGCGGCCGCGAAGTCTGGTATTTCCGCTATCGCAGGTGCGCTGTTCCTCAGGGCTGAGACGGCTTAGGATGGCACCGGGGGAGCAAGTCATGAAGGCATCACGAACCTGTCCGTCGCCGGCCTGCGGGGCCAGGATCGAAGGGATTGCGCCGGTCTGCCCGCAATGCGGCGAAGCCCTGCCGGCGGGCCGGGCGCGGGGATGGCTGCTGCTCGGCCTCGGCCTTTTCCTGGTGATATTCATGGGCGCCATCGCGGCGATGGTCGGCGGCCCGATGCTGCAGCCCGGCGTCGAGGTCGACGGATCGACGTTCACCGGCACGGCCGACCAGGCGCAGACGGTGATCCAGCTGTTCGGCGCGGTCATCCTGTTCGGCGCCGTCACCGCCGCCTACGGCGTCTATATGATCGCCACGGGACGCCAGAGCCGCCTCTTCCTCATCGCCTCTTTGCTGCTGTTCGCCCTGCTCGGCCTGCTCGGCCTGACGATCATGGAATGGAAGGGCTGAGCCACCGGCTCGGCGCGTCTAGCCAAGCCAATTCTCCACGCGGAGCCCCGGCACGCGGAGGAATTCGCGCTCGTTCGCGGTGACGAGAATCCGATCCAGCGCGAGTGCGTGCGCGGCGATCAGCATGTCATTCGCACCGATCGGCGTGCCGCGGCGTTCGAGCTCGGTCCGCAGTTCGGCGTAAATCCGGTCTGCCGGTTCCTCAAACGAAGCCACTGCCAACCGGCCGAGGAGTTCGTCCAGCCGCGCCTGTTGGATCGGGGCCGCCTTCCTCAGGAGTCCGAACCGCAACTCCGCTGCGACGATGATGCTCGTCGTCATCTGATCGAGCGGATGATGTCGAAAACGCCGGGCGGCCGGACCTTTCGGATTTCGAATGATGTCCGACACGATGTTGGTGTCGAGGAGAAAAAGCATCAAATCTCTAGCGGATCGGGCGGCGAATCGTCCGGCTCCTCCCACTCCTCATCGACCGCCGGCTCGGCAGCCCAGCGGTCGAGCAGCTCTGCGATCGTCCCTTTCCGGTCTCTCGGCTCGATCACCAGCCGATCCCCTTCCTTGCGGATGACCGCATCCTCGCCCGGCAACTCGAACTCGCGGGGGATGCGCACGGCCTGGTTGCGGCCGTTGCGGAAGAGCTTGACGTGGCGTTCGGCACCCATCGACAAGGGATGGCATATGCCATGGCCTATGTCAACGCGGTGGGGTCAGCCGCAGCAGCCTTCCGCCCGAACCGTCGCGGCTGTCCTCGAGCAGGTAGACGGCGCCGTCCGGGCCCTGCTCGACCTCGCGGATGCGGGCGCCCATCGGCCAGCGATCGGCCTCGCGGGCATCGGCGCCGTCGAGATCGATCCGGATCAGCGCCTGGCCGGACAATGCGCCCATCAGGGCGTCGCCGCGCCATTGCGGGAACAGGGCTCCCGAATAGACGATCAGCCCGGCCGGCGAGACCGACGGGTTCCACCACACTTTCGGCGCGGCGAATTCCGGGCGGGTCGGATGGTCGGGGATGTCGCGGCCGCCATAATGGCTGCCGTTGGAGACGATCGGATAGCCGTAATTGCGGCCGCGCTCGATCAGGTTGAACTCGTCGCCGCCCTCGGGGCCCATTTCATGCTCCCAGAGGCGCCCCTGCGCGTCGAAGGCGAGGCCGAGCGGATTGCGGTGGCCCATGGTCCAGGACTGGGCCGCGACCCCGCCGCGCGACGCCCAGGGATTGTCGGGCGGGACCCGGCCGTCGTCGGTGAGACGGACGATCTTGCCCAGATTCTGGTCCGGGTCCTGCGCAGGATCGAACGCCTGGCGCTCGCCGTTGGTGACGAAGAGAAAGCCGTCCGGCGAGAAAGCGAGGCGGTGGCCGAAATGTCCCCTTCCGTCGACCTTGGGAGTCTGGCGCCAGAGGATCTGGAGGCCGGCGAGGCTCGCGCCGTCCCCGGTCCGGACGAAGCGGGCGCGCCCGACGACGGCGCCGCGCGTGTCGCCTTCGCCGGCCTCGACCCAGCTCAGATAGACGTAGGAGTTGCGGCGGAAATCGGGATGGAGGACGACGTCGCCGAGGCCGCCCTGCCCGCCGGCATCGACCTGGGGCACGCCCGCCACGTCGAGCAGGCGGCCGTCGCCGAGGCGCAGCCGCAAGCGCCCGCCGCGCTCGGTGACGAGCAGGGTGCCGTCGGGCAGGAAGGTCATCGCCCAGGGCTGGTCGAACTGGCCCAGCGGCTCGACGCGGAACGGGCGGGCGGCGGAGGCGGGCGCGGCCGGGGCTGCGCTGGCATTGCCGTTGGCGGGGGCGACCCCGTCGGCATCGGCGCAGGCGGCGACGGCGAGCAAGGCGGCGAAAACGATGGGGCGCATGGATCGTCTCCGGTGACGGCGGAACGGGCTTCCGCCATAAGCGCAGGGGCGGAACGGGCAAAGCGGCGATTGGACGCATGTTCGTTCGCGCGAAGCGGGAGCGGAGCGAATGATCGGATGGGCGGGCGCATTGCGGGCGGCGCGGCGGCGGATCGAGAATCCGGTGCTGCTCGGCTTCCTGCTGCTGGTGGCCCTCGGCTACGTCTTCCTGCAGGTCGCGTCCGAAATGGCCGAGGGCGACACGCTCGCGGTCGACCGCTGGCTGATCGAGGCGCTGCGCAGCCCCGCCGATCCTTCGGTGCCGGTCGGCCCCGCCTGGCTGCGCGCGGCGATGGTCGACGTGACCGCGCTCGGCGGCGTTTCGGTGCTGACCCTGCTGACCGTCGTCGTGGTCGGCTACCTCGTCACCGTCCGCAAGGGCGCCACCGCCGCGTTCGTCGCGGCCTCGATCACCGGCGGCGGGCTCGTCGGCGTCGGGCTGAAGGCGGTTTTCATGCGCCCGCGCCCGGACGTCGTCGCCCATCTCGTCGACGTCACCAGCACCAGCTTCCCGAGCGGCCACGCGACCAACAGCGCCGTCGTCTATCTGACCCTCGGGGCGTTGCTGGCCCGGACCCAGACCAGCCGCCGCGTGCGCGCCTATCTGATGGCGGTGGCGATCGCGCTCACTTTGACGGTGGGTTTTTCCCGCGTCTATCTCGGCGTCCACTGGCCGACCGACGTCGTCGCCGGCTGGTGCGTGGGTGCCGCCTGGGCGACTTCGTGCGGCCTCTTCGCCCGCTTCCTCCAGCGCCGAAGGACGCTCGAGCAGCCGACCGCGGACGGCGGGGCGAATGAGCAAGAGCAGAGGCGCACTCGCCCACCGACTCCAGCCAGCAAAGAAATTTAGCTTTCTCTCAGCAAGGTTATTCGAGGAGACGCGAATAGGGTGAACTGCGCCAGCTCCGTAGGTGAGCCGGCGCTCGCCGAGCGGTTTCTAGTCATCCTTGTCCGGGAAACGCATCGTCATTCTCCTACCATGCCTTTGCATGCCTATAAGTTAGGATCTAGTAAACCCAATTTCGAGGCCTAAGGTCCCCGCGCACCGAAAACTCCTCATGTCGCAGTCTCGATGCGACCGTCGTCCGTGACCGCAATCCTGCTCAACGCCCGCTCTGCCGCTCGCAACGCCTCTCGAACGATTGCTGGGCGAGGTAGTGGTGCCTTTGAGCCCAAGCGTACGACCGCGCGGGCAGCTTCCAGTTCGAGCGGCGTATTGCCTAAATGAGCGTGGGCCCGACGCGCGGTGTCGGCCGTTGCCAGCGATTGCAATTCGGCTGGAGATGCGCCGCCGATTTCGGTCAAAAACGACCTGACCTGATCCCGATCCATGCCCTCCTGGGGCGCGCCGCCTGCCTCGAGATATTCGAGCAAGAAGTAGAGCAGGTTATTCGCGGCCTTGATTCGTTCGGGTGTCGCTTCATAACCCTGTGGATCGCTCCCAACAGCCACATTATGAGCGATTAGCGTCAGCTCGTATGCCTCCTTCAAGAGATCCAGGGCACGTTCGTCTGGGCTTGCGGAGTCTGCCGAAACATCGCGCAGAGACTTGGCCTCTTGCCAGAGCATCACACCAAGAACGCGGGGCGCCGCTGACCGAATCCAGTGATCCTTCGGCGTCGGCTCGCCCTTGACGCCCAGCCGCTGGACGACATCCCTCAGTTTGGAAATCGCGTCCGTGCGGGCACCGAGCGCATCGAACGTCAGCGCTAGACGGTATGCGACGACGAGGCGCAGCGGAAATTCCTGTTCCATCTTCTTATAGAGCTCGGCGGCCCGCTGAAGGTGGTCTGCGCCGCTCACGGTAGCAAATTCCCCAGCTGAAAGTGCATGAGAGCCCTTTGCATAGTGATGATGTAGCGACTCTCCTTGCGAGTGCGGGTCTTCAAGTCGGGAAGCGTATCCGGAGCGTCAGCAAGCATGTCGAGCCTCGCCAACGCGGTCCGAAGCACTCTAATGCGGGCCTCAGGAGACGAGATCTCGCCGCTTAGTGCCGGCTTCGCCGACGCGACAGCCGCAGCAATTTCATTTTTGAGCTCGTCTGGGAGATCGCGCAGAGCACCCAATCTCGCACTCACTTCTTCTGCAACCTTTGTCGTTGTCGAGCGAAGCTCTGGCTCAAGCTCGTCGATCTGAAGCTTGATTTGATCTCCGTATTGAGCAATTCCGTCGATCATCGTTTTCAAAGCGCCAAGATGACGTAATGTCGTCTCAAGTCGAGCGCTCTCTGGGGAGCTCGCATCGGTATTGCCGAGCCTTTTGCGCTTATACCGCAAGCTGTGTTCGATCTGTCCCCACACATCCTCCAACGCTGTTCGCACTTGTATCTCGACCGGTAGCTCTCGATAACTATCCCGATATTTTCCACGACCGCGGACGAGGATGTGGATCGAACTGTAATTAGAGGGTTTTTCCTCGATTCTGGTTACGCTGGCCAAGCCATAAGCTTCGAAAAGGTCCCTCACGCGCGTCGGAAGGTTCTGCACGTCGCCAGCAGGGTTAGTGCTATAGATGACCACCTCGGAAATGCTTCCCGCGACAAACGGCGCGGAGCTGGACCGGTCCCGATCGATGGTGACGAGAAGCGCCTCAAGAACCTCAAGAACGTCCAAACGATACAGCGTCACAATTCTAAGACCAACGAGATCGGTTACATCTCCAACGCCATATGTCGGCTTCGGCGGTCGCTGCGTGTCGCCGGCTCGTCGTTCTTCGATCTTCTCTGTAACTTTGTAATCTTCTTTAACGCGTGTCTTTACCGCGTACGCCAAGTCTGCCACCGAGGGCGCCCCCGACTGCAACGTAGCAAGGAGTCGCTCGCGCAGATTGTCCGCGCCACGCAAGGCCTCGACAACATCGAGCAATAGGCGCTCGTCCGATGTCAGCCCTGACGCGGCCGCGCGAGACGAGCCCTTTTCTTTCGCTTGTTTCTTCGTAGCATGGGCCTTGGTCATGCGACAGACTATCGCGACCTCTGGAACCTGTCCACGTGCATTCCGCCCCAATCCCCCTTGCCCTCCGCGGCGCCTCGCCTGGATGAGCTCTACCTCCCCGCCATCGTTAGCGAAGTTGACGCTGGTCCCGGCGTCGGGCTGAAGGCGCTTTTCATGCGCCCGCGCCCGGACGTCGTCGCCCATCTCGTCGACGTCACCAGCACCAGCTTCCCGAGCGGCCACGCGACCAACAGCGCGGTCGTCTATCTGACCCTCGGGGCGTTGCTCGCCCGGACCCAGACCAGCCGCCGGGTGCGCGCCTATCTGATGGCGGTGGCGATCGCGCTGACGCTGACGCTGACGGTCGGATTCTCGCGAGTCTATCTCGGCGTCCACTGGCCGACCGACGTCGTCGCCGGCTGGTGCGTGGGCGCCGCCTGGGCGACTTCGTGCGGCCTCCTCGCCCGCTTCCTCCAGCGCCGAAGGACGCTCGAGCAGCCGACCGCGGATTAGGACCAGGACCGCGCGGCGGGCTTGCCAAAAATTGCCATAGGCGATACATGTCGGCCCATGGCGACGATGAACATCTCGCTCCCGGACTCGATGAAGCAGTTCGTCGACGAGCAGGTCGCGAGCCGCGGCTTCGGCACGAGCAGCGAATATGTCCGCGAGCTCATCCGTCGCCAGGCGGACATCGAAAAGCTTCGGGCGCTGATCCTGGAAGGCGCGGCGTCCCCTCTGGGCCCGCCTGTTGACGACGCGTATTTCGAACGGCTGCAGCAGCGGATTAGGGACGGGGCGGCGAAGAAGGCGTGAAGCCGGTCCGCACGCGCGCCGCGGCCGACCGCGACGTCGACGAAGCGCTGGATTATTACATGGCTGAAGCGGGCGAGCGCGTAGCGGCATCCTTCGCGCGAGCGGTAGAGACGGCTTATCGCGTCATCGGCGACCGGCCTCGGACGGGATCGCCGAGGCACGGCGAGCAGATGCACTTCGAAGGCCTGCGGACCCGTAGGCTGGGTCGTTTTCCCTACCTCGTCTTCTATGTCGAGCGCCCCCGCCATATCGAGGTCTGGCGCGTGCTCCACGCGCAGCGCGACATTCCAACTGAGCTGGTCGAGGGCTGACCCAGGTCCCGCTTGCGCCATCCCGCGTGACGCTCCCCAAGCCCCTCCTACCCCCCGATGAGGAAGATCTCCCCGTCGAAGTCGACGACGTAGAGATTGCCGGCCGAATCCTCGCCGAAGGAGACGGGCTGGTTCAGAGCGCCGGCATTCGGGATCAGATCGGCGTTGCGGCGCTCGTAGCGGCTGGACGGCACAAACTGCCCCGAAAGGAGCAGGCCGGCGGGGAAGGTCCAGACGTTGCGGCTGATGAAGTCGGCGAAGAAGTAGCGGCCCTGAAGCGCCTGGACGGCGCCCCGATAGACGTAGCCGCCGATCACCGAACGGCCCTGTCTGGGTCCGGTGCCGTGGAGATATTCGGAAGCCGGATCGGTCAGGCCGCCCGGGGCGGTTCCCGTGAATGGGAGCGTGCCCTCGCGGAAGTTCCAGCCGAAGTTGAGGCCCGGGCTGGCGACCGGCATGACGTCGATCTCCTCCACCGCATTCTGGCCGACGTCGCCGATCATCAGCGACGCTCCCCAGAAGGAGGCGCGGAAGGGATTGCGAAGCCCGTAGGCGAAGACCTCGCGCGCCCCGCCGCCGCCGAGGAACGGGTTGCCCGCCGCGGGCGCCCAGAAAACCGGCGTTGCGCCGGCGAACGGGTCGTCCGCGATCGTGATCCGGAGGATCTTGCCGAGCAGCGAGTTGGTGTTCTGGGCGTTGCCGAGCGGGTCGCCGGCGCCGCCGCCGTCGCCGGTCGCGATATAGAGGTTGCCGTCCGGCCCGAAGCCCATCCAGCCGCCATTGTGATTGTTGAACTGGCTGTGCTCGATGGTGAACAGGACCTGGCACAGGCGCGCCGCGCCCAGCCCGTTGGAGTCGCGCCGGCACAGCCGGATCTCGATGTCGCCCCCGGCATTGGTGACGTAGAGCACGAACCTCCCCGTCGACTGGTAATCGGGAAGCGCCGCGAGCCCCAGCAGGCCGCGTTCGCCGTCGGTCGAGATGTTGTCGAACTGGCCGGCCCCGGCCGGGTCCAGGCGCTCGGCCGCGGAGAGGAACAGGGTCCGCGATCCGGTCGCGGGGTCGAGGAGGAAGATGTTGCCGCCCTTCTCGAGCACGAACACCCGGCTGTCGCCGGGGATCGGGGCGACGTAGAGTGGCTGGTTCAGCCCGGCCGCAACCCGGCGCATCGGAGTGGATTCGTCGGTCACGCCGATCTGGACCGGAAGCGTGGCGGTGCCCTGCCCGTCGCTGACGGCGATCTCGACGGCGTAGACGTTGTTGCCGTCGGAATCCGCGGGAAGCTCGAAATCGGCCGGAGAGACGAAGCGAAGCAGCCCGGTCGCGGAGATCGTGAACCGGGCGGCATCGGCGCCCCCGGAGACCGAGAAGGTCAGCAGGTTGCCATCGGGATCGGTGGCCGTCGCCTGATAGGCGTCGGCCTGGTTCTCGATCACGCTGGCCGTCCCCGCCGAGGTGAAGCTCGGCGCCTGGTTCGCGGGCGGCGGAGGCGGAGGCGGCGGCGCCCCACCCCCTCCGCCACCGCCGCAAGCCGACAGCAAAGCGAGGGAGGCCAGTGAAGCCAGAGCGGGGTGTCGGCGCATGATCGTACCCCCATCGGCGGCAATGGAAAAAGTTCGCCTTTACCGCCGCTTGCAAAAGTGAAGGAGCAGGTTGAAGCTGTCAAATGCTTGTTGGGGCGGCGCGTAGACGCCACTCCAATCCCCGCTTGCCCCTCCGCGGCGCCTTGCCTATATGCGCTTCACCTCCTCGACATCGTTAGCGAAGTTGAGGCTGGTCCCGGGGGCGGGGCCGGCGCGGAGAGGTTTTGGTTTGTTGCATGGTGGGTGACACACAGGCATGGCGGATCTCGCCGCTCTCGAAGGACTGATCGGGCCGGCCGTGGAGGCCGAGGGGCTCGCTTTGGTGCGCGTCAGGATGATCGGCGGCACGTCCGATCCGACTCTGCAGGTGATGGCCGAGGATCCGGCGACGCGGCAGCTCACCCTCGACGATTGCGCGAGGCTGTCGCGGCGGCTGTCCGATTTGCTCGACGCGCTCGAGGCGGAGGGGCGCGACCCGATCGAGCATAGCTACCGCCTGGAGGTGAGCTCGCCGGGGATCGACCGGCCGCTCACCCGGCTCAAGGATTATGACGACTGGAAGGGCCACGAGGCGCGGATCGTGCTCGGCGAGAAGCTCGAAGGCCGCAAGGTGTTCAGCGGCCCCTTGCGCGGGACGGAGGGCGAGACGGTGCTGATCGAGGTGGCGGGGCTCGGGCCGGTCGGCCTGCCGTTCGCGGCGATCCATTCGGCCAAGCTGGTCATGACCGACGAACTGATCGCGGCGACCGCGCCGCTGTCGGCGGAAGGCGCCGACCTACTCGTTGAACTCGAAGAGATCGAAGCAGAGGAAGACTGAACATGGCTACCGCCCCATCCGGCGCCGTTTCCGCGAACAAGGCCGAATTGCTCGCCATCGCCGACGCGGTCGCACGCGAGAAATTGATCGACCGCGGCATCGTCATCGAGGCAATGGAGGACGCGATCCAGCGCGCCGCCCGCGCCCGCTACGGCGCCGAGAACGACATCCGCGCCAAGCTCGACCCGGTCACCGGCGACCTGCGCCTGTGGCGGGTCGTCGAGGTGGTCGAGGAAGTCGAGGACTATTTCAAGCAGGTCAACCTGAAGGAGGCCGAGAAGCTCCAGCCCGGAGCGGTCCTTGGCGACTATATCGTCGACCCCCTCCCTCCGATCGAGTTCGGCCGCATCGCCGCCCAGGCCGCCAAGCAGGTCATCTTCCAGAAGGTCCGCGACGCCGAGCGCGAGCGCCAGTATGAGGAGTTCAAGGAGCGCGCGGGCGAGATCATCACCGGCGTCGTCAAGCGCGTCGAGTTCGGCCACGTCGTCGTCGACCTCGGCCGCGCCGAAGGCGTCATCCGCCGCGACCAGCAGATTCCGCGCGAGGTCGTCCGGGTCGGCGACCGCGTCCGCTCGCTGATCCTCAAGGTGGTGCGCGAGAATAGGGGGCCGCAGATCTTCCTCAGCCGCGCCCATCCCGACTTCATGAAGAAGCTGTTCGCGCAGGAAGTGCCCGAAATCTACGACGGCATCATCGAGATCAAGGCGGCCGCGCGCGACCCGGGCAGCCGCGCCAAGATCGGCGTGATCAGCCACGACAGCTCGATCGACCCGGTCGGGGCCTGCGTCGGCATGAAGGGCTCCCGCGTCCAGGCGGTGGTCCAGGAGCTGCAGGGCGAGAAGATCGACATCATCCCCTGGTCGCCCGATCTGGCCACCTTCGTCGTCAACGCGCTGCAGCCGGCGACGGTGAGCCGCGTCGTCATCGACGAGGAGGAAGCGCGGATCGAGGTCGTCGTCCCCGACGATCAGCTCAGCCTGGCGATCGGCCGGCGCGGCCAGAACGTGCGCCTCGCCTCCCAGCTCACCGGCTCGGCGATCGACATCATGACCGAGGCGGACGCCAGCGAGAAGCGCCAGCGCGAGTTCGTCGAGCGCTCGACCATGTTCCAGGAGGAGCTGGACGTCGACGAGACGCTCGCCCAGCTGCTCGTCGCGGAGGGCTTCGGCGCGCTCGAGGAGGTCGCCTATGTCGAGCTCGACGAGCTGGCCTCGATCGAGGGCTTCGACGACGAGCTCGCTACCGAGCTGCAGAGCCGCGCGGCCGAGGCGCTCGAGCGGCGCGAGGACGCGGCCCGCGAGGAGCGGCGGGCGATCGGCGTCTCCGACGAGCTTGCCGAAATGCCCTATCTCACCGAGCAGATGCTGGTGACTTTGGGTAAGGCCGGCATCAGGACGCTCGACGACCTCGCCGACCTCGCCACGGACGAGCTGGTCGCCAAGAAAAGGCCCGAGCAAAGGCGCCAGCGCGAATCGAACCGGCCCGAGGACAAAGGCGGGCTGCTCGCCGATTACGGGCTCAGCGAGGAGCAGGGCAACGAGATCATCATGGCCGCCCGCGCCCACTGGTTCGAGGACGAGGCGCCGGCCGAAGCTGGGGCCGAAGCTGGGCCCGAAGCTGGGGAGGACGCCGTTGCGGAATCCTCCCAATGAGACCCTAACGGACGACCGGCACGCACCCGAGCGCAAGTGCATCCTTTCGGGGGAGCATGGCGCTCGCGCCGACCTCATCCGCCTCGCGCTCGGGCCGGACGGCGAAGTGCTCCCCGACGTGCGGGCGAAGGCGCCGGGGCGGGGGGCGTGGCTGGGCGTCGATCGCGCCGCGCTCGAAAAGGCGCAGGCGAACGGCAAATTGAAAAGCGCGCTGGCGCGGGCGTTCAAGACGGGTGACGTCAAGGCGCCGGCCGATCTCGGCGAGCGCATCGAGGTCGCGCTGAGGCAGCAGGCGCTCGCCCGGCTGGGCCTGGAAGCGCGGGCGGGGAACCTCCTCACCGGCAGCGAGAAGATCGAAGTCGCCGCGCGGCGGGGCGAGGTCCACATGCTCCTTCACGCTTCCGACGCGGGCGAGGACGGCAATCGCAAGCTCGACCAGGCGTGGCGCGTCGGCGGAGGGCAGGCCCACGGGCTGGTTTTTCCTTTGGACAGAGCCATATTGGCGTTGGCGCTCGGGCGGCAGAATGTGGTACATATCGCCTTGACGGATCGCGCTGCCGCCGCGCGTGTGGGCCATGCGCTCCGGCGGTGGGGCGCTTTTATCGGATCTGAGGCAGGGCTGAGCGCCGCATCGGCCGGTTCGCCGGATGCGTCGGCTGTGGATTGAACGAAGGACTTTATGAGCGAGACGACTGACAAGCCGAAGCTGGGAGCGCGCGCGCCGCTCGGCCTCAAGCGCACCGTCGAGGTCGGCAAGGTGAAGCAGAGCTTCAGCCACGGCCGCTCGAACACGGTGATCGTGGAGACCAAGAAGGCGCGGACGCTGCGCCGGCCCGGCGATCCGCTGCCGCAGCCGCCGGTCGAGGAGGCGCCGAAGCCCGCGGCCCCCGCCGCGCGCGCCCCGGAGCCGGCACCGTCCGAGGCGAAACCGGCCGCGCCGCAGCGTCCGGTCAACGACGCCACCTCGCGGCGCGAACTCCAGGACCGGCTGCTGCGCGAGGCCGAGGAAGCCCGCCTCTCCGCGCTCGAGGAGGCCCGCCGCCGCGAGCATCGCGAGGCGCAGGAAGCCACCGAGGGCGAGAAGCGCCGCGCCGAGGACAATCGGCGCGCCGAGGAAGAAGCGAAGCAGCGCACCGACGAGGAGTCGAAGCGCGCCGCGGAGGCCCCCCAGGCTCCGGCCGAGGCCGCGGTGGAAGTCCCGGTCGCCGACGACGAGGAGGAGCGTCGCGGCGGCCATGCCCGGCCGAAGCACCACGCCCCGGCCGCCAAGCGGCCCGAGCCGGCCCGCCCCGGCAGGCCCCCGCGCGGCGGCGACGACCGCCGCCATTCGGGCAAGCTCACCGTCACCCGCGCCCTTTCGGGCGAGGACGACAGCCGCGCCCGCAGCCTCGCCGCGCTCCGCCGCGCCCGCGAGAAGGAGCGGCGGCACCACATGCAGTCCGGGCCCGCCGCCAAGCAGGTGCGCGACGTCGTCGTGCCCGAGACGATCACGGTGCAGGAGCTCGCCAACCGTATGGCCGAGCGGGGCGCAGATCTGGTCAAGGCGCTGTTCAAGATGGGAACGCCGGTCACCGTCACCGAGACGATCGACCAGGACACCGCCGAGCTGCTGATCGAGGAATTCGGCCACCGCATGGTGCGCGTCTCCGAATCCGACGTCGACATCCAGACCGAGGCCGACGTCGACCCGCCCGAGAGCCTGCAGCCGCGGCCGCCGGTGGTCACCATCATGGGCCATGTCGACCACGGCAAGACCTCCCTGCTCGACGCGATCCGGGGCGCCAACGTCGTCTCCGGCGAGGCGGGCGGGATCACCCAGCATATCGGCGCCTATCAGGTGAGCCTTCCCGACAAGTCCAAGATCACCTTCCTCGACACGCCGGGCCACGAGGCCTTCACCGAGATGCGCGCGCGCGGCGCCAACGTCACCGACATCGTCATCCTGGTGGTCGCCGCCGACGACGGCCTCAAGCCGCAGACGGTCGAGGCGATCAACCACACCAAAGCGGCGGGCGTGCCAATGATCGTCGCGATCAACAAGATCGACAAGCCGGGCGCCAATTCCCAGAAGGTCCGCGAGGAGCTCCTCCAGCACGAGATCGTGGTCGAGGACATGGGCGGCGACGTCCAGGACGTCGAGGTCTCGGCGCTGAAGAAGACCAATCTCGACGGCCTGCTCGAGGCGATCGCGCTGCAGGCCGAGATCCTCGAGCTGAAGTCCAATCCCGACCGCGCCGCCGAAGGCGCGGTCGTCGAGGCCAAGCTCGACAAGGGCCGCGGCCCGCTCGCTACCGTTCTGGTCCAGCGCGGCACCTTGAAGGTCGGCGACATCTTCGTGGTCGGCGCCGTCCCGGGCAAGGTCCGCGCGATGATCGACGACAAGGGCAAGCAGGTGAAGGAAGCCGGCCCCTCGGTCCCGGTCGAGGTGCTCGGCCTGTCCGGCGTGCCGTCGGCGGGCGACACGCTCACCGTCGTCGAGAATGAGGCGCGCGCCCGCGAAGTCGCCGCCTATCGGCAGGGCCTGATCGACAGGAAGCGGACCACCTCTGCGCCCGTCAGCCTGGAAAACATGTTCGCCTCGAAAAGCTCGAACACGATGGAATTCCCGATCGTCGTCAAGGCCGACGTCCAGGGTTCCGCAGAAGCGATCGTCAGCGCCGTCAACCGGATCTCGACCGAGGACATCAAGGCGCGCATCCTCCACTCCGGAGTGGGCGCGATCACCGAGAGCGACGTCATCCTCGCCCAGGCGAGCGGGGCGCCGATCATCGGCTTCAACGTCCGCCCCAACGCCAAGGCGCGCGAGATCGCCGAGCGGCACAAGGTCGAGTTCCGCTATTACGACGTCATCTACCACCTCACCGACTGGGTGCGGCAGGCGATGGCGGGCGAGCTCGGCCCCGAGATGATCGAGACCGTGCTTGGCCGCGCCGAGGTCAAGGAGGTCTTCCCGGCCGGCAAGCGCGACAAGGCGGCGGGCCTGCTGGTGCTCGAAGGCGTCATCCGCAAGGGGCTCCATGCGCGCCTCACCCGCGAGGACGTCATCGTCTCCAAGACGACCATCTCGTCGCTGCGCCGGTTCAAGGACGACGTCGCCGAGGTCCGCGCGGGGCTCGAATGCGGCGTGCTCCTCGCCGACACCAACGACATCAAGCCGGGGGATCATCTCGAGGTCTTCGAGGTCGAGGAGCGTGCGCGGACGCTTTGAGCGGACAGCAAGAGGAATCGACGCGGCCCGGCCGCCCGGAATGGCTCGGCGAGCCTTATGAGCATGGCGGCGAGTATCGTCCGTCGCGGGCGCCGGGCCGTATCGCCGACGCCGGCTGCTGCCTGTTCGAGGCAGCGGGCGCGATCGGCGCTCTCGCCTTCGTCGTCGTCCTGCTGAACTGAAGGCGATCCGGATGGTTGAATCGATCTTCGACACCCTGCCGATGCCGCCGGTCGCGAGGACGCTCGGCTGGACGCTGCGTGCGATCGATCCGGAGGCGGGGACGATCGAAGTCGGCTTCACCGCCGGCGAGGCCTTCACCAATCCGACCGGCGCGGTCCAGGGAGGCTTCGTCGCCGCGATGCTCGACGACACGATGGGCCCGGCGGTGTTCGCGATGGGCAAGGGCGAGATCTTCGCGCCGACGCTCGACCTCCACGTTTCCTTCCTCCGCCCGGCCCGCCCCGGCGCCTTCACCGGCAAGGCGCGCGTCGTCAGCCTCGGCAAGAGCGTCGCTTTCCTCGAAGGCGAGCTGTTCGACGCCGACGGCGCGCTTGTCGCCCGCGCCAGTGCAACCGCGCGGGTGCTCCCCGCCGCATCTTTGCTCAAAGGCTCATGAAGAAGAAAACAGAAACCCCCGAAGGCCGCTCCGTCCGCCTCCTGCGAGTCGGCGAGCAGGTGCGCCATGCGCTGTCCGACATCCTGATGCGCGGCGAAGTGCATGACGAGGTGCTCGCCAGCCATCTCGTCTCGGTGACCGAGGTCAGGATGTCGCCGGACCTCAGGCACGCGACGGTGTTCGTGAAGCCCCTGCTGGGCTCCAACGAGGAGGCGGTGCTGAAGGCGCTTCGGACGAACACCGCTTACCTCCAGCGGGCCGTCGCCAGCCGGGTGAACACCAAATATGCCGCGAAGCTCAAGTTCGTCCCCGACGAGAGCTTTGACGAGGGCTCGCACATCGACAGCCTGTTGCGCGATCCGAAGGTGGCGCGGGACCTCGGCGACGAGGGCTAGACCGCACCGCGCGCGACGGATTCCGACGGATTCCTCCGGGACGCGGCGAACTTTGCCCGCTTGGCCTCCGTCGCCCAGAGGCTAGACTGAGGTCATGAAAATGCGTGCCCTCCCCGTCCTCCTGCTCGCCGCGCAACCCTTCGCGGCCTCCGCCCAGCCGCTCGACATTCCGCCGGTGCGCTATCCGGCGGTGCCGGCCGCGGCGCGAGCGGCGGAGGGCTTCGTACCGGCGGGGTGGGGCATCGTGGCGCGGGAGAGCGGGGACCTGAACGCGGACGGCCGCGCCGATCTCGCGTTGCTGATGCAGATGCGCGATCGCGCCAACGTCCTTGCCGTCCCCGTGGGCGACGAGACGGTGGCGTTCGACACCAACCCGCACCTGCTCGCCGTCGCCTTCGGTCAGGCAGACGGCGGTTATCGGCTTGCGGCAAGCAATCGCGGGCTCTTCCTGCGCCCGATCCAGCCCTTCACCGGGGAGGATGCGCTCGGCGAGGAGACGATCCGGATCGAGCGTGGTGCCCTGCTCGTCTCGTTCGGCTACCTCAGGGGGCATGCGAGCTACCGCTTCCGCTGGCAAAGGGGCGCGTTTCGGCTGATCGGCTATGAGAGCGGCGGCGCCTCCGGCGGGTGCGTCGAGTCGATCAGCATCAACTATCTGACCCGCCGCGCGAGGGTGAGCAACGTGCCCATCTCGAGCGACCGGACGCCGTTCTCGTGGCGGACGGTCACCGGCGGCGCCCCTCCGACCCTGGGCGAGATCGACCTCGAGGAGTTCATCCCCACGATGGCGATTGCCGGCCCGTCCATCCCCTGCACACCGCCGGCCGATGAGTGATGCACATCCGGCGCTTGCCGCCCGCATGGCCGAGGACGACCTTCGCCTGGAGCCGATGGCGGAAGCGCACAGGGAGGCGCTGAAGGCGGCGTGCGGCGAGGACGGCGACATCTGGCAGATCTACGCCACCTCCTACGATCCCGAGCATTTCGACGCTTCGTTCGACCTCATCCGCTCGCGGCCGGCCTGGCGTTGCTTCTCGATCTTCCTCGGCGAGCGGCTGGTCGGGATGAGCTGTTATCTCGGGATCGAGCCGGAGCGGGGCGTCCTGGAGATCGGCAATACCTATTATGTGCCCGGCGAGCGGGGGACCGGCCTCAACGCGCGGGTCAAGAAACTGATGCTCGAGCGCGCCTTCGGCTGCGGCTTCCGGCGGGTCGAGTTTCGCGTCGACAGCCGCAACGCACGCAGCCAGGCGGCGATGGCGAAGATCGGCGGCGTGCGCGAGGGCCTCATCCGGGAAGACCGCATCACCTGGACGGGCCATGTCCGGGACACGGTGCTCTTCTCCATCCTCGCGTCGGAATGGCCGAAGGCGAATTAGACCGTAAGGCCGCGAAGCAGCAGCGGCAAATCCCCGCTTTCGCCGCGCGCTTCGGCCATGAACAGGTCCTTCAAAGGCCCCAGCCGCTGGACGGCGCCCATGCCGAAGCGGCGGACGGCGGCGGCGGTGCGCCCGGGGATCCCGTAGAGACGGGTGAGCCCGTCGGTGGCGGCGGCGACCATGAAGGTGTCGAGGCTGCGCCAGCGTTGGTAGCGGTCGAGCAATTGCGTGTCGCCGAGATCGAGGCCGAGCCGCGCGCCCTCCACCAGGACCTGGGCCAAAGCGGCGGCGTCCCGGAAGCCGAGATTCAGGCCCTGGCCCGCGATCGGGTGGATGCCGTGGGCGGCGTCGCCGACCAGCGCCAGGCGCCTGGCGGTGATGGTGGCGGCATGGTGGAAGCCGAGCTTGTAGCTTGCCCGCGGGCCCGCGAGGGAAAGCGCGCCGAGAAACCCGCCCATGCGCTTGTCGAGCTCCGCCGCGAGCGCGCGGTCGGGAAGGTCGAGAAAAGCGTCGGCCTCGGCGGCGGGGACCGACCAGACGATCGCCGAGCGCCACTTTGCGTCATCGCCCTGCAGCATCGGAAGGACGGCGAACGGGCCGGTGGGATAGAAAATCTCGTAGGCCGTGTTCTCGTGCCAGTTCTCGTGCGCCACGGTGATCACCAGAGCGACGTGATCATATTGCCAGCGGGCGATCGGGATGTTCGCAGCCTCCCGGGCCGGCGAGTTGCGTCCCTCGGCTCCGACCAGGACGGGCGCGGTCAGCAGCCGTCCGTCGGTCAGGGCGACGCGCACACCATGGTCATCGCGAACCACCTCGCCCGGATGTGCGGGCATCACCAGGGTCACCCGCTCCGCGGCTTTCGCGCAATCGCGAAGCGCGGCACGCAGCAGCCGGTTCTCGAACATGATGCCGAGCGGGTCGTCGCCCGCCTCTGGCGCGAAGACGATGCCGCCGGGGGCCAGGCCGTCGGTCACGCGAATCGTCTCGATCGGGCAGCCGCGGCCCTCGATGCGGTCGGCGACTCCGATCGCCTCGAGCATCCGCCAGGACGCACTGGCCACGGCGGTGGCGCGGCCGTCATATTGCGGCGTCAGCTGGGTTTCGGGGTCCGCGGGGTCGACGACCAGACTCGAAAGGCCGTGCCGGTCGAGCGCCAGAGCCAGCGTCAGGCCGACGAGGCCGCCGCCGAGGATGATGACGTCCGCGCGCTCCATTTTCCCGCCTTACCGATGCAAGCATGCAACGCCAAGCGCTTGACCGGGGAGTCGGTGGAGGCGCATGAAGGCTAAAGCGGGAACATTTGGGGCACGACGATGGCCAGTGCTGCGGCACGCACCGCCCGGCCCGGTCGGCTGGGCCAATGGAAGCAAGGCGCCGAGCGCAGCGCGCGCAAAGCCGTGCGCCTGACCGCGGGCGGCGCGCTGGCGCTCGGCGCGCTGGCGGCCGCGCTGGCGCTCGCGACCTACCGCCCGACCGATCCGGCGCTCAACACCGAGGCGGGAGGGCCGGTCCAGAACTGGCTCGGCGCACCGGGGGCGTGGACGGCGGACCTGCTCCTGACCGCGTTCGGACCGGTTTCCGCCCTCCTGCTGCCGCTGCTCTTCCTCAGCGGAATCCGGCTCGCGCTCGGGGCGCCGCGACGGCGGTTCGGGCGGCTGCTCGCGATCAGCCTCGTCGGCGCGACGCTCGCCGGAACGGCGGCGGCCCTGCTGATCGGCGGCGCGATCAACGGCCTCCCCGCCGGCTGGGGCGGGATTGCGGGCCTGTCGCTCGCGGCTTTGATCGAGCGGGGCCTCGCGGCGATCGGCGAGCCGGAGATCGTCGAGCCGTTCCGCATCGTCGTCACCGTGCTGCTCGCCCTTGCCGGGGTCGTCCTCTGTTGGATCGGGCTCGGCCTCAGCCGCGAGGAGCGCCAATGGCTCGCGGAGCGCCGCGCCGCGCTGCGCCGCAGCGCGCAGGCCGACGGGCCGGATTTCGCCGAACCGAAGGAGAGGCCCGCGCGCCGCCAGGTCGCGCCGGGACCGGAGCCCCGCTCGCCGATCATCGCCGAGCGCCCCCGTGCGCCGGAGACGCGGCGCTCGGGCAAGGACCGTCAGGCCTCGCTCGCGCTGGGCGACAGCTATGCCTTGCCGACGGTCGATTTGCTCAATCCGCCGCCCCCGCCGGTCAACGCCGCGCTCGACAAGGCCAGCCTGGAGCGCAATGCGCGGCTGCTCGAATCGGTGCTCGAGGACTTTTCGGTCAAGGGCGAGATCGTCGAGGTCCGGCCGGGTCCGGTCGTCACCATGTACGAGCTCGAGCCGGCGAGCGGGATCAAGGCGAGCCGCGTCATCCAGCTCGCCGACGACATCGCTCGCAACATGTCCGCGCTTTCGGCGCGCGTGGCGACGATCCCCGGGCGCAGCGTGATCGGCATCGAGCTCCCCAACGCCAAGCGCGAAAGCGTGGTCCTTTCCGAGCTGATCGGCAGCCACGCCTTCGAGGACCAGGTCGCGCAGCTGCCGATCGTGCTCGGCAAGAACATCGCCGGCGATCCGGTGGTCGCCGATCTCGCGCCGATGCCGCACCTGCTCGTCGCCGGGACCACCGGCTCGGGCAAGTCCGTCGGCCTCAACTGCATGATCCTCTCTTTGCTTTACCGGCTCACGCCCGAGCAGTGCAAAATGATCCTGATCGACCCGAAGATGCTCGAGCTCAGCGTCTACGAGGACATCCCGCACCTGCTTGCGCCCGTGGTCACCGAGCCGGCCAAGGCGATCCGCGCGCTCAAATGGACCGTCGAGCAGATGGAGGAGCGCTACCGGATGATGGCGTCGGTCGGCGTCCGCCAGCTCTCCAGCTTCAACGCCAAGGTGCGCGAGGCGAAGATGAAGGGCCAGTCGCTCGGACGGCGGGTCCAGACCGGCTATGACCCCGAGACCGGGCAGCCGCGCTACGAGCATGAGGAGCTCGATTACGAGGTGCTGCCGCAGATCGTCGTCGTCGTCGACGAGCTCGCCGACCTGATGATGACCGCCGGCAAGGAGGTCGAGTTCCTGATCCAGCGCCTCGCTCAGAAGGCGCGCGCCGCCGGCATCCACCTGATCATGGCGACCCAGCGGCCGTCGGTCGACGTCATCACCGGCGTGATCAAGGCGAACCTGCCGACCCGGATTTCCTTCGCGGTCACCTCGAAGATCGATTCGCGCACCATCCTCGGCGAGCAGGGCGCCGAGCAGCTGCTCGGCAAGGGCGACATGCTCTACATGCCCGGCGGCAAGCAGATCGCCCGCGTCCACGGGCCGCTCGTCACCGACGACGAGGTCCGCGCCGTCGCCGACCATTGGCGCGGCCAGGGCACGCCCGATTACGTCCAGGCGGTGACCGAGGAGCCCGAGGACGGCGGCTACATGTTCGAGGGCCAGCCGGTCGGCGAGGACGATCCCGAGGCCCAGCTCTACCGCAAGGCGGTGCAGACCGTCGCCGAGAGCCAGAAGGCTTCGACCTCCTACCTCCAGCGCCAGCTGCGCGTCGGCTACAACAATGCCGCCCGCCTGATCGAGCGGATGGAGAAGGAAGGCGTGGTCAGCGCCCCCGACCATGTCGGCCGCCGCGAAGTGCTGGTCGACCCGGAGGGCCGGCCCCTCTAGCGCCTTGCGGCCCAGATTCGCTTCGGCGCGGCCCCGAATCCACTGGGCGCAAGCGTCTTGGCGACGGCGACGATCCGTGCGATTCCGTCGATGAGCGGAACCGGAGGCGGTCATGGATGCGAAGCGGCAGAAGCAAGAGGTTGACCGCAATTACGACGCGTTCATGCGGATGCTCGGGTCGATCCTCAAGGAGCACCGCGATGAGTATGCGCTGATGCGGGACGGGGAGATCGTGGCCTTTTTCGTGAAGCCGGGGGATGCTCACCGCGCCGGGGTCGAGCGCTATGCCGACGGCATTTTCTCGATACAGGAGGTTACCGACGAGCCGATCGACCTCGGCTTCTGGTCGCATGTCGCAGTGCATTGAATGGCGGCATGATGGCCGGCGCATCGTGCTCCCAGTCGTCATATTTCCGCCCGAGCCCACTGCGGACTTGAGGGGATTTGAGGCTGCCGCCCTCCTCGACACAGGATCGACCACCAGCGCGATCACCCCTCGAGTTGCCCAAAAACTGAAGCTGACGCCGCGCGGAAAACGGCCGCTTGGCTCGGCTCAGGGAGAAGGCCAAGCCGAGCGGTATCTGTTCCGAGTCGGTCTTCGCGCGCCTTCCGAGCAGCCGGCTTTTCCCTACGTCTTCGCGGACGTCAGCGGTTTCGAACTTGCAGAGGCGTTCTCGCTGGATGCCCTTCTCGGAATGGACGTTCTTGGGCAATGCGATTTCGCGATGGACCGCAGAGGCCTTTGCCGCTTGAGCTTCGGCTGAGCCATCCGGAACCGGCGGGTTCACTGGGCATTCAAGGGGACGACACCATATCCCCCGCAAAGCTGAATCATCTGGAGGACTTTCCATGCTGCGTTTTCGCGCGCTCACCCTTGCCGCGGCCCCGCTCGCCGCAGCCGCCGCGCTCGCACCTGCGCCCGTCGCCGCGCAGGCCAATCAAGGCCTCGCACTGGTCCAGCAGCATCTTCGCGCCGTGACCACGATGACCGCCAATTTCAGCCAGACCGACCAGCGCGGGCGCACGCTCGGCGGCACGGTATCGCTGAAGCGGCCGGGCCGGATCCGCTTCGATTACGGGCGCAGCGCCAACATGCTGATCGTCGGGGACGGCCGCGCATTGAACTTCATCGATTACGACGTGCGCCAGGTTTCGCGGTGGCCGATCAACGATTCCCCGCTTTCTGTTTTGCTCAATCCGAACCAGGACCTCGCCCGCTTCTCGCGGGTGACGCGCAACGACGCGCAGGTGCTGCTGCTCGAGGCGCGCGACCCGCGCCGGCGCGAGTTCGGGACCATCACCATCGCCTTCGCCAAGTCCGGGTCGGCGCCGGGCGGCCTGATCCTGCAAGGCTGGACGACGCTCGACGCGCAGAACAACCGCACGACGGTGCGCCTCTCCAACCAGCGCTTCAACGTGCCGGTCGCCGACAGCGCCTTCCGCTACACCGATCCGCGGCGCCGCTCCGGCCCGCGCGGATGACCGGAGACATTGTTTCATTCATCCTGCCGACAGGTAGGTTTCGATAGAAAACAGATTGCAATCGCGGGTCCCCAGCCTGGGTTTCCCCCCTGTTCCCCGGGCCGGATCCGCGGTTGACCTCGCGTCAAAACGCGCTTGGTCGGCCCCCGCTCCACGCCCCCGGAGCGGGGGCCATTCCATTTCCGGACGGCGTCGCCGCATCGACAGCGCCGCCGCTCGCGGCTAAGTCCCGGCCATGTCTCTCAGCCTTCGAATTGCCTCTTGGAACATCAACTCGGTCCGCGCGCGGATCGAGATCGTCGAGAAGTTCCTGCGCGACGAGGCGCCGGACATTTTGTGCCTGCAGGAGACGAAGGTCGTCGACTGCGACTTCCCGGTCGGCCTGTTCCGGCGCCTGGGCTACAACCATCTGATCCTGTGCGGGCAGCGCATGCACCATGGCGTCGCCATCCTCTCGAAGCTGCCGATGCGCGAGGACGACCGGCTCGACTGGCAGGCCAATGGCGAGGCGCGCCATGTCGGCGTGCGGCTCGACTGCGGGATCCGGATCGAGAATGTCTACGTTCCCGCCGGCGGCGACGTGCCCGACCGCGACCAGAATCCCAAATTCGGCCAGAAGCTCGACTTCATCGAGCGGATGACGCGCTGGTCGGAGGCGTGCAGATGCCCGACCATCCTGGTCGGCGACTTCAACGTCGCGCCGCTCGAATGCGACGTCTGGAGCCACAAGCAGCTGCTCAACGTCGTCAGCCACACGCCGGTCGAAGTGGAGACGCTCGGTCGGCTGCAGGCGAGCAACGACTGGGTCGACCTCGGCCGCCATTTCCATCCGGCGCCGGGGCGGCTCTACACCTGGTGGAGCTACCGGTCGCCCGACTGGACGAAGAACGACCGCGGGCGCCGGCTCGACCATATGTGGGCGACGAAGGACGTCGCCGCGCTCGCGGTCGCCCACAAGGTCCTCGAACCCTGCCGCGGCTGGGCCCGCCCCTCGGACCATGTGCCGCTGGTGACCGAGTTCCGGATTTGACCGGGCGCCACCCGGACGACGTCGCTGGCGCGATCGACGCGCTCCGCCGCGGTCGTCCGGTGGCGATCGACGGGACCGGGTTCCTCGCCGTCGAGACGGCCGCGGCGGAGGCTCTGGCCCGCTTCGATGCCTCCGGGCCGTCGGATCTCATCGTCTCGGGGCACCGCGCGGCGATCCTGAAGCTCGCCAACCAGCGCGACGCAGTCCCGGGCGGGCCGGTGCGGATCGTGCGCACGCAATGGCTCGACCTCGCCGCCGCCGCCGCGGTCGCCGATCCGGCGCTGGACCTCGACACGCCGCTCAAGGGGCCCTTCCGGACGGCCCCGGTCGACGATCCAGTCGCCGCTACGGCCGCGCTGACGCTGGCGCGCCTCGCAGGCCTGCTGCCGGCGCTCTTTATGGGCGGCGCCGAGGACGGCGTTTCGGTGTCAGCCGACGCGATCCGGGCAGCGGCGCGCTCGGAGCGGCTGCGCATCGTGTCGCGGGCAAAGCTTCCCAACCGCTGGTCCGAAGAGGCCGAAGTGGTTGCGTTCCGGGCCGAGAGCGACGGCGCCGAGCATGTCGCCTTGCTGATCGGCCAGCCCTCGGGCGCCTTGCCGCTCGTCCGCCTGCACAGCGAATGCCTGACCGGCGACGTCTTCGGATCGCTCAAATGCGATTGCGGGCCTCAGCTCGACGACGCGCTCGCCGCGATCGCCGCGTCCGGCTGGGGCATCCTGCTCTATCTGCGCCAGGAAGGGCGCGGCATCGGCCTCGTCAACAAGCTGCGCGCTTACGCGCTCCAGGACCAGGGCTTCGACACCGTCGACGCCAACCTGCGCATCGGCTTCGGCGAGGACGAGCGCGATTATGCGGTCGCCGCCCGGATGCTCGAGAAGCTTGCCCAGGAGCGGGTGCGGCTCCTCACCAACAATCCGCGCAAGGTCGCCGGCCTGGAGGCGGAGGGGATCGCGGTGGCCGAGCGGGTGCCGCTTCGGGCCGGCGCCAACCCGCACAACGAAGCCTATCTCGCGACCAAGCGGCTCAGGAGCGGCCACCAGCTTTAGGAAGGCCGAGCAAGGCGGCGACCTCGTCGAAGCTGCCGACGACATGCCGCACGCCGAGAGCGCGCAGCCGTTCCGCGTGGCCGGGGAGGCAGTGGCGGCCGGCGCAGAGGCCGATCACCGTCGCGCCCGATGCGACCGCCCCCTTCACGCCGACGGGAGAATCCTCGACGATGGCGATCCGCCCGATCGGAACGCCCATCGCTTGCGCGGCGTGGTGATAGATGTCCGGGGCGGGCTTGCCGCGGGCGACATGGTGGGCGCCGCTGAAGACGAAGTCGCCGAAATGGCCGCGGATGCCGAGATGGTCGAGATGGCGCTCGATCCATTCGGGCGTGCTCGACGAGGCGACGGCGCGCGGAAGGCGGGGCGGCAGCGACTCGACGAACGCGACCGCGCCGGCGACCGCCTCCAGACCCTCGGCGAGTGCGCGGGCATCCTCCTCGGCCCGGGCCGCGTGGAAGCCGTCCGGGAGCGGCCGGCCGATCCATCGCTCGATCGCAGCAAGGAACGCGGCCCCGCTCAGGCCCATGAAATGCTCCATCGCCTGCTCCGGCGTCGTCGGGTGGCCCTCGCGGGTCAGGAAATCGGCGATCTGCGCATTGCCCGCATATTCGCTCTCCAGGAGGACGCCGTCGAAATCGAGGATGAGTCCCTCGAAGTTCAGCGCCGGTCTCCGAACAAGGCGGTGCCGACACGGACATGGGTGGCCCCGACCGTCACCGCGGTCTCGTAATCGGCCGACATGCCCATGCTGAGGCCGGAGAGGCCGTGGCGCCGAGCCAGCTTGGCGAGGAGCGCGAAATAGGGGGCGGGCTCGGTTTCGAGCGGCGGGATCGCCATCAGCCCGACGACGGGGAGCCCTGCCGCGCGCGCCTCGTCGAGGAGGTCCGGCAAGTCCGCCGGCGCGCAGCCGCCTTTCTGCGGCTCGTCCCCCACATTGACCTGGACGAAGCAATCGGGACGGCGGCCGGCCTTTTCCATCGCGGCGGCGAGGGCGCCGACGAGCGAAGGGCGGTCGACCGAGTGAATCGCATCGAAGGTCGCGACGGCCGCATCGGCCTTGTTCGACTGGAGCCGGCCGATCAGGTGCAGGCGCAGCCCGGGCGCTTCCGCCCTCAGCTGCGGCCACTTGGCTTCGGCTTCCTGGACCCGGTTCTCGCCGAAGTCGGGCTGGCCCGCGGCGATCAGCGGCCGGATGGCGTCGGCGTCGTGCGTCTTGGAGACGGCGATCAACGTCACCTGCTCCGCCCGGCGCCCGGCGAGCGCCGCGGCGCGCGCGATTCCCGCCCGGACGGTCTCCAGCCTTTGCGATGCGTCGCTCATCGCGGCTGCTATAGGAACGGCCATGGTCCCCCGCCAGCCTCTCCCGCGCCGATGGCTGATGACCGACGAGCGGCTCGGCGACCGGCTCTTCGAAGCGATCGCGCGGCTGCCGGAGGGCAGCGGGATCGTCTTCCGCCACTACCGGGCGACGGCGCGGCGGGCTTTGTTCGATCGCGTCGCCGTCGCGGCGCGACGGCGCGGCCTCCTCCTGCTCCTCGCAGGGCCCGCAGACGAGGCCGAAGCCTGGGGCGCCGACGGCAGCCACGGGCGCGGTCTCGGTGCGGGGCTGAGGACCGCGCCGGCCCATGACCTCCCGGAGATCCGTGCGGCGGAGGATGCGAGAGCCGCGGCGGTGTTCCTGTCACCGGTCTTCGCAACCCGCAGTCATCCCGAGGCGCCAGCGCTCGGGCCGGACCTCTTCGCGGAACTGGCCGCGCAGACCAGGCTGCCGGTCCTCGCTCTGGGGGGGATGACCGAGGAGCGATACGCGCTGCTGGCGGGTGCTTACGGCTGGGCGGGAATCGATGCGTGGCTGGGCGACTAAGCCCCTCCCCTCGAGGGGGAGGGGTTTGGGGAGGGGTGGAGTCTCCGAAAGAGGCTCGGTGCGAGAGCCGGTTCTTCTTCCCGGATGACGAGTCCACCCCCACCCCAGCCCTCCCCCCTCAAGGGGGAGGGAGTGACGCTCCGGCTTTCCAAAAGCTCAGAAGCGGAAGGCGGTGCCGATATAGACGGCCTGGCTGTCGCGGCGCTGGTCGGCGGCGAGGGGCTCGATGCGGTCGCGGGCGATCCGGTAGCGGACGCCGCCGGTGACGTCGAGATTGCGGGCGATCGAATAGGAGCCGCCGACGTCGACCGCATAGGCCTGATCTTCGGTCACGATGCGCTGACGGCCCTCGGTCTGCTCGGCAGAGGCTCGGATGCGGGCGGTGATGCGCTGGTCCGCCCGGTAGCTCACGCCGACCTGCGCAGAGGCGCGGCGGCCGGAGATGATGCCGTCGCGGCTCTCGGCGACGTCGCCGGAGATTGCGAGGCGCCGCCAGCCGACCGAGGCGCCGAGATTGTACGAGGTCGGCGTGATCGCCGTGACCGGCGTTCCCGAGGCGGTCTGGACGCCGGTGCCCGCCTGCGGCGCGGTGGTGCGCGCGCGAACCGCGACCCGCACCGGCTGGCGCCGGTCGGCGGCGGTCGGCGTCAGCCGGAAGCTGGCGGCGCCGTTGCCCCGCCGCGCCAGAGCGGCGGCGAGTCGCGGATCGGCGACGGCGGGCGTGAAAGTGCCGGCCGGGCCGCCGCGGAGGGCTGCCGCACGGGCCTTGGAGCGATCGGATTGGGCGGACGCGGGAGACAGAAGCAGCAGCGACGCCGCGACCAGCGCAGCGCCTCCAAAGGCCGCCATTCCCCCGAACCTCTTCACGGACTCGTCTCCCGTACAGATCGGCATGTAGACCTCCGCCCGGCCATTGCCTAGCGCAGGGCGCCGGACGGGGACGCGAATCGTCGCGACATGTTGCATCTTTTCCACATGCCGCTTCCGCCGCATGCCCTGTCCCTCTCCGGCCGCGCGCGAATCCGTCGGGAGAGACGGCTTGCCGCCCGCGCGGCTCCCTCTATAACGGCGGGCGAAGCGTTCAGTTTCTAAGGACACCGACATGGCCCGCCTCCTTCCCCTCGCCCTCGCCGGCGCCGCCCTCTCGCTCGGCGGCTGCCAGTGGATTCAGGACGACATCAGCCGCACCCTCGGCAGCGCACCGGAGGATCGCGGCCGCGCCGCCGACATTGCGGCGAGCCGGGTCACCACGATCGGCGTCAACGCCTATCTTTGGCAGGCGGCGCTCGACACCTTGTCCTTCGCCCCGCTCACCCAGGCCGATTCGAACGGCGGGGTCATCGTCACCGACTGGTATGCGAACCCGAACTCGCCCAACGAGCGGGTGAAGGTGACGGTCACCATCCTCGATGCCGACCTTCGCGCCGACGCGCTTCGCGTCGCCGCCTCCCGCCAGACGCTGCAGAACGGCCAGTGGCTGGAGGCGCCGGTCACCGCCGCCACCGTGCAGCGGCTCGAGGAGATCATCCTGACCCGCGCCCGCGACCTGCGCCGGGCGGCCAGCATCCGATAACCCTCTTACCCTGAAGGCCCGAAATGCGCTTCAACCCGCTGACGGCCGACGCGCACTGGCAAGGGGTCTGGGAGGAGCGCGGCACCTTCCGCGCCTCCGACGAGCGCGCGGGGAGCGCACGGCCCAAGGCCTATATCCTGGAGATGTTCCCCTATCCCTCCGGGCGTATCCACATGGGCCACGTCCGCAATTACACGATGGGCGACGTCCTCGCCCGCTATCGCCGGATGAACGGCTTCGAGGTCCTCCACCCGATGGGCTGGGACGCGTTCGGCATGCCGGCCGAGAATGCGGCGATGGAGAAGAAGGTCCATCCCGGCGAATGGACCCGGCGGAACATCGACACGATGCGCGCGCAGCTCAAGCGGCTCGGCTTCGCGCTCGACTGGAGCCGCGAGCTCGCCACCTGCGATCCGGACTATTACGGCCACGAGCAGGCCCTGTTCCTCGACCTCTACGAAGCGGGCCTCGTCTATCGCAGGCAGAGCGAGGTCAATTGGGATCCGGTGGACATGACGGTGCTCGCCAACGAGCAGGTGATCGACGGGCGCGGGTGGCGCTCGGGCGCACTGGTCGAACGGCGCAAGCTCGACCAGTGGTTCCTCAAGATCACCGATTTCGCCGAGGAGCTCCTCGACGGCCTCGACACGCTCGACCGCTGGCCGGACAAGGTGCGGCTGATGCAGGAGAACTGGATCGGCAAGAGCCGCGGCCTGCGCTTCCGCTTCGCCCTGGCGGAGCCGGTCGCGGGGCATGACTCCTTCGAGGTGTTCACCACCCGGCCGGACACGATCTTCGGCGCGAGCTTCGCGGCGGTCGCGCCCGACCACCCGATCGCCCTCGCCCTGGCCGAAGGAGACGAGGCGCTCGCGGCCTTCCTCGCCGAGTGCAAGCAAGGCGGCACCACCGCGGCCGAGCTGGAGACGGCGGAAAAAAGGGGCTTCGACACCGGCGCCCGCGTCGTCCATCCGTTCGACCCCGACTGGACCCTGCCCGTCTATGTCGCGAACTTCGTGCTGATGGACTATGGCACCGGCGCCATCTTCGGGGCGCCCGGCCAGGACCAGCGCGATCTCGAATTCGCCCGGAAATACGGCTTGCCGGTACCGCGCGTCGTGGCACCGTCGGTGGAGCAGGCGAACGAGCCGGTCGGCGACGAGGCCTATACCGGGCCCGGCGTGATCGTGAACTCGCTTTTCCTCGACGGCATGAGCGTCGAATCGGCGCTCGCCGAAGTGATACGCCGCGCCGAAGCGGAAGGCTGGGGCAAGGGGACGACCGTCTGGCGCCTCAGGGACTGGGGCGTCTCGCGGCAGCGTTACTGGGGGACGCCGATCCCGATCGTCCATTGCGAGGGGTGCGGCCCGGTGCCGGTGCCGCGCGCGCAGCTGCCGGTGGTGCTGCCCGAGGAGGTGGCCTTCGAGCTGCCCGGCAACCCGCTCGAGCGCCATCCGGGCTGGCGCGACGTCCCCTGCCCGCAATGCGCCGGCCCCGCACGGCGGGAGACCGACACGCTCGACACCTTCGTCGACAGCAGCTGGTACTTCATCCGCTTCGCCAGCCAGCCGGACGGCGCGCCGTTCGACAAGGCGGAAGCCGAGCGCTGGCTGCCGGTCGACCAATATATCGGCGGCGTGGAGCATGCGATCCTGCACCTCCTCTACGCGCGCTTCTGGACCCGCGCGCTGAAGCGAATCGGCCGCCTCGACGTCGCCGAGCCGTTCCGCGGCCTGTTCACCCAGGGCATGGTGACGCACCTCACCTTCCAGGACGAGGAGGGCCGCTGGCTCACCCCGGACGAGGCCGTCTCGCATCCGGGGCCGGTACGCACCGGGCGGGTCGAGAAGATGTCGAAATCGAAGAAGAACACGGTCGATCCGGAGCCCATCGTCGACCAGTACGGCGCCGACGCGGTGCGCTGGTTCATGCTTTCGGACAGCCCGCCCGAACGGGACCTCGAATGGAGCGAAAGCGGAATCCAGGGCAGCTGGCGCTTCGTCCAGCGCCTGTGGCGGCTCGCCTCCGAAGAGGCGGAGCGCGGCGGCTCGACCTGGCTCGGCGGGGGCGAGGACGAAGGGCTCGACCGCAAGCTCCACCAGACGATCGCCGCGGTGGGCGCGAACGTCGAGTCGCTGGCCTTCAACAAGGCGGTCGCAAATCTTTACGAGCTCGCCACCGCGATCGAGAAGGCGCCGCCGTCGCCGTCGCGGAGCAAAGCGGTCCGGACCCTGGTCGTCCTGGCCGCCCCGATGGTCCCCCATCTCGCCGAGGAGGCCTGGGCTGCGCTCGGCGGCGAAGGACTGGTCGCCGACGCTGCGTGGCCGGAGGCCGATCCCGCCATGCTCGTCGCCGACGAGGTGACGATCGCGGTCCAGGTCAACGGCAAGCTGCGCGACACCCTGACGGCGCCGAAGGGCGCGCCGCGCGAGGCGCTCGAGGAGATGGCGCTCGCCTCGGAGAAGGTCGTCCGCAGCCTCGAGGGACGGACGCCGCGCAAGGTGATCGTCGTTCCCGACCGGCTGGTGAATTTGGTCGCATGAGGATCGTGCTCGCCCTCGCCGCCGCCCTCGCTTTGTCCGGCTGCGGGCTTCGGCCGCTCTACCAGGGCGGCGGATCCGGGCACGTGGTCCAGTCGCTGCGCTCGGTCGAGGTGGGGCCGATCGCAGGGCGCGCGGGGTGGCTGGTGCGCACCGCTCTGGTCGACCGGCTGCGGCGCCAGGAGGGGAATGCGCCGCGCTACCGGCTCGAGGTCGAGCTCGACGACCGCATCACCGGCTTCGGCATCCGCTCCGACGACGCCATCACGCGCGAGCGGCGGACGCTTCGCGCGCGCTATCGGCTGGTCGACGCCGCTGTCGGCACGGTTCTGGTCGACGCCACCGCCGGGTCCGACGCCGGGATCGACGTGGTGAGCTCGGATTACGCCACGGTCGCCGCGGAGCAGTCGGCGCTGGAGCGGTTGAGCCGCGACATTGCCGACCAGATCGTGAGCCGCCTCGCTCTCTATGCGGCGCGCACCGGCCCCGCGCGGTGAAGGCAAACCGCCCGCAGCTCGACCGCGCGCTCAAGACGCCCGCGGAAACGCGCTTCTTCCTGTTCCACGGCCCCGACGAATCCGGCAGCCAGACCCTGGTCAAGGCGCTCGCCGCCGCGGTGGGGGCCGGCGCCGAGCGGGTCGATCTCGCCGGCGCCGACCTTCGCCAGGATCCCGCGCGCCTCGCCGACGAAGCGGCTTCGATCTCGCTGTTCGGCGGGGCGCGCTACATCGTCGTCGAGCCGGCCGGGGACGAAGCGGTGCCGGCGCTCGAGGCCCTGGTCGAGGCGCCGAGAGCGGGAAACCCGGTCGCGCTGGTCTCAGGGGCGCTGAAGCCGGGCTCGAAGCTGCTCAAGCTGGCCCTCGCAGAGCCGTCGGCGCTAGCCTTCGCCAGCTACCCGCCCGAAGGGCGCGAGGCCGACCGGCTGGTGGCCGACATGGCGCGCGCGGAGGGGCTGACCGTGCGGCCGGATCTCGCCCGCCGTCTCGCCGAGAGCTGCGCCGGCAATCGCGCGCTGATCGAGCAGGAGCTGAAGAAGCTCGCGCTCTATGTCGACGCCTCGCCCGAGGCGCCGCGGCCGCTCGACCACG
Source organism: Allosphingosinicella sp. (assembly GCA_036388255.1). GTDB lineage: Bacteria > Pseudomonadota > Alphaproteobacteria > Sphingomonadales > Sphingomonadaceae > Allosphingosinicella. The sequence continues at coordinate 8,879 of DASVSD010000019.1, read as the reverse complement.
ACGCCGTCGACGCCGTCGGCGCGGCCAGCGAAGAAGGCGATCTCTCGCGACTGGTGGACAGCGTCGGCTCAGGCAACAGCGCTATGCTTCAGGGCGAGCTGCTCCGCCTCAAGAGCGAGGGGATCGAAGGCATCCCGCTGATCCGCGCCGTGCTGCGGCGGATGACGCTGCTGACCAGGCTGCGCGCCGAGGTCGAGGCCGGAAATTCGGTCGGCGCCGTCATGGCGTCACCGGCGGCCAAGTCCATCTTCTGGAAGGAAAAAGACTCGGTCGGAGCGCAACTCGGCCGGTGGCGCGCCGACCTTCTGGCGCGCACCGTCAGCCGCCTGGTCGAGGCGGAGCGGCAGGTGAAGGCGTCGGGAGGGCTCGGGCCGCTCGCGGCCGACGAGGAATTGTTCGCGATCTGCCGCCAGGCCGCGCGGCTCCGCTAGAAGGGGACAGTTACTTCCCTCCCGGGCATCGCCTGTTCCGCGCAGGCCGGTGCGGGAAGTAACTGTCCCCTAGATCTTTTCGCCGCTCAGCCGCTGGCAGATCATGTCGAGCTGGTCGAGGGTCGAGTAGCCGAGCGCGACCGTGCCGCCGCCCGGCGCGTGCCTGATCGTCACCTTCAGCCCGAGCATGTCGCCCAGCTGGCGCTCGAGCGCGGCGACGTCGGCGTCGGCGCCTTTATATTCCATCGGCCCGAGCCGGAGCTGGCGGGGCTTGCCGCCGCGAACCAGCTTTTCGGTGTCGCGGACCGACAGGCCGCGCTTGACCACCTCTTCGGCGAGCGCCTCCGGATCCTCGGCCGGGATCAGCGCGCGCGCGTGCCCCATGGTCAGCTGGCCGGTCCCGACCAGATCCTGCACGCCCTGAGGAAGATCGAGCAATCTCAACAGGTTAGCAACGTGGCTGCGCGACTTGTGGACGAGCTTGCCGAGCGCTTCCTGGGTATGACCAAATTCGTCGAGCAGCCGGCGATAGCCCTGCGCCTCCTCGATCGCATTGAGGTCGCGGCGCTGGATATTCTCGATCAGCGCGACCTCGAGCGTCTCAGCGTCGTCGAACTCGCGCACGATCGCGGGGATTTCGTGCAGCCGCGCCTTCTGGGCGGCCCGCCAGCGCCGCTCGCCCGCGACGATCTGGAAGCGACCGTCGTGCGGCCGGACGACGATCGGCTGGATGACGCCTCGCGCCCGAATCGAGTCGGCGAGCTCGGCCAGAGCCTCCTCGTCGAACGTCCGCCGCGGCTGGGCGAGGTTGGGCTCGATGCTGGCCACCGGGATCGACTGGACGCCGCCTCGCTGCGAGCCGCCGCCGGCCACGCCGTCGACGGGCTGCTCCTGCGCCACCTCGCCGAGCAGCGAGGAGAGGCCCCGGCCCAGGCCCGAGGGGCGACGGCGATGCGGGGCTTCGTCGCTCATGCCGCCTCCGCCCGCGCCGGCAGCCGGCCGATCAGCTCGCGCGCCAGCGCCATATAGGCTTCGGAGCCCGCGCAGCGATGGTCGTAGATCAAAGCCGGGATGCCGTGGCTGGGCGCCTCGGACAGACGCACGTTGCGCGGGATCACCGTCTCGAAGACGACCTTGCCGAGGCAGGCGCGGACGTCGTCGGCGACCTGCGTCGAGAGGCGGTTGCGCTTGTCGAACATGGTGAGCGCGACGCCGAGGATCGAGAGCTGAGGATTGAAGCGGACTCGGATGCGCTCGATCGTCTGAAGGAGCTGGCTGAGGCCCTCCAGCGCGAAGAACTCGGTCTGGAGCGGCACGAGGATCGCGCGCGCCGCGACCAGGGCATTGACCGTGAGCAGGCCGAGCGAGGGCGGGCAGTCGGTGAGGCAGATGTCCCAGCGCCCCGGCGGCACGGCGTTGAGCGCATCGTCGAGAAGATGAGTTCTTCGTTCAAAATCAATGAGTTCGATCTCCGCACCGGAGAGATCGACGGTCGCCGGCACGACATCGAGGCGCGGCACCCGGGTCGCCACCACGGCTGCGTCGAGGCCGCACTGACCGGTGAGCAGCTCGTAGCTCGACTTGTGGCGCTGCGCGAGGCCGATGCCGAGCCCGGTCGACGCATTGCCCTGGGGATCGAGATCGAGCAGCAGCACCTTCCAGCCGGTCGCGGCGAGGGCGGTGGCGAGGTTGATCGCCGTCGTGGTCTTGCCGACCCCGCCTTTCTGGTTGGCGACTGCGATCCGGATCACGCGCGCTTCCTTCTGACACCCTGCGCCACGATGATCCCGGCTTCGGGATCGGTGAGGCTCGGCTCGATGCGGAAGTCACCCTGCCACGAAGATTCGGCCGCTTCCAGTTCCGCGCGCGCGTTTCGGCCCTTGGGGAGGATCCAGCGCGTCTTTGCTGTGGAAAAGCGTGCTCCGAGCTCGAGCAGCTTCGGCAAGGGGGCGAAGGCCCGCGCGCTTATCACGCCGAACTCTCGCGCCTCGATGCGCTCGACGCGCGAGCCGATGATCTCGACCTTGCCGGCCAGACCGAGAAGGTCGGCTGCCCGCCTCAGGAAGTCCGTCCTCAGGCGGCGCTCCTCGACAAAAGTGACGGGACCGTTGTGCAGCGCAGCGACGATTAGACCCGGGAAGCCGGCTCCGGTGCCGAGATCGATCCAGCTCGTGCGGGGAGGCGCCAGCGGGACAAGTTGCGCGCAATCCGCGACGTGGCGGGTCCAAAAGAAGGGCAGGGTGGCTTGGGACACCAGATTTTGTCGTTCATTCTCCGCTTGGAGCATGGCCTGGAAGGCCTCGAACCGCTCCATTGTTTCACGTGGAACACCGAACTCCGCCTCGATCCAGTCGCGCGCCTCTTCCTCCTGCATCAAGCGGCCCGGCGGCGCGCATGGACGAGAATCGCGCTCAATGCCGCTGGAGTGATGCCGCGCACCCGAGACGCAGCCCCCAGCGTATCGGGCCGCGCCAGGGAGAGCCGCTCGACCATCTCCTGGGAAAGGCCGGCGATCGCCCGATAATCCAGCTCGGCCGGAATGCGGACTGCATCGTCGCAGCGCAGCCGCTGAATCTCGCTTCGCTGTCGCTCCACATAAGGCGCGTAGCGGTGATCCTGCACCGCCTCGTCCAAGAGCCGCGGGGCCGCAATTCGAAGCTGCGGCATCAGGCGGCATAGGCCTTCACGGTCGAGCTCGGGGAAGCGAAGCCAATCGGCCAGAGACTGTGCCGGAGCCTCGTCGCGTACCAACACGCCGGCATCGTGCAGCTGGCGTGGAGAGCAAAGGATCGCGAGCCGGGCCTCGATCACATCCCGCGCCGCCTGGTCCGCCTCGAAATGCGCACGCCGCTCAGCTGAAACGCAGCCCACCTCGATGCCGCGTGGGGTGAGCCTTCGTCCGGCATTGTCGGCGCGAAGCCGGAGCCGATACTCCGCGCGGGCGGTCAGCATCCGGTAGGGCTCGGTCACGCCCTGCAGGACGAGATCGTCGACCATCACGCCGATATAGCTGTCAGCGCGGTCGAGGATGAGCGGCGGCTTCCCCAGCGCCGACGCGGCCGCGTTGATTCCGGCGATGAGCCCCTGCGCGGCCGCTTCCTCATACCCCGTGGTGCCGTTGATCTGGCCGGCGAGGTAGAGGCCGGCGACGTCGCGCACCGCAAGCGTCGCATCGAGGATGCGCGGGTCCACATGGTCATATTCGACCGCATAGCCGGGCTGCACGATCTCCGCTCGCTCGAGCCCCGCCATCGAACGCACCATCGCCAGCTGCACGTCCTCCGGCAGCGAGGTCGAGATGCCGTTCGGGTAGACGGTGGGATCGTCGAGCCCCTCCGGCTCCAGGAACACCTGGTGCCCGTCCCGGTCGCCGAAACGGTGGACCTTGTCCTCGATCGATGGGCAGTAGCGCGGCCCCACCCCTTCTATCTCTCCGGCGAAGAGCGGCGACCGGTCCAGCGACGCCCGGATGACGTCGTGCGTTCGCGGGTTGGTCCGCGTGATCGCGCAGAAGAGCTGCGGCGCCGGTCGCCCGTCGCTCATCGGCGACATCGTCCAGTCCTCGCCGTCCGATTCCTGCCGCTCCAGGCCCGCCCAGTCGATCGTCCGTCCGTCGAGGCGCGGTGGCGTCCCCGTCTTCAGCCTTGCCAGCGGCAGCCCGAGCGCGCGGAGCTGCGCCGCGAGCCGGGTGGCTGCGCGCTCGCCCACCCTGCCGCCGGCGCAGCTCGACATGCCGAAGTGCAGCTTGCCGCGGAGAAAGGTTCCCGTCGCGAGCACTACGGCCCGCGCCGACAGGCGGCGTCCGCTCACTTCGACGCCGGTGACGCGGCGGGCGTCCAGGATCAGCGACTCCGCCTCGCCTTCGACGACCGTCAGCCCCGGCTGCGCTGCGACCATGGCCTGGACGGCGGCCCGAAACCGCCTCCGGTCCGCCTGCACCCGCGGCCCGCGGGCCGCAGCGCCCTTGCTCGCATTCAGCATCCGGTAGTGGATGCCGGCTTGGTCCGTCGCGCGAGCGATGAGGCCGTCCAATGCGTCGACCTCGCGGACGAGGTGGCCCTTGCCGAGCCCGCCGATCGCCGGGTTACAGGACATGGCTCCGATCTGCGCGCGCGCAAAAGTGACGAGCGCAACCGTGGCGCCCATCCTCGCGGCGGCCGCCGCGGCCTCGACGCCGGAATGCCCGCCGCCGACGACGATGATGTCGAACCTGTCGCTCACGGATCGCATCTATGGCTTTGTTCCACGTGGAACAACTCACTTGCCGATGCAGAAGCGCCCGAACAGGCCGTCGAGCATGTCCTCGACCCCCGCGCGGCCGGTGACGCGGTCCAGCGCCACGCGCGCCCGGCGGAGGGCCTCGGCCGCGATCAATGGGTCGCCCATATTCGCGGCCTCGGACAATGCGTCGCGACACTCGGCCAACAGGGCCCGGTGTCGTGCGTTGAGCGCCACCTCCCCTTCGCGCGGCAGGATCGCCCGGGCACGCGACACGAGAGCCTCCGCCAGCATGTCGAGGCCGTCCCCGGTCAGGGCCGAGACCGCCACGTCCGCGCCCGGCGGGGCCGGCGCGAGGTCGGCCTTGGAGTGGACCCGGACCGCCAGCGGAGGCGCTTCGGCGGCAGAACCGAGCCAGAGCACCAGATCAGCCTGCGCGATGGCCGACCGCGCGCGATCGACGCCGACGCTCTCGATCGCATCGTCGCTGGCACGAAGGCCCGCAGTGTCGATCAGCACGAACGGCAGGCCCGCGATCGCGACGGGGGCCTCGATCAGGTCCCTCGTGGTGCCGGGCGATGCCGACGTGATCGCCGCCTCCCTCTGTATCAAGGCATTGAGAAGGCTAGACTTTCCTGCGTTTGGCGGCCCTGCGATGGCGACCCGGACGCCGTCTCGCAGCCGCTCGGCCGGCGGCGCGGCAACCGCCCTCTCCAATTCTCTCGCGGCGCCGGCCGCCCGCGTCCGCCAATCCGGCGAAAGCCCCTCGCCCACGTCCCCCTCATCGGCGAAATCCAGGTCCGCCTCCAGCTCGGCGGCGAGACCGAGGATCCGTTCCCTCCACAGCTCGACCTGACGGCTCAGCGTCCCTCCCGCGAGCGCCTGCGCCGCCCGGCGCTGCGCCTCGGTCTCGGCGCTGAGCAGGTCGGCGAGGCCCTCCGCTTCGGCGAGGTCGATGCGGCCGTTGAGGAAGGCGCGCCTGGTGAACTCGCCCGGCTCCGCCTCGCGCAGGCCCTCCAGCCCGCGGAGGGCGCCGAGGACGGCGGCGACGACGGCGCGGCCGCCATGGAGGTGGAGCTCGGCGACATCCTCCCCAGTGGCGCTCTCCGGGCCGGGAAAGCGCAAGACGAGGGCGCGGTCGATCTCGTCGTCGCCGTGCCGGACCCGGGCGAGCATCGCCCGCCTGGGCTCGGGAAGCTCCCTCACCAGCGCCTCGAGCGCCGCGTCGGCCCGCGGCCCGCTGATCCGCACCACCGCGATCGCCGCCGGAGGGGCTCCCGAGGAGAGTGCAAAGATGGTGTCGCTCACCGGGATCCCTTGGCCATCCCTTCGAGCATCTGCCGCCACATCGAGAGACCGGCCTCGCTCATCGGCCCCCAGCTCTTCATCATGTCGGCGACGAGCTCCGGAGCCGGGCCGTCGGCGACCGCGCTCTTGAGCTTCTCGACATAGGCTTCGTGGACGGGCGTCAGGTCCGGCAGGCCCATGAAACGCCGCGCCTCCTCGGGCGAGCAGTCGATGTCGATGGTGACTTTCATGGCGTCTCCTTCCGCGCCGCTCTATAGGCGCCCGCGTCAGGAAAGGAGAGGGAGGAGTCGATGCCGCAGATCGAGGTCGAGACGCTGGAGGGCGGCGAGCGCTTCGGCGCCTATCTCTCCGAGCCCGAAGGCGCACCGCGCGGCGCGATCGTCGTCATCCAGGAGATATTCGGCGTCAACGAGGGCATTCGCCGCAAGTGCGACCGATGGGCGAGCCTCGGCTATCTGGCTCTCGCGCCCGACCTCTTCTGGCGGCTCGAGCCGGGCGTGGAGCTGGATCCCGACATCCCCGACCAGTTCGAGCGCGCGCTGGAGCTGATGGGCCGCTTCGACCAGGACCAGGGCATCCGGGATATCGAGGCCGCGATCCGGGACGCGCGGGCACGGCTCCGCGACGGCGGAAAGGTCGGCTGCGTCGGCTACTGCCTCGGCGGCCGCCTCGCCTACATGACCGCGGCGCGCACCGATGTCGACGCCAGCGTCGGCTATTATGCCGTCGGCCTCGACAACATCCTCCACGAAAGGAACGCGATCGCGCGGCCGCTCATGCTCCACATCGCCGGCGCCGACGGATTCGTGCCGCCCGAGACCCAGCGGAAGATGCACGAAGCGCTCGACGAGCACCCGCGGGTCGCCCTCCACGATTATCCGGGCGAGGACCACGGCTTCGCGGCGGAGATGGGCAAGCGCCGCAGCGAGGAGGCCGCGCAACGCGCCGACCGACGGACGGAGGCGTTCTTCGCCGAGCATATCGGGTGAGCGCCTATGCGATCGTCGTCGAACGCACGGGCGGGCCCGAGGTGCTCGAAGTGCGCGAGATCGACACGCCGCGCCCCGGGCCGGGCGAGGTGCTGGTGCGCCACGAGGCGGTCGGGCTGAACTTCATCGACACCTATCATCGCTCCGGGCTCTATCCGCTGAGCTTCCCGTCCGGGCTCGGCAGTGAGGCGGCGGGCGTCGTCGAGGCGGTCGCCGAGGGCGTAACCGGCTTCTCCGAGGGAGACCGGGTCGGCTATTTCACCGGCCCGCTCGGCGCCTATGCGACCCACCGCGCGGTCGCGGCCGAGCGGCTGGTCAAGGTGCCGGACGGCATCTCCAGCGAGGAAGCGGCGGCGGCGATGCTGAAGGGCTGTACCGCGGAATATCTGATCGAGCGCTGCGCGCGCGTCCAGGCGGGGCAGGCGGTGCTGGTCCATGCCGCCGCCGGGGGAGTCGGGTCGATCCTGGTGCCGTGGCTGAAGGCGATCGGCGCGACCGTCATCGCCCATTCCGGGTCGGCCGAAAAAGCCGAGATCGCCAAGGATTGGGGCGCCGACCACAGCCTCTCCTGCCCGATGGACGAACTTGCCGGCGAGGTGCGTTCGCTGACCGGCGGGGCGGGTACGCCGGTGGTGCTCGACGGCGTCGGGGCGGCAAGCTGGGCGGCCTCGCTCGCCTCGGTAGCGCGGCGCGGGCTGATCGCCAGCTACGGAAACGCCTCCGGCCCGGTTCCGCCGTTCAGCGCCCTCGATCTGCTGCGCGCCGGATCGGTCTTCGTCACGCGGCCCACCTTGGCCGATTACGCCCGGACGGCGGAGGAGATGCGCGCATCGGCGGCGCGGCTGTTCGGGATGATCGCAAGCGGCGTGGTGCGCGTCCAGATCGGCGCCCGCTTCCCGCTCCGCGACGCGGCCGAAGCTCATCGCGCGATCGAATCCCGCGCGACCGTCGGCTCGACCGTGCTGATTCCCTAACCGAGGCGGCGGCGCCTAGGAGTTCATCGAGGCGAAGAAGTCCTCGTTGGTCTTCGAGTCCTTCATCTTGTCGAGCAGGAACTGCATCGCGTCGACGGTGCCCATCTGCATCAGGATGCGGCGCAGGACCCACATCTTCGAAAGGGTCGCCTGGTCGACCAGCAGCTCCTCCTTGCGGGTGCCGGACTTGCCGACGTCGAGCGAGGGGAAGATGCGCTTGTCGGCGACCTTGCGGTCGAGCACGATCTCGGAATTGCCGGTGCCCTTGAACTCCTCGAAGATCACCTCGTCCATCTTCGAGCCGGTGTCGATCAAGGCGGTTGCGATGATCGAGAGCGAGCCGCCCTCCTCGATGTTGCGCGCTGCGCCGAAGAAGCGCTTCGGTCGCTGCAGCGCGTTGGCGTCGACGCCGCCGGTCAGCACCTTGCCCGATGACGGCACCACCGTGTTGTAGGCGCGGCCGAGGCGGGTGATCGAATCGAGCAGGATCACGACGTCCTTCTTGTGCTCGACGAGGCGCTTGGCCTTTTCGATCACCATTTCGGCCACCTGGACGTGGCGCTGGGCGGGCTCGTCGAAGGTCGAGGAGATGACCTCGCCCTTCACCGAGCGCTGCATGTCGGTGACCTCCTCCGGCCGCTCGTCGATCAGGAGGACGATCAGGAACACTTCGGGAGGGTTGTCGGTGATCGCCCGGGCGATATTCTGGAGGAGCACGGTCTTGCCGGTCCGCGGCGGCGCGACGATCAGGGCGCGCTGGCCCTTGCCCTGCGGCGAGATGATGTCGATCACCCGAGCCGACTTGTCCTTCACGGTCGGGTCGGAGCTGTCGAGGGTGAGCTTCTCGTCCGGGTAGAGCGGGGTGAGATTGTCGAAATTGACCCGGTGGCGTACCGCGTCCGGATCGTCGTAATTGACCTGGGCGAGGCGGACGAGGGCGAAATAGCGCTCGCCGTCCT
>DASVSD010000018.1:0-61525 GCA_036388255.1 Allosphingosinicella sp. | reverse complement strand
ACTCACGCGGCATTGCTGGATCAGGCTTTCGCCCATTGTCCAATATTCCCCACTGCTGCCTCCCGTAGGAGTCTGGGCCGTGTCTCAGTCCCAGTGTGGCTGATCATCCTCTCAGACCAGCTAAGGATCGTCGCCTTGGTGAGCTTTTACCTCACCAACAAGCTAATCCTACGCGGGCTCATCCCTAGGCGATAAATCTTTGGACTTACGTCATTATCCGGTATTAGCTCAAGTTTCCCTGAGTTATTCCGAACCTAGGGGCAGATTCCCACGCGTTACGCACCCGTGCGCCACTAAGCCCGAAGGCTTCGTTCGACTTGCATGTGTTAGGCATGCCGCCAGCGTTCGTTCTGAGCCAGAATCAAACTCTCAAGTTTATGTCCGACAACCGCTCCGGGCGAACCCGAAATGGAGGCCGGCATCTCTGGGAGCCGTTCCTGCACATCACATATACTGTGGATATGTAACGAGACATGTAGGGCCGATCCCTGAAGCAAGCTTCATAGGAACGACCTTTGGAACGGCTTAGCTTTAACCGATCGAACGACACCCAGAGGCTGTCGCTGACCGGGGCCGCCGCCCACATGTCCCTTCATCTAAACCGACAATGTCAAAGAGCCGACGCGTTTCCTTCCCCATGAAGGGGCAACCGGGTTACCGATCGTTAAGAGACGCAAGCGGGGCTCGGCACAAACCAGTGCCCCGCCGGTGAGGGCCATATATGGACGACTTTCGCCGCCGTCAATGGCTTTTTTTCGCGAAATTCCGCCGAATGTGGACGCCGTCGGCGGCCGCACCGCGCGGGGCTTCGCGAGCCGGAAGCGCGGCCGAAGCCGCGCCCGATCCGGCACCCGATGGGCGGCCTTGCCGCCTCTCGGGCCCTCGTTCCTCGATTTTCAAAGAGTGGCCCGGAAAGCGCCGAAGGCCGAAGCCCCTGCGATCCCGAACTTGACCCAAGATAAGCGGCGCGCGCCGGTCTTCAAGGGCCGCTTGCGAAAATTCCGAGCGTTTTCCGGGGGCTGAGGGGACAGTGACTTTCAGTCGCGGCGGCGTCGGTTTGCGGCGGCGGCGCGTGAAAGTCGCTGTCCCCCCACTGCGCGCGCGTGCCTAAGGGGGGCTTAACTCCTTTGGGCTAAACGATCCCCCGCTTCAGTGCGTGAAGAGAAAGCATCGGAACAAGTGGGCGCAGGGCTGAACATCGATCCGGAGCGCGTGGCGCCGGCGCCTCCGCTCGGCGAGCGGGTGAAGAAGGCCGTCATCTGGCGTTCGGGAAGCCAGATCGCGGCGCAGATCCTGACCTGGGCCTCGACCTTCCTGGTCATCCGGCTGCTCGATCCCAGCGATTACGGCCTGTTCGCGATGACCCAGGTGATCCTGGTGCTGCTCAACCTGATGAGCGGCTGGGGCTTCGCCGGCGCGCTCATCCAGCGCAAGCATATCGACCGCGAGCAGATCCGCCAGGTGTTCGGCCTGCTGATCCTGCTCAACACCACCCTCGCGGCGATCCAGTTCGCCGCGGCGCCGCTCGCCGCCGCTTACTACCGGCAACCGATCGTCGGCACGATGCTCCAGGTCCAGGCCCTGCTCTACCTCTCGACGCCGTTCATCGCGCTGCCGAGCACCCTGCTGCAGCGCGAGCTCGAATTCCGGCGGCAGGCGCTGGTCAACCTCGCCTCCGCCGCGGCGGGCGCCTGCACCGCCCTTGCCTGCGCCTATAGCGGATGGGGCGTCTGGACGCTGGTCGCCGCGGCGCTCGCTCTGTTCTGGACGCGGGCGATCGGAATGACGATCGCGGCGCGCTCGCTGGTCTGGCCCAGCTTCCGGTTCAAGGGCGCGGGGCCGCTGATCCGCTACGGCAGCGCGATGGTCGCGATCCAGTTCCTGTGGTTCGTCCAGAGCCAGGCCGACGTCTTCATCGGCGCGCGTTTGCTCTCCGCGCACGAGCTCGGCCTCTACACGACCTCCCTGTTCCTGACCCAGATCCTCGCGGCCAAGTTCGTCCCGCCGCTGAACGACGTCGCCTTCGCGGCTTATGCCCGCATGCAGGACCAGCGGGAGGCGTTGGGCGGGGCGTTCCTCAAGGCGGTGCGGCTGATCATGCTGATCGCGCTTCCTTTCTATTTCGGCCTTGCCGTGGCCGCCGAGCCTCTGGTGCTGACCGTGCTCGGCGCCAAATGGGCGGAGGCGGCGCCGATCGTGCCGGTGCTGGCGCTGGCGATGCCGTTCATGACCCTCCAGATCCTGTTCGCCCCCGCGACCAACGCGATCGGCAGGCAGGGCGTCACCTTGCGGGTCGGCCTCGCCGGGGCGGCGATCATGCCCGCCGCCTTCCTGATCGGCCTCTCCTGGGGGATAGAAGGCCTGTCCTGGGCGTGGCTCGGGGGCATGGCCGTGCTGTGCGCCGCGACGATCGCGATGTCGCTCCCGGCGATCGGAGTCACCGCGGCTGCGGTGGCCGGAGCAGTCGCGCCGGGCCTGGCGGCCGCGGCGGCGATGGCGGTCCTCGTCGCCGGGCTCGATACCCTGCTGCCGGCGCTGCCGCCGGCGCCGCGGCTGCTGCTGCTCGCCGGCTTCGGTGCGGCCAGCTATGCGGCGCTTCTGTTCGCGTTCGCGCGGCCGGTGGTCGACGACGCGCTCGCGCTCGTGCGGATGCGGCGGCCCCGCGTTCAGGCCATCTGAATATAGTCGCGCAGGGCCGCGGCTTCCTCCTCGATCCGGTCCATCCGGTATTTGACCAGGTCGCCGATCGACACCATGCCGACCAGCCGGCCGCCCTCGACGACCGGCAGGTGGCGGATGCGGCGCTCGGTCATCAGCGACAGGCCCGCGAGGACGGGCATCGACGGCTCGGAGGTGATGGTCGGCGAGGTCATTACGCGCTCGACCGGCCAGTCGAGGATCGCGGCGCCGTCCCGCCTCAGGCAGTAGATGACGTCGCGCTCGGACATGATGCCGACGACCCGCCCCTCCTTCATCACCGGCAGCGCGCCGATCCGTCGCTCGGCGAGCAGACCGACGGCCTCGCGCAGCAAGGTGTCGCACTCGACCGTGACGACCTCGGCGCCCTTGGTGCGGAGGATGGCTTCGATGTTCATGCCGCGGCTCCCTGTCTGCCGACTCGGCGGCGATGATCCCATTAAGCGGCGCGGATTGGAAGCCGCGCGCCTTGATGCGCGGCCGCGGGGCCGCCACATGGGCGCCATGGCCAGACACGATTCCCTGCCGCGGCGCCGGGCGAGATCCTCATGACAGCCGGCGACAAGCGCGAGCCGATCCTCCGCGTGGTGCCGCGGCCCGGCGACATCAATTCGAACGGCCACATCTTCGGCGGCTGGGTGCTCAGCCAGATGGACATCGCCGCCGGCATCGTCGCCTCGCGCACCGCCGGCGGCCCGGTGGCGACGGTGGCGATCGACAAGATGGAGTTCATCGCCCCGATCCTGCTCCACGACCTCGTCTCGGTCTATGCCGCGATCGAGCGTGTCGGCCGCACCTCGATGGCGATCCGGATCGAAGTGGTGGCGACGCGCCGCAACGGGCTCGAGGAGGTCCAGGTGACCGAAGGCGTGTTCACTTTCGTCGCGCTCGACGAGAATCACCGGCCGCGGCCGGTGCGCGCCGAACGCTAGTCTTCGTCCCGCTCCGGCGGCGCTTCGATCTCGGAAATCCGGTAGCGCAACGTCGCCGTGCCGTTCGCGGGCACCGTCACCGTCCAGAAGGGGCGGCCGTTGCGGCGGCCGAGACGCGTGCGCGGGCGCATCCGTCTGTCCGGCGCGAACAAGAATTCACCCTGATATTCGATCGGGTGCGGCCGGTCGTTAGTCACGGTGAGGACGAAATCCTCCCAGTCTTCTCCTTCGTCCCCTCCCTCAATCCGCGCGGTGATGCCCGGCACTTCGCCGTCGAATTCGTCCTCATCGTCATTCAGGACGATCTCGACATCCTCGCCCACGGCGCGGTCGTCCAAGCTGCCCTCGCCGAGCAGGAGGGGCCGTTCGCGCCCGGCGCCGAACAGGACCACCCCGCCCGCGGGAAGCGGTACCCCGAGCCCCTCTTGCGTTCGGTTCCGGGTCAGCAGGAGCCGCGCCAGGCGCTGGTCCCCGCTATTGTCGGCATAGATCCTGCTACGATAGACGGTGCGCACCCGGACGCTGCGCGGAGCGAGGAAGGCGACCTGCTTCTGGCTGTTCGAAGCGACCGTCACCCGCTCGGGAAGCCGGTACAGCTTGACGTCGCCGAGCTCCTCCTGCTGCGCGAACAGCGTCCCAGTCACGGTGATCGTATCGTCTTCACTCTCATTGTTCGAGGAGATCCTCTGGACCGACTCCGAGACCGTGTTGACCGGCGCCGATGGCGGCGGCGGAGGCGCGATCGACGGCACCTCGTGGGTCCGGCCGGCCGGCCAGCAACGGAGGTTGAGGCGGGGCTGCGGCGGCTCGAGGGTTTCGTCTTCGTCCTCGCGATTGATCTCCCCCGCCACGGCCATCGTCTCGGCGTCGACGAAGCTGGTTTCGTCCATGCTCGCCAGCGTCATCCAGGCCGAGACCTGGGCGGTGTCGCCCTCGGGCGAGAGGGTCATCACGTAATTGGCCCGCCAGTCGAAGCCGCCGGCCAGATAAGAGAGCGTGACGGTGGCGGTGACCGGGCGGGTGCTCCGGGTGCGGACCGATAAGGTCGGCCGCGCCGGCAGGCCTTCGGGGACGCCGGGATAGACGAGGGCCTCGGCGCCTCCGCTGCAGCGCAGAGCCTCGATCCCGGCGCGCGTCTGGAGCACGACGGCGCCGCCGCTTCCGGAACGGATGACCGCTTCCTCCTCGGTGACCGCGCCGGTCGCCTGCGAGGTGCGGCGGATATGGACCCGGCGCCCGAGCGAACGGTCGAGCAGGCTGGCCGGCGACAGCAGATAGGCGTCGTGATTCTTCTCGAGCACGTCTTCGGGGAGGCCGGTGACGATCGCACTCTGCGGCAGGATGCCGCCGGCGACGCCTTCGAAGCGGAGCTCGCTCGCCCCGGCCGGAATCGAGACCCGCCGGGTCTCGGTGACGAGTGCATAGCCCTCCAGCCAATCGGGATCGATGTTCTCGTCGGCGTCGCGATCGGGGTCGCGATAGATGGTGATTGCGACCGAATCGGGCCGCGCCGAGGTCGCGACCGTCTGCGCGGCGGCGGGCGCCGCTGCGACCAGCAGCGCGACGGGGCAGAGGAGGCGCGGCCACGCCACCTGGTCAGCCGCGCGATTCGAAGGTCGCGGTGATCTCCGCCTCGCCGTTGGCCGGGACCGGCACGCGCCAGAGCACTTCGTCGGCCGAGCGGCGCTCGCTGCGCATGCTCTCCTCGACGATGCGGGTGTCGCCCCACAGACCGGACTGGATCACGTCGACCGTCACCGCATTGGGCCTCGCGTTGGTGAGGCGGTAGCGCATGGTGGTGCGCCAGCGGTCGTTGCTCGTCCGCTCGCGCCGCTCGACGACGGGATGGACCTTGACGTCGAACGCCTGGCCGGTGGCGAGGCCGAGCTCGGAGCCCATCGGCGTGTGGCCGATCGCGCTCTCCCCGACAAACTGGGGGTTGCCGCGCGCGTCGCGCTGGTAGACGCGGACGATGCCGGCCGGAAGCGCGTCGCCGAGCCCCTGCTCGCGCGAGCTCGAGAAGCGCAGCACGGTCGCGGCGCTGACCGGCTCCTCGGCGGTTCCAAGCCAGCCGTTGCGATATTCGTAGCCGCGCGTGGCCGGCGTTCCGCTGACGTTGAGGAAGCTGACCTGCTTGGTCTGCATGTGGGCGATCGTGGTCCGCTCCGGCAGCGGATAGAGATAGAAATCGGCGAGCCGCTCGCGGGCCGACGTCTCGGTTCCCGGCCGGCCGGCGACGCCGGGGCGCGGCGGCGGGGGCGGATAGCCGCGTCGGCCATATTGACCGCCCTCCTGGCCGACCGCGCCCGCGACGAGCAGGGTGTTCGCGTTGGTGAAGGTGGTTCCGCTCTGGTTGGTGAGGGTGATCCAGCCCTGGACGTCCATCCGCCCTGCCGTCTCGTCGAACAGGGTGACGTAGTCCGCGCGCCAGCCGAGACCGGGCGTGAGATAGGAGAGGGTGAGCGGCCGGGCGCTGGCACGCGCGCTTTCGAAGGTCACCGACAAGGTCGGCCGGGCGCGCAGGTTGGGCGGCACCTGGTCGAAGATGACGCGCACGGGCAGCCCGTCGTCGCGCAGCACCTCGATCCGCTCGCCGATCTGGAGGACGACGCCGCCGTTCACGGCGAGCACGCGCGCCCGCTCGCGCTGCTCGGCGCCGGTCGCGGGGTTGATGCGCACCAGGGTCACGGTCTCTCCGACCGCGGCGCCCATCAAGGCGGCTGGCGAGAGCAGGTCGTAGTCGAAATTCTGCTCGATCACCGAAACGCCGTCGGCGGCGACGCTCACCGTTTCCGGCCGGATCTGGGCCGAGACGTCGGGGAATTCCTGGCGGGTGCGGCCGACCGGAAAGGCGATCTGGCGCCGGTCCTGAACCAAAGCGAGATCGTTGTTGTAGATGGTGACGGCGACGTCGCCCTGGGCGTTCTGGCCGGGCGGCGGGATGGCGGGCTGGGCGAGCGCGGGCGCCGCTGCGAGGATGAAGAGGCAGAAGATCGGACGCATCGAACGGCTCCTCCCGGTGGGAGCGCCGAGGATGTTACCTTGTCACCTGCCCGTCAACTCCCTGAAATGAAAAGGGCGGCCGCCGCAGCGACCGCCCCCCTCAATTGTCGGCGTCGAAGGTCCGAGCCAGTGCGGTCAGGCCGCGGGCGCGATCTCGCCGTCCTCGTCGCGCGGGCGGCGGGCGCGGCGGCGCGGCGCCTTGGCCGGCTGCTCGTCGTCGCTCCCAGCGGCGGGGACGGCCGAAATGGCCGGCGGCAGGACCTCGAGCGCGATCCGCTCGTCGCCTTCGGACGCTTCGAAGCGGTCGCGGCGCGGGCGGCCGCGGCCGGGCTCGCCGTTGCGCGCCTCGCGGTCGGGGCGGGGACGGCGCTCCTCGCTCTCCTCCCGCTGGCCGTCGCGCTGGCCCTGGGCCTCGCTGCGATAGGGCCGCTCCTCGCGGTCGCCGCGGCTGTCGCGGTCGTCGCGATAGGGGCGGTCCTGGCGGGTGGGACGCTCGTCGCGGCTGGGGCGCTCGTCGCGGTAGGAACGCTCGTCGCCTTCGTCGCGGCCGTCGGCGCTCATGCCCTCGTCCTGCTCCTCGTCCTCCTCATAATATTCGCCGCGCTGCGGCCTTTGCTCCTCGAAGCGGGCGCGGTTCTCGTTGAGCACGCGATAATAATGGTCCGCATATTGGAGATAATATTCGGTCTGGACGCGGTCGCCCGACATCTGGGCGTCGCGCGCCATCGACTTATACTTTTCGAGCAGCTGCGCGGCATTGCCGCGGCTCCTGTTCTCCTGGCGGTTGCCCGGACCGGGGCCGCTCTGCTGACGGCCGCCGCCGCCGCCGCCGCGGCCACGTCTGCGGCCGCCCTGACGATTGTTGATCAAACGAAAATCCTCGCCAAAAAGGTGGGTCTCTCTGCCACTCCACCGGCCAGGCCACTCCCGGCCGTTTCTTGGTGCCGACGCCCGGGCAGCAAGCCGCAATACGGCTCCTGCCTCCTCACGCTGTAATCGCCGCCTTGGCGATAAGAGCAATCGGGGGTCGGCCGGGAAGCCTCACGCGGTTTCTTGCTGTGAGCGGCCCCCGTCCCTGAGCACTATGTAGCTATGCGCGCAGAAAAAACCAAGCGGAAAAGATGTTGAACCAAGTTAGCGCCGAAGGACGAGGCAGCGGTCGCGCCCGGCAAGGTCTTTGCGGACCGAGACGTGCAGTCCTTGCGCCTCGAACAAAGCGCCCGCCGCTTCGGCCTGATCGGCGCCGATCTCGAAACAGGCGGCGCCGCCCGGCGCGAGCAGCCGCGGGACCTCCGGCGCCAGCCGCCGATAGGCGTCGAGCCCGTCCGCTCCCGCGAACAGGGCTTCGCCGGGTTCCCAGCCGGCAACCTCGCGCGGCAGGTCGACGCCTTGCTCGACATAAGGCGGATTGCAAAGGATCAGGTCGAATTGTCCGTCGAGGCCGCGCGCCCAGTCGCCGACCCTGAACCGGGCGCGCTCTTCGAGAGCGAGGTCGATGGCGTTGAGTTCCGCAAATTCGAGCGCCCTTTCCGAGCTGTCGATGCCCAGCCCATATGCATTGGGCCATTGAGACAGCGAAGCGAGCAGCAGGGTGCCCGGGCCGGTACCCAGATCGAGGATGGTCGCCGGACCCCGCTCTCCGAAATGGTCGACGGCGGCCTCGATCAGGGTCTCGCTGTCGGGCCGCGGAACCAGCACGCCGCGGCCGACACTCAGCTCGATCGACCAGAAGGCTCTCCAGCCGACGATATAGGCGACGGGCTCGTGCGCCAGCCGCCGTCGAACCAGGCCTTCGAAGGCCGCCGGCGCTGCGGCGTCCAGCCCGGAGAGCAGCATCGCCTCCCGCTCCACCTCCAAAGCATGGGCCATCAGCAGCTCCGCATCGAGCCGCGCCGTGTCGGAGACCCCCGCCAGCCGCGCCGCCGCACCGGCGAGCGCGGCGGCAACCCCCTCGCCCCCGCTTGCGGGGGAGAGGGCCGGGGAGAGGGGGGAGTCGGGAACGATCCGCTCGGACATGGCGACTCCCCCCTCTCCCTGCGACCGCTCCGCGGCCGCTGTCCCTCTCCCCCTGAAGGGGGCGAGGGGGCTACCCGTCATCGATCTGCGCCAGCCGCTCGGCCTCGTCCTCGGCGACGAGGGCGGAGACGAGCTCGTCGAGGCCCGGCCCGGCGAGGATCTCGTCGAGCCGGTGCAGCGTCAGGTTGATCCGGTGGTCGGTCACCCGCCCCTGCGGGAAATTGTAGGTGCGGATGCGCTCCGAGCGGTCGCCCGAGCCGACCATCGACTTGCGCGCGCCGGCCCGCTCCGAGGCGATGCGCTCGCGCTCCTGCTCGTAGAGCCGGGTCCTGAGCACCTTCAGCGCCTTGGCCTTGTTCTTGTGCTGCGATTTCTCGTCCTGCTGGATCACCACCAGCCCGCTCGGCAAATGGGTGATCCGGACCGCGCTGTCGGTGGTGTTGACCGATTGCCCGCCCGGGCCGGACGAGCGGTAGACGTCGATCCTCAAGTCCCTGGCCTCGTCGATCTGGACGTCGACGTCCTCGGCCTCCGGAAGCACCGCGACCGTCGCCGCCGACGTGTGGATGCGCCCGCCGCTCTCGGTCACCGGCACGCGCTGGACCCGGTGGACTCCGCTCTCGAACTTCAGCTTCGCGAACACCCCTTGTCCGCTGACGCTGGCGACCACCTCCTTGAAGCCGCCCAGCTCGGCCGCATTGGCCGAGATGATCTCGACCCGCCAGCCCTGCGTCTCGGCATAACGCTGGTACATGCGCAGCAGGTCGCCGGCGAACAAAGCCGCCTCGTCGCCGCCGGTGCCGGCGCGGATCTCGAGCATCGCGGAGCGCTCGTCCGCGGCGTCGCGCGGCAGCAGCTTCAGCGCCAGCGCCCGCTCCGCCTCGCCGATCCGGCCGTCGACCTCGCGGATCTCTTCCTCCGCCATCGCCCGCATCTCGGGGTCGCCGCGCATCTCCTCGAGCGCCGCCCGCTCGTCGCGCAGCCGCCGCAGCTCCGCCGCCGCCGCCGCCACCGGCTCGACCTCGGCATATTCCTTCGAGAGCCGCACGAAGGCGTCCGGCGCGAGATCGGACGCGTTCATCGCGTCCTGCAGCTCGTCCCGCCGCGCCTCGATCTGCGCGATGCGATCCGCGGAGATGGAGGTCATATGAGTGGCACTTCGCCTGCTAGGCCACCAACGCCCGGCCCGATTGCCTGAAGCACCTTTGTCAGAAATGCGCGATCCGGATCAGGCTTAAGCTGCGTCAAATGGTATCGTTGCCCTTCAGGTCCGGTCGCCTCACGAACATAAAGCGCAGCATCGGCGTTTTCTCTGCGCGCGACCTCGGCATGTCTCTTGGCATTGCCCCGATATGCCACAATGGCGGCGAACCCTTCTTTGCGAAGACGGTGAGCCAAATTGCGCGCTTCGCCTTCGAGCGAGGGG
This sequence comes from Allosphingosinicella sp., assembly GCA_036388255.1. Lineage (GTDB taxonomy): Bacteria > Pseudomonadota > Alphaproteobacteria > Sphingomonadales > Sphingomonadaceae > Allosphingosinicella. The sequence goes on along the minus strand of DASVSD010000018.1, from coordinate 51,451 downwards.
TTATCAGGAATGACCGCAATTTTCGGCTCTACCGCCGGCCGATCGATCAGCATCCCCAGTCGCTCGATCCCCGCCGCCCAGCCGACCGCCGGCGTGTGCGGGCCGCCCATGCTCTCGATCAGGCCGTCATAACGCCCGCCGGCAATCACCGCGCTCTGCGCGCCGAGATCCTCGGTGACGAACTCGAAGGCGGTGTGCCGGTAATAATCGAGGCCGCGCACCAGCCGCGGATCGCGCGTCCAGGCGATGCCCGCCGCGTCGAGGCCGGCGGTGACCTTCGCGAAATAATCGGCGGCCTCGGGCGTCAGATAATCGTCGACGGCGGGCGCCGCGTCGACCACCGGCCAGTCCTGATGCTCCTTGGAATCGAGGATGCGCAGCGGATTCTTCTCCAGCCGGGCGCGGCTCTCGTCGGAGAGACGGCTGCTCTGGCCGCGGAAATGCTCGACCAGGGCCGCCCGCCACGCATCGCGCGTCGCCGGATCGCCCAATGTGTTGAGCTTGAGCTCGACCCGCGCCGATATGCCGAGCTCGTCCAGCAGCTGCGCGCCCATGGCGATGATCTCGACGTCGGCGGCGGGCTCGCCTGCGCCGATGATCTCGACGTCCAATTGGTGGAACTGGCGGTAGCGGCCTTTTTGCGGCCTCTCGTAGCGGAAGGCGGGGCCGTGGGTCGCGACCTTGAGCGGCGCGAGCTGCTGCCACCCTTCCGACAGGAAGGCGCGGCAGATGCCGGCGGTGAATTCGGGGCGCAGGGTGAGGCTGTCGCCGCCGCGGTCCTCGAAGCTGTACATCTCCTTGGAGACGATGTCGGTGGTCTCGCCGATCGAGCGGGCGAACACCTGGGTCGACTCGAACACCGGCATCTCGACCCGGCGGAAGCCGTAGAGCCGGCGCACCCGCTCGAACGCCGCCACCACCGCCTGGAAGCGGTCGGCATCCTCGCCCCAGATGTCCTGGGTTCCCCTGATCCTCTGCGGGCCCTTGCTCATCGCCGCGCACTTAGCAGTTTTGCACCGGCGGGGAAGCTGCGACCCGGCGACGGTCTCGCCGAACGTCATGCCGGACTTGATCCGGCATCCATGAACCGAAGCGTCAGCGGTCTGCCTCCGTGTCCATGGACCCCGGATCAAGTCCGGGGTGACGACGGCGAAAGGACGGGGAAGCGCTGGACCGAATCGCGCGGCTGGGCCATGTCGATGCCATGATCAGACCTCTCCTCCTCGCCGGCGCGCTGGCGCTCGGCGGCTGCAGCGTCGCCCGGCCCGCCGGGATCGCCTCCGTCCCCCCGGCCCCCGCTTTCGCTCCGTCCGAGACCGCGCTCGCCCGCACCGAGGCGTCGCTGGCGCGGATCGACCTGCTGAACCCGCGCCTCCACGCCGTCATCGCGACCGATCCGACCGCGCTCGACCAGGCGCGGCGGCTCGACGCGGCCGGCGGCGCGCGCGGGCCGCTGTTCGGAATGCCGATCCTGATCAAGGACAATATCGAGACCGCCGGGCCGCTGCCGACCACGGCCGGCAGCCTGGCTCTGCGTAACAACGTCACCAACCGCGACGCGCCGCTGGTGGCGCGGCTGCGCGCGGCGGGGGCGGTGATCGTCGGCAAGGCCAATCTCTCGGAATGGGCGAATTTCCGGTCCAACGATTCGATCTCCGGCTGGAGCGCAGTCGGCGGCCAGACCCGCAACCCGTTCGCGCTCGACCGCAACGCCTGCGGCTCGTCGACCGGAAGCGCGGTCGCGGTTGCGGCCGGCATGGTGCCGTTCGCGATCGGGACCGAGACCAACGGCTCGATCACCTGTCCGGCGGCGCTGAACAGCCTGGTCGGCTTCAAGCCCACGGTGGGCCTGGTCAGCCGCACCCATGTCGTGCCGATCAGCGAGACCCAGGACACGCCCGGCCCGATCACCCGGACGGTGACCGAGGCGGCGCAGGTGATGGACGCGATCGCCGGCAGCGACCCCGCCGATCCCGCCACCGCCGAGGCCGACGCCCGCCGCCAGCCTTATGCGGCGATGCTCAACGCCGCGTCCCTGCGCGGCCGCCGGATCGGCGTGATGCGCTTCGCCACCGGCTTCGGCACCAACGCGGTGTTCGAGCAGGCGCTGGCGGACCTCCGCGCGCAGGGCGCCGTGCTGGTCGACATCGCCGAATTCCCCGCCCGCGCCCAGATGAACGAGAATTCGTTCAAGGTGCTGCTCCACGAATTCCGGGACGGGCTCAACCGCTATCTCGCGACCACGCCGCCGAGCGTCACCACCCGCACGCTCGCGCAGGTCATCCAGTTCAACCGCGACAATGCCGCGACCGAAATGCCGCTGTTCACCCAGGACCTGTTCGAGCAGGCGGAGGCGACCGGCAGCCTCACCCCCGAATATCGCCGCGCCCGCGAGACGGCGCAGCGCCTCGCCGGTCCGGAAGGCATCGACCGGATGATGCGCGAGCACAATGTCGACATACTGGTCGGTCCGACCATGCCCGCCGCCTGGCACATCGACGCGGTCAGCGGCGACGTCATCGCCGGCGGCGGCGGGGGCGGCCTGGCGGCGATTGCCGGCTATCCGCATCTGACCGTGCCGATGGGCCATATCCGCGGCCTGCCGGTCGGGATCAGCTTCCTCGGCCGCAAATGGGCGGACGCCTTGGTCCTCTCGGTCGGCTACGCCTACGAGCAGGCCACGCGCCGCCGCATCGAGCCCCGCTTCCTCGCCTCGATCGAGGACGAACCCGAAATCCGCCGCGCCTTCGAGCCCGCGCGGTAGGAGCGAGACGCGTCATCCCGGCGAAGGCCGGGACCTCAGCGGGTGAAAGGCGGAAGCGGTCGTGCCCGCCCAGCAGCCTGCCCTCAGTCCTGCGACTTCTCGTCCTGAGATCCCGGCCTTCGCCGGGATGACGGTTTCGCGCGAACGCCCCGCGGCCTCTTCTTGGCCGCGCCCCTCAGGCCCGCCTCGACCGCCAGCGCCGCCCACCGCCGCATCTCGTCCGGATCGTCGTAGACGTCCTGCGGCGCGCGGCGGTAGTTCATCGTCTCGACCTTGCCCGCTTTGTCGGTGAAGGTGAATCGTTCGCAGCCGGCTTCGTCCCAGACGGCGCCGCTCTCGGCGTCCGCCTTGAACCACAATTCGCCGTCATCGAGGACGGCGAACACCGTCCCGTCGAGATAGAGGACCGCGCCGCCCATCATCGCCCGCTTGGTCACCGCGCCGAGCGGCTCCAGCGCCTCCGCCACCCAGGCGAAGAGACCCTCGTCGATCGCCATCAGCCGGGCACGCCGCCGCGCTCGCGCCACAGAGCGAGGAAATCGCGGCGGGTGCGCGGGCCGAAGGTGGCGAAGCTCGGATTGGGCTCGGCGCGATATTCGGCGCGCCGCTCGGCGAGCCGCCCGCGCCCGTGCAAAGCGGCGACGTCGATATTGTAGACGCGCGCGCCATTGAGGCCGAAGATCCTGCGCTTGGCTTCGGGCGTGAGCGCCGGATAGCCGTAGCGCTCCTGATATTCCGGGCTGATCTCGAAGCTGCGGAAGGCCTGGATCTGGTCCTGCGGGCTGCCGTACCAGAGGCTGTCCGTTCCCCACATGATCCGCTCCTCGCCGAAATAGCGGAGCAGCTTGCCGATCACGTGCGCCGCCTCGTCCGGCCGCGACATGAAATAGCGCCAGGTCGAGCCGAGCTCGGCGTAGAGATTGCCCTGGTTCCGCCGCAGCCCGGCATCCTGGTGCGACTTGATCAGCCGGTCGACGCCGCGCGGATTGGCCGCATCGTAGGGCCCCTCCCGGACGCCGCCCTCGAACCCGCTGTGATAGACGAGGAAAGTCAGGTCCGGATTGGCCGCCGCTGCCGGCCCCATGTCGCGCGGGCTGGAATAGTCATATTCGAGCCCCGGCAGCGGCACGCCCTTGTGCACCGCGACCGTCCGCACGCCGAGCGCCCGCGCGCGCTCGAAGAAACGGTTCGCCGCGTCGCTCCGGTCGAGGAAGATGCCGCGCCCGTTCGCGCCATATTGCGGATAGAGCTTCCAGGCGTCGACGCGGTAACGCTGCGCCTTCTCGTCCATCGCCTCGATCTCGCCCGGCTCCTGCGGGAACACCCCGCCGTGGATCAGGCAGCGTGCGCCCTCGCCGCCGTTCGCCGCGGCGATCTCGCGGGTCTCGGCGGCATAGTCGATCGGCGTCGGATTGGGCTGGCCCCAGAGCGCGGAGACGACGGCGACGTCGGTGTCGCTGTCGAGGAAGACCTCCTTGGCGAGCATCTGCGCCGAATAGCAGTCGAAGCTGCCGCTCGAGCATTTCGACGCCTGGCCGAACACCTCGAGCAAGGTCCTGCGCCAGCGCTCCCCGTCGGCGCCGGTCGCCCAGCGGCCGCTCGGCTCGACGCAATGGGTCTGGACGTCGAAGATGAACTCGTCGCCGGCGACCGCCGATGCGGCGGCGGCCTGGTCGAGCGGCGCCTCCTTCGGCAGCGCGAAGCGGCCGCCGGCGTCGGGATTGGCGCGGTTGCAGGCGGCGAGCGCCGAGGCCGCGCCCGCCGCCGAGACCATGAAGGCGCGGCGGGAGAGGCCGAGGCGGCGCGCATTCTCGTCCGCGGCCTCGTGCGCGAGCCGGTTGGCGAGCCTCTGCCGCGGCGTCAGGGTCGGCGGGACATATTCGCCGTTCGAGGTGCGGTCGATCTTGATCGGCAGGCGCCTGCCTTCGGGATCCAGGTCGTCGGCGCGGGCCAAGGCGATTCTCCCTCCGGGGACAGTCCCCGATTTAAGGGCGCCGCGCTCAGCCGGTCAATCGCAGCCCGGCGATCGCCGCGACGATGACGAAGATCAGCAGCACCCTGACGGTGGTGGCCGGCTCGCCGAACCACAGCATGCCGACAATCACGGTGCCGATCGCCCCGATCCCGCCCCAGACCGCATAGGCGGTCCCCATCGGGATCGTCCGCGCGGCGAGCTCGAGCAGCCCCATCGAGATCGTCACCGAGACCAGGAAGGCGATCGTCCAGGGCAGGTTGCGGAAGCCGTCGACGAAGCGCAGCGAGGTCGTGAACCCGATCTCGAAGCAGCCGCCGAGGATCAGCCAGAACCAGGCCATCAGGCGTGCACCCCCGAATCGACGTCCGGATCGGGCGGCGCCCGGCGGGTGGCGGCGATCAGGCAGGCGACGACGATCATCGCCGCGCCGGCCAAAGTGAACGGCTGCACCGGCTCGGCGAAGATCAGCCAGCCGAGCAAAGCCGCCCAGACGAAGGACGTATATTCGACCGGCGCGAGATGCTGCGCCTCGGCGCGGGCATAGGCCCATGAGAGCAGCAGCAGCGAGGAGAAAGCAAGCAGGGCGGCGCCGACGATCTCCGCGCCATGCTCCGGCGGCGGCAGGTCGGCGAGGAAGGGCGCGGCGAGGAGGAAGCTGCCGGCCATGATCCCGCTGGTGAAGAAGGCGACCTCGGTCGGCCTGGCGAGGAGGGCCTGGCGGCGCATCAGGATGATGTTGTAGCCGTAGAGCGCGGCCGAGCACAGGATCGAGAGCGAGCCGCGGAACGCGTCGGGCCCGAGCTCCGCCTCGCGCTGCCCCCAGAAGATCACCAGCACGCCCGCGAAGCCGAGCAGGGAGGCGAGCAGGGAGCGGCGCTCGATCTTCTCGCCGAGCAGGATCGCTGCGAGATAGAGCGCGATCAAAGGCGCGACGAAGGCCAAAGCGATCGCCTGCGCCATCGGCACCCGCGCCAGTCCCCAGAAGAAGCTGAGCGCCATCGGCACGCCGATCAGGCCGCGCGTCAGGTGCACCCGCATCGCCTTTTCGCCCGGCCACGGATTGCGCGCGCCGAAGAAGAAGGCGGCCGCGATCAGCGCCCCCGCCGCCGTCCGCCAGAGCAAGGCGTTGTAGGTGCCGATCGACAGCGAGAGGCCCTTCATCACCGCGTCCATCGCCGAGAAGAAGGCGATGCCGAGCGTCGCTACGGCGAAGGCGGTCGCTGTCCTTGATGCGGGTTCGGCCATGCCGCGCCCCTAGCGGGCGCAGGCGGCGGCGTCACCTAGCGCACGACGAGGCGGTCGCGGGTGATCTCGAGGGTGCCGATCTGGCTGAGCACCGACTGGCCGAGCAGGTTCACGTTGAGCCCCTCCAGCACCATCGCCGGCGCGTTGGTGACGACGCGGCCGCCGATCGAGACCCGGTCCAGCATCACCACCTGCCCGCGCACCGCGCCGCCGGCGCCCTCGCCGACGAACTCGAACTGCGACGGGTCGACGTCGATGCCGAGCTCCTTGGCGTCGTCCATGGTGAGCGCGATGTGGGTGGCGCCGGTGTCGATCAGGAAGCGCGCCTCCCGGCCGTTGACCAGGCCGGCGGTGTAGAAATGGCCGTCGCTGCGGCGGTTGATGACCAGCTCGCGCAGCGGCTCCGTCGGCGAGACGAGCGCGGCGCTGTCGTCCGGCTCCGCGGACCGCGCCGCATTGGGCGTGCCGGACGGCATCATCGTGCCGATCCCGACGCCGACGACGGCCATGACGAGGAAGGGTCTGATCATGTCACCGGCATAAGCGGGCGCCGGTGAAGAAACCGTTGCCGCGCGCCGTCGTTGCGAGCGAAGCGAAGAGTTCGGCAGGTCGCCGTGCCCCCGGCACGGCTGCGAACTGCCGGGGGCAGTTCGCACCTGCCAACTCCAGCGGCTCAGGCGCTCGAACTGGATTGCCGCGTCGCTTCGCTCCTCGCAATGACGGGAGACTATTCCGCGGCCTGCGCCGCCCCGGCCTCCGCCGCCTCGATCTCGGCGGCCTTGGCCTCGACCAGCCGGACGATATGGTCGACCATCTCCTCGTCGCGGACATGGTGGTCGGTCACGCCCGAGAGATAGACCATGTGCTTGCCGGCGCCGCCGCCGGTGATGCCGATGTCGGTCTCGCGCGCCTCGCCCGGGCCGTTGACGACGCAGCCGAGCACGGAAAGCGACATCGGCGTGCGGATATGGGCGAGCCGCTCCTCGAGCCTCTCGACCGTGCGGATGACGTCGAAGCCCTGGCGCGCGCAGCTCGGGCAGGAGACGACGCGCACGCCGCGGTTGCGGATGCCGAGCGCCTTCAGGATCTCGAAGCCCGCGCGCACCTCCTCCTCGGGCTCGGCCGACAAGGAGACGCGAATGGTGTCGCCGATCCCGTACCAGAGCAGCGAGCCGATCCCGATCGCGCTCTTGACGGTGCCGCCGCGCAGCCCGCCCGCCTCGGTGATGCCGAGATGGAGCGGGCAATCGACCGCTTCGGCGAGCTGCTGATAGGCGGCGACGGCGAGGAACAGGTCCGACGCCTTCACCGCCACCTTATATTCGCGGAAATCATGATCCTCGAGGATGCGGATATGGTCGAGCGCGCTCTCCACCAGCGCCTCGGGGCAGGGCTCGCCATATTTTTCCAGCAGGTCGCGCTCGAGGCTGCCGGCATTGACGCCGATGCGGATCGAACAGCCGTTCGCCTTGGCGGCGCTCACCACCTCGCGCACCCGCTCCGCCGAGCCGATATTGCCCGGGTTGATCCTCAGGCAGGCCGCGCCCGCATCCGCGGCCTCGAGCGCCCGCTTGTAGTGGAAATGGATGTCGGCGACGATCGGCACCCGCGCCTCGCGCACGATCTGCCGCAGCGCCTGCGTGCTCTCGACGTCGGGGCATGAGACCCGGACGATGTCCGCCCCCGCTTCCTCGCAGCGGCGGATCTGGTCGATCGTCGCCGTCGCGTCGGCGGTGACCGTGTTCGTCATCGTCTGCACGGTGACCGGCGCGCCGCCGCCGACCGGCACGCTGCCGACCATGATCCGGCGGGAGGGGCGGCGCGCGATATCGCGCCAGGGGCGGATGGACATTCTCGCTCTCTTGGATAGCTTGGCTCCAACATAGGAGGAACGGGTGCGAAGCGAAAGGCGCCGACTGGCGAGCGCGGCCGGCGCGGCCCTCCTGCTTCTGCTCGCCGCCGCCGACGGTCCTCGGACGTTCGAGGTCGAGCTCTGGGCGAACGAGGACGGCGTCGAGCGGCTGCCCGGGGTGGTCTCGACCGGCGACCATCCCTGCGGCGCGACGGCGACGGTGCGCCTGTCGCGCATGCCGCCGCATGCCGAGGGCGGCGCGCTGGGCACCGAATTGGTCGCAGAGGCGGGACCGGGCGGCGCGCGCTGGAGCGTGCCCGTCAATTACGCGCCGATCGCGGTCGCCGGCAGCGCCCTGCTGGTCGAGCTCCCGGACAGGCGCCTCTGGATCGAGACGGACGGCCGCCTCCGCGCCGCGCCGCGCCGAGGCCGCCACCCCGCTCCGCGCGCGCGCGCCTGTCCCGCCTCCGCGGCGCATCCCGGCTCAGACTATGCGCAATGTGCCGAGTTCCGGGACCTTTCGACCGGCCGCGCCCGTCTCATCGAATATGAGGCGCCCTGCACCTGAACGGGGCCGTCTTCACCATCGGCCGTTCGACCCGCACCGTCGACCGGTTCGTGCACGTATCGAGTACGGCCCTAAGGCACGAGTTCGGGCCGATAATGGCGCACGGCGGCGACGAGCTGGTCGATGCCGCGGTCGTAGAAGGTGGTGTTGATTCCGAAATCCCTGCCGCCGTTTCGCTTGAAGCGGGCGATCCGCTGGATGCCGGCGCGGATGACGTGGAAGCCGCCGATCTCGCTCCACGGAATCGGATCGGGGCCAGTCCGCGGCGTCCACACGCCGCTTTCGTCGATCCGGATATGGACCTGGTCGTCCATGGCCCGGCGGACGAAGATGACGGCGGCGGCGACGCAGGCGCCGACGATCGCCCAGCCGACCACGGGATAGCTGCCTCCGACCCTGGTGCTTTCGGTCGGGATCACTCCCGCGGCGGCGAAGCCGAGGATCGAGAGCAAGGCGACGGCGGCCGCGAGGCCCCAATTGATTCCTTTGGCGTGACGGGCTTCGTAGACCATGTCCGGGCACCTCCTGGCGTGATTCCGTAACCGAAACGATCTTTACGATCCAGCCGTGCCCTTGGGCGGACGTCCTCTCTTCCGTTGCTCGGGCGGCGCGACCTTGACGCCGCGCCGGTGCAGCGCCTCGCGCAGCAGGCATTCGATCTCGGCATTGACGCTCCTGAGGTCGGACGCCGCCGCGCGTTCGAGCGCATCCCAGAGGGACGGCTCGATGCGGAGCGGGAACGCCTTCTTCGGAGCCGCGGGCACGCCTCCGGCCTATTGGTAGAGCGTGCCGGTGTTGACGATCGGCTGGGTGTCGCGCTCGGAGCAGAGCACCACCATCAGGTTCGAGACCATCGCCGCCCGCCGCTCGTCGTCCAGCTCGACCACGTTCTTCTCCGACAGCAATTGCAGCGCGTTCTCGACCATCGAGACGGCGCCGATGACGATCTTCTGCCGCGCCGCGATCACGGCCTCGGCCTGCTGGCGGCGCAGCATCGACTGGGCGATCTCCTGCGCGTAGGCGAGGTGCGTCAGCCGGCATTCGTCGACGGTGATGCCGGCGACGGCGACGCGGTCCTGCAGCTCCGCCATCAGCTCATGGCTGACCACCTCGGCATGGCCGCGCAGGGTCGTCTCCTGATGCTCGATGTCGTCATAGGGATATTTGGATCCGATCGCCCTCAGCGCGCTTTCGATCTGGACGAACAGGAACTTGGTATAATCGTCGACGTCGAACAAGGCCTGGGCGGTGTCGGTGACGCGCCAGACGACGTTGGTCGCGATCTCGATCGGGTTGCCGCGCGAATCGTTGATCTTGAGCCGCTCGGAGGTGACGTTGTGGACGCGGGTCAGGATCTTGGTGCGGGTCAGCCACGGCCACCGCCAGCGCAGGCCGGAATGGCGATCGGTGCCGCGATAGTCGCCGAACAGCAGGATCGCGGCGGCCTGGTTCGGCTGCAGGAGATAGAAGCCGACCGAGACGAACAAAGCGGCGAGGACGCCCGCCGCGGCAAGCATGATCCCCAGCGCAGGCTCCTTGCCGTCGATCGTTCCCACCCCGACCACGGCGAGCACCAGGGCCGCGAGCAGCACGAGCAGCATGACGTAGCCGTTATAGGTGGCGGCGGGCCGCTCGGCGGTGGCGCGAAGCGCGGCATGGTCGCTGGTCATCTGGATCGTGTTCATCTCTTCCTCCCTTTATACTGATATCATAATTATATCGATCCGAGTCGCGCAAGCGGAATCGTGCCGAGGGCGGCTGGCGGAGCGGGGACGATGCCGGTAAGGCGCCGCGCGGAGGACGAGGGACGATGAGCGAGCCAAACCGCACCGGCTGGAAGCTGCTCGTCCATGGCGGCGCGGGCGTGATCGAGCGCGACCTGCTCACGCCGGAGAACGACCGCGCGATCCGGGCCGCGCTGGATCACGCTCTGGCGACCGGCGCGGCGATCCTCGAAGCGGGCGGAAGTGCGCTCGACGCGGTCGAGGCGGCCGCGCGCGAGCTGGAGGACGATCCCCATTTCAACGCCGGCCGGGGCTCGGTCTTCACCTATCAGGGCACCAACGAGATGGACGCCGCGATCATGGACGGCCGGAGCCGCGCCGCCGGCGCCGTCACCCGCGTGACCGCAACCCGCAACCCGGTCAGCCTTGCGCGCGCGGTGATGGAGGCGAGCCCGCACGTCATGCTGAGCGGCGAGGGCGCCGACCAGTTTTCGCGGGAGCAGGATCTCGAGCAGGCGGAGCCCGAATGGTTCGCGACCGAATGGCGCCGCGAGCAGCTCGAGGCGGTGCGCCGCAGCCCCGGGCCGTGGTTCGACGAGGAAATGAAATACGGCACGGTCGGCGTCGTCGCGCTGGACGTCCACGGCCACGTCGCGGCGGCGACCTCCACCGGCGGCATCACCGGCAAGCGCTGGGGGCGGATCGGCGACACTCCGATCGTCGGCGCGGGCACATGGGCCGACGACCGGACCTGCGCCGTCTCGGCGACCGGCACGGGCGAATATTTCATCCGCGCCGCCGTCGCGCACGAAATCGCCTCGCGCATCCGCCACGGCGGGGAGAGCGTGGCCGAGGCCGCCCGGGCGGCGATCGACGAGATGGCGTCGCTCGGCGGCACCGGCGGGGTCATCGTCGTCGGCGCCGGCGGCGAGACCGCCTTCCCGTTCAACTCGGCCGGAATGTATCGCGGCCTCGCAACCGCGGAGGGCCGCACCGTGGCCATCTACGGCGACGAGGAATGCTGACGGGGACAGGGACAGCCTATCTGGCTGTCCCCTTAAACGCCTGTGACTTTGGCCGCGCTTCGCGATACATTGACGGCATGGAACGCCACCCGGTGGAACGGCTGACCCAGAAGCAGCGCGCCTGCCTGCGCTACGTCGCGTCCGGCATGACCTCGAAGGAGATCGCGCCCTTGCTCGGCATCGAGCCCGGCTCGGTCGACCAGCATATCAAGGGCGCGATGCGCATCCTCGACGTCGGCGACCGGCGGCGGGCGGCACGCCTCCTCGCCGCCCACGAGCAGGCCGGCGGCCAAAGATTGGTATACCAGCCGCAGCACGTTGCCGTCCCGCCGCAATGGCCCATAACCGCCCTGTCGACCGACGATGAGGAGCTGCAAGGCGGCGCGTCGGGAAGGGTGCTCAACGAGGAGCAGGCGCCGTTCGAGGCCCTCTCCGCCTTCCCGCGGACCGCTCTGCCGCTGCCGGTCTGGGGTGCGAAGCCGCACCATCTGGGCCGCGGGAAGAGGCTGGCGTGGATCGTCGCAGCGACGATCGGGATCGCCGTCGCATTCGGCTCCCTCATCTCGGCGATCGAGACGCTGGTCAGGCTCCGCACGGGCTAGGCCGGCACTTCGTCGGAACGCCAGCGATGCCGCGCGGTGCCGCCGCGCGGAGGGGGAAACTTATGCTCAAGAACCGCCGCGCCGCCGCGACCAAGGTCGCCGACAGCCTGTTCGCCGCCGAGGCGGCGATCGACGCCGCTTTGGCCCGCGCCGCCGAGCTCAACGGGACCTTGGTCGCCGCCCGCGCCGAGGCCAATCTGTCGGCGATCGTCGGCCAGGACGCGTTCGAGGTCGCCGCCGCGGCCTTTGCGGCTTTGGCCCGCGCACGCACCGAGATCGTCGAGACCCACAAGAGGTTGAGCGAGGCCCAGATCCAGATCGGGCTCAGGAACGTCGCGTTCGGCGACCAGGGCAAGCCGCCCAGCGCCGATCTGCCCGCCCGCCTGCGGGCGGTCGCCTGAGCCCCGGCCGGGACGGGCCGTGCGGGTTTCGAATTCGAACGCGCCGCCGAGGCGGCGCAGGGCCGGGGGGACACGCTTGACCCGTGGGGTCAAGCGTGTTCCCGTCCCGCCATGCTCCCCGTTTGGGTCTTCTACGTCCTGCTCGCTTTCGCCGGCCTCTACGCATTGGTCGCGGGCGGGGCGCCGGAGCGGATCGGAGCCCTCATCTTCATCGTCGCGACTTTGCTCTCCACGGCCTCGATCTCGGCCGGCCGGGCGCGTTTCGTCTCGGTCGAGATCGGCGTGGTCGCGGTCGATCTCGTCATGCTCGCGGCCTTGCTGGTCCTCGCGCTCCGCGCGGAGAGGTTCTGGCCGATATGGGTGACCGCGCTGCACATCATCGGCACCGCCGCGCACGCGGTGAAGGCGGTCGATCCGGCGGTGATGCGTCTCGGCTATGCCTTCGCGATGTCGTTCTGGAGCTACCCGATGGTGCTCATCCTCGCCGGCGCGACCTGGTGCCACCGGCGCCGCCTCGCCCGCTACGGGACCGACAGGTCCTGGTCGGCCTCCTCCGCCCGCTCGGCCCCGAGGCCCCGGCCCGGGCCGACCGGCTGATCGCCGCCTTCGGGACGCTCCCTGCCGCCCTCGCCGCCAGCCCCGCCGCTCAGCGCCGGGCACTCGGCGCCGCCTCGCCGGCCGTGCCGCATCTCCAGGCGATCCGCGGCGCCACGCTTCACGCCCGCCGGGCCGACGCGCTGTCAGGGTCGGTGGTCTCGACCGCGCCGGCTCTGATCGCCTATCTGACCCTCGCCTCCGCCGAGCTTCCCTACGAGCGGCTCCAGGCGATCTTCCTCGATCCGGGCGGCCGCGCCCTCGCCGAGGAGACGGTCAGCCACGGCTCGGTGCTGGAGACGCCGATCTATCCGCGCGAGATCCTGCGCCGGGCGCTGGAGCTCGGCGCCTCCGCCTTGATCCTCGCGCACAACCATCCGTCGGGCGACCCGCAGCCCAGCCGCGGCGACGTCGCCGCCACCCGCCGGCTGGTCGAGGCCGCCGCGCTCGTCGGCGTCGAGGTCCGCGACCATCTCGTCATCGCCCGCTCCGGCTGGTCGAGCTTCCGCGCGCTCGGCCTGCTCTAGGGGCCCCGCCGCCGCCGCGGTTAACGCCCTCTTTACCACTCCCGTTTACCGCCCTTCGCGTAAAGGAGCGACGGTGCTGAGAGGGCTTTGGAAGGCGGGAATGCTGCTCGCGGCATTGGTCCTCGCGATCGCCGCCGGCGCCCTGTTCGCGCCGTCGCGCGCCGAGGCCGCGGTCAACAGCTGCTCGGTCTCCTCGAGCGGCGTCGCCTTCTCGCCCTATGACGGCCAGACCAAGACCGCGGTCGACGGCACCGGCACCTTCACCGTCACCTGCTCCGGCAACGGCTCGAGCAACAATCTCAGCCTCAACATCACCGGCGGCAACGCCAACAGCTGCACCACCCGCCAGATGCGCACCGGCGGCAACAACCTCAATTACCAGCTTTATTCCGACGCCGGCCGCGCGAACCTGTGGTGCGACGGCGGCGACCGGCTCGATTTCAACATCGACCTCTCCGGCCCCACCGGCAGCAATTCGATGACCTTCACGATCTACGGCCGCGTCACCGGCGGCCAGAACCCGGTCTACACGCCCGCCACTTATTCCGACACGCTCACCGTGATCGTGAAGCGCAACGGCAACCAGATCGTCTCGTCCACCTTCTCGGTCACCGGCAGCGTCGCGCCGATCTGCTCGGTCTCGGCCGGCACCCTGGGCTTCGGCAGCTATTCGGGCAGCCTCGTCAACGCGACCGCGGCGGTCAGCGTCAACTGCACCAACGGCGCGCCCTACCAGGTCAGCCTCGGCGGCGGCTCCTGGCAGAGCGGATCCGCCCGCCGCATGGCCGGCCCGCTCTCCAGCTACCTCACTTACCAATTGTTCCGCGATTCGGCCCGCACGCTGACCTGGGGCGACGGCTCCGCCCAGCTCGGCGCCCGCCTGGCCGGCACCGGCAACGGCGCCGCCCAGAGCCTCACCGTCTACGGCCGCATCCCCGCCGGCCAGAACGTCGCCGCGGGAAGCTATGCCGACAGCGTCGTGGTGACCGTCGAATATTAGAGCCGCGTGATCCGCGGCACCACCGCCGGCCTCTCCAGCATCAGCTCGCCCAGCGCCCAGACCATCGCGTCCGCCCGGTCCGGCGACCGCCCTGGCCCCTCATAGCCGCCGCCGACGACCATCCCCGCCATCTCGTCCTCGAGCGCCGGAAACGCCCCCGCCAGCTTCGCCCGCTGCCCTCGAACAAGGCCGCCACCGGCTCGGCCCTCAGCGCCTTGCCCTCCGCGGCATGGACCAGCTTCAACGGCAGCATCTCGTCCGCCGCCCGCAGCACGCTCTCGACCATGTGCCCGCCCTGGTTCTTCTCGGCCACCACCCGGTCCGCGCGCCAGGCCGCCGCCGTCGCCGCGACCTTGCGCGCCCAGCCGTCCGCCGACACCCCGCTTACCGAAGCGTCCGCCAGCACGTAAGCCACCCCGTCCGCCCCCAGCCCGCACACCACGATCCCGCAAGTCCCGTCCGCGCTCGCCGGCGGATCGACCCCGATCACGATCCGCTTCATCCACTCCATTGGTGCCGCCGCCGCGCGCGACTTCTCGATCAATTCGCGCGGCCACAAAGCCCCCTTGATCTCCTCCAGAAACTCGCCCTCGATCTCCTGCCGCCCGGTCCGCGTCCCGGCATAGAGCGCGGCGAGGGCCGCCACCTCGCACGCCGGCAGCGTCCAGTTCTCTGCCATCCGCCCCCCGGTGACGAAGTCCTCCCCCGCCTCCGCCTTCACCCGCCGCATCAGCGCGTTCGGCTTCGGCGTCGTCGTCACCACGATCCGCGGCCGCGTCCCCAGCCGCATCGTCATCTGGAGATTGTCCCAGGCCTTCTCCCCGCGCTCCGCAGGCCACTTGGCCAGCTCGTCGCACCAGGCGAAATGGTGCTGCGGCCCGCGCAGTTTCTCCGGCCGCTCCGCCGAATAAGCATAAGCCACCGCCCCGTTCGAAAACTCCACCCGCCGCCGCGACGCCACCCAGCGCGCCTGCTCCCCCGTCTTCGCGCGTGCGACCAGCCCGCTCTCCCCCTCGACCATCACCTGCAGCACCTCGTCGATCGTCCCGCCGACCAAAGCGATCTCCGCCCCCTTCACCTCGCGCGTCCGCGCCCACACCCATTCCGCCCCGACCCGCGTCTTGCCGAAGCCGCGCGCCGCCATCACCAGCCACACCCGCCAGTCCCCCTCCGGCTCGATCTGCCCGCCATAGGCCTTCCAGTACCACGCCTCCCAGATCCGCCGCTGCACCGGCCCCGGCAGCATCGCCACTCGATAGGCAAGCTCCTCCGGATCCCGGATTTTCGCCAGCGCCTCGAGCAACGGCCCGAAATCGTCCGGATCGGCGGCCACCGGATCGCCGCCGAGATAGATGCTCGAACGCACGTTCATCGAAAGGTCCTCGCCTACAAAAAACCCCTCCCCCTTGTGGGGAGGGGCAGGGGTGGGGGTGCGCCGCGAAGACGGCGCGCGCGGCAGCGCCGCGCTCGAGCTCAGGCGTCCGTGTCGTCGTCGGAAGAAGGATCGCGTTCCTCAGGCGCACCCGAATCCGCGCCCCCGCCGCCCCCGGCCCGCAGCCGGTCCCCATAAGCCCTGAGCGCCTTCACCAAAGCCGCCTGCACCTCCGCGCTGGTCGCCACCGTCGGCGCCCTTCCCGGCCGCGGCCCGAACGCCGTCCCCTTCAGCGCCGCCGCCTGCCGCCTTTCATGCTCGCGGATCAGCTGCAGCGCCATGTCCGGCGTCAGGTTCACGGGCTTCATGTCGACCTTCTCCCAGTCGATCTCGGTCCCCGCTTCCTCGCCCAGCTCGAGCAGCCAGGCCTTGGTCCGCATGATCCCAACGTCGAGCGTCCGTTCCATGTCGGCGGCGAACACGGCATCCTCGGCGCGGTGCCGGAGCACCGTCCGGTAATGGATCCCCGCCTTGCGCGCCGACAGCGAGATGTTCGCCGTCGCCGCGAACCATTCGAGGAACGTCGCCTTGATCTTCCCCTTGAACAGCTTCCGCCGCGTCGGCGCCACCTGGATCGCCCGCCGCTTGTTCCGCACCAGCCGAGGCCGCTCCCCCGACGAGCGCAGCTCGCGCTCGGCGTCACTCAATTTGGAATCCGAGCATCCTGAGCTTGTCGAAGGACCCGAGCGCTTACCCCGCTCCGTTCGCGCTGAGCCTGTCGAAGCGCCCCGCCGAGCCCCGTCGAGGCCCTTGCCCTTCTTCTTCCCCGCCATGATCATCTCCTTCAGCCACAAAAAAAGCCGCCCGGCGGAATGCCGGACGGCCAAAAACCCCTCGCCCCTTGCGGGAGAGGGATACGAAGGCTTGGCAGCTCCGCTGCCTAGCCGGAGTTGGGTGAGGGGGTCCGCGCCGTCAGGCGCGCGGCGCGCCCAGCGCCGACACACCCCGCCAAAGCCGTCAGAAATTTATTTTACCCGCTCATCCTGAGCCCGTCGGAATCGCAGATGACCGTCAGGTCAAGGACCCCCGCTCACCCTGAGCTTGTCGAAGGGGCTCAGAGACAAAAAAGCCGGCGCCGCTCTGTAAGCGGGCCGGTCCTGAGCTTGTCGGAATCGAAGATGACCGTGAGGTCAAGGAGCCACCCGCGACTCGGATGACCTCCCTCTGGCCCACTTCTGAGAGCCTGAGGAGAAAGTACCGCACCAGCGTGACGCTGTCAAGCACAAAAAGGGAACGCAGGCCGGCTGCCACGTAGTTTTTCATCCGCCGAGATAGTTCGGCGCGCCCAGTCGGATGGGCCTCCGCACCACCGCGTTTCGCAAGAAAAGTGCTCGCGCTTCGAATTCGTTTTGATGATAACTTTGCTGCTGTTAGTACATCGGAATTGATTCGTGCGCCCGAGACGTCGGTTGTCCCGCATTGAATGACGCGCTCGCGCATCAATGCGCAGAGGAGATTATATTCAGATGCCTGCACCTCCTTGGTCCTTTTTAGCTGATATGTCTGAGCATTCTGTGCTTGCGTATTCTAGTGAAGGAACGATCAGGAATTCGCTTAACCCTACTTACTACACATATGTGGAGGGTAGTTTTAAGACGTTTTATACAATTTCGTTTCCGGTGATTGGTCTTCCTTTTGGACTTTCCCAAGGAGTTGTGTTTGCCAGTCTTTCTACTACGGATAGTCGGTTAGTGATCTCATTCCGAGGTACAGATGAGTGGATAGATGAGCTATTAGGAACGGATGCTAATTATTATAAGGAGATTAATGCAAACGGGTATAGCTCAACCCTGTTGTCGTATGCGGGCATGTTCGTGGATCACGTCAAGTGGCTGATAAGCGCTTTTCCGAGATCCCAGGTCGTCTTTACGGGGCATAGCTTGGGCGGAATGGTCGCTGAACAGTTTGTTCAATGGTATTATGACCCGACGGACCGTCATCATCTTGAGCCAAACGGCAGGACAATAATCGGTGCATCCTTTGGGGGTCCTGGTGTGATGGATGTAGAGTGGGCTCCGTCAGGGCGATTCTATCACATAACACGTGTTGAAGATGCTTTTGGTAATGTTGCTAGTCAGTATCACGTCGGACCGACTGTCGAGCTACACAACCCGGCATCTGATTCACGACCTGGCGGCACAGAGCACGCGAAAGAGCTGTACGCGGAACAAATTAGAGAGATCGCGAGATCTCCACTTGCTAGCCTGATTGGCGTTGATGACGTAGTCTTTTTCTCTCCGAATTATACGAAGAACGACTATACTGGCGACTCGTTTCATAGAGCGATATTTGGGGGAGAGCTCACCGATCTCATCCGTGCGCCCGCAGATAGAGGGCTGCTGGCGGAAGGCGAAGGAGGAGATGACATACTGTACAGTGGGCCTTATGCTGACGTACTCTCGGGCGGAGATCAGTCCGACACAGTCGTTTTCAATAAATCCGAAGACCAGTATCGAGGCTCACGCGAGCTCAGCACGGGCGCCTATCTAGTTGAAGATAGAACAACTGG
Source organism: Allosphingosinicella sp. (assembly GCA_036388255.1). Taxonomy (GTDB): domain Bacteria; phylum Pseudomonadota; class Alphaproteobacteria; order Sphingomonadales; family Sphingomonadaceae; genus Allosphingosinicella. Next base: position 33,233 of record DASVSD010000018.1, on the reverse strand, counting down.
GGTCGTTGATAGGCTATACGGTGTAGAATTCCTTCAGTTCGGGAGTGCATCTCGGATAGAGATCGGACAATTTGATTGGACGGGCTCTAAGTCGGCGCCACCGTCTCCGACCCCATCACCCACTCCCCCGACTCCAACCAACCCGACGGATACTCCGGCTCCTGCTCCGCCAACGACCGGCCAATTCACCTGGATCGACACGCTCGGGGTCAACGTATTCGCCGGCACCAGCGGGAAGGACGTGGTCGCCGGGCTCGGAGGCGCCGACGATCTTTCCGGCCAAGACGGCAATGACACCCTTATGGGCAACGGCGGTGCCGACAAACTCAGCGGCGGCGCGGGAGACGATCTCCTCATCGACGACGACCCCGGGAGCTTGGCGGCCGACATTCTCATCGGCGGCTCCGGTAACGACACGCTCGTCTTCTACGGGGCGCCTTCCGGCACCCGAGACACAGGCGACGGCGGAACCGGCCGCGACATGGGCTACATCGACCTGCGCGACAGCACTCGCGATTGGGACCTGGTAGAGGACGACGGCGAAATAGAGATCCGCCTCGATTCCGGCACATCCGTTGGCCGGATCGAGCTCGACAACATCGAAACGATCGCGGTTTTCTTCGGATCAGGCGACGACTTCGCCCACAGCGGCGATCAGCAGGCTTATTATGAAGGCGGCGCTGGCGACGATCAGCTCACCAGCGAAGGCCGCAACGACTATCTGGACGGCGGTCCCGGCGACGACAAGCTCGACGCGGGCACCGGCGAGGATTGGATCGACGGCGGAACAGGCAATGACAGGGCCGAAGTCGACCTCAGCGATCAGTCTCGCGACCTCACGTTCGTGGCGGCCTACGCCGCCAGCAGCAACGGCTTTACATTCGAGAACGGCACTCACATCCGCAACGTCGAGCGCATCGAGCTTGAAACCGGCCGCGGGGATGATCGGATCTGGCTCGGCAAATATGACGATGATGTGACGACTGGCGGCGGCGACGACGTCATTTTCACCGAGCTGGAAGACCATGATTCCGTGGACGGCGGCTCCGGCTGGGACCGCCTGGTGGTCGACCTCAGCGACTCAAACGACCGCCTCAGGTCGAGCTACGATTCATCGGACAACGACTTCGAAATATCACGGACGGACCAGTATGCGACCGCCGAGGATCGCCTCCACGCCTCGAGCATAGAGGAGCTCGTCCTCCTCGGCGGCAGCGCCAACGACACGCTGCGCGGCGGGAGGGGCGACGACGAGCTGTTTGGGAATGGCGGTGACGACAGCATCCGGGGCGGGGACGGCGACGACCGGATGGAGGGCGGTTCGGGTGACGACGACCTCTATGTCGGGAACGGCGCCGACTACGCCGATGGAGGTTCGGGCTCGGACTACGGCTCGCTCGACAAGAGCGACGCGGACCTCGACTTCGTGTTCGACACACGATGGGCAAGCACCTCAAGCGGCCAAGCCTTGGCGGATGGCACCTTCGTACGGAACATCGAGCGCTGGGATGTCGACCTCGGCGATGGGAACGACACCGTCACCACTTGGGTGAAAACGGATCGAAACATCGATCTCGGCTCTGGCGACAACACCATCGTCGTCGATCACCGCGACCAGAGCACCGTCCTGCTGGCTGGTCCCGGTTCCGTCATCAACATCCCTTCGTTCCTCGTGTCGGTCGGCCAAGCCTACGATACGGCGTCCGATCGGATCTGGGTTCGCGGCGCGGACCGCGTCCAGGTCTACGGCGGAGAGGGTGCCGACATCCTTTCCGGCCTCGGCAGGTCCGACATATTGAATGGCGGCGGCGGCGACGACATTCTTTCCGGCGGGGCCGGCAACGACGTTTTTATCGGCGGGGCAGGGACAGACACAGCCCGCTATTATTCGGCGAGAGCGGCGAGTCTGGTCCTGACGTTCGGTGGAACGGTGGCCGTCTTCGACCAGGCGATCCGCGAGCGGGACTGGATGAACGAGGTGGAAACGCTGCAGTTCAATGACGCGCTAATTCCGACGGCATCGCTCCCGCAGTTCCGCTATCTCGATTATGTGGCGGGTTACGACGACCTGCTTCGCTCGATCGGTATCAACGGGCAGGCCGCTTTCGAGCATTTCGTGAATAATGGCTTCTTCGAAGGCCGGTCGTCTGATGCCTTCGACGGGTTCCAGTACATTGCCAGCCATAACGATCTCATCCGCGCATTTGGTGCCAACGAGGCACTGGCCGTCGATCACTTCATCAGTCATGGCTTCGCCGAAGGCCGCAGCCGCGACAGTTTCGGAGCGCTGCAGTACATCGCTACCTATTCCGACCTCGCGCGCACCTTCGGTGCGAACGAGCAACTCGGCACGCTCCATTTCATAAACCGCGGATTCGCCGAGGGCCGCGTCCGTGACGGCTTCGACGGTCTCCAATATATCGCCGGGTACAACGACCTTGTCCGCCTGCTAGGCGCGAACGAGGAAGCCGGCGCGGGGCATTTTCTACGCTTCGGCATGACCGAAGGCCGTGCCCGGGACTCGTTCGACGGGATGCGCTACGTCGCCGGTTATGACGATCTGATGCGTTCGATCGGCGCCGACGAGCACCGGGCCGCGGAGCATTATATCACCCAAGGCTTCGCCGAAGGCCGCAGCCGCACCGCGTTCGACGGCCTCCAATATATTGCGACCTATAACGACCTGATCCGCACCTTCGGCGCCAACGAGCCGCTCGGCTTCCAGCATTTCGTCCAGGCCGGCTTCGCGGAGGGGCGCACCCGCGACGGCTTCGATGCGCTGCAGTACGTCGCCGGCTATGCGGACCTCGCACGCTCGTTCGGCGCGAATGAGCAGGCCGCGACCATCCATTTCATCACGCGCGGCTTCGCCGAAGGCCGCGTCCGTGACGGCTTCGACGGGCTGCAATATATCGCCGGCTACGACGATCTAATCCGGGTTCTCGGCTCCAACGAGCCTGCCGCCGCGAGCCATTATCTCCGCTTCGGAATGGGCGAAGGCCGCGCGCGCGACAGCTTCGACGGTCTCCAATATATCGCATCCTACGGCGACCTGATCCGCGCCTTCGGAGCCAACGAACATCAGGCAGCCGCTCACTTCATAGCCTCGGGCTTCGGGGAAGGCCGCGTCCGCGACACGTTCGACGCGGCCCAGTATCTCAACAACTACAGCGACCTCAAAGCCGCATTCGGGAACGACCAGAATCTGGCGACCCTGCACTACATCAACCAGGGGTTCTTCGAGGGCCGGGTAGACGATGTGATCGTCGCCTAGCGCTCGGCCGGGCCCCTGCCCATCGGCCCTCGCCCTTATCCTTCGCGGTCACTTTCAAGGACCGCCTCCGCGCCCTCCTCCGCGCCTCCGCGCCTCCGCGTGAATTCCACTATGCCTGCTTCCTGCCGCCAGGGCCCCCGCAAAAGTACTACTTTTGTGGGGCCTCACCGCGGCGCCGGCCGCCGCGCCACGTACAAGCACTCCAGCGTATAAACCCCCTCCTGCGAATAGGACGCCGTCAGCCCCACCTGCAGCAGATTCCCCACCACATGGTGCGGCTGGACGCCGTCGATGCCGTAGCCGTCGGCGGTCCACAGGCACTGGCGGTTGGCGGGGCAGTGGTACGTGAAGCCGCGGCCGGTGGGGTAGGCGGCCTCGAAAGCGCGGCGGTAGCCCGCCTGGTAGTTCACGGGCAGCTCGTAGCTGAAGCTCCACAGCACGCCCGGCGCGCGCGAGACCCTGAGCGCCGACGGCGTCTGGCCGAGGACGGTCAGCCCGTCCGTCCGGTAAAGCTGCGGCCAGGCGGCGGGGCTCGGCACCCGCCCCTGCCGCGCCAGCATCGCCTCGGCCGCCGCGATCGTCGGCGGGCAGTCCCGCCCCGCCTCAGCCGCCGCCGGCGCGGCGCCGCTCGCCACGGCGGCCACCGCCGCTCCCGCCTTCAACGCCATTCCCGCAACCCGCCTCGCCCGCATACTCATCCTCCCCTCGTGCAGGCCGGACACTAGCCGCCGTCCGCCCCGAGGCAAGCTGCATCCGGGCCGAGGCCGGCGCGAGGGCCGCGCTGAATGGAAGTACTGAAGATGGCGGCTGCTCGCCGTGACGCGTCTCGCCGAACAGCGTCCGCGCTCAAGGCATCGGTTGACGCAAATCCGCGCTGCTGCTCAACTCGAGATGGTACGACTGAGTCCTGGTTCGGCCGCAGCATCCGCACAGGAGGAATTCGCGATGCCACTTGCCGATCGTCTCGCCGCATCGGACGACCTGCCGCTTTCGGTCCTCAGCAAGGAGGAGGCGAAGGAAGTGCAGCAACGCCTCACCGAAATCGGCTTGCTGGATCCGCCGCCCGACGGAGCCTTCGGTCAGGTTTCTCGCTGGGCCCTCGCCGCTTTCTGCAAGGCGGCGGGCCTCGGCGCAGCCGAACCGATCACCGCCCGCATTTGGCAGCGCCTGTCGTCCCCGGAAGCCGCCGGCCTCTTCCCGCTGGACGACAGCGGATCGGATTTCGCATCGCGCGTCATCCGGGCCATGCGCGCGCGCGGCGACTTCGTGGTCCGGCATCCCGACGCCGTCAATATCGTCTATGTGGAAGGCTGCGGGCCGACCGGCGTCGAGAATGACGACGCGCCCAACAAATTCAACGACTGCCGACTGGCCATCCGGATCGGCACCGGCGGCAAGCCCTTCCTGGCCGGCTCATGGGAAGCGACAACGGAGCCCGGGCGCTATTGGACGGTGAACCCGATGAACGCCAAGGGCGCCGCGCGCATCGCTTTCGGCCAGTACAAGGCTTGGTCAAAGGGCGAGCATCGAAAGGACCACGAGGCGCTCGTCCAGACCGGGACGATCACCGTTCACCGCGATCTCAACAAGGACTACAAGCGCACCGGTGACGCGCTCGATCCGGGGGACAGCTTCGCAGTGAACCAGCACTGGGGCTACGACAGACCCAAGGAGGACATTGGCCGGGCAAGCGCGGGTTGCCTTGTCGGGCGAACCATGGAAGGTCATCGCGAGTTCATGGAGATCGTCAAGAATGACCCGCGTTTCAAGGCGAACAACGGCTATCGCTTCATGACGAGCGTCCTTCCTGAAAGCGCGGTCCGCGCCTGAGTCGAACCCGCTAAGCCCCCGTTCACCCGCAAACCTACATTGCCAACGCCCCCGCACGTCCTATCTAGGGCGGTGTAGGATTTTGATCGTGGTGCGCCGCGGCCCAGCCCCCTCCCCGGGCCCCCGCAAAAGTACCACTTTTGTGGGAAGTTTTCATGGCCGACAACAAGACTCCGACCCCGGACAAGGACCCCGGCTCCTCCTCCCCCTGGGTCAAGTCGCTCCTCATCTGGGTCGGCATCCTCTTGGGCCTCGTCCTGTTCGTGCAGATGGTCGAGGGGTCGCGCACGCCCGCCACGGGGATGAGCTATTCGGACCTCTTGCGGAAGGTCGACGAGGGCACGGTCAAGCAGGTCCAGATCGGCAAGGAGGTCATCCAGGGCCAGCTCACCAACGGCGAGCGCTTCCAGACCAACGGCGTCGGCCAGAATGCCGAGCTCGAGCGGCGGCTGATCGCGCGGGGCGTGCGCTTCGACGGCCAGCCCGAGCAGCAGACCTCGGTGTGGCTGCTCCTGCTCTACCAGTCTTTGCCCTTCCTCTTGATCCTCGGCATCGCCTTTTTCGTGATGCGCCAGATGCAGAAGAATGCGGGCTCGGGCGCGATGGGCTTCGGCAAGTCCAAGGCGAAGCTGCTGACCGAGAAGCACGGGCGCGTCACCTTCGACGACGTCGCCGGGATCGACGAGGCGCGCGAGGAATTGCAGGAGATCGTCGAGTTTTTGAAGGACCCGTCCAAGTTCGCCCGGCTCGGCGGCAAGATCCCGAAGGGCGCCCTGCTGGTCGGCTCGCCCGGCACCGGCAAGACCCTGCTCGCCCGCGCCATCGCCGGCGAGGCGAACGTCCCCTTCTTCACCATTTCGGGCTCCGACTTCGTCGAGATGTTCGTCGGCGTCGGCGCGTCGCGCGTCCGCGACATGTTCGAGCAAGCGAAAAAGAACGCCCCCTGCATCGTCTTCATCGATGAGATCGATGCGGTCGGGCGGCATCGCGGGGCGGGTCTCGGCAACGGCAACGACGAGCGCGAGCAGACGTTGAACCAGCTGCTGGTCGAGATGGACGGCTTCGAGGCCAATGAGGGCATCATCATCATCGCCGCGACCAACCGGCCCGACGTGCTCGATCCGGCTTTGCTTCGGCCCGGCCGCTTCGACCGCCAGGTGGTGGTGCCGCGCCCGGACATCGAGGGGCGCGAGAAGATCCTCGCGGTGCACATGAAGAAGGTGCCGCTCGCCCCCGACGTCGATCCGCGCACCATCGCCCGCGGCACGCCCGGCTTCTCCGGCGCCGATCTCGCCAACCTCGTCAACGAGGCGGCCCTGCTCGCCGCGCGCAAGGGCAAGCGCCTCGTCGCCATGTCCGAGTTCGAGCTGGCCAAAGACAAGGTCATGATGGGCGCCGAACGCAAGTCGATGGTGATGACCGAGGACGAGAAGAAGGCCACCGCTTATCACGAGGCCGGCCACGCCTTGGTCTCGCTGCACGTCCCGGGCTGCGACCCGCTCCACAAGGTCACCATCATCCCGCGCGGCCGGGCGCTGGGCGTGACCTGGAACCTGCCGGAGCGCGACCGTTATTCGATGACCATGAAGCAGATGAAGGCGCGGCTCGCTTTGTGCTTCGGCGGCCGCATCGCCGAGCAGCTCATCTACGGCGAGGAGGAACTGAACACCGGCGCCTCCAACGACATCCAGCAGGCGACCGACATGGCCCGCGCGATGGTGATGGAATATGGCATGTCGGAGAAGCTCGGCTGGCTGCGCTATCGCGACAATCAGGAAGAGGTCTTTCTCGGCCACAGCGTCGCGCGCAGCCAGAGCGTCTCGGAGGAGACCGCGCGCCTGATCGACCAGGAGGTTCGCCGCCTGATCGAGGAGGCCGAAGGCACCGCCCGCCGCGTCCTCACCGAGCATCTCGACGAGCTGCATCGTCTGGCGTCCAACCTGCTCGAATATGAGACTCTGAACGGCGAAGAGGCCAAGAAGGCGATCCGCGGCGAGGATATCGGCCGCGGCGACGACGCCTCGCGCCCGCCGCTGATCCCGGTCACCGGCTCGTCCATCCCGTCGACCCGCCGACCGCGCGGCGGCATCGGCGGCCCGGCGGCGCAGGGGGCCTGACCCGCGTCCCGTTCGCTCAGGTCAGCACGCCGAGGGCGAGCAGGAGCAGCAGGAAGAGCAGCGCCGAGACGAAAGCGAAGAACAGCAACGCCGCGGTGCGCCAGGCCGCGCCGAAGCGGGAGAGCGCGTAGGTGCTCTTCAGCTGCCGATAGATGTGGACCGGCGGGATGAGCACGAACAGGGTGTTCAGCAGGCCGTTGTTCACGCCGGCCGAGCGCACCAGCACGAAGGCGATCAGCGCCATGCTCATGAAGCTGATCGAATAGGTCACGAAGACGAGGTGGTCGTAGGCCTTGTAATCGCGCCGGTAGCGCCGCCGGTGGAGGAAAAGCAGCCACACGAACGGCAGCGAGATCGGGATCAGCGCCCAGGAGAATTTATAGGCGTTATTCTGCAGCTTGTAGGCGAGCAGCGAGCGGTTCTCGTTCGCTTTCTTCAGACCCGCGTCGAGCCGGGCCCAGCCGGTATGGGGGTCCTGGTCGAACATCCGGCCGTCGTTTCCGGACACCGCCTGCTGCGCCTGCCGCGCCGCGCGGGCCTGGCGAAGCGCCTCTTCCAGCTGCGGATCGGTTCGGCCCGCTTGTCCCGCGGCGCGGCGTCGGGCCTCGAGGCGCGCGACCTCGGCCTCGGCGCGGCTCGCCTCGGCGGCGAGCTCGCGTGCCGGCGCCTCGTCCAGGTTGACCAGGTTGGTGCCGAGCATGCTGAAGATCGCGAACATCAGGAAGACGGTGAACAGGAACAAGGCGATCGGCGACACGAAGCGCGCGCGCTGGCCGTCAATGTAGCGGCGCGTCAGCCGGCCCGGATGCCAGGCGAGCATCGGCAAGGTGCGCCAGACCTTGCCTTCGAAATGGAGCACCCCGTGGGCCAGATCGTGCCACCAGGCGGCGACGGTCCGGTGGACGTGGACCGGCTGGCCGCAGGCATGGCAGAACGGCCCGGCGAGCGGCGCGCCGCAATTGAGGCAATTGCCCGGGGCTTCCTCATGGTCAGCGGAGGCTTCGCCGGCCTTGGGCTCGACGGCACGGGCGAGGATGCCCCCCGTCACCGCATCGCCCGCGCCTTCGAGCGCTCCGCTCATTCCGGCTCCTCCCCCGCGGGCTTGTGCCGCAAGGCTCCGGCCGCGTCGAGGGCATTCGCGGGGTGGGCGCGGCATGCTATCGACCCGGCCGATGACCAGAACCGGCCTCCTCGGCGGCTCCTTCAATCCCGCCCATCGCGGGCATCGGCGCATCAGCCTAGCCGCCGCGCAAGCGATGGGGCTGGACGAAATCTGGTGGCTGGTCTCGCCGGGCAATCCGCTCAAGGCGCGGCAGGGCATGGCCTCGCTCGAGGCGCGCTTCGCCTCGGCGTGCCGCGCCGCGCGGCGCGCGCCCATCCGGGTGACGGCGATCGAGCGCGATCTCGGCAGCCCTTATAGCGTCGAAACGCTCGAGACCCTCGTCCGCCTCTACCCCCACCGCCGCTTCGTCTGGATCATGGGCGAGGACAATCTCGTCCAGTTCCACCGCTGGCGCAAATGGCGGCGGATCGCGGCGACGGTTGCGATTGCGGTGGTGACGCGGCCGGGCTATCATGGCCTCGCCCGTCGGGCTCGCGCGATGGGCTGGCTGCGGCGCTTTGTCCGACCCGCCGCCAATTTGAGGCAGTGGACCGAATGGAGATTGCCGTCGCTCGTGCTGCTTCGCCTGCCGCTCGATCCGACCTCAGCCACCGCACTTCGCGCTGCCGACGCCTTTTGGCACTTAACCGCCGAGAATTCGTTCCACCCCAGGGGGTTGCGTGACGGCGTGACGCGGCGCCCGCTCGACCAAAGGAGGCACATTGCCCGCAAACCAGCCCGCTCCGCCTGAAGACGGAGCCCCTGAACGGACCGAGCAGCTCCACGAGCTGGTGCTCCGTTCGCTCGACGACGACAAGGCGCTCGACGTCGTTTCCATTCCCCTCGCCGGCAAATCCAGCATCGCCGACCATATGGTGATCGCCAGCGGCCGGTCGTCGCGCCAGGTCGCCTCGATGGCGCAGAAGCTGAGCGAGCGCATCAAGCAGGACATGGGCCGTCCCGTCCGCGTCGAAGGACTTCCGGTCGCCGACTGGGTGCTGATCGACGCCGACGACGTCATCGTCCACATCTTCCGCCCCGAAGTGCGCACCTTCTACAATCTCGAGCGGATGTGGGCGTTCGAGGAAAAGACGCCGGCCACGGCCGCGGCGGCGGTTTAAGGGCACGACCGTCATTGCGAGCGAAGCGAAGCAATCCAGGCGCTACGCCTCGCCGCTGGATTGCTTCGTGGCTTCGCTCCTCGCAATGACGCGGTGAGGTGATGCTCCTCCACATCATCGCGCGCGGGAAGATCGGGCGCGGCCCCGAAGCCGAGCTGGTCGAGCGTTACCTGAAGCGCATCGCCTGGCCCTCGAGGGTCACGGAGCTCCCGGAGAGCGGCGGCCGGATGCCGGCCGCCGCGGAAAGCGCAGTCACGATCATCCTCGACGAGACGGGCGAGCAAATGGGCTCCCTCGCCTTCGCCGCGAAGCTCGGGGCCTGGCGGGACCAGGGCCGGCGCGAGGCGCGCTTCCTGATCGGCGGCGCCGACGGCTTCGGCGACGCCGAACGCGCCGGGGCGGACCTGCTGCTCGCCTTCGGCACGGCGACCTGGCCGCACCTCCTCGCCCGCGCCATGCTCGCCGAACAATTGTGGCGCGCGACCTCCATCCTTGCGAACCACCCTTATCATCGCGAAGGATGAGCGGGATGCGTCGACTCTTCCTCCTCGCTCTCGCGGCCGCCGCCTGCGCCGGCGGGATCGCCGCCGCCCAGAGCCGCGGCGGCGGCGGCGAGGCGCGGGCGCTGCGCGAGGCGCAGCAGGAAGCGCAGCGGGCCGCGGCGCGATACCAGGCGCTGGAGGAGCAGGCGCGGCGGGCGACGAGCGAGGCCGCCCGGGCGCGGGCCGACGCGGAAGCGCTCGCCGCCCGGATCGAGGCGAGCGAAGCGGACATCACCGCCGCCGAGACGCGCCTTCGCATTGTCGAAGCCGCCGCCGCGCAACAGCGCGCGCGCCTCGCCGAGCGCCAGCAGCCGCTCGCCCGGCTCGCGGCCGCGCTGCAGACGATGGCGCGCCGCCCGCCCGCTCTGGCGCTGATCCGCCCCGGCTCGTTCGAGGATGTGGCCCATGTCCGCTCGCTGCTCGCCGCGACGCTGCCGGTGATCCGCGCACGGACCGCGGCGCTCCGCACCGAGCTGGACCGCTTCAACCGCCTCCGCGCGGAAGCGGCGCGGGCGCGGGGCGCCCTCCTCGCCAGCCGCGAGGAGCTGCGCAGCCGCCGCGTCGCCCTCGCCCGCTTCGAGGCCGAGCAGCGCCGGCGTTCGGCGACGCTCGCCGAATCCGCGCTGAGCGAATCGGACCGCGCCCTCGCCCTCGGCGAGCAGGCCCGCGAGCTCGCCCGGCGGATCGGCACCCGCGAATATCAGCAGCAGCTCGAGGCAAGGCTCGCCGCTTTGCCGGGCCCGGTCCCGCGGCCGGGATCGCCGAACGCCGCCGCTCCGGCGCGGACTCCCTATACGTTGCCGGTCGAAGGGCGCTTGCTGACCGGGGTCGGCGAGATTTCCGACGGCGGCGTCCATTCGCGCGGCCTGCTCTTCGCCACCGAGCCCGGCGCCGAGGTGGTCGCGCCTGCGAACGGGATCGTCCTCCACGCCGCCCGCTTCCGCTCCTACGGCGAGGTCGTGATCATCGATCACGGCCGCGGCTGGATCAGCGTGATCACCGATCTTGCCTCGATCGGCGTCGGCCGCGGCCAGCGGGTGCGGCGCGGCGATCGGATCGGCCGCGCAGGCACGGAGGATCCCCGGATCAGCGTCGAGCTTCGCCGCGGCGGCCGACCGGTCGCGATCGCCCCTTTGCTCGCCGGCTAAGTCCCTATCTGAACGCACGTTCATCCAAGGTTGCTTTTCGCCACGCTAATCCGGCTGTAGAAGCGTCTCCGAACCGCCTTTGCAGGATGACCCGATGGCCTCCAATTTCCTCCGCTCCTTCGGCCTCGTCAGCGCCATCGCCCTGGTCCCGGCCGCGACCGCCGCTTTGGCCCAGGTCGACGTCAACACCTACCGCGAGCTCGATCAGTTCATGAACGTGTTCGAGCGGGTGCGCGCCGAATATGTCGAGCAGGTCGACGACGAGCGGCTGATCAAGGGCGCGATCGACGGCATGCTCGCCAGCCTCGATCCCCATTCCTCCTATCTCGACGCGCGCAACTTCCGCTCGCTGATGACGACGACCGAGGGCAATTATGGCGGGCTCGGCCTCAGCGTCACGCTCGAGGACGGTGCGGTCAAGGTGATCGCGCCGACCCGCGACACCCCCGCCGACCGCGCCGGAATCAAGGCCGGCGACTTCATCACCCATGTCGACGGCCGCCTCTTCTACGGCGGCACCCTCGACGAAGCGGTCGAAGCGATGCGCGGCGCCCCCGGCACCAGCGTCCGGCTGACCATCGTCCGGCCGGGCCGCGATCGCCCGTTCGACGTCACCATCACGCGGGCGATCATCGACATCCCCGCCGCCCGCTTCGAGGTGCGCGACCGGGTCGGAATCATCACGGTCACCACGTTCAACCGCAACACCACCGAGGCGGTGAACAACGCGATCCAATCGATCCAGCGCCAGGTGGGCGGCCAGCCGCTCGGCTACGTCATCGACCTGCGCTCGAATCCGGGCGGCCTGCTCGACCAGGCGGTCGGCCTCTCCGATCTGTTCCTCGAGCGCGGCGAGATCGTCTCGCAGCGCGGACGCCGCCGCAACGACATCGAACGCTTCCACGCCCGGCCGGGCGACGCCACCAACGGCGCGCCGATCGTCGTCCTCGTCGATGCCGGCACCGCTTCGGCGGCCGAGATCGTCGCCGGCGCGCTGCAGGATCATCGCCGCGGCCTCGTCCTCGGCGAGCGCACCTTCGGCAAGGGCTCGGTCCAGACTCTGATCCCGCTCGGCAACGGCAGCACCGCTCTGCGCCTCACCACCGCGCGCTACTATACGCCGGCCGGGCGCTCGGTGCAGGAAGGCGGGATCAATCCGGACGTCCCCGTGCCGCAGATCTCCGATCCCGATTACCGCTCGCGCACCCGCGTCCGGGAATCGGACCTCCGCCGCCACCTCGTCAACGAAGCCGCGGTCGGCGAGGACGTGATCCAGGACGACCCGCGTCCCGATCCGCGCTTCGCCGCGACCCCCGACGAGCTTCGCCAGCGCGGCATAACCGACTTCCAGCTCCATTATGCGCTGCAGACCGTCGCGCGGCTGGCACGCGCCCCGGGAACGCCGGCGCCCGCCGCGCCGGCGCGGACCTCGCCGCGCCGGTGACGAGCCTCGACCGCGCGCGGCTGATCGCCGTGCTGGTGCCGGCCGCTCTGCTCGCGGGCGCCCACGGCTCGCAATATCTCGGCGGGCTCACCCCGTGCCAGATGTGCTACTGGCAGCGCTGGCCGCATTTCGCGGCGCTCTTCCTCGGCCTGCTCTCGTTCGCGCTCGCCGGACGGATGCCCGACCGCGGCCGGAGCCTCGTCTGGCTCGCCGCTTTGGCGATCCTCACCAGCGGCGCGATCGGAGTCTACCATGCCGGAGTCGAGCTCAAGATCTTCGAGGGCTTCACCCAATGTGCGGGCCTCGGCGGGCACGGTTCGCTGCGCGACATCCTCGCCGCGCCGCTCGTCCGCTGCGACCAGGTGCAATGGTCGCTGCTCGGCATTTCGATGGCCGGGTGGAACGCGATCCTCTCGATCGGGTTCGCATGTCTGATCCTATGGCTGAGCCTCAGACGACCGCGCATCCGGACCTGAGCCGCGCCCCCGCCTGGCGGCCCGGCGACGCGCGTCCTGACGTGCCGTCGATGCTGCGCGTCGACCAGGCCGGCGAATATGGCGCGACGCGCATCTATGCCGGGCAGCTTGCGGTGCTCGGCGACCGCGGCTCCTGCGCGCGCCTGATCCGCCGCATGGCCTCCCAGGAGGAGCGGCACCTCAAGCATTTCGATGCGCTCCTTCCCGAGCGCGGCGTGCGTCCGACCCTGCTCCAGCCGCTCTGGGACCATGCCGGCCACGCCCTCGGCGCGGTCACCGCCCTCATCAGCCCCAGTGCGGCCATGGCCTGCACCGCCGCGGTGGAGACCGAGATCGACCGGCATTATTCGGAGCAGCTCGCCACGCTCGGCGCCGAGGATCCGGAGCTCGCGGAGGCGATCCGGGAGTTCCAGGCCGAGGAGCTGGAGCATCGCGACACGGCGATCGCGGCCGGCGCCGAGGACGCTTTCGGCTATCCGATCCTCTCCGCTTTGATCCGCGCCGGCTGCCGCGCCGCGATCGCGCTTTCAAAAAGGATCTGAAGCGAGTGAAGCGCCTCCTCTCTTTCGCCGCCGCAGGGCTGATCGCCGTGCCCGCATTGGCGCAGGTCGAAACGCCGCCCCCCGCCGGGGAGGCGCGGGTCAACCAGCTGATCGTCTACGGCGACGATTCCTGCCCGCCGAGCAGCGACGAGGAGATCATCGTCTGCGCGCGGCTGCCGGAGGAGGAACGGTACCGCATCCCGCGCGGCATGCGCGACCGGCCCAACGACCCCGCCAGCCGCAGCTGGACCGATCGGGCGATCGAGCTTTCCTATCTCGGCCGCTCCGGCATCGGCAGTTGCTCGCCGGTCGGCGGCGGCGGCTTCACCGGCTGCCACGCCGAGCTGGTTCGCCGCGCCGAGGCCGAGCGGCGCGCCGCGGGCGGGATCAGCTGGGGCCGCCTGATCGACGAGGCCCGCCGCGACCGGATGCGCCGAATCGATCGCGAGGCCGAGGAGATCGAGCGCGCGCAGAGCGCGGACGATTGACGGCGCGGAGACGCGGCAACAAGGAACAAAGGGCGGCGCCCGTCCCTTTTCCAGGACAGATCCGAAGGAGGCGATAATGAAACGGCTTGTCCCCCTTGCATTTGCCCTGGCGGCGGGCACCGGCTTGGCGGCCTCGGTCGCCGTCGCCCAGCAAACCGCCGGTCCGAACCAGCGGGTCAGCCAGATCATCGTCTACGGCGACGACCCGTGCCCGGCGAGCAATGCCGAGGAGATCGTGGTCTGCGCCCGCCGGCCCGAAGACGACCGCTACCGTATCCCCGAGCCGCTCCGCGGCAACAGCCAGGTCAGCGACAATCAGAGCTGGGCGGCGAATGCGCGCAGCCTCGAATATGTCGGCCGCGGCGGCATCCAGAGCTGCTCGACGGTCGGCCCCGGCGGCTTCACGGGCTGCTGGGCCGAGATGATGCGCCAGGCGCGCGAGGACAGGCGCACCAATCCGGAAGGGCAGCCGGTCCCCTGAGGCGAGCAGCGCGATGCAGGACAATGTCTACAAGGTGATCGAGCTGGTCGGCAGCTCGACGACCAGCATCGAGGATGCCGTCGACACCGCCATCGCCCGCGCCTCTGCGACCATCCATCACATCCGCTGGTTCGAGGTGCTGGAGACGCGCGGCCATGTCGAGAACGGCCGGGTCGCCCATTATCAGGTCACTTTGAAGGTCGGCTTCACGCTCGAAGCCTGACTTGCGCGCTCTTCGCGGCGGGGTCTAGGCTCCCGCCTGCAAGGGGGCGGGCCAATGGCGACGACGATGGCGGCGGACCGGCCGCGACCCAAGAAGATCAGCCTGAGGCCGGATCCGCTCGATCGCATCCTGGCGGCCGCGGCGACCGTGCTGCTCGGCTTCGTCCTCGCGGCCTTGTGGCGCGGGCGGGGCGAATGGCACCAGATCCCGCTCGTCGTCTGGCTGCATCTCGCCACCATCGTCGCCGCTGTCGCGCTCACCCCGTTGATGCTGCTCCGTCGCCGCGGCGACCGGCTCCACCGCCGCCTCGGCTGGGTCTGGGCCGCCGCGATGGCCCTCACCGCCTTGTTCAGCTTCGGCGTCCGCGGCATCAACCAAGGCGGCTTCAGCCTGATCCACATCCTCTCCGCCTGGACCCTGATTCAGGTGCCGCTGATCGTCCGGGCCGCCCGGCGCCACGAGCATGCGAAGCATCGCGCCGCCGTCCGCGGCATGGTGATCGGGGCATTGCTGGTCGCCGGCTTCTTCACTTTCCCGTTCGACCGCCTGATGGGCCGCTGGCTGTTCGGCTAGGCTTCGACCTTGGGCGGCAGCGGGAAGAGGGTGACGAACCGCGCCGCCATTTCCCGATCCCCCTCCAGGGCCAGCGCCCCGTCGGCTTCAAGCGCCTCGATGGCGACTCCGCCGTAAACCGCGGCGGCAACCGCCCGAGCGGCGCCGGCAAAGACGAAATCCATGTCCTCGACCGGCCCGCGGCCCGCTTCGATCGTCCCGTCGGAGATCCGCACGACGAAGGTCTCCTGCCCGAGCCGGAACCCCGCGCGCGCGGTGAAGCCCCGCGCCCGCTCGGCGTCGAACATGGTCCGGAAGGACAGCATCAGCGACGCGGCGCTGAGCGGCAGCCGCGGGTCATGGCTCGGGGATCGGGCCGCCCAGCGGCCGAGCGCCTCGAAAATCGGCTCGGCCTCGTAGCCCCAGGGCGTCAGCTCGTAGACCTGTGCCGGGGCGGGCGGCGGCAGCTTGCGGCGCAGCACGATACCCGCCGCCTCGAGCCCCGCGAGCCGCTGGGTCAGCACGTTGGCGCTGATCCCCGCTAGGTCCGCCTTCAGATCCGAGAAGCGCTTCGGCCCGAGCATCAGCTCGCGCATCACCAGCAAAGCCCAGCGTTCCCCGACCAGGTCGAGCGCATGCGCGGCGCCGCAGGCGTCGTTGTAACGCCTTGGCGCGGCTGACTTTGTTATTTTTTCTAACGACACAGTTGCTTTTTATAACTTACGAGGGCAGGAAGGTCAAACAGCGATTCGGGAGCGAGAGATGCCGAGGATGATTTTCGTGAACCTGCCGGTGGCCGACCTCGAGCGGTCGATCGCCTTCTACAGGGCGCTCGGCGCCGAGCAGAACATGCAGTTCAGCGACGCGACGGCGGCGATGATGTCGTTCACGCCGGAGATCAACGTCATGGTCCTGACCCACGACAAGTATCGGCAGTTCACGTCCAAGCCGGTGGCCGACGCCCACGCGACGAGCCAGGTCCTGCTCTGCCTCTCGGGCGAGAGCCGCGCAGACATCGACGCCACGATCGAGCGCGCCGCCGCGGCCGGCGGCCGCGCCGATCCGGCACCGGTCCAGGAATATGGCTGGATGTACGGCCGCAGCTTCGAGGATCCGGACGGCCACCATTGGGAGGTCGCCTGGATGGACATGGAGGCGCTCGCCAACCAGCATGCCGTCGACGCTTCGGCCCCGGCGCAGGCCGAAGGCTGATCTCGAAAGACATTCGAAGGAGAGTGAAGATGACCTATGTCGAAGGCTTCGTCGTCGCGGTGCCGACCGCCAACAGGGAAGAATATCTCCGTCACGCCGCGGGCGCCGAGCCGCTGTTCCGCGAGTTCGGCGTGACCCGGATGGTCGAGGCCTGGGGCGACGACGTGCCCGACGGCAAGGTCACCGACTTCAAGGGCGCGGTCCAGGCCAAGCCGGACGAGAGCGTCGTCTTCTCCTGGTTCGAATATCCCTCGAAGGAGGCGCGCGACGCCGCCAACGTGAAGATGATGGCCGATCCCAGGATGGAGGAGATGGGCGCGTCGATGCCGTTCGACGGTCAGCGCATGATCATGTCCGGCTTCGCCTCGATCGTAGAGCAAGGCGGCGGCGGCTCCATGGGCTATGTCGACGGCTTCGTGGCGCCGGTGCACGAGAGCAAGGCCGAGGCCTATCGCGCGATGGCGGCCAAAGCGGCGCCGATCTTCGAGGAATATGGCGCGACCCGCGTCGTCGAGGCGATGGGCGACGACCTCATGGAGGGAAAGGTCACCGACTTCTTCCGCGCGGTGAAGGCCGAGCCGGGCGAGAATGTGGTCTTTTCCTGGATCGAGTGGCCCTCGAAGGAGGCGCGGGTCGCCGGCTGGGAGAAGGTGATGGCCGACGAGCGGATGAAGCCCGACGGCGAGATGCCGTTCGACGGCAAGCGCATGTTCTGGGGCGGGTTCGCCCCGATCCTCGACACCCAGGCGGAGTGAAAGCGGTGGCGAACGGCTTCATCTGGTACGAGCTGATGACCAGCGATCAGGACGCTGCGATCGGCTTCTATGAGAAGGTCGTCGGCTGGAAGGCTGAGGACATGGCGATCCCGGAAATGGGCGATTATCGCTACACCATCCTCCATGCCGGCGATCGCGGCGTCGCCGGCCTCGCCATTCTCCCCGAGGAATGCAAGGACCTGACCGGACCCGGCTGGTTCGGCTATGTCCAGGTCTCCGACACCGACGCCGCGGCGAGCGCGATCGCCGCGGCGGGCGGCAAGGTCCACATGCCTCCCGACGACATTCCCACCGTCGGCCGCTTCGCCATGGTCGCCGACCCGACCGGCACGGCTTTCTACCTGCTTTCGCCTCTCCCGCGCGAGGAGGAGCCGCCGCCGCTGCCGCGCATGAGCCCCGGCAATTGCGGCTGGCACGAGCTCCACGCCGGCGACGGCGATGCCGCCTTTCGTTTCTATTCGGAGCAGTTCGGGTGGAGCGAGACCTCGACCATGGACATGGGTCCGATGGGCACATATCGGATCTGGTCCGCCGGCGACGGCGGGTCGGTAGGCGGAATGATGACCAAGACGGCGCGGATGGAGCGTCCGCTCTGGCTCTTCTATTTCGTCGTCGAGAGCGTCGACGCGGCCGCGGCAGGTATCAACGAAGCCGGCGGGACCGTGATAAACGGGCCGATGGCGGTCCCCGACGGCAGCTGGATCGTGCAGGGCATCGATCCCCAGGGCGCCATGTTCGCGCTCGTCTCCGAGACACGCTGAGGAGGACAGGATGCAGAAGATCGTCCCTTGCCTGTGGTTCGACGGCGACGCGGAGGAGGCCGCCGCTTTCTACGTGACGCTCTTCCCGGACAGCCGGATCGACAGGGTCGTCCGCTCGCCCGCCGACAATCCCAGCATGAAGAAAGGCGGAATCCTCGTCGTCGATTTCACCCTCGCCGGCCAGAAATATACCGGCCTCAACGGCGGGCCCCAATTCCACTTTACCGAGGCGGTGTCGTTGCAGGTCCATTGCGACGACCAGGCGGAGGTCGATCGGCTGTGGGACGCGATCGAGGGCAATGGCGGCAAGCCGAGCGCCTGCGGCTGGATCAGCGACCGCTGGGGCCTCTCCTGGCAGATCACGCCGCGCCTGCTGCTCGAAATGATCGCCAGCGAAGACCGCGCCGCCGCCGAGCGGGCGATGCAGGCGATGATGGAAATGGTGAAGCTCGACGTCGCGGAGCTGCAGCGGGCCTATGACGGAGCCTGAAAAGCCGCGGCTGTCACAAATCCGTCATGACAATCTACTAGATCGGTAGACATGAGCAGCGACTCGACCGGAGTCCGCAATCCCGGCGCCCTGTGGGCGCAGCTCGAGCAGATGCGCATCGAGGATCCGGGCGCGAGCCGCAGCTTCGAGCAGGCGCTGGCGGAGGAGACCGGCTGGTCGGAGGAGCGCGCCCGCGCGGTCAGCCGCGAATATCGCCGTTTCCTCTATCTCGCTGCAATTTCCGAGACGGAGGTCACGCCGTCGGTGGCGGTCGATTGCGCGTGGCACCTCCATCTCTGCTACACCCGCCATTATTGGGACATACTCTGCCGCCGGATCATCGGCCGGCCCCTCCACCACTTGCCCAGCGCCGGGGGCCACGCCGAGGACGCGCGGCACCGTCAGCAATATGCCGCGACGCTCGCCCTCTACCAATCGGCCTTCGGCGAACCGGCCCCCGATTCGGTCTGGCCGCGAATGATGGGCCAGCTCGCTCCCGCCGGCCCCGCCCACGACAAGCCCCTTCGTGCCGAGACGCGATGCGGCGGAGGCGCCGGCGCGTGCGCCGCGCCCGCTCCCGACGCGGGGGACGGCTGCGCCGGCTGCGGCTCAGGCTGCGGCGGCGGCTGCGGCGGCAGCTAGCTCAGCCGCGATAGGCCGGATCGAGCGCGAGGTTCAGCCGGTGGGCGAGCCGGATGCCGCCCATGACGATGCGCTGGCGGATGATCGGGAAGGCGCGGTCCATGTAGGCGGCGTCGATGGGAAGGCTCCGCTTGGGCTGCCCTTGGGCGAGGACGAGCTGGGTCGCGGAATAGCGGCAGGCCTGCTCGACGATCGTGCAATAGCCGATCTCCGGGCGCACCGTCACCGCGTAGGATTCGGCCGACCACTGCCACGGCAGCGAGGACAGCCACAGCGCCCGGTCGACGTCGCTCGCCGCCTCGCTCCACGTCGCCGCCAGCGCGCGCACCGCATCGACCGACGGGCCGGCGCCGAGCTGCGACCGGTTCTGGAGGATGCAGGTGTCCCAGGCCGAATGGAGGTTGCTGGTGCACAGGCCGGAGACGTTGATGTCGTTCCCGCCGCGGTCGTCCTCGTAGGAACTGTGCAGCGGCTGGTGAATGTCGCCCAGCCAGTGGCCGAGATAGACGATCGCGGCGGCGCGGTCGGCGTCGCTCGCGCCGGCCCGCCCCAGCACCGCGATCTCGCCGGGAATGGCCGTGACGACGCATTGCGACGCGACGCCGCAGCCCGAAGAGGCCGTCACCGCCAGCAAAGTGCGGGGATAATTGGCGAAATGCAGCGGGCTGCGCCGGGCGAGGGCGGGCGGCGCGTTGTCGGCCGGATGGTCGGGATAGGTGCAGGCCCAGCCATATTGGAGGTTGCGCGAATTGGCGCCGCGGATCGTCGCGTTCGCCTGCAGCAGCCGGGCCACTTCGGCGCTGGCGGCGGGCGTCAGGTTGCGAAGCGCGATCTCGCAGACCAGCCGGTGCCCGGTATCACCCCAGGCGGCGGCACGCGCGCTCCACCCGGACAGGATCAGTACGGCGAGAAGCGGCGGCAGGCAGCGAAGCAGCTTGATCATGGCGAGTCTCCCTCGCCGGAAGGCTGCGCCTCATGCTGCCGCCGCTGGATTCGAGACGTGTCCGAAACGGAGCGAGCGCCTCGCCGTTTGATCCGAAATGGACCGAACCCCATGCGATCGCGGTTCAGGTCCTCGTGCGGCCGACAAAGCACAGCGAGGTAGGCTGGGTGCCCCGGAACGGCCACACGGTGCTCGCCTCTCGAATCCCCGTCGTGCCGGGGAACAGGTCGATTCCCGCGACACGCTCGATCGCGGCGATCGTCGTGACGTGCGCCTGCAGGTAACGGAGCGCAGCCGGCCCATCGGGATTGGCGTTGTCATGCGGCATCATGATGCTGAGCGTCTCGACCGCCCCGGTCGCGCGGCGCAGCGCGATCACCTTGTAGAAGTGCGAGGGGATTGCGACGCGGGAAGTGCCATTGCGCGCCAGCATTCGCTGCGCCGCCGCGTCGGGGTCGCGCGCGCGATTGCCGTCGCGGTCGAACACGCTGCCGCTGAAGACGAACACGGTCCCGTTCTCGGCCGCCCAAAGGCGGGTGATCCCCTCCAGGATCTGCCAGATGCCGCGATTGAACTGGCAGGTCTGCGGCGCCATGTTCGACATGATGAACGAGTTGTGGCCGGCGATTGCCGACGTCGACTGATTGGCGAACGGCGCCATATGGCCCTGGTCGTAGATCGGCTCGTCATAGTCCGACGGCGCCGAGGCGTCGGCGACGGGGAGCCGCGGATCGCGGCGGAAGCAATCTTCGCGTTCGACCGCGCCAAGGCGCGCGGAATCGACCCGCTCCGCCGTCCATAGCGGCACCCGCAGATCGGAATCGTAGCGGATGACATAGTCGCGCTGAACCAACATGCGCTCGTTGGTCGTCGATCCGGTCGGCGTCGGCACGCCCCAGGGAAGATGGGCCGCGATGGAGGCCGCTTGGTCACTTGGGCTGAGCGAAAGTTGCGCGTTGGCCGCGGCGCGCTCGGCCGCTGTGCAGTCGGCGGCAGCTGCGGTCGACCAGCCGGTCAGAGCCGATAGAACCAGAAGCAGCCTGGCCGCGGCGCGAAGCGGAATCCGATTTGACATGATGAGTCTCCCCTCGCGGGGAGGCTGCGCCCCGGGCAGCGGCGGAAGAATCGGAACCCCGTCCGAAACGGAGCGAAGCGCCGCCTATCTGATCCGGAATGGACTTATGAGCGCCGGCCGGCCCGGCCCCGCCCGAGCCGCTTCCCATCGGCCGCTCTTTTGTGCTTTAGGGCCGCAAATTCCCCGCATCAGGACAGCCCGCGCACCCGATGAACATCCACGAATATCAGGCCAAGGAGCTGCTCGCGAAGTTCGGCGTGCCGGTGCCTGCCGGCTTCGCCGCGACGAGCGTCGAGGACGCCGTCGCGGCCGCCGAGAAGCTCCCCGGGCCGCTTTACGTCGTCAAGGCCCAGATCCATGCCGGCGGGCGCGGCAAGGGGCGGTTCAAGGAGCTCGGCCCGGGGGCCAAAGGCGGTGTGCGGCTGGCGCGAACCGCGGAGGAAGTGCGTGCCGCCGCCGCCGAGATGCTCGGCAACACGCTGGTGACCGTCCAGACCGGGCCCGAAGGCAAGCAGGTCAACCGCCTCTACCTGACCGACGGCGTCGACATTGCGAGGGAATTCTACCTCGCGCTCTTGGTCGACCGAGCCACCGGCCGGATCGCGATGGTGGTCTCGACGGAAGGCGGGATGAACATTGAGGACGTCGCCCACGAGACGCCCGAGAAGATCCGCACCATCGCGATCGACCCGGCGACCGGCTTCATGCCCCATCACGGGCGGGCGGTCGCCTTCGCGCTGGGCCTCGACGGCGATCTGGCGAAGCAGGCGCAGAAGGTCGCCGGCCAGCTCTACGACGCCTTCCTCGGCACCGACGCGTCGCAGATCGAAATCAACCCTCTCGCGATCACCGATGACGGCCAGCTGCTCGTGCTCGACGCCAAGATCGGCTTCGATTCCAACGCGATGTTCCGCCACCCGGACCTCGCCGCCTTGCGCGACGAGACCGAGGAGGACCCGATCGAGCTCGAGGCCTCGCGGCACGACCTCGCCTACATCAAATTGGACGGGAATATCGGCTGCATGGTGAACGGCGCCGGCCTCGCCATGGCGACGATGGACATCATCAAGCTGAACGGCGCCTTCCCGGCCAACTTCCTCGACGTCGGCGGCGGCGCGTCCAAGGAGAAGGTGACGGCGGCGTTCAAGATCATCCTCTCGGACCCGGCGGTGAAGGGGATCCTGGTCAACATCTTCGGCGGCATCATGCGTTGCGACATCATCGCCGACGGCATCATCGCCGCCGCCCGCGAGGTCGATTTGAAGGTGCCCCTGGTGGTCCGCCTCGAGGGCACCAATGTCGAGGAGGGCAAGGCGATCCTCGCCCAGTCCAACCTCGCCATCGTTCCCGCCGACGATCTCGGCGACGCGGCGAGGAAGATCGTCGCCCAGGTGAAGGAAGCCGCGTGATGGTGCCCCCGTGGAATCCGGTCTGGCTCGTCGTGGCGGCGGTCGCCTTCGGATTCCTCCCTGCTCTGCGCTGGTCCGTCGCGGGCGGGCTGATGGCGCTTCTCGCTTTCGCGTTCCTCCTGTTCATCCTTGGAATGCTGACCATGGGAATTGGCTGGGCCGCAGCCCTGACGCTACTGCCGGTCGCCGCTCTGGGCGGATGGATCGGATTGGCGGCAAGGCTCGCCTGGTCCCGCTTTAGGAGCTGATGATGAAACTTCTCGTGCCCGTGAAGCGGGTGATCGATTTCAACGTCAAGCCGCGGGTCAAGGCGGACCAGACGGGCGTCGACCTCGCCAACGTCAAGATGAGCATGAACCCGTTCGACGAGATCGCCGTCGAGGAGGCGATCCGGCTCAAGGAGAAGGGCGCGGCGACAGAGATCGTCGCCGTCTCGATCGGCCCGATCAAGGCGCAGGAGACGTTGCGCACCGCTCTCGCCATGGGCGCCGACCGCGCCATCCTCGTCCAGACCGACGCCGAGGTGGAGCCGCTCGCCGTCGCCAAGATCCTCGCGAAGATCGCCGAAGAGGAGCAGCCGGGCATGGTCGTGCTCGGCAAGCAGGCGATCGACGACGATTCCAACCAGACCGGCCAGATGCTCGCCGCCTTGCTCGGCTGGGGCCAGGGCACTTTTGCCTCCAAGGTCGAGGTCTCGGGCGATGCGGTCGACGTCACCCGCGAGGTCGACGGCGGGCTCGAGACGGTGCGGCTGAAGCTGCCCGCGATCGTCACCACCGATCTCCGCCTCAACGAGCCGCGCTACGCCTCTTTGCCGAACATCATGAAGGCCAAGTCGAAGCCGCTCGCGATGAAAACCCCCGAGGATTACGGAATCGAGGTCGCACCCCGGCTGACGACGCTGAAGGTGGTCGAGCCGCCGAAGCGGACCGCCGGGGTCAAGGTCGGCTCCGTCGACGAGCTGATCGACAAATTGCGCGAGACGGGAGTGGTCGGATGAAGACTTTGGTTCTGGTCGAGCATGAAGAGGGCCAGCTCAAGGACGCGACCCTCTCCGCGGTCACCGCCGCGTCCAGGCTCGGCGAAGTCCACCTGCTGGTCGCGGGCTCCGGCGTAGACGCAGTCGCGCAAGCGGCGGCGAAGATCGCGGGCGTCGGCAAGGTCCATGTCGCCGACGATCCGTCGCTCGCCAACCAGCTCGCCGAGAACGTCGCGCCGGTGATCGCCGGCCTGATGGACCATCACGACGCCTTCCTTGCGCCCTCGACCACGACCGGCAAGAACGTCGCCCCGCGCGTCGCGGCTCTGCTCGACGTGATGCAAATCTCCGACATTCTCTCGGTCGAGGGCGAGGATATTTTCACCCGCCCGATCTACGCGGGCAACGCCATCGCCACCGTCCGCTCGTCGGACGCGAAGAAGGTGATCACGGTGCGCGGCACCGCTTTCGAAAAGGCCTCGCGCGAAGGCGGCTCGGGCACGATCGAAGCGGTCGGCGGCGCCGGCGACCAGGGCCTGTCGAGCTTCGTCGGCCAGGAGGTCGCGCACAGCGAGCGGCCGGAGCTGACCAGCGCCACCATCATCGTCTCGGGCGGGCGCGCTTTGGGTTCGTCGGAGCAGTTCCACGCTTTGATCGATCCCCTCGCCGACAAATTGGGCGCCGCGGTCGGGGCCTCGCGGGCGGCGGTCGACGCCGGCTACGCGCCCAACGACTATCAGGTCGGCCAGACCGGCAAGATCGTCGCCCCGGGCGTCTACATCGCGATCGGCATTTCCGGCGCGATCCAGCATCTGGCCGGCATGAAGGATTCGAAGGTCATCGTCGCGATCAACAAGGACGAGGACGCGCCGATCTTCCAGGTCGCCGACATCGGCCTGGTCGGCGACCTGTTCAAGATCGTCCCCGAGCTGACCGAGAAGCTGTAGGGACCGGCATCTCTATCGAACCGTCACCCCGGACTTGATCCGGGGTCCACCTGCTTCAAGCCACGGCCGTTGAGAAAAAAGGTGGATGCCGGAGCAAGTCCGGCATGACGAAGTCGTTCGCCTGGCGCGCCCCTCGCTTAGCGTCGTCTTAACCATCTTCGCGCTACCGGTGCGGCGAACGGGGGATGGCGATGAAGCATACGCGGATCGTGGCCGACGGCGCCCAGGCGACGAAGATGCAGAGGGTGGAGCACGGCCTCGAGGTCGTTCTGTTCGGAAGCCGCTGGCTGATGGCGCCCTTCTATTTGCTGATGGTCGGCGCGCTCGGCATGCTGCTCGTCAAGTTCGCGCAGGAAAGCTGGCATATCGTCACGCACACTTTGGCGATGACCGAGTCGGAGGCCGTGCTCGCGGTGCTGTCGCTGATCGACATCGCACTGACCGGCAACCTCCTCCTCATGGTCCTGTTCGCGGGCTATGAGAATTTCGTGTCGAAGATGGACATCGGCGATCACGCCGACCGCCCCGACTGGATGGGAAAGGTCGATTTCGCCGGCCTCAAGCTCAAGCTGATCGCGTCGATCGTCGCGATCTCGGGCATCAACCTCCTGAAGCACTTCATGGCGCTCGAGCCGGGGGGCATGACCAGCGGCAAGGAGCACCAGCTGTTCTGGATGGTGATCATCCACCTCGTCTTCATCTCGTCGGGCGTGATGCTCGCCGTGATGGACAAGATCGTCGCCTCGACGGGATCCCGCCACTAGGTCCGGCGCTTCCCACTAAGGGCTCCGCTCGCTCGTCGATAGGGCTGGCCGGACGCCGATGGGCGCGCTAGGATCAAAGAGTGAACGAGGCGCCCGCCGCTCCGCCGCTGCGCAAGATCATCCATGTCGACATGGACGCCTTCTATGCGTCGGTCGAGCAACGCGACAATCCGGAGCTGAAGGGCAAGCCGCTCGCCGTCGGCGGCGGCGTCCGGGGCGTCGTCGCCGCCGCCTCCTACGAGGCCCGCAAGTTCGGAATCCGCTCGGCCATGCCCTCGGTGACGGCCAAGCGCCGCTGCCCCGACCTCATCTTCGTCAAGCCGCGCTTCTACGCCTATCGCGCGGTCTCGACCCAGATCCGCGCGATCTTCGCCGACTACACGCCGTATGTCGAGCCGCTCAGCCTCGACGAGGCCTATCTCGACGTCACCCGCGACCTGAAGGGGATCGGCATCGCGACCCGCATCGCCGAGGAGATCCGCTCCCGCATCCGCGCCGAGACCGGCCTCACCGCCTCGGCCGGAGTCTCCTACAACAAGTTCCTCGCCAAGCTCGCCTCCGACCAGAACAAGCCCGACGGGCTGTGCGTGGTCCCTCCCGCCAGGGGCGAGGCGTTCGTCGCGCCGCTGCCGGTCAAGCGCTTCCACGGCATCGGCCCCAAGACCGCGGAAAGGATGGCGCGGCTCGGCATCGAGACCGGCGCCGACCTTCGCGCCCAGAGCCGCGCCTTTCTCGAGCATCATTTCGGAAGCTCGGGCGAATATTATTGGAACCTCGCCCGCGGCATCTGCCACCGCGAGGTGCGGGCCGACCGCCCCTACAAGTCGGTCAGCGCCGAGGACACCTTCCTGGAGGATTTGAGCGACTGCGAGGCGCTGCTCGGCGAGCTCGACCGCATCGGCCGCCACGTCTGGACCCGGATCGAAGCGAAGGGCCTCGCCGGGCGCACCGTGACCCTCAAGGTCAAATATGCCGACTTCCAGATCGTCACCCGCGCCCGCAGCCTCGGCCGCGAGGTTGCCGGCGTCGAGGAGTTCGTCGAGACCGGCCGGACGCTGCTGCGCTCCATCTTCCCGCTGCCCAAGCCGATCCGCCTGCTCGGCCTCGGCCTTTCCAACCTGCGCGAGGGGGCGGAGGAGGCGGCCGCCGGGCCGGTGGAGCTTCAGCTCCCGCTCCCCGCCTGCTAGGCGCCGCGCATGTGCAACGAAGTCCGCCGCACCGTCGCGCTCGGCCAGATCCGCGACGATTTCAGCTTCACCCGGATCCCGCTCCGCTTCCCCGAGGGCGCGCCCAACCTCGCGCCGCTCGACAGCATCCGGATCACGGATCCCAATGCGATCATCCGCCCGGCCACGAGCGGCGAGCCGGGCGCGGAGCTGGTCGTCCGCCGCTGGAGCTGGCCCGGCCCCGGCGGCAAGCCCGTGTTCAACATGCGCTCAGAGGGCCGGGACTTCGGCTTCTCGGCGACCGGCGGCCGCTGCCTCGTCGTCGCCGACGGCTTCTACGAATATACCGCGCCCGCCGACCCGCCACCGGGCATTCCGAAGCCGAAGCGCAAGCACAAATGGCTGTTCACGATGCGCGGCGAACCCTGGTTCTGCATCGCGGGCCTGTGGCGCAGGACCGACGTCGGCGAGGCGTTCACCCTGCTGACGACGGAGCCCGGCCCGGACATCGCCCCCTATCACAACCGCCAGATCGCCCTGCTTTCGCGCGAGAACTGGGCCCGCTGGCTCGACCCCGCCGTGCCCGCGACGGCCATGCTGAAGCCGCTTCCCGCCGGCAGCCTCGAGGTCGAGCAGCTCTGCTGAAGCCCGTCCGTCACCCCGGGCTTGATCCGGGGTCCATGAACGCCGCGCGGCGCGAATATTCCAGGCCCGATTTTCATGGATGCCGGATCAAGCCCGGCATGACGGCCAAACAGGCGCAGTTGCTCTCGTCGCTCAAGCCGGCAGTGGCGGCTCCGCGGGAGGGCCGGCGCTGTCGTCGCAGCCGCCGGCTTTGTCCGCCGCGAGCGCCGCGACCCGTTCCTCCGGGGTCCAGCGCCGGTTGCGCGGCCGCGCGCTGACCGGACAGGTCGGCGGCTCGCCCTTGAGTTGCAAGATGTAATTGTTGTGGTCGTGCTGGGCGCCGATCTGCTCGTACCAGCTCAACCCGTTGCAGAACACGCCTGTCAGCGGCCGGGCGCCGCGCGGCTGGGTATAGGTCGCGCCATATTCTCCCAGCAGCCACAGGAAGCCGTCGATGGTGCCGTCGACCACCCAGGGCGTCGACAGGCCCTGGGCGTCGTAGATCGACTTGATGCTGTCGAGCTGCGCCCAGCCCCGCGGCACGGCGTCGAGATCCGTGTAGTAACGCGGCGCGTTGGGAAAGGTCCGATTGAGATAGTCGGCATAGGCATGGTTGCCGGCGGTCGGCGCGGCGAAGGTCGCCGGGACCATCCGCGCCGGCTTGCCGGCGGCGGTCAGCGAGGTCAGGAGCCACGGCGCCAGGACGGTCGTGACGCAGCCGCCGAGGCTGTGGCCGGTGACGACGACGACCGGGTTCCTGCTGCTGTCGGGGCCCAGCTGCCGGGCGAGGAAGGCGGCGACGGTTTCGCCGTTCCAGCGCAGCCCCGTCACCGTCGTCAGCGCGTCGAGCACGCCTTCGGAGACGAGGATGGCCGGGTCCGAGAGCCAGGGGGGCGTGTCCTGGCGCCACCCGGCAAGGTCCTCGAACGCCTCCTTGAAGTCTCCCCAGACATCGTCGGTGACGTCGGTGCCGCGAACGACGACCACGAAGGCGGTCGGCGCCCCGCCCGACGCATTGTGGTAGGCGGCGACATAGACCAGGTTGGCCTCATGCTCATCGAGCACGGGGCCCCACACGCAGGACCATCGTCCCTGGGGGCTCCAGGTCTCGACGTTGCCGGGCGCGGCGACCGCGTGCGGAATGCCGCTGACGGTGACATCGTAGGAAATTCCGCAAAGCTGCACGTAGGACAGGCAGAAAATGTCGGAATGCCCCGCCGGAGGAGTGCAGATCGCGTCTTTGAGATCGGCCGATTCATCTGCCGTCGTCTGAATGCCGTCCATGTTAGTTCTCCCCCCGAGTCGCGCCGACATTCTAGGCCTGCCGCCGGTGCTCAGCCAGACTTGCGGAACGCGGCGCGAAATCGTCGCGCCGATTTCCCGCGCCTCCGTCTCGCCTCAGCGCAGCGCCACCGACAGGATCATCAGCCCGCCGATCACCAGCGAAGCGGCACTGGCGAGCAGGACGGCGCCGGCGGCGGCGTCCTTGGCGAACATGATCTCGTCGTGGCGATCCGGGTGGAGCCGGTCGATCACATATTCGATCGCCGCATTGACCATCTCGAGCAGCAGGACGAGGGCGACCGAGAGTGCGATCAGCGCCGCCCAGATCCAGCCCGGCCGCAGTGCCGCGGTCACGACGGCCGCGACGACGGCGAGTCCGCACTGCGTCCGGAAACTCGCCTCGCGCCGCCAGACGATCCGGATCCCGGCCAGCGCGAAGCCGAGCCGCTCGCGAAAGGGGCGGTTCTTCATGGCGGGGAGCTTAGCGGCCGGGCGGCGACGCACAATGGCGATGGCGGCGCTTCACCTGCGGCTGCGATCGTGCTCAATTCGCCGGCGAGGTGAAGGATGCTGCTTTGGACCATGATCGCGGCCCTGCTCGCGGGATCGGACCCCTATTGGGACCCTTGCCCTCCACGCGTCCCTGACGCCATCCGGACCGTGCGCGAGGCGACCCCGGGTGTCGCCGTGGCGCTGGAGCCGGTCGCGGTGGCCCAGGGTGCCGTCGTGGCGCTCGAGACGCAGAATTTTTCCAGGGCCACCTGGCGAAGCCTGGAGCCGATGCGCATCCGCCAATGGGTATTTCCCGTCGGCACGATCCTCACTCTCACGCGATCTGCCGCAGGCGAACATCCGTGCTTCGACCACTCGTGGAACGACCAGACGGAGGGGGTCGTGCTGTGCCTTTCCGATCGGGACCGCGGCGGACGGTATCGGCGCGCGATCGTCATGGACTATGGCAGCCCTCGGCGCAGCGAGGCACCGCTTCGGCCGGCCGTCCGGCTCGAGCGGCTCGACCGGGCCACGCGCGACGTCGAAACGGTCGCGTCGCGCCGGATCCGCGTCGCCCGCGTCCGCGGCGACACCGCCCGGCTCATCGTCGAGCTCAACCACACGCCCTTTCCGCAGTGGAACGAGCGATGGCCGCTGGCGCGCGAGGTGCGCTTGCGCGAAGGCCGGGTCGTGCGGGTCGGCGGGCTCCCGCTGCGCGTCGGGCGCGGCGCGGGAGGCTGGACGCTGACGCCGCTCGCGCCGCGCTTTCCACGCTGGATAAGGTTCGACTGCATAGGCTCTGCCGAGATGAGCTAGCACCCGCGCCTTGCCTCCCGCCACCCCCGCTGTTATAGCTGGCTAATACACATGTTCGGAGACACGATGCGCAGACGCCTTCTCGCGGCCGCGGCGGCGGGGCTCATCCTCGCGAGCTCGCCCGCCCCGGCCCAATTGCAGGCTTTCAGCCCGGAGCCCTGGCTCGCCGACCTGGCCGCGGCGCGGACGGCGCTGACCACCCGCTACGCCAATCTCGAATGGCTGCTGACCGAGCGCGAGCTCGATCTCGATGCCCTGTTCGGCCGCGCCGAGGCGGCTCTTCGCGGCGCGCGCAGCGAGGCCGAGGCGATGGCGATCTTCAACCGCATCGTCCAGCGGATCGGCGACGGCCACGTCACCCTGACCTGGCAGCGGCCGCCGGCGCCGCCCGCCGCGCAGGGCCCGGCCGCTCCCGCGGCAGCGGCGCAGGCGCGGGCCGCGCCGACCGTCGAGGCCTATTGCCGGTCGCGGGGCTATTCGGCGCCGAACAACGCCGCCGGGGTCGCGCCGGCCCTTGCCGGCTACCGGCCGGTGGCCGAGGGCGATCTGCTTCCGGCCGGCACGGTCGAGGCGGGCGGCGCCCGGGCCGGCTTCCTGCGCATCGCACGGTTCGATCCCCATTCCAGCGCGGCGCTCTGCGCGGAGGCGGTGCGGGCGCTGAACCTTCCGCTCGACCGGCCGTGCGACGAGCAATGCGAGGCCCGGCTGGTCACCGAGGCCTATCGGCGCCTCGGCCTTGTCATGCAGGAGCGGCTCTCCGCCCTTCGCGCCGCGGGCGCGACCGTTTTGGTCGTCGACCTCACCGGCAATGGCGGCGGCTCCGAATGGGCCGAGGCCGCCGCGCGGATGCTGAGCCGCCGTCCCCTCCGCTCGGCCCGCTTCGGTTTCGTGCGCGGACCGCATTGGGAGCGGCTGTGGCGGGAGAATGCGGCGGAGCTGCGGGCCGCCGCCCGGGGCGCCGGCCCCGCCGACCGCACTCGCCTCCTCGGTTGGGCGGCGGAGGCGGAGGCGGCGGAGGCCCAAGCCCGCCGCCGCTGCCCGCCGACCGGCGATCCGTCCTGCCCCTGGCTCGGCCGCGCCGGTTTTGCGACCGGCCTGGTCGGCGAGGCGCCCGCGGGCGCGTTCGAAGGCAGGGACTGGGGGGTGGACGTCTTCACCCCGGCCCAGCACACCTATCGCGACGGCGCCTGGGACGGCCCGGTGATCGTCCTCGTCGACCAGGAGACGGCGTCGGCCGCCGAGCAATTCGCGGCCCTGCTCCAGGACAATCGCGCCGCCATCGTCCTCGGCGCCCGTACCGCCGGTCTCGGCTGCGGCCACAGCTGGGGCGGGACCCCGACGCGTCTTCCGAACAGCGGCGCGACGCTGACGGTGCCCGATTGCGCCCGCTTCCGCGCCGACGGCTCGAACGAGGTGCGCGGGATCGTGCCCGACCTGCTCCTCGCGTGGCGCGCCAATGACGGCCGCGCCTTTCGTGCGCGGATGCTCGAGTCGGCGCTCCCCGAAGCGATCGCCCGCGCGCGCCTCCTTTATCGACGGCGGCGCTAGAGCCGCTCGATTTCCCGCGCTCGGATGACGATTTCCTCCTGGCGGAAGCGCGCCTCCAGCTCGGCGCGATAGCCGCGCCACCAGCTGCGGTCGATCCAGTCGGCCATCACTTCGAAGATGACGATCTCGTCGCGCGCGACTCCGCTCTCCCTCTCCCAGACGCCTTCGGCCGGGCTGCGGGTGAAGGCGGTGAGCCCCCCGAAATGGGCGAGCAGCTCTTCCCGCACCGCCCCGAACAGCGCCGGCTCGAAGCGCCGTCCCTCATTGTCGAACAAAGGCAGCAGGATCTCGATCAAATGCATCGCGGCACGAACGTGGGCGCTTCCGCAGGGCTTCGCAACAGCCTATGGCGGGTCCGTCCCCGGGGGACCCTGTGCACAGGGTTGAGAGGCGGCTTGGTAGCCGCGACCCGTCGAACCTGATCCGGCTGACACCGGCGTAGGGAGGGAGTTCGGGCGTGCCCTTTCTCCGTCCCCTTGAGGAGACAAGAGGATGGCCGACGCCCCCGCCCGTACCGAGCTGAAAGTGACCACGGGGCCGATCCGCGGCAGCCGCAAGATCCGCGTCGGCCCGCTCGGCGTCGCCATGCGCGAGATCGACCTCGAGCCGAGCTGCGGCGAGCCGCCGCTGCGCGTCTACGACACGTCGGGCCCCTACACCGACCCCGCCGCGGCCGTCGACATCATGGCCGGCCTGCCCGAGCTGCGCCGCGACTGGATCCGTGGCCGCGGCGACGTCGAGGAGGTGCTCCAGCGCGAGGTGCGCCCCGAGGATAACGGCCGGCTCGGCCCGGACCGCTCCGGCGGCGTGCAGCCCTTCCCCAACGTGCGGCGCAAGGTGCTGCGCGCGAAGCCCGGCGCGAACGTCACCCAGATGCATTATGCGCGCCGCGGAATCGTCACGCCCGAGATGGAATATGTTGCGGTCCGCGAGAATCTCGGCCGCGAAATGCTGCGCAGCAATTTCGTGCGCGACGGGCAGGATTTCGGCGCCTCGATCCCCGATTACGTGACCCCCGAATTCGTCCGCGACGAGGTCGCACGCGGCCGCGCCATCATCCCCGCCAACGTCAACCACCCCGAGTCCGAGCCGATGGCGATCGGCCGCAACTTCCTGGTCAAGATCAACGCCAATATCGGCAACAGCGCCGTCGCCTCCGACGTCGCCGCCGAGGTCGACAAGATGGTCTGGTCGATCCGCTGGGGCGCCGACACGGTGATGGACCTCTCGACCGGCCGCAACATCCACGACACCCGCGAATGGATCGTCCGCAACTCGCCCGTCCCCATCGGCACCGTCCCCATCTACCAGGCGCTGGAAAAGGTCGGCGGCGTCGCCGAGGACCTGACCTGGGAGATCTACCGCGACACCTTGATCGAGCAGGCCGAGCAGGGCGTCGACTATTTCACCATCCACGCCGGCGTGCGCCTGCCCTACATCCCGATGACGGCGAAACGGGTGACGGGCATCGTCAGCCGCGGCGGCTCGATCATGGCCAAATGGTGCCTCAGCCACCACAAGGAGAGCTTCCTCTACACGCGCTTCGAGGAAATCTGCGAGATCATGAAGGCCCACGACATCGCCTTTTCCCTCGGCGACGGCCTGCGCCCCGGCAGCATCGCCGACGCCAACGACGAGGCCCAGTTCGCCGAACTGGCGACTCTCGGCGAGCTGACCCGGATCGCCTGGAAGCACGACGTCCAGGTCATGATCGAGGGCCCCGGCCACGTGCCGATGCACAAGATCAAGGCCAACATGGACAAGCAGCTCGAGGCTTGCGGCGAGGCCCCCTTCTACACGCTCGGGCCCCTCACCACCGACATCGCCCCCGGCTACGACCACATCACCTCGGCCATCGGCGCCGCGATGATCGGCTGGTTCGGCACCGCGATGCTCTGCTACGTGACGCCCAAGGAGCATCTCGGCCTCCCCGACCGCGATGACGTCAAGGTCGGCGTCGTCACC
>DASVSD010000017.1:0-192573 GCA_036388255.1 Allosphingosinicella sp. | reverse complement strand
AGCATTCCGCACCATGTCGCGCCTCCAGCGCCAGCGCGCGGTGAACGAGGCGCTGGGCGATCTCATCACCAAAGAGCGCATCCACGCGCTTGCCATCAAGGCGACCGCGCCGGGGGAGTAAGCGCACCGTGTCCGACGATCTCATCCTCCAAACCCTCACCCCAACTACCCACGATCTCGGCGGCTTCAAGGTCCACCGCACCCTGCCCCACAAGGAACGGACCACCGTCGGCCCCTTCATCTTCTTCGACCAGATGGGGCCCGCGCACCTGGAGGCCGGCACCGGCATCGACGTTCGCCCGCACCCGCACATCAATCTCGCCACCGTCACCTATTTGTTCGCCGGCGCGATCGACCATCGCGATTCGCTCGGCACCTTCCAGACCATCGAGCCGGGCGCGGTGAACCTGATGACCGCGGGCCGCGGCATCACCCACAGCGAGCGCTCCCCCGCGGCGCTCCGCCCCGGCGGACCGGAGCTCAGCGGAATCCAGACCTGGATCGCCTTGCCGACCGCGAAAGAGGAGGTCGATCCCGCCTTCGAGCATGTGCCGCAGCATCGCCTGCCCTTGGTCGAGGGCGGGGGCGCTGCGGCGCGTGTGGTGATGGGGACGCTCTGGGGACGAAGCTCGCCCGTCACCTGCCACAGCGAGACGATCTACGCCGACGTCCAGCTCGCCCCCGGCGGTTCGATGCCGGTCGATCCGGAAGCCGACGAGCGCGCAATCTACCTCGCCGAGGGCGAAGCCAGCCTCGACGGGCTCGCGCTCGATCCCGGCACCCTCTACGTCCTGCGCCCCGGCGCCGCGGCGACGTTGCGTTCCGGCGCGGGCGCCCATGTCATGCTGTGCGGCGGCGCGCCGCTCGACGGGCCGCGCCACGTCTGGTGGAATTTCGTCTCGTCGAGCCGCGAGCGAATTCGCCAGGCGCGCGACGACTGGAAGGCCGGCGCCTTCCCGCTCCCGCCCGACGACCGCGAGGAGTGGATCCCGCTCCCCGAGGTCCCCAAGACGGTCAGCTATCCATGAGTGGTGGCTCGATGCGCGGCCCGGAGCCCTCCCCCTTGATGGGGGAGGGTTTGGGTGGGGGTGGACTCTCCGGAGAGTCACCGCGCTTCATTGACTCC
Organism: Allosphingosinicella sp.; assembly: GCA_036388255.1. Lineage (GTDB taxonomy): Bacteria > Pseudomonadota > Alphaproteobacteria > Sphingomonadales > Sphingomonadaceae > Allosphingosinicella. Next base: position 191,447 of record DASVSD010000017.1, on the reverse strand, counting down.
ACCCCCACCCCGTCCCACCCCCATCAAGGGGGAGGGGGAGGAGCCCCATGACCCCCCTCCGCACCGAGCGGATCGATCTCTCCACCGGCGTGACCCTCAACGTCCGCCACGGCGGGCGCGAGGGGGCCGAGCCGATCCTGTTCCTCCACGGCTTCCCCGAATCGCACCGCACCTGGCGCAACCAGCTCGACGACCTGTCGCGCGACTTTCACGTCGTGGCGCCCGACCAGCGCGGCTTCGCCGGTTCGGACCGTCCGGACGGCGTCGAGCATTACGAGACGAGCAGGATCGTCGAGGACGCGCTGGCCTTGATGGACGCGCTCGGCATCGACCGTTTCACCCTCGCCGGCCACGATTGGGGCGGCGCGGTCGCCTGGACCGCGGCGCTCCAGCACCCCGTCCGGGTGCGGCGCCTGATCATCGTCAACGCCCCCCACCCCCTGGTTTTCCAGAAGTCCCTGATCGAGGACGACGCCCAGCGCGCCGCCTCGCAATATATCAGCTTCTTCCGCAGCCCCGCCGCCGAAGCCGCGATCGTCGCCATGGGTCTGGAGACCTTCCTCGAAAAGGTCCTGCTCACCCACAGCGATCCGACCAAGCTGCCGGGCGAGGAGCGGCAGCATTATCTCGACGACTGGAAGCAGCCCGGCGCGCTCACCGCCATGCTCAACTGGTACCGCGCCTCGGCGCTCGAGGTCCCGTCGCCCGGTGAGGACGCCAGGGCCCCGCTCTGGACGCTCGCGCCCTTCCCGACGCTGGCGATGCCGACCCTCGTCGTCTGGGGCCTCAAGGACCCGGCCCTGCTGCCGGTCCAGCTCGAAAGCCTCCCGGATCTGGTCGCGGACCTGCGCGTCGTCACGTCGCCGACCGCCGGCCACTTCATCCCCTGGGAGGAGCCCGGCACCGTCACCGCCGCGATCCGCGACTTCCTCGCCGAAACCGCCGATTAGGCTTCCCACCCCGGCGCCCGCTCCTTTATGGCGCCCGCAATGCCTTCCGCCTCCACCCGTTCGCGCTCGCGCTCCGCGGCCCGCCTCGCCGCCGTCCAGGCGCTCTACCAGCATGAGATGGAGAAGACCCCGCTCGCCCGCCTCCTCCACGAATTCCACCACCACCGGCTCGGCGCGACCATCGAGGGCGACCGATATGCCGACGCGGAGGTCGATTTCTTCGACGATCTGGTGAGCGGCGTCCACGCCCGCGCCGCCGAGCTCGACGCCCTGATCTCCGCCCGCCTGGCCAAGGGCTGGGCCCTCGCCCGCCTGGACCGCCCGATGCGCCAGATCCTGCGCGCCGGCGCCTACGAGCTGGTGGCGCGGGCGGACGTGCCGACCGGCAGCGTCATCTCCGAATATGTCGACGTGGCGAAAGCCTTTTACGACCGCAAGGAAGCCGCCTTCGTCAACGGCCTCCTCGACGCCGTCGCGAAGGACGTGCGGAGCTAGGGCCCGAGCATCTCGCGCACGCGAAACGCCGCCTCGCCCCATGGATTCGAATGCCGACACAAGCGCTCCCCCCACGGGCCGTGAAGGCCGGTTAAGCCTCGACGCGCGCAACGATTTTTGGGCTTGGAGCTGAGGGTCAAACAATGCCACACTCAGGTTCCGGGGCGCCACACGAGGCAGGGCGTCGGTCAAAGGGGAGGGATATCAAAAGACTATGAGCGGCCATCACATCCCGCCCCTTCCGCTTCAGCCCAGCGGCGTTTCACGCCGCAAGGCGCTGCTGATGCTGTCCTGCGCCGCCCTCGTCGGATGCGGCGGCGGCGGCGGCGGCTCGCCCCCTCCGCCGCCTCCGCCGCCGCCTCCGCCGCCGCCACCGCCGCCGCCCCCGCCGCCCCCGCCCGCGCCGATCTCGGGCCCCGCATGGTTCGGCTACGGCCGCGATTCGCAGCACAGCGCGGTGAGCGCGATCGCGTCGCAGGACCTCGGCAAGATCACCTGGGCTTCCGCCGTCGACCTGGCGCCGCAATATACGCCGGGCGGCGCTTTGCTCACCCATTACGGCTCGCCCGTCGTGACGACGTCGAACACGATCGTGATCCCGGTCAAGTCGACGGCGACCGGGGGCTATCGCGTCGAAGGCCGCCACGGAGGAACGGGCGCGCTGGGCTGGTCGCTGTCGACCGACTATGTCGCCCCGCCGCACAATTGGAAGCCGCCGTACAACGTGCTGCTCACGCCGCAGGGCCGCGTCTATGCGCCGGGCGCGGGCGGCAAGGTGGTCGTGCGCGAGGATCCGGACGCGATGAACGGCGCAGTCGCGACCCACGTCTTCTACGGGGCCGCGGCCTACAACGCCAATTCCGCCGCGTTCGACGCCGCCGTGTTCATCAACACGCCGCTCACCGCCGATGCGCAGGGCAACGTCTTCTTCGGCTTCCACGTGACCGGCGCCAACCCGGCCGGGCTGGTCAGCGGCATCGCCCGCATCACTCCCAACGGCACCGGAACCTGGGTCGGCGCGGCCACCGCGGCCGGCGACCCGGCGATCGCGAAGCCGGCGATGAACTGCGCGCCGGCGATCTCGAACGACGGCAGCACCGTCTACATCGCGGTCAACATCGCCCTCGCCGCCGGTGTCGTGCAGCGGGGCTATCTGCTCGCGCTCGACAGCACGACGCTCGCGACCAAGGCGAAGGTCGCGCTGACCGACCCGAACTCGAACGCCTCCGCGCGCGTCAGCGACGACGCCACCTCGTCGCCGGTGGTCGCCCCGGACGGCCGCGTCTTCTACGGCGTCCTCGAAACCCAGTTCCCGACGCACAATGCGCGCGGCTGGCTGCTGCAGTTCGATTCGCTGCTCAATCCGGCGGGCGTGCCGGGCAGCTTCGGCTGGGACGTGTCGCCGAGCGTGATCCCGGTGGCGATGGTGCCGTCTTATGTCGGACCGTCGACCTACCTGCTCGCCCAGAAGTACAACAATTACATCGGAGCGGGGACGGGCGACGGGCTCAACCGGATGGCCGTGCTGGATCCGAGGACGAGCCAGGCCGACCCGATCATCCCCGCCGTACAGGTGATGCGCGAGGTGATGACGATCCTCGCTCCGACCCAGGACGGCAACACCACCGGGCGCAAGGAATGGTGCATCAACACGATGGCCGCCGATCCGGCGCGCAAGTCGGTGCTCGCCAACAACGAGGACGGCATATTGTACCGCTGGGACCTCACCACCAACACGCTGACGCAGGCGCTGCAGCTCAATTCCGGCCTCGGCCAGGCCTATACGCCGACCGTTGTCGGCGCCGACGGGGCAGTCATCGCGATCAGCAACGCGATCCTCTATTCGATCCGTACGAGCTAGGCGTCTGTACTCAGCGGCGAAACGGGTCGCCGAAGCGGGCGTCCGTGGTCAGCACAGGGTCGTTCAGCGTCATCAGGAAGGCGACCAAAGCCGCGCGGTCGGCCGCGCTTAGGTTCAGGCGCCTCGGCTCCCGGCCCTGCCGCAGCCGGGGATCGAGCGCCGGGCCGTCCCGGACATTGCGGTCGTAGAAGTCGATCACCTCCGCCAGGGTCGCGAACCGGCCGTCGTGCATGTACGGCCCGGTGAGGCCGACGCTGCGCAGCGACGGCGCCTTGAACAGCCGCCTCTCGCCGCCGTCGAGACCGTTGCTGCGCGCGTCGGGCGCCAAGGCGAAGGTCGGCGGGACGTGGCAGGCGGAGCAGCCGGCGCCGCCCTGGCCGACGGCGGTCATGAACAAATGCCGGCCGCGATTCTCCTGAGGCGTGAAGTTCGGGAGGTCGACGCCCAAAGCGCGGTTCGGCGCATCGGGCGAGAAGACCTGCGCATAGCCCGTGTCCCACCGGCTCGCGCTCGACACCAACGCCCGCACGAACTGGGCGAGCGCCTGCCCCATCCGCTCCTCGCTGATCGCCCGGCTGCCGAACGCCCAGGCGAACAGGTCCGGATAATAAGCGGTGCGGCCCATCTTCCGGATCAAATCGTCCATCCCGCCGGCGGCCCCTCCCCACCCCAGCTCGACCAGGCTGTGGATCGGAAGGCTCGCCTGCGCCTCCAGGCTGGCCGCGCGCCGGTCCCAGAACATCGTGCCCGGCCGCCAGTAGCGCGCATTGCCGAGGCGCATCGCATGGGCGTCGGTCGTGAACGCGCCGCTGATCCCGTTGCTGAACCGCATCGAATCGGTGAAGCCGAGCGCCTGGCGATGGCACGACGCGCAAGACGCCCTGTCGTTAGTGCTCAGCCGCAAATCGTAGAACAGCACCCGCCCGAGCGTCGCCACGCGATCGTCGCCGGAATTGGACGCCCGGCTGTTGTCGAGGGCGGCCACCGTCCGGTCGAAATAGGGGGGGAGGGCCGGCGCGGAATAATTGGCGACGTTCGCGAAGTCGATCGTGGTGACCTCGGCGACGCCTGCCGGCGTGGCGGAGGGCCGGCCGTCGCATGCGCCGAGCGCCAGCGCCAATGCGCCCACCGCCAGCCGTCGCAACCTCCCCAAGCGCATCGATTCCCCCTTGTCGGTTGTGCCCTAACGGTATTTTCGCGGTTGGGCGACGGGGTGCGGACGCGCTGCAACTCGGCGGCGAGCTTCAACCTTCCCGCCGCGCCGCCCGAAAATTGGGTCGCGGGCCGGCGGGAGTGATCGGTGAGAGCGCAGGCGCCCGCCAGGAGGTCGCGGACCAGCCTCCAACCGCTCGTTGCCTTCAGGTGCCCCCCGAAGACTCCAGGTTCGAGCTGTCGGCCGAGGAGCGCTCGGCGCTCGAAGAGCCTGGCGAGGCCCTGTTCAGCGAGCTCCATGCCGAGATGCGCGCCCAGCAGGACCGCCGCCTCCAGCTGGTGCCCGGCTTCCTGCAGATCGCCGCCGTGACGGTGACCGCCAATGTCTATTTGCTGACGAGCGACCAGGCTTCCACCGCGGCTCGGCTGGTGGTCGCCGGCTTCTCCGCGATGCTGATCCTGGGATCGTGGCGGACTCTCCACCGCAGCCTCAAGCGCTACCGCGACCGTCAAACGCCTGCTCGAAGCGCGGCTCGACGTCATTAGCCGTCACTGGAGCCTGCATCGCCTGCTCGATCCGGCGCCGCTCCAGGTCGCCCGCGGGCCGACCGCCGGCCAACGGCTGATCGCCGTCGTGGCGACGGCCGTGCTGGTCCTGCTGGCCTTCACTTTGGCCGCACACTTCATCGAAGGGGCGGTCTAAAGTCCGGTGCGCGGGCTCATCGCGGGGTCCTGCCTTTGCCCCGCCGCTCGGCGAGTGCTTGCGCTAATGTCGACTGCGGGGGCGGGAGGGGAGGGCCAGGAGCGGGTTCACGCGGAGGCGCGGAGGGGCCGAGGCTGCCAGAGACGGTGGTGCTAACCGTTGGCATGGGTGGATTGGGAGCCTGGACTTTTCCTTGGGGCCAGGCACCGCGGACTTACGATTTTTTCCAATTGTATGCTTATATACAACTCCGCCGACGGCATACGAGAACTAGGAGGGTGGCCGATGGTAGCAGTTGGAGTGATGGAGAGCATTGGACTGTTTTTGTCTCTGCTGGGGGAGGGCCAGTCCCTGGTGGAGATATTCGATGGAAGTGACCCTCCCGATTTTACCAAGCTCTTTGACCGGCTAGAACAGGAAATCACGCAAGTTTTTCGGCAGGACCTGGCCGATGAAGCGATCAGAACTGCAAGTAGTGTTGCCCAGACAAGCTCTGATTGGCTGAGTGTCGAATATTTCAACGCGGTCACCAATGGACAGAGCAAGGCGCAGCTTTGGGCGATGCTGGACTCCTCATCGGACGGGCCAGGGCTCCACGAGCTCCACGTGCAGGCCGGGATCATGGAGTCCTGGGCCAGCGGAAAGCCCGATGCGATCGCGCAGCGGACGGCAGCCCTTGCGCTCACGATCCATGGTTTGATCGTCGCCATCCACAGGGAGCGGTCGTTAAAGGCCCCCGATCCGCAAACCAGCGCTTCCGAGGCGGCGAACATGCGCGATTATGCCCGGCGGGCAGTCAAGCGCGTATATCCGCTGGTCGACAGCTTCAAGAAAGCGCGCTTGGCCAGCGTCTCGGCGGCCTGGCAGTTCAGTGATTTGCTCATTGGTATCCCTTATTGGATCGTGCAGGATACGTGGCTCGGCGATCCGCCGCGGGCATCACCCTACGAAGGTCTGACGGGGGGCTCGATTCTCTTCTGCGCGGCCGCATGGGACGGATACTATTTGCCCAAGGGCCCAAACCCGGATGCACAGACGCAGATCAACGAAGTCCACGCAGCTTATACCCGCCTGCTTCGCACCGGCGCGGATGCGGATGCGGCCGCCTTGACCCGTGCATTGAACTCGCCGTTGAGCGCCTTCATCGGGCATTCGCCGGGCGGGACCACCACCCTGAAAAGCGCCGAGATCATCACCAATTACCTTCCCGGCTTCCAGGCTACGGGGAAATGGCTCGCAGCGGCCCCCCCGGCGTTGCAGAACCTGCGGAAAATCGCCGGTGTAATTGATTATGAGGTCGCTTATCAGGGCGTCCAAGGCACCCTGTGCACCTTCGGCAAGGACCCGCCCAACGACTGGCTGCTCGGCATGGCGAGCGGCGCCGCGCCCAGTATCGTCAGCCTCCCGGGCGGCGGCTATCTCATGGCTTTCAACGCCAGCGGCGGCGTCGGCCTATTTCATGCGGGTACCGGCGGAAACAGGGCGGATAACGTGCCGGTCGCCGAGGGCACGAGTCCCGTCGCGGTCTTGCTTGGCGACGGAACCGTGCGGTTGCACTATCAACAACCGGGAGGGAACTTGGCCGCTGTCACGCTGGTGCCCGACCCTTATACCCTGAGGCTCTTCGCCGATCTTAAGCTGGGCATGATGCCCGGGACGAGCCCGGACGCCGCGCTGCTAACGGACGGCCAGATCATAGTCGCCTTTCAGGCGAACACCGGCCAGCTCTGGACCGCTGGGGCGAGGGCCGGACCCACTGTGTACGGAATGGCTCGCGGGATCGGCCCGAGCGTCGCCGCCGGCACCGCCGGATCCTACATCATCGCCTTCGCGGGCGCGGCCGATGGAATCTTAGTTTCCTTCGATGGGAGCAAGCTGACGGCGTGGGGGGCTCAGGTCGCCGAAGGGACTAGCCCATCGGTGGCGGTATCCCCAGACGAGACGTTCAGAATAGCGTTTCAGGGCTCGGATGGAATGCTGTGGACAGCCGGCCCGACCGGCGTCCTGAGCACCGGAGAACAGATGATGCCCGGGACGCGGCCGGACATCTGCGCGCTCGAAATAAGCGGCTATGAGCTCGCGTTCCAGAATCCTGCCGGCGAGATCATCGTTACGGGCGACAGCGGTCGGGCTTCATCGGGTCTTCGTGCTCATGCCGGCGCAAGCCCCGGCATCGTGAGCCTTCGGCTATTGCCGTGAGTACTTGAAAGGGGACTCCGTGCCTGGGGAGTCCGTGCTTGGCACGTAGGTGGCATGTAGCTGGCACCAGTCGAGGAGGTCTCGTGAAGCCCCGTGAATACTCAGTTTCGGATGATGGCCGTGCTGTTGGCAGGGTGTCGGTCGACACGCCTGATCCCTTCGAGACCGCCGGCGGCAGGCCTTCTATCTCGTCGACCTCGGGCACCTCCATCTGGTGGAACAGGCGGCGCGCATAAGGGGAGACCGATTCCAGATAGCGGCGCTGGGCCTCGGCATAGAGGGTGGAGAAAGCGAGCGACGACTTGCCGGATCCCGACACGCCGGTGAACACGACCAAGGCGTCGCGCGGTATGTCGACATCGGCATTCTTGAGATTGTGCTCGCGCCGCGAACGCGGACGAAGCCGGAGGCCGTCGTATCTCGCATTCGAACCTCCTGCGCCCCTGATACGCCCGGGCGTTCGGTTCAGTGCATCGTGGGTCTCTCCGCCGCGAAGCGGACGCACAGGGGAATTGAGTTGCCTTGACGGTCCCGGTTGCGTCGCCGCTGCTCTCGCCGCACTGACTCGGAGGTGTCCCGCGAGTCCGCCCTGATCGAATCGCTCCGCGTCCTGGCCGCCTCCCCCTCCGCGCGCGGCCTGCTGGACGACGCCGCTGTCCTCTCGGTTGGGGCCACAACCCTCGTCCTCACCCACGACATGCTCGTTGAGGGCGTCCATTATCTCCCCTCCGATCCGCCGGGGGACGTCGCCTGGAAATTGCTCGCGGTGAACCTCTCCGATCTCGCGGCGAAGGGGGCGCGGCCGGTGGGGGTGCTGCTGGGCTATTCGCTCGGCGGGGAGGAATGGGATCGGGCGTTCGTCGCCGGTCTCGGGACGGCGCTGGGGGCGTTCGGGGTGGCTTTGCTCGGCGGGGATACCGTCGCGGTGCCGGCGGGCTCGGCGCGGGTGCTGGGGATGACGGCGATCGGCGAGGCTTCGGGGCCGGTGCCTTCGCGGGGCGGGGCGCAGGCGGGGGACCAGCTCTGGGTGAGCGGGGCGATCGGGGATGCCGGGGCGGGGCTGCGCGTCCTCACGGGGGAGCTGGACGGGGCGCACGAGGCTTTGGTCGAGCGCTATCGGCTGCCGCGGCCGCGGCTCGAGGCGGGGGCCGTGCTGGCGCCGTTCGTGTCGGCGATGATGGACGTTTCGGACGGGCTGCTGATCGACGCGTCTCGGATCGCGGCGGCGAGCGGGGTGCGGCTGCATGTCGAGCTCGACGCCGTGCCGCTGTCCGAGGCCTATCTCGCCTGCCTCGGCGATTCCCGCGCGGCGCGGCTGGCCGCGGCGACGGCGGGGGACGATTACGAATTGCTGTTCGCGGCGCCGCCCGGGCGCGCGGGCGGGATCCTGGCGCTGTCCGAAAGCCTCGGCCTGCCGTTCAGCCGGATCGGCGCCGCCGAGGCGGGCGAGGGGCTGCGGCTCAGCGAGCGCGGCGAGGCCGTCGCGCTGCCGCCCAGGCTCGGCTGGGAGCATCGCTGACGCGCGTCCGACCATGGTCGGATGATGTCGTGCATTGTCGGCATGTGTCGGATTTGAGCCGGTTGAATCCTGCTCCCAACGCCGCTAAGCGGCCCGGCACGACCGGGCGCGTCCGCGCCGGGTGCCGCCGTCATGCGCGGTAACAGGGGTTCCGGGCGGGAAGGCGCTTTTCCGCTGCGGGTTCAATCGGAAGGGAAGTCCATGACCGTCGTCCTCATCGCCATAGCCTGCGGCCTCGTCGCCGTCGTCTACGGGATCTTCACCAGCATGCAGGTGCTGCGCATGTCGCCCGGCAACGAGCGGATGGTGGCGATCGCCGGCGCGATCCAGGAGGGCGCCAAAGCCTATCTCGGCCGCCAGTACACCACCATCGCGGTGGTCGGCGTGGCGGTCGCGGCTTTGGTCGGCTTCTTCCTCGGCATCACCGAGGCGGTCGGCTTCGTGATCGGCGCTCTGCTCTCGGGCGCGGCCGGCTATATCGGCATGAACATCTCGGTGCGCGCCAACGTCCGCACCGCCGAGGCCGCCCGCCATTCGCTGCAGAGCGGGCTCACCACCGCCTTCCGCGCCGGCGCGATCACCGGCATGCTGGTCGCCGGCCTCGCCCTTCTCGCCATCTCGGTCTTCTTCTACTTCCTGGTCGAGATCGAGGGCCACGCGCCCAACGACCGGCTGGTCATCGATTCGCTCGTTTCGCTCGCTTTCGGCGCCTCGCTCATCTCGATCTTCGCGCGTCTGGGCGGCGGCATCTTCACCAAGGCGGCCGACGTCGGCGCCGACCTCGTCGGCAAGGTCGAGGCCGGAATCCCCGAGGACGATCCCCGCAATCCGGCCGTCATCGCCGACAATGTCGGTGACAATGTCGGCGACTGCGCCGGCATGGCCGCCGATCTGTTCGAGACCTATGTCGTCACCGTCGGCGCCACCATGGTGCTGATCGCCCTCCTGGTCTCGGGCTCCGTCGAGCAGATGACGGCTCTGATGAGCCTGCCCCTGATCATCGGCGGCGTCTGCATCCTGACCTCGATCGCCGGCACCTACATGGTGCGCCTCGGCCGCAAGCAGTCGATCATGGGCGCGCTCTACAAGGGCTTCTGGACGACCGCTCTGCTGTCGATCCCGGCGCTCTATTACGTCACCGCGCAGACGATCGGCGACATGAACACGGTCCTCGGCAGCGCCCGCGAGGCCGCCGGAGCCGAGGTCGAGGGCCAGGTCGTCCGCCAGGCGATGGATGGGGGCTTCACCGGCATGGACCTGTTCTGGTGCATGATGGTCGGCCTCGGCGTCACTGCCCTGCTCGTCTGGATCACCGAATATTATACCGGCACCAACTACCGCCCGGTCCGCTCGATCGCCAAGGCGTCGGTCACCGGCCACGGCACCAACGTCATCCAGGGCCTCGCGATCAGCCTCGAATCGACCGCTTTGCCGACCCTGGTGATCTGCGCCGGCATGATCAGCTCCTACCAGCTCGCCGGCCTCATCGGCATCGCCTTCGCCGCGACCTCGATGCTCGCGCTCGCCGGCATGGTGGTCGCGCTCGACGCCTACGGCCCGGTCACCGACAATGCGGGCGGCATCGCCGAGATGGCGCACCTTGAGGACGAGGTCCGCACCCGCACCGACGCGCTGGACGCGGTCGGCAACACCACCAAGGCGGTGACCAAGGGCTATGCGATCGGCTCGGCCGGCCTCGCCGCCTTGGTGCTGTTCGGCGCCTACACGACCGATCTTCGGCATTATGCGAGCGAGCTCGGCATCGGCCCGGCGGGGATCGATTTCTCGCTCTCCAACCCCTACGTCGTCGTCGGCCTGCTGCTCGGCGCCCTGCTGCCCTATTTGTTCGGTGCGATGGGCATGACCGCGGTCGGCCGCGCGGCGGGCAACGTCGTCATCGACGTGCGCGAGCAGTTCCGCTCCAATCCGGGCATCATGGAGGGCACCAGCCGCCCCAATTACGCCCGCACCGTCGATCTCGTCACCAAGGCGGCGATCCGCGAGATGATCATCCCCTCGCTGCTGCCGGTGCTGGCGCCGATCGTGGTCTTCTTCGGCATCTCGGCGATCGAGAGCCGCGAGCAGGGCTTCGCCGCTCTGGGCGCCTTGCTGCTCGGCGTGATCGTCTCGGGGCTGTTCGTCGCCATCTCGATGACCTCGGGCGGCGGCGCCTGGGATAATGCCAAGAAATATATCGAAGACGGCAATCACGGCGGCAAGGGCTCGGAGGCGCACAAGGCCGCGGTGACGGGTGACACTGTCGGCGATCCCTACAAGGACACCGCCGGCCCCGCCGTGAACCCGATGATCAAGATCACCAACATCGTAGCGTTGCTGCTGCTGGCGGCGCTGGCGGCGGGCGGCGCGGCCGGCTGATCGTCGTCGTCTCGGGAGGATGGGCCCGCCCGGAGCGATCCGGGCGGGCCTTTTCGTGCGCCGGCTTGCGGTGCCGTGCCGACCAGCCCAAGCTGCTCCGGCGATGAACAAGATCCGAAAAGCGGCCGCAGCCGCGGCCGCGGCCCTCGCGATCGCCCTGGCGAGCGGCGCGGCCGCGCAGAGCCTGCCGCTCGTCGACGATCGCGAGCTGATCGCGCTGGCCGCTGCGGCGCATGCGGCATGCCCGTCGCCGGGCAGCCGCCCGTCGGAGAATCGCTATCAGCTCCTCACCGACGCCCGGGTCCTGGCGGGACTCGAGGGCCGGCACCAGGCCGTCTGCACGCGCCGGCCCGCACTCGCGCTGCGCATCGCCCGCGCCCTCGCCGAGCGACCCTCGCCCGACGCTGCCGCAGCCTACAAGGTGCTCGGGGAGCTCGCTCCCAACGCCCGGCTCGCTCAGGCGCATCTGCGCCGGGCCTGGGCGATCGGCGGCGCCCCTCTCGTGCCGGCGGCACCCTTCGCTTCCCTGGCGGAGCGTGACGCCTATCTCGCCCGGCCGGACACGATCGCTTTCATCCGTCGATATGTCGGCGTCCGCGAAATGCCCTATGCGCGGCTTCGGCTCGCCCAGGCCCTGCTCGCCCGCGGACGCCCGGCCGACCGGGAGGCCGCGCTCAGCCTCGTCGGCGAGGACGCGCTCGCCTCCGTACCGGAGGCGGAATTCGTCCGGGCACGGATCTCCCTGACAGACGCGGACGCGGCGGTGCGGCGGCGCGGTCTGGCAAGCATGCGCAACCTCTCCCACCACCCGGAGAATGGCGGCGAGGCGCGCGCCTTGCTGACCGCGATTGCGCGGCGCGACCTCGGCAGCGCGCATGCTGAGGACCGCTACGAAGCGATGAGGTCGCTCGCGGCGGTCGCGATCGGAGGCGGCGCACGCGAACGCCAGGACTTGCTCCTTGCCGTTTCCGCCGCGAACGGAGGGCTGCCGCCCGGCTCCGTGAACGGCGCCGCCGCCGAACCGTTCGCGCGCCGCCTGGCGGGTCTTCTCAGCGACGACGATTATCCCGCGGCGGCGCTGCGCAATGCGGAGCAGGGCGTCGTCACCCTGCGCGGCCTCGTCGACCCGCGCGGACAGCTCATCTACACCGAGCCGACCGCCGTCGGCCAGAACCCGCGCCTGCTCGCCGTCGTGCGCCGGAGCTACGCACGGCGGCGGATCCGGCCCATGGAGATCGGTGCCGCGCGCACTACTCCCTATATGTGGGTGGACCTCGCGCCGGTCACGTTCACTTATGTGAGCAGGCTGCGCGGGACCGTTCGCCTTCCCTTTTGAGCGTCTCGGCGCTAAAGCGGCGCGATTTTTCAGCTGGAGAGCACAGGGTTTGGCAAAGGAAGAACTTCTCGAGATGCGCGGGCAGGTGGTGGAGCTGCTGCCCAATGCGATGTTCCGCGTCCGGCTCGAAAACGATCACGAGATCCTCGGCCACACCGCCGGCAAGATGCGCAAGAACCGGATTCGCGTCCTCGTCGGCGACGAAGTGCTCGTCGAGCTGACCCCTTACGACCTCACCAAGGGTCGGATCACCTACCGATTCAAATAAGCGCGCCCGTGCGGCTCGTCCTCGCTTCCGCCAGCCCGCGCCGTCTGGAGCTGCTGGCGCGGATCGGCGTGGTGCCGGACGAGGTGGCGCCTGCCGAGATCGACGAGACGCCTTTGAAGGGCGAGCTGCCCGCACACTATGCCCGGCGGATGGCCGCGGCAAAGGCCGGCGCCCTCGCTCGGCCAGGAGCGCTCGTGCTCGCCGCCGACACGGTGGTTGCGGCGGGCCGGCGGATCCTGCCCAAGGCGGAGGACGAGGAAACGGCCGCGGCGGGGCTCGCTCTGCTTTCCGGCCGCCGCCACCGCGTCCTCTCCGCGGTCACCCTCGTCGACGTCACCGGAAAAGCGCGCCACCGCCTCTCGACCAGCATCGTCGCCTTCAAGCGCCTCTCGGGCGAGGAGATCGCGGCCTATCTTGCGTCCGGCGAGTGGCACGGCAAGGCTGGCGGCTATGCGATCCAGGGGCGGGCCGAAGCCCTGGTCCGGACGATCTCGGGAAGCCATAGCGGGGTCGTCGGCCTGCCCCTGTTCGAGACCCGCGCCCTGCTCCGCGCCGCAGGATTTCCGCTTGGCTGAGTGGCTCTACGAGGAGGGGATCGGCGAGAACCGCGCCGTCCTCGTCGAAGGGGACTTTATCCTCGAAGCGGCGATCGAGCTTCCCGACGCGCTGCGGACCGGGACGGTCACGCCGGCGCGGCTCGCGAAGATCCTGGTCCCCGGCCGGCGCGGCCTGGTCGTCGCCGGCGAGGGGGAGGCGATGCTGGAGCCGCTCCCGCGCGAATTGACCGAAGGCCAGAAGCTGCGGATCGAGATCGTCCGCGAAGCGGTCCCGGAACCGGGCCGGCCGAAGCTCCCCAAAGCGCGCGTCACGGAGGAGGAGCCGCGCCCCGGACCGACCCTGTCCGAACGGCTGGGCCGACCGCCTATGCACCGGTCCCCGGGACCGGATCGCTTCGAGCAGGCCGGCTGGTCCGAGCTGCTCGAGGAGGCGGAGACCGGCGAGATCGGCTTCGCCGGCGGAGCGCTGCGGATGAGACTGACGCCCGCAATGACCCTGTTCGACGTCGACGGCGCGCTGCCGCCGGCCGAGCTCGCTTGCGCGGGGGCCTCGGCCGCCGCGCGGGCGATCCGCCGCTTCGGGGTCGGCGGCTCTATCGGTATCGACCTGCCGACTCTGGCCGGAAAGGCGGAGCGGCAGGCGGCAGCCGCAGCCTTGGACGAATGGCTGCCGCAGCCGTACGAGCGCACTGCCGTAAACGGCTTCGGCTTCCTCCAGATCGTCCGCAGGCGCGCCCGGCCGTCCATCCCGGAAATCGTGCAAGGCGACCGCGTCGGCGCTGTGGCGCGGATGCTGCTGCGGCGCGCCGAGCGGGCGGCGGGCGCCGGCGAGCGGACGATTTGCGCCGCACCCGCGGTCGTGGCGCGGATCGAGGCCGAAGCGGGCTGGACGCATGAACTCGCCCGACGGATCGGAGCCCCCGTGCGGTTGCGGGCGGACCCCTCGCTTCCCATCTCCGGGGGCGATGTCCAAAGCGCCCACAGCTGAGCGCCGCCGCCGTGCGAGCGCCTGCCCCGTCTGCGGAAAAGCCCCTACTCCGGAGGGCGCGCCCTTCTGCTCGCAGGGCTGCCGCGACCGCGACCTGTTGAACTGGCTCGGCGATTCCTACCGGGTCCCGGGCCCGCCGGCGGGGCTGGACAGCGAACCTTGAGCCCCTCTATAGGCGCACGACTTTCCGCCGCGCCGGAAACGCCCAGGTAGCTCAGTTGGTAGAGCACGTGACTGAAAATCACGGTGTCGGTGGTTCGATTCCGCCCCTGGGCACCATTTTCCCGGCCATCGCCGCCTTGTCCTGATTGCGCTATCGGCAGCGGCAAGGAGGGCTATCATGTTCGTCGCGGTCTATTGGTGGAGGGTCCATCCCGGAAAGGAGGCCCAGTTCCGCGCGGCCTGGCGGCGCGGGACGGAGCATATCACCCGCATCTACGGCAGCTACGGCTCGCGCCTCCACCGCGAGCGCGACGGGCGCTTCGTCGCTTATGCCGAATGGCCGGACGAGGAGACCTGGCAAGAGGCGTTCGACGCGAAGATGGCCTATGACGATCCTGAAACGCGCGCCGCGTTCGTCGACGCGATCGCAGAGACGCCTCCCGGCAACCTGCCTGCCTTCACGATGACGCTGACCGACGACCTGCTGGCGCTCCGCCGGCCGCCTCAATAGTCGCGCGTGTAGCGCACGTTTACGTTGGTCCCGCTATTGCCCGAGCCGAACTGCGAGATGACGCTGAGTGCGCGGCTCAAGGCGATCTCGAGCTGGGTCGCGGTGAAGCCGCGGGCGTCGGTGATGATCTCGATATAGATGTCGTCCGACAGATACATGCCGGCGGCGAGGGCGGTGCCGCGGCCGGTCGTCTGATCGGCGCCGAGGATGCGCAGGCGGTCGATGCCGGTCGCCGAGCGCAGCCGGCCCAGCGGGTTGAGCCCGCCGCCGCCGCCGCCGCGGAGCGAATTGAGCGACGCGGCGACCTGCACCGCCTGGAGCGCCGAAATCTCGGTCACCGAGCTCCCGAACAGGATACGGGCGACGATCTCGTCCTGCGGGAGGCCGGGGTTGGACGAGAAAGCGATCTGCGGATTGTTCGCCGTGCCGTCGACGTTGATCACGATCTCGACGTCCTCGACGTCGGCGACGGCGCGGATCGCGATCTGCGGGTTGGGCGGCCGCGCACCCGTGAAGGTGACGCGCCCTTCCTCCAGGTTGAAGCGACGGCCGGCCACGCTCAGGGTGCCGCGGATCAGCTCGACCTGGCCGACGATGCTCGGCGTCGTCGAGGTGCCCTGCACGCGCAGATCGGTGCTCCATTCCGATTCGATTCCCATTCCGGAGACGAACACCCGGTTGTCGGCGCGGACGCGCAGGTCCAGCCGCCAGCTGCTCGGCACGCCGCCAGCCTCGACCTGGGCATTCGGATCGGGGATCGGCTCGCCGCGACGGCGCACGCCGGCAAGCTGACGGACCTCGGCGGCGGCCTGGCGGACGATCTGGTAGCGAACCTCGGGCAGCTCGAGCTCGCCCGCGATCAGTGCTCCGTTGGCGCGGCTGTTGGTGATCCGGACCTCTCCGGTCGCGGTCGCGCCGATATCCTCGGAACGAGCGAGCTGCGCGTCCTGGAAGCGGAAGCGGAGGTCCATCGGGAAGCCGGCCGCCGCGGCGAGGCCGATCGTCCCGGACCCCTGGATGGTCCCCTCGCCGGCGCGTCCCGTGAGGCTGACGATCTCCAGCTGCGAGGCGTTGAACCGCCCCTGGACGGCGAGGTTGGTGATCCGCGTCCCATATTGATCGTTGACGTAGGTGAGGTTGTTCGAGCGGACGACGCCCGCGAATTGCGGAGTCTGGACGCGGCCCGAGAAATCGGCGCCGACCGCGATCGGGCCGGAAAGCTGGTGACCGGCAATCCCCGCGAGCGAGAGCAAAACATCGGCGGGGCCGTTGTAGCGGATGCCGCCCTGGAGCGGCGCCGCGAACAGTCGCGTCGTCCAGCTTCCGGCCGCCGGGCCAAGCGGCTGGAGGCGAACCTGGAGGCGCCCGATCAGCGCGCCGTTGCGGCGGAAGGCGGCGGCGAGCTGGCCGCCCTCGGGCACGAGGCTGCCCGCCACCGCCAGGTCGACCGCTTCGGAGCGGGTCGCAATGCCGCTGCGGGTGAAGCCGGCGATGTTGAGCCGCGCCTCCGCCCGCGGGAAGGCGGAGCCCGCAGGCAGCGCGAAATCGAGGCTGCCGGTGGCGCGGCCGCCGATGCCGAGGCCCGGCGAGAAGGCGTTGACGATCGACAGGTCGAGATTGTCGAGCCGCGACTGCACGACCATGCCGCCCGCGCCGTAGCGGCCGGCGAGGCGGACATTGCCCTGCGGCAGCACGATCGTCGTCGGTGCCAGCTGCCAGTCGCCGCCGACCTTCGCGATCTCCGCCGGCCGGGCGAGCCTGAAGGCGAGCCCGTTCACCGTCCCCTGCATTGCGGCGCGGATGTGGTTGGGCGTGAGCGCCGCGTTGACCCCGACGCGGAACGGGACGGCATTCGTCCCCTGTGCGAAGATCTGCGCCGTGCCGGTGCCGCCGCGATAGTTGATCCGCGCCCGCGCCGTCTCCAGCGAGAACTGCCCGCTCCTCAGCCCTGCGACCTGGACGTCGCCGACGATCGAAGGCGCGTCCGGATAGAGCACGACCGTCGCCTGGACGATCGCGCGCTGGATCGTGGTCGGGACGTCGCCGGGGATCTGCGCGCCGTTGGCGGTGGCGGCGACCTCGATGCGCTGGTGGCGTCCCTCGGCTCCCAGATGCGCGACGCCTTCTATCCCCTGCCCGGACATGCTGAGCGTGCCGATCCAGGGACCCGCCGGCGATTGCGTGACCCGCCCGCTCAGGGTGACGCCGGCAATGGTCAGCTGGTTGATCTGGAGAGTGAGCGGTCCGCGCCGGGTCAGCGCCACCACGTCCGCGGTGAACGGCCCGTAGCTCGACTGCCCCGTCGCGGTGATCGCCCAGCCCTGGGCGGTGCTTCGGACGGTCGCGGTGACGTTCCTGAGGCCGAAGCCGAGCCCCGGATTCGCAGCCTGGAGCTGGACCTGCGGCGCCGCCTGCGTGCCGGTCACGCGGACGCTGAGCGGGCCGTAGGCGGCGCTGTTGCCGCGCAGGCGGAAGTCGATGCGCCCGTTCGGCCAATAGGTGCCCTCGCCGCCGGTGATCCGAAGCTGCGGCGAGGTCAGCCTTATCCCGTCGAGGCGGATCACGCCCGACGGATCGAGCGCGAGATTGGCGCTGATCGTGGCCACGCCGCCGAGGAAATCGCGGACCGACGCATTCTCGATTTGTCGCGTGCGGGCGATGAAGCGGCCGCGGATGCCGAAGCCGCGCGCATTGCTGACCACGTCGAGATCGGTGGTGACGTCGACGAGGCCGACGCCCTCGATCCGGTAGTTGTTGACCCGCCCCTGCAGCGCCGTGCGGTAGACGCCGCGCGCGAGGTCGAAGGCGATCACGGCCGTACCGACCAGCCGGTCCGAGCGAATGCGGATATTGTCGGAGACGATCTGCGACCCGCTGATCGCAAGCTCGCCGGCGAGCTGGACGTTGGTGAGCAGCCCTCCCAGGGCGGGATCGAGGCCGAGGATCCGGTTCGCGCTGGCGGTGAGCGGCACGACGATGCGGTCGTCGCGCACCTGGGCGCGGCCGCGCGCCCGCAGCCCCTCGATGACGGTCGTGCCGAACCCGAGGCTCGCGGCGCGCAGGTCGTAGCCGACGAACGGGCGGTGCATCTCGCCGTCGAGCAGCAAAGTGAGCCGAAGGTCGCGGCCGCGCAGGTTCGGCGCCAGCGCCCCCGGCTCGGTCACCCGTGCCGCCACCTGGAAGCCTTCGAACCGGTTGCGGCCGAGGTCGAGTATGCCCTGCGCCTGGATCGCCGCGGCGCGGCTGTTCGCGCTCAGCCTCAGATCGGCCCGCCGATTCTCCCAGGTGGTCGTCAGGTTGACCATGGTGAGCGGCGCCACCAGCCGCTGCGCCTGGCCGGCGAGCACGAGGTCGAGCCGCATCGGCCCGGAGACGGTGTAGGTCCCCTCGCGCGCCTGGACCGATATGTTGGCGAAGGACTGGCCGCCGAGCGCGGCGCGGAAGCGGCCGTTCCAGGCCTCCCAGCTGCCGCGCCCCTCGAGATGGGCGTCGATCGAGCGGTTGAGCCCGGTGACGCCGGCGAGGAAGCCGTCGGCGGGTCCGCGCGCGAGCAAAGCGAGATCGAGCCGGTTCTGGGCGGGCACCGAATCGATCCGCATGATCAGCCGGTCGCCGCCCTGCGTCCGCGCCGTGCGGACCGTGCCGACGTTCAGCCCCACCTGCGCGCGGCCGTCGTCGATCCGGATCCTGCTCTCGACCGTCATCACGTGCGGCCGTCCGCTCACCGCCGGATCGACGATGAGCTGGCCGAAATGGAGGCGGCCGACATCGACGTCGATATCGGGGAGCAAAGGCGCGTTCGGATCGCCGGGATTGAAGACCGGCAGCCGCATCAGCCGCGCCCGCGGTATGTCCAGCTCCTTGATGTCGATGTGATTGCGGAAATAGGAGAAGGGGCGATAGTCGACCCGCGCCTCGGGCGCGTAGAAGAAGGTGCCGCGCGGATCCCTCAGGGTCAGGTCGTGGATGGTGAGATCGCCGAAGATCGAGCCTTCGATCCGGCCGATGTCGATGTCGAGGCCGGACGCGGTCTCGAGATTGTTGATCTGGCGGACGATGAAGCGCCGCCCCGGGTCGCTGTTCAGCCAGATCAGGAAGGCGACGATCAGGACGACGAGAACGGCGACCGCGACGCCCATCCACTTGGCGATGCTGCGCGCGACGTCGCGCTTGCGGCGGCGGGCCCGCGCCTCGGCGATCGGCTCGTCGGCGGGGATGGGAGGCTCGCCGGCCATCAGAAGGCCTGCCCGATCGACATGTAGACCGCGATCCGCCCCTCGCCCTGGCGGCGGCCGAGCGGGGTCGCGACGTCGACCCTCAGCGGTCCGAAATTGGTGTAGACGCGGCCGCCGATGCCGACCCCGAAGCGCAGGTTCGAGAAATCGGGATATGGCCGCTCATAGACCTGCCCCGCGTCGACGAAGGCGACCACGCCGTAATTGCCGAAGCGGTAGCGGCCCTCGATCGCGAACTCGTTGAGGCTGCGCCCGCCGAGGGGGATCGCGATCGTTTCCGGATGCCGGTCGGGATGCTCCGGGTCGAAATCCGGATTGGGGACGATCTGCTGCGGGCCGAGCCGCTGATAGCCGAAGCCGCGGACCGAGCCGCCGCCGCCGGAATAGAGCCGCCGCGAAGGCGCGAGCTCGTCCCGCTCGATGCCGTAGATCGAGCCGACCCGGATGCGGCCGGCGATCACGATATTGTCGCGGACGGGATAATAAGCGCTCGCATCGAACAGGTTTCGGACGTAGCGGTCGAAGCCGTTGCGGAGCGAAGCCTCGGGGTTGACGCGGGCCGCGAGCCGGAAACCACGGGTCGGGTCGAGCAGGCTGTTGGAGCGGTCGTAGCCGACCTGCCCGACCAGGCCGCCGATGAAATAAGCGTCGCCCAATGACAGGCGCGGCTCGCCGAAGCGGCTTTCGTTCGTGGCGAGCAATTCGGCGCCGAACGCATAGGTCCAGACCTTCTGCCAGATCGGCGTCGATTCCCGGGTGACGAGCCCGTAGAGCCGCGTCGTATAGCCCCGGAAGGCGGCATAATCGCGCCGCCCCGCTTCGAACTGGAGCAAAAGGGCGCGATCGCGCTGATTCCAGTTGTTGCGACGGAAGCGCGCGTTGACCGATTGCTCCTGCGTCCCCGCCACCGCGGCGAGGCGCAGCGAGCCTTCGGGGCGGAACAGGTTGCGATGCTCCCAGGCGCCTTCGAGCCGGAACCCCTCGCCGGTCGAGAAGCCGGCGCTTGCGTCGAGCGAGCGCGCCGGCCCCGCATCCTGATGCACGAGGATGTTGACATATTCTGCGCCATCCTCGGCGAATTCGCCGGTGCGGACGGCCTCCGCCGAGACGCTGCGGAACAATCGGGTCGCGACCATCGCCTCGCGCAGGTCATCGACGCGGCGGCGGTCGTAAAGGTCGCCGCGCTCGAAACGGGCGAGGACGCCGACATGCCGAGGCCCGAAGGCGAGCTTGCCGTCGGTGGTGAAGCCGGCGAAGCGCGCCCGGGGGCCCGGGTTGAGCGGCAGCGTATAGTCCCCCGCGCCGGTCTCCGGATCGAGGAGGATGTCGCGGACGCCGATCTCGGGGAACGGATAACCCTGCTGCGGCAGGCGCAGGAGCACGTTCGCTTCCGCGGCCTCGACGTCGATGGCGACGATCGGGCGGCCGGTCGTCAGCGGCAGCGCCTCGCGCGCGATGTCCGGCGGCTGTGTCGGCGGGCCGTCGATGCGGATCTCGCCGAAATTGTAGCGCTGGCCCGGAACGGCGCTGATCACCACCCGCAGCGAAGGAGGCTCGTCGCCCTGGCCTGGCACTTGCTCGATCGCATGGGCCGCGACCGCGTCGTAATAGCCCTCGGAACGGAGCAGCCGGATCGCCAGCGCCTCGTCTTCGCGGGCGCGAGCGACGACCATCGCGCCGTTGACCGCCTCGCCGCGCGCGTCCTGGAGCGCCGACAGGTCGCGGAAGCGCCCGTCGAGGCCGATCTCGTCCATGCCCTCGACGACGAGCGTGTAGCGAACGGTTGCCGGCCGGCTCTCGCTATCGCCCGCACCGGCCTCGTTGATCGGCTCGGCCTCGAACGCCGAGAGCGGCGGCAGGGGCTCGGCGAGTGCCGGATCTCCGAGCGGGGCATTCTCGTCGACGGGACCGGGCACCGGGGGGAAAGGCGGCGCGTTGGGATCGACCGGCTCGAGCGGCTCCAGCGGCCGGGTCAGATCCGGGTCGAGCGCCGGTAACGCTTCCTCGAATTGCGAATCCGAGACGATCGGCCCGGCCGGGGACGGCGGCGGGGTCTCGGGCGCGCGCGAACCCGTCTGCGCCCCGGCGCTCGTGGCACAAGCGAGCGCGCTCCACGCGACGGCCGCCAACAAGAGCCCGGTCCTGGTCAAACACACCCCGCCCGCAAGGAGAGCGGGGCACCTTTGCGCAACAACGGCCGGGAAATAAAGGGCTTATTTCAATGCTGCGCGCCTGCGCCGCCCCCCACGGCGGGGATTACCGGCCTCGCGCCGTCGCCGACGATTGCGAAGCCGGACCAGTAATAAGGGTGCGAGGTCTGGGGGTCGTCCATCAGCACCCGCTGGGCGCGGCGCAAGGCCGTGGCGGTCGCCATGCCTGGCGTGGCCGCGAACAGGCCGGAGATCAGCCTCTTGGTCGCGTCGAAATCGTCGGGCACCGGCCAGTGGCTCGCGACGATCGAACGGCCGCCCGCGCCGACGAAGGCCCGTACAAGCCCGTCGAGCGCGAAGTCGCCGCCGCTGGTGATCCCCGCCTCGCGCGTCGCGGCGAGGCTCGCTGCGCCGGCCGTGTCGCAGGCGGAGAGGATGACGAGGTCGGCGTCGATCCTCAGGTCGAAGATTTCGGAGAATGTCAGAAGGCCGTCCGAATCAGGGCCGCCGAACGAGGTCAGCAGAGCCGGACGTGCCGGGCATTCGTCGCGCGGTGCGCGAAGCAGGCCGTGGGTCGCGAAGTGGACGATGCGGAAATCGGTGAGGTCGTCGCGCGCCTTGATCGCGTCGTCGGTGAAAGCGGCGCCGGTCACCAGCTCGGCCTCGCGCGGATCGCCGCGTGCAAGGACCTGGCGAGCCGTGTCGAGCTCCTCGGCCGAGATCGGCCGCGCCCAAACCGACGGCGACCAGCTGCAGTCGGCGCCGCGGTCGGCCGGCGGCGCGAAAAAGGCGTCGGCGGGGGCGTTCTCGCCGAAGCCGAGGAACTCGCGGGTCGCGCGCGACGGGGCGATCTGGCGGACGTCACGGAAGGAAGGCGCGGAGACCGCCGTGCTGACGTCGCGGTCGCGGCCGAGCCAGGCGATCCCCGTGAAATCGAACAGCTCCTCCTGACCCCTCCCGGCGCGGGCGCGATAGGCGGCGATTCCCGCCTCGTCGGTCACCAGCAGGTTGGGCGGCAGGCGCAGCATGGCGCCGTCGGGCTCGAAGACCAGGTGGCGGATCGCTCGGAGCTCGCCCTCGACCGGGGCGAACAGGCGTCGATAGAGCGCGTGGGCGCGATCCACGTCGTACGGATAGGTGACCGTCCGCCCGTCCTCGACCACGGCGATCGTCTCGCGCAGCGCGTCGACGTCCGCATCCAGCACGGCGGGCGTCGCATCGATCCGCCAGGCCCGCGCCGAAGACGGCGTAACCCAGAGCGCATAGGCCGCGTCACCGACGATGGTCATCTTGTAATAGGCCTCGTCGGGCCGCAGCAGGCGCTGCAGGTCCTGGAGGCTCATCGCGCCCGTCGCGACGGCGCGGTAGCGGGGGAAGTCCGCGAGCCGCGCCTGCGTCGCTGATTGGTCGCGCTCCAACGCTGCGAGTCCGGTTCGAAGGGTCGCCAGCTGCGCCGGATCCGATCCTTCGGTCGCCGCGAGACGTGCGATCTCCACCCGGCTGCGCTCCACGTCCCGGGTCAGCGAGACCGACTGGCGGAACAGGCGCGCCGCCTCGTCCGAACCCGCGCTGAGCTCGCGGGCGAGCACCGCCTGGGTCTGTGCCACGCCCGGACGAAGCAGGATCTGGCTGGCGCGGAACATGTCCGCGACGGCTTCGGCGCTGGAGCCGTTCGCGGCGAGCAGCGCAAAATAGGGCGCCAGCGAGCGGCCCAGGGTCGGCGAAGCGTTGCCGCCGGCGATGTTGGCGTCGACGATCTGCCGGTAGAGCGCGAGCGCCTCCGCGGTGCGCCCGGTTCGGGCGTAGAAGCCGGCCAGCCGTGCCTGCGCCGCCAGCCAGGCCGCCGAGCCCGGATAATGGGCGGCAAGCAGGGTTATGGCCTCCTGATGGCGCCGCTCCGCTCCGGCCGTGTCGCCCCGCCCCTCGTCGATCGTGGCGAGCTCGCCGAGGATCTGAGCGCGCATCCACATCGTCGAGGCGACGCTGCCGCCGCGGATCGCAATCAGCCCCTCCAGCGCGTCGTTGAGCGCCGGCGCTGCCTCGCCTGCGCGTCCCTCGATGCGGTGGATGGTGCCGCGAATATGCTGCGCCTGCGCCTCGAGGATCGCGACCTTTTCCTCCGGCAGCAAGGCGCCGGCGGAAGCGTCGAGCGCGCGTGAGACCGGCCGGTCGCGATTGAGCCGCGCCGCAGTCGCCGCATCGACCGGCCGGGCCGCCGGCAGCGCCCGCGCCCCTGGCGGCAGAGGCCGGTCGAGCTCCGCCATCGCCTGCTCGGGGCGGAGCTGGTTCAAAAGGTGCATCGCCCGATAGTTTCTCAACCGCCGCGCCAGCACCGGATCGTTGACGACCAAAGGCGTCGCCTCGTCGAACAGCGCGTCGGCCTCGCCGAAGCTGTCGAGGTTGGAGCGCTGCAGCGCCTGGTTGACCAGAGCCTCGGCGCGGCTGGTCGGCGCGGCCTCGGCGCCGGTCAGGATCCCGAAGAATTCGGAGGCCTCGGCATAGCTCCCCGCATTGTTGCGACGATAGGCCTCTTCGAGCGCGCGGGCCGGGTCGAGCGCCGCCGCCTGTGCGCGGGCAAAGGCGGCCGGGTCGCCGGCGCCGGTCGTCGCGACCGAGACCTGGCCTTCGGCCGGACGGTTGGTGACGACGCTGCGCAGGCCGAGCCGCAGGGCGCTGTCATAGCCGGCAAAGCCTTCGGCCAGATAGATGCTGTTGCCGCGACGGAGCACGTAATGGCGCCGGTCCCCGCAGGTCATCGTCTGGACATCGCCCACGCCCTCGAGACGGATCTGCTCGAACGGGGTGCAGGTCGTCGCGGGCAGGGCCGCGAGATATTCGGCGTAACCTCCGCCGCGCGTCCGCAACGCATAGATCCGGCCGACCGGCGCCGCAGCGTCCCGGCAGACGATCCGGTAACCGCGGTCGAACATGTCGGCGAGCACGGGATCGGTCGGCGCGACCTGGGCGGTGCAGACGACGCCCGGACCGGAGCCGATCGGGAAGCTGTCCCTGAGGCTGACCGGCTGCGCGGACGCGGCGCCGACGGCGATCAGGGCGCCGAGACCGAGGAGGGCGGAGACGCGGCTCATCTCACTCCTCCTCCTCCTCGTCGTCTTCGTCGTCGGGATCGGCCCAGAAGGTCGAATCGGAGCCGCTGGTGACCGGCTCCTCGATCAGCGGCCGCGCGCCGATCCCGCTCTCGTCGATCGGCTCGCCCGGCGGTTCCTGCGGCGGGATCGGGAAATGGCCGAAGAAGAAATCGGGAGTGGTGCCGCGAATGCCGCCGAACGGCACGCCGCAGCGCGGATTGTTGATCAGGCAGTCGTTGAACTCCGACTGGTTGGTGTAGCCCGCCGAATTGCCGAAGCTGTAATTCACCTGGAAGAAGAAGGGGATGTTAGTGGTGAAGCTGCCGTCCGGATTGAGCCGGTTGCCGAAGGCATAGACCGACGCCGGGGCGTTTCCGCTGGGCCGAAGCGTGAGACCGCCCGGGCCGACGGTGATTCCGGCAAAGGCGGCGGGTGTGCCGCTATTCTGCACGAACAGGGTCGTGCGCGGCGCGAGCGTCACCCCGTCCGCCTCGATCGCGCCGCGCGGCTGGTCGGCGCCTGGATTGTCGTCGAGCGCGTCGTCCCGTCCGGCGAAGTTGGGATTGGCCGTGAGCTGTCCGAGCAGCGCGGGGTCGGCGACCCAGATGTCCCCTGCATTCACCGTCAGGGTCCCGGCGGGAGCGCCCGCGGCGCTGCGGACGCGAACGCCTCCGCCCGGAGTCGCCACCTCGAGCCGCGCGCCGGCGCTGATCCCGATCCGGTTGGCCGCGCCGGCATCGGTGAGCAGCAGCGCGCCGTCGACCCGGACCACGCCCGGCGTGACGATCTCGAAGGCGCCCGCCGCGGCCGCGCTGAGGGTAAGGTCCTGCACGAGGATGCGAGCGGAGGGTCCTGCCCCCGCCGCCCCGCCGAGCGCGGCCACCCGCACCACGGCGCCCCGCAGCCGCCCGGCCTCGGCCTGGGTGAGCGTGTAGCCCGGGCCCTGAACGGCGGCGCCGAGCGTCGTCGCATTCTGGTTCGGCTGGACCCCGAGGACGACGAGGTTTGTGCCGGCGTCGCCGACGCTTCCTGCGGCGGTCACGTCCACATCCGCCGAAGTGACCGTGACCGCCTGCGCCGTGGCCGCCGCGAGGATGCGTGCGAGACCCGCGGCGGTCACGGTCAGGGTCGTGGTGCCGTTGGTCGGACCGAGGATTGCATTTCCGCCGGCCTGGATGTCGACGCCGTTCCTTCCCAGAACCGCTGTCCCGGCGGCGGCGTCGTAATTGCCCGTGGCGATCGCCGTGAAGCGCGCCGCATCGACGGTCTGCAGCGCCGCGGGGCGTGCAGTGTGGGTGAGCGTGACCGCGTTGCGCGAGTTCAGCGTCAGGTCCCCGCCGATCAGCTGACCGGCCCCGGCGGCGGTCAGCCGGATTTCGCCGTCGCTCGAGAACAGGCCGGTCCCGACCACGGTGACGGTGCCGCCGGGCAGCTGGATCTCCGACGCGGTCGGAACGGTCGGCGCGCCGGTCGCGGTGGCGGTCAGCGTCGCCGTGCCGATCCGGATCGGGCTGCCGTCGGCGATCACGCGCCAGCGTCCGAGCAGGTTGAGGTTGCTCGCGTCCCCGGTGGCGATCGACGTGGCGCTGAGGGTGCCCACGATGAGGCTTCCGGCCGGCCCGTTGGGGAGGGGCGCGGCAATGACGGTGACGCTGCCACCGGCCGCCGGCGCGCGTTGGCCGGCGCCGCTGATTCCCCCGGTCCCGTCGGCGGCGAGATTGGCTGTCCCGGCGACCGTAACCGGGGCGCCTTCCGAGCCGAGCGTCGCCGAGCCCCCGGTGCCGCCGCCCCCGGCGCCGGCGGGCGCGCCCGCGCCGCCATTGCCGCCCAGTCCCGAAGTGGTGAAGGCGACCGAGGCGAAATCGGCCCGGCCCGTGACGATTCCGATCGGCGCCCCGGCGATCGTGCCCGCGCCGATGATGCCGCCGGTGCCGTCGCCGCCGCGCCCGCCTTCGAGGCCGAGGCCGTCCCCGCCATTGCCGCCGATGCCGCGGCTCTGCGCCGTCAGCGCGGCGAGCTGCAGCCGGCCATTGCCCGCCTCGGCGGCTGCGCCGATGATTCCGCCCGCGCCGTCGCCGCCGCGGCCGCCCGGCAGGCCGCCGCCGCCCGGAGCGCCGGTCCCGCCAATCCCGTCTGCCACCAGATTGGTCGCGGTGGCCGTCACCGCACCTTCGAGCTGGTTGCTGTGCGCCACCACGCGAACCTGGCCGCCGGCCCCGTCGCCGCCGCGTCCTCCGGGGCCGACATTGGCGCCGCCGCCGGCGCCGCTCGCCTGCGCCTGGAGGGTCGAAGCGAGAGCGACCCGGCCGACGGCCGCGTCCACCGCGGCCAGGCCCCCGCCGCCACTGCCGCCGGCCGCGGCCGATCCGCCGCTTCCATTCGACGCGACCAGGGCCGGACCGGCGATGTCGACCGTGCCGCCGACGGCGAGGATCTGGGCATTGCCGCCCTGCCCGGCACCGCCCGTATTGCCCGCGCCTGTGAGCACGTCGCCGCCGGTCGCCGAGGCGTTCACCGTGGCGCCACCGTCGATCCGCACACTTCCCTCGCCGAACGCCTCGACCCGCCCGTTGCCGCCGGTCCCGTCCCCGCCATTGCCCGGCATCTCGCCGGTGCCGCTCGAGCCGATGCCCCGGGCGTCGACCTGGATGTTCCCGCCGACATGGAGGTCGCCCGCATTGAGCGCCGTAGCGCCCGCGGTGCCCCCGTTGCCCGGCCCGCCGACGGGGCGCGGCGCGCCGAAATCGTCCTGCGCGCCGGTGCCCACCGAAGCGAGGACCAGGTTGCCGGTGACGTCGATATTGCCCTGGTTTGCCACGGCGATGGCGGTGCCGCCGGTGCCGCGGCCGGAGAGGCCGCCCGCGGTGACTCCGCCCTCGGCCGAGGCGTCGACGGTCGCATTGCCGGCGACGGCGATCTGGCCGAATTGCGTGGCGCGCAGCACGGCCTGACCGCCGGTCACGTCGGCGCCGATGCCGAGGTCGACCGGCTCGATATTGGCCGCGGAGAGGATCAGGTTGCCGCCGACCGTCGCGGCATAGCCTGCGTCGGCGACGAGATGCGCGCGCGCATAGCCGCTGAGGCTGGCGTCCTGCTGGAAGACGAGTGTCCCGGCGGCGCCGCTGCCGCCGGCGAGGAAATCGGTGCGGGCGCGCCCGGTGACGTCGGAGCTGAACGTGCCGCTCGCGATCCGCACGGAGGCGTCGGCGAGCACGACCGGGACGGGGTTGATCTCGGTCCCGAGCACGTCGTGGCCCGCCGACAGGATGATCGCGCCGTTCTCGACGGAGGCGCTGATTGCGGGATCGAAGCCGACACTGCCCGAAAGCAGCATCGTGATCGGCGTCGTCTGCGGAGTCGCCACCATGTAGACGATGTGGTTGTCCCCCGCCGCGCCGCTCGCCGGCCCCCCGGTCGAGCCGGTGTGGACGATCGGGTTGGCCTGGGTCGACCCTGCCGCGATCTGAATGTCGAACAGGCCGGCATTGATGGTGATGTTGACCGCTTCCGCGCCGACCAAAGCGGCCGATCCGTTGACGCGGATGCTGCCGCCATGGGTCACCTGCGGCGCCGCCAGCGCCACCCAGCTGCCTTCCGCGGGTGCGTTGATCTGCGACCCTGCCTGCGTGATCAATGCGGCGGGCGGGAGATTGCCCTGGGCGAGCTGGAGGGTGCCGCCGAAGATGAAGGTTCCGGTCGCATCGAAGGCCGGGTCGAGCGTGGTCAGCAACAGATTGCCGACGTCGAAAATTGCTTTCGGCCCGATGATCAGCCCGGTCGGGCTCGAGAAGGCGACCGTCCCGCCCGGGACCGTTCCGCCGCCCAGCGTCTGGAGCTGCGAGATGACGTTTCCGTCCATCAGGATCGGCGCCCCGGCCGGGATGATGCGGTTCAGCACCGCAAAGTTCGGGATGTTGACGCTGTTCTGGAAGATGGCCGTCGTGTCCGGCGGAAGGAACACGATTGGATTGCCGACCGGCGACAGGAAGGTCCAGTTGATCACCGCCGAGGGCGTGTTGACGGTGATCGTGTCCACGCCCGGTACCGATCGATCGATCGTGGCCGAGCCGCCGACGACATCCGGACCGGCAGTGAAGGCCTGCGCCCGCGCTGCGGTCGGCGCGGCCAGCGCCGCGAGGGCGCAGCCGAGGAACAGCGGGGCGCGGCGCGTGCGGTTCATCTGAGCCTCCATGGCCAGAGTCGGGTCGTGAACGAGACGAGCAGGCGCGGATCCGGCCGCTCGGCCTGGAGCGCCGCCCGCTCGAGCGGGACGGCAAGGGCGAGATCGAGTCGTGCCCGGTCTCCCCAGGCGACGCGCACTCCGCCCCCCGCGGAGCTCAGGCTGTCGCGGCTGATCGGCGCCAGCTGGTCCTCGTTCCACACCCACGCCCGATCGTAAAAGGCATAAGGCTGGACCGCGAGCCGATCCTGGCGGCGCGGCCAGGCGCGGCCGACGCGCAGCTCCGCTTGAAAGCCGATTCCGCTGTCGCCGAGCAGGGTGCCCGGATCGTAGCCGCGGCCGACCGTGTAATTGCCGGCCGAGAATTCCTCGAACGCGAACAGCGGACGGCTGCTGCGCTGGCCCACCGCTCCGAGGGCGAAGGTAATGTCTGGGGTCGGCCGCCATTCGCTCGAAGCCTCGCCGCGGATCACGAATGCCGTTGGATCGCCTTCGAGGCGGCTCGGCGGGACGACGCTCGACGAAAGGCAGTTGATGAAGCCCGGCCCGCAGCCTTCGCTGGCGCCCAGGATACCCAGCCCGTGCCTGAGCTGGAGCGATGCCGAGGCCCGCCAGCGAGGCTCGTTCGCCGTGTAGCGCGTCGCATCGCCCTGACGCTGCGCCGCAGCGTCTACCCTCGCGAAAGCCACCCGCAGCCGCTCGCGGCTGAGCGGCAGATCGTTGAAGTCGATTTCCTGGTCGACGAAATCCATGCCGATCGCGCCGCGGACGGTGTGCGATTGAAGCCGAATGAACGGGTAGCTCGCCTCCAGCGTCGCCAGCAGGGTCCGCGCCCGGATGTCGATATTGGGATCGCCGAGGTCGGGATTGGCCCAGGCGTAGGTGAGCTGCCCCGACAAAGCGAAGCCCTCGCTGCCGAGGCGGAAATCGTGGCCGACCTGGACGGTCCTCTGTTCGTCGAAATCGGGCGTGGCGAACAAGGCGAAGGTGGTGCGGTCGCCGAGGCCCGTGATCCCGTAGAGCTGGGCGCGGGCGAGCGCGCCCCAGCGCCCGAGCGGCCGCGAGCCGAAATTCTGGACACTGAAATCGGCGAGCGCCGGAATCCGCACCACGGTGACGTCGCCGACCACCTCGCCCCGGCCCGCCCCGGCCGAGCGCAGGACAAGGCGCACATTATAGCCGGGAAGGTCGCTCGCGAGCAGCAGATAGCGTTCGGCCTCGAACCGATTGAACACGTCGCGGCCTACGAGATGCTCGAGATAGCCGGCAATGGTCCGCTCGGCCCGCCCCGCATCGCCGCGCACCCGGATCGCGACCAGTCGGGCCATCAGCACCTGGAACCGGACCTCGCCGTTCTCGATCCGCTGCACCGGAACCTCGACCGCCGCGACATAGCCCGCGTCGCGGAGGATGGCGGCCGCACGGTCGCGGATCTCGCACAGCACCGAGATCGGCTGCTCGCGGCCGAGATAGGGGGCGTAAGCGGGCCGCAGGGCCTCGGGTGCAAGGCCGCGCAGATCGTCGAAGAGGACACTCGTCGGCGTAAAACTTATGCCCTGGAACTGGGCGTCGTCGAGCGCGCAGGGCGACCTCTCGATCTCCGAATCGACGGTGAGGCGGGCGCCCGGCTCGCGCCGCGCCGGCTCGACCGGCCGCTGCACTTCCTCGCGGGTCGGCGGGCGCGGCGAAGGTTGTGCGACCGCTGTCCCGACGAGGCCGAGCGAGCAGCAGGAAAACGCCAAGGCGGTCCGCAACTTCTGCCACTTACTCAAGCCGGACCCCCGATCGCCAAGCAACCACGCACCCGAGCACGAAAGCGGAGCCTAGACCAGCGCCCCGCTGGGGGCAAACGAATCGCGCCGTGGACCTCGGCGCTCCGGCTGCTTTGCCTTTCTGCCCGCTTCCTCTATCGCTGCCGCGGTCGGAGGAGGTGGACGCGTGGAGGATCGGGGCGGGGCGCCCGGAGCGCTGAGGCAGCTGTTCGCCCACCTGCCGCGCGCCCGCCGCCGCCAGTTCTGGCTGGTGCTCGCCCTCACGCTCGGCAGCGCGGCCGCCGAGCTGGCGACCCTGGGCGCTGTCCTTCCGTTCCTCTCTCTTCTCTCGAGCCCCGACAGGCTGCCGGCGGTCCCGTGGTTCCCGATGGTCGTTCCCGGAGACGCGCTGGCGAGCGCCGCCGTCCTGCTCGCTTCGGCTGCCGTTTTCGCCGGTGCGATACGGCTCCTCTTGATCCGGACGGGGCAGCTCTTCGCTTACGGGCTCGGCCATGACGTCAACCTCGAGATCCAAAGCCGCGTCCTCGACCAGCCTTATTCCTGGCACGTCGCCCACGGCAGCCGCGAAGTGCTCGCGTCGCTCGAAAAGGTGCAGTTGCTCTCCCACGGCGTCGCGCTGCAACTGGTCCAGGGGCTGAGCGGCGCCGTCATCGGCGTGGCGCTCGCGCTCGCGCTGGTAGCGATCGAGCCCGTCGCGGCGGCCCTCGCGTCAGGCCTGCTGGCGCTGGTCTATGTCGGCGTTTCCGCCGCCACCCGGCACCGGCTGGCAGGCCATTCCGGCTCCGCCTCCTCGGCGCTGAGCGGGCGGATCGGCATCGTCCAGGAGAGCCTCGGTGGAATCCGCGACGTCATCCTCGACCGCGCCCAGGCTCTCTATCTCGCCGCGTTCAGCCGGATCGACCGGCAGCTGAGCCGCGCACGCTCGGACGCCGCCTTCCTTTCGGTCGCGCCGCGCTACCTGATCGAGGTTGCGGGAATGGTCCTGTTTGCGGCCGCCGCCGTGCTGCTCGCCCGGCGCGAAGGCGGATTCGCCGACGCGCTGCCGGTCCTCGGGGCGCTCGCGCTGGGCGCCCAGAGGCTGCTGCCGCTGATCCAGCAGGTCTATCAGTCCTGGAGCACCGTCATCGCCAACCGCGCCGTCACCGCCGACCTGCTCGCATTGCTGGGCCTGCCGCCTTCCGAGGAGACGGAGGACGGCCCGCCGCTGCCGCTCGAGCGCGAGATCCGGCTGGAGGGCGTCGGCTTCTGCTACGCCGGCCGCATCCAGCCGGCACTGAGCGACGTCGACCTCCGCATCGCACGCGGCGCGCGAGTCGCCGTCACCGGGCCGACCGGCAGCGGCAAGAGCACGCTTGCCGATCTGATCATGGGCCTGCTCCATCCCGACGCCGGCCGGGTGACGGTCGACGGCGTCCTGCTGGAAGGCCCCCGGCGCGCCGCCTGGCGGCGGAGCATCGCCCATGTCCCACAGGCCATCTTCCTCGCCGACGCCTCGATCGCGCGGAACATCGCCTTCTCCTCGGGGCCCGATGCGATCGACCCCGAGCGAGTGGCCGAGGCGGCGCGCCGGGCGCAGCTTTCAAGCTTCATCGAATCGCTTCCCGAGGGCTACGAGACCCGCGTCGGCGAACGCGGCGTCCGGCTCTCCGGAGGCCAGCGGCAGCGCCTCGGCATCGCCCGCGCCCTGTACAAGAACGCGCCGGTGCTGGTGCTCGACGAGGCGACCAGCGCGCTCGACGACGACACCGAGGCGAAGGTGCTCGCTTCGCTCGACGCGCTGGCGCGCGACAGCGGCCTGACCCTCATCGTCATCGCCCATCGCCGCTCGACCGCCGCCGCCTGCGACGTCACTGTGCGGCTGGAGGACGGCCGCGTCGTCTGACGCCTCATCGGCGGCCTCGCTCCGGCGGAGCGGCGGGGCCGAGCCTGCGCGCCACGGCGGAGATCGTCTCGGCGCGAATTTCGCGAAGCCGCATCTCGGTCGCTACGGGCTCTTCGAACAGCCGCCGCAGCATGACGGCGTGGCGAGCGGCGACCGCCGGCGGGGTCGCGCTCGTCTTGCCGCGCGCGTCCAGGGTCGCCGCGGCGATGTCGAAGGCGATGCAATGGTCGGCGCGGAGCGGGCTGGGATCGGTCTCGAACTGCGCCGAGCAAGTGCGGCTGTAGCGCTCGATCTCTGCCGTGCGGCCCGCCGTGCGCAGGGCGACCAGATTGTCGACCGCCTGCTCGATCATGGCGCCGTCCACCCAGCCGCTCGGGGGCCCCGAAGACGGCTCCGTCGCTTCCTCCTCAGCCTCGGCGGAGGGAGAGATACGCGGCGCGGTCTGCTCGTAGGCGCGCTGGCCGAGCTGCGCCGCCACCCAGGCCAGGCCGACCACCACAGGCAATCCCAGCCACCAGCCGATCCGGGACCGGGGCGGCGGCGGCGGTCGCCGCGGCGGCGCCACCACCACCGGCAGCGCCGCCGCCTTGCGCCGGCCGAGATCGTAGGCCCGGCGCCGCTCCGGATTCCTCAGCAAGGCATAGGCTTCGTTGAGTTCGCTGGCCCCGGCCGCCGCCTCGCCGTGGCCGCGCCGGTCGGGATGGCGCTCCTTGATCAGCCGCAGATAGGCGGCGCGGATCGTCGCGCCGTCGGCATCCACTGCGACTCCGAGCAACGCATAGGGATCGGTCGACGGCTTCTCGCTCACAGCCCCGCATAGCGCATCAGCGCTTCGTTGACCCGGTGCACGTCGAACTTGTCCTCGGCGATCCTCCGAGAGGCCTTGCCCATCTCGGCGGCGAGCTCCGGGCGTTCGACGAAGCGCCGCATCGCCTCGAACAGGGCGTCGGAATCCTTCGGCGGCACCAGAAAGCCGTTTTCCCCCTCGACCACCGTCTCGCGGCAGCCGGGCGCGTCGGTGGTGACGATCGCCCGCCCGGTCGCCATCGCCTCGAGCACGGAGCGCGGGGTCCCTTCGCGATAGGAGGGGAGGACGTAGACGCTGCACGCCTGCAGCGCCGGCCGGACGTCGTCCAGCTTGCCGAGACATTCCACACCGCCTGCCCTCATCGCGTCGATTTCCGCCTGGGAGACAGCGTCCGGCGACTCGTCGAGCCAGCCCGCCAGCCGGACATTCACCTCGGGATGCTCGCGCTTCAGCCGCATCGCCGCCTCCCCATATTCGCGCACGCCCTTGTCACGCAGGAATCGCGAGATCATCAGGAAGCTGATCCCTTGAGGCAGCGGCCGCTCGGCATAATGGTCGGTATCGACGCCCGAGCCGGCGACGAGACCGGTGGGAAGCGATCGCGCAAGGATTCCGAGGCGCCGGAAGTCTCGCCGGTCGTCCTCGTTCTGGAAGATCGCGAACCAGGACCGCCGAAAGGCGCGGCGATACATCCAGATCGCTGCCGCGCGGACCAGCAGCCTCTTCGGGTGCAGGCCACCGAGGAAAGCGTAGCCGAGGCCGGTGACGAGGGGGATGAACCGCGGCACTCCCGCCGCCCGCGCGGCCGCGGCACCGATCACGGTCGGCTTGATCGTATAGGCGATCACCACGTCCGGCCGGATGCGCCGAAACAGGCCGGTCAGCGCCCGGCGGGTGACGCGGGCGCCGAGCGGGTCCATGCTGGTGCGGGCGAGCGGCACGTCGACCGGCTCGGCGCCGAGCGCCCGGACCTCGGCGGCGAGGTCCGCGTCGATGTCGGGCGCGACGGCATGGACCTCATGGCCGCGTGCGACCATCGCCGCGATCAGCGGCCCGCGGAAGTTGATGAGCGAGGGCGCGTAGGAGCCGAGCAGCACCACTTTCTGCCCCCGCCCCTGCTGCGCCTCTCCCGGTTCCGATGTCACGCGCTTGCCCTTTCCGAGCGAGCCCCATATCGCAAGCGGCAGCGATTGCATCCCGGTCTTTGGCCGGTCTTCGAAAGGCGGCGAGCGACTTCCATGTGCGGCCTGGCAGGATATCTGGGCGCGACGAACGGCGACAGGCAGGAGATCCTCGCCCGGATGGCGGCGTCGATCGGCCATCGCGGGCCCGACGGAACCGGGCTCTGGCGCGACGACGAGGCCGGCCTCGGCTTCGCCCACAATCGGCTCGCGATCGTCGACCTCTCGCCGGCCGGCGACCAGCCGATGACGAGCCCGAGCGGCCGCTGGGTGATCGCCTATAACGGCGAGATCTACAATCACATGGACCTGCGCCGCGAGCTCGAGGTCGACGGCTACGTCCCCGGCTGGCGCGGCCATTCCGACACCGAGACGCTGCTCGCCGCGATCGACCGCTGGGGCGTCGAGGGCGCGCTCGGCCGCGCGATCGGCATGTTCGCCTTCGCGCTTTGGGACAAGGCCGAGCGCCGCCTGATCCTCGCCCGCGACCGCCTGGGCGAGAAGCCGCTTTATTATGGCTGGCAGCGCAGCGGCGGCAACCGGACCTTCCTGTTCGGCTCCGAGCTCAAGGCGTTGCGCCGCCACCCCGCCTTCGAGGGCGAGATCGACCGCCAGGCGCTGACCGCCTTCCTGAGGCTGAACTACGTGCCCGCGCCGCTCTCAATCTATCGCGGGATCTCCAAGCTTCCGCCGGGCGCGATCCTGACCCTCGCTGCGGGCGCCGACGAGCCGGCGATCCACTTTTACTGGTCGGGCGCGGAGGTGGCCGAGCGCGGCGCCGCCGATCCGCTTCGTCTCGGGCCCGACGAGGCGACCGACGCGCTCGAGGCGCTGCTCAGGGATGCGGTCGCACGGCAGATGGTCGCCGACGTGCCGCTCGGCGCCTTCCTCTCCGGCGGGGTCGATTCCTCGACCATCGTCGCATTGATGCAGGCGCAGTCGTCCCGGCCTGTGAAGACCTTTTCGATCGGCTTTTCAGAAGAGGCCTATAACGAGGCGCACCAGGCCAAGGCCGTGGCCGGGCATCTCGGCACGGACCACAGCGAGCTCTACGTCAGCCCGGCGGACGCGATGGCCGTGATCCCGCGGCTCGGCAGCATGTACGACGAGCCGTTCGCCGATTCCTCGCAGATCCCGACCTTCCTCGTCTCGCAGCTCGCCCGCCGCGACGTCACCGTCTCGCTCTCCGGCGACGCGGGCGACGAATTGTTCGGGGGCTATAACCGGCACCGGATGGTGGCCGGTCCGTGGCGCCGGCTGTCGCGGATCCCGCGGCCGTTGCGCGGCGCCGCCGCGAAGGGCCTGCGCGCCGTCTCCCCGGAGCGCTGGAACCGGGTCGCCGCCGCGCTCGATCCGCTGCTGCCGCGCGCGGCCAGGATGCGGCTTCCCGGCGAGAAGATCCATAAGGCCGCGGGCGTGCTGGCCAGCCGATCGGTCGACGACCTCTATCTCGGCCTGGTCTCGTTCTGGCGCGACCCGGCGAGCGCCGTGCGCGGCGGATCGGAGGCAGCGGGGACGCTGAACGGCCTCGCGCCGCGCCTCGCCGGGCTGGGCGACGCCGAGCGGATGATGGCGCTCGACATGCTCACCTACCTTCCGGACGACATCCTCGCCAAGGTCGACCGGGCGGCGATGAGCGTTTCGCTCGAGACCCGCGTCCCGTTTCTCGACCATCGCGTTGTCGAGCTCGCCTGGCGGCTCCCGATCGAGCTCAAGATCCGGAATGGGGAGACCAAGTGGCTGCTGCGCCGGGTTCTCGACCGGCACGTTCCGCGGGCGTTGGTCGACCGGCCGAAAATGGGTTTCGGCGTTCCGATCGACAGCTGGCTGAGGGGCCCCTTGCGCGACTGGGGCGAAAGCCTGCTCGCGGACGAGCGCCTCGCCGGCGAGGGCTATTTCGAGGCTGCTCCGATTCGTGCTGCCTGGGACGCGCACCAGAAGGGCGCCGCGAACATGCAGCATCATCTCTGGAGCGTGCTCATGTTCCAGACGTGGCTGGAGGCCGACAAGGAAGACGCCGCCGCCGCGCCGCGGCCCCGGCGCCGCACCGCCGCCTGAGCCGGTGCACGCGCGGCTGATCCTGTTCGGCTCGGGCGGGCACGCCAAGGTCGTGCTCGAAGCGATCCGCGCCGCCGACCCGGAATGCGAGGTCGCGATCCTCGACGACGATCCCGAAGCGTCGCGCCGCACCGTCCTCGGCGGGGCCATTGTCGGCGGCCGCGCCTGGCTCGAGGCCAACTGGCCGGACGCCGCCATAGTCCCGGCCATCGGCACCAATTCGGCGCGCGCTACGCTGGTAGATTGGCTCAAAGGCCAATCCCGTCCGCTGGCGTCCGTCGTCCACCCGCGGGCGATCGTCAGCCCGAGCGCCCTGATCGGCGCCGGCGCCTTCCTGGCCCCGGGCGCGATCGTCAACGCCGAGGCGGCCGTCGGTGAGGCAGCGATCGTCAACACCGGCGCCAGCGTCGACCATGACTGCCGGATCGGCGCCGCCGCCCATATCGCGCCCGGCGCCCATCTCTGCGGCTCGGTCCGGGTCGGCGCGCGCACCCTGATCGGCGCCGGCGCCACGATCATTCCGGGCGTCGCGATCGGCGCGGACGCAATCGTCGGCGCGGGATCGGTGGTGATCGCCGACCTGCCCGACGGCGCCCGCGTCGCCGGCTGCCCGGCGCGCGCGCTTCGGGCCTAGTTCGCCAGCACCCCCGGCGTCGCGATCACGTCGCCGCCGAGGTCGCGCCCGGTGCGGAACGCGCGCATCCTGACCCCCGAGCGGCTCTCGAAGCGGTTGCGCCCGTGGGTGACGCCATGGAGCTGGAGATAATATTCGTCGCGCACGCCCGCGCCGCGCTCGATCACCGACTGGTTGCCGGTGAAGGTGCCGCCGCTCAGCATCCGGGCGATCCCGGTGGTGCCGCGGTTGCTGGCATGGATCCGGTTCTGGTCGATGACGACGTTGCGGTAGCCGGCATGGGTGAAGTCGAGGACGAAGAAGCCGCCGCCGGCCAGCATATTGTTCCGGATCGTGATCCCGTTGATCGAGGCGCCGTTGCCGGCGACGGTGCGGATCGCGCCGCCTTCCGAACCGCCGACGGTCGAGGCGATCCTGGGATTGCCGACGATCTCGATGCCGCGGCTGTTGTCGGCGATGACGATGCCGGTATTGGCCGCCTCGATATTGCTGCCCGTGATCCGCACGCGCTCGTTGCCGACGGTGACGCCGATCCCGATCTGGACCCGGGCGATGGTCACGCCGCTGATCGTGATGTCGCGGTTGGAATGGGCCGCATTGTCGGGCTCGAGGTCGATGCCGGCCTGGGGGGGAGTCCCCGCAACGTCCTCGATCCGCGCGCCGCGCACCTCGCCGGTGCGGCCCGCGATGATGGAGATTCCGTTGCGGCGGACGTTGCGGATGGTGACGCCGGTGATCAGGAAGCGCTCGCAGAAGGTGCCGGGCCGGTCGCCTGCATTGGCGACATAGATGCCGTCGCCCCAGCAATCCGCGATCTCGATCCCCGGGCCGACCGTCCAGTCCGTGGCCGCAAACGCCGCGATTCCGTGGCCCCACTCGCCGCCGCGCCCGCGATGGCCGACGCGCTCGCCGACGATCCGCCCCGGCCCGACGATGCTCCAGCGGCTGGTCCGGCTGGCCTGCACCACCGCCCCCTCGCCATGCACGGTGGGCAGCGCGCGAAGCTCGGCGCCGTTCAAATCGAGCGTGACGCCGCTCTTCATCTTCAGGCCGCCATAAGCGTGCCAGCTCGGCCGGTAATTGGTGTCGATGCGGTAGACCGCGCCGCGGCGCAGCTGCAGGCGCCCGCCGGCAGGCGTCGCGTCCATCGCCGCCTGGAGCGCGCTCGTATCGTCGCTGCGGCCGTCGCCGCGCGCGCCATGGTCCTCGGGACGGACGAGTGCGCCGCCGGTCTGCGCGCAGAGGCGGCTTCCCGCCATGCTGAGGACCAGCGCCGTGCCGGCGGCGAGGAAAATGCGTCGGTTCATCATCCTTTTCCCCTGCGACTGCCGCCCTGAACCGGGTCTGACCCGTTCGTTCAGCTCGCCAGCGCGCGGCAATAGTCGATCTGGGTCACGATCTCGATCCGGCCGGCCTTGCGCAGCGCTGCCGCTTCCTCGACCACGGCCGCGAGGTTGCGCAACGTGGCGGGCGCGGCCGCGACATTCTCGGGATGGGTCCAGAAATGGGCGACGCCTCCGGCTCGCGCGGCCTGCTCCAGCACGTGGCGCGCCCGCCGCCGGGTCACCCAGCTCGGAACCAGCCGCCGCGGACCCGAAAGCCAGTTGACGAAATAGCCGGCCGGGATCGGCTGCAGCCGGGCCGACGGCGGGGACGGCTCCGCCGAAGCCAGGATGTTCAGCTCGCCAGCCAGGGAGGCGATTCGGGACGATCGCGGCCGCGCCAGCCTGTACCCCGCGAAACCCGCTTCCTCGAGCAGGTCGAGGTGTGCGATCGCGTTGCGCGGGTGGATGAAGGTGCGTCCGCGCTCGATCGGCACCAAAGAGAGCTCGTAGCGGGCCTGCTCCTCGGTCATGTCGGTCCAGGGGGTGTGGGTGACGCCGTGGCTCGCCACCTCGTGACCCGCGCCGATTGCCGCCAGGGCCCACTCGCCGGTCCAGCCCTCGCCCGAGCCGTGGACCAAATCCTCGAAGGCGGGGCGCGTATAAGGGAGCCGCTCGGCGATCTCGTCCGTCGGCAAGCCGAGGAGCTCGTCGCGCGAGCGGAGGAACAGCTCGGTGAAGGCGAAGGTGGCCGGGACCCCGGCCTTGGCGAGCAGGGCCGCAATGGCGCGATAGGCCTCCTTGAGCCGCTCGTCTGTCAAGTCGCGCTGCCAGCGCGGCGAGAGATGGTCGGCCACGCCCCATTTTCCCTCGCAGTCGAGCGACAGGATGAACGTGCCGGCCATCAGACGGTGTCGGAATCGAGATAGCTGACATACCAGCCGCTTGCGTTCTGGACCGTGGCTGCGGGCGCGGCGATCGCGCGCGCGCCGAAATTGATCACGATCGGACGCAGCCGCTCGGGCAGCGGGTAGAATCCGGCCTTGCGGTAGGCGGAATAATTCGGGGAGCCGGGGAGGCACCAGGCCAGCGCCGCATCGGCCCGCGCCGCCTGCAGCTCGCGCAGCGCCGCCGCGATCAGCCCGGGAAGCGTGTCGGCGCCGCCGATCGCCTCCATCACATAGCCGATGCGCCCGCCATGCTTGTCCGAGAGCGTGTGCGCGACGAACGACCCGTCCTCCGCCTGGAGGATGTCGTAGCGCTCGGAAGGATGGTCGCGCAGCCGCCAGTTGAGGAATTCCGCGTCGCGCTCGACGGCGCAGCCGATTCCCGCCGAGAAGCGGCGCCAGGCGCCGGTGGCGCGCTCGTCGAAGCCCAGCGCCCGCTCGTAATCGTCCGCGCAGCGCGCGAGCATCGGGATCGGCAGATCGGGCAGGAAGCGGGAGACGCGCCTCAGGAAATAGCCGCTCCTCAGCGGCCGGAACAGCATCGGCACGGCGCCGAAATGGCTCCAGCCGAGCTTGCCGAAAAAGCCCGGCGAGGAGTTTGCGTTCGGAAAGCCGTAGAGGAGGTCGGCCTCGGCCTCGTCGTAGAAGCAGTTGATCAGGCGCCCGAACACGCCCTTGCCGCGCGCCGCGGGCGTGACGATCGTGTCCATCGACTGATAGGCGCGGCCGATCCGCTCCCCGATCCGGAAGCGGCTCGGCATGAAGGCGTTGACGCCGATGATCTCGCCGCCGGCGGTGGCGACCGCCACCGCTCCGGTGCCGGCCGGCCCGTCGCGAAGCTTCCATTCGAGCTTGCCGCGGCCGATCGCCTGCTCCTGCTCGGGGAGCAGCTTCAGATAGGCGTCGCGGATCTCGTCCGAATATCCGACCAGCTCGTAAGAGACGTCCATCCCAGCCCGTCCGTCCCATCTGCCGCGGCTGCTTCCGGCCATAGCCGATCAGGGCGGCGATTCAACCGGCGGCCGCGCGCAGGATCGCGAGCACCCGCGGCTGCTGGGAGGAGAGGGAATAGCGCTCGACGGCGATGCGGCGTCCCTCCGCCCCCATCCGCGCCCGCAACGCTGGATCGTCCAGCAGGGCCCCGAGCCGGTCCGCCCATTCGGTGGGCGATGCGGCGAGGAAGCCGCTCGACCCGTCCGCAAGGATCTCCGAATTGACCCCCACCGGCGAAGCGAGCGTGGGGAGGCCGCACGCCATGTACTGGATCAGCTTGTAGCCGCATTTGCCGCGCTGGAAGGGCTGGTCGAGGAGCGGCATGATGCCGACGTCCATCGCCTGGAGCTCGGCCACCTCGCCTGCCTCCGACCATTCGACGGCATCCACTCCCTCGATGCCCCGCGACCCGGGGCCGGCGCCGATCACCCTCAGCCGGGCGCCGTGCGCCCTCAGCACCGGGAGGATAAAGGGGAGCAGGGGCTCGACATTGGCCCAGGTCGTCCGCGAGCCGATCCAGCCCACCGCCGGCGGCCGTTCCGCGGCGAGGCCCTCTGCGGGTTTGTAGATTCCGGTGTCGAGCACCGTCGGCACGATCACGCTGTTCGGGCAGAAACGCTCGGCATAGGCCTTCAAATAGGCATTGCCGCACATCGCCGCGGCCGCGCGCGAGAGCAACGGCTCGAGCTTTCGTCCGAGCAGCCCCCGCACCAGCGGGTTCGGGTGCGAATCGTAGGAATGGAAGATGGCGTCGTCGTAATCCAGCACGATCGGCGTCGGCCCGCGCGCCGCCAGCGCCTCCACCCAGCCGGGCGCATAAGGAATGAGTTCGTACTGGGCCCAGACGAGGTCGTAGTCCCGCCGCCCCCGAAGCGCCTTCAGGCGCCGGAGATAGGCGCCGCGGAACATGCCGGGGTCCCTCCGGCGATCCTCGTTCACCGCCTCGATCCACGCGCTGGGGACCAGCGGCGACAGCGTCACCTCGACCCCGTGCTCCGCGAGGTAGGCGACATATTGGGCGAAGCGCTGGCGCGTGCTCGCCGCCTGCAGATCGTATCTGGTCAGCGCGAGCACGCGCAACGGCCGCGGTGACGCGCCCGCCTCGGCGGCGAATCTCGACTCTCGACTGTCCATGCGGGAGGCGATAGGGACGTCCGTGCGCCGATTCCACGCGGAATCGCCCCTTCCCCATTTCGGAGAGTGCGTTGGAAAAGCAGACGATTTTTATCTCGGGCGTGGCGGGTTTCCTCGGCAGCCACCTTGCGGACGCGTTCCTCGCCGACGGCCATCGGGTCATCGGCAACGACAACATGATCGGCGGTTATCTCGACAACGTTCCCGCGGGCGTCGAATTCCACCAATATGACTGCAACGATTTTTCGCGCGTCAAGGAGCACCTCCAAGGCGTCGACATCGTCTATCACTGCGCGGCGACCGCTTATGAGGGCCTTTCGGTCTTCTCCCCGCACATGATCACGCAGAACATCGTCACCGCTTCCACGGGGATGATTTCCGCAGCGATCGCCAACAAGGTCCGCCGCTTCGTGATGTGCTCGTCGATGGCGCGCTACGGCACCAACCAGGTCCCCTTCACCGAGGACATGTCTCCCCGTCCGCAGGACCCGTACGGCATCGGCAAGTACATGTCGGAGCTGATGCTCCGCAACCTCGCCGAGGTCCACGGCATGGAGTGGGTGGTCGCGGTGCCGCACAACATCGTCGGGCCGCGCCAGAAATATGACGACCCCTATCGCAACGTCGCCAGCATCTTCATCAACCTGATGCTCCAGGGCCGTCAGCCCTATATCTACGGCGACGGCAACCAGATGCGCTGCTTCAGCTTCGTCTCCGACGACATCGCGCCGCTGAAGCAGATGGCGTTCGATCCGGCCTGCGTCGGCGAGGTGATCAACATCGGACCGGACGACGAGTTCGTCACCATCAACGAGCTCGCCCAGACGGTCGCCAAGCTGCTCGATTTCGAGCTGGAGAGCACCTACACGCGGGGAAGGCCTCAGGAAGTGCTGCTCGCCAATTGCTCGGCCGACAAGGCGCGACGGCTGCTCGGCTACCAGCCGAAGGTCAGGCTCGAGGAGGGGTTGCAGCAGATGATCGATTGGATCCGCGAACGCGGCGTCAGGCCCTTCATCTACCATCTCGACCTCGAGATCGAAAACGAGAAGACCCCGGAGACATGGTCGAAGCGGCTGTTCTAGACCGGCCGGCCGGGCGCGCGGCGGACGATACCGCCCTCCCCCTGCTCCGCCTGATGGTCCTGGCCGACAAGCCGAAAGGCGTGTCCCCAGGCCAGCGCTTCCGGCTGGAGCAATGGGGCGAGCTGACCGCGGCGCGCCACCGGATCGAGCTGGACTTCTTCCCGTTCGAATCACCCGCGCTGACCGAGATCCTCTACAAGCCCGGGATGCGCGCGAAAAAGGCCCGCCACCTGATCGCGGACTTCCTGCGCCGCAGCGCCGTCGTCCGCCGCGCCCGCGATTATGACGGGATCGTGATCTACCGGCGCGCCGCGCTGCTCGGCCCGGCGCTCTACGAGCGCATGCTTGCCGCGACCGGCCTCCCCCTCTTCTTCGACTTCGACGACACGATCTGGCAGGAATCCGCGAACGCCGATTCCGTCAACGGCATCTTCGCCAGGCTGAAGTTCCAGGGGAAGACCGCGACGATCTGCCGCCTCGCCGCCGCCGTGCTGCCGGGCAACGAATTCCTCGCCGGCTACGCCCGCCGGCATAACGACAATGTCCACATCCTCCCGACCAGCATCGATCTCGCCAAATACGACGTACAGCCGGAGCCGAAGGCCGATGACCCGTTCGTCGTCTGCTGGACGGGATCGCACACCACGTTGGTCAACTTCGAGACGGCGCGCACTGCGCTCGAGCGGCTCGCGCAACGCCGCCGGCTGCTCGTCAAGGTGATCTGCAACGAGCCGCCGCGCGCGCCCATCGCCGGGGCCGAGACCGCCTATATTCCCTGGCGGGAAGAAGGCGAGGCCGAGGCGATCGGCGCCAGCCATGTCGGCATCATGCCGCTCCCGGACGAGCCGCTGGCCCGCGGCAAGTGCGGCCTCAAGGCGCTGCAATATATGGCGGTCGGGCGGCCTGCGGTCGTTTCGCCGGTCGG
Source organism: Allosphingosinicella sp. (assembly GCA_036388255.1). GTDB lineage: Bacteria > Pseudomonadota > Alphaproteobacteria > Sphingomonadales > Sphingomonadaceae > Allosphingosinicella. The sequence goes on along the minus strand of DASVSD010000017.1, from coordinate 147,978 downwards.
CATGAACGTCGATCTCGTGCGCCACGGCGAGAACGGCTTCCTCGCGAGCAGCGACGACGAATGGGTCGAGATTCTCGATCGCCTCGCCGGCTCGCGCGAGCTCCGGGAGCGGATCGGCATGGCCGGCCGGCGGACGGTCGAGGACGGCTATTCGGCCGAAGTCGTGGCCGCGCGATTCGCCCGGATCATCCGCTCGACGGTCGAGGCCCGCCGAAAACCGTCCTGAGGATCCGCGGCAGGTCGCCGAAGAGCAGGCGGTAGGCCCGCAAGGTCTGCCGGACTTCGCCCCTGCGCCGGCCGAGCAGCCCGCGCGCGACCCGGGCGAAGGGTTCGACCAGGAACGTCACGGCGAGCACGAACAGCGCCCCGCGGCGCGAAAAGTTCTTGCCCGCATAAAGCAGGCGGCTGCGCAGCGAATAAAACAGCCGCTCGGCCTTCACCGCCTCCGACGTGCCGCCGCCTTTGTGGAAGCCGACGGCGCTTGCCAGATAGTGCGTCCTCCACCCCGCCTGCCCGACCCGCCAGGAAAGGTCGATATCCTCGAGATAGACGAAGAAGCGCTCGTCGAAGCCGCCCAGCTCTTCGAAGACCGCGCGGCGGATCAGGTAGAAGGCGCCGATGACATGGTCGACGTCGCGGCTGGAGAGATGGTCGAAGTCGAGCTCGCGTTGCTCGTTGCGGAACATGGTCGACGGCGTCGGAAAGGCGCTGATGTGACGCTGGGTTGCGCCGTCCTCGCCGACCAGCCGGATTCCGCAGACGGCAACGTCGGCGGCGTCGGCGCTTTCCATGAAGGCGAGCGCGGCTTGCAGCGTGCCATCGCGCAGCTCCGCGTCGGGGTTGAAGAACAAAAGATAGGGCGTCGTCGCGCCTGCCGCGCCGATATTGCATGCTTTGGCGAAGCCGAGGTTCGCGCCTGCCTCGATCAGCCGCTCGCCCGGCGCGAGCGGTATGCGTTCCGAGCCGTCGCTCGATGCGTTGTCGACCACCACGACCTCGGCGAGGGAGGGTCCCGCATGCGCGCGCAACGACGCCAGCGCGCGGGCCAGCCACGGTCCGGAGTTCCAGTTGACGATCACGACGCGGACGATCATCGCGGGTGGATAGGGGCGCCGCCCTGTCGCTTCAAGTTCGCCTGTCGGCGCACGACGGTGGAGCATCGTCGGCAAGTGTCGCGATTTGCTTGGGGTTGAACCGGGGCGGGAAAGCCGTCATCCGGGCGCGATGACCACGCCTCAGAAGACCGCGCTCATCACCGGCGTCACCGGCCAGGACGGCGCCTATCTCGCCGAATTGCTCCTTTCGAAGGGCTATGTCGTCCACGGGCTGAAGCGTCGTGCCTCGCTCTTCAACACAGGGCGGATCGACCACCTCTACCGCGACCCGCATGAGGACGACATCCGTTTCTTCCTCCATCACGGCGACCTCACCGATTCCACCAACCTCATCCGCATCCTGCAGCAGACCCAGCCCGACGAGGTCTACAACCTCGCCGCGCAGAGCCACGTGGCGGTCTCGTTCGAGGTGCCGGAATATACCGCCAATGCGGACGCGCTCGGCACGTTGCGCCTGCTCGAGGCGATCCGCATCCTTGGCCTCCAGGAGAAGACGCGCTTCTACCAGGCCTCCACCTCCGAGCTTTACGGGCTCGTCCAGGAGACTCCGCAGACCGAGCGGACGCCCTTCTATCCGCGCTCGCCTTATGCCGTCGCCAAGCTTTACGGATACTGGATCACGGTCAACTACCGCGAGGCCTACGGGCTCTATGCGTGCAACGGAATCCTCTTCAACCACGAGTCTCCGTTGCGCGGCGAGAATTTCGTCACCCGCAAGGTCACCCGCGCCCTCGCGCGGATCAAGCTCGGCCTCCAGGATCGGCTCTATCTCGGCAATCTCGGCGCGCGGCGGGACTGGGGCCACGCCCGCGACTATGTCGAGATGCAATGGCTGATGCTTCAGCAGGACGAGCCGGAGGATTACGTCATCGCCACCGGCGTTCAGTACAGCGTCCGTGACTTCGTCACCGCCGCCGCCGCCGAGCTCGGCATTGAGCTCCGCTGGGAGGGCTCCGGTGTCGATGAGAAGGGCTATGATCAGCACGATCGTTGCATCGTCAGCGTCGACCAGCGTTATTTCCGCCCCGCCGAGGTCGAGACCCTGCTCGGCGACGCGAGCAAGGCGCGCGAGAAGCTCGGCTGGTCGCCGCGGGTGACGTTCGCAGAGCTGGTCAGCGAGATGGTCCGCGAGGATCTCAAGGCCGCCGAACGCGACGAGCTGGTCAAGAGCCATGGTTTCCAGCCCGGCAATTTCCATGAGTGGTAAGCATTGAGGCTGGCCCGCAACCTCGCCGCCGGCATTGCCCACACCGTCATCACCACCTTCGTCGCGCTGGCGGTCGTCCCGCTCTACATCCGCTTCCTCGGCAGCGAGCCCTATGGCCTCATCGGCTTCAATGCCACGCTCCAGGCGGTGCTGCAGATTCTCGAGCTCGGGCTGGCGCCGGCGATCAGCCGCGAGGTGGCCCGCGGCCTCGCCTCGAACGACATGCCGAGGACGCGCAACGTCCTGAGGAGCGCCGCCTGGATCTACTGGCTGGTGGCCGCGCTCATCGCTTTCACGTTCCTGCTCGCGGCGCCGATCATCGCCCGGGAGTGGATTTCCGCGGAGCATCTGAGCAGCGAGACGGTCGCCCAGGCGGTCCTGCTGATGGGGGTGATGATCGCCTGCCGCTGGCCGAGCGGCCTTTATACGGGAGCGCTGATCGGAGCCCACCGGCTGACCGTCTCCAGCGCGCTGGCGGTCGTCTACATCGTCATCGCCAATATCGGCGCCGTGCTGGTCATCGCCTTCTGGTCGCGAACGATCGAAGCCTTCTTCATCTGGCAGGCGGGCTGCGCCCTCGTCTATACCCTGGCGACGCAGGAGGCCGCATGGCGGATCGTCGGCGGCCGCGCCCAGGCGGCTTTCGATCCCCGCGCGCTGCGCAGCATCTGGCGCTTTTCGGTCGGGATGACCGGGATCGCGCTCACCGGCATCATCGTCAGCCAGCTCGACAAGGTGATCCTGAGTGCGCTCCTGCCGCTCGCCGATTTCGGCCACTACATGCTGGCGACGGCGGTGGCGATGGCGCTGTACGGGGTGATCAGCGCATTGTTCAAAGTGGTCTTTCCGCATTTCTCCGGCCGCATCGCTGCCGGCGACGAGGAGGGGCTGCGCTTCGAGTACCGGGCGATCAGCAACCTGCTCGCGATCGTCTGGTTTCCAGGCACGATGGCGCTGATCCTGTGCGCCGAGCCGCTGCTGCTGCTCTGGACCGGCAGCCCCGAGATCGCCGCCGACACCGCCCCGGTCCTCGCCCTGCTGACTGCAGGCACCGCCCTCCACGGCATGATGTACCTGCCCTATGCGCTGCAGCTCGCTTACGGCATGACCCGGCTACCACTGACCATCAACCTCATGCTGATGGCGGTGCAGGTGCCGCTCATCATCTTCCTCGCGCTGCGTTTCGGGGCGATCGGAGGCGCCGCGGCATGGCTCGCGCTTCATGTCCTCTACTTCAACCTCGGCACCTGGATGACCCATCGGCGCGTCCTGAAGGGCATCGGCGCGAAGTGGATGCTGCGCGACGCCGGCGTGCCCCTCGCCATCTCGCTCGCCTCCGGCCTCGCCGGGACCGCCCTCATCGCGCAAGTGGGCGCCGGGCTCCCCGTCCACCTCCTGATCGGCTGCGGAGCGGGCCTGCTCGCCTTCCTCGCTGCCGCCGCCTTGTGCCCCTACAAGCCGGCCCAGATCCGTGCGATTCTCGCCGGATAGGAAAGCCTCCGGAAGGCCCCCCCCCGCGCTTGCCTCTATAGATGTGGGCTGCTAGTTCGCGCGCGCGGCTGGCGGCTGGCCCAGCCTCCCGTCCCGCATCGTCGCTCCCAGCAGGGTTTCAGTCCGGCCCATGAACGAGTCTTCCGCCGCGCGGCGCCGCTACCTGCGTTTCCCGCCCTCCCAGCCGCCGCTAGGCAGAGCCCGAAGCAGGCTGCACAATGCGCTAGGACTCTTGCTGCTGCCCTTCGCGCTGGTCGCAGCGAGGATCCAGGGGACACCCGGCCTTCGGGTCCGCGTCCGGTGCATCGTCCTGGGCCTCCGCGCGCTGCGTCTCGGCCAGGCGAGGCAGGCCTTTGCCCTGATCGTCAACCCGATGGATTCGTTTCGCTATTTCGAGCTCGATTTCGTCCGGAGATGCATTCCTGGGCCGGTGCCGGGACGCTATCTCGACGTTTCGTCGCCGCGGCTCGTCTTCCTGATGCTTCTCGACCGCGAGAAGAGCCTGGTCGCGGACGTAATCAACCCGATCGAGGGCGACCTTGCGGACTCGCTCGCCCTGGCGAGGGGGCTCGGGCTCGATGGCCGCTGCCGGCCGCTCCGGGCGATGATCGAGGAGGCGCCCTACGAGGAGGGCTCGTTCGATCTCATCACGAGCATCTCGGTGATCGAGCATATCCCGGACGACCAGGCGGCGGTCGCGGCGATGTGGCGCCTGCTCCGTCCGGGCGGCCGCCTCGTCGTCACCGTCCCCTGCGCCCGCGAGGCCTGCGAGGAATATACCAATCTCGACGAATACGGCCTGTTTGAAAGCACGGACGACGGCCTCGTCTACTGGCAGCGTTATTATGACGAGGACTTGCTGGCGAAGACCTTCGGGGTCATGGGCCCGCCGGTCCGCACGGCCGTCTACGGCGAGGCTGAAGCGGGGAATTACGACCGCATCGTGGTGCGGAAGCGCACCGATCCCTCTTATCCCTATTGGTGGGAGCCGGTGATGATGGGGCGCGCATATCGGCGCTACGAACGTATCGCGGACCTCAAGGGGATGGGAGTGATCGGCATGGAATTCGTCAAGCCCGCGGAGGCGGATCGTGGGTGACACGGTGCGATCGCGAATCCCCTACGCTGAGCCCAAGTTCTGGGGAGAGGAGGAGCGTTATGCCCTCGAGGCGCTGCGCTCGGGGTGGATTTCGGGGGGCCCGTTCGTGGAGCGCATGGAGACTGCCCTCGCCGCCTTTTGCGGTGCGCCGCACGTGGTGGCGACCTCGAACGGGACGACCGCGTTGCACTGCGCCTACCTCGGCGCCGGCCTCGCCCCAGGCGACGAGGTGATCGTCCCGGGCTTCACCTTCATGGCCGCCGCCAATGTCGCGCTTCACATGAATGCGACCCCCGTCTTCGCCGACGTCGATCCCGATGGCTGGTGCATGACCGCGGAGACGGTGGAGCGGGTCATCACGCCGGCCACGCGCGGCATCGTAGCGGTTCACACCTACGGGAACATGTGCGACATGCAGCCCATCCTCGACCTCGCCGCAGCGCGCGGATTGTGGGTGATCGAGGATGCGGCCGAAGCCCTCGGGTCCACCTATCGAGGCCGGCAGGCGGGAACGATCGCGGACATCGGGACCTTCAGCTTCCACGCAAGCAAGACGATCGCCACGGGAGAGGGCGGGGCCGTCGCGACCCGGAATGCGGAAGCGTACCAGCGCATGAAGCTCTACCGGAGCCACGGCTTCAGCTCCCGCCGCTATTATCACGACGTAGCGGGACACAATTTCCGGCTCCCCAATGTGCAGGCGGCGCTGGGCTGCGCGCAGCTCGAGCAGATCGGAACCATCGCCGCCGAGCGCCGGCGCGTCTATCGGCGCTATGTCGAGGGGCTGGGTCAGCTGAACGGAATCAAGCTCCAGACGATGACGCCCGGCGTCGATCCGCTGGTCTGGGCGGTCGCCATCGAGATCGATCCCGACGCGTTCGAACCAAGCCGCGACCGGATCATGGCGCTGTTGGAGCAGCGCGGCATCGAGACCCGCCCCGGCTTCCACGCCGCCAGCGAGATGCCGCATATCTACGGACCCCAGGACCTGCCCGTATCGACGCGGTTGGCGGGCCGGGTGATCAGCCTGCCGACCAGCCCAACCGTCACCGACGACGAAGTCGATTACATCGTCGGCTCGCTGCGCGACGTGGTGCGGGCGTAGATGACAAACGCATCGGCGCAAACGGCGCTCGAGATCGTGCGGCTTTCCCCAGCCACGAGCGGCGGGCTGCTCGCGCTGCTCCAGGCGCTCGAGGCGAGCGGAGAAGCGGAGCTGTTCCGGCCCCACCCGTTCACCGCCGAGCATCTCGACGCAATCGGCGATCCGCGATCCCCCAATCTCTATTACGTCGCGACCGCCGACGGCGTAGTGGCCGGCTACGGCCTGCTGCGCGGCTGGGAGGAGGGCTATGCCATCCCCAGTTTGGGCATCGCCGTCCATCCGGCATGGCGCGGCCGCGGCCTCGCGGCGACGCTGATGCACTTCCTCCACGGCGCCGCACGGATCCGGGGCAGCAAGCGTGTGCGGCTGCGCGTCCTCGACACCAACGAGCGCGCCATCCGGCTCTACCGCAAGAGCGGCTATGTTTTCCAGGAGAAGACCGAGGTTGACGCGCGCGGCAATCGCATGCTGGTCGGCTTCAAGGAGCTCGCGCCATGAGCGAGGCGCCGGTAATTTGCGAGGCTCTCGGGCGTCGAAGCGGTCGGCCGCGCAAGGCTGGCTGGCCCCCTAAACGGTTTAAATCAGAAGGTTGACAGCTAAACCGGATGGCGACACTTACCCCGCGCCGCAATTTGAACGGCCCGTCCGGGGCACGTGGCTCTAATTTCCGATCAGGAAGGCAGTTTCGAATGAGCGGCAGCAAGAAAAAGTATTCGAAGGCGGACCAGGACTATATCGCTCGCCGGACGGCGTTCGCGGAAAAATACGGTCAGCCGGATCTATGGTCGATAGTAGATCACTGGCCGCTTTATGCTGGCGTTTACTCGCTTTCCAGGTTCATCGCCATATCGAAGCTGGTCGAGCAGTCCCTGACCGTGCCGGGACACATCGGAGAAGTCGGTTCATGGCGAGGCGCGAACCTCCTCTTCATGGCCAAGCTGATCAGGCTTTTCGATCCGCACAGCAACAAGCAGGTCCACTCATTCGATGCGTTCGAGGGCCTGCAGCAATTCTCGCCCGAGGATGGCGATGCTACCCGAACGAAGGGCTTCTATCGCGGCTCACTCGATGAGCTGCTTGATGTCATTGCCCTCTACGACCTTCAGGACGAGGTGGTCATCCACAAGGGCCTGGTCGAGGAAACGCTTCCTCCCTTGCTGGCAGAACGGACGGAGCTCAGCTTCTCGATGATCTATATCGACGTCGATCTGTACGCTCCCACCTTGCTTGCGTTGCGGGAGTTCCACAATCGCCTGTCGCTCGGCGGGATGATCGTATTCGACGAATGGAACATTGCGATGTTCCCCGGCGAGACCGTTGCCGTCCGCGAGTTCATGGCGGAAAATCCCGGCAGTTACGTGATGGAGCATGTCCGCAATACGAGACAGCCGTCGCTCGTCCTTCGAAAGGTGGCGCTTTGATCGTTCGCTACCTCTATTCCGCCTGTGTCGTGATCGAGAATCCGGACATACGGATCCTGTGCGATCCGTGGTTCACGCCCGGCGTCTATGACGGGTCCTGGTTCCAATGGCCGCTCGTCGAGGATTCAATTTCGACGATCGGGCCGGTCGACCTGATTTTCATCTCCCACATCCACCCGGACCATTACGACCCAATTTTCTTGAAGAAGTACCTAGCGGCCTATCCGGACGCGAGGATCATTGCCGGCCGGCACGCGCCCCCCATCCTGAACGCCAAGCTGGCCGCGGACGGCTTCGAGTTCACGGTTGTCGATCACTGTCGACACGGCGAGACCGACATTTGGATTCTGCCGAACAAGACGCGCGCCGTGAACATCGACTCGGCCCTGGTCGTCCGCCGCCAGGACCAGGCCGTCGCCAATCTCAACGATTGCCCATTCGACGAACCTCAGGTCGAGACGATCCGCGCACTATGCGACGGGGCCCGGATGATGGCGCTGATCCCCTATGGTGGGGCGACGGTCCATCCGCAGGCCTTCATCTTCGAAAATCACGACGATCTCGTGGCGGCCGGGCGTGCCAAGGAGCGGCACTTCCTCGATATCTTTCACCGTTACATCGAAGCCCTCTCGCCCGATGCCATCCTGCCCTTTGCCGGGAAGCATTGGCTTGGGGGCCCGCTCATGGAGCAGAACCAGTATCGCGGAATTCCGGATCCGGTCGTGGCAGCCAGAGAGGCAGGCGAGCGGGCCGTCGTCCTTGCCGACGGTGGCAAGGCCAGTTTCGACCTCGATACCATGACGGCTTCCGCCGTCCGGACGGAGCCTTACGATCGCGACGAGGTCGAGCGCTATCTGTCGCAAATGCCGTTCCCGGGCTACGCCTATGAGCGCGAACTGAAGCCCGATCCCGAGCGAGAGCTTCCGATCCTGCCGCTGCTGAACGTGGCGCTGAAGAGGGCGCGTGCCAAGACCCCGATCGCTGATCCGTGCTGGGTGATCATCCACGCGACCGGAACGGAGCTGAGTTACGTCTTTGACGTGTCGAGCGATGCACCTGCTTCGATGCGCAAGCAAAGGGAGGACTTCTCCGACCTCCACCCTCGCTTCGAAATCTTCATAGATCATCGCTATCTATTTGGAATCCTGTCGAGAATGTACCATTGGAACAATGCGCAAATCGGTTCGCATTTCAGGGTGCGCAGAGTTCCCGATGTCTTTCGCCGCGAAATATTCGATTTCTTCGACTTTTTGCAGGTCTAGCCCGGCGAGCAGATGCTGACCGGCATGTTCACGGCGGAAGAGAGCGTCGAGGTGGGGCCGCCGGCGTCGGATGGAGCCGTCCCGATGCTGGAAGGGTTTAAGGAGCCGGCGGCATGAGCAAGGCGCCTCGGCTCTCCATCTGCATCACGACGCTGAACCGCGCCCGCTTCATCGGCGAGACCCTGGACAGCATCGTCCCCCAGCTCACGCCCGACGTGGAGGTCGTTATCGTCGACGGGGGCTCGACAGACGGCACCGCTGACGTCGTCCGCCCCTATGTGGAGCGCACGCCGCAGATCCGTTATTTCAACACCGGCACCGGCGGGCCCGTCGTCCCCAATGCCGGCTACTACGCCGATTGCGATTACAATATCGAGCAGGCGCGGGGCGAGCATATCTGGCTGTTCAGCGACGACGATCTACTGGTGCCGGACGCGGTCGAGACAGTCCTTCGCGAGCTGGGGGACGGCGACCCGGATCTGCTGATCGTCGATTCCGAAGTCCGCGACCTCGCGGTCGATCGCCTGTTCGAGCCGACGCGCCTCCCGATCAAGGCGCGGCGCGACTATCGGCCTGAGGATCGCGACGCTTTCATGGCGGATGCCGGCAATACGCTGACCTTCCTCGGCGTCGTCATCATCCGCCGCTCCTGCTGGCTCGCACGCGACAGCAAGGCCTATTACGGCAGCTATTTCATGCATGTCGGCGTGATCTTCCAGCAGCCGCCGCTCCCCCACGCACGCGTCCTCCCGCAGGCGCTGGTCCAGATCCGGATGGGCAATGCGATGTGGACCCATCGCTCGTTCGAAATCTGGATGGCGATCTGGCCCAAGCTGATCTGGGGCTTCGAGGGCTATTCGGACGCGGCCAAGGCGGCCGTCGTCCCGCGCGAGCCGTGGCGCGCCTTCCTGCAGATCCTCGGCTACCGCGCTTATGGCAGCTTCGCGCGCGCCGACTATCGGGCGCATGTCGCGCCGAATGCGGGCCTCCTGGAGCGGCTTCGCGCCCAGCTGGTGCTCGCTTTGCCGGGGCGCCTCGCCCACATCCTGGTGATGACGATGGTCGCCGTGTCGCGGAGCCGGCACGGCTCGGTCGCCTACAATCTGCTGGTCGCAAGCCGCAATTCGAACCCGGTGAGCCGCGCCATCGGCCGCCTCGTCGGGCACAAGCTGCCGACCCGGACGCCGCCCTCCTAAAGCGGCCCGGTGGCGCGGCCGCGCAGCAGCCGGGGCGTGTTGCGCACCAGGAGCCCGAAGCCGCGGAGGACCTGGCCGAGCGTCCGCCCGCGGTGCCGGATCAGCGACCAGGCGATCGTCGCAGGCGGCTCGACCAGATAGCTCAGAACGGCGTGGATGGCGCGAGCGAGAGGGCCGAAATGCTTGCGCACATAGATGAAGCGCGCCTCGATGCCGTAGAAGCGGGCGGTGGCCTTGGCCTGATCGGTCGTCCCCCCTCCGCGGTGGAACGCCTCGGCTTCGGCGAGATAGTAGCAAAGGGCGCCGCGACGTCTGGCCCTCAGCGACAGATCGAGATCCTCGAGGTAGACGAAATAGTCGTCGTCGAAGCCACCCAAAGCTTCGAACAGCTCGCGGCGGATCAGGTAGAAGGCGCCCTGGACGTGGTCGACCGGCCGGCTGGATCGGTGGTCGAACTCGGCCATCAGCAGCCCGGGCGCCCTGCCGGGAAACAGCCTGTCCAGACCGGTCATGATGCTCGCGAAAGTCCCCAAGGTCGGAAATCGTGCGCAATGGCGGGTCACCCGGCCCTGCTCGTCGAGAAGCTTGATCCCGCAGATCCCGTAGCCCGCATTCTCCGGCGCTTCGAGGAACGCGACGGCCTTCCCGATCGCCGGCTCGGTGAGCCGCGTATCGGGGTTGAGGAGAAGGATGTAGGGCGCGCTGCCTTGACGCGCCCCGCGGTTGCAGCCGCGGCCGAAGCCGAGATTCTCGCCGGTGCGATCGACAAACAGCTTGTCCCAGTCGCAATCGAAATCGGCCGAGCCGTCGCGTGAGCCGTTGTCGACGACGATGTAGCGGGCGACGATATCGGGCTCGACGGCCCGCACCGAGGCGACGCATTCGGCGAGCAGCGGCCCGGCATTCCAGTTCACGGTGACGATGTCGACCGCGACTGCCATGGCGACTGATACTCCCGAGGTGCGCCGAAGCGGGTGGTTCCGGCGCGAAGCTGATAGTTGCCCGCGGGAACGGACGCAACCTGACGCGGTCGGGGTCCGCACCCTAGTCTTCCCAGCCCCAAACCTCTAACCGTCGCGAGCATGAGCGAAGACGAACGTATCGTACCGGTGATCCTGTCGGGAGGGGCGGGGACGCGCCTTTGGCCCCTCTCCAGCCCCTCGAAGCCGAAGCAATTCCTCCGGCTCGCGGGCGATCGCACGATGCTCCAGGAGACGGCGCTCCGCGTCGACGACAGGAAGGCCTTCGCGGCGCCCCTGGTCATCGGCAGCGCCGACCATGCCCACCTGCTGACGACACAGCTCGCCGAAGCGGGCACGACCCCATCGGCGCTGATCCTGGAGCCGAGCGCGCGCAACACCGCGGCCGCGATCGCGCTTGCCGCGCTGGCGGTCGATCCAGGCCGGTTGCTGCTGGTGATGCCGAGCGATCACGTGGTGCGCGACCCCGCCGCCTTTCGCGCCGCCGTCGAGGCCGGGCGCCCGCTCGCCGCGCAGGACTGGTTGGTCACCTTCGGAATCCGGCCGACCCACGCGGAGACCGGCTTCGGCTATATTCGGCGCGGCGAGGCGCTCGCGCCGGGTGTCCACCGGGTCGACCGCTTCGTCGAAAAGCCCGACGTCGAGACGGCGCAGCATTATCTGGACGATGGCGGCTACGACTGGAACGGCGGCATCTTCCTGTTCCGCGCCGGCCGCTATCTGGACGCGCTGAAAGACCACGCGCCCGCGATCCACGAGGCGGTTTCCGCCGCCGTGGCCGCGTCATCTCCGGGAGCTGAGATCCGCCCCGACGCAGACGCGTTCGCCGCCGCCCCCTCCGTGTCCATCGACTATGCCGTGATGGAGAAGGACGATCGCGTCGCGGTCGTGCCCGTGGAGATGGGCTGGGCCGACATCGGCAGCTGGGACGCGCTCCACGAGATGCGCGAGCGCGACGCGCGCGGCAACGTCGCGACCGGCCCCGCCGCTTTGATCGACAGCGACAATTGCCTCGTCCATTCCGCCGGCAGGCCGGTCGTGGCGGTCGGAGTGCGCGACCTGATCGTCGTCGTCGGCGACGACGCGGTGCTCGTCCTCCCGCGCGGCCAGAGCCAGCGCGTCAAGGAGGCGCTGGAGCGGGCGCCCAAATGAGCGCGGTCCGGCTCGAGCCGCGGCGGGTCGAGAAGGTCTGGGGTCGGCGCGACCTCGGCCCTCCCTTCGGCGCCGTCCCTGCCGACGCCGAGCCGGTGGGCGAAATCTGGTTCGAACCGCCGGACGGACGCGAGGCCGCCTTGCTGGTCAAATATCTGTTCACTTCCGAGCGTCTCTCGATTCAGGTCCATCCCGACGACGCGGCAGCGCAGGCGGCGGGAAGCGGCCCCTGCGGAAAAGACGAGGCCTGGCTCATCCTGTCCGCCGATCCCGGCGCCACCATCGGCCTGGGGCTGACCGAGAGGATTGACCGCGACACGCTGCGCCGAGCCGCGCTCGACGGCAGCATCGAGGGCCTCGTCGACTGGCGCCCGGTCCGCGCGGGGGACGTCTTCTATTCGCCGGCCGGGACCATCCACGCGATCGGCGCCGGGCTCAGCCTCATCGAGGTCCAGGAGAATGTCGACCTCACCTACCGCCTCTACGATTACGGGCGCCCGCGCGATCTGCATCTCGACGAGGCGGTCGCGGTTGCGCGAGCAGAGCCGTTCCCGGGGGAGCAGACCGCGCGGCCCATCTCCGAGGGGCGGACGCAGCTTTGCGCCGGCGCCAGACTGCGGCTGGAGCGCTGCGACGGGCCGGGCCGCTTCACTTTGGAAGATGCAGCCTGGGTCATCCCGCTCACGGGACATGCCTCGCTCGATGGGGAGGGTATCGAGGCAGGCAGCGTCTGGATGACGGACGGTCCAGCCAGCCTCGATCTGGGGCCCGGGGCCGAGGTGCTCGTCGCCTTCGCCTGCGCGCCCGGTTAGGCGCTGGAGCTGCGGCCGCCGTAATTGCGATCGATCCAATTGCGATAGCTGCCGTCCATCACCGCACGCCACCAATCCTCGTTGGCGAGATACCAGTCGAGCGTCGAGGCGAAGCCCTCGCGAAAGTCGCGGGCGGGCGCGTAGCCGAGCTCGGTCCTGATCTTGGTCTCGTCGATCGCATAGCGGCGGTCGTGGCCCGGCCGGTCGGTGACATAGGTCTTGAGGGAAGCCGAAGGCTCGCCCCGCGCCGCCGGCGCGTCGGGGAAGCGGGCCGCGAGCGACGGATCGCGCGCAAAGGCCGCGTCGACTCCGTCGCAGACCGCCTCGATCACGCGGATGTTGGGCAGTTCCTCGCCGCCGCCGACATTGTAGGTCTCGCCGATCCGGCCGCGCTCGAGCGCCAGCTCGATGCCCCTGCAATGATCCTCGACGTGGAGCCAGTCGCGGACGTTCATGCCGTCGCCGTAGATCGGCAGGCTCTTCCCCGTCAGACAGTTGATCAGGAAGAGCGGGATCAGCTTTTCGGGAAATTGATAGGGACCGTAATTGTTCGAGCAGTTGGTGGTCGTGACCTCGAGCCCGAACGTGTGGTGATAGGCGCGCACCAGATGATCGCTGCCGGCCTTGCTGGCGGAATAAGGGGAGTTGGGCGCGTAGGGGGTGGTCTCGGAGAAAGCCGGATCGTGCGGGCCGAGGCTGCCATAGACCTCGTCGGTGGAGATATGGTGGAAGCGGTGCGGCCGGCCGCTGCCCTGGTCCAGCCACACCGTCTTCGCTGCCTTGAGCAGGCTGTGGGTGCCGACGACGTTGGTGTCGATGAAGGCGTCGGGGCCGTCGATCGAGCGGTCGACATGGCTCTCGGCGGCGAAATGGACGATCGTATCGAGACCGCGCTCGGCGAGCAGGGAGCGGACCAGATCGGTGTCGCGGATGTCGCCCTCGACCAGCTCGACGTCGTCGATGCCGGCGAGATTGGCGCGGTTGCCGGCATAAGTCAGCGCGTCGAGCGCGACGATGCGGTCGCCGCCGCGGCGTGCGCGCCAGTAGCGCACGAAATTCGCGCCGATGAACCCGGCGGCGCCGGTGACGAGGAGGTCAGGCATTGAGGAGCTCCCGAAGGTTCGCGCGAAGGTTCGCGCGCCAGTGCGGCGCCGGCTCGCCGAGCAGCGCCCATGTCGCCTGCTTGTCCAGCACCGAATAAGCCGGCCGCCTGGCGGGAGTCGGATAATCCTCGGTCGCGATCGGCACCACCCGCGCGGCGCGGTCGATGAGCCCCGCGGCCAGCGCCTCCTCGCCGATCGCCACCGCGAAATCGTACCAGCTGGCGACACCCGCATCGGTATAATGGTGGATCCCGCGCGCCCCGAGGGCGGGCAGCCGCCAGAGGGCGGTGGCGAGACGCGGCGCCCAGGTGGGCGTCCCGATCTGGTCGGCGACGACCCGCACCTCCTCGCGCTCGGCGATCAGCCGCAGCATCGTATTGACGAAATTCTGCCCGACCGGCGCGTAGACCCAGGACGCGCGGACGACGAGCGCTTCGGGATCGGCGGCGAGCGCCGCCTTCTCGCCCTCCAGCTTGGTGCGCGCATAGACGCTTTCCGGCTGCGTCGGGTCGTCGGGGCGGCGCGGGCGCTCGGCGGCGCCGCCGAACACGAAATCGGTTGAGAGGTGAACGAGGCGCGCGCCGCCGGCCCGCGCGACGGCGGCGATCAGGCCGGGAGCCTCGGCGTTGAGCCGGCGCGCCGCCTCGGGCTCCGCCTCGGCTTTGTCGACCGCGGTGTAGGCCGCGGCATTGAACAGGATTTCCGGCCGCGTGTCGCGGATCGCGGCGCGAACCGAAGCCTCGTCCCCGACGTCGCAGTCGACGCGCGCCAGCGCGACCAGGTCGGTCCCCTCCGGAGCGGCGCCGGCGAGGGCGCGGCCGACCTGCCCGCCGGCGCCGAGGACCAGCGCCCTCATTCGTAGGTCTCCGCCTCGGTCAGCAGCGGCGCGGCCATATCCTTGGCGGAGAGGATCGGGTCGAGACCGCCCAGCGGCCATTCTATTCCGATCGCGGGATCGTCCCAGCGCATCGAGCGGTCATGCTTGGGCGCGTAATAATCGGTGCATTTGTAGAGGAAGTCGGTGTCGTCCTCGAGCGCGAGGAAGCCGTGCGCGAAGCCGCCGGGCACCCACAGCATCCGCTTGTTCTCCGCCGACAGCTCAAAGCCGACCCAGCGCCCGAAATGCGGCGAGGAGCGGCGGATATCGACGGCGACGTCGAAGGCGCGGCCGGCGACCACGCGGACCAGCTTCCCCTGCGGCCGGACCATCTGGTAGTGGAGCCCGCGCAGCACGCCGCGGGCGGAGCGGCTGTGATTGTCCTGGACGAAAGCCGCGTCGATCCCGGCTTGCGCGAAGGTGCGGTTATTCCAGGCTTCCAGGAAGAATCCGCGCTCGTCGCCGAACATCTGCGGCTCGATCAGCTTCACTCCCGGAAGATCGGTGTCGACGACCTTCACCGGCTGCGGCCGCCTTCGAGCATCTGGATGAGGTAGCTGCCGTAGCCGCTCTTGCGCAGCGGCTCGGCGAGCCGCGCGAGCTGCTCGCCGTCTATGTAGCCCATTCGCCAGGCGATCTCCTCCGGGCAGCAGATCTTGAGGCCCTGGCGGTCCTCGATGATCTTGGTGAACAGGGCCGCGTCGAGCAGCGAGCTATGGGTGCCGGTGTCCAGCCAGGCGAAGCCTGCGCCCATGATCTCGACGTTGAGCTCGCCCGCCTCCAGATAGAGGCGGTTGACGTCGGTGATCTCCAGCTCGCCGCGCGCAGAGGGCCGGATGGCGCGGGCGAAGTCGACCACCTTCTCGTCGTAGAAATAGAGCCCCGTCACCGCATAATGGGATTTGGGCCGGGCAGGCTTCTCCTCGAGCGTCTCGGCCCGCCCTTCGGCGTCGAACGAGACCACCCCGTAGCGCTCCGGATCCGCGACATGATAGCCGAACACCGTCGCCCCGCGCTCGCGCTCGTTCGCGCGGCGGAGCAGGACGGCGAGATCGTGCCCGTAGAAGATGTTGTCGCCGAGGATCAGGGCGCTCGGCCCGCCGCCGACGAAATCGGCGCCGATCAGGAACGCCTGGGCGAGGCCGCCGGGCTCCGGCTGGGCGGCATATTCGAAGCGGACTCCCCATTGCGATCCGTCGCCGAGAAGCCGACGGAACGCCTCCTGCTCGTGCGGTGTCGTGATGATGAGGATGTCCCGGATCCCGGCGAGCATCAGCACCGACAGCGGATAGTAGATCATCGGCTTGTCGTAGACGGGCATCAGTTGCTTGCTCAGCACCTGCGTGATCGGATGCAGCCGCGTCCCCGCCCCGCCTGCCAGAATGATCGCTTTGCGCACCGTGTTGCTTCCGTTCGTGAACGCGCCCCTCGGGCGGCGGTTAGTGGCTATGGGGCCGCGGCTCAAGCAGCCGCGCGCGCGGAATCAGTGGACCGTGCGCGCGTCCTCGGCCTCGCGGCGCGCCTGCGCAGCGCCACCGAGCATGCCTTGGTCGGGAGCGATCAGCTCCTGGAGGAGGGCGCGGACGGCTTCCGCGTTTCGTGCGGCCGTCGCGGCCCGCAAAGCCTCGAGATGCCGGTCGAGCTCGCTGAGCTGGACCGAACGCTCCTTCGCCATGTTGATCCGCGGGTGCGCGGTCGGCAGCGTCGAGTCGCCGACGAACAGCTCCTCGTAGAGCTTCTCGCCTGGACGGAGCCCCACATAGACGATCTCGATGTCGCCGTGCGGATTGGCCTCGTCGCGCACCGTCATCCCCGAGAGGCCGATCATGTTGCGCGCGAGGTCCGCGATCCGGATCGGCTCGCCCATGTCGAGGACGAAGACCTCGCCGCGGCTGGCCATGGCGCTCGCCTGGAGGACCAGCTGGGTCGCCTCCGGGATCGACATGAAGAAGCGGGTGATGTCGCGGTGGGTGACCGTCACGGGGCCCCCCGCCTTGATCTGCTCGCGGAACCGCTGGACCACCGAGCCCGAGGAATCGAGGACGTTGCCGAAGCGCACGATGCCGAAGCGGGTCGCGCCGCCTTCCTCGGCGAGGGCCTGGACGATCAGCTCGGCGACGCGCTTGCTCGCCCCCATCACGCTCTCCGGACGCACCGCCTTGTCGGTCGAGATCATCGTGAACCGGCCGAGCTTGGCCTCCGCCGCGGCCTTGGCGAGGATCAAAGTTCCGAAGACGTTGTTGTCGACGCCGACCGCCTCATTATGCTCGAGCAGCGGCACATGTTTGTAAGCCGCGGCGTGGTAGATCGTGTCGACTTTCTGCGTCCGGATCAGGTCCCTCACCAATTGCTCGTTGAGCATCGAGCCGACGACGGGCACGATCTCCGGACGCTCTTCGCCCGGCAGGTTCCGGACCAGCTCGCCAAGCTCCTGGTCGATGCTGAACAAGGCGAACTCGCTGTGATCGAACAGCACCAGGCGGCGCGGGCGGGCCCGGACGATCTGCCGGCAAATCTCGGAGCCGATCGAGCCGCCGGCACCCGTGACCAGGATTGAATGGCCCTGGGCGGCCGTGACGATCAGCTCGGTGAGCGGCTCGACCGGATCGCGGCGCAGGAGGTCGTTGACGTCGATCGGGCGGACGTCGGTTAGCGTGAAGCGGCCGGAGACGATCTCCTCGGGCGCGGGGACCGTCTTCACCGGAACGTTCAGCTTGTTGAGCCGCGAGATCGCGGCGAGCCGCTGCGAACGGCTCGCCTGCGGCATGGCGAGGAAGACCTCGCTGATCTCGCGGTCCCGCACGAGGTCGGCCAATGCGGAAGGCGCGTAGATCGGCACCCCGGACACGATCTGGCCGCGCAGCGCGCTGTCGTCGTCGATGAAGGCGCGCAGATTATACTTGCGGCCGCGGCGAACCGACTCGGCCAGGCTGATGCCGGCGGCGTTGGCGCCGTAGATGGCGACGTTGGTCCGTGCGCGCCGCTCGTGCGGCTTGCTCGCTTTCTCCACCGCGCCGACGATCAGCGCCATGAAGTAGCGCCCCATGAAGAGGAGGATGAAGAGGAAGCCGCAATAGATGAAGCCGACCGACCGCGGCACCAGGATGCGCACGCCCTCGACCATCAGCGACGCGCGAGTGAAATAGACGATCATCACCCAGGCCGCCGCTGCCAGGGCCGCGCCGAAGAAGATCCGGCTGACCGTACCGAGATCGAAATAGCGAAGCACGATATGGTAGATGCGCAGCTGGAACAGGCCGACGATGCCGATGACGATGGAGGCGGCCGCGGCCGCGAGCAGGATCGGGTCCTCCGGCAGGTAGAAGCCGCCCAGCCGCGTTGAAAGCGCGGCCCACAAGGCGACGATCATCGCCGTCACGTCGTGGGCGATGAGGATGCTGCGCTTTCGCGTTCGGTCGGCGTCCGCGAGGCCGCGGATGAACTGAGTTATCATGCTCGTTTCACAAATCTTTTCGGTGGCGCCCTACATCATGGCGCCTCGCCGCGCTACCCCAGCGCCTCCCGGACGATGGCGGCCACGCGTTCGGCGCGGCGCCGGACGAGGTCCGGCCGCAGGGTCGGATGGACCTCCATCATCAGGCTGGTCTCGCCGAGGCGCCGCGCGATCGGCAGGTCCAGCCGCGGCAGATCGTCGAACGCCGCCTCCAGATAGACCTCCGAGCAGGATCCCGAAAACAGCCGGATTCCCTCGGAATTGGCGCGCGCCAGGATGCGCTCCCGCTCGGCCTTCGCTTCCTCGGGCAAATAGGCGTAGAATTTGTACCAGGCGTGGCCGGCCGCGTTGCCGGGAAGAGGCACGTGCAAGCCGGACACCTGCCGCAGCGCTTCCGCCCAGATCATGGCATTGCGCGTGCGCGCCTCGGTCCACCCCGGCAGCTTGCCGAGCTGGACGAGCCCGATCGCGGCCTGCGGGCCGGTCAGCCGCCAGTTGGTGCCGACCGCGTCGTGAAGCCAGCGGAAGCCGGGGGCCGCGGCGGGCGTGTTGACCTTCGCCCAGCTCTTGCCGTGGTCCTTGAACGACCACGCCCACGCCCACGCGGCCTCGTCGCGGAAGCTGACATAGCCGCCCTCGCCGCCGGTCGTGATGATCTTGTCCTGGCAGAAGGAGAAGGCGGCGGCATCGCCGAAGCTGCCGACCGGCAACCCCTCGACCGTGGCGCCGTGGGCCTGGGCGCAATCCTCGACCACCTTTATTCCGCGCGATCGGGCGAGCGCCATGATCGCCGGCATGTCGCAGGGCCAGCCCGCCAGGTGGACCGGAACGATCGCTTTGGTGCGATCCGTCAGCACCGCCTCGATCGTCTCGGCGGTGATGTTGCCGGAATCCGGGTCCACTTCGGCGAAGACTGGGGTGGCGCCGACAAGACGGGCGCAAAAAGCCGAGGCGACGAAGGTCCGCGGGGCCACGACAACCTCGTCCCCGGGCCCTATGCCGAAAGCGCGCAGCGGCAGCTCGAGCGCCAGCGAGCCGTTGGCGAGCGCGATGCCGGGGCCGCCTCCGAAGCGCTCGCGGCAGGCGTCCTGGAAGGCGAACACGTCCGGCCCGGTCCACTGATTCACCTTTCCCGAGCGGAGCACGTCGGCCACGGCCTCGATCTCATCCTCGGCGTAATAGGGCCAGGCCTCGTCCGGTCGCGGCGCAAGGCCGGTCTCGTCATCCGCCGCGACGATCCTGGAGCTGAGCGAAGCCATCCTATTTCCTCCAGCAGGGCGCGGTCAGAAGGCGCCGCGCTCATCCCGCGCTTGCGCCCGGGGCGGCGAGCCCGTGAATTCCGGCATGGTCGCCGATCCTTCGGCCGCTATGCCGGACGGACGCAGCACGCGCCAGACCGTCAACAACAGGATCTTCAGGTCGAGCGCCAGAGATCGATTGTCGACATACCACAGATCGAGCGCGAACTTCTCCTCCCAGCTGAGCGCGTTGCGGCCGTTGACCTGCGCCCAGCCGGTGAGGCCGGGGCGCACTTCGTGGCGGCGCGCCTGCTCAGGCGTGTAGAGGGGAAGATAGCGCATCAGCAGCGGGCGGGGGCCGACCAGGCTCATCTCGCCCCTGAGCACGTTCCACAGCTCCGGAAGCTCGTCGAGGCTGGAGGCGCGCAGGAAGCGTCCGAGCGGGGTGAGCCGCTGCGCGTCCTCGGCGGGAACGACATCGTCGCCGGCGAGGCGTCGCATGGTGCGGAACTTGACCAGCTCGAACGCCTCGCCGCGGAGGCCCGGCCGCAGCTGGCGAAAGAGGACGGGGCCGCCCATCGTCAACCGGATTGCGATCGCGATGAGAAGCATCAACGGCGACAGCAGCAACAGGGCGACGCCGGCGACGACAATGTCGAGCAGCCGCTTCACGCGACGGCGAGGCCGGACTCGCGCAGCGCCGCCGCCCGCTTGTGAAGCGCGCGGTAGGTGACGAACATCACCAGGATGGCGGGGACGAACATCGTCTTTTGCCGGAGTCCGAGACCGATATTGTAGTAGGTGATGGTGAGGAGCAGCGCGACCATGGCGGCAAAGGCCAGGGCATAACGCACATAGGTGATCGCGCGCGCCACCCTGATCACCTTGCCTGCATGGAGCACCAGGGTGCCGACCAGAATCAGGAAGATCGCATTCTCGGCCGAGGCGATCAGGGCCGGAGTGCCCGACGCGTCGAGAAAGAGAGGGCGAAACAACAGGCTGAACAGCCGGACCGGGAACGACGCGTTGAGCACGCCCGTATTCATGCCTTCTCCGGAGCGCTGCGTGATCTCTTCGCGCACGGTCAGGAATTGGCTCACCGAATCGGCGTTGGTGACGTCGAGGTTGAAGGTCGTGCTCACCGTCGCTGCGACGAAACCGGTCGCGAGGGAGGCCGCAGCGAACAACATGAACTTGACGCCCCGCCCGGTACGCCGGTCGAAAAAGATGCTGATCGCGACCGCGACCATCGCGATCAGCGCGATGTGGGGCCGGAACAGCACCATGATTCCGATGGCGATCGCCAGGGCGATGTAGCGCTGGGTCAGCCGGGTTACCGCCCAGATCGAGAGCGCGGCGGCAAAGAACAGGGCGCTGTCCTTGCCGATGCCGCTGGTCCAGAAATGCAGGCCGGGCATGAACAGCAAGGCGTAGGTCCAGAGCGGCTGCGGCTGGCCGAGCTCCTCGTAAATTTCGTGGAACGTGCGCATCAGCACGGCGATGCCGAACAGGCCGAAAAGCTGAAACAGCAGGAAATAATCGAGATAGGTGCCGCCGATCCAGTCCCGCATCCACTGCACCATGTAGATGACGAACGTCGTCGAGAGCCGGAAGCCGCGGCCGTACCAATGGCCGGGATCGTAATAATAGAGGACGCTGTCGGATCCGGATTCGACGGACAGCTGGTAGGCGTAGAAGGTCGTGCCGAGGTGCGCGATGTAGAGGAGGATGAACACGGCCACCTCGATCCAGTCGCGGCTGCGCACGGCCCAGCGGATGCAGAGCAATCCCAGCGCCATCCCCAGAACGCCGACCCAGGTCATCAATCGGCCTCGATGTGGCGGGCCGCGTCGGGGCCCTGTCCGCCGCCGCTCGCGGCCCGTGATGGCTCGCGGCGCGTCGCCGAAGGCAGCATCATCGCGCAGGCCATGGCGAACAAGACGGCGATCGCCGAGGTCCGGAGCGGGTAGTCGACGAGGCTGTGGAGCAGGACGACCACGACGATCACGGAACCGGCGCGGGCGACGCTCGATCCTTGATTGTCCGAAGTCCAGGCGAGCCAGGCGCGCCAGCCCCACCAGGCGATGAAGGCGAGCACGACGAGCGCCCCGACGAGGCCCATTTCCAGCACGATCTCGACATAGTCGTTATGGGCGTGGTTCGCGAATTCGCGCGAATCCGGATCGGGCTGCTCGATCGTGCGATAGACGTCCGAGAAGCTTCCGAGCCCGGTCCCCGCAGGAAAGGTATCGGCGATCAGGTGCACCGTATTGGCCGCCAGCCTGCCGCGGCTGCTGGGCTCCGCGCTGAACTCCTGCGACAGCGCTTCGCGGTTGAGCGGGCCGGCGAAGGCGAGCACTCCGAAAAGGAGCACGACGAGGCTGAAGCCGCCGACCCAGCGCAGGCCGATCGGCCCGTAGGCGGCGCGTCGGTAGATGAGCAAAGTCGCGAGCGTCGCCGGAAGCGCCAGCCCGTAGCCGGCCATCGAGCCGATGATCGCGATCCCGACCAGCAGGAGCAATGCGATCGCTCCGGCGACCATCACCGCGCTGAACCTGCGGCTGCGCTCCCGAGAGCGCGCCACCGAACGGCCGGCGAGATATCCGGTCACCGGCAGCGCGCAGACGAGCAAAGTGGCAAGATGGTTGGCGTTGGCGAAGAAGCCCACGGCGAGCGTGTCGTTGGTGATCGTGTAGGGACGCAGTCGAGAGCCGTTGCCGCCCAGCAGCTGCGCGGCGCCGAGGACGATCGACAGTCCGGCCATGACCAGCAGCGCCCGCAGCAGCCAGCGGCGCCGCTGCGGCGAGATCAGCATCACCAGCATGAACATCGCAGCCGGCGGCAGCAGCCAGAGCAGCGATGCGATGCTGTTGTGGAAAGTCAGCGTGAGCGGCAGCGGCGGCGGCGCCATTCGGAGCAGCGCGAAGCCGTGGGCGACCGGCTCGCGGCCCGGCATGGAGGTCCAGATGGACGCGGGCAGCGGGACCAAGGTCAGCAGCCCCGCCCCCAGGAAGAGCAGGAATATCCAGACCAGCGATCTGGTCCCCTGCGGAAAGGCGTAGCGCCGGGCGGTCCAAAGCGCCGACAGCAGCAGGACCAGCGCGACGAGCTGGAGGAAGCCGTTGGCAACGGCGCCGGCGCGCGGGGCGCTGGCGCCGCCGAGCAGGACACTCAAAGCGAGTAATGCGGCCGCGGCGACGGCGAGGAAAAAGTCAGTCCGCACGGACGACCTCCACCCCGGCGACCTGCATCTGGATCGTGGCGGCGACGTCGCCCGCTGCCCCGATCAGACGCAGCCGCTGCGCAGGGCAGCTCGCGGGAACCTGGAAAGCCGCCTCGATGTCGCGGTAGCTCTCCCGCAAGCCGGCGAGCGGCAGCCGAACCAGGCTCGCGTCGCCCGCGGCGCAGGTCACGTTCCACAGGACGGCGCCCGAGGTGATCTGGCTGCCGTCGCTCTTGGCGCGGGTGCGCAGCCGGTAGCGCCCAGGTTCGAGGGTCAGGACCTGCTCGGCGAGGACGACGTCCGAGCCGCCGAAATAGCTGATATCGAGATAGGGCTGACCGGCGGCATGCGAGCGCTCGGCGCGCCCGGAGTCGGTGCCTGCATAGGTCCAGCCGAACGGAGGTTCGGAGCGCGTCTCGCGGAAGCGACCGTCGAACAGCAGCGCATGGCGCGCCCGGTCCGAGGCAGGCAGCGCGTCGAGCCATAGCGCCCGCGCGCGCCGGAATTCGCCGGCTCGTGCCAGCGTCTGCACGTAGAGGTTGCGTTCCGGGCCAACATCGATGCCCGGACGCTGGCGCCGCATCTCGTCGATCAGGGCAGCGACGTCGGCGGGCGCGATCGGCTGCCGCGCGGCCGCCGCAAGGAAGTCGCGCCGCCAGGTCGGATTGCTCGCCAGCAGCGCCGCCAGCGTCCGCCGGTCCCGGGGCCGCGCGGCCATCCGCGCGAGCTCAGGATAAACGAACTGCTTGGCCGGATTGCTCTTCCGCAGGACGAAGTCGAGTTCGGCGAGCAGCTCCCGCTCGCGGCGCGCCGCCTGATAGTAAGCAAGCAGCTGGATATGGATGAGCAGCTGGTTCGGCTTTCGACGCCGCGCCTCTTCGAGAAGCGCGATCGCCCTCGGCAGACGGCCGGCCTGCTCCTCGGCGCGAGCGGCGATGAAGAAGGGTTCGAAGGCGAGCGGCGTGGTCCGGGCACCGGCATGGGCGGCCGCGAGCGCCGCCGGCGGCACGCGCCGGCGGGGGTCGGCGACGGAGAGGGCCATCGGCCTGAGCAAAGGCGAAACGTCCGCCGGTGGGAGCGACGCGGCGAGCGCGGGGACCGTGCCCGTTGCGGCGGTGCGGACGATGAAATAGGCCAGCACCGGTGCGGCGATCAGCGCCGCAACGAACGAGACCCGCCACCCTGTCGTGGAGGCCGCGCCCCCGCTGTGCCGCCCCCTCACGCGCTCTTCAGCAGCTCGATCTGCTTCTTCGGCTTGTCGCCTTCGCGATAGGCGTAAGCGTCATCGCCGTAACCGTAGCCGTATCCATAGCCGTAGCCGGAACGAGTCGCGCTGAACTTGGTCAGAATCGCACCCATGATCCGTCCGTCCGCCGCGCGGAGGCGCTCGAGCGCGCTCAACGCGGCCACACGGCGGATCTTGCCCGCCTCGATGCAGAGCATCGTGCCCTCGCAATAAGAAGCGAGCAACGGCGCATCGGCGAGGCCGAGGACGGGGGGGCCGTCTACCACGATATGGTCGAACATCTGGCCGACGCGCTCGATCAGCCAGCGGAAGCGGCCCGCGGCGAGCAGCTCGGCGGGATTGGGCGGGATCTTGCCGGCCGGCAGCAGGAACAGCGAGCCGTGGTCGGTCGGATGGATCGCCGCCTGGATATCCTCCGAGCCGGCGAGGAGGCTGGAAAGACCCACCGCGTCCGCATTGGGGCTGCGGAACGTCGGCTTCCTGAGGTCGCCGTCGATCAGCAGCACCGATGCGCCGAGGTTGGCGATCGACTGCGCGACCGCGAGCGCCGAGCTCGACTTCCCCTCGGCGGCACGCGTGCTGGTTACGAGCAGCGAGCGCGGCACGCCGTGCTCGGTCGAGAATTGCAGCGCCGTTCGCACCGATTGATAGGCTTCGGAAATCTGCGAGCGCGAGTCTGCCAGATCCTGCTCGATAGAGGTGCCCTTCGGCAGCATCGGGACGATCCCGAGCGGAGCGACGCCGAGCTTCTTGGTCAGATCCTCGGGCGTCTTGATCGTGTCGTCCATCCATTCGAGCGCGAAGGCCGAGCCGAAGCCGAGCAGCAATCCGGCGAGCAGCCCCAGCGCAATGTTGAGCGGCAGGTTCGGCCGGAACGGCGCCCCCGGAACCTGGGCGCGGTCGACCACCGACACCGCGTTGGTGCCGACACCCCCGGCCACGCCGACTTCCTTGTAGCGCTGGAGCAGCGCGTCGTAGAGCGTGCGGTTGGTGTCCACCTCGCGCTGCAGGATGGTATATTGGATGCTCCGTTCGCGCAGGTTGAGGAGGCTCGACTTGAGAGCGTTGACCCGGCTTTCGAGCTGCCGCTCCTTACCGGCCGCGGCCGCGAATTCGGAGCGCAGCGAGGACGAGACGTTGCCGGTCTCGCGCGCAATCGCAGAATCGAGGGACTGGATGCGCGAGCGCAGCTGGACCATGAGCGGATAGTCCGGCTGATAGATGCCGAGCTTCTCCTGATATTCGGCCTGCAGCTGGGCGCGCTGCGACGTGAGCGTCTGGACCGTGGGATTGCCGAGCACTTCGGAGGTGGAGCGATTACCCTGCGCCTGCCGGAAACGCTGTTCGGCGGAGATCCGCTCGGCCCGAGCCTGCTGCAGCGCTTGGTTCAGCGCGACCAGCGAATTGGCGTCGATCGGCTGCTCCGTGCGGCCGGCAGCGCCGTTGCCGCTGTCCACGTTCAAGGTCACGATGTTGTGACGCTGGGCGTAAGCGACGAGCTGGCGTTCCGTGTCCTCGAGCCGCGCCTTGACCGTGCCGAGCCGCTGCTCGAGGAAATTGCGCGCGTAGGAAGTGGCCTCGAACCGCCGCTCGAGGTTGGAGCGGATGAAATTTTCGGCATAAGCATTGGCGATGCGCGAGGCGAGCACCGGATCGGTGCTTTCGACGGTCAGGTTGAGCAGCCGGCTTTCGCGTTGCGGCTCGACGTCGATGCTCCCCTCGAGGATGCTGGCCGCGACGGACTCCCGCGTCGGCCGGTCCATGGAATCATTGCCGAACAAAGGATGGCTGCCGAGGTTCAGGCTGCGCACCACCCGCTCGGCCAGCGCGCGGCTGCGCAGGAGGCCGGCCTGGGTGTTCATGAAGCCGCCCTCCTGCCCGAGATTCTGCTCGAGCTCGCCCATCCGGATCGGCTGCAGGGCTTCCTGGTTCACCTCGAGGATGGTCCGGGCCCGATATTCGGGCGTGATCATCAGCGACAGGGTCAGAGCGGCGATGACGCAGGCGAGCACGACGGCGGCGATCAGCCACCACCATTTGCTGATGATCCGCCAGATCTCGCTCGGGGTGATCGGCGCTCGAGTCGGCGCGGCGAATGCCACCGACATTTCGCGGAGTCCCGCGCTCGGCACACCCGCCTGCCCGAACGGCAACACGGAACGATCGCCGGGAAAGCTCCCGCTCTGGTCGTTCATGGACTCAGACCTACCTTTTCACTCTGACTGTTTCTATCGCTTCTTTACCGCGCGATATAGGGCGCGAATACACCGACCAGCGGGATCGCCCCGATGATGTCCCGCCAGATGGTCCGGGTGCGGGACCCGTCGACCACGACGATGTCGTTGCCGTAGATCGCCGGATCCTGCGACTGGCCGCGTCGGATCGCCTGCAGATCGAACGCCGCCGCCATGCGCTGGCCGTTGATCGTCCGGAAGACGATGACCCGGTTGGTATTGGCATCCTCTGCGGTGCCCCGGCCGAGGGCGACGGCCTGCATGAGGGTGATCGAGCCGCGGATCGGCACCACGCCGGGCTGGCGGACGGCGCCGTCGACCGTGATCGTCTGCTCGGCCTGCTGGAGCATCGTCACGGTCACGCTCGGCGAGCGGAGATAGCGTTGGCCGAGACGCTCGGCGAGGCGCGCGCCCAGCTCGCTCGGGAGCAGGCCCTGCGCATTCACCGTGCCGAGCAGCGGAAACTCGATGTTGCCGCTGGCGTCCACAGTATATTCGCCGGTCATGTCGGCGACCTGGAAGACGGTGACGCGGATCTTGTCGAGAGGGGCGATGCGTTGCTGGACCGCGGTTGCGACGACGGTCGAAGCGTCCGGCGGCACGAAATCAGGCGGATCGTAGGCCACGGGGCCGCCGCGCCCTCTGGTGCAGGCGGACATGGCCAGAGCTGCGCCGATCAGGACGAGACTCACCGTCTCCCGCGCGAGCGGGAGCCGGAAGCGGACGTGCCGAATCTCTTGCATCTATCTGTGATCCCAAAGAAATTGGCTGCGCGGACGCATTTACACCATCTCGTCAATGGGTCAAACCCGCATGCTCGCTCGAGCAGCGGGTTCGAAACGACGGATGGCCGCGCGTCGCCAGCCTGTGCGCGCCCCTCTGCCAGAGAATGGCTCGCCGGTCCAGCCCGGCTCTTGTAAGCGCCGCCTCCGCGCCGATATTGCCGGCTCGCGAGTGAGACCCGAAGCAAGGCATGGTGCTGAAAAAACTCTTGAACCGGGCTCGGCCCGGCCGCGGGCCCAGCGGACCGCCCGGGAGCCGTGCCTATGCGATCGGCGACGTCCACGGGCGCCTCGACCTGCTAGAGGACCTGCTCGAGCGGATCGAGGCCGACAATGCGGCGAGGGCGAGCGCCAAGACCTATCTGGTCCTGCTTGGAGACCTGATCGACCGCGGGCCGGATTCGGCCGGCGTGGTCGAGCGCTTCGTCTCGAACCCGCCGGCTTGGGCGCGTCCGATCTACCTCCAGGGCAATCACGAGGAATTTCTGCTCGACGTCCTCACCGGACGCGAGGAGACGGTCGGCCACTGGCTGACGTACGGCGGATATCAGTGCGCGGCGAGCTACGGCGTCAGTCAGGGCTCTACGCTCAACGCCACGTCGGCCGAGATCGTCGCGCGGCTGAAGGCGGCGGTCCCGCAGAGCCATATCGACTTCCTGCGCAACATGGCCGACAGCTTCCGCTTCGGCGACTATCTGTTCGTCCATGCCGGCATTCGCCCGGGGGTTCCGCTCGCCGAGCAGAGCCAGCGGGACCTGCGCTGGATCCGCGAAGGCTTCCTCGACAGCGGCGATGACCACGGCGTAGTTGTGGTCCACGGCCACACCATCGTCGACAAGGTCGAGCAGCTCGCGAACCGGATCGCGCTCGACACCGGCGCCTATCGAAGCGGCGTCCTCACCGCGATCGGAATCGAGGGCCGTGAGCGTTGGTTCATCGAGGGGCGAGAAAGAACCGGCGCCGCGCCGCGCCAATCGGCCTTGGCAGGCTGAGGCGCCGCCGATAGAGGCCGCGAAGCTACTGCGCCTCGGGGACTTCCATGGCTACCCTCATCACCGGCGCCGCCGGCTTCATCGGCTTTCACCTCGCCGCGCGCCTGATGGACCGCGGAGAGGCCGTGATCGGCGTCGACAACGTCAACGATTATTACAGCACGCGGCTGAAGCGCGACCGGCTCGCCGATCTCGTTCGCCGCTACGGCGACTCTTTCGCCTTCCTCGAAGTCGACTTCGCCGACCAGGGAGCGCTCCAGGCCGCAGTGGGGGATTCCGAGTTCGACCGGATCGTCCACCTCGGTGCGCAGGCAGGGGTGCGCTATTCGATCGAGAACCCCCACGCTTATGTGCAGTCGAACCTGGTCGGCCACATCAACCTGCTGGAGCTCGCCCGGCATCGGCGCAGCGCGCATCTGGTCTACGCTTCCTCCTCGTCGGTCTATGGCGGCAACGACAGCCTGCCGTTCCGCGTCGAGGACCGCGTCGACCACCCCCTCTCGCTCTACGCTGCGACCAAGAAGGCCGATGAGCTGATGAGCGAGACCTACGCCCATCTCTACCGCCTCCCTCAGACGGGGCTGCGATTCTTCACCGTCTACGGCCCCTGGGGGCGCCCCGACATGGCGATGTGGCTGTTCACGAAAGCGATCCTCGCCGGCGAGCCGATCGAGGTGTTCGGCGAAGGCGATATGCGCCGCGACTTCACCTATATCGACGACATCGTCACCGGCATCGTCGCCGCTCTCGACAATCCCCCGCCCGACGACGGAAGCGAGAAGGCCGGCGGCAGCCGCGGCCCGCACCGGCTCTACAACATCGGCAACCACCGGTCAGAGGAGCTGACGCGGATGATCGGGCTCATCGAGCAGGCCTGCGGACGCCAGGCCGAGAAGCGCCTGCTCCCGATGCAGCCCGGCGACGTGCGCGACACCTTCGCAGACATCAGCGCGATCGAGCGCGACCTGGACTTTTGTCCGACGACCTCGATCGACGAGGGCGTTCCGAAATTCGTCGCCTGGTACCGCGACTATCACGGCGTTTAGAGCGTCCAGCGCTCCACGCCCGGGAGCGAGCGGCCCGCGAACAGGTTCTTGAGATCGGCGAGCAGCCCCCCCTCGCCGACGATTTTCGTCAGCTCCCCATCCGACAGGCCTTCATACTCGCGGTGCGGAACCGCAACCACGACGGTATCCCAGCTCCGCGCCAGTCCGTCGGAGACAAGAGCGAGGCCATATTCGTGCCGCGCTTCTGCGGGGTCGACCAGGGGATCGTGGACGGCGACTTCATGGCCGAGCGCTTCGAGGCGGCGGACGACGTCGATCACGCGGCTGTTGCGGAGGTCCGGCACGTTCTCCTTGAAGGCGAGACCCAGGACGAGGGCTGTGCCGGGCCGGCCGCGGCGCTCGTGGATCCGATCGGCGATCCAGGCTCCCATGCCGTCGTTCGTCGACCGGCCGGAAAGGATGACGTTCGGCTCCAGTCCAAGCTGCTGCGCGCGGAAGCTCAGATAATAAGGATCGACGCCGATGCAGTGGCCGCCGACCAGCCCCGGCTGGAAAGGCAGGAAGTTCCACTTGGTCCGCGCCGCGGCGAGCACGTCCCAGACCGACAGATCGAGGCGGGCGAAAATCTGGGTGATCTCGTTCATGAAGGCGATGTTGATGTCGCGCTGCGCATTCTCGATCACCTTCGCGGCCTCGGCCGCCTTGATCGAGGCCGCCGGAAAGACGTTGCCGTCGTTGACCCGGCCGTAGACCTCGGCGAGGAGCCCAGTCACCGCCTCATTCTCGCCGGCGATCACCTTGGTGATCCTCTCGACCGTATGCTCGCGATCGCCCGGATTGATCCGCTCCGGGCTGTAGCCGAGGAAGAAGTCGCGGCCGCGCTTCAGCCCGGAGACCTGCTCGATCAGCGGCCCGCAAATCTCTTCGGTCACGCCGGGATAGACGGTGCTCTCGTAGACGATCGTCGGAGTCAGCGCGGGATCGATCATCGCCGCCAGGGCGCGCGTCGCACCCTCGACGGGGCGGAGGTCGGGCCGGCATCGGTCGTCGACCGGCGTCGGCACGGTGACGATATAGAGGTCCGCGCCGGCGGCGTCGGAGGCGTCGGCGGTCAAGGCGAGAGTGGACGCGGCGAGGGCCTCGGCTTCGACCTCGCGAGTGCGGTCCCGTCCTTGCCTGAGATCCGCGATCCTGCTCTCGTCGATGTCGAGGCCGGTGACCCGGAAGCTCCTCGCGAGTGCGACCGCGAGCGGCAGGCCGACATAGCCGAGCCCGATCACGACGATGTGGAGGTCGGCGGAGGCTTTCATGAGTAGCTCGCGAAACAGCTTGTAGCGGGTGGAGGGGCTGGGCGGCCGGCGTGCCGAACCTCAGGCGGAGTAGCTCGCCAATGTCAATCCCGCCCCCGCTCGCGCCGCCGCTCCGCGCGTTCCGGCCCCGGCTCGCGCAGAATTCGCGCGCCCCCGCGCTGGGCCAGCCACTGCCGGTTGCTGCGGATCAAGGATGCGAGGAAGGCGCCCGGGCGACGCGCGAGGCTGCGAGGCACTTCGGCGCGCATTCCGATCGCTGTCGCGATGTCCGCGAGGAAGTGGACGCAGTTCCGGCGGTTGAGGCTGTAGGCGGGCTGGCGAAGCGCCCGGTATCGCTCCACCGTCGCCATCACCTCGTCATATTCCGAATCGCTGAGCATCACCGCGAGCTGCGGTTCGCTTCCGCGAACATAGCCTTCGCCGGCAGTGTCCACCTTGCCCCGGACCGAGCCGAACAGAATCGCGGGACTCACCACTGTTGCCGTAAAGCCATAGTTGGCGCTGATTCTCTCGCCGCCGCGGTCGGGGGTTCCGATCAGGGTGACGAAGCCGTGCGGGAACTGGCTTCCGAACTCGCGTGCGTAGAAGGTCATCTCCACGGCCGCTTGCGCGGAGACGGGCACAAGCACGGCGAGCACCGCCATGAGGGCGGCGGCCCACCTGCGAACGAAGATTCCGCAACGCATCTCGAACTTCACTCCCTCCCGATAGGCAAGACGTTGAATTTGCACCACTAAGCGCCGTCCGACCCGGCTGGTTAGACGCTTCGTCGCTCGGGCCTCGATAGGCAACCATTTTTGCGTCCGAGCACTGAACCTTTGCCTCGGCCCTGCGTTCGGGGCAGTTCAGAGTTCGTAAACGCCTTCCGGCTAGCGACCTTTGACGAGCTTGGCGGCGGGCATTTCGGGGCTGGACAGCCGAGGATGCCTCCGATATCAGGACGACAAATGACAAGATCAGACGTTGTTGAAGGGAGAAGCTGACGTGGTTTTCAAGAAAGTTCTCACTGCGGCCTCCGCGCTCGCATTGATCGCGGCGCCGACAATGGCCGTTGCGCAGTCCGCGGCTCCGGAGCCGGCGAGCGAGAGCGTCGAAGGCAGCGAGCTCCGCGGCGGCTTCATCGTTCCGTTGCTGGCGCTGATCGCGATCATCCTCGGCCTGTGCGCTGCGACCGACATTTGCGGCGCGGACGACGAAGAGCTGCCCGACAGCCCGTAAGGGGCCGGCCGTCAGGCCGTCAGCTTGAATATTCCGGCCGGGTGAGATTCGTCTCGCCCGGCCGTTTTCTTGTGGTCCGCGAGCGCGGGTAGAAGGCGCAATTGGAACGAAGCGTGCTGCGGTTCAGGGCACTCCTCCTCGCGCTCGCCGTCGCGGCGGCCGGCTCAGGACCGGCCGTCCGCGCCCAGCTCCCGGCCGCTGGCTCGGCTGCGCCGGCGCCGGGCAGCTTCCTTCGCGAATCTGACCACCGCATCGTCTCGATCGTCTACCGACTCGGCCTCGCCGGGCGCGCCTTCTGCCCGGAGCCCTTTCCGCTGACCGGCCTCGCTTTCCATCATCTCGCCGAATACCGCGCTGCCGACCGCGCCGATGCCATCGCGCGGTGGGGTCTCGACCGCGGCCCCGGCATCCTCTCGGTTGCGGAGGGCAGCCCCGCCGCCCGTGCCGGCCTCGCCGCGGGAGACGTGATGGTTTCGGTCGACGGCATCCCCTTCCCGTCCGCAGCGGCGATCGCCGCGGAGGCCGACATCGAGCGTTGGCGCCCGCGCACCGTCGCCTCCGAGGTGCTGCTCGAGGATCGGCTGCGGCTCGGCCCCGCCCGGCTGGAGATCCTCCGGGCGGGGCGGCCTCTCGCCGTCACGCTGAGCTCCATTCCCGGCTGCCCGGCGCGCGGCCGTCTCGCCCGCTCGGGTCAGGACAACGCCTTCGCCGACGGCCGCTACGTGATCATGACGACGGGGTTCCTGGGCTTTTTCCGCACCGACGACGAGCTCGCGGTGGCGCTGGCGCACGAGCTGTCGCACAACATCCTGCGCCACCCTCAGCAGCTCGAGGCACAGGGCGTCCCCCGCAGCGGCATCATGCGCAATATCGGCCGCAACGCGCGGCTGGTTCGCGCGACCGAGGTGGAGGCCGACCGACTTTCCGTGCGCCTGCTCGCCGCGGCGGGCTACGATCTCGAGGCGATCATTCCCTTCTGGCGGCGACTCTACCGGCGGCCCGACGCGATTCTGCAGATCATCAGCGCCCATCCCGGCCTCAGGGCGCGCGAGCGGGCCATCGGGGAGGTGCTCGCCGAGATCCGCGGCAGCCCGGTGCGCTGAGCCGGCGCGAATGCTGCTGCCGCTGACCTTCTTCCTGCTCGGCACCGTTTCCGGCTTCGCCGCGTACCGGCTGACGAGCGCACACCGGCGCGGCCGCCCCAGAAGCCCGGCCCTGATCCGGATCGCAACCCTGCTCGCTTATGCGTGGTTCGCGCTCTCAGCCCTGCTCTTCGCCTGGGCGATGTGGCGGATCGCCGGCGGGCCCGCTTTGTAGCGCGCGGACCAGCAGAAGACTGAGCGCCGCCGCGACGGTGTCGGCGCACCAGTCCAGGATGTCGCCGTCCCGGTGAAGCGGGGGAATGAGCTGCACCAGCTCGATCGCCGCGCCGAACAGCGAGAGCGCCATCCCGAGCCGCCATGCCGAGACATGCCGGTAGCCGACCCCCGCCAGCAGCGCGAGGACGGCGAATGCGAGGATGTGCTCGACCTTGTCGGAAGGATCGCCGGGCAGATGGGGCGGCTGCGGCAGCACCGCCATGACGAAGGCGAAGCAGGCGGCGCCCCAGAAGGCGGTGCGAACGAGGCGCTCCATCGCGCCTCCATAGCCCCACCGCGCGCGCAACGTCACTCCGCAGCCAGCGCGGCGTCCTCGGTACTGCGGCGTCGCAGGTCTGCGACACAGCGCCCGGCGGTGCGCCCGTCCCAATATTGCGGGCAGCGCCGCGCCGTGCGCCGCGCCTGGAGCGCATGGAGCAGCGCGTCGAGCAACGTGTCGGCACAGACCAGGCGATTGGTGCCCTCATGGATCGTGATCGGCCGCTCGGTGTTGCGCCTCAAGGTGAGACAGGGGATGCCGAGATAGGTCGTCTCCTCCTGGACGCCGCCGCTGTCGGTGATCGCCGCGGCGCAGCCGGTCACCAGGCTCATGAACTCGACGTAAGACAAGGGATCGACCAGGCGGACGCCCGCCGCGGCGAGGCTCGCATCGAGCTTCGCGGCGGCGAGCCGGGCCCGGGTGCGCGGATGAACGGGGAAGACGAGAGGGAGATGCCGCTGGACCGAGGCGAGGCTCGCCGTCAGGCGGGCCAGTTCAGCCGGATCGTCGACGTTGGAGGGCCGGTGGAGCGTGACCACGCCGTAACGGCCGCGTTCCAGGCCGAAGCGCTCGGCGCAGCCGGCGGCGGCGATCGCCGGCCGGACGAGCTCGAAGCTGTCGATCATGATGTTGCCGACGCGGCTGATCCGGGCGGCGTCGACCCCTTCGGCGATGAGGTTCGAATCGGCGTCGGGCGAGGGCGTCCAGAGGACGTCGGCCAGACAGTCGGTGATCAGCCGGTTGACCTCCTCCGGCATTGCCTTGTCGCGGCTCCTCAGCCCCGCTTCGAGATGGACCAGAGGGATCTGCAGCTTGGCCGCGACCATCGCGCAGGCCGCGGTGCTGTTGACGTCGCCGACGACGACGAGCCAGTCGGGTCGGTTGGCGAGCGCCACCTTCTCATAGGCGATCATCACGCCGGCGGCCTGCTCTGCGTGGCTGCCGGAGCCGATGCCGAGATGGTGGTCGGGTTCGGGCAGCCCCAAATCGCGAAAAAAGGCGTCCGACATGTTGACGTCGTAATGCTGGCCGGAATGGACCAGCACCGGCCGGAAGTCCGGCGCCGCCTTCAGCGCGTGCCAGAGCGGCGCCACCTTCATGAAGTTCGGGCGCGCCGCGGCGATGAGGTGGACGATCCTCCTGGACATGGCCGTCTGATAGCCTTCGGAAGGTTATTTTTGGGTCAAAGGCGGGTGCGCAGCGACCAGAGCTCCGGGAAGGCGCGCTTGGCGAGCGTGGACTGCAGGTAGGGGACGCCCGGCGTACCGCCCGTGCCGCGCTTGAAGCCGATGATGCGCTCGACCGTGATCACGTGCTTGTGGCGCCAGGTGGCGAAGGCGTCGTCTATGTCGACCAGCTTCTCGGCGAGCTGGTAGAGCGGCCAATGGCGCTCGGCGTCGCGATAGACCGCGGCCCAGGCCTCCTCGACCGCGGGGCTCGGCGTGTAGGGCAGGCTCCAGTCGCGCTTCGCCGTCTCCGCCGGGAGATCGAATCCCGCGCGGGCGAGCGCTGCATTGGCCTCGTCCCACAGGCTCGGCTCGGCGAGCGCATCGGCCAAGGCGCGGTGCGGCTCCGAGCCCTCTTCATGATACTTTAGAAAGCCGCCTTCCTTGAGACCCAGTAGATATTCGACCTCGCGGAACTGGGCCGACTGGAAGCCGGAGGACCCGCCGAGCACTCCGCGGAACTGGACATAGTCGGTCGGAGTCAGCGTCGACAGCACGTCCCAGGAGAGGGTCATTACCGCCTGGATCCGCGTCACCCGCGAGAGAATCTTGTGGACTTCGATGATCCGGTCGCCGCGGATCAGCTCGCGCGCCAGCCTGAGCTCGCGCACCGTCTGCTTCAGCCACAGCTCCTTGGTCTGGTGGATGACGATGAACAGCATCTCGTCATGATGGTCGGAGACGGGATGCTGCGCGGCGAGCAGGTCGCCCAGCGACAGGTAGCCGCCATAGGTCATGTCCTTGCCTGACCTGTCGGGGCCGTCGCTCATCGGGCGACGCCTAGCATGAGGCGGCGCTTCGTGCCTAGCGGTGGCGGCGGTGGCGGCGTGCGAGCCGTTGCCGCTCGTCCCGTGCCGTCGGGGTCAGCCGGTGCTCCGGATGCCGGGCGATAAAAAGATCGTAGGCCGCGAGCGTACCGGCGCGGCGTGCCGCGTCGAGCTCTTGCCGGATCGCGATGTCCCCGTCGCGCGCGGGCCTGATGCCGGATTCGTCCATCATCGCAGCCTGAGCGGTCCCGAGGATTGGCGCCACGGCCATCAGCCCCACCGAGATCAAAGCTCTCCCAGCCATGGGCCTTAAATCGCCATGAAATCGCTGGAGTCCAGAAAGGACAGGTTGTCCAGCCCGATCAGAAAGTCCGCCTGACCGTCCCCATTGGTATCGCCGAGGATACGGACCTGGTTCCCGGCCACTTCGTAACGCAGCTGGCCGGCGGCGCCCGAGAAAGCAGCGGTGCCGATGAAAGCGAACTGGTCGTTCCCCGGCGTCGCTGTGATCGCGTCCATCCCTTCAAGATCAATCTTGTCCACGCCGCGCACGAAGTCGGTGATCGTGTCCGCGCGGTCGCCGACCCCTGCGGCGTCTGCCGACTTCCAGCTGAATACGTCCGCACCGCCGGCCCCCGTAAGGCGATTTCCCGCCGCGTTGGCGATGAGCCAGTCGCCTCCGTTCCCGCCTATCGCATTCTCGATCAGAGAGCGCGGGTCGCCGTTGTAGAGAAGGGCGTTGAAGACGTTTCCGCGGGCGTAATCGCCGTCGCCGAGATTGGCGAGTTGAGTGGACGAGAGGACAGTCCACTCGCCGGGGCGCAGATCGATGTGCACGCCCTGCGGGAATTGGCCCTGTCCGTATCCGGTGGCGTCGTAGGTATCGACGCCTCCGCCGTCCCAGATGGTCATGAAGATGCGATTGGCGCCCGGGGCCCACTGCGCCGCTCCGTTGACCATGTAGACCCCGCTATTGGAATCCCACGAATAGACCGTATTGCCGCCGTTGAAAGTGAAGTCGGCGCCGTAGAGACGCTGCAACGCGGCGATGTCGTACATCATCGGGGTCTGCGGATAGCCCCAGGTCTCGTTCGAGAAGCCGCTGTCGTCATCGAGCGACGCGCCGATATAGGAGCGGTAGGTCATCACCGAAAATTCGAGGGAGTCGCGGTCCGGGCTCAGCGCCGGCGATTCGTGGCCGTGCTTGAGGCCGAGCGCGTGCCCGGTCTCGTGCAGGAAGGTCATCCATTGATAGTTGCCGACGGTCGGGTTGGTATACTTGTTGGTGTTGTACCAGCTGTCGCCGCCGTCGCCCGGTCCCGGATGATAAGCGTGCGCCGTGTCGGGATCGAGCGACAAGG
Organism: Allosphingosinicella sp.; assembly: GCA_036388255.1. Lineage (GTDB taxonomy): Bacteria > Pseudomonadota > Alphaproteobacteria > Sphingomonadales > Sphingomonadaceae > Allosphingosinicella. The sequence goes on along the minus strand of DASVSD010000017.1, from coordinate 111,462 downwards.
CGTAGCGCATGTGCGCGGAGCCGGGCGATCCGGTCAGCTCGCTGAAGGTGAGGTTGGTCAGATTGGCATAATGGGCGAGGATGGTGTTCGTCGCCGCCTGCTGAGTCGCATTGAGGGCGGACATCCCGGCGGCGATCTCGTTCACGCCCTCTCCGGGCCCGTATTGGCTGCCGCTGGTGGTGAAGCCGTATGTCAGCGCCAGCGTGTCCCAGCTGTCGCCGGAGAGCAGCGACTGGATGTTCTCCTCGTCGATCTGGGCGGGGGTCGCAACCGGGCCGACCAGGACATGGAGCGTGTACCCACCCTGGGAAGTGCTGCCGTTTTCTTCCTGGAAGGAGGCAATCTGAAAGACGTAGGTGCCGGTCGACGGAGCCCTGACACGGATCACGGAATCCATGTTGTGCGACAGGCCCTCATGGGCGGTCGAACCCGGGTCGAACGAGCCCGGGTCGTCGTTTCGGGCGATTTCGGTGGAGAGCATACCGAAGGTCACGCGCAGTTCGGCGTCGAGCGTGTCGGTCCCGTCGACGTCGAGAATGAGGAGCTCGCCTTCATTGAGGTGAATCCGGAACGTGTCGAGGTCGGTCGCCGACGAGATCGTTCCCGAGATCGTGGCCGAGGGCAGCGTCGCGTCCGGGACGATCGGGTTCGAATTGGGCGCCATCTGATTTCTGTCGACGATCTGCCCGCTTCCCGGCGAGTCGTTCGGCTCCTGCTCGCTGATCAGGTAGACCGGGCCAGTCTCGGCGACGTCGGTGACCGTCAAGGTGACATCGCGCAAAGCGGTTTGCCCGCTCGAGTCGGTCGCATAGACGCGCAATTGATAGTTCGTTCCCGCTTCGTAGTCCGCCGCGGTGAGGAGACGGACCTCGCCGGTATGGGGATCGATGCTGAAATGTTGTTCACTGACGCTGCTGATGTGGAAAAGCAGCGCGTCGCCCTCGGGATCCGATGCCGTCACCTTGTAGACGACCTGGGAGGTCGGGCTGTTCTCGACGACGCTGACCGCGGCCGGCGAGGTGATCGTGTGCATCCCGTTCGTGCCGGGAAGGTCGAAATGCGAGATCTTGAGATCGGTGTACGGCGCAATGCGCGCGAACTCGACCTGGGCGGCGCCCCCGGCGCCGTCAACGTCGTAATATATTGAGCCGGTGACGGCATAATAGACGATGCGATGCTCAGCGGAGGTCGCAGCGGGACCCACGTAGAAAGACGCGGCCGAAAGCGCTCCTGCCGAAAGGCCGGCAAACGGGTCGCCGGGTCCCACCGCCAGGCGGAGGCGGTCGACCGCGGCGTTGAAATCCGCGATCGTATCGACATTGCCGGCCGGATCGAGGGCCGTGGTGAAGGCGAACACGTCCGCGCCCGCCCCGCCGGTCAAGCTGTCGTTGCCGCCTTTGCCGTCGATGACGTTCGCGCCGGCATTGCCGCTGACGAGGTTCGCCGCGCCGTTGCCCGTGAGAGCTAGCGGGGCAGTGCTTACTGAGTCCGTCGCCACCAGATTCTCGAGGTTCGCGCCGAGCGCATAGCTGAAGCCGGTGGAGACGGTGTCGTTGCCGCCCCCGGCGTCTTCGCCGATGCCGTCGCCGGCATTGTCCAGATAATAGATGTCGTCGCCGCCGAAGCCGTACATCATGTCCGCGCCGCCGCCGCCGTCGATGACGTTGTTGCCGAAATTGCCCCAGATGACGTTGCCCAGCGCGTTGCCGGTCAAGGAGAGCGCAGCCGTGCCGGGGATGTAGGCCGCCTGCAGATTCTCGACATTGGGATCGAGGACGTAGCTGACCGTGGTGGCGACGACGTCGGTGCCGTGCCCTTCCGCCTCCAGAAGCCGGTCGTCGGCATTGTCGACATAATAAGTGTCGTTGCCGCCATAGCCGTACATCGTGTCCGCGCCGGCGCCGCCGTCGATCGAATTGTCGCCGAAATTGCCCCAGAGCGTGTTGCCCAGCGCGTTGCCGGCCAGGGTCAGCGCGGCGGTTCCGGGAATGAAGCTGGACTGCATGTTCTCGACATTGGCCGAGAGCGCATAGCTGACGCTGGTGACGACCAGATCGGTGCCGTGCCCTTCGAACTCGACCGGCGTGTCGCCGGCATTATCGACATAATAGGTGTCGTCGCCGCCATAGCCGTACATCACGTCGGCCCCGGCCCCGCCGTCGATGACGTTGGCGCCGAACGTGCCCCAGATCGTGTTGCCGACCGCATTGCCGAACAATGCCAGCGCGGCGGTGCCGGGGATGAAGGCCGCCTGCAGGTTCTCGACGTTCGGCGAGAGCGCGTAATTTACCGAGGCGACGGTGAGGTCGGTGCCGTGGCCTTCGAACTCGATCGCGACGTCACCGGCATTGTCGACATAATAAGTGTCGTTGCCGCCATAGCCGTACATCACATCGGCCCCGGCCCCGCCGTCGATGACGTTGGCGCCGAACGTCCCCCAGATCGTGTTGCCCAGCGCGTTGCCGGCCAGGGTCAGCGCGGCGGTCCCGGGAATGAAGCTCGCCTGGATGTTCTCGATATTGGCCGAGAGCGCGTAATTGACGCTCGTGACGACCAGATCGGTGCCGTGGCCTTCGAACTCGACCGGGACGTCGCCGGAATTGTCGACATAATAAGTGTCGTTGCCGCCATAGCCGTACATCACGTCGGCTCCGGCGCCGCCGTCGAGGACGTTCGCGCCGAACGTGCCCCAGATGGTATTGCCGAGCGCGTTGCCGGCCAGGGTCAGCGCGGCGGTCCCAGGGATGAAGCTCGCCTGGATATTCTCGATGTTCGCGCCGAGCGCGAAGTTGACGCTGGTGACGACCAGGTCGGTGCCGTGGCCTTCGAACTCGACGGGGACGTCGCCGGCATTGTCGACATAATAAGTGTCGTTGCCGCCATAGCCGTACATCACGTCGGCTCCGGCCCCGCCGTCGAGGACGTTGGCGCCGAACGTCGCCCAGATGGTGTTGCCGAGCGCGTTGCCGGTCAGCGTGATCGGATCCGTCCCGCCGACCAGGGCGGCCTGCATCTTCTCGATATTGGCGCCGAGCGTGTAGCCGACCCTGGTGATCAGGAGATCGCTCCCCTCGTTGGCGAGCTCATAGGCCACGTCCGCTACCGCATCGACATAATAGACGTCGTCGCCCGCGCCGCCCTCGGCGCGATCGGTGCCGGCGCCGCCGTCGAGGACGTCGTTGCCGATGCCGCCAGCGAGGAAATCGTCGCCCGCGCCGCCGCTCAGCGTATCGTTGTCCTCCTCGCCGAACAGGCGATCGTTGCCCTCGCCGCCGGCGAGGCGGTCGTTGCCGGCGCGGCCATAGATGGTGTCCGCGCCCTTGAGGCCGTCGAGGACGTCGTCGCCGGGCGTCCCTTCGATCGTGTCGTCGCCGTCCGTCGGCGCGGCGGCCGCGGGCGCGAGATTCGAGCCCCGCATGTTGTGGGAGACGCCCCCCGTCGTGGCGCCGCGAAAGGTCACGAAATCCATGAAACCGTCTCCCCCGCCGTTGCGGTCGATCTGCAGCAATGTATCGGCGCCCTGCTGGACCAGCTTCAAATGGCCGGTCTTGAAGAGGCTGGCGGCGCCGTCCCAGTCCGTCCAATAGCCGTCGAAAGTTGGATCAAGTCTGAACAGATCGCCGCCCGCGCCGCCCTGGAAGTCGCGGACGATGAAGGCGGCGACGCCGTCCCGCTGCGAATCGAAGCCGATCGCCACCGTGTCCGCTCCCGATCCGAGCTGCAACTCGAAGCGGCCCTTGCTGAGATAGATGAGAACATTGTCGTCCCCCGGGCCGGCATCGATGGTCGCGCCCTGATCGCCGTTCAGCACGATGCTGTCATTGCCGCTGCCGCCGATCAGCGTGGTCTCCGCCGACGAGCCCACCGCGCCGATATAGCTCACGTAATCGTCGTGGTCGCCGCCGTCGAGCACGAGGCGGCTGACCGCGCCGGCTTCGCGCTGGACGTAGACCAGGTCGTTGCCGGCGCCGCCGCGCAGCGTGTCGTCGCCGTGATGCCTGTCCATCAGCTGGTCGTTGCCGGCGCCGCCGATGAGCTCGTCATTCCCGAACTCGCCGACGATGACGTCGGCGCCCTCGCCGCCCTCGAGGCGATCGCTGCCGGCACCGCCACGGATCCGGTCGGCGCCGTCCGACCCGGCGACGATATCGTCACCCGAGAGGCCGATAAGGAAATCGTCGCCGGTCGTGACCGGGAGGGTGGCGCCGGCCGCCGTGCCGCCGCCTTGCGTCCAACCGCCGAGATTTTCGGCAGTGAAGGCGCCGACCGTCACGCTCCTGAACGTCAGGACGGTGAGAAACCCGGCGGTGTCGAACGCGCCGGCGCGGTCGATCTGCAGGACCACGTCCTCGCCCTGCTGCGCGACCCTGGCATAGGTTCCGAACGGGTTGGTGGCGGGATCCCATCCGAACAGGAGGTCCGCGAAATAGTCGATGAGGTCGAGCCGGTCGCCCCCGGCGCCGGTCACGAAGTCGGTGACGGCGACGGGACGCTCGGTGACGAAGAAATTGCGGGGATCTGCGAGCTCGAGGAGATCGCGCCCGGGGCCGAGGGTGATCGTGTAGTCGCCGAACAGATCGATCGCGACGTGATCGTCGCCCGGGCCTCCGTCGATGACGGCGACATTGGCGTCGCTGAGATAGAAATAGTCGGCGCCTTCGCCGCCGTTCATCGTCACCCGACTCGAGGCGTGGCTGCGGTCGCCGCCGTCGTCGATGCTGAAACCGCGGAAGCCGAGGCGATCGTCGCCGGTTCCGCCGTCCAGCAGCGCGACGGTGGCGAGCCCGGGCGCGGTGCGGTCGACCCACAGCTGGTCGTCGCCGTCCTCGCCGAACAGCTGATCGTCGCCGCTGGAATAGTCCGAGATCGAATCGTTGCCGCCGCCGCCGCGAAGCACGTCCGTACCGGTGCCGCCGCTGACGCCGTCCGCGTCAGCCCCGCCCTGAAAATCCATCCTGATCCCCAAAATCCCGGCGTGACGCGTCGCGTCGCCCATCGCCGAATGAGCGCGACTTATAGCAAGTTATGGAAAAAAAACGAGAAAATTCTGTATGGGCGCGATCAGCCGCGCCTCAGCCGTGACGGGCGAAGACCGCGCGCCGGCCGTTCGGGCCGAAGGCGACGACCTGATAGGGCTGGCGGCGATTGTGCCCCACGTCCATCCCCGGCGCACCGGCGGGCATGCCCGGCACGGCGAGGCCGGAGAAGGGCCGACCCCTTGCGGCAAGCAGTCGCTGGATGTCCGCGGGCGGAACATGGCCTTCGACGATCAGGCCGCGGATCGAGGCGGTGTGGCACGACCACAGGTCCTGCGGCACCCCGCGCGCCCGCTTCACCGCCGGCATGTCGGCGACCGGCACCACCTGGACCCGCTCGCCGAACGCCGCCTGGATGCGCTCGGCCCAGTGGCTGCAGCAGCCGCAATTCGGATCCTTCCACATGACCAGCCCCGGCCGCGCCTGGGCGAGGAGCTCCGCCGGCGCGGCGACCGCCAGCGCGGCCGAGCCTGCAAGGAACATGCGGCGATCGATGCTGTGCATGGGAAGCTCCTCCTTACAGCCGTTCGGCGATCGAGACGACGTCGGTCGCCCGCAGCGCCGCCAGGATCCGCATGAGATGCTGGAGGTCGTGGACTTCGATGTCGAGATGAAAGGTGTGAAAGCTGCCGTCGCGGCCGGTCTGGTCCATCGAGACGATGTTGGCGCCGTGATTGCCCATCACCCCGGCGACGATCGCCAGGGAGCCGGGCTCGTGCTTGATGACGATGCACAGCCGCGCCGTGCCGCCGTCCGATTCGTCGCCCCAGGCGAGGTCGACCCAATCGGCGTCGACGCCGTCGGCGAGGCGGTCGCAGCCGATGGTGTGGACCTCGATCCCCTCGCCCTCCCGCCTGAGGCCCACGATCCGGTCCCCGGGGATGGGATGGCAGCATTCGGCGAGCTGGAAGGCGACGCCCGGCGTCAGCCCCTTGATCGAGATGGCGCGGCGCTGCGGCGGCGGCTTGACCCCGTCCTTGCCGGTCGAGCCCGGCATCAGCGCCTCCATCACCTGGACGTCGTCCACGCGCTTCAGCGCGATCGCCTCCATCAAGGTGCCGTCGTCGTGAAAGTGAAGGCGGCGCAGCGCCTCGGCGATGGCCTCCCACCCCAGGGGCGCAGGCAGGCGCTGGACGATCTCGTCGAAGATCTTGCGGCCGAGCGCGACCGTCTCCTCGCGCTCCTTCGACTTGACGAAGCGGCGAATCTTGGCGCGCGCCTTGCCGGTGACGACGAAGCTCAGCCAGGCCGGCTGCGGATGCTGCGCCTTGGAGACGAGGATCTCCACCTGGTCGCCATTGTCGAGCGGCGTGCGGAGCGGCATCACCCTCCCGTTGATCTTCGCGCCTACAGTCTGGTCGCCGAGGTCGGTGTGCACGGCATAAGCGAAATCGACGGGGGTCGCGCCCTTGGGGAGCTGGATCAGCTCGCCCTTCGGAGTGAAGGCGAAGATCCGGTCCTGATACATCGCCATTCTGGTGTGCTCGAGCAGCTCCTCGGCACTCGCGGCATGCTCGAGGATCTCGAGCAGGTCGTCGATCCAGGGATGCTGCGCCTCGGCGGCCTCCTTGCCCTCCTTGTAGGCCCAGTGCGCGGCGAAGCCGTGCTCGGCCCGCGCGTGCATTTCCTCGGTCCGGATCTGGATCTCGATCCGCATCTGCTCGTCGTGGATGATCGTGGTGTGGATCGATCGATAGCCGTTGCGCTTGGGCGTCGAGATGAAATCCTTGAAGCGTCCCGGCACGACCGGCCAGCGCTGGTGGATCAGCCCGAGCGTCCGGTAGCATTCCTCGACCGATCCGACGATCGCCCGGAACGCCATCACGTCGGACAATTGTTCGAAGCTGACGTGGCGCTCGGCCATCTTGCGCCAGATCGAATAGGGATGCTTCTCGCGTCCCTGCACCTCGGCCTCGATGCCGTTGGCCTCCAAATGCGCCTTGATGCCGCGGGCGATGCGCTCGATCAGGTCGCCTTCCCCCTTGTGGAGTTGCTCGAGGCGCTTCGAGATCGAGGCGTAGGCGTCCGGCTCGAGCTCCTTGAAGGCGAGGGTCTGCATCTCGGTCATGAACTCGTACATGCCGATTCGCTCCGCGAGCGGCGCATAGATGTCCATCGTCTCGCGGGCGATGCGGCGTCGTTTGTCCTGGTTCGAGATGAAATGGAGGGTGCGCATGTTGTGCAGCCGGTCGGCCAGCTTGACCAGCAGCACCCGGATGTCTCCGGACATTGCGAGCAGGAACTTCCTGAGGTTCTCGGCGGCGCGCTGGCTTTCGCTCTGCGCCTCGATCCGCGACAGCTTGGTGACGCCGTCGACCAGGCGGGCGACGCTCGGCCCGAACCTTTTCTCGATCTCCTCCGGGGTGGCGAGGGTGTCCTCGATCGTGTCGTGAAGGATTGCGGTGACGATCGTCTCGTCGTCGAGATGAAGGTCCGTCAGGATGCCGGCGACCTCGATCGGATGACTGTAATAGGGATCTCCCGAAGCGCGCGTCTGGCTGCCATGCGCCTTCATCGAGAAGACGTAGGCGCGGTTGATCAGCGCCTCGTCGGCATCGGGATCGTAGGATTTGACCCGTTCGATCAGTTCGTACTGCCTGAGCACAGCCCACCATGTGGTGCGGCGCCCCCGTGTTGCAACGCAAAAATCGGGACACGCAGCTCTCGGTTGCTCTTCGCAACGGAAAAATGCAGGATGGCGCGATGGCGGAAAAAGGCTAGGCTCTTCAAATGGTGAAGGCAGAAAGCCTGAAGGCGATCTACGGCGAGTGCGGTATTTCGGCCGCGCTCGAGGTGGTCGGGGAGCGCTGGTCGTTCCTGATCCTTCGCGGGGCGTTCAACGGCCTGCAGCATTTCGAGGAGTTGCAGTCGACTCTCGGGATCGCGCGAAACATCCTTTCCAACCGGCTCGGCAGGCTGGTCGAACACGGCATATTGAAGCGCCAGGCCGATTCCGCCGACCGTCGCAAGATCGTCTACCGGCTCACCGACAAGGGCAAGGCTCTGCTGCCGGTGCTGATCGCGCTTCGCCAGTGGGGCGAGCGCTGGGTTTCGGGCGTGCCCTCCAACCCCGTGCTGGTCGACCGCATCACCCGCTTGCCCGTCGAGCAGATGGCGGTGCGGGCTGCCGACGGCCGCCCTCTGAACATCGGCGACCTGGACTGGGTCGACCGCGCGGAGCTGCCCGCCACCGAAAAGGCCGCTTAAGCCCTCGGCTTCACTGCCAAAGGCAGAGCCTCGAACAGGCCGCCCTCGCCCGCGCGCCGCGCGCCCTCGATCTCCAGCATCCTGAACTTGGTGTCGATGCCGCCGGGTGCGGAGAAGCCGCCGCTGCGGCCGCCCGAAGCGAGCACGCGATGGCAGGGCACGACGATCGGGATCGGATTCCGCCCCAAGGCCGCGCCCACCGCCTGCGCAGCGCCGGGAGCGCCGATCTCGCGGGCGATCTCGCCGTAGGTCCGGACCTCGCCGCAGGGAATGCGGCGCGCGGCCTCGTAGACCTTCCTCTCCAGCTCCGACGCCCCTTCCGGCTCGACCGGGATGGCGCCGAGGTCGACCTTCTCGCCGGCCAGCAGGCGCACGATAAGCGCGATCGCCCCGGCCACGAACGGGGGCGGACCGGCCTCCACGGCGCCGGGAAAGCGCGCCGCCAGGCGCTCGCGCATCCGCTCGTCGTCGCGCTCGGGCAGGGCCGCACCTACGACAAGGCCGCCGCGCCACAGGAGGGCGCAGCGGCCTATCGCCGTTTCAAACTGGACGAAATGGACGCGATTATTCGTAGTCGCCGCCCGAATTGGTGTTGCGCGGCGGAGCGGCTGCGGTGAGGCGCAGCGCCTCGGCCGAGGCCGACAGCGAGCCGACCTCGTCGGGGGCGTCGTCCTCGTCGACCTGAACCCGCTGCAGCGAGCCGACCAGAGCCTCTTCGAGATGCTTCGGCTTCACCGTCTCTTCGGCGATCTCGCGCAGCGCGACGACCGGATTCTTGTCGCGGTCCCGCTCGATGGTCAGCTCGGCGCCGCCCGAAACCTGGCGCGCGCGCTGCGCGGCGAGCAGCACGAGATCGAAACGGTTCGGAATCTTGTCGACGCAATCTTCGACGGTCACGCGCGCCATTGGGCAGCTCCCGGGAAATCCAGTGTTTTCGGCAAGCCGCGGCGGCTAACAGCCGAGGCCTTCCCTGTCAATGTAAGCGCGCGGCGGGGAAAGGGAAGGGAATGGCTTCGCAAGCCACGAAGAAAGGAGCGACAGGGCCATGCACGTCATCCCGGCGAAGGCCGGGATCTCAGGACCAGAAGTCGTCGACGCTAATGCAAGGCGTCCTGCAGGACCGCGGTGCCCTTCACCCCATGAGATCCCGGCCTTCGCCGGGATGACGCGTCGGCCTCTCACACCCGCATCGGCATCAGGACGTAGAGGGCGGGGGCCTTGTCGTTTTCGCGGAGGAGGGTCGGGGCGGCGGGGTCGGCCAGGTGCATCTCGACATGGTCGCCCTCGATCTGGCCGAGTATGTCGAGCAGGTAACGGGCATTGAAGCCGATCTCAAGGCTTTCGGACGAATAGTCGCCGGGGACCTCCTCGGCGGCGGTGCCGTTCTCCGGGGAGGTCACCGAGAGGGTCACCTTGTCGCGGTCGAGCGACATCTTGACCGCGCGGGTCTTCTCGCTGGCGATGGTGGCGACCCGGTCGACGCCCTCCTCGAACGACCGCGGGTCGATCCTCAGCAGCTTGTCGTTGGCGGTCGGGATGACGCGGCTATAGTCCGGGAAGGTGCCGTCGATGAGCTTCGACGTCAGGATCGCGTTGCCGAGGCCGAAGCGGACCTTGGTCTCGGAAAGCGAGATCTGGACGGTGCCGTCGACCTCGTCGAGCAGCTTCCTGAGCTCGACGACGCACTTCCTCGGGATGATCACGTCCGGCATGCCCTCGGCCCCGGCGGGCCGCGGCACGGTCACCCTCGCAAGGCGGTGGCCGTCGGTGGCGGCCGCCTTCAGCACAGGCTGCGCCTCGTCGGAGACGTGAAGGAAGATGCCGTTCAGATAGTAGCGCGTCTCTTCCGTCGAAATCGCGAAGCGTGTCTTGTCGATGATCTGGCGCAGGGTGGCGGCCGGGAGCTCGAACCGGGTCGGCAGGTCGCCTTCCGCGATGACCGGGAAATCGTCGCGCGGCAGGGTCGACAGGTTGAAGCGCGCGCGGCCGGCATTGACCTGCATCTTGCCCTCGGCGGCGCTGAGCTCGACCTGCGAGCCCTCGGGGAGCTTGCGGGCGATCTCGAACAAGGTGTGGGCGGCGACGGTGGTCGCGCCGGGCTGCTGGACCTGGGCTTCGACTGTGTCGTTGATCTGAAGATCGAGGTCGGTCGCCATCAGCCGCAGCGTGCCGTCCTCATGCGCTTCGATCAGCACGTTGGAGAGGATCGGGATGGTGTTCCTGCGCTCCACCACCGAATGGACGTGACCAAGGCTCCTGAGGAGCGTGGCCCGTTCGATCGTCGCCTTCATGAAGTCCCCCAAAGATGGTGCTTTGCGAGGAACAGTAGAGCCGCGATCCCCGGCGGGCTAGAGGCGCGCGCGGTTCGTCCACAAAAAAAGGCCGGGGCGTCGCCGCCCCGGCCTCTTCAAGCTCGTCATGCCGGCGGAGGCCGGCATCCCAGGACAAGAACGCTCAGCACGTCTCCCTGAGACCCCGGCCTGCGCCGGGGTGACGCGTGGTGTCAGAAGCGGAAGCCGAAGCCGCCGACCGCCTGGTGGCGATCGAAGCCCTGCTCGTAGTTCGAATAGCGATATTCGGCGCGAACGAAGGCGTTGGTGCCGAGCGCCAGCTCGACGCCGCCGCCGACGCGGACGCCGTCGAGATTGTCGCCTTCGTTCAGATCGAGCGTGTTGTTGGTCGGGTGGTCGTAATCGATGTTGACGCGTGCATTGGTGTAGCCGGCGCGCGCGTAGACGAGGGCGTTCGACCCCACGACCATGCCGATGCGGCCACCGACGCTGAGCTCGCGGCCGGCCTCGGCGCAGAGCTCGTCGCCGGTCACGTCGACGCTGGCGACGCACTCGTCGAGGGTCGACTTGCTGGCTTCGCCGTCAATCCCGAAGACGAGGTTGCCGGACTGGATGTCGTAGCCGGCACCGATTCCGTAGACGATGCCGTTGGTGCCTTCGCCCTCGACGTCGGTGGTATCGTAACCGACGATGCCCTCGACGTGAAAGCCCGAGAAGGGCGCCGCGTCCTGCGCGAAAGCAGGAGTGGCGAGGCCGCCCGCGAGAAGGGCGGCGACGATGATCTTACGCATGAATAGGTCCTTTTGATATTCAAGTTGGGGACGGACGTCCCGATCGGAATGGGACGAACGTCCCGCGTTGTGCAGTGCAGCATGCTTCCTGAACGGCGCATAAACGGGGATAATCGTTGCATTGCGTGCGCGGAGGCGGGATCAGCGCGCCATGCGCAGGCTGATCGTACCCCTCCTGATGCTCGCAATGGCGGCGCCTGCGCTCGCCCAGCGCCGCCCCCTCGGCACCTGGTATTTCTGGGGCGCGTTTCGCGACAATGAGCGCTGCTTCGCGATCTCCGAGCCGGGGCAGCAGGGTGAGCGCGAGGCGCGGCCCTTCGCATCGGTCGGCTGGTGGCCGGGGCGCGGCATCGGCGGGCAGCTCCATGTCCGGCTCGGCAGCGAGAAGAGACCCGGCTCCGCGGTGCTGCTCCGGATCGACGGGCGCACCTTCCAACTCCTTTCCGGGCCCCGCGACGCATGGGCGCCGGACGCGCGTGCCGACGCCGAGATCGTCGCCGCGATGCGCTCCGGGGTGGAGATGAGCGTCGAGACGCGGACCGCCCGCGGCGCCCAGATGCGCGACCTCTATCGCCTGCGCGGCGCGGCGACCGCGATCGACGCGGCCGCGATCGCCTGTCGCCGCAGATGAGATGGTACATCGCCCGCCACGGCGAGACCGTGTTCAACGCCGTCCGCCGCATGCAGGGCGAGAGCGAGCACACGCCGCTGACCCGCACGGGATTCGCCCAGGCCGAAGAGATCGGGGAGGCGCTCCTGCGGCACCTCGGGCCGGAGCCGGAGCTCGCGCTCTGGGCATCGCCCACCGGCCGGGCGCTGCAGACCTTGGCGATCGCCGCCGAGCATCTCGGCCTCGATTGGCACCGGGCGCGGACCGACCCCCGACTGTCGGAGATGGAGATGGGCGAATGGGGCGGGCGGTTCTACGCGGAGATCGCCGAGGCGCATGGCGGCTTCGTCGACGCCGAAGCGGGGCTCTTCACCTGCCGCCCGCCCGGCGGCGAATGGTATGACGACATCGCCCGGCGGCTGCGCTCCTGGCTCGAGGACACCGTCTCGCAGACCGGAGACCGGCTGATCGTCATGCATGGAATCTCCTCGCGGGTGCTGCGCGGGATGCTCGCCGGCGCGGCGGACCGGCCGGAATGCGGGGCCCCGGTCGCCGATCCGCTGCCGCAGGGATCGGTGGTCTGCATCGAGGACGGCGTCGAGACCGTCATCGGCCGCGGGAGCGGCGATCTCGGCGCGTCCGGCACGGCCTAGAAAAAACCGGGCTTCTCGCCTACATCAGCGCCCTCATGTCAGCGCCGATGCCCATCCCCGGTCATATCGACCCGGTTCCCGTGCCGCGCCCGAAGGCGGCCGGCGGGGACGTGCGCGTGGACCTCGTCGGCCTCTCCCGGGCCGAGATCCGCGCCGCCTTGCAGGAGGCGGGGCTCGACGAGCGCCAGGCGAAGCTCAGGGCCAAGCAGCTCTGGCACCAGATCTACCATCGCGGCGCGACCTCGTTCGAGGCGATGAGCGACATCGCCAAGCCGCAGCGCGCCTGGCTCGGCGAGCGCTTCGTCGTCGGCCGGCCCGAGGTGGTGGTCGAGCAGGTCTCGACCGACGGCACGCGCAAATGGCTGCTGAAGACGCCCGACGGCCACGATTTCGAGATGGTGTTCATCCCCGACGCCGACCGCGGCACGCTCTGCGTGTCGAGCCAGGTCGGCTGCACCTTGAACTGCCGCTTCTGCCACACCGGCACGATGCGGCTGGTGCGCAACCTCAAGGCCGGCGAGATCGTCGGCCAGGTCATGCTCGCCCGCGACGCCCTCGGCGAATGGCCGTCGCAGCCCGAGGGGCGGATGCTCTCCAACATCGTGATGATGGGCATGGGCGAGCCGCTCTACAATTTCGACAATGTCCGCGACGCGCTCAGGATCGTGATGGACGGCGACGGCCTCGGCCTCTCGCGGCGCCGGATCACGCTGTCGACCTCGGGCGTGGTGCCGATGATAACGCGGGCGGGGGAGGAGATAGGAGTCAACCTCGCCGTCTCCCTCCACGCGGTGACCAAGGAGGTACGCGACGAGATCGTGCCCCTGAACCGCAAATACGGGATCGAGCAGCTGCTGGAGGCTTGCGCCGCTTATCCGGGCGCCAACAATGCCCGCCGGATCACGTTCGAATATGTGATGCTGAAGGGGAAGAACGACAGCGATGAGGATGCGCGCGAGCTGGTTCGGCTGCTCAAGAAGTACAAGCTGCCGGCCAAGGTCAATCTGATCCCCTTCAATCCGTGGCCGGGTTCCGCCTACGAATGCTCGGACGAGGAGCGCATCCGCCGCTTTTCGGAGATCGTCTTCGAGGCGGGCATCTCCGCCCCGATCCGCCGGCCCCGCGGCCGCGACATCATGGCCGCCTGCGGCCAGCTCAAATCGGCCGCCGAGAAGAAGAGCCGCGCCGAGCTCGACCGGATCGCCGAAGAGAAGCAGGCGGCCCTCGCCTGAACGGGCGCCAGCTATTCCCAGCCCCGCGTCTCGGCTGCGGTCAATTCCTTTTCCAACCTGGCATATTCCGCTCGCGCGGCCTGGCGGACATGTTCCATCGACACCGCCGATCCTGCGGCGGCCGCGCGGAAGGCGGCGCCGAGGGCGATGTCATGGATGCAGCCGCCGCTGACCTCGAGCTGCGCCAGCCGGTCGAAATCGAGCCCCTCGAGCGGCGTCGGGGCCGGGAACGCCCGTCGCCAGATCCGGCTGCGGGCGGCGCAATCCGGGACGGGAAACTCCACCACGAAGCGCAGGCGCCGCAGGAAGGCCGGATCGATTGAAGCCTTGAGGTTCGTCGTGAGGATCGACACGCCCGCATAGGATTCGATCCGCTGGAACAGGAAGGCGGCCTCGAGGTTGGCGTAGCGGTCGTGGCTGTCGCCGACTTCGCCGCGTCTGCCGAACAGTGCGCCCGCCTCCTCGAACAGCAGGATCGCCCCGCCCGCCTCGGCCGCTTCGAACACCCGCCGCAGATTCTTCTCCGTCTCGCCGATATATTTGCTGACCAGGGCCCCGAGATCGATCCGGTAAAGGTCCAGATTCAGCTCGGCGGCGAGCACTTCGGCGGCGAGCGTCTTACCCGTCCCGCTCGGTCCCGCGAACAAAACCGCGATGCCGGGTCCGCTGCGCGCCGAGCCGCCAAAGCCCCAGTCGCCGTGGACGACGTGGCGATGGCGGACCTGCTCGACGATCGAAGCCAGCGTCTCGCGTTCGCGCTCGGGAAGCACCAGATCGTTCCAAGCCGCTTTGGCCTCGACGCGTGCGGCGGCGTCGCCCAACCCGCGCCGCGCCGCGCGGCGGCTGCCCTGCCACAGCGCCTTGGCGAGCTCACCGCCCTCCGGAGCGGCGCTCGCGAGCGCCGTCGCCGCGACTGTGCCGATCGCGGGAGCAGCCAGATCGAATTGGAAGCTGAGCCTGCGCAGGTCGCCGGCGTCGATCGCGTGGCCGCTGCCGAGGCTGTTCTGCCAGAGGCCGAGCCGCTCGTCGGCGCCCGGCTGGTCGACCGCGATCGTCACCATCGTGCATGCGCCCGGGGTGCGCGGCGCGGCGGTGGACAGGATCAGGGGACCGGCCGCCGCGCCGATGAGACCGTCGAGCCTGCGGTCGCGCGCTTGGCCTGCACCGGCCGGCACGTCGAGGACGAGCAGCCGTGCGGCGGAGACGATCAGCGCCTCGCGTTCCCAGAGGCGCCAGACGCGATCGGACGCCTCGTCGTTCGCAGGCAGGTCGGACGCGTGCAGAACGAGCAGCGGGCTGCCGGCAAGCGCGGAAGCGAAGGCGGCGACCTCTCGCTGCGCGGCGAGGTCGGCGCCGCAAAGCTGGATGACGGAGACGCCGCTCCCTTCTCCATACGCCGCCTGCCAGATCGCGGCGATCCGCTCCGCCACGGCGCGGTGCGACGGCACCAGCTCGTCCGGCGATTCCGCCAGGTCAACTCGCGCGGCGAGCCGCTCGTCGAGATATTGGAGCCCGACCAGGAGGTGGAGGATCCGCTCGTCGATGCGGATCGGGCTTGCGACCAGCGAGGGGCCGGCGGCGATCTCGACCAGGCGCCAGTAACGGAGCGCTCCGGTCGGCAGCAAAGCGCTCCAATGCGGCTCGGCCAGCGCCCCGAGCGCCAGCGAGAAGGTGGGTGGCGAGCCGTCCTGCAGCCGCGAGACGAGGCCGGCAAGCTCGGAGTCGAGCTCGACTCCGGCGCACAGGAGGAGCACGTCGCGCTCGAACGGCGTCAGGTCGAACGTTGCGCAAAGCAGGGCAAGCGGCGACCCCTCGTCTGTTTGCGGCGCCGTGAGATCGGCCATGGAGCACAGACCCGGACCCGCGCCGGCCGCAGCGGCGCCGGGTTCTCGAGCCTCAGCCTTGCGACGCAGCATGGCCGCGATGCGGCGCAGGTGGGCCGAAAGGCTCGATTGCACATCGCTTTCGCTCATCGACCGACCTCCCCTTCGCCTTGTCCATCGTAGCAGGTTCGGGGCTCCCGTCACCGCGCCGCGCCGCCAGCGAGCGGCCGCACACGCGCCGTCGTCGGCGGTCATTGATTTTCAATCCTTTTTGGTGTCCGCTGCGCCCGCTACAGTTGCGTGCGTTCAGGGGAGTCCCAGCGTCGATGGCCATGCACTCGCTTGTCCTCCCGGCAGAGCAGCCGGAGCGCATGGCGGAGCTGGTGGGGGGCTTCGACTGGGCGGCGACACCGCTCGGACCGCGCGAATCCTGGCCTGCCGCTTTGGCGTTCGCCGCCGATCTCTGCCTGAGGGCGAGCGTGCCGATGGCGCTCTATTGGGGGCCCGACCTCCGCCTCCTCTACAACGATGCCTGGGCCCCGGTGCTTCGCGAGCGGCACCCCGAAGCGCTCGGCCGGCCCGCCGCGGAGGTCTGGCACGATATATGGGACCTGGTGCGCCCAAGCTTCGACGAGGTGCTCGCGAGCGGCGAGGGCGTCTCGGTCTACGAGCAGATGCTGCCGATGCGGCGCGGTGAAACCGTCGAGGAGACCTATTGGAATTACAGCCTGACGCCGATCGCCGGAGAAGATGGCGGCGTCGCCGGGATTCTCAACCAGAGCATCGACATCACCAAGGCTCTCCTGGCCGAGCGCCGCCTCTCCTTCCAGATCGCCCTCGCCGACCGGCTGCGCGGCCTCGCCGACCCCGAGGAGGTGAAGAGCGCCTCGACCGAGCTGCTCGGCCGCTATCTCGGCGCGAGCCGGGTCGGCTATGCCGAGATCGACGAGGCGCAGGGCACGGTCGTGGTACGCGGCGACTGGACCCGCAGCCCGGGCACCCAGAGCCTCGGCGGCCAGAGCGGCCTGATCAGCTCCTTCGGCGCGGAGGCGCTCGCCTTTCTGCGCACCGGCGAGACGCTGGCCATAGCGGACATCCGCGCGCTGCCGCTCGGCGCCGACCAGCTCGGCGACGCGTGGGAGGCGCTCGGCATGCGGGCGCTGATCACCGTCCCCCTGGTCCGCGACGGCGAGCTCAAGGCCCTGCTCTACGTCCACGAGCCGCACCCGCGGCACTGGAAACGCTCCGAGGCGGCGATGGCGCGCGACGTCGCCGAGAGGACCTGGGCGGCGGTGGAGCGTGCCCAGGCGGAGCAGCGCCAGCGCCTGCTGATCAACGAATTGAATCACCGGGTTAAGAACACGCTCGCGACGGTGCAGGCGATCGCCTACCAGACGCTGAAGGGCGAGGTGCCGCTGGCCGAGGCGCGGGCCCGCTTCGAGGCGCGCCTGCTCGCTCTGTCGCGTGCCCACAGCCTGCTCACCGCCCGCAACTGGGAAGGCGCCAGCCTCGCGCGCGTGGTCGCCGACGCGACCGAATATCTCTCGGCGGACGGCGGCCGCTTCGAGATCGCGGGCGACGAGCTGATGCTCTCCCCGCGGGCGGCGCTGGCGCTCACCCTCGCCTTCCACGAGCTCAGCACCAACGCCGCCAAATATGGCGCACTGTCGGCCGAGAGCGGCACCGTCTCGATCGCCTGGCGGGTGGACGACGGCGTGCTGCGGATCGAATGGAAGGAGCGCGGCGGGCCGCCCGTCGCCGAGCCGGCGCGCCGGGGCTTCGGATCGCGGCTGATCGAGCGCGGCCTCACCGGCGACTTGGGCGGCAAGGCGGCGCTCGCCTTCGAGGCGGACGGCCTCGCCTGCACGATCGAGGCCGCCCTGGGCAGCGTCATCGCTTCCGGCGAGCCGGCGATCGGCTGAAGGGCCGGTTGCGCTCGGAATTTCGCCCGCTATTTTGCGCCGCCATGTGGCTTCTCGACAAATGGCTCCGCCGGATCATCAGCAAATGCGAGCTCACCGTCGTCGACCATGACGGCAAAGAGTATCGCTACGGCTCGCCCGATCCGACCCACGGACCCGTCCGCCTCCGCTTCACCGACCGCGGCGCCTCCTCGCAGATCGTCCGCAATCCCCGCTTGGGCACCGGCGAGGTGTTCATGGATGGCCGGATGGTGTTCGAAGAGGGCGACATACGCGACCTCATCCTGCTCATCCGCTACAATGCGCCGATCGAGCGGCAGGGGCCGCTGAAGCCCAAGGGCGCGCTGAGGAAGACGATCGGCTATCTCGCCGGCCGGCTCGACCAGATCAACTGGAAGGCCCGCTCGCGCCAGAATGCCGAGCACACCTACAACCTCACCCGCCGCCTCTACGAGCTGTTCCTGGACGAGGACCGGCAGTACACCATGGCTTATTATCGGGACGTCCGGAACACGCTCGAAAAGGCGCAGCTCGACAAGAAGGCGCATATCGCCGCCAAGCTGTACCTCAAGCCCGGGATGAAGGTGCTCGACATCGGCTGCGGCTGGGGCGGCACCGCTCTCTATCTCCACCGCCATTACGACGTGGACGTGCTCGGAATCGCCTTGGCGCCGGACCAGATCGAGTTCAGCCGCGAACGCGCCGCCGAGGCCGGAGTCTCCGACCGGGTGAAGTTCGAGCTGATGGACTATCGCGATGTCGAGGGGCCGTTCGACCGGATCCTCAACGTCGGCCTGATCGAGCATCTGGGGACGCCGCATTATCCGGGCTTCTTCAGGAAGTGCCACGATCTGCTGAAGCCCGACGGCGTGATGGTCTCGCATTGCTGCGGCCGCCTCGGCGAGCCCGGCGTGACCGACAAATGGACCCGCAAGTACATCTTCCCGGGCGGCTACATCCCGGCGCTGTCCGAGCTGGTCACCGAGGCGGAGAAGAACCGGCTGATCACCGCCGACGTCGAGGCGATGCGTTTCCATTACGCCCACACGCTCGAGGAATGGTTTCGCCGGACCGTCGCCCACAAGGAGGAGATCGTCGCCCTCTACGACGAACGCTTCTACCGGATGTGGCTGTTCTACCTTGCCGGATCGGAATCGGCCTTCCGCTACGGCGGCATGGGCAACTGGCAGATCCAGTTCCTGCGCCGCCGCGACGCCGTGCCGATGACCCGCGATTACATGTTCGAGGAGGAAGCGCGGCTGCGGGCGGCCGAGGAGCCGCCCGAATGGCACCTCGCCGCCGAATAGTGCCGCGCTGAGACGCCGCCCGGCGCCCGCTTGACCGCGCGCGCGGGCGGGGGGCAAACGCGGCAGATGCTCCCGCTCCGCCATCCGAGCTGATCGTGGCGCCTCCCCCCTTTCATTGGTGGGAGCGGCGGTGGACCGTCGCCTTGCTGGTGCTGATCTCGGCGCTTCCCTTGCTGTGGCCGGACGTGCCCCCCTTGCTCGATCTGCCCGGCCATATGGGGCGGTACCGGGTCCAGCTCGACGGCGCGACCTCCGCCGCGCTCCAGCATTATTACACGTTCGAGTGGCGGCTGATCGGCAATCTCGGCGTCGACCTGCTGGTGATGCCGCTCGCCGCAATCTTCGGGCTCGAGCTCGCCGTGAAGCTGATCGTGATCACGATCCCGGCGCTCACCGTCGCCGGCCTGCTCTGGGTCGCGCGCGAGGTCCACGGCCGGATCCCGCCGACCGCTTTGTTCGCGGTCCCGTTCGCCTACAATTTCCCCTTCCTGTTCGGCTTCGTGAACTACGCTTTGTCGATGGCGCTGGCGCTGCTCGCCTTCGGGCTGTGGCTGCGACTGGCGCGGCTCGGGCGGACGCGGCTGCGCGCGCTCCTCATGGTGCCGGTCTCCGTGCTGCTCTGGGTCTGCCATGCCTTCGGGTGGGGGACCCTGGGCGTGCTCGCTTTCTCGGCCGAGCTGGTCCGTCAGTTCGATCGCGGCCGCGGGCTGTTCATGGCCGGGCTCGTCGCCGCCTGGCACTGCCTCGCTCTGGCCCCGCCGATCGCCCTGATGATGCTCTGGAGAAGCAGCGGCTCGCGCGGCGTCACCGCCGACTATCTCAATTTCGACGCCAAGCTCGACTGGCTGCGCATGGCCCTGCGGGACCGCTGGGAATATTTCGACCAGGCCTGCCTCGCTCTGACCGGCCTCGTCATCTTCTGGGCGATGGTGAGCCGCCGGATCCATTTCTCGCGCAACCTCGCCGCCTCCGTCCTTTTCCTGTCGCTGGTGTTCATGGCGCTGCCGCGGATCGTGTTCGGATCGGCTTATGCCGACATGCGGCTCGCGCCCTATCTGGTCGCGGTCGCGTTGATCGCGATCCGCTTCCCCGAGGGTATCCGGCCGCGCTTCATGAAGGGGGTCGCGGCCGTGGCGCTCGCCTTCGTGCTGGTTCGGACGGGTGCGACGACGGTCAGCATGGTGCTCTACGACCGCAGCTTCGACCGCAATCTCGAGGCACTCCGGCACGTGCCGACCGGCGCGCGAATGGTCTCGTTCGTCGGCCGCAACTGCCGCGAGCCCTGGGCGATGAGCCGGCTGCTGCACCTTCCCGGGATGGCGATCGTCCGGCGCCACGCTTTCTCGAACGACCAGTGGACCATGGCGGGGGCGCAGCTGCTCGACGTCCGCTACCGCGACGCCTGGCCGTTCATGCGCGACCCTTCGGAGGTGGTGACGCCCCGCCCCTGCCGTCGCGAGATCTGGCTGACCGCCAACGAGGCGATGGCCCATTTCCCGCGCGACGCCTTCGATTATGTCTGGACGATCGATCCGCCCCCGTTCGATCCGGGCTTCGCTTCGGATCTCCGGCCGATCTGGCGGAGCGGCACCAGCGTCCTCTACCGCGTGATCAAGGAGGCGCCGGCCGAGAAGCTCAGGCGAACACCCAGCGCCGGTTGAGCGCGAAGGTCAGCAAAGGCGTCACGAAGAGGATCGGGATCACCGGCCACCAGGTCGGCCCTCCGAGATGCTTCACGAGCAGCCAGACGAACAATTGATTGGCGAGGAAGCCGGTGGTGTTCACCGTGAAGAAGCGCACGGTCCGCAGATGCGGCCTGTCGCGCCCGCCATGGCCGCGGAAGCTGAAGCGGCTGTGGAGGACATAGCCGAGCGCGGTGAAGACGAGATAGTTCAGCGTCATCGACAGCATCGGCTCGACGCCGAACAGCTCGGCGACGATCCAGTAGCCGCCGGCGACGAGCACGGTCAGCAGGCCGCCGGTCAGCCCGAAGCGGATCATCTGCGCGAGCAGATCGCGATGCTTGCTCAGCCGCTCCACGCCGCGCCCATATCCGCCGCCCTTGCCGTTTGCCAGCGAGCGACTAATGCGCCGGGAACGGCTTGGAAAGCGGGGAAGAGATTGCAGGCGGGAAGGCACAGGAAGGACGGCGACTGGCTGGTCGGTTTCGCCGACGATCACTGGCGCGCGCTCGTCGCCCTGTTCTGGGTCGGCGCGGCGATCTGGCTGGTCTGGGAGCGGCTGAACGGAATCCGCTTCTTCGCCCTCGGCGACACCGACGACAACATGCGCATGATGCAGGTCCGGGCGCTGCTCGAAGGCCAGGGCTGGTGGGACCTGCGCCAATATCGGATGAACCCGCCGGACGGCGCCAACATCCACTGGTCGCGGCTGGTCGACCTGCCGATCGCGGGGATCAAGCTGCTGCTGATGCCGCTGATCGGCGGCGCCGCGGCGGAGCGCGTCGCGGTGGCGATCGCGCCTTTGCTGCCGATGGGCGTGACGATGGCGGCGCTCGCGGTGGCCACCCGCCGCCTGATCGCTCCCGCCGCCTATGTCGTCGCGATCGCCCTGCTGCTCTGTGCGCCTTCGGCCCGCGGCATGTGGGTCCCGCTCAGGATCGACCATCATGGCTGGCAGCTGGCGATGGTGGCGCTGCTGGCGATGGCGCTGACCGATCCGAAGCGGGCGCGCGGCGGCGCCATCCTCGGCCTCGCCACCGCGGGATCGCTCACCATCGGCTTGGAGATGCTGCCCTATCTCGCGATCGGCGGGGCGGCGGCGGGCCTGATGTGGATCCGCGACCGCGCCGAGGCGAAAAGGCTGTTCGCCTACGGGGCGAGCCTGGCGGGTGGCTGCTGCCTTTCCTGGCTGGTCTTCACTTCGTGGGACAATAGCGGCCCGGTCTGCGACGCTTTGTCGCCGGTCTGGCTGTCGGCGATGGTGCTTGCCGGAGGCGTCGCGGTGGCGCTCGCCGCCTGGTCGCCGGAAAGCCGGCTGGCGCGCCTCGCCGCCGCGGCGGCCGGCGGCGCCGCGCTCGCGGCCTTCTTCGCGCATATGTGGCCGCACTGCCTCGGCCGGCTCGAGCAGTCGACGCCCGAGCTCGAGCGGCTGTGGCTGAACCGGGTGCGCGAGGCGATGCCGCTCTACCGCCACGGCTGGAAGACCGCGGCGGTGACCGCGACCCTGCCGGTGATCGGCCTCGTCGGCTATCTCTTCATGCTGCTGCGCCACCGCCGCGAGCCGGCGAAGCTGATCCCCTGGGCGGCCCTGTTCGTGCTCGCGGCCGCGGCCGCTTCCCTGCTGCTCTGGCAGAGCCGCGCCGGGCCGGCGGCGCAATTGCTCTCGATCCCCGGCGCCACCGCCTTCGCCTGGCTGGTGATCGGCTGGTTCATGCGCCGCACGCCACCGGTCGTGCGGGTCGTCGCCGCGGTCGCGGCCTTCCTGCTCATCTCGGGCATCGGCACCCTCTATGTCACCCACTGGGTCCCGGACCCGCCGGGCAAAAGCCGGCCGCTGGTCCGCGCCGCCAATTCGCAATGCCCAACCATGGCCGCGCTGCGCCCGATCGCCTTGCTGCCGAGGGGCAACGTCCTCACCTTCGTCGATCTGGGGCCCCGGCTGATCACGGTGACGCACCACAATGCGATCATCGGCCCCTATCACCGCAATGCGGCTCAGATCCTCGACGTGATGCGGACCTGGCGCGGCACGCCGGAAAACGCGCTGAGGACGGTCGCGCGCTACCGGATCGACTATGTGCTGATCTGCCCGAACCTCTCGGAATCCACCGTCTATGCGGTGGAGGCGCCGAACGGCTTCTACCGGCAGCTTGCCAGGGGCAGCGTGCCGGCCTGGCTCGCGCCGGTGCCGCTGCCGCGCGATTCGCCCTACCGGATGTGGCGCGTGCTCAGACGCTGATCGCGCGGTTGACCCCGTCGATCACGAACTGGGCGGCGAGCGCGGCGAGGATAACGCCGAGCAGCCGCGTCAGCATCGCCTCCATCTTGTGCCCGAGCAGGCGCATCAGCGGCCCGGCGGCGAGCAGGGCCAGCAGGGTCAGGAGGAGCACGGCGGCAAGCGCGGCGAAGACCACCAGGGTCTGGTCGAGGCCGTCGCTGCGGCCGACGAGCAGCATGATCGAGGCGATCGAGCCGGGGCCCGCGATCATCGGTATGCCCATCGGGAACACCGAAATGTCCTCGATTTCCGGCGTGGCGCTGACCTCCAGAGCGCGGTGCTCGCGCCGGGCGGTGCGCCGCTCGAACACCATGTCGAGCGCGATCATGAACAGCATGATCCCGCCCGCGATCCGGAACGCCGGCAGGCCGATACCGAGCACCTCGAGAAGGTCTTCGCCGAGCAAGGCGAAAAAGACGAGGATGCCGCCGGCGATCAGCACCGACCGCATCGCCATGCCGCGGCGCTGGGACGGCGGCGCGTCGCGGGTCAGCCCGGCATAGATGGGCGCGCAGCCCGGCGGATCGATGATCACGAACAAGGTGACGAACGCCGAGACGAAAAGGGTGCCGAGCTCGTTCATAAAGCGGGGGATGGCAGGCCGACGCGGGCGCAGGCGGCGACCAGGGTGTTGCGCAGGAGGACGGCGATGGTCATCGGGCCGACCCCGCCGGGCACGGGCGTGATCGCCCCGGCGACCTCGGAGGCGCCGGGGAAGTCGACGTCGCCGACCAGCTTTCCGTCGACCCGGTTGATGCCGACGTCGATCACCGTGGCGCCCGGCTTCAGCCAGTCGCCCCTGACCATTTCGGGCCGGCCGACGGCGGCGACGACGATGTCGGCGCGGCGAACGGCGGAGGGAAGGTCGCGGGTGCGGCTGTGCGCGATCGTGACGGTGCAGCTTTCCTGGAGGAGCAGCTGCGCCATCGGCTTGCCGACGATGTTCGAGCGCCCGATCACGATCGCGTCGAGGCCGGCGAGGTCACCCAGCCGGTCGCGGAGCAGCATCAGGCAGCCGAGCGGCGTGCAGGGCACCAAAGCCGGCTCGCCGATTGCGAGCCGGCCGGCATTGACCGGGTGGAACCCGTCGACGTCCTTGGCCGGATCGAGGGCTTCGATCACCGCTTTCTCGTCGATCCGGCCGGGAAGCGGGAGCTGGACGAGGATGCCGTCGACGGTCTCATCCTCGTTCAGTCGGCACACCAAAGCGACGAGCTCGTCCTGCGGCGTCGAGGCAGGCAGCCGATGCTCGAAGCTCTCCATGCCCGCCGCGATCGTCGCCTTGCCCTTGGAGCGGACATAGAGCTCGCTTGCCGGATCGGCGCCGACCAGGACCACGGCAAGCCCGGGTCCGCGTCCGGTCGCGAGGCGGAATTGGTCGACGCCGGCTGCGACGCGGCCGCGCAGCAGCCCCGCAAAGGCCTTGCCGTCGATGAGCTCCGCCGCCACTCTCTCGCCTAATAAGGTGCGGGCGCGGGGCCGAAGAACAGGAGCGGAAGCAGGACGCGCTGCAACATCATGATCAGCAACAGCACGACGAGCGGGGAAAAGTCGATGCCGCCGAAATCGGGGAGGATGCGCCGGATCGGCCGATAGAGAGGCTCGGTGAGCCGGCCGAGGGCATAGAGCAGGTTGCGCATGAAATCGCTGTGCGTGTTGACCACGTTGAACACGACCAGCCAGCTCAGCACCGCCTGGATGATGATGATCCAGGTGAGGACGGTGAGAAGCAGATCCAGGATGTTGAACAGCTCGACCATGCGCACTCCGTTCGCGGCTTCGACCGCGCTCTAGGGTCCGTACTCGATACCCGCAATGGTCGGGATCGTCCGGAGAAGGCCTGCGGCAATGACGGCGGCACTTCAAGGCGCGAAGCGCGGCGCCTCGGCTTCGGCGAGGATCAGCGCGAACTGTTCGCCGGCATCCGTCCATTCCGCCACCGGGGACCAGCCGGCGGCCCGGAGCAGCAGGCGGCCGTCGCGGGCGCCGTATTTGTGGCTGTTCTCGGTGTGGATCGTCTCGCCCGCGCGCATCGAGAAAGGGCGGCCTTCGACGGTGAAGGCGACGTCGCGCACCGCCTCCAGATGCATCTCGATGCGGCTCATCGGCTCGTTCCAGACGGCCCGGTGGCGGAAGGCATCGAGGGGGACGGTGCCGCCGAGCTCGGCATTGATCCGGACGAGCAGGTTGAGGTTGAATGCGGCGGTCACGCCGGCGGCGTCGTCATAGGCGCGCAGCAGGGTCGCGACGTCCTTCGCGCGGTCCATGCCGATCAGCAGATAGGAGCCGATTCCGAGCGCATCCTTCATCGCCCGGAGCAGGTCGACGGCGGTCTTCGGGATCATGTTGCCGATCGTCGAGCCTGGGAAGAAGCCGAGCTTCGGCTCGTCCGTCACCGCTGCGGGAAGCGGGATGCGCGCGGTAAAGTCGGCGTCGACCGGGTAGACCGGGAGATCGGGGAACTCCGCGCCGAGCGCCTCGGCGGAATCGCGCAGGAAGTCGGCGCTGATGTCGATCGGCACGTAGGCCGACGCGCGGACGCGGCGCAGCAGGATCGGCGTCTTGGCGGCCGAGCCCGCCCCGAACTCGACCACCGCGCCGCCTTCGCCGACGATCTCGGCGACCTCCCCGCAATGCGCCTCCAGCAATGCCGCGTCGGCGCGGGTCAGATAATATTCCGGCAGCCTCGTAATCTCCTCGAACAGCTCGGACCCGCGGCGATCGTAGAGCCAGCGGGCCGGGATCGCGCGGATCGGCTGCGAAAGGCCGGCGAGCACGTCGTCGCGAAAGGCGGGAGCGGCGAGGGCGACGCGGGCCATCAGGCGCTCCGCGCGAGGCGCAGGCCGGAGAACAGCCAGCGCTGGTGCGGATAGTAGAAGTTTCGGTAGGTGGCCCGGCCGTGGCAGCGGGGCGTCGCACAGGAACTTCCACGCAGCACCATCTGCGAGCACATGAACTTGCCGTTATATTCGCCGACCGTGCCTTCGGGCGCGGCAAAACCGGGATAGGGCAGATAGGCGCTGGCGGTCCATTCCCAGACATCGCCGAAGAATTGGGCACCGCCCGCCGCGGCGCCGGGGCGAACGGGCCCGGCGCAGTCGAGCTGGTTGCCGGCATGGGCGTCGTGAGGCGCGGCGGCCGCTTCCCATTCCACCTCGGTCGGCAGCCGCGCACCCGCCCAGCGGGCGAAAGCGTCGGCCTCGTAATAGCTGATGTGGCAGACCGGCTCGGCAGGCGCGATTTCGCGGACGCCGTCCAGGCCGAACCGCCGCCAGCCGCCCTCGCCCGACAGCCAGTAAAGCGGCGACGCGACGCCTTCGCGCCGCACCCAGTCCCACCCGTCCGCCAGCCACAGAAGCGGCTCGCAATAGCCGCCGTCCGCCATGAATTCCTGCCACTCGGCATTGGTCACCAGGCGATCGGCGAGGCGGTGGCGCTGGAGGAAGGCGCGGTGGCGGGGGCCCTCATTGTCGAACGCGAAGCCGCGGCCTTCATGGCCGATCGCGACGATTCCCTCGCGTCCCTCGATCCAGCCGAGTGGGCGAGGCTCCTCCTGCGAGATCGCAGGGCCAGGCTCCCAGGCCGCGGGGAGCAAGGGGTTGGCGGCGAAGGTGGCGAGCATGTCCATCAGCATCAGCTCCTGATGCTGCTGCTCGTGCGCCAGGCCGAGCGCGACCAGGTCGATCGCCCGCGGCGGCAGGCCCGGCAGCGCCCGGTCCAGCGCTTCGTCGACATGATCGCGATAGGCCAGCACCTCGGCGAGGCTCGGCCGGCTCAGCATTCCGCGCCGCGGCCGCGGGTGGCGCTCGCCTTCGCCTTCATAATAAGAGTTGAAGAGATAGGCCCAGCTTTCGTCATAGGCGCGATAGCCGGCGACGTGATCGCGCAGCACGAAGGTCTCGAAGAACCAGGTGGTGTGGGCGAGGTGCCATTTCGCCGGCGAGGCGTCCGGCATCGGCTGGATGGTGGCGTCGGCGTCGGAGAGCGGCGACGCGATCGAGCGGCTCAGCGTCCGCACCGCCGGGTAGGAGGCGGCAAGGCCTTCAGCGCCTCCGGTGCGGATGTTGGTCGCCATGGGCACCCCGGAACGATTCACCCAGGTTAATGGTCCCGAGTGACCCCCGGCGTCCAGAGGATATCGCCGCCCTCGGCGACCGCCGCAGCGCGCGCCAGCACGAAGAGATGGTCGGACAGGCGATTGAGATAGACCAAAGCGAGCGGGTTCAGCGGCCCCTCGCGCGCGGCCGCGACGGCCGAGCGCTCGGCGCGACGGACGATCGTGCGGGCAAGATGCAGGTGTGCCGCGCCCGAGCCTCCGCCCGGGAGGATGAAGCTGCGCAAGGGCTCCAGCCCCTCGTTCATCGCGTCGATCTCGCGCTCGAGCCGGTCGATCTGCGGCTGGACGATGCGCAGGCTCAGCTCCGAAGGCGCGAAGTCCTCGCCGGGGGTGGCGAGATCGGCGCCGAGATCGAACAATTCGTTCTGGATGCGGCGGAGCATGTCCCTGTGGCCGTCGCCCTCGACGTGGAGCGAGGCGATGCCGATCGCGCTGTTGGCCTCGTCGACGTCGCCGATGGCCTGCGCCCGCGGGTGATCCTTGGCGATGCGCGAGCCGTCGGCGAGGCCGGTTTCGCCGCTGTCCCCGGTTCGCGTGTAGATCCGGTTGAGCCGGACCATGCTCAGCCGCCGCCGCGCATCAGCAGCAGGACGAGGATGACGAGAACGATCGTCAGCCCCTGGAAGAGCACGCGCTTGCGCATCAGCTCCTGGCTGCGCTGGCCGGTAATGTCCTTGCCCTGCGCCATCCCGATGACGCCCCGGACGAGGACGTAAAGCGTCGCGCCGGCGCCGAGCACGATGAGGATGATGAGGAGGGTCTGCATGGCGTCTCTCTACTCCCCGGCGGCGGAATATCCAGCGGGCAAACGGCCCGCGCGCAGGTCCGCCACGAGCGCTTCGGGATCGGCGCCGGCCGCGCGGAGATCGGCGAGGGTCGACGCGCCGTGGCGCTTGGCGAGCCGGCGCCCGTCCCCGTCGGTCAGCAGAGGATGGTGGTGGTAATGCGGTACCGGAAGGCCGAGCAGGGCCTGGAGCAGCCGGTGGACGTCGGTAGCGGCATAGAGGTCGCGGCCGCGCACCACGTCGCTGACGCCCTGCGCGGCGTCGTCGACGGTGACGGCGAGGTGGTAGCTGACCGGCGCGTCCTTGCGCGCCAGCACGACATCGCCATGCGCCTGCGGATCGGCCTGCACCTCGGTATCGCCGTCCTCCCAGTAGAGCGGACCCGCCACCGCCGCCGCTCGCCCGACGTCGAGCCGCCAGGCATGGGGCTCAGCCGCCATACGCCGCGCTTGCTCCTCCGCCGGGAGGCGGCGGCAGGTGCCCGGATAGAGCGGCCCGTCCGGCCCGTGCGGCGCGGCGGCGCTCGCGGCGATCTCCGCGAGAATGGCCGAGCGGGTGCAGAAGCAGGGATAGACGAGGCCCTCGTCCCGCAGCCGCGCCAGCGCAGCCGCGTAGAGGGAGAGCCGCTCGGACTGGTAGACGATCTCGCCGTCATATTCGAGGCCGAGCCAGTGCAGGTCGGAAAGGATCCCGTCGACATGCTCCGGCCGCGAGCGCCCCGGATCGATGTCCTCGATCCGGAGCAGGAAGGTGCCGTCCCGCTCCCGGGCATGATCGTGGGCGAGCAATGCCGAATAGGCATGGCCGAGGTGGAGCGGCCCGGTCGGCGACGGCGCGAATCGGGTAACCACCCGCATCAACTTGGCTCTTGACCGGGAGTCGCGACTGTTGTTGTCATCATGAGGTCACGCAAATGGCGAAAAGCGTGGCGGAACATGGGGAAGAGAGGCGGCACGCGCCCATTCTCCCGTTCCTGAGTGCGACAGGCCGGGGGCGGCGCAAGGGCGGTCAACTCTTCCGATACGGGAGACCTTTGGCCTTGTACCACCCCGACCTCCTCCGCCACCCCGACAGCTGCCCTGCGCTCGTGCTCAACGCCGACTACACGCCGCTCAGCTACTATCCGCTCAGCCTGTGGCCGTGGCAGACGGCGGTCAAGGCGGTGTTCCTCGAGCGGGTCGACATCGTCGCCACCTACGAGCGCGAGGTCCACAGCCCGACGCGCACGATGCACATCCCCTCGGTGATCGCGCTGCGCCAATATGTCCGGCCGTCCGAATATCCGGCCTTCACCCGGTTCAACCTGTTCCTGCGCGACCGCTTCTCCTGCCAATATTGCAGCGGCACGCGCGAGCTCACCTTCGACCATGTCGTGCCCCGCGCCCAGGGCGGCCGCACGACCTGGGAGAATGTCGCCACCGCCTGCGCGCCGTGCAACCTGCGCAAGGGCGGACGCACCCCGGCCGAAGCGCATATGAGCCTCAACCGCCGCCCGATCCGCCCGACCAGCTGGCAATTGCAGGAGCATGGCCGCTCCTTCCCGCCCAATTATCTCCACCAGACCTGGCGCGACTATCTCTACTGGGACGTCGAGCTGGAGGCTTAGTGAAAGCCCTCCCCCTTGATGGGGGAGGGTTTGGGTGGGGGTGGAGCCAATGCAGGGCGGTGACTCTCCGCAGAGTCCACCCCGCCCCAAACCCCTCCCCATCAAGGGGAGGGGCTTCATGCCCGTCACCTCCCTAGCGCCGCAGCCAGCGGCTGTGGATGAACCAGGCGAGGACGGCGAGGCCGACCAGCACGCAGAAGCCGACCACGCCCCAGAACGCCCAGCTTTCCTGCGCATAGGGTATCCCTTCGACGTTCATGCCGAGCAGGCCGGTGATGAAGGTCAAGGGCAGGAAGATGAAGGCGACCACCGAGATGAGCAGCGAGCGCTGATCGAGCTGCTCGGCGCGAAGGTCGGTCAATTGCTCGTGAAGCAGTGCCGCGCGCTCGCGCACCGCCTCCAGCTCCTCGGTCATGCGCGCGAAACGGTCGGCCGCTTCGCGGATGTGGAGGCGGTCGTCGTCGGCAAGCCAGGCGAAATCGAGCCCCGCGAGCTCGACAAGCGCGTCGCGGTTCGGGGCGACGAAGCGGCGGAAGGCGATCGCATCGGAGCGGATCTCGGCGATCGAGGTCCGCAGCCGATAGAGATTCCCCGCGTCGAGCTCGCTCTCGCAGCGGTCGAGCTCGTCGCCCAATGCGGCCACCTGCGGGTCGAGCTGGCGGCTGATCTCTCGGGCGAAGGAGGAGACGAGGTCGCCGGCGTCCCTTATCCGCCCGGCCTGGAACAGCTTGACCGCGGCACCGGTGGCGCTCAGCGTCCGCCGACTGAGCGACGTGACCCGGTTCCGCCGCACCCACATCCGGATCGAGACCAGCTTGTCCGAATCGGCCGGGTCGACGTCGCCGGGGCCGCGCAGGTTGACGATCGCCCCGTCTTCCATCGCATCGCAACGCGGCCGGGTCTCGGTCGCGACCAAGGCATGGGCCGCAATGTCCGGTATCTCCTGATGGTCCTTGAGGAAGGAGAGGTCGTGCTCGTCCCGGCCTTCGAGATGGATCCAGAGAAAGCCCTCGCCCTGATAATCGGCGGCCTCACGGACCGAGAGGGTGCGGACTGCGCCGCCTTCCTCGAGGAGCGCGCCCTCCATCAGATCTCCGCGATGTAGGCGCGCACCGCCGGGGCGACATCGTCCCGCTTCAGCGCCAGCGCGAGGTTGGCGATGACGAAACCCGTCTTGTCGCCGCAATCGTGGCGCTCGCCCTCGAAGGTGAGCGCGTGAAAGGGCTGGGTACCGATCATCGCCGCCATCGCGTCGGTGAGCTGGATCTCGCCGCCGGCGCCCGTCTCCTGACGATCGAGCGCGCGCATGATCTCGGGCTGGAGGATGTAGCGCCCGACGATGGCGAGGGTCGAAGGCGCCTCCTCGGGCTTCGGCTTCTCGACGAGGCCCCTGATCTCGGTGAGCCGCCCGTCCCGCGCGCCCGGCGTGATGATGCCGTAGCTGGCGGTGCGCCCCGGCGGCACCTCCTGCGCGCAGACGATGTTGCCGCCCACCTTCTCATAGGCTTCGACCATCTGCGCGAGGCAGCCGGGGTCGCCGACCATGAGATCGTCGGGAAGCAGCACCGCGAACGGCTCGTCGCCGACGATATGCCTCGCGCACCAGACGGCGTGGCCGAGTCCGAGGGGCTCCTGCTGGCGCACCGAGGCGATTGCGCCCGGCGGAAAGCGGGTGATGTCGAGCGGCTCCAGCGACTTGCCGCGGCCGCGCATGGTCGCCTCCAGCTCGTAGGCGATGTCGAAATGGTCCTCGAGCGCGCTTTTGCCGCGGCCGGTGACGAAGATCATCTGCTCGATCCCCGCCTCGCGCGCCTCGTCGACGGCATATTGGATGAGCGGCCGGTCGACGACCGTCAGCATCTCCTTGGGGATCGCCTTGGTGGCGGGGAGGAAGCGCGTGCCGAGGCCGGCGACGGGGAAGACTGCCTTGCGGACGGGTTTCATTCGGGCTCGTTCAGGTCTGGAAGGGGGGTCACTGCGGCGGCAGGTCGAACCGGTCCTCCTCGCGCTCCTCCGAGCGGGTGAGGAGCTCGTCGACCCGCGCGGGCCGGGCGATGGGCGGCGGCTCGAGCAGCTCCTCGGAGGTCGGCTGGCGCGCCGCGGTCTCCGGCGCGACCGGAAGCGACTGGCCGGGCTCGGGCTCGAGCGGCGCGCGCACGCCGCATCCGGCGAGCAGGAGCGCGCCAATGAAGAGGAGCCACCGCGTCATTCGTTCATCCCCAGGGCCTTCTTCGCCGCCTCGATCCTGCGCCGGACCTGCTGCGGCGCGGTTCCGCCGAAGCTCGTCCTGCTCCTTACCGAAGCCTCGACGCTGAGGACATCGAAAATCCTCCGGTCGATGCGCGGATCGACCGCTTGCAGGTCTTCCAGCGCCAGCTCCCACAGCTTCGCGCCGCGCTCGTCGGCGAGGCGGACGGCGCGCCCGGTGATGCGGTGGGCCTCGCGGAACGGGACGCCGGCCTCGCGCACCAGCCCGTCGGCGAGGTCGGTCGCCGTCGCATGGCCGGCCTCGGTCGCGGCGCGCATCCGCTCGGCGTCGAAGCTCAAAGTCTCGGCCATGCCGGTCATCGCGGCGAGCGACAGGACGAGCAGATCGTGCGCCTCGAACACCGGCGGCTTGTCGTCCTGCATGTCCTTCGAATAAGCGAGCGGCAGCCCCTTCATCGTCACGACCAAAGCCGTCATCGCCCCGGCGATCCGGCCGCTATGGCCGCGCACAAGCTCAGCCGCGTCCGGATTGCGCTTCTGCGGCATGATCGAGGAACCGGTGGAATAAGCGTCCGGCAGATGCACGAACGAGAAAGGCTGGCTCGCCCAGATCACGATCTCCTCGGCGAGCCGCGAGAGGTGGAGGGCGCACAAAGTCGCAGCGCTCAGATAGTCGAGAGCGAAGTCGCGGTCCGACACGCTGTCGATCGAATTGGCCGTCGGTCGATCGAAGCCGAGCGCGAGCGCGGTCGCCTCGCGGTCGATGGCGAAGCCGGTGCCGGCGAGGGCCGCGGCGCCGAGCGGGCATTCGTTCATCCGCCTGCGCGCGTCGGCGAAGCGCGATCGGTCGCGCCGCAGCATCTCGTAATAGGCCATGAGATGGTGGCCCAGCGTCACCGGCTGGGCGACCTGGAGGTGGGTGAAGCCGGGCATCACCGTCGCGGCGTGCTGATCCGCGCGGGTCACCAGCGCCCGCTGCAGCGCCTCGATGCCGTCCAGCGCCTGGTCGATCGCTTCGCGCACCCAGAGGCGGAAATCGGTCGCGACCTGATCGTTGCGCGAGCGGGCGGTGTGGAGCCGGCCGGCGGCGGGGCCGATCAGCTCCCCGAGCCGGTGCTCGACGTGCGTGTGGATGTCCTCGAGCGCGGCGTCCTCGGGGATTCCCGACGCCTCATATTCCTCCTCGATGCGCTCCAGCCCCTCGCAGATCGAGTCGGCGTCCTCGGCGGGGACCACGCCTTCCGCCGACAGCATCGCGACATGGGCGCGGCTCGCCTCGATGTCCTGGCGCCACAGCCGCTTGTCGAAGGCGATGGAGGCATTTATCTCCCGCATCAGCGCCGAGGGACCTTCGGCGAAGCGCCCGCCCCACATGCTGCCGGAGTTGCCGTTGCGGCCCGAAATCTTCCGTCTCCTGGGGTTCGCGGCCCTCGCCTCGGCCTCCTGCGATAGGGAAAAGGCTGCCGAGCCGCAAGGCGGTGGGCCGGACGCGAACGCGGCGCGGCCGGCCGCGGCCGCCTATCCGACCGGCCGCCTCGACCGATCCCGAGCCGGCGCGGCGGCGCCGTCCGTCCCGTTCGAAGACGGCGAAGGGCAGCCGGCGACCCTCGCCGATTTCCGCGGCCGGCCGCTGCTCGTCAATTTCTGGGCGACCTGGTGCCCGCCCTGCGTCCGCGAGATGCCCTCGCTCGACCGCCTTGCGGCGCAGCAGGGCCGAAACGGCGTCCAGGTGATCGCGATCAGCCAGGATCTCGACGGCCGGCAAAAGGTCGCCGACTTCTTCGCCGAGCGCCGCCTGGCCGAGCTCGAGCCCTATCTCGACGGCGACATGGCGTTCATGACGGCGCTCCGCATCGAGACGCTTCCCACCACCATCCTCTACGACGCGGCAGGTCGGGAAGTCTGGCGAATGACCGGCATGGCGGAATGGGACGGGGAGCGAGCGAGCGGCCTTCTCCGGGAAGCGGAGCGCCGTTAATCCCGCCGGCCGAAGAACACCGTGCCCGTGACGATCACCACTTCATAAACGGTGACGCCCGACGGCGTCGCCGAGCGCAGCGGCAAGCGGATTTCCAGGGCCGTCTCGGCATTGCTGACGCTATAGCATCGGGTCGGGCTGGCGGGACCGGAGCAGTCGGCGATCCTGGTGACGGACTCGATGCGCAGCGCCGCGATCCGGACGATGCACGCCGCCTCGTCGGCCGGCCTGCCGGGGGCGCTGAAGCTGGAGCAGTCCAGGGGAGCGAGGGCGCGCCCCTCGCGCGCAGCGGCGACGATCGCCGCGGCGGCGCGAAGGGCTTGCCCGGCGACCCTGGCGGACGGCGCTTCGATCAGGAACGCCGCGCGCGGGTCGAGGCCGGCACAGCCTGTCTCCTCCTGCTCGACCTCGCCGCCGCCGTAGGGCCTCGTCCGCGGCAGGCGTGCCGCGTCCCGAACGAGATAGCGCGTTTGCGTCGACAAGCGCCGCAGACGCATCGGCGCCCTTGGCGGCGCACGCTCGAGCTCGATGGAGAGGCGGTCGGTTTCGCACAGACCTGCCTCTCCGGCGAAACGCGCAGGGGTCAGGAAAGCTACCTCCAGGCGCGGATCGTCGGGGTTGCTCGGGCCTTCCGGCAGTGGCAGCAGCCTTTCCGAAACGTCGCCCAGCACGCGCCGCGCGACGCGTTCCGGCGCAAGCGCCCGCGCCTCGCTGTGGGTCAGAGGCAGATGCGGCTCCACCGGGCGGGTCGCGCATCCCGGCCCGAGCAGGATCAGGAGCAGCAGTCCCGCTCCGCGCATCAGTCCCTCAGCAGCTCGTTGATGCCGGTCTTCGACCGAGTCCTGGCGTCCACGCGCTTGACGATGACCGCGCAGGCGAGGCTCGGGCCGCCGTCCTGCGCGGGAAACGTGCCGGGGACGACGACGGAATAAGCCGGCACGCGTCCGTAGATGACTTCGCCCGACGCGCGGTCGACGATCTTGGTGGAAGCGCCGATGAACACGCCCATCGAGATCACCGCGCCCTGCTCCACCACCACCCCCTCGGCAACCTCGGAGCGCGCGCCGATGAAGCAATCGTCCTCGACGATCACCGGCCCCGCCTGCAGCGGCTCGAGCACGCCGCCGATGCCGGTGCCCCCGGAGATGTGGACGTTGCGCCCGATCTGTGCGCAGCTTCCGACCGTCGCCCAGGTGTCCACCATCGTCCCCTCGCCGACATGAGCGCCGATATTGACGAAGCTGGGCATCAGCACCGCGCCCTTCGCGATGAAGGCGCCGCGACGGACGATCGCTCCGGGCACGGCGCGAAACCCCGCGGCGGCGAACCGATCGCCGTCCCAGCCGGCGAACTTGGAGGGCACCTTGTCCCACCAACTGGCGCCGCCCGGGCCGCCCTTTATGGCCTCCATCGGGGTCAGCCGGAAGGAGAGCAAAACCGCCTTCTTCAGCCACTGATTGACCGTCCAGCCGCCGTCGGCGCCCTTCTCGGCGACCCGCGCCTCCCCGGAATCGAGCAATCGGATCGCGGCTTCGACCGCGTCGCGGACGTCGCGCTCCTCCGCGCCGAGCGTTTCGCGCCGCTCCCATGCCTCGTCGATGATGCGCCGGAGCGTCTCGGTCATGCCGCTTCCTCTTTGGTGATCGCTTCGAGCCATGCGCCGATATCGTTCGTGCGGTAATCGATAAAGGCCGGATCGGCGTCGCGCCCCGCCTGCTCGGAGCCGTTGTCGACCCAGACCGTGGTCATTCCGAGCGCCTTGGCCGGCTCCAGGTTGCGCGCCATGTCCTCGACGAACAAGGCGCGGGCCGGGTCGATCGCATAACGCGCGCACAGAGCGGCGTAGGCCGGCGGCTGCGGCTTGGGGAGATAGTCCATCGCGTGGATGTCGTGGAGGCCGTCGAAGGCGTTGGCGAGGCCCAGTTTCTCCAGCACCCGGGTGGCATAGCCTTCGTCGGCGTTGGTGAAGACGAACTTGCGGCCCGGCAACCGATCGAGCGCCGCCACCATCCTCGGGTCGGCGGACAGGCGCGCGAGATCGATGTCGTGGACGAAGTCGAGGAATTCGCGCGGATCGGTGCCGTGGGTGCGCATCAGGCCGGCGAGGGTGGTGCCGTGCTCGTGGAAATAGCCTTTCTGCACCCGCCGCGCCTCCGCCGCGTCGCAGCCGAGCAGGCGCTGGATGAACTCGCCCATGCGCTGGTCGATCAGCGCGAACAGGTCCGCCGAGGCGGGATAGAGGCTGTTGTCGAGATCGAAGATCCAGCTGTCGACATGGCGCAAGGCGGGCAGCATCTCAGTCGCCGCTCTCCCGCCGGACGATCAGCACGGCGAGGTCGCGGTCGGGGCGCCAGTTGCGGCGGCGCATCTCGAACTGGGTGGGCGAGATCCGGCGAAGGCCCGTGCCGCAGAAGCTGACGATGTTCTCGGGCCGGCCCTTGTCGACGACCAGCCGGAAATCGCCGATCGGCGCGCGCCAGTTGCCGCCGGTGGTGAGGACGTAGCGCACCCTTTGCTCGGTCATGTAGCCGCCTCCGCGCGATTCCTCCGCCGACCAGCGGTCGAGCGCCGCGAGGAAAGCGCGGTCGGTGCAGAAGTCGGCCTGGGCGCGGCGGCCGTCGTCGGACTGGCGATATTCGCGATGGGCGAGCGGCACGCCGGCGGTGCCTCCGGTGCCCGGCGTGTAGCGGTGCTCGACGACGAGGTCGCGGCCGGCGGGGAAGACCTGCTCCCAGTGCCAGGTCTCCTTGACCGTCCAGCGCGGCAGCAGGTGGCTGCGCATGCCGCTGCCTTCGTCCCATTCGGTCCGCTCGGCGAGCCCGAGCCGGACGAGGCGCTGCTGCCGCTCCGGCGAGAGGGCGTCGAGGCGGTTGCCGATGACCGGAACCGGGCTTTCATCCTCGACGATCGGCACCCCGTAGCTCCTCAGCAGCGCGCTGTGATCGGCCGCGCCGAGCATCGCCCGCCGCTCGACCTGCATCCGCACCGGGCGGCCGTCGACGCTGGTCGCGAAATCGGACGGGAAGGCGGCGTCGCTCTCGGCGCGCTCGGCGAGGTTGCGGTCCGGCATCGGAAAGGCGACGATGGTTCGGACGTCGCGCGCGGTGCGGTTGCGGAAGACGTAGCGGACGCGGATCTGCTCGGCCGAGACGTAAAGGTCCTCCGAAACCATGTCGATCGCGTCGCTCTGCTTCAGCACGAGGCCGCCGGCCGCCATCTCCGCGGTCGAATCGTTGGCGAGCGCGGCCGCGGCGAGGCCGGCGGCGGCGAGGAACGCGAGCGGCAATCCAGGCTTCATCAGCGGTCCCCCAAGGCGGGACGAGGCTAGTCGATCCGCTTGCCGAACACCACCAGCCGCTCGACCTCCGCGAAGCCCGCGGCACGGTGCCAGGCGTGGCTCGCCTCATTGTCGAGGAGCGCGTCCGACCCGAGATGGCCGAAGCCTTGGCCGCGCGCCCACTCCTCGGCCGCGGCCAGCAACGCCCGCGCGACGCCGCGGCGGCGATGGTCGGGCTCGGCCCAGATGCCTTCGACATAGGGCGCCGGCCCGGTCGCGCCCTCGGCATAGTTGCGCACGGCCAGCTCGATGAAGCCGACAAGCCTCCCCTCGGCCTCGGCGACGAATGCGGCCTCGCGGGCATCGGCGAGCTCCTCCGCCAGCGCTTCCGGATCCTCGTCCGGCCACAGGCGCGCGCGCATCGCTGCCCAGGCCTCGCGATCGTCGGGGCCGGGCGGCCGGACGATCACACGGTGAAGCTCTCGCCGCAGCCGCAGCTGCCCTTGGCGTTCGGATTCTCGAAGGTGAAGCCGGCGGCGAAATCGTCCTCGACCCAGTCCATCCGGCTGCCGATCAGATAGAGGATCGAGGCGCCGTCGACGTAGAAGATGCCGCCCGGGGTCTCGATCTTCTCGTCGAACGGCTTCTCCTCCGAGACGTAGTCGACCGAGTAAGCGAGGCCCGAGCAGCCGCGCCGCGGCGTCGAGAGCTTGACTCCGATCGTCCCGTCGGGCGCCCGCGCCATCAGCTCGGCGATCCGCGCCTCGGCGGCGGGGGTCAGGGTCAGCGCCGCCGGGCGGGTGCGGGTGGTGGTCCTTCGAGACGCCGCTTCGACTTCGCTCAGCGGCTCCTCAGGATGAGCGGTTCGCATGTTCATCTTGTCCATCTCCATTCCCCGCTCATCCTGAGGAGGGACTGAGCTCGGCGAAGGCCCGTCTCGAAGGACATCACAGCATTCCCAGCTCGAGCTTGGCTTCGTCGGACATCTTCTGCGGGTCCCAGGGCGGGTCCCAGACCAGCTCGACTTCGGCATGGCCGACGCCCGGGACCGACCCGACGCGCAGCTCGACCTCGCCGGGCATCGATTCGGCGACCGGGCAATGCGGCGTGGTCAGGGTCATCTTGACGAAAGCGTGGCGCTCCGCGGTGATCTCGACGTCGTAGATCAGGCCGAGATCGTAGATGTTGACCGGAATCTCCGGGTCGTAAATGTCCTTCAGCGCCTCGATCACCGCTTCGTAAAGGTCCCCGCCCGGATCGACTTCGGACGAGCCCGGCGCCGGCTTCTGGGCGAGGAAGCCCTCGAGATAGTCGCGCTTGCGCTCGAAGGTCTCGCGCGCGGCTTCGGCGTCGGGCGAGGCATCGTCGACACGCGCCTTGGGCGGCGGCGGCACCGCCTCCACCTCCTCGATCTCGATCTTGCGCTCCTCGTTCATGCGAAGATCCGTCTCACCCTCTCGATGCCCGCGACCAGCGCCTCGATGTCCCTGCGCCCATTATAAACGCCGAAGCTTGCCCGCGCCGTCGCGTCGACTCCCAGATGGCGCATCAGCGGCTGGGCGCAATGGTGCCCGGCGCGGATCGCCACCCGGCTCTCGTCCAATATGGTGCCGATGTCGTGCGGATGCACCCCTTCGACGGCGAAGCTGACGATCCCGGCGGCATCGTCGGGGCCGAACAGGCGGACGCTGTTCAGCGACGACAAAGCGTCGCGCGCGTCGCGGACCAGCGCCTGCTCATGGGCGGCGATCGCCTCGAGCCCGATCCCTTCGACATAGGTCACGGCCGCCTCGAGGCCGAGCACGCCGACGACATGCGGCGTCCCCGGCTCGAACCGGGCCGGCGGCGGGGCGTAGGTCGTGCCCTCGAAGCTCACCTTGTCGATCATCGCGCCGCCGCCCTGCCAGGGCGGCATGGCGGCGAGCAGCTCCGCGCGGCCCCACAGCACGCCGATCCCGGTCGGCCCATAGAGCTTGTGGGCGGAGAAGACGTAGAAGTCGCAGCCCAAAGCGGCGACGTCGACCGGCATGCGCGGCACCGCCTGGCAGCCGTCGAGCAGCAGCAGGGCGCCGACCCGGTGGGCGAGCTCCGCCGCGCGCCGGACGTCGAGGACGGAGCCGAGCACGTTCGAGACGTGCGCGAGCGCGACGATCCGGTGCCGCTCGGTGAGCATCTCTTCCATCGCGGCGAGGTCGATCCGACCGTCCTGCGTCAGCGGGGCGACGTCGATGACCGCGCCCGCTCGCTCGGCGATCAGCTGCCAGGGGACGATGTTCGAATGATGCTCGAGCACCGAGAGCATGATCCGGTCGCCGGGCTCCAGGTTCGCGCTGCCCCAGCTCTGCGCGACGAGGTTGATCCCCTCGGTCGCGCCGCGAACGAAAATCACCTCGTCCGGCGAAGCCGCGCCGATGAAGCCGGCCACCCGGCGGCGCGCCGCCTCGAACGCCAGGGTCATCTCCGAGGAGCGCTGGTAGACGCCGCGATGGACGGTCGCATAGGTCTCGGCATAGCCGCGCGCGATCGCGTCGATCACCGCGCGCGGCTTCTGCGCGGTGGCGGCCGTGTCGAGATAGGACCAGCCTTTGGGGATCGCCGGGAAGTCGGAGACGAGGTCGAGTGGGCGTGTGGAGACGGGCATGTCCATTAGAAGCCCTCCCCCTTGAGGGGGGAGGGTTTGGGTGGGGGTGGACTCGTCATCTGGGCAGCATCTCCTCCGGAGACTCCACCCCTCCCCAACCCCTCCCCCTCAAGGGGAGGGGCCTTTGCGAACCACTCCTCGACGTCGCGCTCAAGCGCCTTGCGCACCGCCTCCTCGCCGATGCGTTCGATCGCGTCCGCCACGAACGCTCGCGTCAGCAGCGCCTTCGCCTCGGCCTCCGGCACGCCGCGGCTGGCCATGTAGAAGAGCACGTCGCGGTCGAGCTCGCCGACGGTGGCGCCGTGCGCGCATTTGACGTCGTCGGCGAAGATTTCGAGCTCGGGCTTGGCGTTGATCGTCGCCGTGCGGGAGAGGAGCAGGCCTTTGAGCGACTGCTCGCCGTCGGTCTTCTGCGCGCCGCGCGCGACCTCGACCCGGGCCGCGACCGAGCAGGCCGCCAGATCGTCGGCAACCGAGCGCCACAGCTGGCGGCTGGTCCCGCCCGGGGCTGCGTGGCGAAGGACGAGATTGGCGTCGTGCCGCTGCCGCCCGCGCGCCAGCAGGGCGCCGCCGACCTCGGCAAAGGCCGACTCGCCCGCAAGCAGCAGACGGCCGTCGATCCTCGTGTCCGAGCCGCCGGCCGCCAGCGTGGTCGCGATCAGGCTCGCGCCCTCGCCGACGACGGCGCGATCGGCGAGGCTGACAAATCCTCCGCCGCCGAGCAGGCGGCGCGCGAGCATCAGCCGCGCGCCCTTGTCCAGGGTGATGCTGGCGAGCCGGTTGATCCAGCCGTCGCCGAGGAAGGTCTCGAGGATCGATGCCTCCGCGCCGGCGCCGAGCGCGATACGGGCCGGGAGGTGATCGGCGGCGCCGGTCGAGACGTGGACGATCTGGACGAGGCCGATCGACACATCGCCCGAGTCCAGCCGCAGCACCCAACCCTCGGCGCCCGCGAGCCGCGCCAAAGCATGATCCTCGTCATGCCTGTCGACGGGGCCGATGACGACCGGTCCCGGGCTGCTCCGCTCCGCCGCCAGCCGGCCGTCGACGAACAGCAGCCGCGGGCCGGGCGCGTCGATCCAGGGCAGCGCGTCGGGCACCGCCCCTGCGGGCTTCCGGCCGGCGATGTCCGGCAGCGCAGACAGGTCGCTCCAGCGCCAGTCCTCGTCATGCCTGGAGGGAAGATCGAGCAGGGTCACGCCGGCCCCCGCGAAAGGTTCGAAGGTTCGGGTCCCCAAAGGCGGGAAAAAAGGATCATGCCGCCACCTCCGCATAGCCTTCGCGCTCGAGCTGGTGGGCGAGCTCGGGACCGCCCGAGCGGACGATGCGTCCCTCGGCGAGGACGTGGACGAAATCCGGCCGGACGATGTCGAGCAGCCGCTGATAATGGGTGATGAGCAAAACCGCCTTGTCGGGTTTGCGCATGATCCGGTTGATGCCGTCGCCGACCACGCGCAGCGCGTCGATGTCGAGCCCGCTGTCGGTCTCGTCGAGCACGGCCAAGCGGGGATCGATGATCCCCATCTGGACCATCTCGTTGCGCTTCTTCTCGCCGCCCGAGAAGCCGACGTTCACGTTGCGCTTCATCATGTCCATCGACACGCCGAGCGCGTCGCCCTGCGCCCGCGCCAGCCGCAGGAAATCGCCCGCCGACATCTCCGCCTCGCCGCGCGCGCGGCGCTGAGCGTTCAATGCGGTGCGCAGGAACAGGACGTTGGAGACGCCCGGAATCTCGACCGGATACTGGAAGCCGAGGAACAGCCCGGCGGCCGCGCGTTCGTGCGGATCGAGCGCAAGGAGATCGATCGGCTCACCCGTGCTCCGGCGAAGGCCAGAGCCCTGGCCGTTATCGCCGGGCGCCTGCGACTCAGCGCTCCGGCCTTCGCCGGAGCACATGTTCGGCGTGAACGTCACCGAGCCCTCGGTCACCTCATA
This sequence comes from Allosphingosinicella sp., assembly GCA_036388255.1. Lineage (GTDB taxonomy): Bacteria > Pseudomonadota > Alphaproteobacteria > Sphingomonadales > Sphingomonadaceae > Allosphingosinicella. The sequence goes on along the minus strand of DASVSD010000017.1, from coordinate 70,083 downwards.
GCCCGGCCGGCCGCCGAGCACGTAGGAGAGCGTCGACTTGCCCGACCCGTTCGGCCCCATGATCGCATGCACCTCCCCCGCATTCACGGCGAGGCTGATCCCCTTCAGGATGGGCTTGTCGGCGACATTGGCGTGGAGGTTGTCTATCTTCAGCATCGTCATTCCCTCGCACCGGCGGCGGCGCGCAGCTCGGCGATATTGCGCAAAAGCCGCTCGTGCAGCGCGGCATCGAACTCGATCTCGCCGCTGCGCATCAGCTCCTCTTCGCTCATCTGCCGCTCGCGCGCCCAGCCCCGCACGGCCGGATCGGCAAGCATCAGCCGGACCGTCGCCGAGACCGCCGTCGCGCGCAGCGGAGCGCAGGCGCCGATCGCCGAAGCGGCGATTTGGGCAGGGGCCCGCGCCGGCTCGTCCTCGACGAGGCTGTCCGCGCGGTTGGCGACGCAGAAATAATAAGCTTGCAGCTCGGGCGGCAAAGGCGGCTCCGCAGCCACGCCGAAGCCGGCGAGGATGAGGGCGGCGATCATCCGACGCTCCCCTCCAGGCCGATCCCGTTGAGGATCGGCTTGTCCGCGACATTGGCGTGGAGGTTTTCGATATGCAGCACTCTATTGTGACCTCTCGTTCCGCAATGGCACCATGAGCTGTGGGGGCGATCCGAGCATCACCGGATAGGTGTAGCTGTCCTCGAGGCGGTGAAAGAAGAGAGCGATCGCGTGTTGGCGCCGGTTGACCGCCATGCGTGCCGGTTGCAGCGGCAGGTCCCGCGCCGCCTGTTCCTGACCCGAGATCCTGTGAGGGCGGCACGCGGCGAAGGCCGCCCCGACCCGCTCAACGCGAGCGCTCAGTTCTGCCTCGGTCCGCGCGTCACGCCGCGCCAGAATCTGCAAATCGGGGACATGGCTGTTGACGCATTGGGCGTATGGCGTAGCAGCGCGTACCAGGACCTGACGCTCTTCGGCCGACCACTCATCCCATTGCGTGGGCATGTAGATCTGGAGGGCGAGGGCAGCGAGAATGATCATCCGACGCTCCCCTCCAGGCCGATCCCCTTGAGGATCGGCTGGTCGGCGACGGTGGCGCGGAGGTTTTCAATCTTCAGCATTCAGAGCTCTCAGAATTCTTCGCACGGCATTTCGTGCAGGCTGCATTGTGGCCACCGGCGGCTGGTCATTTGTTCAAGTTCCAAACCTGTCAGCACGAATTCCGCTGAATCCCCGACTCGTTCGGAAGGCCAATCAGGGTGGCGAGTCTGGATGAAACCACGCAGCGCAGAAATCGCGCGCGTCCGTTCCGGGCTGCAGTAGCTCATCACCTGGCCAAATTGCACGACCGTGGGCGCGACCGGGTCGGGCCCGTCCCAAGGGCTGTTCGCGTCATTCACCTCGGCGCGAAGACAGCCGACATAGGCGGAGACTTCGCCGCGGCGAAAATGATCCGGCACGTCGGTTCCGTAGATTTGCAGTGAGGCGACAAGGACGGCCGACAATATCATCCCACGCTCCCCTCGAGCGAGATCCCGAGCAGCTTCTGCGCCTCGACCGCGAACTCCATCGGGAGCTGCTGGAGGACCTCGCGGGCGAAGCCGTTGACGATGAGGGCGACGGCGTCCTCGGCGTTGAGGCCGCGCTGCATGGCGTAGAAGAGCTGGTCGTCGCTGATCTTGCTGGTGGTCGCCTCATGCTCGATCTGCGCGGTGGGGTTGCGGACCTCGATATACGGGACGGTGTGGGCGCCGCATTTGTCGCCGAGCAGGAGAGAGTCGCACTGCGTGTGGTTGCGCACGTTCTCCGCATTGGCGAGGACCCGGACGAGGCCGCGATAGGTGTTGTTCGAGCGGCCGGCGCTGATCCCCTTCGAGACGATGGTCGAGCGGCTGTTCTTGCCGATGTGGATCATCTTGGTGCCGGTGTCGGCCTGCTGGCGGTTGTTGGTGAGGGCGACCGAATAGAATTCGCCGACGCTCCCCTCGCCCTGAAGGATGCAGGACGGGTATTTCCAGGTGATGGCGGAGCCGGTCTCGACCTGGGTCCAGCTGATCTTGGAGCGGGCGCCGCGGCAGGCGCCGCGCTTGGTGACGAAATTGTAGATGCCGCCCTTGCCCTCCGAATCGCCCGGATACCAGTTCTGCACGGTGCTGTACTTGATCTCCGCGTCGTCGAGGGCGACCAGCTCGACGACGGCGGCGTGGAGCTGGTTCTCGTCGCGCATCGGCGCGGTGCAGCCTTCGAGATAGGAGACGTGGCTGCCCTTGTCGGCCACGATCAGCGTGCGCTCGAACTGGCCGGTATTCGCGGCATTGATGCGGAAATAGGTGCTGAGCTCCATCGGGCAGCGCACCCCTTCCGGGATGTAGACGAAGGTGCCGTCGGAGAAGACGGCGCTGTTCAGGCAGGCGAAGTAATTGTCGCGCTGCGGAACCACCGAGCCGAGATATTTCCTGACCAGCTCCGGATATTCGCGGATCGCCTCGGAGATCGAGCGGAAGATGACTCCGGCCCGCTCCAGCTCGGCGCGGAAGGTGGTGGCGACGGAGACGCTGTCGAACACCGCGTCGACCGCGACCTTGCGCGCGCCCTCGACGCCGGCGAGCACCTTCTGCTCCTCGATCGGGATGCCGAGCTTCTCGTAGGTGCGGCGGATCTCCGGGTCGAGCTCGTCGAGACTCTTCAGCGTCGGCTTCGCCCGCGGCTCGGCGTAATAATAAGCGTCCTGGAAATCGATCGGCGGGATGTCGAGCTTGGCCCAGGTGACTTCCTCCATGGTCAGCCAGGCGCGATAGGCCTTGAGCCGCCATTCGAGCATCCATTCGGGCTCGGCCTTCTTCGCCGAGATGAAGCGGACCGTGTCTTCGCTGAGGCCCTTGGGCGCGAAATCCTGCTCGATGTCGGAGGTGAAGCCCCATTCGTACGACGAGGCGCGCTCGACCGCTTCCTGGGCCTCCTTGTTCCTGACCTCGCTCATCTCACTTCGCCTCGCAGAGGGCGGCGAGGCTGACGCCCTGCAGCGCGCCGCGGACGGCGCCGTTGACCAGGCCCATGTGCGGCCGGACGTGGCAGGCTTTCTCGAGCGCGCATTCGTGGCGGGCGCCGTCGACGCAGGTCGTCATCGCGATCGGGCCTTCGACCGCTTCGATGATGTCGGCGAGGCTGATCCCCTCGGCTCCGCGGGCGAGGACGAAGCCGCCGCCGGTGCCGCGCGCCGAGCGGAGCAGGCCCTCGGCGGCGAGGCGGCCCATCAGCTTTTGCGCGGTCGGGAGCGGAACGCCGGTCTCGCCGGCGAGCTGCGCCGCGCTGAGGCGCGATCCGGCCGGGTGGCGTGCGGCGGCGGCCAGCATGACAACCGCGTAATCGGCGAGAGAGGTGAGGCGCATGAGCTCCAATCGGAGTGATTCGGTCCGATTGGGATGTGGGCGCGAAAGCTGCGCAAATCAACTGTCCGAGCGGTGGAGGCGTGTTGGAATGGATCACCCGGCCCGTCGGTCCCCCGGACCGACTGCGGCTTGCTTCATGCAAGCCGCACCGGATGATGGTGCGGTCGAGAAGACTCGAACTTCCACGGCCTTTCGGCCACAGCGACCTCAACGCTGCGCGTCTACCAGTTCCGCCACGACCGCACGTGAAGAACGCCGGTGAGACCCGGCGCCGGTAGGAGCGGGGCCTCTATCAAAGGGGTCCCAGTGGTGCAAGCGGGGACTCCCCCTAATACAGAAACATCGGCATGCCCTCGACGCGCATCAGGCGGGCGCGGTAGCCGGCGGCGTCGTAGAGCGCATCGACGTCCACCGATTTCGTGCCCCGAAGCAGGGTGTCGGCGGAGACATGATCGTAATTGCCGCTGATCAGCGCGACCATTCGCGCCTTCTCGCCGCGCGCCAACAGCTGCACCGCAAGGCCGCCGAAGGCGAAGCCGACCATCCGGTCCATCGCATCGGGCTCGCCGGCGCGCATCAGGTAGGCGAGCTCCTGGTTGACCACCCCGCAGCCGAGCCGTTCGGAGATCGCGGCGCCGAGCTGCTGACCGATGCCCAGGTCGCCGCGCTCGCTGGCGGGCCTGGAGATCTCGCCGCTGCCCTGCGACCCCGATATCCGTGCGCCTTCGGAGACGACGCACATCGCATAATTTGCGGGATTGCTCGACCGGTCCTCCGCGAGCAGAGGCAGGAGCGCGTCGAGATCCGCCGGCACTTCCGCGATCACGGTGCGGTCGACCTGGGCGAGGAAGCCGGCGAGCAGGGCCGTCTCGCCGCTCCGGCGACCGAACAATTCGACCACGCCGATCCGCTCGTGGCTCTCGACGGTAGTGCGCAGCGAGTTGATCGATTCGACCGAGCGGCTGACCGCGGTCGAGAAGCCGATGCAGTAATCGGTGCCGTAGACGTCGTTGTCCATCGTCTTGGGAACCGAGACGACCGGGACGCCCTGCGCGGCGAGGTGGGCCGAGAAGCGCAACGTGCCGTCTCCGCCCAGGGTGACCATCGCGTCGATTCCGAGCCGCTCGAGCACGTGGAGGATTTGGGCGGTGCGGTCGCCGTCCTTGTGGGTGCGCGGGTCGACCCGGGAGGTGTGGAGGATGGTGCCGCCGGTGCGGTCGATCCCGCGCACGCTTTCCCGGTCGAGCTTCAGGCTGTGCGCGGCGACGCTGGCCGGATCGGCGGGATCGATCGCCATCACGCCTTCCCAGCCGCGGCGGAAGCCCAATGTCTCCCAGCCGAGATCGTCGGCCGAGAGCGTCACCGAGCGGATGCAGGCGTTGAGGCCCGGCACGTCGCCGCCCCCGGTCAGGATGCCGATGCGCATGGCAGCCTAGCCCGGGGGGCCGAAATTGAGCACGAGGTTGCGCCCCGCGGCCGGCGGGTCGACCTCGGCGCTGTTGAACGTCGCCGATTGCCGCGGCGCGAGCTCGGTCACCGGCGGAGCGATCTGCCAGACGTGGACGACGCGGCCGTCGCGGTCGCGAAGCTCGGCGCGGATCTGCGGCACCCGCTGCGCCTGGCCGGTCGGGTTGCTGATCCGCCCGGTGACGGTGAGCAACACGTTGCCGCTGCCGAGCCGGCGCAGCCGCCCCTCGCCGGTGATGCCGAGCGCGCCGGCCCCGCTGCCGCCGGCCACCAGCCGATCGCCGAATCCGGGGAGGCCGAAATAATGGACGGCGAGCGCCGCCCCGCTCATCAGCACCGCGGCGGCGACCGCGAGCAAGGTCCACATCCGCGCCGGGTTGCGGCGCGGGCGGAAGGGCGGCGCGGGCGCGAAAGCGTCGTAGGATTCGGGCTCCGGCGCAGGCTCGGGCGGCGGCGGCGGCGCGCGCCGCGGCGGGTCCGTCCGCTGCACCGGAGCGACGAAGGCGGGCGCGGGCGGCGGGGCGGCCCTCGGCGGCGGGGCCGCGGCGAGATCGAGCGGCGGCGGCTCCTGGTACCAACTGTGGCGGCACTGGGCGCAGCGCACCTGCCGCCCGTTCGCCCCGATCGCGCTGTCGGGGACCACGTAGCGCGTCTGGCAGGCGGGACAGGAAAGGATCATGCGAAGCGCGGTCCCCGCGGAAAGGCGCGGGATTCTAAGCACGCATGACCCGCGCCATGCAAGCAAATGGCAGAGACAAAGCGCCTGCTTGAAGCCCCTTGGCCGCTCGTGCCATGCAGATGCGGCGTCCCAGTCATGGCGGAGCGGGGTTTTTGAACATAGCCGGCACCATCGTGCAGTTCGAGAATGTCGGCCTTCGCTACGGGACCGGGGCGGAGACGCTGTCCGATCTCAGCTTCTCACTGCGCTCCGGGGGCTTCTATTTCCTCACCGGCCCGTCGGGCGCGGGCAAGACCTCGCTTCTGAAGCTGCTCTACCTCGCCCAGCGGCCGAGCCGCGGCCTCATCCGGCTGTTCGGCGAAGACATCGTCACCATGCCGAGGAAGCGCCTGCCCGGCTTCCGCCGCCGGATCGGGGTGGTCTTCCAGGACTTCCGGCTGGTTCCGCACCTCTCGGCTTTCGACAATATCGCTCTGCCGCTGCGCGTCGCCGGGGTCGAGGAGCGCGACCTTTCGACGCCGGTGTCGGAGATGCTCGCCTGGGTGGGTCTCGCCGACCGCTCGAGCGCCCGGCCCGCGACCCTCTCGGGCGGCGAGCAGCAGCGCGTCGCCATCGCCCGCGCGGTGATCGCCCGGCCAGAGCTGCTCGTCGCCGACGAGCCGACCGGCAATGTCGACCCGGAGATGGCGCTGAGGCTGCTCCATCTGTTCGACGCGCTCAACAAGCTCGGCACCACGGTGGTCGTCGCCACCCACGACCTCCACCTCCTCGCCCGTATCCAGCGCGCCGAGATGCTGCGGCTCGACCGCGGCCAGCTCGCCGACCCGACCGGCGCACTCCGGAACCCGCCGCGCAGGGCCGATTCATGAAGCTTGCCGGCGACCATTTCGGCGCGGCCGGGCGGCGGCTCCTGCCCGAGGGGCGGATCGCGGGGCCGATGCCCTGGGTGATCGCGATCATGATGTTCCTGACGGTGCTCGCCGCGGCGCTGGGCCTCGGCCTGAGGAGCGCCGCCGCGCGGCTGGACGCCAATGTCGGCCAGCGCATCACCGTCCAGCTGATCGAAGCCAATCCCGACGCCCGGGAGCGCCAGGCCCGCGCCGCGGAGGCGGTGCTGCGGGGCTTCCCCGGCGTGACTGCGGTCGAGCGCATCGCCGACGCCGACCTCGCCGAGATGCTCGAGCCCTGGCTCGGCGCCGGCGGTCTGGAGGGCGACCTGCCGCTGCCGGCGATGATCGACGCCGACCTCACGCCCGAGGCCCACGCCCGCATCCCCGCGATCCGCACCGCACTCTCCCGCGTGGCGCCGTCCGCCCGGGTCGACGACAACGCCCAGTGGCTCGCCCCGCTCGCCCGGCTCGTCGCCGCGCTCAAATGGCTCTCGGCGGGACTTGTCCTGCTGATGGTGGGCGCCGCCGCGGCGACCGTGGTGCTCGCCGCACGCGCCGCGCTCGACACCCACCGGAGCACGATCGAGGTCCTGCATCTGATGGGGGCGACCGACATCCAGGTGGCGCGCCTCTTCCAGCGGCGGATCGCGCTCGACGCCTTGTTCGGCAGCCTGGTCGGCCTGGCGGCCGCGTTCGGCGTGCTGGCGGTGATCGGTGCGCGGGTGCGGGCGCTCGGCTCCGAACTGCTCGGCGCCGCCGAGCTTCCGGCCTCGGCGTGGCTGATCCTGCTGCTGCTGCCGGTCGCGGGCGTCGCGCTGGCGATGCTGGTTGCCCGGCTCACCATCTTGAGGGCATTGGGGCGGCTCCTATGATCCGCTTCACAATCCGCATCTTCGCGTTCCTGATCCTGCTCTACGTGCTCGGCTACGCTTTGTTCGTGGTGGCGCTGCCGCAGCCGGCCGGCGATCGCCGCACCGACGCCGTCGTCGTCCTCACCGGAGGCGCCGGCCGGATCGAACGCGGGCTCGACACTCTGCGACGCCGGCTCGCCGGCCGCATGCTGATCTCGGGAGTCCAGCGCACCGTCCGTCCCGAGGAGCTCGCCGTGCGCCACCGCGTCGACCCGGCTCTGTTCGAATGCTGCATCGACCTCGGCCGCGAGGCGATCGACACTCGGTCCAACGCCGACGAGGTGGCGCGCTGGATGCAGCGGCGGCGCTTCCGCTCGCTGCGCCTGATCACCACCGACTGGCACATGCCGCGCGCCAGGTTCGAGATCGCCAACCGGATGGGCGAGGACGTCACCATCGTCGGCGACGCGGTCCAGTCCAATCCGAGCCACCGCCAGCTCTTCACCGAATATAACAAGTTCCTGCTGCGCCAGTTTGCGGGCCTGGTCGGGATTTGATGGCGGCATTGCGCTCGATCGCCTTCGCTTTGGCCTTCTATGGCGGCACCGTCTTCTTCGTGCTCGCCGCCTTTCCGGTCAGCCTGTTCGGATCGGGGCCGCTCCGTCGGCACGTCAGGAGGTGGGCGCGATTCCACCGCTTCTGCGCCTCGGCCATCCTCGGCATCAGGAGCCGCGTCGAAGGGCCCGTTCCGGCGGGCGCGGTGCTGGTCGCCGCCAAGCACCAGTCGATGTTCGAGACGCTCGAGATCGTCTTGGTCCTGAACGAGCCCGCGATCGTGATGAAGCGCCAGCTCGCCGACATCCCGCTCTTCGGGCGCGTGACCCTGCGCTACGGCTGCATTCCGGTCGACCGCGAGGGCGGCGCGGCGGCGCTGCGGCGGATGATGCGCGCCGCCCAGTCCGCGATCGACGAGGCCCGACCGATCGTCATCTTTCCGGAAGGGACCCGCGTCGCGCCCGGCGAGCAGCCTCCCCTTCAGCCCGGCTTTGCCGGCCTGTACCGCGCGTTGCGGCTGCCGGTGGTGCCGCTGGCGCTCGACAGCGGGCGGCTGTGGCCCGCGCGAGGGCTGGTCAAGCGGCCGGGCGTCGTGACGATGCGCTTCGAACCGCCGGTCCCGCCCGGGCTGAAGCGCGGCGAGGTCGAGGCCGCCGTCCACGCCGCGATCAACCTGCTCGACCGATGACGCCGCCGCTGGGCATCATCGAAGGCTTTTTCGGCCGCCCCTGGAGCTGGGACGAACGGCGCGCGGCGGTCGACTTCCTCGCCCCGCACGGCTTCGGCTTCTATCTCTACGCCCCCAAGGCCGACGCCTGGCTCCGCGAACGCTGGCAGGAGCCGCACCCCGGCGGGGAGATGGAGGCGCTCGCGGAGTTTCGAGCGCATTGCCGCGCGCGCGGAGTCCGCTTCGGCCTCGGCCTCAGTCCCTTCGAGCTCCACCTGCGCGGCGACGGCGAATGGAAGGCGCCGCTCGCCGCGAAGCTCGACATGCTCGCCGAACTGAAGCCCGACGACCTCGCCTTGCTGTTCGACGACATGCGCGGCGACATCCCCGCCCTTGCCGAGCGGCAGGCGGCGATCGTCCATTTCGCGGCGGAGCACCCGGTCTCCGGGCGGCTGGCCTTTTGCCCGAGCTATTATTCCGACGACCCGATCCTCGACGTCGCCTTCGGCCCGCGCCCGGCCGGCTATATCGAGGATCTCGGCCGCCTCCTCGACCCGGCGATCGCCGTCATGTGGACCGGCGCGGAGGTCTGCTCGCACGAGATCGGAGCCGGCCATCTCGAACGCGTCGCGACCGCGCTTCGCCGCAAGCCCTTTCTCTGGGACAATTACCCGGTCAACGACGGCGCGCTTATGTCGCAACATCTTCACCTTCGCGCCTTCTCTGGCCGCCCGGCGGCGATCGGCGGCCATCTCTCGGCGCACGGCATCAATCCGGCCTCGCAGCCGGTGCTGAGCCGAATCCCGGCTCTGACCCTTGCCGAAAGCTATGCGGCCGGCGACGCCTACGAATATGGACGCGCCTGGGACCGCGCCGCCGAGGCCGTGCTCGGCGCCGAGCTCGCCCGCCGCATCCGGCTCGATCTGCTGCTGCTCCAGGACCGCGGCCGCGACCGGCTCGGCGACCGGCTGCCGCGGCTGCGCGAGCGCTACGCGGCTTTCAACCACCCCGCCGCGCGCGAGATCGTCGCCTGGCTCGACGGCCTCTGGGACGTCAGCGACTCGCTCGTCCAGACCCAATGAGGTCCGCCGCGAGCAGGATCAGCATCTTGGCATCGATGGCGGCGCCCTCCGCGCGCTTCCGCGCCACGAAGCCGGCGACTTCTCCGAGCGGCACGCGGTGGACCTTGATCTCCTCGCCGGCCACGCCGCCTCCTGCGCCGGTCCGGCTCAACCCCTCGGCCCGCAGCAGGGTGAACCCCTCGGCCGACATTCCGGGCGAGGCGAAGAAGCGCCCGAGCTCCACCATCCGCGCGGCGCGGTAGCCGGTCTCCTCCTCGAGCTCGCGGATCGCCGCCTCGGCGGCTTCCTCGCCTTCGGTCTCGTCGCCGACCAGGCCGGCGGGAAGCTCGATGCACATTTTCTGGAGGGGCGCGCGGAACTGCTCGACGAGGATCACGTGGCCGTCGTCGATGGCGACGATCACGGCGGCACTGACGCCCCGCGTGCGCGCGACATATTCCCACTTGCCGCGGCGCTTCGCGGCGATGAAGCGGCCCTCCCAGACCGTCTCCTCGGGTTCCTCGGCCCCGGAGGTCACAGCTCGATGAGCCGGTCCGGAAGCTCGTTCGGATCGGCGAGCGTCTTGGGCAGCACCCTGGCGAGCACCTCGCCCATCAGCTCGACGGCGCGCGCCATGCCCTGGCCCGGCCGGCCGGCCTTCACCTCGTCGATCAGCGCCACCATCGCCTCGCCCCAGACCTCCGGCTCGACCTTCGAGTGGATCGCCTCGTCGGCGACGATCTCGGCCCGCCGCTCCAGCAGCGACAGATAGAGCAGCACGCCGGTGCGGCCGTTGGTCTTCTTCTCGGCGGCGACGCGGAACAGCTCCAGCGCGCGACGCCCGACGCGGCGGTTCTTGGTGCCGCCCGGCGTCAGCGCCATCCGGAGCGGCCGCCAGACGAAGAGCAGCCGGACCACGAGGAAGACGATGGCGAGCTTCACCACCAGGAACAGCATGAGCAGCGGCCGCGTCAGCTCGGCGTTCCAGCCGAGCAGCATCGCGCCGATATCGTCGACGAAGCTCTGCGGAACGGCGGCGAATGCGGCCGGTACGAGCAGCATGGCCAGCACCGCCCAGTGCATCGCAACGTCGTGATAGGCGTCGGAGCGCTCGGCGACGATGGTCACGATCTCGCCGTCGCTGAGCCTTTCGGCCCGCGCCACCGCCTCGGTCACCAGCCTGTGGTCTTCCTCGCTGAAGCGCAGCATCACCACCCTCCCGACGCGCCGCCGCCGCCGAACGAGCCGCCGCCGCCCGAGAAGCCGCCGCCTCCGCCGCCCCAGCCCCCTCCGCCGCCGCCCCAGCTGCTGCCCGAGCTGCCCCAGCCGCCCCCGCCGCCCCAGATCACGACCGGGCTTCCCCAGGCGCCGCGCCGCCGGCCGTAGCGGCGTCCGCGGCGGGCGCGGCGAAGCATCGGAACGATCACGAAGAACAGCACGATCATCCAGAAGATCAGGCCGATCGGCGTCCCGCCCGAATCGCTGGAGCGCGAGCGCTGCGCCTCGGCCGCCTGGAGCGCGCGCTGCTCGGCCTGCTCGGGCGGCGCGCCGAGCTGCTCGATGATCGCGCCTGTGCCGGCGATGATGCCGCCCGGAATGTCCTGCTCGCGGAAGCGCGGCAGGATCTGCTCCTGGATGATCTGGTGCGACAGCGCGTCGGTGAGGATGCCTTCCAGGCCGTAGCCGACTTCGATGCGGACCTTGCGCTCGTTGGGCGCGACCAGGAGGATGGTGCCGTTGTTCGCCTGGCTCTGGCCGATCTGCCAGTGCCGGCCGAGCTGGTAGCCATAATCCTCGATCGGACGATCCTCGAGGCTCGGCACGGTCGCGACGACGAGCTGCCGCGAGGAGGCCTGCTCGAGCGCCTCGAGCCGCTGGGTCAGCTCGGCCTCCTGCGCGGGGTCGAGCAGGTTGGCGGCGTCGACGACGCGCCCCGTCAGCTGCGGGAAATTCTGCGCGGCGGCGGGCGCGGCCAGGGCAAGCGCGACAAGGAAGAGGAGGCGCCGGATCACGGGACGAGACCGTCCTCGGCGGCGAGCTGCGCGTCGGTCTTCGGCGAGCGGAGCCGCGACACGATCGCATCGCTCGCGGCGAGGATGCCGCCGGCCATGTCGCCCTCCCTGAAACGCGGAAGCGCGAAGCGGCGGAGCACCTCGGCAGCGAACGGATCGGTCACCCGTCGCTCGAGCCCGGTGCCGACCTCGATCCGCACCCTGCGTTCGTTCGGAGCGACCAGCAGGATGACGCCGTCGTTGCGGCCGCGCCGCCCCACGCCCCAGTGGCGGCCGAGGTCGACGCCATATTCCTCGATCGGGCGGCCCTCCAGGCTGTCGACCGTCGCGACCACGAACTGGGGCCCGACCTCGCGCTCGACCGCGGCCGACGCCGCCTCGATCCGCCGTTCATGCTCCGGGCTCAGCAGATCCGCGCGATCGACGACGCGCCCGGTGAGGGCGGGGAAGCGGACGCTTTGAGCATTGGCGGGCGCCGCATCCTGCGAATCGCAGCCGGCGGCGAGCAGCGCGAGCGCGAAAAGGAGGGTCGGCCGCACCTGAGCTGAGCCGGCCGGTCAGCCGCCGTTGCCGAAATCGACCGTCGGCGCCTGGTCGGCGTTCGGAGTCGTCGCCTGGAACGGCACCATCGCCTGCGCGCCGTGGATGACGCGGGCGCCGATCACCGAGGGGAAGGTTCGGATCTCGGTATTATAGGCCCTCACCGCCTCGTTATAGTCGCGGATGGCGATCGCGATCCGGTTCTCGGTGCCTTCGAGCTGGCTCATCAAGGTGCCGTAATTGCGCTGGCTCTGGAGCTCGGGATATTGCTCCTGGAGCTGGCGGAGCGGGATGATCGCGGCGCTCAGGCGATTCTGCGCGTCCTGGTAGCGCGACATCGCCGCCGGATCGCTGAGCTGCTCGGGGGTGAGCGTGATCCTGGTCGCGTTCGCGCGCGCCTCGGTGACGTTGGTGAGGATCCTCTCCTCCGAGGCGGCGGCGGCGCGCACCGTCGCCACCAGGTTCGGGATCAGATTGGCGCGGCGCTGATAATAGACCTGGACGTCGGCCCAGCGCGCCTTGGCGACTTCCTCGGCCGCGGGCACGGAGTTGATGCCGCAGGCCGACATGAAGACCAGGATCGGCGCGAAGATGGCGAGCAGGCGCGTGCGGGTCATCGGGTCTTGCCCCTCCCTATCGAAGACGACGCGGATGAGTTAGGCATTCGCCTCTGCATCCGCAACGGCTATTCGGGAGGGGACTATGGGGGGATTTCGGGAATTCGTGACCCGCGGCAACGTCGTCGACCTGGCCGTCGCGGTGATCATCGGCGCGGCGTTCACCGGCATCGTCGCCTCGCTGACCGACGACGTGCTGATGCCCGTGATCGGCTGGATCTTCGGCGGGCTCGATTTCTCCAGCTATTTCATCCTGCTCGGCGAGGCGCCGGCCGGCATCGACCCGAACAATTATGCGGCGCTGAAGGAAGCCGGCGTGCCGATGATCGGCTACGGCCAGCTGGTCACGGCGCTGGTCAACTTCCTGATCGTCGCCTTCATCATCTACCTGATCGTCAAGGCGCTGCGGCGGGCGATGGAGCGCAATGCCGCCCCTTCCGCGCCGGCGGCGGATCCCGAAGAGGTGCTTCTGCTGCGCGAAATCCGCGACGAGCTGCGCGCGCGGCGTGAGACGGGCGGCCCTTCAATTCAGCCGTAAAAGGCCTATATGGGTCGTGCCGGGCTTGCCCGGCTATGGCGATAAAGTGTTGCGTACAATAGGCGCAGCGGACCCGGGGGCGGTACCCGGCGGCTCCACCAGGTGGGCCGAGCCACAGGGGCGACACGCGTGAAGCGTGCCGCCCCAGCGGCTCAGCTGATGGGGCCGAACTAGGATCGACGTGTGTTGAAAAGCGCAGCTTTCGCCCGGAATGGGACCACCGCAACGGCCCATCACACAAGTGCCAACGATAACGAGGCGCTCGCAATTGCCGCGTAACAAGGTCCTCACGGACTGAGTTACAAGGACAAAAGCGCGGTTGGATCGCACCGGGCAACAGAAGCGGTTACGGCGGTACGGGGAGCACCGAGCAACAGAAGCTCCCCACTTTCCTCCGGTCCCCGCCCTCCTGTATGGCTGCGCGGATGCGCGCCCTCTTCCTTGCTCCGCTGACCCTCCTCGGCCTCGCCGCCTGCGGCGACGAGCCGTCGGTGGCCGAACAGTTCAACTCCATCGCCGGCGAGGTCGAGAATAAGGGCCGCGAATATGAAGCGGGCGCCGAGAATCTCGTCGCCGAGCAGGAGCGGCGCCTGTCCAACGAGGCCGAGGCGCTGCTCGAGCAGACCCGCAACGCGCTCGGCAACGCGCCCGTCGAAGTCGACGTCAATTCGGGAAGCGTCGACCTCGCGGATTAGGGGCGCCGCTCCCGATAGCCCGGAAGGGTGGCCAGACCGTGAATTCCGAGGGGGCGCGGCGCGATCCTGAGCGTGTCTGCCATGGCGCGGCGCGTGTCGCCATCGCAGCCGAAATTGTAGCGGAGCAGCGAATCGGCGCCTCCGCCACGCCATTCCACCCTGACTCCCCCCACGTCGTCCTCGAAAGTCGCGCACCTCTCCGGGCGGTCGAGCAAGAGCTCGCCGCGGGGGCGGAGCGGACGCAGATGCTCGCGCAACGCAGCGACCCGCGCCCGCGCGACCCGCGTCCGCCGGCGCCGCACCTGCCAGATATCGTATTCGCCCGCCCAATAGCCCCGCTCGATCCAGACCCGGCCCGTCGACGACGCGGTCAGCTTAAAAGTGTCGCACCGTCCGCAGGCGGGGCCACCGGGATCGGTCTCGATGATGATCAGCTCCTCGTCCGGCGTCCGCGGCGCGGCCGGCGCAGTCGGGCCCGTCGCGCAGGCTGCCAAAGCGGACAGCAGCCAACCGAGCAAGGCGCTTTGCGGGGACAAGCGAAGGCTTCGACACCCGGTCATCCGCAAGGCAATGGCGCGACGAGAGCGGGCCGGCAACCTTATCTGTCACCGTTCATTGACGAACCCGAGGCCTCGAAAGGACACTCGCCATGGACCGGCACAGCATCGCGATCGTCGTCGGCAGCCTCCGCGAGGGCAGCATCAACCGCAAGGTGGCGCGCTCGATCTGCGCCTTCGCCTCCGACAAGCTCGATTGCCGGATCGTCGAGATCGGCGACCTGCCGCTCTACAGCCAGGATTACGACGCCGCGCCGCCGCCCGAATATGTCCGCTTCCGCAGGGAGATCGCGGCCGCAGACGGCATCCTCTTCTGCACGCCCGAATATAATCGCGGCGTTCCCGGCGTGCTCAAGAACGCGGTCGACGTCGGGTCGCGCCCCTACGGCGAGAGCGTCTGGGACAGGAAGCCGGCGGCGATCGTCAGCGCCTCGCCGGGCGGAATCGGCGGCTTCGGCGCCAATCACCAGCTGCGCCAGGCCTGCGTGTTCCTCAACATGCCGGTGATGCAGCAGCCCGAAGCCTATCTCGGCCGCGTGACCGACGACAGCTTCGCCGCCGACGGATGCCTGACCGACGGCCCGCTCAAGGAGCTCGTCACCGGCCTCGCCGCCGCCTTCGCCGACTGGGTCGATCTCATCGTGCGCTCGCGCCGCCTCCTCGCCGAGGATGCCGCGCACCAGGCGCGCGAAGCGAGGGAGCCCGCGCTCACCGAGTGAGCTCGGAGACTCCCCCGCGGCACCAGGTTCAGATCACGACGAAATCGGCCGCTCCGAGCGCGAGACCGGGCTGCAGCATCGCGAAGGTCAGCGCCGCCGCGCCGCCCGCGCCGTCCGCGTCGAACGACAGCGCGCCGATGGTCGGATCGTAGACGATGCGGTCGTCGGCGTCGGCCGCCGCAGCGCCGGTCGCGAACGCGCCCGGGGCGAGCGCGCCCGGCGCGAGGCCCGCAAACGCCGCCTGGCCGAGCGCGATCCGGTCCGCGCCCGGCGCGAAGTCCACGATCGTGTCGACATTGCCGCCGCCGAGCGCGGCGGTGAACGCGAACGTGTCCGTGCCGAGGCCGCCGGTCAGCAGATCCGCGCCCCCCTTGCCGTCGATCACGTCATTGCCCTCGCGGCCGTCGAGCCGGTTCGCGGCATCATTGCCGGCGAGCCGGTTGTCGCGCCAGCTGCCGGTGCCGTCGATGACGGCCGCGCCGGTCAGCGTCAGATGCTCGAGCTCGGGGCTGAGCGCATAGCTGACCGAGCTCTCGACCGTGTCGATTCCGCCGTCGATCCGCTCGATGACGAAGTCGGACGCATTGTCGACGACGTAGCGGTCGTTGCCCGCGCCGCCGTCGAGCTGGTCGACGCCGAGGCCGCCGTCGAGGAAATCGTCGCCGAGGCCGCCGATCAGATAGTCGCTGCCCGCGCCGCCGTAGAGCGCGTCGTTGCCGCCGCGGCCGTCGAGCACGTCATTGCCCTCGCCGCCGCGCAGCGTGTCCGCGCCCTCGGTGCCGACCAGGGTCAGCCCCTTGGTGCCGCCGGTCTTGCCGCCGCCCCCGGACTTGCCGTTGCCGCCCGTCGCCCGGACGCCGCTCTCTTTCACCTTCGCCACCGAATAATCTCCTGCTCTCAATGGGTTAAGATGCAGCAGGGGTAAAATGCCCGCGAAATGCGAGTCAAGCGGAAAAATCGCTGAAAAGCGAACATTTTCATAATCTTAGATATGGAAGTGCCCCGAATCCGCCGATTCGCGCGGGAACAGCCAGCTAGGCTGTCCCTACAGGCAGACCTGCCGCCCGGTGCTCCGGCTGCCCGGCGGCGGCGCCTCGCGCTCCCAGCGGCAGCGGCGGAACAGCCCTTCATGGCCCCGCGCGGCGAGCCGCAAAGTCCCGTCGTCGCGCAGCTCCAGCGCGGCGTCGGGCGCGGTCGCCATCGCCCAATAGGCCCTGCGCACCGGATCGTCCTCGCGGCAGCCGACCAGGGTCGAGACGATCAGCCGCTGCCCGCCTTCGCGCTCCGGCTGCTGATACCCCCAGTCGTTGCAATCGTCCCGCCCGCCCGAGACCCTGGCGCGCTCGACCGAGATCCGCCACGCCCCCGCCGCCACCGGCCGCCCGTCGATCGCCGCCGCGTTCCAGCTCCCGTCCACCTCCGGCGCGGTCAGCCGCTGCACCACGCGCTCGGTCTGCCCGACCTGCACGAGCCCGAGCGCGGCCAGCAGAGCCGCGAGGCCGAACCCCGCGCGCTTCTGGGCGCGGCGATAGGCCGCGTCACCGCGCCGAAGCCCGCGCGCCATCGTCCAGAGTGCGGCAGCGAAACCGGCAAGCGCGATCAGGACGAGGACCGAAGTGAAGCCCATGCCGGTGAAACGCCGGGCGCCCCGAACGGTTCGGCGCCGCTCATCCCGAGCCGCCCGGGGCGCGCCGCGCCTGCCGCGAGCCGCGCCGCTTTGCCCACTCCGCCTCGTCCCGCGCTATCTCCTCCTCGCCCCTCGTCCGGTCCCGCTCGAAAGCCTGGAGCTTGCGCCAGATGCCGGGCGCCAGCTCGGCGAGCGTCGGCGGCGGCCGCCACCTCACGCCCGGCGCCTTGCCGAGGCCGAGCGCCTCGTGCTTGTGCATGTGAAGGAGGTGGACGACCTGCGCGAAGGTCATCGGCGGCATGGGCAGATCGGGCGGCGCCTCGGTCGCGGAGAACAGGTTCTGCGCATTGCGGAGCAGCCCGCATTCGAGCCGCTCATGCGCCTGGACCACCGTCATCCGCCATTTCGCGTCGAAGCCCGGCCAGCGCCGGCGGTGGTTCCAGACCGCCGACTTGCTCACCCCGGCGGCGCGGCAGGCGGCGTCGCCGTTGCAGGTCGCCCCGAGCACCTGGAGCAGGCGTTGCTCCACGCGGGGCGTGATCTGGCGTGCCCGCGCCCGCGCGATCTGGATTCGCCTGCCGCCCGGTCCGCCGCTTCCCCGCACCACCAGCTCCACCCCGTCGAGATGGCCCCAGCCCGCCGGCGGGGCGTTCGAACCGGCGTCGCGCAGCCCCGCCTTCGCCTCCTCGATCGCGGCGCGGCAGTCCGCGTCGAACGCGGGATTGGCCTTGCGCTCCTTCAGCACCCAGCCCCGCGACACGCAGGCCCGCTCCGCTGCCAGCGTCTGGTTCCCGGTCTCCCGAAGCGCCTTCAGGAAAGCATCGCGGCGGCGTGCGGTCATTTTCTTATGCACGCCGCCCCCGTTCGTCTTGAGCCTGTCGAAGGATCATCTTGGGGAGCATCTGATTCGCCTCCTGATTCGAAATGGAGGCAATCCAGATATCACCCCGTTCGTATCATCCGACAGCCCCCCGCGGGCGCCGCGGAAAGTGAATCAGGGACAGCCCGGAGACAGTCTATCTGACTGTCCCCCCTCCTCCGCCTTGGGGGACGGCCAGGTAGACGGTCCCATCCGCAATGGCCCAAGCCGAGCGGTCTTCGCCTCCCGACCCCGCTCACCAGAAGGATCGCCACCATGGCCGCCGCCAGAATCGCCACAATGGCCGTCGCGGCACGACGTGGCGGGCGTGGGCGGGGGAGTTGAGCGCGATAGCGATGAGCCCGCCGTCGACCTTCACCCCGTCGTTGAGCGCGTTGCTGATCGCGTCGATCTCGGAGGTGCCGTTGACGATCGCCACGTAGATTTCGTGGGGCATGATCCCGATTCTGCGATGCTCGCGCGCCAAAGCCAGCGCCGCGACATATTCCGGCTGGTCCTCCAGCCAGAAGCCGACCACCGCCCCGTCCTCGCCGACCACGGACCCGCCCCCGAAGTCCATCAGGCCGAACTCCTCGAGCACCGGACGCGCGAACGCCGAAGGCAGGAAAGCGACCAGCCGATACGCCACCGATTCCTCGAACCCCGCCGCGACCAGCCGCTCCGCCTGCTCCTCGTCGCTGAGGTCCTGGCTCCGCGCGATGATCGCCGCCGCCCGGATCAGGTCGTCATCGTCCATGATGGGATCGTGCCCGGCCGCCCGGATCGACGCAACGGGCGGCGGTCTCAGGGACAATCACTCGTGATTGTCCCCGTCTGCTCCTTGGTCGTCCTCCGAGCGATTGCTTCCTTCGCCGTGCGCATCGTCGATAGCGTCGGCGGCCATCGCCGCGTACGCCGCCGCCCCGTAGAGCCCCGCCCGGTGCAATTCCGCAGCGAGCCTCCGAGCCGATCTGCGGAGCCGCGGCGTCTCGCTGTCCTCGGCACCCATCCGTTCAGCCATGCCTGCACGCATTCGTCGTAAAGCGCAGAATCGGAGCGGGTCTCCACATATTATAGTTGATAAACTCCAGGCGGCGGCAGGGCCATCTCTTTGTGCATGGACATGCGCAAGCTGGTCGGCCGCAACGCCGCGCGCCTCCGGAAGGAGGCCGGGCTGACGCAGGAGCAGCTCGCCGAGCGGTGCGGGCTCAGCCAGCAATATCTGAGCAAGCTGGAGAGCGGCCGTCGCAACCCGACGGTGGTGACACTCTATGAGCTAGCCACGGCGCTGGGCGTCAGCCACGTGGAGCTGGTGCGGGAGGATTGAGTGTTTGCTTGCCCCCATCTTCGCCGACCTTGGTTTGGCCGAAGCGGCAGCAAGACAAGTCGTTCCTACACAAAAAAGGCGCTGTCGAACGGCCTCGGCCAGCAAAACCGGCTCAGTCCAGCGGCCAGAACCACACTTCCCAGCCGAGCTCGAACCATTCCGTCCTGCCGGTCCTCATCGCGTGGCCGCTCCAAAGATCGATGTGATCGCCCCCGCCCTTCCAGCCGTCTTTGATGAAGACGATACCCTTCTTGCCCTGATAATGGCTGCTGTTCGCCTTCTTTCTCTTGCTCGGTGTCCCTACTAGCGCTTTCTGCTTTGCCAGCCAATTCGCGAGTTCTTCAGCGCGCAATATATGCTTAGGAGAATGCTTGAGATTTGACCAACAGCGCACGCCGGTAAATGTCGACATCGCAACTCCGCTCTTCAGGAGCGACGCGCCCATCCGAATCGCGCATTGGTCCTTGAACTGAACATCGCAGGGCATCGACCCGGGGCCCGGATGATTGTCCCAGAGCGTCGTGAATTTAAGAGTCGGCATCTTCCCATCCCCCGAGAAGTTCATGATTCTGACTCTGCGGTACAGGCAAGTCAACACTGAGACCTCGGGACAGTCACAGAGGCTACGCTGGCTCCAAGGCTGGCATCACGCCTCGCGGCGTCCCAGCGGCTGCGGCGCTTCCCCAGTCGCAGCAGCAAATGGGGACAGTCGCCGGCAACGGTCCCCCCTTTCCCGAAACGAGACAAGGCCCGGAGTCGCAATGATCGCGCGTGCGCCGAACCTAGCAGTGCGCGCCGCGCGCCACGTCGCTGGATCCGTGCGCGACCCAGTTCATCTGGACGGTCGGCACGCTGGTCCGGGCCTTCATCGGGAAGCTCCAGGCGCGCCGGTCGTACCAGGCTTCGGCCGTCACAGCCGAGCCGCCGCCGCCATTGAACAGGAATGCCGGCTCGAACGTGACCTCGGCGGCGGCTAGCCGGGTCCTTCGTCTCCGGACGCCGAAATCCCTCACATCGCCCGGGATCAGCACCCGGCCGCGACTTCCGACGATCCGGAAAACCGCCTGCCCGTCGAGATAGTAGCAGCCATCCGTCAGCATCTTCGGGAGACGCGCCGCGAGCGAATCGCAGGACGCGGCGAAGATCGCCAGGCCGCCAAGAAGAAGCCGCGCCGCAAGCATGAGACGAAGCTAACACGAGGCTTGGCGGCAGACGAGGGGCGGCTCGCGGAGGCCCTGTATGGAAAAGGCCCCGCGGTCGCCCGCGAGGCCTCTTCCCTTAGCTCGTCATTGCGAGGAGCGCAGCGACGAAGCAATCCAGCCTGACTCTGAAGCCTACTGGATTGCTTCGCTACGCTCGCAATGACGCTCAGTCGTCGTCGCGGACCAGGAAGGCCGGAGCGAATTCCGGGTCGCCCTCGGGCTCGCGCTGCGGGCGGTCTTCGCGGTCGCGGCGTTCGCCGCCCCGCTCGCCGCCGCCTGAACGCTCGCTGCCACGGCCACGGTCGCCGCCTTCGCCGCGCGGACCCCGGTCGCGGTCGCCGCCTTCGCGGCGGGGCCCCCTGTCACGGTCTCCGCCGCCGTCGCGCCTCGGGCCGCGATCACGGTCGCCGCCGCGTCCGCCGCCGTCACGCCGCGGGCCGCGGTCGCGGTCGCCGCGCGGGCCTCGGTCGCCGCCTTCGCGGGGCTCGCGGGGCGGGCGGGTGTCGGGAAGCTCCTCGCCGGTCTCCTGGTCGACGACCCGCATCGACAGGCGGACCTTGCCGCGCTGGTCGATCTCGAGGACCTTGACCTTGACCTCCTGGCCTTCCGACAAAGCGTCGGCGACGCGCTCGACGCGCTCGTTCTTGATCTCGGAGACGTGGACGAGGCCGTCCTTGCCGCCCATGAAGTTCACGAACGCGCCGAAATCGACCAGATTGACGACCTTGCCGGTATAGATCTTGCCGACCTCGGGCTCCTCGACGATGCCGAGGATCCACTGGCGGGCGGCCTCGATCTGGTTGACGTCCGACGAGCTGATCTTGATCACGCCCTCGTCGTCGATGTCGACCTTGGCGCCGGTGGTGGCGACGATCTCGCGGATGATCTTGCCGCCGGTGCCGATGATGTCGCGGATCTTCGCCTTGTCGATCTGCATGGTCTCGATCCGCGGCGCGTGGGCCGAGAGCTCGCCGCGGCTGTGGTCGAGCGCCTTCGCCATCTCGCCGAGGATGTGGGCGCGGCCCTCATTGGCCTGGGCCAATGCGATGCGCATGATCTCCTCGGTGATGCCGGCGATCTTGATGTCCATCTGCAGCGAGGTGATGCCCGCCTCGGTGCCGGCCACCTTGAAGTCCATGTCGCCGAGATGGTCCTCGTCGCCGAGGATGTCGGAGATGACCGCGAAGTCGTCGCCTTCCTTGATCAGGCCCATGGCGATGCCCGAGACCGGCCGCGCGATCGGCACGCCGGCGTCCATCAAAGCGAGGCAGCCGCCGCACACCGTCGCCATCGACGAGGAGCCGTTGCTCTCGGTGATGTCGGAGAGGATGCGGATCGTGTAGGGGAATTCGTCGTGGGTCGGGAGCACAGGATGGAGCGCCCGCCAGGCGAGCTTGCCGTGGCCGACCTCGCGCCGCCCCGGAGCGCCGAAGCGCCCGACTTCGCCGACGCTGTACGGCGGGAAGTTATAGTGGAGCATGAAGCGCTGGTAGGAGAGGCCCTCGAGGCCGTCGATCATCTGCTCGGCGTCCTTGGTGCCGAGCGTGGTCGTGCAGATCGCCTGCGTCTCGCCGCGGGTGAACAGGGCCGAGCCGTGGGTGCGCGGCAGGAAGCCGACCATCGCCTCGATCGGGCGGACCGTCTTCGTGTCGCGGCCGTCGATGCGGATGCCGTCCTTCAGGATGGCGCCGCGGACGATCTCGGCCTCGAGCTTCTTGACCAGCTTCAAGGCGCCGAGATAGCCGCCGGGATCGGAGGCCTCCATGTCGGCGAGGCCCTCGCGCGCCTTGGCGCGGGCTTCGTTGACCGCGGTCTGGCGCTGCTGCTTGTCGGTGAGGCGGTAGGCGGCGGCGAGGTCCTGGCCGATCAGCTCGCGCAGGCGCTGCTTGATCGGGGACATGTCCGGGCCCTCCTCGAGCTCCCAGGGGTCCCTGGCGGCCTGCTCGGCGAGGCGGATGATGCCCTGGATGACCGGCTGGATCGAGCGGTGCGCGTACATCACCGCGCCGAGCATGACGTCCTCGGAAAGCTCCTTGGCCTCCGATTCGACCATCATCACGGCGTTGTGGGTGCCGGCGACGACGAGGTCCAATTCGCCCGACTGGATCTGCTCCTGGCTCGGGTTGAGGATATATTCTCCGTCCTCGTAGCCGACCCGCGCGGCGGCGATCGGACCCATGAAGGGAATGCCGGAAAGCGTCAGCGCCGCCGAAGCCGCGACCATCGCCACCACGTCCGGTTCGTTCTCGCCGTCATAGGACATGACGTGGGCGATCACGAGGACCTCGTTGTAGAAGCCCTCGGGGAACAGCGGCCGGATCGGCCGGTCGATGAGGCGGCTGGTGAGCGTTTCCTTTTCGGTCGCGCCGCGCTCGCGCTTGAAGAAGCCGCCCGGGATGCGCCCGGCGGCCGAGAATTTTTCCTGATAGTGCACGGTGAGCGGGAAGAAATCCTGCCCCGGCTTGACGTGCTTCGCCGCGGTCACCGCGCAAAGCACCACGGTCTCGCCGAGGGTCGCGAGCACCGCGCCGTCGGCCTGGCGGGCGACGCGGCCCGTCTCCAGAGTGAGGGTCTTGCCGCCCCACTCGATTTCCACTTTCTTCATGTCGAACATTCGTTTTTTCCTTCAACACCCAGCGCCAGATGCGCCGGGGGCCTATGGGACCCCACGAAAGGAGTACTTTCGTGGGACCCGGTGGGTGCCGGCGCTGATGGCCGGACTTTGATGGGACCCGAACGGTCCCGGTCGGGCGCCGCCGGATTGCGGACGCCAGATATGCGAAGCGGCCCGCGAGGGGCCGCTTTCACGGTTACTTGCGAAGACCCAGCTTCGCGATGAGTGCGGTGTAGCGTTCGCTGTCCTCCCTGCGGAGATAGTCCAGCAAAGAGCGGCGCTTGTTGACCATCATCAGCAGGCCGCGGCGCGAATGATTGTCCTTCGCGTGGGTCTTGAAATGGTCTGTGAGGTTGTTGATCCGCTCGGTGAGGATCGCGACCTGCACCTCCGGGGAACCGGTGTCGCCCTTGTTCTGGGCATTGTCCTTGATAATCTCGGTCTTGCGCTCGGCGGTCACCGACATCGTCAAACTCCTTCTCGTCACATGTTGAAGCCGCGCACCACCCGGAGATTGCCTCCGTCCGCTTCCACGAGCGCAACCGGAACAGACTGGTCGGTCGCCAGATGGAGGCCGGCTTGTGCGGCGGTCCCGACCGCTACGCGCCCCTCGCGGAGCGCCCTTGCCTGGTCGGGGGTGACGGGAAGAGCCGGGATGTCGTCCAGCCCCGCCGTCAGCGGCAAGAGTGCCTGTTCAAGGCTGCGCGCCTTAGCGAGTTCGCTCAGTTTGTCCAGCGAAATCGCCTGTTCCAGGGTGAAGGGGCCGGCCCTCAGCCTGCGCAACATGCTCACATGGCCCCGGCTGCCCACGGCATGGGCGATGTCGCGGGCAAGCGAACGGATATAGGTCCCCTTCGATACGTGGGCGAGCAGAGTGACCTCCTTCAGCGGCGGCTCCCCGCCGGGATCGCGCGCGCCGGGCTTGGCCGCCGGATCGTAGCGACCGCCGCGGATCCATTCGACGTAGGCGGAGCCGCGCCAGCGATCCAGCAGGCGAATCGTGACAGTGCGGCCGGCGAGGGCCACGTCCTTGCCCGCCCGCGCCAGATCGTAGGCGCGCTCCCCCTCGACCTTCAGTGCCGAGAAGCTGGGAGGCACCTGCTCGACGGTTCCCCGGAAGCGAGGCAAGGCCGCGGCGACGTCGGCCCAGGATGGACGCACAGCCGATTCCGCGACGATGCGGCCCTCGGCATCGAGCGTGTCGGTTTCGACGCCGAAGCGGATCGTGAACCAGTAGAGTTTGTCGGAGTCCAGCATCCGCCCGCACAGCTTGGTCGCCTCGCCGATCGCGATCGGGAGAACCCCGCTGGCGAGGGGATCGAGGGTGCCGCCATGGCCGACCTTGAGCTTCGGATAGCCGCCGTCGCGAAGCGCCCGCTTCACCGCGGAGACGATCGGGGTCGAGCCGGGGCCGACCGGCTTGTCGATGACGATCCAGCCGTGCACGGCCCTCAGCCGGACGCGAGGCTGAGCTTCAGCTGGCGCGCCTCCGCATCCTTGATCCGCGCCATGAAGTGGCGCCGGCAGAGCGCGAGATAGCGGTCGTTGCCCCCGATCTCGGTCTGGTGGCCGCTCGACACCGCGCGGCCCTGCGCGTCGACGCGCAGGTTCATGGTCGCCTTGCGGCCGCATTCGCAGATCGCCTTCAGCTCGACCAGCTTGTCGGCCAAGGCGAGCAGGGTCGCCGAGCCTTCGAAGAGGTTCGCCTGGAAATCGGTCCTGAGGCCGTAGGTCAGCACCGGGATGTCGAGCTCGTCGCAGATCGCGGCGAGCTGGTGGACCTGGGCGCGGCTGAGGAACTGGGCCTCGTCGACGAGGATGCAGTCGACCCGGCCCTTGGCGAGCTGCGCCTCGACCTCGCCGCGCAGATCGGTCGCCGGCTCGAACGCATTGGCGCTGGCGGTGATGCCGATCCGCGAATCGATCACGCCGAAGCCGGAGCGGTCGTGGATCGCCGCGGTCCACAGCATCGGCTCCATGCCGCGCTCGCGATAGTTGAACGCGGTCTGGAGCAGGATCGTCGACTTGCCCGCATTCATCGACGCATAATAGAAATAGAGCTTGGCCATGCGCCTGCCTAGCCGATCCCGGCGACCGATGCGATGAGGCCGGACAGCCACTGGACGGGCGGAACGACCAGGTGAAGCACGATGTTCGCCTCCGGCGCCAGCATCGGCAGCACGACCAGCAGCAGGATCAGCAGCGGGAAGCCGTAGCGGCCGAGCCGTCGCCAGCCCGGAACCAGCGAGCGCGGCAGCAGGCCCTCGACGACGTGGCCGCCGTCGAACGGGGGGATCGGAAGCAGGTTGAACACCGCCAGGAAGACGTTGAGCAGGAGGAAGTTCTGCAGGTTGGCGATGACGAACAGGTTGAGCAGGCTCGCCGATTTGACGACGCTCAGGACGATTGAGAGCGCCAGCGCCGCCAGCATTGCGAGCAGCAGGTTCATCCCCGGCCCGGCGAGCGCGACGATCATCATATGGACGCGCGGGTTGCGCATCCGCCTGGCGATCACCGGTACCGGCTTCGCCCAGCCGAACAGCGGCGCCCCGCTCACCGCGAGCAGCAGAGGCAGGCCGACCGTCCCGATCGGGTCGACGTGGCGGATCGGGTTCGGGCTCAGCCGGCCGAGCCGCTTCGCGGTCGGATCGCCGAACGCGTTCGCCACCCAGCCGTGCGAGATTTCGTGGAGCACGATCGCGAAGACCAGCGGGATCAGCCAGGTCGCCACCTTGAAGACCACATCGTTAGGCTCCATCCGGCGGCGCCTCTCCGCCGATCCGCCGCGCCTCGTCGACGAGCATGACCGGGATGCCGTCGCGGATCGGGTAGGCCAGCCCCGCTTCGTTGGAGACCAGCTCCTGGGCGGCCTCGTCGTAGCGCAGCGGGGTCCGGGTGAGGGGGCAGACGAGAATGTCCAGCAGGGCCGGATCGAATCTTTTCACTGCATCGTCTCCGGCCCGTCGGCGCCGCCGGGCGCCATCCGCTGGAACTGCATGAACTGGACGAGGAGGTCGGCGCGGACGGCGATGTCGGGCGCTTCGAGCAAGGCCTGCTTCGAGCCGACGTCGAGCGGCGCGATCTGCGCGATGCCGTTGACCAGCATCTCGTCGTCGAGGCGCGCGACCGATTCCCATTCGATCTGATAGCCGAGCGCGTCGGCGTAGCGCCGCGCTTCGCGCTCGAGCTCGGCGCGCTGGGCGATAGCGAGCGGCTCCGGGTCCCCCTCCTCGGCGAAACCATGGCGGTCCGCGTCAACCTGGCGATAAGGGGTCTCGACCTCCGCCTCGCGGGCGATCCGGAAGCGGCCGAGGCCTTCGAGCACGAGGTTGAAGCGACCGTCCTCCAGCTCGTCGCAGGCGGCGATGCGCCCGATGCAGCCGATTTCGAACAAAGCCGGCGGCTCGTTCTGGTCGCGCGGCTGGATCATCGCGATCAGCCCGTCGCTCGCCAGCGCGTCGCGGACCATCGCCCGGTAGCGGGGTTCGAAGATGTGGAGCGGCAGCTGGGCGCGCGGAAAGAGCAGCGCCCCGGCCAGCGGGAAGATCGGGACCCGCAGCAGGGCGCCCTGGCTCATCAGCCGAACAGGATCGCCGAGAGGCGCCGCCTCTGCGCCGACGCCCAGGGGTCCTCGAGCCCGACCGCCTCTATGAACTGGAGCAGGCGCTTGCGCGCGGCGCCTTCGTTCCATTCGCGGTCTCGCCCGATGCTCTCGAGCAACTGGTCTGCGGCGCCGTCGCGATCGCCCCGCGCCATCAAAGCGGCGGCAAGCTCATAGCGCGCTTCATGATCGTCGGGATCGGCACGCACCTTGCGCTCCAGGTCTGACGTCTCAGCGTCGGCCGGCGCCAGTTCCGAGATGGCGAGCGCCGATTTGGCCTGCGCCAGTGCGGGGTCGCCTGCGAGCTTCTCGGGCAGGGAGTCGATCAGCGCGCGTGCCTCGTCGGTGCGGCCGCCGGAGATCAGTGCCCGCGCGAGGCCGGACGCGGCCTCGGCATTGTCCGGGGCCATGTCCCGGATCTGGCCGAAGATGTTGGCCGCGCGCTCTGCGTCGCCGCCGGCGAGCACCTGCTCGCCCATTGCGATCAGCGGCTCGATCTGCGCCTCGAGCTGCTGCTCCTCGCCCTCCACAGGCAGTTGCGAAAGGATCTGGTCCAAGGCTCGGATGAGCTGCCCCTCGGTGCGCGCAGGCGTCAAATCGGCCACCAGCTGGCCCTGGAAGATGGCGTAGACGGTGGGGATCGTCTGGACGCGAAACTGGGCGGCGATGATCTTGTTCTCGTCGACGTCGATCTTGACGAGCTTCACGCCCTTGGACGCGTAGTTGGCCGTCACTTTCTCGAGCAGGGGCGTCAGCTGCTTGCACGGGCCGCACCATTCCGCCCAGAAATCGACGATGACCAGCGCATCGCGCGACGGCTCGATGACGTCGCGCCGGAACCCGTCCAGCGCCTCGCGCTCGGCCGCGCTCATGCCCAGTGACGCCATCTGCTCTGTCTCCAGTCGGTCCAGGAATATGGCGTCCTATGTGGTATTGCGCGGCGATCTGCCAAGCCTATCTAGGGCTTGCCGGGCGGCGCCGGCGATGCTAGCAGCCGCCCGCCTTGATCGCCCCGCCGCGGGACGATCCGCCGAGCGGGCGTAGCTCAGGGGTAGAGCACAACCTTGCCAAGGTTGGGGTCGAGGGTTCGAATCCCTTCGCCCGCTCCAGTTTCTCCATGGACATCCCTTCCAGGTTTGCCTTGCGAACCGCGCCGGAACGCAATCCTTCCGGCCCCGTTCTCGTCGGATGGGCCACCAGCTCGAATCGTTCGACCACTCGATGTTCGAACCGCCCCCAGAGGCGGTCGACTTCTATGTGGAGAGCCTGAAGCTGCTCAAGGAATCGGGGATCCCGTTCCTGCTTTCGGGGACCTATGCGCTCGGCTGCTTCACCGGGATCAGCCGGCCGACCAAGGATCTCGACGTCTTCTGCAAGCCCAGCGACGCGCCCCGCATCCTCTCCTTCTTCAAGGCCAGGGGCTATGAGATCGAGATGGAGGACGAGCGCTGGATCGGGAAGGTCTGGCGCGGCGAGCATTTCTTCGACGTCATCTTCAACATCAGCTCCGCCTCGATCCCGATCACCGACGAATGGTTCAACGAGGTCTACGAAGCGGAGGTCTACGGCACCCGCGTGCGGGTGACGCCGCCCACCCAGTTCATCCTCTCCAAGCTCTTCCTCCAGACCCGCTACCGCTACGACGGCGCCGACATCGTCCACGTGATGCTGATCAAGCATGACGAGATCGACTGGCACTGGCTGCTCGCGCAGATGGAGCTCTACTGGGAGGTGCTGCTGATCAACGTGCTCAATTTCCGCTTCGTCTATCCGACCGAGCGCCACCTGGTCCCGCGCTGGCTCTACGACGAGCTGCTCGATCGCCTCAAGGCCCAGGACGAGATGCCGCCGGCGACGATCAGGATCTGCCGAGGCCGGCTGATCAGCCCCACCGATTATGCGGTGGACGTCTCCGAATGGGGTTTCGCCGACGTCGTCGGCAAGGGAGTCGACGAGAAGCATGAGCGACCCAGGCACTGATGCCATCACCCTTGCCGCGATCGGCGATCTCCACGTCTCGGAGCATTCGGAGCACCAGTTCCGCGACCTGTTCGCCGAGATGTCCGAGGCCGCCGACGTCGCGGCCCTGTGCGGCGATCTCACCAATTTCGGCAAGGTCCGCGAGGCCGAGCTGCTCGCCGAGGATCTGAAGGCGCTGACCATCCCCACCGTCGCCGTCCTCGGCAATCACGACGTCGAGGCCGGCTGCGCCGAGGAGGTCGTGCGGATCCTGGAGCAGGCCGGGGTCACCGTGCTGGACGAGCAGGCGGTGGTGATCGCGGGCGTCGGCTTCGCCGGCGTCAAGGGCTTCCTCGGCGGCTTCGGTCGCGGCGAGCTCGGCGCGTTCGGCGAGGACGCGATCAAGGCGTTCGTCGACGAGGCGCGCAACGAGGCGCGCAAGCTCGAAAACGCGCTGCGTTCGCTCAGGACCGACCGCGCCGTCGCCGTGCTCCATTACGCGCCGGTCGCGGACACGGTGGAGGGGGAGCCGCTGGAAATCTACCCGTTCCTCGGCTCCTCGCGCCTCGCCAACGCGGTCGACCGCTTCGACAACGTCAAGGCGGTCGTCCACGGCCACGCCCATCGCGGCCGCTACCGGGGCGCGACGCCGCGCGGCGTCCCGGTCTACAATTGCGCCCGCTACGTCGTCGAAGCCGAGCTCGGCCGGCCCTATGCGCTGATCGAGGTCTAGCGCCGCGCCGGCTGTGGGCGGCTCGCCGGGCGCGGCGCCTGCGCCTGGTTGGCGGGCGGCTGGGGCGGGTTGACCGGATCGAGCAAGGCCGCCGTCTCGATCGTATCGAGGGCCGAGCGGGCGGCGACGTAGCGCCGCGCCTTCTGGACCCACGCCCGCGCCTGCTCGCGGCCCGGCATGCGCAGCACCTCCACCAAAGCGAAATTGACCTCCCCCGCCGACATGTGGGCGTAAGCGCGCCGCAGCCGCTCGGACGGGATCGTCGACTGGGTGCCTTCGCGACGAATCGTGATCAGGCTGCCGAGCTCGCGCTTGAACGCCGACCACCAATTCTGGTTCGGGCCGCTCGCGGCGAGGTGCGGGCCGATCTCCTCGAGCTCGCGCTGCAGCTCCTGCAGGGTCACCGGCTCGCGGGCCGCGGTGATGATCATGCCGACCGCCTGCGGCTGGGTCTGGCCGAAACGCTGGCGCAGCAGATGCTCGATATAGCCGAGCTGGACGCCGCGATCGAGCGCGCGGCGCGCGGCGAAGGCGACCAGCAGCCCCTCGGCCCGGTCGGCATTGCCGACGGCGGCGCGCGAGGCATTGTCCAGCTCCGCCAGGCGCTGCTCGACGCGAGTGACCCGCCGCTGGGTCTCGGGATCGATCACCAGTCTTTGCTCGCCCTCCACGGCAGGGGGCGCCGGGGCCGCTTGCGGCTGGGGCTGGGCGGGGGCGATTTGCGGCGCGGGTCGGACGACCGGCGCCGGCGGCGCGGGCTCCGGCGCGACACCGAGGAACAGGGCCGCCGTCTCCCAGCGCGAGAGCAGCCAGCCCATGGCGGCAAGGCCGAGCACGAAGGCGATCATCGGCAGCGCCAGGCGGGACCAGAGCGATCGCCGCCGCTCCAGCCCCGTCACCGGATCATAGTCGACGCTCGCCATGCTCACTCCCGCACCTGCCGCTCAGTCTGGCACAGCTCGGCTGCAAGCTCCAGCAAAGCCTCGTCCCGCGGATGGGCGGCGGACTCGATCCGGCTCCACCCGCCGCCCGCTGCAGCCGCGGCTGCGGCGCTGATCGCCGCGACCGCCACCCGCGAGCGCGGCAGCCCCGCTTCGTCGACCAAAGCGGCGAACGTCCGTGCCGCGCGCGGCGAATGAAGCAGGACCAGCCCGCCGCTTGCCAGCATGCGCCGCGCCGCGGCCGGGAGCGCATCGACCGCGTCCGCCGCATAGACGATCCGCCGCACCAGCTCGACCCCGGTGCCTTCCAACGGAAGATGGTCGCGGCCGCACAGATGGAGCAGCCGGCCTGTCCCTATCGTCGCGAGCAAGGCAGCGGCGTCCCGCGGGCCGGCGCGCACGTCGGTGAAGCCGGCCTGTGCGGCGGCGGCCGCAGTCGCCTCCCCGACTGCGTGACTGGGGAGATGGAGATATTGGCCGAGCTGCGGGCCGGCCTGGCGCGGCGCATGCGCGCTGGTCAGCAGAACGCCGTCGAGCCCGGAGGCTTCCGGCGCTTCCCACGGGAGCGGACGGACCTCGAAAAGCGGCGCGAGGAGCGGCTCCAGCCCCAGCCGCCGCGCTTGCTCCGCGGTCGCGCTCGCGCCGGGCTCGGGCCGGAGCACGAGGACGGCGCGACTCACCCGGCGAACAAGGCCCAGAGCTGCGGCCCCGCGCCGCGCAGCATCTCGCGCGCCAGCGCGATCGGCGCCTGCTCGTCCCCGGCCGGAAAGCTCGTGTCGAGATCGCGGCAATCGCTGCCGTCGGCGGTCATGATCTCGGCGCGCAGCCGGATTTGGCCGCCCTCGAGCGTCGCCAGCGCCGCGACCGGCGAGCGGCAGCTCCCGCCGAGCCCCTCGAGCAGCCGCCGCTCCGCCGACACGCAGACATGGGTGTCGCGGTCGTCGATCGCCTCGATCACCGGCCTCAGCCGGCGGTTGCCCTCCAGCATCTCGATCCCGATCGCGCCCTGCGCAGCCGCGGGCAGCAAATCGTCGAGAGGGGTGCCGACCTCCGCATGATCGAGCCGGTCGAGCCCGGCCGCGGCGAGCAGGGTGGCGTCGGCCTCGCCCATTTCCAGCTTCCTGAGGCGGGTCTGGACGTTGCCGCGAAACGGCAGGATGGCGAGGTCGGGCCGCCGGCGAAGCAGCTGGGCGGCGCGGCGCGGCGAGGAGGTGCCGACGCGCGCGCCGTCGGGCAAGGCGGCGATGCTCTCGGCGCCGACCAGCCGGTCGCGGACGTCGGCGCGCGGCAGCATCGCGGCGACCCTGAGCTCGGCCGGGCGGATCGTCTCGACGTCCTTCATCGAGTGCACGGAAATGTCGGTGACTCCGTCGGCCAGCGCGCGGTCGAGCTCCTTGGTCCAGAGGCCCTTGCCGCCGACTTCGGCGAGCGGCCGGTCGTTCACCGTGTCGCCGGTCGTCGTCATCGGCACGATCTCGATCCGCTCCGGCCCCCAGCCATGCGCCGCGCGCAACGCGTCCGCCACCAGCCGCGCCTGGGCGAGGGCGAGCGGCGATCCGCGGGTCCCGATCCGGAGGAGCTCGATCATGCCGCGCTTGTGCTAGCGGCTCCGGCAATGGCAGGGAAGCCGGGTGACCCTGATCCTCGGCATCGAATCCTCCTGCGACGAGACGGCGGCAGCCCTGGTGACCTCGGATCGGCGCATCCTCGCCCACCGCCTCGCCGGTCAGGAAGAGGCCCACCGCCCTTATGGCGGGGTCGTTCCCGAGATCGCGGCCCGCGCCCATGTCGAGATCCTGCCGCGCCTGATCGAGGAGGTGCTCGCCGAGGCAGATGTGGAACTGGGCGAAGTGGACGCCATTGCCGCCACGGCCGGACCGGGACTGATCGGCGGGGTGATGGTCGGCCTCGTCACCGCCAAGGGCCTCGCCCTCGCCGGCGGCAAGCCGCTGGTCGCGGTCAATCATCTCGAGGGCCACGCTTTGTCGCCGATGCTGACCGAGCCGGACCTCGTCTTTCCCTATCTGCTGCTGCTCGTCTCGGGCGGCCATTGCCAGCTGCTGCTGGTGGAGGGCGTCGGCCGGTACGTCCGGCTGGCGACGACCATCGACGACGCCGCCGGCGAGGCGTTCGACAAGTCGGCCAAGCTGCTCGGCCTCGGCTATCCCGGCGGGCCGGCGATCGAGCGGGCGGCGGCGCAGGGCGATCCCACCGCAGTGCCCCTGCCGCGCCCGCTGGTGGGTTCCGACGAGCCGCATTTCTCCTTCGCAGGCCTCAAGAGCGCCGTGCTCCGCGCCCGCGACGGCGGCGCCTATCGCAGCGAAGACATTGCCGCCTCCTTCCAGCAGGCGGTGGTCGACTGCCTCGTCGATCGGACCCGCCGCGCCCTCGCGCGCGTTTCGGGCGCTACGGCACTTGTCGTCGCCGGCGGAGTGGCCGCAAACGGCGCAATCCGCACGGCGCTCACCGATCTCGCAGTCTCGCGCGATCTGCCGTTCGTCGCACCGCCTTTGTGGCTGTGCACGGACAATGCGGCGATGATCGCCTGGGCCGGCGCGCTGCGCTTCGAGGCGGGGCTGGTGGATGGCCTCGACGCCCCCGCCCGAGCCCGCTGGCCGCTGGATCCGAACGCGGAAAAAGCGCGTGGCGCGGGGGTCAAGGCATGAGGATCGGCGTCGTCGGCGGCGGCGCCTGGGGGACTGCGCTCGCGCAGGTGGCGGCGAGCGGCGGCGAGGAGGTTTTGCTCTGGGCGCGCGAGCCGGAAGTGGCCGAGAGCGTCAACGGCTCGCACGAAAACGGCCTGTTCCTCCCCGGGGTGCGGCTGGCGCCGTCGCTGCGGGCGACGAACGACATCGACGCTCTGGGACCCTACGAGGCCTTGCTGGTGGTGACGCCCGCCCAGCACACGCGCTCCGTGCTCGGCTCGCTCAAGGCGGCGGGCAAGCCGCTCGTGCTCTGCTCCAAGGGCATCGAGGATTCGACCGGGCAGCTGATGCACGAGGTCGCGCGCGAGGTGCAGCCCGCCTGCAGCCTCGCCGTCCTCTCCGGCCCGACCTTCGCCCACGAGGTCGCCGCCGGCCTTCCGGCCGCGGTCACCCTCGCGGCGGAGGATCGGAAGATCGGGGAGGCGTTGGTCGCCCGTCTCGCCAGGCCTTTCTTCCGGCCCTATCTTTCGGACGACGTCGCCGGCGCCGAGGTCGGCGGCGCGGTCAAGAACGTGCTGGCGATCGCCTGCGGCGTGGTCGAGGGGCGCGGGCTCGGCCTCAACGCGCGCGCCGCCTTGATCTCGCGCGGCTTCGCCGAGATGACCCGCTTCGGACTCGCCAAGGGCGCGCGGCCGGAGACGCTCGCCGGGCTCGCCGGCCTCGGCGACCTGGTCCTCACCTGCTCCTCGACCAACTCGCGCAACTTCAGCCTCGGCAAGGGCATCGGCGAGGGCCGGAGCGCCGCCGAATTGCTTGCCGACCGCAGAACCGTCGCGGAAGGCGCCTTCACCGCGCCGGTGCTCAACCGAGCGGCAAAGGCCCTCGGCGTCGACATGCCGATCGTCGCCGCGGTCTGCGCGTTGCTGGCGGGAGAAGCGTCGGTCGAGGACGTCGTCGGACGGCTGCTGGCCCGACCGCTCAGGCCCGAGGGCGTCTGAGCCAGCCCCGTCGTCCCGGCGAAGGCCGGGACCTCAGGGGGACTACACACAGGCCCCGATGCAGCGCTGCACTAAGGCCGCCGCCCACTCTCCCTGAGATCCCGGCCTTCGCCGGGATGACGATCTCGCTCAGAAATCCCAGCAGATGCCGTTCTTCTCCCAGTCGCCGTAGCGGGTCGGCTCGGGGCCCTTCGGCCCGCCCGATTCCTCGGCCGGAACCGCTTCCTCCGGCTCCGGCACGAGCGGGCTTTTCGAGAGATAGGATGGGGGCTGCAGATGGAGCGGGCGCTTGCCGGCCATGGCGGTTCCGATTGACGTGGGGTTCTCGCCCCCACATGTCGCGCCGCGATGGCACGGAGGCAAGAGCAGCGCCCGGAGCGGGGCGACGCGGCCGGCACGGCTTCGCGCCGCGCGGCGCTGAGGCTGATCGACGCGGTGCTGAGGAAGGGCCTGCCGCTCGAGGCGGCGCTCGATACGGCCGCGCGCGACCTCGATCGCGCCGACGATCGCGGTTTCGCCCACGCCATCGCCTCCGAGGCGCTGCGGCGCCTCACCGATCTCGACGCGCTGATCGACGGCGCGACCAGGCAGCGCCTGCCGGACGATGCCAAGGCGCGTTTCGCGCTCCGGATCGCGCTCGTCCAGGCGCTGGCGCTGGGAACCCCGCCGCACGCGGCGATTTCCACCGTCCTGCCGCTCGTCGACGGCGGGCCGCGGCGGCTGGTCCACGGCGTGTTCGGGGCGCTGATGCGCGCCAACGCGGCGCTGCCCGAGCTTCCCGCCCTACCGCCGCCTGTGGAGCAGCGCTGGCGGGCCGCGTGGGGACCGGACGTCGCGGCAGCGGCGGGCCGGCTGATCGCGGTGCCGCCGCCGCTCGACCTGATCGGCGAGCCGCCGGACGAGGAGGGCGTGAGCCTGATGCCCGGTCATCTCCGCCTCGCCCGCGGCACCGCGGTCGCCGGGCTTACCGGCTTCGGCGAGGGACGCTGGTGGGTGCAGGACGTCTCGGCGGCGATTCCGGCGCGGCTGCTCGGCCGCGGCGAGGGGCGCACCGCGCTCGACCTCTGCGCAGCGCCGGGCGGCAAGACGATGCAGCTCGCCTCGGCCGGCTTCCGCGTCACGGCGGTCGATTCCTCCGAGGGCCGGCTCCAGCGCCTGCGGGAGAATCTCGGCCGCACCGGGCTCGAGGCCGAGATCGTCGCGGCAGACGTCATGCAATGGCGTCCGCCCGAGCCGGCCGACGCGGTCCTGCTCGACGCGCCCTGCTCCGCCACCGGAATCTACCGCCGGCACCCGGACGTGCTCTACCGCGTCCGGCCGCGCGCCGTGACCGCGCTCGCCGAGGCGCAGGCGGCGATGCTCTCCCGCGCCGCGGAATGGGTCAAAAGGGGCGGCGGCACCCTCGTCTACTCGGTCTGCTCGCTGGAGCCGGAGGAAGGCGAGGCGGTGGCCGAGGCCTTCATCGCCTCGCGGATCGACTTCGATCCGGTCCCGATCGAGGCGGACGAGCTGCCCCGCGGCCTCGCGCCGCACGAGCGCGGCTGGCTGCGCGTCCTTCCCGGCGCCTTCGAGGCGGAGGGCGGCGCGGACAGCTTCTTCATCGCCCGCTTCCGCCGCAGGTGACATCGCCCGGGCGCATGGTTAATCCTCCTCTTGTGCCCGTGCGTATCGCCCCCTCCATCCTCTCGGCCGACTTTTCGAAGCTGGGCGAGGAGGTGCGCGCGATCGACGAAGCGGGCGCCGACTGGATCCATGTCGACGTCATGGACGGCCATTTCGTGCCCAATTTGACGATCGGCCCGGCGGTGGTGAAGGCACTGAGGCCCCACACCGCCAAGCCGTTCGACGTCCACCTGATGATCTCGCCGGTCGACCCGTTCCTCGCCGCTTTCGCTGAGGCGGGAGCGGACGTCATCACCGTCCACCCCGAGGCGGGGCCGCACCTCCATCGCACGCTGCAGGCGATCAAGGCGCTCGGCAAGCGCGCCGGCGTGTCGCTCAACCCGGCGACTCCGGCCAAGGCGCTCGATTACGTGCTCGAGGAAGTCGACCTCGTCCTGGTGATGAGCGTCAATCCCGGCTTCGGCGGCCAGGGGTTCATTTCGAGCCAGCTGAGGAAGATCGAGGCGGTGCGCAAGCGCATCGACAAGTCCGGCAAGGCGATCGACCTGGAAGTGGACGGCGGCATCGACGCGGAGACCGCCCGTTTGGCGATCGATGCGGGCGCCGACGTGCTGGTCGCCGGCACCGCCAGCTTCAAGGGCGGGCCCGACCGTTATGCCGACAACATCCGGGCGCTGCGCGGATGAGCGCGGTCGGGAAGGTGCAGGCGACCGGGTCCGAGAACGAGATCGAGCCCGGCCGCAGGCTGGTGCGGGTCGGGGACGGGCGGGGGAGCTCGCTCGCTGAAAGGGTTGCTTACTATTTCCAGCGATTCGCGTGGCGGACGCCCTTCCATGCCTTGCGGCTGAGGGGCCGGGCGCCGCTCAGGCTGCTCGCCGTCCCGAAGGACCCGGTGGCGGGGGACAAAGCGGCGGGGGAGGCTTTGCTCAACGGGCTGTTCGTCCGGCGCCACATCCAGATCCCCGTCGAGCAGCTCGATTTCGCCGACGCGAAGCTGCCGCGCGACGTCGCCGAACATTTGCAGAGCTTCGCTTGGCTTCGCGACCTCGCCGCGGCGGCCACCCGCGAGCGCGGCGCGCGCCTGGCCGAGAAGCTCACCGCTCTGTGGCTGGAAGCCCATGCCCGCGAAGTCAGCGAGCGCGCCTGGCGGGCGGATCTGTGGGGCCGGCGCATCCTGTTCTGGACCGCTTATGCCCCCTACATCCTCTCCAGCCGCGACCCGGCCTACCGCGCGGCCGTGCTCAACACGCTCGCCCGCGGCGCCCGCCACGCCGAGCGCAGCGCAGGCAGGGCGCCGCCGGGCCTGAAGCGGATCACCGCCTGGGCGGGCGTGATCTGCGCCGGGCTCGTCGTCCAGGGCGGCGCCGCGCGGCTGAGGCTCGGCGAGATGGGGATCGCCCGCGCGATCGCCGCCTCCCTGCACGACGACGGCGGCCTTCACAGCCGCTCGCCGGCCGAGCAGCTGGCCCTGGTCGAGACATTGTCGCAGCTGCGCACCGCCTACATCGCCGCCGGCCGCGAGATGCCCGAAGCGGTCGCCGAGGCGCTCGAAGGCTCGGTCGCGGCCTTGCTCGCCGTCACATTGGGCGACGACGCGCTGTCGAGCTGGCAGGGCGGCAACATGCTCGACGCGCGGCGGATCGCGGCCGCCGTCGAGGGCACGGGCGTCGAAGCCCCGCGCCCGCTCCGCCTCGCCCGCGGCTGGGGCTATCAGCGCGCCGAAGCCAAGACGAGCTGCTTCGTGTTCGACGCCGCCCCGCCGCCGCCGACGCGGGTGCTCTCCGGCGGCTGCGCCTCGACGCTGGCCTTCGAGTTCGGCGACGGCGCCGACCGGCTGATCGTCAATTGCGGCGGCGTCGGCGAGGCCGGCGACGCGCTGCCCCAGGATCTCGTCCAGGCGCTGCGCACGACCGCCGCCCATTCGACGCTGACGCTCGGCGACCGCAACTCGACCGCGATCCACGAGGACGGATCCCTCGGCAAGGGCGTCGGCCAGGTCGAGATCGCGCGCGACGAGACTGCGGGCATCATCCGGGTGGAAGCGAGCCATGACGGCTATGTCCGCCGCTTCGGCTTCGCCCACCTGCGCCAGCTCATCCTCCAGCCCGACGGCCGCGAGCTCCGCGGCGAAGACAAATTGCTCGCGGAAGGCAAGAAGCGGCGGGCGCCGGCGACGCCGTTCGCGGTGCGCTTCCACCTGTCGCCGGCCGTCGAGGTGACCACCACCGCCGACGGGCAGGGCGCGCTGCTGCGGATGCGCGGCAAGAAGGTGTGGCAGTTCCGCTGCCGCGGCGGCGCGCTTTCGGTCGAAGACAGCCTGTGGCTCGACGGCGAGGCGCGGCCCCGTTCGACCCTCCAGCTGGTCGTCGCCGGCGAGACTCCGCCCGACGGGATCACCATCTCCTGGCAGCTCCGCCGCGCCAGCTGATGACCGACGTCCGGATCGCCCGCGCGCTTCTCTCCGTATCCGACAAGGCCGGACTGGCGGAGCTCGGCCTGGCCTTGGCGCGGCACGGCGTCGAACTGGTCTCCACCGGCGGCACCGCCCGGGCGCTGCGCGAGGCCGGGCTGGACGTGCGCGACGTCTCCGAGCTCACCGGCTTTCCCGAGATGATGGACGGGCGCGTCAAGACGCTCCATCCGAAGGTGCATGGCGGCCTCCTCGGCGTCCGCGACGATCCGGACCATGTAGCGGCGATGGCGGCGCACGGCATCGGCGCGATCGACCTCGTGGTCGTGAACCTCTATCCGTTCGCGGCGACGGTCGCGCGCGGCGCCTCGCGCGACGAGATCATCGAGAATATCGATATCGGCGGCCCGTCGATGGTGCGCTCGGCGGCCAAGAACCACCAACATGTCACCATCGTCACCGATCCGGCGGATTATTCCGAGCTGATCGAAGCGCTCGAGGCCGGCGGCGGAGCGACCTCGCTCGACCTGCGCCGCCGCTTGGCCGCCAAGGCCTTCGCCGCCACCGCCAGCTACGACGCCGCGATCGCCTCCTGGTTCGCCTTCGCCGACCAGGGGCGGATGTTCCCGGACATGCTGCCGATCGCGATGAACCGCGGAGCGGAGCTGCGCTACGGCGAGAACCCGCACCAGAAGGCGGCGCTCTACCTTCCGGCCGGCCCCGCGAGCCGCGGCATCGCCCAGGCCGGGCAGGTCCAGGGCAAGGCGCTGAGCTACAACAATTACAACGACGCCGACGCCGCGCTGGAGCTGGTCGCCGAGTTCCGCGACGCCGGGCCCGCCTGCGTGATCGTCAAGCACGCCAATCCCTGCGGAGCCGCGGTCGGCGCCGACCTGCTCGACGCCTACGCGCAAGCGCTCGCCTGCGATCCGGTCTCGGCCTTCGGCGGAATCGTCGCCGTCAACGCGCCGCTCGACCTCGCCGCGGCCGAGGCGATCTCGGCGATCTTCACCGAGGTGGTGATCGCTCCCGATGCGGACGAGGCGGCGCGGGCGGCGTTCGCCAGGAAGAAGAATCTGCGGCTGCTCCTGACGGGCCCTCTCTCCGATCCGCGGCGGCCCGGGCTGACCCTGAAGTCGATCGCCGGGGGCTATCTCGTCCAGTCGCGCGACAATGCGCGCATTTCGCGGGACGACCTCGCCGTCGTGACCAGGCGCGCGCCGAGCGAGCGCGAGCTCGACGACTGCCTCTTTGCCTGGACGGTCGCCAAGCACGTCAAGTCGAACGCCATCGTCTACGCGAAGGACGGCGCCACCGCCGGCATCGGCGCGGGCCAGATGAACCGGCTCGAATCGGCGCGCATCGCCGCCTGGAAGGCGCGCGACGCGGCGGAGAGAGCCGGCTGGCCGGAGCCGCGCACGATCGGATCTTCCGTCGCGTCGGATGCCTTCTTCCCGTTCGCCGACGGCCTTCTCGCCGCGGTCGAGGCGGGCGCGACGGCGGTGATCCAGCCCGGCGGCTCGATCCGCGACGAGGAAGTGATCGCCGCCGCCGACGAAGCGGGCCTGGCGATGGTGTTCACGGGCATGCGCCACTTCCGCCACTGACCGGGTTCGCCAGTCGCTGGCCGTGGAAAATCCGTTCGTGTCGAGCGAAGTCGAGACACCCAGCCGAGCGAAGCCGAGGCTCGCACGACCGTCGGCCCTCGGCTGCG
Organism: Allosphingosinicella sp.; assembly: GCA_036388255.1. Classification (GTDB taxonomy): domain Bacteria; phylum Pseudomonadota; class Alphaproteobacteria; order Sphingomonadales; family Sphingomonadaceae; genus Allosphingosinicella. The sequence continues at coordinate 30,609 of DASVSD010000017.1, read as the reverse complement.
CTCGGGACGGCACCTCGACTTCGCTCGGTGCGAACGGAGGTCGGCAATTGGCTCCCCTACCCCACCGTCGGCCCGGTGCCCGGCGGGGGCAAGGTCGGGGCTTCGCGCCCGGATTTGCCGAACAGCACCCGGTCCTCGCTCGTGAAGCCGCGATACCAGACGACGATGCCGAAGGCGGCGAGGATGAGCGGGGCGCCGATGCCGAGCTCGATCCAGGTCGGAAGCTGGACGGCGACGAAGCCGACGATTGTCGCGGCCGCGGTCGCCCAGATCAGCGACCATCGCCAGCCCTGGACCGGCGCGTCGAGCAGCCGGCAGAGCAGCCGCGCCTTCAGCACCGAGGCCAGGCCCAGAGCGAGCATCAGCGACAGCGCCGCCCCCGCGGCCTGCCAGCCCTCGACCCGTTCCTGCGGCAGCGGCAGCATCTCGACCCCGAGGATGATCGCGACGGTCAGCGCCGCCTGCACGGCGATCATCAGCAGCGAGATCAGCAGATTGCGGTGCCGGGCGACGTAGACCAGAGCCGATTCGGAGACCACGGCGGTCGCCGCCACCACTTCCGCGGCCAGCAGGAAGCACAAGGCCGCGGTGCCGCTCACGAACGCCCCTTCATCCCCGAACAGCCCCATCAGCGCCTCGCCGGGTATGCCGAGCGCGAGCGCGATCCCAGCCTGGGCGGCGATGATCCAGAAGCCGACCTGGCGCACCTGCTTGGCCACCGCCTTGCGGTCGCCTTCGGCCAGCTTCTGGGTGATCACCGGGGCGAGGATCGGATCAAAGCTGGTCTTAAGCTTCTGGGGCAGCGAGGCGACCTGCTGGGCGACGTAATAAGTGCCGATCATCGCCGGCGAGACGAACAGGCCGAGGATGGCGATGTCGAGCCGGCGCGAGCCCCATTCGATCGCGTCCGCGGCGGCGAGCGGGATGTTGCGCCGCGCCGTCCAGAGGATCTCGGCCGGGTTGGGCTTCCACTCGTGCGGCCGGCCGTAGCTCCACAGCAGCCGCCACATCGCCGCCGCGAGCCCGGCGACGACCGAGATGACGTAGGCGATGATCAGGCCGTCGCGGGGGAAGATGAAGATCATCGCTGCGGCCGCGATGCTGATCGTCCAGGGCTCGACGATCGCGCGCACCTGGACGGTCGCCGCGACGTCGTGGCGATAGGCCAGAGCCGCCAGCGCGACGTCGGCGCCGGCAATGCCGAAAATGACCAGAGGCAGCAGCCAGTCGGCGCCGTGGACGTCGCCGCGCGGGAACATCGCCTGCGGGAAGAGCATCAGCAAAGCGCTCGCCACCGCCGAGGCGATGAAGGCGGCGAGCAGCCCGTCCCAGACGATGCAGACATGGGGCTTTTCGGTGGTCGAGAGCTGCTGCGCGAGGCCTCGCTTCAGCCCCATCGTCGCGAGTTGGGCGGCGAGCTCCATGACGATCACCGCATAAGCGAAGCGGCCGAGGAGCTCGGCGCCGTACCAATGGCCGGCGATGAACAGGAAGGGCAGCCGCGCGACCAGCCGGATCAGGAAGCCGAAGAAGTTGGTGCGGCCGCCCCTGGCGAGCGCGGCGATGTCGTCGGCGGGGGGGTCGGTCACGATGCCTTACCAGCCGCAGACCGTCAGCGCGCGGCCGGACGCCAAGGCCCGCCGCGGCCGCGCCGGTCGATGTCGCGCACCCGGACGCCGTCGGCCTCCGGCCGAATCTCCCAGATTACGGCGGGATCGCGCCATTCGCCGGCGACGAAGACGGTAAGGCCGGTCCGCTGGGCGTAGGCGATATCGGACGGATCGGGTGCCCTGTTCCCGCCGGGCGTGGAACCGCGGGTGCGCAGGACCGCGACGGCGCGCTCGGGAGCGTCGACCCAGGGATCGCCGGGCGCAAGCGCCGCGATGCCGAGGACGCGCGTCTCGTCGCCCCCGCCGCTGAAAAAGACGAGCGCGTCCGAGCGGCCCGCGGCGGGGCCGTGCCCGACCGTCGCATTGACGATGACCCGCACGAAGCCCGGCGGCACGCCGCCCCGATCCTGTGCAGCCGCGGCCGGGGCCATGACAGCGCCCGCCAGCGCCGCCGCTAAAACCATCGCTCTTTTCATCTTCCTGTCTCCCCCCTCGCTAATGCGCCGCGCCCCAGTTCGCGCCGGTGCCGATGTCGACGCCGAGCGGGACCGATAGCTTGACGGCGGGCTCGGCGGCGCTCGCCATCACCCGGCGGATGACGCCGCTCGCACGCTCCGCGTCCGCCTCGGGAACCTCGAACACGAGCTCGTCGTGGACCTGGAGGAGCATGCGCGTGCTGCCCAGCCCCTCGGCTTCGAGAGCCGGGCACATGCGGGTCATCGCGCGCTTGATGATGTCGGCGCTGGTGCCCTGGATCGGAGCGTTGATGGCGGCGCGCTCGGCGCCCTGGCGCTCGTGCTGGACCTTGGAGCGGATGCTCGGGAAATGGGTCTTGCGGCCGAACAGGGTGGCGGTGAAGCCGGTCTCGCGCACGCCCTCCAGCGTCGCGTGGATATAGTCGCGGATGCCGGGAAAGCGGTCGAAATAGCGGTCGATCATCGCCTGCGCCTCGTCCGCGGTGATCGACAGGCGGCCGGCGAGGCCCCAGCGCGAAATGCCGTAGAGGATGGCGAAGTTGATCGTCTTGGCCGAGGCGCGGGTGTCGCGGTCGACGGTCCCGAACAGCTCCTGCGCCGTCATCGCGTGAATGTCCTCGCCGCGGGCGAAGGCGTCGCGAAGCTGCGGGACGTCGGCCATGTGGGCGGCGAGACGCAGCTCGATCTGCGAATAATCGGCGGCGAGCATCAAATTGCCCGGCTCGGCGACGAAGGCGTCGCGGATGCGGCGGCCGATCTCGGTGCGGATCGGGATGTTCTGGAGATTGGGGTCGGTGGAGCTCAGGCGGCCGGTCTGCGCGCCGGACAAGGAGTAGCAGGTGTGGACGCGGCCGGTCTTCCGGTTGATCTGCTCCTGGAGCGCGTCGGTATAGGTGCTCTTGAGCTTGGAGAGCTGGCGCCATTCGAGCACCAGGCTGGCGATCGGCACGCCCTCGCGCGACAGCCGCTCGAGCTCGTTGACGTCGGTCGACCAGGTGCCGGACTTTCCCTTGCGGCCGCCCTTGAGGCCGAGCCGGTTGAACAGGACGTCGCCCAATTGCTGCGGCGAGCCGATCGTGAACTGGCAGCCCGCTTCTCCGCAGATGCGCTCCTCCAGCGCCGCGATCTGGGTCTGGAACTCCTGGCTGAGCCGCGAAAGCTCCTCGCGGTCGACCTTGACGCCTTCGCGCTCCATCCGCGCCACCACCGCGACCAGCGGCCGGTCGACCGTCTCGTAGACCCGGGTCGCCCGCTCGTGCGGCAGCCGGGTGCGGAAGCGCTTCCACAGCCGCAGCGTCACGTCGGCGTCCTCCGCGGCATATTCGGTGGCGCGGTCGAGCGGGACCTTGTCGAAGCTGATCTGCTTCTGCCCGGAGCCGCAGACTTCCTTGAATGTGAGGCACTGGTGATCGAGGTGCTTGGCCGCGAGATCGTCCATCGCATGGCTGTTGAGCCCGCCCGCATCGAGGTCGAAGCTCATCACCAGGCTGTCGTCGACCGGGGCGACGCTGATTCCGCGGACGTTGAAGACGATCCAGTCGAACTTGAAATTGTGGCCGATCTTGAGGATGGCCGGGTCCTCGAGCAGCGGCTTCAGCTTCGCCAGCGCCATCTCCGCGGCGAGCTGCTCCGGGCGCTCGCTCAGCAAATCGTGGCCGCCATGCTCGAGCGGCACGTAGCAGGCCTTGCCGCATTCGGTGGCAAGGCTGATGCCGACCAGCTTGGCGGTGACGCAGTCATAGCCGTCGGTCTCGGTGTCGACCGCGACCAGCCCCTTCGCTTGCGCCTCGGCGATCCAGCGGTCGAGCGCCGCTTCGGTCACGACCGTCTCGTAGGACGACCGATCGATCTTCGGCTCGGGCCGCACCTCCGCCTGCACCGGCCGCACGGCGGGCGAGGCCGAAGAAGGCGCCTGCACCTGCGAGGTGCCGTCGAGCCGGGCGAGCAGCGAGCGGAAGCCCTGGTCGGCGAGGAATTCGCGCAGCGGCTCCTTGGGGATGCCCTTCATCTCGAGCGCGTCGAGCGGCTCCGGCAGCGGCGCGTCGCACACCAAAGTGACGAGCTCGCGCGAGAGGCGGGCGGCGTCGGCATGCTCGATCAGATTCTGCTTCAGCTTCGGCTTCTTGATCTCGTCGGCATGGGCGAGGACGCTTTCGAGGTCGCCATAGTCCTGGATGAGTTGCGCCGCGGTCTTGGGGCCGATGCCGGGGACGCCCGGAATGTTGTCGACGCTGTCGCCCATCAGGGCCAGCACGTCGCCCAATTTCTCGGGCGGAACGCCGAACTTTTCGATCACATAGTCCCGCCCGAGGCGGCGGTCGTTCATCGTGTCGTAGAGGTCGAGCCGGCCGTCCTCGACCAGCTGCATCAGATCCTTGTCGGAGGAGACGATCGTCACCTTCCAGTCCTGCTCCAGCGCCGCCTTGGCGTAGCAGGCGATGATGTCGTCGGCCTCGAGCCCCTCCTCCTCGATGCAGGGGAGCGAGAAGGCGCGGGTGGCGTCGCGGATCAGCGGGAATTGGGGGACGAGGTCCGGCGGCGGCGGTGGCCGGTTCGCCTTATACTGGTCGTAGCGGTCGTTGCGGAAAGTGTGCGAGCCGGCGTCGAAGATGACCGCTAGGTGGGTCGGCCCCTCCTCCTTGTGGAGGCTCTCGGCCAGCTTCCAGAGCATGGTCGTGTAGCCGTAGACGGCGCCGACATTGAGGCCGTGGCGGTTGGTGAGCGGCGGCAGCCGGTGATAGGCGCGGAAGATGTAGCTCGATCCGTCGACGAGATAGAGGTGGCAGGAAGGCATGGCCTCGACTTAGCCCAATCTCGCGGCGAGACAATGCCGAGCGGGTCAGGCGGCGTTAAACCTGCCGCGCTAACAAGGCGGGATGCGACGCAGAGACTTGCTGGGGGGATTGGGTGCGGCCGCGCTGATCGGCGGCCTTCCTTCCGTCGCGTTCGCCGAGCCGCCTTTCGCCCCCACCCGCTTCAGCGCCACGGTGCGCGGCAACGGGCCCGACGTGATCCTCATCCCCGGCCTGACCGCGGGTCCGAACGTCTGGAACGGAATCGTCGCCGCATTGCCGGGCTATCGCTACCATCTGCTTCATGTCGGCGGCATGGCCGGAGCGCCGGCCGGCCCCAACGCGTCGGGCGCGCTCGTCTCTCCGCTCGCGGACGAGGTCGCCCGCTACATCGAATCGCGCGGGCTGCGGCGGCCGGCCCTGGTCGGCCATTCGATGGGCGGCACCCTGGCGATGATGGTCGCGACGCGGCGGCCCGAGCTGGTCGGACGGGTGATGGTGGTCGACATGCTGCCGCAGCCGAGCGGCCTCGTCGGCTCCTCGCCCGAACGGGCGCGCGCCATGGCCGAAAGGCTGCGCGCGCTCGGGTCCACGCCGACGGGCAGGATGCTGGTCGGCTCGCTGATCGGATCGTTCGGCACCGACGCCCGCAGCGACCCCGAGGTCGTCGCCCGCGCGATGGAGGAGCTCGCCGCCCTCGACCTCACCGCGGACCTGCCCCGCATCGCCGCGCCGCTGACGGTGGTCTACGCGAACCGCGACGCCCGCAGCCGCGCCCGCAGCGACGCCGCCTACGCCGCCGCTTATGCCGGTGCGCGCAACGCGGAGCTGATCCGGATCGACGGCAGCGGCCACATGATCATGTTCGACCAGCCGGCGCGGCTGGCGGAGGCGGTACGGGATTTCCTCGCACGCTGATCGCTTCAGTCCGCGGCACCGGCCCGGGTCAAGTTCAGGAACACGTCCTCCAAATCCGGGTCGCGCGTCGAGACGTCGACGATGCCGAGCCCCTCGCGCTGCAGCGCGGCGAGGACGTCGCCGGCATTGACGCGGTCCTTGCGGTAGGTGATCGAGATGGTGCGCTCGCCGCTCAGCTCGATCTTGTCGAAGCAGGGCGCGACCGGCGCCACCGCGACGTCGCGGTCGACGGTCACCACGACCGCTTTCTCCTGCGCCATGCCGACCAAAGTGCGCGTCGTCTCGTTCGCGATCAGCCGGCCGTGGTTGATGATCGCGATCCGGTCGCAGAGCGCCTCGGCCTCCTGGAGATAGTGGGTGGTCAGCACGATGGTGACGCCCTCGCGATTGAGTGCGCGCACATAGTCCCAGAGCTGTTGGCGAAGCTCGACGTCGACGCCGGCGGTCGGCTCGTCGAGGACCAGGATCGGCGGCGAATGGACCATCGCCTTCGCCACCAGCAGCCGCCGCTTCATTCCGCCCGACAGCGTGCGCGAATAGGCATCCGCTTTGTCCTCGAGCCGGACGGCGCGGAGCAGCTCGGCGGTGCGGCGCCGAGCCTTCGGCACGCCGTAGAGCCCGGCCTGGATCTCGAGCGTCTCGGCCGGCGTGAAGAAGGGGTCGAACAATATCTCCTGCGGCACGATGCCGATCGACGCCTTGGCGTTGCGCGGGTGGCGGTCGATGTCGAAGCCCCAGATTTCCGCCGTCCCGCCGGTCTTGTTCACGAGGCCGGCGAGGATGTTGATCATCGTCGACTTGCCGGCGCCGTTCGGCCCGAGCAGGCCGAAAATCTGGCCGCGCGGCACCTCGATGCTGACGCCGTCGAGGGCGCGCTTGCCGCCCTGGTAGGTCTTTTGGAGATCGCGGATCGAGATCGCGGATTCGCTCATCGCGGCGGGCTTAGCGCCTGCCGAAGCGATTGTCTGCCGTCCGAGGCTCCGCTAAGGCGCGCGCCATGCAGGCCGACCGCTTCACCCCGGAAATCAGCTTCGTGACGAGCCCGCGGGTCGCCTGCGACGGGGCGAGCGAGACCCATCCGGCGCTCGGCCACCCGCGCGTCTACCTGCAGATCGACGAGCAGGGCTTCGTCGAATGCGGCTATTGCGACAGGCGCTTCGTGCTGAAGGGCAGCCCCGCGGACGAGGGCTGAAGCGGGAAGAGTCGGCCGAGACCGTCATCCCGGCGAAGGCCGGGATCTCAGCGAGTGAAGAGCGCTGGTGCCGATGGAGCGCTCCATAGCCCCTTGTGCGAACTCCCCCTGAGATCCCGGCCTGCGCCGGGATGACGCGAGGCGCACACCCCCCTATATCCCCCCGCATGACCATCCCCGCCGATCCGCGCCGCTTCCTCTACCGACCCGACGGGCTCGACCCGGACGCGGCAAGGCGCCTCACCGCCGCCGCGCTCGCCGGCTGCGACGACGGCGAGCTCTATCTGCAATATACCGCCTCGGAGAGCTTCGCCTTCGACGACGGCCGGCTGAAGACCGCCGACTTCAACACCCAGGCCGGCTTCGGCCTGCGCGGAGTCGCCGGAGAGACCACCGCCTTCGCCCACGCCAACGAGCTTTCTGAGGCCGCGATCCGCCGCGCGGCCGAGACGATGTCGGTGCTCGATCCGACGCGCAGTCCGGCGGCGGCGCCGCCGCGGCGGACCAACGCGACGCTCTACACCGACTCCGATCCGCTGAGCCTGGTGCCGTTCGCCCGCAAGGTGGCGCTCTGCCAGGAGATCGACGCCGCCGCCCGCGCCCGCGATCCGCGCGTCGCCCAGGTCTCGGTCACCCTCTCCGGCTCGTGGAGCGTGATCGAGATCGTGCGGGCCGACGGCTTCGTCGCCCACGACGTGCGCCCCCTGGTGAGGATGAACGTCCAGATCGTCGTCGAGCAGAACGGCCGGCGCGAGACCGGCTTCCACGGGCTCGGCGGACGCCGCCTCTACGACAGCCTGTTCGAGCCGGCGACCTGGCACCGGGCGATCGACATCGCGCTCGCCCAGGCGCTGGTGAACCTCGAATCGGTCGCCGCGCCGGCCGGGGAGATGACGGTCGTGCTGGGGCCGGGCTGGCCCGGCGTCCTCCTCCACGAAGCGATCGGCCACGGGCTCGAGGGCGACTTCAACCGCAAGGGCACGTCCGCTTTCTCCGGCCGCATCGGCGACCGCGTCGCCGCGCCCGGAGTCACTGTGGTCGACGACGGTTCGCTCGGCGAGCGGCGCGGCTCGCTGTCGATCGACGACGAGGGCACGCCCACCCGGTGCAACGTCCTGATCGAAGACGGCATCCTCAAGGGCTATATTCACGACCGGCTCAATGCGCGGCTGATGGGGGTCGAGCCGACCGGCAACGGCCGGCGCGAGGATTTCGCCCATGCGCCGATGCCGCGCATGACCAACACCTTCATGCTCGCCGGCAAGGACGATCCGGCCGGGATTCTCGCCCGCGCGAAGACCGGCATCTACGCGAAGAGCTTCGGCGGCGGCCAGGTCGACATCACCTCCGGCAAGTTCGTCTTCTCCTGCACCGAGGCCTACCGGATCGAGAACGGCCGGCTCGGCGCGCCGATCAAGGGGGCGACCCTGATCGGCGACGGGCCGACCGTGCTGACCCGGGTCGCCGCGATCGGCGACGACATGGCGCTGGACGAGGGCGTCGGCATCTGCGGCAAGGGCGGCCAGTCGATCCCCGCCGGGGTGGGGCAGCCGACCTTGATGATCGAGGGGCTCACCGTCGGCGGGACGGCATGAGGACCGCTCTCCACCGTCATTGCGAGCAAAGCGAAGCAATCCGGTGCGGCCTCCGAGGCCCGTGGGTTGCTTCGTCGCTTCGCTCCTCGCAGTGACGGGAGTCGCCTGATGGGCTGGGTCCGCGACGTGCTCAGCTTCTGGTTTACCCAGCCGCCCGAGCGGTGGTGGAAGGGCGGCGACGCGTTCGACGAGGAGATCCGGAAGCGCTTCCTCGACCTCTGGACGGAGCAACGGCAGCGCCCCGCCGCCGACTTCCTCGACGCGCCGGATCATGCGCTCGCTGCGATCATCCTGTTCGACCAGTTCCCGCGCAACATGCTCCGCGGCCACGCGGACCAGTTCGCGACCGATCCCCTCGCTCTCGCCATCGCCAGGGGTGCGGTCGAGCGCGGCTACGACGACGGCATGGCGAGCGACCGGCGCCAGTTCCTCTACATGCCCTTCCAGCACAGCGAGGATGCCAGGGACCAGACCCGGTCGCTGCTGCTGTTCACCGCGCTCGGAGAGCCCGAGCAGCTCCGTTATGCGCGGCTGCACCACGACGTCATCGCGCGCTTCGGCCGCTTCCCCCACCGCAACGCGATCCTCGGCCGCAAGCCCCGCGCCGAGGAGCTGGCCGCCGGCGACGTGGTGCCCTGGTAATGGCCCTCGTCGCGGTCGCCACTTATTACAACAGCTTCGAGGCGGGCATCGCCAGCTCCCGGCTCGAGGCGGACGGCATCCCTTCGATCCTGTTCGATTTCAATTCGTCGATGGAAGGGGCGAGCTTCCTGGTGCCGATCCGGCTCATGGTGGACGACGAGGACGTGGAGGAGGCCGCACGGATCCTCGCCGAGGACTTGACACAGTAGGTGTATCAAGTAACTAATACACCGATGGCCGACGCACCCGTCCTCGAGCTCGAGAATCTCAGCAAGACCTACGGACGGCGCGGCGGCGGCGTACGCGCGGTGCGCGACGTCACTTTGACCGTCGGCCGCGGCGAGGTGTACGGCTTTCTCGGACCCAACGGCGCCGGCAAGAGCACCACGATCCGGATGCTGATCGGCCTCATCTCGCCGACGGCGGGGGAGGTGCGCCTGTTCGGCGAGGAGCTGCGCCACAGTCCGACGGTTCTGCGGCGGGTCGGCTCGCTGGTCGACGGCGGCAACTTCTATCCCTTCCTGTCGGGGCGCCGGAACCTCGAAGTCCTGGCGCGCACCCATGGCGGCGGCGGCGAGCGGATCGACGCCCTGCTCGACCAGGTCGGCCTCGCCAAAGACGCGAAGCGCAAGGTCAAGGGCTATTCCACCGGCATGCGCCAGCGGCTCGGCGTCGCCGCGGCCCTGCTCAACGATCCCGAGATCGTGATCCTCGACGAGCCGGTCAACGGGCTCGACGTCGCCGGCATCCAGGAGATGCGCGCATTGATCCGCGATCTCGCGGTGGCGCAGGGCAAGACCGTGTTTCTCTCCAGCCACCTTCTCCACGAGGTCCAGCAAGTCTGCGACCGGGTGGCGATCATCAGCAAGGGCGAGATCGTCCGCGAGGCAACCATCGCCGATTTGCTCCGGCAGGACGACGGCCTCCGCATCGAGGCCGCGCCGCTCGACGCGGCCGAGGCGGCGCTCGCCTCGCGCTGGGCGGTGGAGCGAGACGGCGAGGCGCTGATCGTCCGCGCGACGCGGGCCGAGGCGCCGGAGGTGGTGCGGCGGCTGGTCGGCGCGGGGGCCGACCTGTTCCGGCTGGTGCCGGAGCAGCGCAACCTCGAGGAGGTGTTCCTCTCGATCACGCGGGAGGAAGCGGGCGATGCTTGACGCGCTTTCCGCAGAGCTGCTGAAGCTGCGCCGCCACAAGGCGACCTGGTCGCTCGTCTGGCTCTACCCGATCGGGTTCACCCTGATATTCCTGATCGGAATCATCGTCGGCATCGCGGGAGGCGACGCGCCCGAGCAGCAGTCCCTCCCCGAGTGGCTCGAGAACACCGCCTTCGCCTGGTACGTGCCGCGCAACTCGGTCGGCCGTGTCATGATCGCCGCCTACGTAGCGGTCGTCTTCGCCGGCGAATATGGCTGGAACACCTGGAAGCTCATCGTCCCGCATCGCTCGCGCGGTGCGCTCATCGCGGCCAAATATGCCGCTGTCCTGATCCTGTTCGCGCTTGCCTTCCTCGCCACCGCCTTGCTCTCCACCCTCGGCATCTGGACCGACAGCGTCGCGACGGGCGACACCATCCCGGCGGGAGTCACGGCCGGCGCGCTGCTCGGCGAGCACGGCCGGGGTGCGCTGGCGGCCCTCCCTCCCTTCGCGGTGACCGTCGCCTGCGTGAGCCTGGCGGCGATCCTGACCCGTTCGACCATCGCCGCGCTGGTCATCGCCATCGTCCTGATCAGCATCGAGCAACTGATCTTCAGCTTCGGACCGATCCTGAGCATGCGCTTTCCGGCGATCGTCTGGCCGCTCTACCATGCACTGCCGGGCTATCACCTCGCCAACCTGTTCGAATGGATCGGCGAGGCCAAGGCGCTCAGCGTGGAATTCCCCGGCGGACGGATTGTATCGCTCGGCTGGGCGACGTCCCTCGCGGTTGTCACGGCCTGGATCGTCGTGCCCGCCGCCGCGACCTTCGCCGCCTTCCGGCGCCAGGACATCAACTAGGTTACATCAATTGAGATAGGCCCGGATCGGGGCTAGATCGTAGCCCGCCGCGGCCGCGGCGGCGACGATCCGGTCCGCCGCCTCGCCGCGTTCCGACCGCGCCAGCGCCCAGAGGAAGGTCGAGCGCGTGCCGGTGCGGCAGAAAGCGAGCACCTTGCCCTCGGTCGCATCGAGGGCGTCGGCCATGGCGAGCACGTCGTCCATGTTGAAGCCGCCGGCGACCGGGATGTGGCGGTAATCGAGCCCCGCCGCGCGCGCCGCCGCCTCGATCTCCGCCGAGAGGGGCTGCCCCTCCTCCTCGCCGTCCGGGCGGTTGTTGACGACGAAGGTCACCCCGGCCGCGGCGATCGCCGGAAGGTCCTCGGGCGCGACCTGCCTGTTTGCGGCCAGCGTCTTGTCGTCGAGCGGCCGCATCATTGGCCGAGCGGCTCCAGCTCCGCGATCCTGGCGAGCACCTCCGGCGCGTTCGCATGCCGCCGCCGGACGGCGCGGCCGAGCGCGTCGACACCCGGGCAGGCGGCGCGGATGCCGCGCTCGATCTGCCGGCGCCGATCGTCGTCGCCCCAGGGCTCGCCGAGGAAATGGGCGCAGCCCTGCCAGCGCACGATATAATCCTGCACGTCCGCCGGCATCCCGCGCGCTTCGGGATAGATAGCGAGCTCCGCCTCGGTCAGGGGGCGCGGCCCCGTCGCGCAGCCGGATGCGGCGAGCAGCGCGAAAGCGGCGAGCAGCCTCATGCCGGCTCCTCGTGCGCCCGGATCACCTCGACGAAAGCGGCGCCGTAGCGCTCGAGCTTGGCGGCGCCGACTCCGGAGACCTCGCTCAGCGCCCGGAGGCTCGACGGCTTAGCCGCCGCCATCTCGCGCAGGGTCGAATCGTGGAAGATGACGTAGGGCGGCACCGACGCTTCGGCGGCGAGCGCGCGGCGGCGGGCGCGCAGCGCTTCGAACAAAGGATCGTCGGCCGGATAATCGGCGCCGTCGCGGGCGCGACGCCTGCGCGCGCGCTTGGGGGGCAGGACCAGCTCGACCCGTTCCTCGCCCTTGAGGATCGAGCGCGCAGCCGGGCCGAAGGAGAGGCCGCCATATTCGTCGGCGCGCAGCGCATCGCGCGCCATCAGAGCGCGCGCCACCGGCTTGACCAGAGCCAGTTCCTCCTCGTTCGCGATTCCGAATACGGAAAGGCGATGGTGGCCGAAGCCGTGCACCTTGTCGGTCTCCTTGCCGGCGAGGACGTCGGTCAGATGCTGGATGCCGAAGCGCATCTCGGTCCGGAAGGCGGCGGACAGCAATTTGCGCGCCGCCTCGGTCGCGTCGACCGTGGCCGGCGGCGCGAGGCAATTGTCGCAATTGCCGCAGCGCTCCGGCGGCGCTTCGCCGAAATGGCGCAGCAGGATGGCGCGGCGGCACGTGCCCGCCTCGACCAAGGCGGCGAGCGCGTTGAGGCGCTGGCGCTCGCCGGGGCGCCGTCCCTCGGGCACCTCCGTCTCGATCCGCCGCCGGGCCAGCGAGAAATCGGCCGCGCCCCAGAACAGCCAGGCGTCGGCCGGCTCGCCGTCCCGCCCGGCGCGGCCGGTCTCCTGATAATAAGCCTCGATCGATTTGGGCAGCCCGGCATGGGCGACGAAGCGCACGTCGGGCTTGTCGATTCCCATGCCGAAGGCGATCGTCGCGACCATCACCATGTCCTCGGAGCGGACGAACGCGGCCTGGTTGCGGGCGCGCACCTGCGGGTCGAGGCCGGCATGGTAAGGAAGGCAGCGCCGCCCGCCGGCACCGAGCTGGGCGGCCAGCGTCTCGGCCTTGTCGCGGCTCGGCACGTAGACGATTCCGGGCCCGGGCTGCTCGTCGAGCAGGGCCTTGAGCTGCGCGCCGACGCCGTCGCGCGGGCGGACATTGTAGCGGATGTTCGGCCGATCGAAGCCGGCGAGAACCAGCCCGTCGTCCGGGATGCCGAGCTGGACGAGGATGTCGGAGCGCGTCCGGCTGTCCGCGGTCGCCGTGAGCGCAAGCCGCGGAACGCCGCCGAGGCCGTCGAGCAGGGGCCGCAGCAGCCGGTAGTCGGGCCGGAAATCGTGCCCCCATTCGGAGACGCAATGCGCCTCGTCGATCGCGACCAGCGCGAGTTTCACCTCGGCGATCAGGTCGCGGAAGCCGGACCCCGTGGCCCGCTCGGGCGCGACGTAGAGCAAGTCGAGCTCGCCCGCCCTCAGCCGCCTCGCCGTCTCCACGCGATTGTCGTCCGCGGAGGTGAGCGAGGCGGCGCGGATCCCGAACGCGTCCGCCGCCCGGATCTGGTCGTGCATCAATGCGATCAGCGGCGAGATCACGAGCGCCGTGCCTTCCCGCGCGAGCGCCGGCACCTGGTAGCAGAGCGACTTGCCTGCCCCCGTCGGCATCACCGCGAGCGTGTTCTTTCCGGCCATCACGCGGCCGATCACCTCTTCCTGGACGCCGCGGAAGGCGGGAAAGCCGAAAGTCGAGCGCAGGATATCGAGGGGGTCGTCCACCTCGCCTCAGTGGCGGGAGCAGCCGATGTACGCAATGCCTCGCGAGCTAGCTGTTTTGCAGGTCGGCCCCACAGAAGCGGCATTTCAGCGCGGCCAGCTTCACGTCCTCGGCGCAGATCGGACAAGCTCGAGTGTTCGCGCTCGAAGTGGGGATGTTCTCGGGCATCGCCGGGCTCGGCGGGCGGTGGGGCTCCTCCGCGAACAGTGCTTCTTTCACCGCTGCCGCAAAAACGGTGGCGTCCTGATGCTGCGAGAAGGATCCGATAGATGTTCTCGGCTCGCCTCCCGCCGTGACAATGGTGACGGCCGGGTTTCCAATGATGGCCAGCACCGCGAGCCCGGCGAGCACAAGCCCGACAATGACCACCGCACCCCCGCTGGACATGCAGACCAGACCAACCAGTCCTAGGATCACACCCAGGGCCACGTTTCGGCTGACCTCGGCTCGCACCGTGGTTATGTGTCGCAGCGCATAATCTTCTTGAACGCTGCCGCCGAACCAAGGCTTCTTGAGGTTAAAGCAAACGCGATCTGAAAAAACTTGGCCGAAAACATTCTCGAACTGCAGTGCCCCCGCCATCTGCATTCCCCGTTTCTATAGGCAGCCTACTTGCTGCGACGATCAATATGATACGGTCGGCTGCTTCGGATGTAAACTGGCCGATTCATTCGTCTCTGCCGTCGAGATCGGGGGTATATCTACTCGGGCCGCCTGCAATTCGTGCTCCTCGCGTTCGCTTTGCTGGCGGGTCCACATTTCGGCGTAGAGGCCCCCCATGCGGAGCAGCTCGGCGTGGGTGCCGCGCTCGACGACCCGGCCCTCGTTGAGGACGACGATCTGGTCGGCGTCGATCACGGTCGAGAGGCGGTGGGCGATGACGATGGCGGTGCGCCGCGCGGTGACATTGCTCAGCGTCTCCTGGATCGCCGCCTCGGTGCGGCTGTCGAGCGCGGACGTCGCCTCGTCGAGGATCAGGATCGGCGGATCCTTGAGCAGGGTGCGGGCGATGGCGACGCGCTGCTTCTCGCCGCCCGACAGCTTGAGCCCGCGCTCGCCGACCGTCGACGCATAGCCTTCGGGCAGGCTCGAAACGAAATCGTGGATCGCCGCGCCGCGCGCGGCCGCTTCGATCTCGGCCTCGCCGGCGCCGTCGCGTCCGTAGGCGATGTTGTAGCCGATCGTGTCGTTGAACAGGACGGTATCCTGGGGAACGATGCCGATCGCGGCGCGCAGGCTGGCCTGCGTGACGTGCGCGATGTCCTGGCCGTCGATGGTGATCCGCCCCTGCTGCGGATCGTAGAAACGGTAGAGCAGCCGGGACAAAGTCGACTTGCCGGCGCCCGAGGGCCCGACCACCGCCACCGTCCTCCCCGCCGGGACGTCGATGTCGATGCCCTTCAGGATCGGTCGCTCCGGATCGTAGGCGAAGCCGACATTCTCGAAGCGGACGGCGCCGGCGGCGACGCGCAAGGGGCGCGCCCCCGGGGCGTCGGCGATCTCGGCCGGCGTATCGAGCAGGCCGAACATCTGCTCCATGTCGACCAGTCCCTGGCGGATCGTCCGGTAGACCCAGCCGAGCATGTCGAGCGGACGGAAGAGCTGGGCCAGCAACGTATTGACGAGCACGACGTCGCCGGTCGTGAAATCGCCGCGGCTCCAGCCCCACACGGTATAGCCCATCGCCCCGGCCATCATCAGGTTGGTGATGAAGGACTGGCCGATATTGAGCCAGGCGAGCGACGTCTCGTTGCGGATCGACCGTTCGTTCAAAGCCCGCAGCGCCGCGTCGTAGCGCCGCGCCTCGCGCTCCTCGGCGCCGAAATATTTGACCGTCTCGTAATTGAGCAGCGAATCGACCGCGCGCCCCACCGTCCGGTTGTCGAGCTCGTTGATCTCCCTCTGCAGCTTCGCCCGCCATTCGGTGACGAACCGCGTGAAGGCGATGTAGGCGACGACCATGACCAGGGTCGCCACCACCAGGCCGGGGCCGAACTTGACGCCGAAGATGACGCAGATGACGGCGAGCTCGACCGCCGTGGGGGCGATGTTGAACAGCAGGAAATAGAGCATCATGTCGATGCTCTTGATCCCGCGCTCGACGATCCGGGTCAGCGCGCCGGTGCGCCGCTCGAGATGGAAGCGCAGCGACAAAGCGTGGATATGGCGGAAGACCTGATCGGCGAAGCGGCGGGCGGCGTCGAGTCCGACCCGCTCGAAGATCGCGTTCCTCACATTCTCGAAGAACACGCCGGCGAAGCGCGCACCGGCATAAGCGACGACGAGCGCGATCGCGAGCCCGGCCGCCGCGGTCATACCCGCCGACATCCTGTCGACGGCGGCTTTGTAGACGAAGCCGGTCGACAGCGAGACGCCCTTAGCCGCGAGCACCAGCAGCACGGCGATGACCACGCGGGCCCGCAGCGCCGGCGCATGCTTCGGCCAGAGATAGGGGAGGAAGCGGCGCAGCGTCCGCCAGCCACCTCCCTCCGGAGCACTGCCTAAATCGGTGGAATCCATTGCCGCCTAGATAGGTGCCGCGCATCGCGGCTCCAAACCGGCTGCGACGAGGTGAGGAACGAGCGTTGCGCATCAATGGTTTAGGGCATGTTCGGCAACGGAGCGAGCGATGGGCCCGGCAGTTTACGTGATCGCGATCCTCGGCTGCGGCGAGGGTGAAACCGCCTGCCAGCCCGTCCGGATCGCCGACACGCGCTACGAGAGCCGCGAGACCTGCCTGGCCGCGACCGAAAGCATGCTCGGGCGCTTTTCCAACCTCGATTTTCCGATCGTGGTCGCGCAGTGCCGGGCCGAGGGCGCCGCCCCCGCGCCATTGCGCAGCGCCGACGTGCGCCTGCCCGAGCCTGACCGCCGCCCGAGCGCCTGGGACCGCTGATCGTCCGGAACGCGGCGCGCGCGTGGCGGTTGTCCCGTTCGAAGCTTTTTCCAATGGAGACCAGCCATGTCCGTCAGCCAGCACCCCCATAACGACTCGCAGATGACGCAGAACCAGAAGAACCAGATGTCCGAGGACCCCGGCGACGGCGCCCGCAACCAGGACGCCAAGGCGAAGCGCGGCAAGGAGCCGACCAACCAGGTTCCGGAGGAGCAGAGCCAGAATCAGGGCACGATCGAAGCGTTCGGCCAGGAAGGCGCCGGAATCGCCGCGAAGGAGTGAAGCGATGTCCGACACCGAGACCCTCGACATGATCCACGAGGACGCTTTGCCCGGTCACGAGAGCGCACTCGAGCCCAAGCCCGAATGGCAGCCGCGTTACCCAGGCTCAGGTCGCCTCGCCGGAAAGGTCGCCCTGATCACCGGCGCCGACAGCGGCATCGGCCGCGCGGTTGCGGCGCTCTTCGCGCGCGAGGGCGCCGACGTCGCCATCCTCTATCTGTGCGAGCATGACGACGCCGCCAAGACCAAGCGGATCGTCGAAGCCGAGGGGCGGCGAGCGATCGCGATCCCCGGCGACGTCGGCGACAAGGACTTTTGCGAGCGTGCCGTCGCCGAGACGGTGGAGAAGCTCGGCAGGCTCGACATCCTGGTCAACAACGCCGCCGAGCAGCATCCGGACGACGACATTCGCGACATCACCGAAGAGCAATTGAAGCGCACCTTCCAGACCAACATTTTCGGCTATTTCTTCATGGTCCAGGCCGCGCGGCCGCATCTCGGCAAGGGGTCTGCGATCATCAACTGCACCTCGGTCACGATGTACAAGGGGTCCGCCCAGCTGCTCGATTATGCCTCGACCAAGGGCGCCATCACCGCCTTCACCCGCTCCTTGAGCGAGAATCTGATCGAGGACGGGATCCGCGTGAACGCGGTCGCGCCGGGGCCGATCTGGACTCCGCTCAACCCGTTCGGCGGATCGCCGCCCGAGAAAATGAAGGATTTCGGGAAGTACGTGCCGATGGGCCGGCCGGGGCAGCCGAACGAGGTCGCTCCGAGCTTCCTGTTCCTCGCCTGCGAGGATTCGAGCTACATGTCGGGGCAGGTCCTGCACCCCAATGGCGGCACCGTCGTCGCCGGCTAGGCCTTTCTCCGTGCGCGGGGAATCGTGCTATAGGCAGCCTCCGGCAGCACGGGGACGAACCATGGCGCGTTTGATCGACGGTGTCCTGGCCGGGATCGCCGCCGCGGCGGCACGCGCGGCCGAGCCCGCATGAGCCGCTATCGCAGCTTCGAGGACTTCTGGCCCTTCTACCTGCGCGAGCATCGGCGGCCCGCCACCCGCGCGCTCCATTATGCCGGCACCACCCTGGTTCTCGCGCTTGCCGGGGCCGCGGCGGCCACGCGGAGCTGGTGGCCGCTGCTCCTGCTGCCGGTTGCGGGCTATGCCTTCGCCTGGACGGCGCATTTCGCCGTCGAGCGCAACCGGCCGGCGACCTTCGCCTACCCGCTCTGGTCGCTCCGCGCCGATTTCCGAATGTGGCGACTCTGGGTTACCGGGCGCCTCGGCCGCGAGCTTCAGGCGGCACAGATACCCGGAAGGACCCGCGATGGCCGGTGAAGCCGATCTCGTTCAGCGACTGCTGCTGAAGCTGCGCGCGCGCGACGAGGTCTCCCAACGCGAGGAACAGGTGCTGCGCGACGCCGTGGCCGGCAGCGAAGAGTTCCAGGCCGGCCGGAACATGGTCCGCGCCGGGGCGCCGCTCTCGCAGAGCATGCTGGTCGTCGAAGGGCTTGTCGCCCGCTTCAAGGATTTGAGCGACGGCCAGCGGCAGATCCAGGAAATCCATGTCGCCGGCGACTTCACCGACCTTCACGGCTTCCTGCTCAAGCAGCTCGAGCACAATGTCGGCGCGCTGACCCGCGTCCGCGTCGCCCTGGTGCCGCATGACGCGATCCGGAGGATCACCGAGGAGGAGCCCCACCTCACCCGCTTATTGTGGTTCTCGACCCTCATCGATTCGGCGATCCAGCGCGAGAAGATCCTGTCCGTCGGGCGGCGCCCGGCGCTCTCGCGCCTGGCCCATTTGCTGTGCGAGCTGCGCGTGCGGCTCGATGTGGTCGGCCTCGCCTCCGACGGCAGCTTCGCGCTGCCGATCACGCAGCTCGACCTCGGCGACGCCACCGGCCTCACCTCCGTCCACGTCAACCGGATGCTGAAGCAGCTGCGCGACGACCGGCTGGTCACCTTCCGGGGCGGCCAGGTTACCATCCACGATTGGCCGCGGCTCCAGAAGGTCGGCGAGTTCGACACCGGCTTCCTCTATCTCGACAGGCGGCCGCGCTAGGCTGCCGTGACGAGCCCGAAGCGCGCCGCTCCGGGCAGCCATGCGGCGACGAGGGCGTCCCCCGCGTCGGCCGCCCCGGGCAGCCCCTCCAGGAACGCCATTTGCCATTCGGCCAGCGTCAGGAGACGGACTCGCCAGCCCATCCGCGTCACCGCGACGCGCGTCTCGACGGCGGCGGGCGGGGCCGAAGGCGCGCCGCGCTCGACCGCATCGATCAGGTCCGAGAAATCGAAATCCAGGCGCAAGAGCCGCACCGTCTCGGGAATGCGCAGGCGCTCTCCGGCGAGCGGCGGCGGCGCCCCGGAAGGTGCCCGCGACACTTCGGCCCGCGCCCGCTCCAGACGGGCGACCTGTGCCGGCATGGCCAGCGGCGATGCGGGTTCCCGCGCCTCAGCGGGCGCGTGACGTGCGAGATGATCCGCAAAGCCGGCGCCGAAATCGTACAGGCTCGGATGCCGCGGCGGGTGCGCAGCGACATAATCGGCGGCGAAGAGTTCGAAAGCGGTTTCGCCGGCGAGGCGGCGAAGCGCCGGATATTCCGCGCGCAGGCATTCCAGCAGCCGGGCGCGGTAGCCGCGGGCATAGATGGCCATGCGGCCCGACGCGCCCAGGCGCTCGTCGCCCTCGACCATGGCGTCGGCGAATTCGTCGCCCGCTCCCCCTGCGAAGATCGCCCGCTGCATCCAGCGCTGAACCGCCGCAAGCTCAGCCACAGACGGCGACCGGTTCGGCAGGCGCGGCGCGCGCGGCCCTCGCCTTGGCGAGTTCGGCGAGCATCGCCTCCCACGGCGGGATGTCGGCGTCCCATTCGAGTAAAGTCGAGACCCCGCCGGTCCGCTGCTGTGCCAGCGCGTAGAGCGGCCAGACCTCGTCGCGAACCGGCTTGTCGTGGGTGTCCATATAATGGGTCCCGCAATCGGTCGGCCCGGCGAGATGGACCTGGACGACGCGTTCGGCGGGGATCGCCTCGATATAGGCTTCGGGGTCGAAGCCATGGTTCATCGCGCTCACCCAGACATTGTTGACGTCGAGCAGCAGCCCGCAATCGGCCGCCTCGGCCATCCGCGACAGATACTCCCATTCCGGCATCTGATCGGATCGGAAGCGGAGATAGGAACTGGGATTTTCCAGGATGAGCGGCCGCCCGAGCCGGTCCTGGACGCGGCGGATGCGGTTGACGACGTGGGCGAGGGTCGTTTCGGTGAGCGGCATCGGCAGCAGATCGTGGCTATTGTGGCCGCCGATTCCCGTCCAGCAGAGATGGTCCGAGATCCAGGCCGGCCTCACCCGCTCGGCGAGCGCGACGATCGCATCGAGATAGCCCTCGTCGAGCGGTTCCGCAGAGCCGATCGACAGCGAAACTCCGTGCATCACGACCGGCCGGTGCGCCGCCACCCGATCGAGCACCGCCGAGGCGTAGCCGTGATGGCCTAGGAAATTCTCGCTGACGATCTCGAACCAGTCGACCCCCCAATCGTCCGGAGACGTGCGCATCAGGTGCGCGAAATGCGGGTCGCGCAGCCCCACCCCGTCGCCGAGGTGGGGGAGGCCGAGGCGCGCCGCCGCCATCAGGTCGAAGGCGGGAAGACGAGGCGCAGGTCGTTCGCCTGCGGCTGCGGCTCGGGCTGCTTGTGGTTCGCCTCCACGGCCTTGGCGAAGGCGGCGTAAGCGATGTCCGCGACGGCGTCGCCGACCTTGTAGTCCAGCGTGCCGATCGGCGCCGAGGTGATCTTGCCGCCGATCGTGTCGAAGGCGAAGATCTGCATCGTCCCCTGCGTCGGATAGAGCTGCGAGGCCGAGATCGGCACGGCGCAGCCGCCGAAGCCCTTGCACTTATTGTCGCTCGGCGCCGAGTAGAGCGGGCCCGAAGGGGTCGGCGGAGGCGTCGGGCCGCCGCACAGCCCCCCGAAAGCGCGCAGGCTGAGAGCCGTCGAGCCGCAGCCGTTGGAGCTGCAATTGCCGCCTCCCCCGCCGCCGCCCGAGCCGCCGCCGCCGCTCGAGCTGCAATTGCCGCCGCCGGTCACCAGCTGGACGAACCCGCAGCCGCCCTGGGCGTGGCAGTTGTTCGAGCCCTTGCACGAGTGGAAGATCTTCGGATCCGCGCAGCTGTTGCCGCCCGCGGTCTCGAAGGCCAGGCCCTGGCAGGCGTGCCGCAACACCCCCGGCGCCGGCGTGCCGATGCCCTTGCGCAGGTTCGGGCATTGGCCGAGCACCGCCCAGGCGATCGCCATGCGGTCGCCCGAGCCGACCATCGAGGGATAAGGAAAGAGCGGCGCCGTCCCCTGCGGATTCCAATAGTCGCCGAGCACCGTCGTCACGCCGGCGATCGCTCCGACCACCGCCTCGCTGAGGACCTTGGCGCTGTTCGCCGGGTCGGCGCTCATCCTGGTCAGCGCCGCCGCCACGGCGTCCGGGCCGGGCATGTTTTCCTTGTAGGGATTGGTCGCCCAATCGGCCGTCTGGAGCTCATCCGCCGTGAACACGCGCGGCGCGCCATTGCGGTCCCAGGTGGTGATCGATTTGCCGTCGATCATCGCCTTGACCTCGGTGAAGCGCTCATAATGGTCCGCGCTGTCATTGTCGAAGCGGGCTGCGGCGTCGGCCGACGGAATCAGCGCGCCCTTGTCGTCGTAGCTCGGATAATCGGAGCGGAGCGCGTCGTCGTTCGGGCAATAGACAGGCTCGACCGCGGTCAGCAGCTGGACGTGCTTGTCGATGACGCTGCCTTCGCCCTGATCCGTGATCGCGTCCATCATCGCCACCATCTGGTTGAAGGCGATGTCCGGATAGGTGGTGGCGACGACGGTGTTGAAGCCGAGGAACTCGCGCATCGGATGGCCACCGCCGACGCTGTTGAACAGGTCGTTCTGCACCGGCGCGGGACCCGCCTGGATGTCGGCCCAGACGGCATCCCACATCGAGACGCCGTCCTCATATTTGAGGTTCAGATAGTCGTAATAGCATTGGTACATCCAGCCGATCGTGCCGAACAGCGGCAGGCCCTGGGCGGGATACCAGTCGGCGAAGGGCGCCTTGGGGAAATACTTTCCCTTGTTCGCTTCCGGAATGTCGGCCTGCGCGACCTTTTCGGGCGCCTCGATCGCGAGGAAGAGGCGGATCCGCTCCTCATCGAGCGGCCCGACATTGACCTTGAGGTCGGCGCTGCTCGTGGTGTCCCTGAGGTCGATGATGTGCGGGATGACGCTGTTGTTCGGGCCGTAGCAGGGCCAGCCATATTCGCCGTCCTGGAGCCGCTCGAAATCGGGGTGGACGCCGATCACGGAGGCCATGTTGGCGGCCATCTGGAGGTGGAGCATTTCCTGGATGAACACCGAGAAGACGATGTTGAAGGCGCGCTCGTTGTCGGTGTTCGGCGCGGCCGAGGATTTGGCGCCGGGCCAGATCCGGCCCTGGTAGAGCTGGCTGTTGCGGCCCGTGATCGGGTGCCAGCCCTCGATCGAATAGAGGCTCGTCATGTAGAGCGGGATCGTGAACAGCTCGACGTCGACCGCCGCCTGCGCGATCTCCTTCAGGACGGTGCGGTCCATGTCGCGCAGATCGGGGTCGCGGATCTCCTGCGCGCTCATGCTGACGGTGCGGGCCATGGGGGCTCTCCTGCCGGCGCCTCTTTGGACGGACCCGCGGGCGCGTTGCGGCCGGGGACGTCAGCGGCGCAGGCACCCCCCGCGACTCTCCCTCCCCCGTAACGAGAAGGCTATATCGAACGCGCACGGCGTCAATGGCCGCATCCTTCCTGTTTTGGCAGGAACAGGCCGCAAACTCCCCGCAAACCGTGGAGGTTCGGTGCCCGGCGCACGACAATATTCGTACGGACGGGTCCCCGCTTAGTCGAACAGCTCCTCGAGGAAGCTCTTGCGGCGCTTGTGCGGGCGGTGGTGGCCGTAGTCGCGGCCGCGGTCCGAATAGGCATCGCCGTAATGTTGCTGCGGCGGATAGGGCGCCTGCGGCGGGTACGGCGCCTGCGCGGCGCGGGGAGCCTCGGGCACGGGCGGCGAGGCCTCGGCCGCGCTGCGCTCCAGGATCTTGTCGAGCTCGCCGCGGTCGAGCCAGACGCCGCGGCAGGTCGGGCAATAGTCGATCTCGATGCTCTGCCGCTCGCTCATAACCAAAGTCGCCCCGTCGACCGGGCACACCATCGGACCGCCTGCCATCCACTCTCTCCTTCGTGCTCACCGCCTAGCTAGGTTGCGCACGGCGCGTTCGCAATGCCGTTAGGCCGGCGCCGAAAGTTGGCGAATTTCCCCGCATCTTGGCGCAGCGCCTGACCAGGTAAATTCAGGGGTGCGGAAGAAACGGCAGTTTTTGGCCGTTTTTTGCGTTTGGCACGGGCCGTGCTGATCCTCTGGCATGGCCGCCGGATCGTCCGGCGACCGGTTCAGGGAGAAAGAACATGACCTTCGCCACCACCCAGCAGCTCGCCGTCTCGCTCGTCGCGGCGCTCGTCACCAGCGCCGTCTTCGTTTCCGCCGCGATCGGACCGGTCGTTCAGTTCGCCTGAACGTCCGGCTCCGCCGCACAACCCCAGCAACCTCATCTCCGACCAGGAACCCGATCATGACCCGCTACGCACTCGACCGCCCGAACCGCCGGCTGATGGGCGTCTGCTCCGGCTTCGCCCGCGCCTTCGACGTCGACGTGACTTTGGTGCGCGTCGCGACGGTCCTCAGCCTGTTCGTGCTCGGCCCGCTCACCATCCTGGCCTATCTCATCGCCGGCTTCGTCGCCCCCGACGCCTGAGCCTTCCCCCGCCGCCGCGCGAGCGATAGGCTCGCGCGATGCGCCGCTCGATCGCCCACGTCGCCCTCCTCGTCAGGGACTATGACGAGGCGATCGCCTTCTTCACCGGCAAGCTCGGCTTCGCCCTCGTCGCGGACGAGCACCAGCCCGAGCAGGACAAACGCTGGGTGCTCGTCGCCCCGCCCGGCTCCTCCGGGACCTCTTTGCTCCTCGCCCGCGCCGCGACGCCCGAGCAGCAAGCCTTCGTCGGCAACCAGGCCGGCGGCCGCGTCTTCCTGTTCCTCGAGACGGACGATTTCGACCGCGACTTCGCGGCGATGCGCGAAGCCGGCATCCGCTTCGTCCGCGAGCCCAAGCAGGCGCCCTACGGCAAGGTCGCCGTGTTCGAGGACCTCTACGGCAACCTCTGGGACCTGGTGCAATTCGCCCGCTGACTCGATATTTCCGGCTGGCGCTGATCAGCCTTGCCGCCGCACTGGTGGCGACCTTCTGCGCCGCGATCTTCGCCGGGTTGACCCTGATGGCGCTCACCCTTTCCGCCGAAGAAGGGGTCCTTGCCGGTCTCGTCCACACCGCCCTGCTCATGCCGCTCGTCGCTGCATATGGCATAAGCATTGCGTTCACGGTCATCCCGACCGTCACGCCAGCCGCTTCGCTGGTAGGCGCGGTGCTGTGGGAGCTCGGCGGCCGGGCGTCATGGGTGCGCCGCCGCAGGGTCTGGGCGGCGGTCGGAGCGATCTTCGCGCTCGCCGTGCTTGCAGCAATGCAGTTCGGCATCGTCCCGGATCTCACGGGGCTGCTGGACGAGCCGGTCGCGGCGAGCCTCGCGGTCAGCTTCCTGCTCGCCGGTTGCGCCGCTGCCCTGCTCTTTCGTGCGGGCCTGAAGTTCCTCGCGCTGTTCTTCCTGCCAGAAGAGGCGGAGGCGGGCGAGGAAGCCTGAGACGGCTTTCGCGACAGGGCTGCCGCGCCTAGGGTCCGTACTCAATACCCGCAATGGCCGGGATCGCCCGGAGAGGCCCGCCGGCGAGGAGCGCGGCGCAGTCGCGTAGCGGCGCTACGCGCAAGCAAGCGACGTAGCCGACGGGCCTCTCCGGGCGACCGCGAAGCGGCGGGCGGCTTTTGGGCCAGGGCCGCGTCCCTCGTCGGTCGCGATGCGACAGCATCGCTCCCTCCTCGCTCCTTGCCCTGGACCAAAATCCGCTCCGTCACGGCCGTTGCGGGTATTGAGTACGGACCCTAGAGCGGCGGCGATGGACCAGCCGATTCCCGTCACCCAGATCGCGCACCTGATCCAGCTGGCGATCGCGCCGGTCTTCCTGCTCGCCGGCATCGGCGCGATCCTCAACGTCCTCGCCCAGCGCCTCGCCCGCGTCGTCGACCGCGCCCGTGCGCTCGAGGCCGAGCTCGCCTCCTACGACGAGCGGGCGCGGGGACGCGCGCTTTGCGAGATCGCCCTGCTCGAGCGGCGGATGCGCGTGGTCAACCAGGCGATCAGCGCCTGCACCGCGAGCGCCTTGTTCGTCTGTCTTGTCGTCGCTTTGCTGTTCGTCGCGGACCTCACCGAGTTCGCCTTCGGCCAGATCGTCGCGATCCTGTTCATCGTGACGATGCTGTTCCTGATCGTCGGGCTGGTTCTCTTCCTCTACGAAATCCGCCTCGCCATGCGCTCGCTGCGCGCCCGCCGCGGCCCCGACGGGCAGGACGGACCCTGACCCCTCATTCGGCGGCGATCTGTGCCTCCGGCGCCAGCGCGTCGGCAACGTCTCTCGCATAGTCGGCGATCGCCTCGTCGAGACCGCGCAGCATGATGCCGCGGAGGCTGGTGAGCACCGTCGCGCTCTCGCGCGCGCGGTCCTCGGCGACGATGGCGCCCCGGTCGAAGCCGGCGGCTTCGGCCAGCCGGCAGGCGAATTCGTGCCAGCTGACGTCGCCCGGATTGGCGAGGTGCCAGAGGCCCTTCTCGCCGTCGACGAGCAGGTCGAGCGTCGCATGGCAGAGATCGGGGACGAAGGTCGGCGACACGCGCGTGCGGCTGCAGGCGCTGAAGCGCTCGCCCGAGGCCAAAGCGGAGAGCACGGCCCATGCGAAATTGTAGCGGTCCCATGGCCCGAAGAAGGCGCTGGTGCGCACCACGAGCGCATCCCCGTGCGACGCCAGGAGCCGCCGCTCGGCCTCGGCCTTCGATTCTCCATAGGCACAAGCCGGGCTCACCGGATCGTCCTCGCGATAAGGGCGGCCGAGACTGCCGTCGAAGACCAGGTCCGACGAGAAGGTGACCAGCGGGATGCCGCGCGCGGCGCAGGCGCGGGCGAGCTTCTCCGGCCCCTCGGCGTTCCAGGCGAAGCAGGAATCGCGCTCGCGCTCGGCGTCGGCGACGCGGACGAAGCCGGCGGCGTTGATCACCGCCCACGGCTGCCGGCCCTCGAGCGCCGTCTCGATCGAAGCGTCGTTGCAGATGTCGAGCTCCGCGCGGGTGGTGAGGCAGAAGGGGAGCCCGCGATCCTCGCAGACTCGCGCCAGCGCGTTGCCGAGCGTGCCCGTGGCGCCGGTGATCAGCAGCCTGCGGCCGCCCCATTCCATCGGCTTGCAGCGGCCGTTCCAGGGATAGAGGCGCGGCGGGCGGCGCCACCAGCCGGGCGAATCGAGGACGGGATGGTCGAAATCCTCGCCGTGTCCGTAAGCCCGCGCGGCTTTGGCGATGACGGTCGGCCTGGGCGTGCCGCTGCGCACATCGAATGCGCCGGTGTCGTAGAATCCGCGTCTCTCGGTCAGCAGCGAGCGCCAGTCGACATTTCCGAAGGTCGACCACATCGTGACGGCGCGCAGATCGACCCCCTCGGCGCGCAGGACGCCGGCGGTCCTCCACACCTCCGCGAACCAGCGCAATTGCTCGTCGCGGGTGCAGCCGTGATGGACCTCCGTGATCGCCATCGGGATGCCGTAGCGCTCCCACGCCTCGCGCAGGCGCGGCCCGATGCCGGTGTCGGCCTCCAGCCTTTTCACCCGCACCGCCTCGGCGTCGACATAGGTGTCGCGTCGGTTCCCGCCGACTTCGTGGCCGGGATAGAGATGGAGGCGATGATCGAGGAAGCGCTCGCTGGTGAGGTAATGGTTGATGCCAAGGATGTCGGGTGTCCCCTCGCCGCTCTCGAAGGCCTCGAGCTCCGCCCAGCCGACACCGGCGCCGAACAGGATGTTGTGCCAATTGTGCCCCTTGGTGACGCGGCCGCAGAGCAGGTCCAGGCTCAGCCAGCGGCGCTCATTCTCGTGGGCCGCCTGATAGCGCAGAGGCGCGGTCGAGAAGGTCTTGCCGAGATCCTCCGTCTGGACGAGCTCGGCCCCCACGATCCGGGAGCGGATCGCCTTCATCGCCTCGAGCGCGCCGCGGCACTCGTTCACCAGGCATTTGAGGAAGGTCGGGTAATCGCGCCCATGCGGATACCAATGGCCGTAGAGGCCGGAAAAGCGCGCGGTGGTGAGCGGCTCGTTGACGGGGGTCCACCGCTTTATCCAGGGGTAGCGATCCGCGACCCGGGCCGCATAATCGGCCAGCTTCGCCGGAAAATCGGGATCGAGGAGATCGGTGTACCGAGGTCCGGAGCCGTGGTGGAGCAGCCCGCCGATCACCTCGATGCCACGCTCGCGCAGCATCTCCAGGCGCTCGTCCTGCCAGGAGAAATCGAGCGTGTCGGGACTGTCCGGCGCGACCGCTTCCCACAGGATCGGGTAACGGACCGCCTTGACGCCGAGATCGCCGATCAGGTCGATATCATCCTTGCGATCGTGGTGGCCCGTCTCCTTGCTCTGATCCCGATAATCGTCCCCCAGCCGAACGATCGTGCACTCCACTCCCCCCCAGAGCTCCATCGGAGCCGGTCGCGAACCCATTCAAAACCCCTGTTAAAGACCGCCGGACGGTGACGGTCGAGCAACGAACGGGGTCAAAGCGCCTCGGGTTCCAGTCGAGGCCCAGATGTCTAAAGTAGATCAGCGAGATTCCGGGGCGGATTAAAGCAGGTTAGCGTAGTCGGCCCGCCTTGCGCTGCCCGAGCCGATGTTGCACCTTCCGCGCCGCTTCCGTCCTCCCTTCAGCCGAAAGACCTGCCGATGACCAAAGGCATCGCCGCCTTCGCCCTGCTCCTCCTTTCGACCGCCGCTTTCGCGGCACCGGCCGAGGCCCAGCGGCGCGGCCAAAGCGGACGGCAGGCCGGCGAGCCGCAGGCCTGGGACGTCGCGAACCCGCCTCTGCCGCGCCGCGAGGTCCGCATCGAGGTGACCGAGGGCACCTGGATGAACCTCGACGTCAGCCCGGACGGCCGCACCATCGCCTTCGACCTGCTCGGCGACATCTACACCCTGCCGATTGCCGGCGGCCGCGCGACCCGCATCTCCGAGGGGCTGCCCTTCGAGAGCCAGCCGCGCTTCTCACCCGACGGCCGTCAGATCGCCTTCACCTCGGATCGCGGCGGCGGCGACAATATCTGGGTGATGGACGCAAACGGGGCGAACCGCCGCGCCGTCACTCGCGAGACCTTCGAGCTGCTGAACGGCCCGACCTGGTCGCCCGACGGCCAATATATCGCCGCGCGCAAGCACTTCACGACCCAGCGCTCGTTGGGCACGGGCGAGATCTGGCTCTACCATGTCAGCGGCGCCGGCGGCGGCGTGCCGCTCGTCACCCGGCCCAACCCGCAGCACCAGAAGGAGCTCGGCGAGCCCGTCTTCGCTCCCGACGGATCGGCCATCTATTTCAGCCGCAACACGACGCCGGGCCCGATCTTCGAATATGCGCAGAACTCGAACCTCGAAGTGTTCGCGATCGACCGCTACGACATGCGGACCGGCGAGCGGGTCGAGGTTGCGGGCGGCGCGGGCGGCGCGGTCCGCCCCAACCCTTCGCCGGACGGCCGCTATCTCGCTTTCGTGCGCCGCGAGGGCGGGCGCTCGCGGCTGTTCGTCAAGGACCTGCGCTCCGGCGAGGAACGGCGCATCTACGACGACATGGACCTCGATCTGCAGGAGACCTGGGCGGTCCACGGCGTCTATCCGCAAATGGACTGGCTGCCCGACAGCCGCACGATCGTGTTCTGGGCCGGCGGCCGTATCCGCCGGATCGGCGTCGACGGCTCGGGCCTTGCCGAGATTCCGTTCCAGGTTTCCGATACCCGCGAAGTGATCGATCCGCCGCGACCCGAAATCGAGGTCGCGCCGGAGACCTTCACGACCCGGATGCCCCGCTTCGCGACCGCCTCGCCGGACGGCAGCCGGATCGTCTTCGAGACGCTCGGCCGTCTCTACGTCCGCGATGCGGCGGGCAATGCGGCCGCGCGCCTGCTGACCCCGCCGGACGGCGACTTCCAGCTCTTCCCGACCTGGTCCCGCGACGGCCGCACGATCGCTTTCGTCAGCTGGAACGACCAGAGGCTCGGCGAGATCAGGACGGTCTCCGCCGACGGATCCAACATGCGGACCGTCACCGGCGAGCCCGGCCATTATCGTCGCCCGCGCTTTTCGCCCGACGGCCAGACCCTCGTCTTCGAAGGCGGGCAGGGCGGCTACCTCACCTCCGACCGCTGGACGGGGCGGAGCGGCATCTTCCGCGTGCCGGTCGCCGGCGGCGCGGTGACCCGGCTGGTGGGCAGCGGCGGCAACCCCCATTTCGGCGCGGCGAACGATCGCATCTTCCTGGAGGTGAACGAGGAACAGAAGCACCGTCTCGTCAGCGTCGACCTGAACGGCGCCGACCGGCGCGTCCACGCCCAGGGCGACCTCGTCACCGAATTTCAGGTCGCCGCGGACGGGCGGGCGGTCGCCTTCCGCGAGAATTACAACGTCTTCGTCATGCCGTTCTCGCCGGGAGCGGCGACGCTCAACGTCGGTGCGCGCGGCACCCAGCTCCCGGTCACCCGCGCCACCGGCGAGGGCGGCCAATATTTCCACTGGACCGGCGGCGGCCTCGCCTGGAGCCTCGGCCCCACCTTCTACAAAGCGGGCCTCGCCGAGCTGATCCGCAGCGGCCCCGGCGGATCCTATGCGCCGCCGCGCAGCGGAGTCTCGCTGGCCGTGGCGGCCCGCGCCGACCGCCCGCAGGGCCAGGTCGCCCTGGTCGGCGCGCGCATCGTCACGATGACGGCGGCGGACGGCGGAATCATCGAGGACGGGGTGATCCTGATCGAAGGCAACCGCATCCGCGCCGTCGGACGCCGCGGCGAGGTCGCCGTCCCGGCCGACGCCCGCACCGTCGACGTCTCCGGCCGCACCATCATCCCCGGCCTGATCGACGGCCACGCCCACGGCGCGCAGGGCGAGGACGAGGTCATTCCGCAGCAAAACTGGTCGGCCCACGCCCATCTCGCGCTCGGGGTCACCACCGTCCACGACCCCTCGTCGACCGCCAGCGAGATCTTCCCGGCGGCCGAGATGCAGCGCGCCGGTCTGATCCTCGCCCCGCGCACCTTCTCGACCGGCGAGATCGTCTACGGTGCCCGGAATGCCGGCCGCTTCGCAGTGATCGACAGCCTAGACGACGCGCTCGCCCACGTCCGCCGCCTGAAGGCGCAGGGCGCCCATTCGATCAAGAACTACAACCAGCCGCGCCGCGACCAGCGCCAGCAGGTGGTCGCCGCCGCCCAGCGCGAGAATATGGCGGTCGTCGCCGAGGGCGGTTCATTGTTCGGCATGGACATGACGCTGATCGCCGACGGCAATACCACGCTCGAGCACAACATCCCGCAGGCACGCCTGTATGAGGACGTGCTGAGCTTCTACGGCGGCACCAAGGTCGGTTACACGCCGACGCTCGGCGTCACCTATGGCGGCCTCGGCGGCGAGCCCTACTGGATCTCGCACACCGAGGTGTGGAAGCATCCGCTGCTAACGG
>DASVSD010000016.1:0-335664 GCA_036388255.1 Allosphingosinicella sp. | reverse complement strand
TCGATTACGCCCCCGCCAACCACCAGGCGATGAGCGACATCCGCGAGGGCAAGGTGCTCGGAGTCGCGGATTCGATCCCGGAGCAGGAGGTGTGCCTCGGCGAGCGGGGCGGCCGGCTCGCGGTGGTCGGCTGGGGCTCGACGTTCGGCCCGATCCACCAGGCGGTGCGGCGGGCGCGGGCGCGGGGCGAGGATGTCAGCCATATCCACATCCGCCACATCTGGCCGCTGCCGAAGAATCTGGGCGATTTGCTCAGGGGCTATGAGCGCGTGATCGTGCCGGAAATGAACAAGGGCCAGCTGAAGACCCTGCTTCGCGACCAGTATCTGGTCGACGCGAAGCCGGTGACCAAAGTCTCGGGCCAGCCGTTCAAGATCGCCGAGATCGAGAAGGCGATCGCGCAGGCGCTGGAATGAATGCCGCCGCCGTCATCCCGGCGAAAGCCGGGACCTCAGGACCAGAGGGCACGGCAAATCTCCACGAGGTCCCGGCTTTCGCCGGGATGACGAGGTAAAGTATGAACGAGATGACCAAGCTGACCGCCAAGGATTTCGCCACCGACCAGGAGGTGCGCTGGTGCCCGGGCTGCGGCGACTATGCGGTGCTGAAGGCGGTGCAGCGGACGATGCCCGAACTGGGCGTGGCGCCGGAGAACGTCGTATTCGTCTCGGGGATCGGCTGCTCGTCGCGATTCCCTTATTACATGGAGACCTACGGCTTCCACACCATCCACGGCCGCGCGCCGACCTTCGCGACCGGGATCAAGCTCGCCAATCCCGATCTCGACGTCTGGATCATCACCGGCGACGGCGACGCGCTCTCGATCGGCGGCAACCACACGATGCATGTCCTGCGTCGCAACCTCGATTGCCAGATCCTCCTGTTCAACAACGAGATCTACGGTCTCACCAAGGGGCAATATTCGCCGACCAGCCGGATCGGGACGCGTTCGCCCTCGACCCCGTTCGGCTCGGTCGACCGGCCGGTGAGCCCCTGCGCCTTCGCTCTGGGCTCGGGCGCGCGCTTCGTCGCCCGCGGCATCGACGTCAGCAAGAACCTGGTCGACGTCCTCAAGGCCGCGCACGGGCACAGAGGCGCGGCGTTCGTCGAGATCTATCAGAATTGCATCGTCTACAATGACGATGTGTTCGCGCCGTTCACCGCCAAGGAGCATGCCGGCAACCAGATGTGGCTCGAGGCCGGCAAGCCGATGCTCTTCGCCGGCGGCGCAAAAGGCATAGCGCTCGATCGCGAGCGCCTCTGCCTGAAGGTCGTCGAGGTCGAAGACGGCGCCTGGGAGGCGGCGGAAGTGATCGTCCACGATCCCAGGAACCGCGCCGTCGCGCATATGCTGGTCGAAATGCCGTTCGGCGCCTTCCCGATGGCCTTGGGCGTGCTCTACGACGATCCGCGCCCGACCTTCGAGAGCGCTGTGCGCGAGCAGAACGAAGAGGCGAGCGCCGGCAAGAAGCCCGATCTCCAGGCCTTGGTCGGCAAGGGCCAGAGCTGGATGGTGACGAAGGAGCCGCACGCGATCTGATGCATTCGACGCGCGCGATCGTCACACTCCTTGCCGCGGCGCAGCTGGGAGGTGCATGCGCGGGACCGCCAGTCATGGAGCGGGACCAGCGCGCGTCGCTGGTGGCCGCCTACTGGCGGCATTACACGGCGCGATCCGATGACGAATGTCCGGCCGATCACATCTGCCTGAACTTTCCAGCGGATGCGCCGCTGCGCGATGTTAGAACCCTGGCGGGGCCGCCTGTTCCCACGCGGCTGACCGTTCGCCTGTGGGTGCATAGCGATCCGCGGCCCGACATTCTTCATCTCATGATCGTGAGGCCGCCGTCCGCGGAGCAACCCTATTGGCGCGCTATTCGTGCGGGCAATGTCGGCAGGCCAGGCGAGGAGGTTTGCGTGGAGACGGCTCTGCTCACGCAGGAAGGAGTCGAGCTGCCGCCCGGGGTTAGGGCGCGAGGCGAGCAGACCTGCCTTCGAATTCCGCGTGACGTAATCCGCCGGCCGGCATGACAGGGGACACCCGGTCTGCCATTCAGCCGCGCATGACGCAGCAGCCGCGCGGACGCCATCTCGTCTCTGCCGATCGCGGCTTCGCGACCGGGGGCGGATGGCTCGCGCATCTGGCGGCTCGTCTGCTCGCCGGCGGTTTCCATCGGATGCTCGACCGTATCGATGCGGCCCTGGCGGAAGGCGGGATCGAGGCCGTGCTCCCGGACGGGTCGAGGCGGATGCTCGGCGGGCGCGCACCCGGGCCGGTCCCCATCGTACATCTCCACAGCTGGCGCGCGCTGGTGCGCCTCGCGACCTCGGGGTCGGTCGGCTGGTACAAGGCGTGGGAGCAGGGCGAGTGGTCGAGCCCCGATCCGGTGCCGCTGTTCGATCTGTTCATGCGGAACGGGGAGAGCCTCGGCCGCACGGCGCGGGCCAAGGGGCTGTTCCGCCTGGTCAACCGGGTCGGCCACCGGTTCCGCGCCAACGACAAGGCGCGGGCGCGGCGCAACATCGAGGCGCATTACGATCTCGGCAACGATTTCTACCGCGCCTGGCTCGACGCGGGCATGACCTATTCGAGCGCGATCTTCGCGGAGCCGCTCTCCGCCGTCGAGCCGCTCGAGCAGGCCCAGGCGCGAAAGGTCCGGCTGCTGCTCGACCGGCTGGACATCGAGCGGGGGCAGCGGCTGCTCGAGATCGGATGCGGCTGGGGCGGCCTCGCGGAGATCGCCGCGCGGGATTACGGCGCGCGCGTGACCGGGCTCACTTTGTCGCCCTCGCAGAAGGAGTTCGCCGAGGCTCGGATCGCCGAAGCGGGGCTGTCGGACCGGGTGGCCATTGAATTGTGCGACTATCGCGACGCCCAGGGCCAATATGATGCGATTGCGAGCGTCGAGATGGTGGAGGCGGTGGGCCAGGATTATTGGCCCGCTTATCTCGAGGCGGTCGCGCGCCTGCTGAAGCCCGGCGGCCGCGCGGCGCTCCAGCTCATCTCGATGCGCGAGAGCCTGTTCGACGATTATGCCGCCAGCGCGGACTTCATCCAGACCTACGTCTTTCCCGGCGGCATGCTGATCAGCGAGGAGAGTTTCCGCCGGATCGCGGAGCAGGCCGGTCTCGAGTGGCACGATCGAAAGGGCTACGGCCTCCATTATGCCGAGACGCTGAAGCGCTGGCGCGCGCGCTATGAGGCGGCGGTGGCGGAGGGGCGGCTGCCGGCGGGCTTCGACGAGGCCTTCCACCGGCTTTGGCGATACTATCTCATGTACTGCGAGGGCGGCTTTCGCGGCGGCGGCATCGACGTCGCGCAGGTGACCTTGGTGAAGCGGCGGTGAAGCGGCTTCTCGCGCTGCCGCTGATCTTCCTCCTGCTCGGCGCGGCGCCGCCGATCCGCTTTTTCTCGGCCGGTCCCGAGTTCGACGCGGCGACCGAGGAGTATCGCCGCATCTGGGAGGAAGAAGGCGCGCGCATCGTCGAGGCGCTCGAGCGCGTCACCGGCCTCGCCTTCCCGCCCGACGAAATCGAGGCTTTGATCTCGCAGGCGCCCCCGATGATGGCCTATGACGGCCGCAACCTGCGGCTGCGCGCCGCCTATTCGCCGGACTACAAGCGCGCGACCCTGGTCCACGAGCTCGGGCACCGGCTCAGCTTCCTCATCCCCCGCCGCGCCGGGCTCGACGACCACCGATTGCTCTATCTCTTCCTCTACGACGCCTGGACCGACCTCTACGGCGAGGCCTTCGCCGAGCGCATGGCGAGCATCGAGCGCCGCATCCCGGGGACCTACGATTACGACGCGGCGTGGGCTTGGGCGCTGTCGATGACGCGGGAAGAAAGGCAGGCGCGGCTGGCGGTGCTGCGGGGCGGCTAGAAAGCCTCGGCGGGCAGCGCCATCAGGCTTTCCGCGCCCGCTTCGATCTTGCGCCGGAGGGCGCCGGTGTCGGGGAGGATGCGTTCGGCGAAGAAGCGGGCGGTTACCAGCTTGGTCTCGTGGAAGGCCGCGTCGTCGCCTGAGGCCAAGGACGCGGCGCTGGCTTTGGCCATGCGCAGCCACATGAGGCCGAGGCAGACGGTGCCGAGCAGGGTCATGTAGGGGTAGGCGGCCGCGCCGGCGTTGTTCGGGTTCGCCATGCCGTTCTGCATCAGCCACATGGTCGCGGTCTGGAGGTCGCCGGTGGCCTTTTCGAGCGCGCCGGCCAGCTGTGCCGATTGCGCGGCGGACTTGGCCTCGGCGATCTCTTCGGCGAGGATCCTGAAGAAGGCCTGCACGGCGCGGCCGCCGTTCGCGCCGAGCTTGCGGCCGACCAGGTCGAGCGCCTGGATGCCATTCGTGCCTTCGTAGATCTGGGCGATGCGGGCGTCGCGGACGAACTGCTCCATTCCCCATTCGCGGATGTAGCCATGGCCGCCATAGATTTGCTGGGCGTTGACCGCGGCCTCGAAGCCCTTGTCGGTGAGGTAGCCCTTGATCACCGGGGTGAGCAGCCCGAGCAGGTCTGAGGCCGCCTCGCGCTCCTCCTCGGTCTGCGCCTTGCGCCCGATGTCGACCTGGAGAGCGCCCCACAGGACGAGCGCGCGCGCAGCCTCGTTGAACGCCTTCATCTCCATCAGCATGCGGCGGACGTCCGGGTGGACGATGATCGGGTCGGCCTTGGCGTCCGGCTCGCGCTCGCCGGGGACGAGGGCGCGGCCCTGCCGGCGGTCGCGGGCGTAGGCGACGGCGTTCTGATAGGCGATCTCGCCCTGCGCGAGGCCCTGCAGGCCGACGCCGAGCCGCGCCGCATTCATCATGATGAACATCGCCGCGAGGCCTTTTTCCGGCTCGCCGACGAGGTAGCCGACGGCGTCGTCGTAGTTGAGCACGCAGGTCGAGTTGCCGTGTATGCCCATCTTCTCCTCGATCGAGCCGCAGACGACGCCGTTGCGCTCGCCGAGGCTGCCGTCGCCGTTGACGAGGACCTTGGGGACGATGAACAGGCTGATGCCCTTCACATTGTCCGGCGCGCCGGCGATCTTGGCGAGGACGAGGTGGATGATGTTCTCGGCCAGATCGTGCTCGCCCGAGGAGATGAAAATCTTCGTGCCGGTGATCCTGTAGCTGCCGTCCGCCTGCGGCTCGGCCTTGGTGCGCAGCAGGCCGAGATCGGTGCCGCAATGGGGCTCGGTGAGGTTCATCGTGCCGGTCCAGCGGCCGGCGACCATGTTCGGCACGTAGGAGCGCTTCTGCTCGTCCGAGCCCTTGACCAGGATCGAGGCGATCGCGCCT
This sequence comes from Allosphingosinicella sp., assembly GCA_036388255.1. GTDB lineage: Bacteria > Pseudomonadota > Alphaproteobacteria > Sphingomonadales > Sphingomonadaceae > Allosphingosinicella. Next base: position 330,386 of record DASVSD010000016.1, on the reverse strand, counting down.
GCGGTCAGGCCGTGATACATTTCGAAGGCCTGGTTGGCGCTTAGCAGATACTCGCTGACCGCGGTGCCGATCACCTGCGGCAGGCCCTGGCCGCCAAATTCCTCCGGCGCCGACAGGGTCGTCCACCCGCCCGCGACGAACTGGTCCCAGGCGTCCTTGAAGCCGGGCGGCGTCGTCACCGATCCGTCCTCGTGGCGGACGCAGCCATGCTCGTCGCCGATGCGATTGAGCGGATGAAGCACCTCGGCGGCGAAGCGCCCGCCCTCGGTCAGGATCGCCTCGATGATGTCGCTCGTCGCATTCTCGAAGCCGGGCAGGTTCGAGTAGCGCTCGATGCCCAGCACCGAATCGAGGATGTAGCGCGTCTCGCGGACGGGGGCGGTGTAGCTCGGCATCTCTCTTCCTTCAGATCTGCTATTTCGAAGCCTTGGCCTCGATCTCCTCGAGCGTGCCGACGAACTTCTCGAGCTCGGCGACGGTCGCGTCGATGTCGACCCGCTGCTTCCTGAGCAGGTCGATGCGGTGGCGGCAGCGCTCCATGGTCACGCGGCGCTGGGAGGCGCGATTGTCGCCGAGATCGTAGAGGTCGATCATCTCGCGAATCTCGGCGAGGCTGAATCCGACCCTCTTGCCGCGCAGGATCCAGGCGAGCCGAGCCCGGTCGCGCCAGCTGTAGATGCGGGAGAGCCCCTGGCGTGCGGGGGCGATTAGCCCCTCGTCCTCGTAAAAGCGCAGCGCCCGCGGCGTCACTCCGAATTCGTCGCACAGGTCGGTGATCGTGTAGGTCTGCGAGCTTGTCTCGTGATGCTCGAAATCGGCGTGGAGAGCGGCGTTCGGCATCGCTCGGCGCTACTTTACGTTCACGTCAACGTCAACCCGGCAGCGGCTTTGGGGGGTTGCGGGGCCGCAGCCTCATCGTCGATGAAGGCGGATCGAAAAAGGGGGGATTGATGACGCTGAACAGGATGACTTCTCTGTGGGCGCGGACCGCATTGCTGTGGTTCGTGGTGACGGTCGGCATGGGGCTCTTCATGGGCATCACCCAACGCTTCCAGTTCGCGCCCGCGCACGCGCATATCGGGGTGCTCGGCTGGCTGTCGTCGGCCGTCTACGCCTTCCTCTATGCAGTGGCGCGCGAGGGGCGCCCGGGCGCGAGAGCGCCGAAGCTGCACTGGGCGGCCCACACGCTGGGAGTCGCCGCAATGACCAGCGGCCTGTTCGGCGCAATCGGCCTCGGCATCGAATCCATGGGGGGACTGCTGGTGATCGGGTCGCAGCTGGTGGTGGTTTCCGTCCTGTGGGGCGCAATCATGCTCTGGCCGCGGCTGGCACCGACCGGCGAATAGGGCTCAGCCGCCCGTACCGGCGCAGAGCCGGTCGCCGACCAGGTCCTCGGCGCGCATCGCGTCCTGCGCGGTGCCGCCGGTCTTGTCGAAGCCGGCGCCGGCGAAACGGGCGCCGCGGCTGCAATAATAAGCGCAGCCCGGCGCGGTCGCGGCGGGGAAGCCGACGCGGCTCCCCGCGATCCGCGCCTCGATCGTGCACGCCTCGTCGCCCGCCATCGTCAGGCGCAGGACGTCGCCTTGGCGGACGGCGCTGCCGTTGCCGCTGCAGCTCTCGTTGCCCGGGCCGCGAAGGACGATGCCGAAGCGCGTATCGCCGGTGCCGCGGTCGATCATGCACAACTGGCTGCGGCTGCCGGCCGCGCCGCTTTCGTACAGGCCGGTGAGCGTCGCCGTCTGCACCGCCTGCGCAGGCGTTGAGGGCCTCGCCGGGGCGTCGGTGTCCGGCGCAGCGGCGGTCGAGGCCGGAACCCCGTTGTCGGTCAGGGCGTCCTGCGGCTGGCAGGCCGCGGCGAGCAGCGGCAGGAGGAGCGCGCTTCGCTTCATCGCAAAGTCTCAACAAAGCGCCCCGGCAAAGGTTCAAGGCGGGTTGGCAAGCGGCGCTCCATCCCCAATTGATCCACAACAAGTTTTCCGGCGGCTGGCGACAAGGCGCCCCCCGGCCCCTAACAAGGGCGCGGGACGTTGGGCATCTCTCAGGCGGGCGAGTACATGCTGACCACCAATCCCTTCGACGACGACAAGCTGCGGGAAGAATGCGGCGTTTTCGGCCTGTGGAGCGCCGATACGGCCGCCGCGATCGTCGCGCTCGGGCTGCACGCGCTCCAGCATCGCGGGCAGGAAGCGGCGGGAATCACGAGCTGGGACGGGCGGACGTTCCACAGCCATCGCGGCATGGGGCATGTGGCGACCAATTTCGGGTCAGACGAGGTCATTCGCCGCCTCGCGGGCCGCGCCGCCATCGGCCATGTGCGTTACTCGACCACCGGCGAGACGGCGCTGCGCAACGTCCAGCCGCTGTTCGCCGAGCTGAGCTCGGGCGGCCTCGCCGTCGCCCATAACGGCAACATCTCCAACGCCTTGCGCCTGCGCCGCGAGCTGAACCGCCGCGGCTCGATCTTCCAGTCGACCTCCGACACCGAGGTCATCATCCACCTCGTCGCGACATCCACCTACCGGACCCTGCTCGACCGCTTCATCGACGCGCTGAAGCAGCTGGAAGGCGCCTACAGCCTCGTCTGCCTGACCGCGGAGGGGATGATCGCCTGCCGCGATCCGCTCGGCATAAGGCCGCTGGTGATGGGACGCCTCGGCGATGCCTACATCTTCGCATCCGAGACGGTCGCGCTCGACGTCGTCGGGGCGACCTATATCCGTACGGTCGAGCCGGGCGAGATCGTGATCGTCTCGGAAAGCGGGGTCCGCTCTCACCGGCCGTTCGCCCCGGAGCGGCCGCGGCCCTGCATCTTCGAGCATATCTATTTCTCGCGGCCGGACAGCGTGCTCGACGGCGCGTCGGTCTATTCGGTGCGCAAGGCGATCGGCGCCGAACTCGCCCGGGAGAATTCCGTCGACGCGGACTTCGTCGTCCCCGTGCCCGATTCGGGCGTGCCCGCGGCCATCGGCTACGCCCAGGAGAGCGGCATCCCGTTCGAGCTCGGGATCATCCGCTCGCACTATGTCGGTCGCACCTTCATCCAGCCGTCCGACCAGGTCCGCCATCTCGGCGTAAAGCTCAAGCACAACGCCAATTCGGCGCTGATCCAGGGCAAGCGCCTCGTCCTGATCGACGATTCGATCGTGCGCGGGACGACCTCGCTCAAGATCGTCCAGATGCTGCGCGAGGCCGGTGCGCGGGAGGTCCACATGCGCATCGCCTCGCCACCGACGCGGCACAGCTGCTTCTACGGCGTCGACACGCCCGAGCGGAACAAGCTGCTGGCGGCGCAGATGAACGTCGCGGAGATGAACGGCTATATCAAGGCCGACAGCCTCGCCTTCATCTCGGTCGACGGCCTCTATCGCGCGCTCGGCGAGGATCTGCGCGACGAAGCGCAGCCGCAATATTGCGACGCCTGCTTCACCGGCGCCTATCCGACGCGCCTCACCGACCAGGAGGATGTCGAGCCCCTCGATCAGCTCGCCCTGCAAGGCGAGCGCTACGCCTGATCGAATGGAGGGCTTCGACAGGCTTAGCCCCAGCGAGGGGTCGGAGATTCAGCGTGAGGTACCGTTCGGGCTGAGCTTGTCGAAGCCCTTACCTTCCTCCTAGAGCGCCGCCATGACTGAGAGGTTTCTGGAGAACAGGCTTGCGCTCGTCACCGGCGCCAGCCGAGGGATTGGTGCCGCTACCGCCGAAGCGCTCGCGGCCGCCGGCGCGCATGTCGTGTTGACGGCGCGGACGACGCAGGATCTGGAGCAGGTCGAGGAGCGCATCCACGCCGCCGGGGGCACCGCGACCATCGCCCCGCTCGACCTCGCCGACGGCGACAGCATCGCACGGCTCGCGGCAGGCGTCGGCGGACGCTGGCAGGCGCTCGACGTGCTCGTGCTCAACGCGGCGATGCTCGGCACGCTGGCGCCGGTGCCCGCGATCGACGGCAAGGAGCTGAACCGCCTCCTGACTCTCAACGTGGTCGCGCAACAGGCGCTGATCGCGGCCTTCGATCCGATGCTGAGGAGGAGCGACGCCGGGCGCCTGATCGCGATCACGTCCAGCGTCGCGCAGCGCCCGCGCGCCTACTGGGGCGCCTACGGAGCATCCAAGGCGGCATTGGAGACGCTCGTGCTCGCTTATGGCGACGAGGTCCGCAACACGAGCGCGATCCGCGTCGCCATCGTCAATCCCGGCCCGACCCGGACGGTGATGCGCGCCCGCGCCTATCCGGGCGAGGACCCGGCGACGCTGAAGGAGCCTTCGGCCGTCGGCGAAGCGATCCTCGCGCTGCTGGCGGAGGATTTCGAGCCAGGCCACCGGCTCGAGCTTTCCCGCTAGCGGGCCGGCCTGCGCGCGAGCAGAGCGCGATAGACGGCGACGTTGAACGCCGCGCCGGTGATGCCCGTATGCTCGGCCGGCACCCGCGTCTCGTCGGGAATGCCCAGCGCCGCCGCGAGATTGGTGCCGCGCAAGTGGCGGAGGCCCAGCGCCCAGGCCATCGAGGGGATGTCGAGAACCTGATAATGGTACATGTCCCGCCACTCGGCACCGTAGCGGCGGAGCAAGGCGGTGACGAAAGCCTGGTCGAACCAGACATTGTAGGCCGTGAAGAGGACCGTCCGGCCGCCGCGAATCTGCTCGTGGAAGGCGCGGATGCGCCGCACCGCCTCGGCCTCGCTTATCGCCCCGCTCCGCCGCCACAGGCCGGGATCGAAGGCATTCACCGCGCGGGCGCCGGCCTCGATCCGCTCCGGATGCGCAGGCATGATGCGCAGGTCCAGCCGCCCGATCTCAACGCCTTCCAGATCGGTGTAGATCATGCCGATCGAGACCATCTCGTGGAAAGCCGGGTCGAGGCCGGTCGTCTCGACGTCGACATGGGCGAGGAGGTAGCGGTCCGGCGCGAGGTCAGGCCATTGCTGAGGCGCCTGTGCGGCGGCGGCGGCGGTGAGGACGAGGCCGGCGAGTATGAGGATGAAGCGAGGGAGCCCGGCATATGGTAACCTAGTCACGTGCGCAGTTCTCTCAAACCGTTCGGGCTGAGCTTGTCGAAGCCCGTTCCTTCTCTTTGTTGTTCCGAGCCAGCGCGCTGATAAGCGGCCAATCGCGGCGGATCAGCGCCAATTTCTTCGCGCGGCTCCAGCCCTCGATCTGCCGCTCCGCGGCCAGCGCTTCAACCCGTGTCGGAAATTCCTCGCACCAGACCAAGGTGGCAGGAAGACGGGTAGCCGTGTAACCGGGCACTTGGCCGCTCTCATGTGCAGCTACTCGCGCCTCGAGGTCATCCGTGTGACCCACATAGAAGCTGCGGTCGGCGCAGTGGAGCATGTAGGCCTAGAAAGTCACGGTTGCCGAGAAGATCAGAAGTGGAAGGCTTCGACAAGCTCAGCCCGAACGGTGAGGGATTGAATTCTGGCGCCCGTGCCAAAAACCGTTCGGGCTGAGCCTGTCGAAGCCCGCCCTTTCGACCTTCTATCCTCTCAGCTGCGTTCCTTGACGCTGGTGAAGCGGATGGCGGGCCATTCCTGCTGGTAGCGGCCGAGCTCCCAGGCGTTGCGCATCATCAGCACCGGATCGCCGTCGCCGTCCTCCGCCATTGACGAGCGCAGCGTCTCGCCGAGCCGCTTGAGCTCGGCGGGATCGTCTGCGGCGACCCAGCGGGCGACCTCGTAGGGGCTCGGCTCAAAGCCGACCTCGAGTCCATATTCCGCCTCCATCCGCGTCGCCAGCACGTCGAGCTGGAGCGCGCCGACCACGCCGACGATCCAGTTGGACCCGATCGCCGGCTTGAAGATGCGGATGACGCCCTCTTCGGCGAGGTCCTCGAGGCCCTTGCGCAGTTGTTTCGACTTCATCGGGTCGCCGAGACGGACCCGCCGGAGGATCTCCGGAGCGAAATCGGGAAGGCCGGTGAAGGCGACGTCGCCGCGCTCCGAGAGCGTGTCGCCGACCCTCAAGGTGCCGTGATTGGGGATGCCGACGATGTCGCCGGGCCGCGCCAGCTCGGCGAGCTCGCGGTCGCGGGCGAAGAAGGTGATCGGGTTCTGGATCGAGATCGCCTTGCCGGCGCGGCCGTTGGTGAGCTTCATGCCGCGCTTCAGCGAGCCCGAGCAGACCCGCATGAAGGCGATCCGGTCGCGGTGGTTGGGGTCCATGTTGGCCTGGACCTTGAAGATGAAGCCGGAAACGCGTGGTTCACCGGGCTCCACCGCCCCGCCCCGCGCCGGCTGCGGCCCGGGCGGCGGAGCGAAGCGGGCGAGGCCGTCGAGCAAAGCGTCGACCCCGAACTGGCGCAGCGCCGAGCCGAAGAAGACCGGCGTGAGGTCGCCGTCGAGGAAGGCTGCGAGGTCCCAATCGGAATAGGCCATCGCTGCAAGCTCGCCTTCCTCGCGCAGGTGCGCCACGGCGTCGGCGGGGAGGGCCTCGTCGAGCGCCGGATCTTCCAGGCCCTCGACGTCGAGCGCCCTGCCGTCCGTGCCCAGCAGCCGCTGCCGCTCGAGGTCGTAGAGGCCGTGGAACAGGCCGCCCATGCCGACCGGCCAGTTCATCGGGCAGACGTCGAGCTGCAGCGTCTCGGCGATCTCGTCGAGCAACTTGAAGGGCGAGAGGCCTTCCCGGTCGACCTTGTTGACGAAGGTGAGGATCGGGATGTTGCGGAGGCGGCAGACCTCGAACAGCTTGCGCGTCTGCGCCTCGATGCCCTTGGCGGCGTCGATCACCATGATCGCGCTGTCGACCGCCGTCAGCGTCCGGTAGGTGTCCTCGGAGAAATCCTGGTGGCCCGGCGTGTCGAGCAGGTTGAACAGGATATTGTCCTTCTCGAAGGTCATCACCGAGGAGGTGACCGAGATGCCGCGCTGCTGCTCGATCTGCATCCAGTCCGACCGCGCCCGCCGCCGGTCGCCGCGCGCCCTGACCTCGCCGGCCTCGTGGATCGCGCCGGCCGAATAAAGGAGCTTTTCGGTCAGCGTCGTCTTGCCCGCGTCCGGATGCGAGATGATGGCGAACGTCCGCCGCTCCGCATGGAGCAGGGTCTCGTCGGCACGGGCGAGAATATTGGTGTTCATAGGCTCCCGCGGCGGTACGATCCGCGTCCTTCATGCATGCGACTGGGGAAGGCGACGCACATAAGGGCAAAGCCGGCGCTTGTGTAGAGCGGCCCTCTGTTCGCTTCAGCGGACGGTCCCGGGTGTTCGCGTCAGTCGCGGCAGCGCATTTCCCGTCGCAGGGAGGCAATTTCCTCGGCGGTCGCATTGGGCGCGTCGGCGCGGGCGACGATGGACTGGTTCAGGGTCACCAGCCGCCACGTGCGGTCCGCCTGCAGCTGCCAGATGAGATAGCCGCAGCTGAAGTAAAGGCCTTCGAAGGCGCCGACGAAGTCCACCGCGGCATAGAGTCCGGGCGGCGCGCCCTCGAGAGTGTTGTTGTACCAGGTGATTGCGGCGAGCCGCCGCTCGAGCCGTCGCCCGGCGCGTCGGTTCAAGCTGTCGTTCGCCTCGCTGAACTCGGCGAGCGTCTCCGTCGCGCGGAACGTCGCGGCGAGCCACCCATAGGCCTCGGCGTACCGCCCTGCTTCACGGGCGTCGAGGAAGGCGTTGCTGGCCGCGCGGATGGTCTCATGATCGGCGCTGCCCGGGGTCCAGGACGGATCGACCACCGCCAATGGGGGCGTCGCAGGCGGCGCCGGTCGTTCGGCCGAGCAGGTCAGCTCCTGGTGGATGTCGATCGCCGGCTCGGACGACGTCGGGTTCCCGGTGGCAAGGGGGGCGGTCGTCTCCCACCGGCCGAGGATCGGATGCAGGGCGCCGCAAAGCGAGCGCATCCTTTCCGCCATCATCCGATGGGCCGCATCGAGTTGCTCCGCGCTCTGGATCCTGATGTGCAGCCTGTAGCTGTTCTCGCCGAGACGCTCGTGAGTCACTTCGGGAGAAGGCTGCGCGGCCTGGAGCAGCAGTGCGGAAAGCAGTGCGGGAATCGGGGTCATTGCACGAGCCTAGCACCAGTTCGAAGCCGGGGGAGCCGCAGAAAATTGGTCCACTTCGGCGGGATGCTTGCCGGACGCGCGCGGCTCCTCAAGCTGGGGCGGTGGACGTTTCCCTCATTGTCCGATCGGTCGTTCGCAGCACGGTCGATTTCGCGCTGCCGCCGCGGTGCCCCGGCTGCGGGCTGATCGTGGCGGAGGAGCACAGCTTCTGCCTCGATTGCTGGTCGCGGCTCGTCTTCCTTGGCGAGCCTTGCTGCGCGCGCTGCGGGCTGCCGTTCGAGCATGACGGGGGCGGCGAGGCGGAATGCGGCGCCTGCATGGCCGATCCCCCGCGCTTCGACCGGGCGCGGGCGGCGGTCGCCTATGGGGACATTCCGCGCAAGGTGGCGCTGAAGCTCAAATATGGCGGGCGGCCGGGCGTCGCCGAGACGATGGCGCGGCTGATGGCGCGGCATTTGCCCGCGGGCGGCGGCCGAGCGCTGCTGGCGCCGGTGCCGCTGCATCGCTGGCGGATCTGGAAGCGCGGCTACAACCAGGCGGCTTTGATCGCGTCGGCGCTGGCGCGGGGCGCCGGGATGGAGGTGGTTCAGGACCTGCTCGAGCGGACCAGGGCCACGCCCTATCTGCGCGGCATGGGGCCGCGGGAGCGGGCGGAGACGGTGCGCGGCGCCTTCCGGGTGGCGGAGCGGAGGCGCGCGGCGCTGGCCGGGCGGGAGGTGATCCTGGTCGACGACGTCTACACCAGCGGCGCGACCGCGGGCGCCTGCGCCCGGGCGCTCAAGAAAGCGGGCGCGTCGCGGGTCGGCCTGCTCTGCTGGGCGCGGGTGGTGCGCGGCGGCGATTACTGAAACGGAAACGACCAGTAGAGGCGGCGCGTCCAGCGCTCCCAGAGCTGCGGGTCCTCGATCCTGGTGCCTTCGCAGCCGCCGCTGAAATGCGAGCAATCGAACCACCATCGCGTGCGCGCGGCGGCCGGGCTCGTCGGAAAGCGCTGGTGCAATATGGCGTGGGCCGCGCGCGACCAGGCGCCGTGGCCGCCCTGCCGCTGGCAGCCATAGCGTGTGGCGCGCACCGCCAGCGCGAGCGCTTCGTCCTGGTGCGCGCCCGAGCCCGAGCCCCGCCAGGCGATCGCAGTGTAGGCCAGCGTCTCCGGCGCGCTCGGGATCGCCGACAGCGCCGCGAGCTCGGCCTCGTCGCGCGAGCGCCAGAGGAAGCTCGAGGCGAGCAGCGGCCCGAGCGCAACCGGCGCGCCGGCGGCGGCGAGCGGGTCGCGGTCGCTCCAGCGTTCCTCGTCCGGCGCGAGGAAGCTGTCGTACATCGCCGCGGCGGCGCGCAGCGAGTGGCGCTGCGGCTGCCAGGCGCACCACCAATTGTTGTCGCTATGCTCGAACGTGTCGATCCGGGTCAGATCGGGCGCGTCGGCATAGCCCGCGCTCTCGCCGCTGCCGCGCTGGTGGTCGGCGATGACGATGTTGAGGCCCGGCGAGCGGAGCACGTCGAGGAGCAGCGGCCGGTTGCCGGGGCGCGCGCCGGGGCGCGAGGTCCAGCCGGCGGTGATTTCGGGATTGAGCGCGCGCATCCGGCGGTCGAGCGGCTCGGGGATGCGCCGCCTGAGCGCGTAGAGCCGCGCCCAGGCGATGCGAGCGAAGCGGGCGCGGATCGGGCGGGGAAGCTCCTCGCGGGCCGCGAGACGGGCCAGCGAGTCGGTCGAGAGCAGGTTCAACAGCTCCTGGCCGCCTTCGGGCTGGGCCGCGATCTCGCGGACAAGCTGGTCCTCGTTCTCCGCCAGCAGCAGAAGCATCGGGACGGTGGCCCGGTGATAGGCCTCGCCGCGCGGGCTGGTGCGGTCGCGCAACAGCCGTGCCTCGCCGAGCCGGCCGCGCGCGATCAGATATTGGAGCATGTCGGAGAGCAGCTCGCGGTGGTGGCCGCTCTCGCGCCACGGCCATGCTTCGACCCGCGACAAAGCCGCGCGGAAGGCCTGGTCGCGCTCTTCCGGGACGCCGTCGTGCATGAGCGCGCGGCGGACCTGGTGGTAGAAGCGGCCGGCGACCGCGGCGAGGCGGCGGTCGGTCGGCTGCGCCTGGGTGTCGCGGACGAGCGCGTCGATGGCGGTCCACTCGTCCGGGTTGTAGACGTCGGCCAGGGAGGATTGGATCAGCGCCCAGGCCTCGCCGGTCTCGCGCCCGGCCTGCGCGTCGGCATGTTCGACCAGCCGATACCAGTCGCTGCTATGCTGACGCGGCGGTGCCGCCCAGGGCGCCCGCTCGCTCCGTGCGATCGGGAACAGCAGGAAGGCCGCCAGCGGTCGGGTCCGCGCCGCTTCGGCCATGGCGCGGCTCGCGGTCATTTCGGCTGGAGCGGCGCCGGTCAGCCACCAGGCCGGGTCGTCGAACCGGCGGTGGAGCCAGGGAATGTCGGCTTCGGCCCGCTCGTAGCGGTCGGCGGCGACGGGATCGCTGCGGATCTGCGGAAGCGGCGTTTCGAGCGCGTCGAGAGTCGCGTCGACCTGCGCGGCGCGGCTTCGCGCGTCGCCGGTGTGATAGCCGATGAAGCCGATGAGGCCCTGGGCGAGCGGGTGGATGTCGCGGAGCGCCGGGTCCGCGAGGATGGCCTGGGCCGAGGCGAGAGCGCGGTGCGCGCGCGCGGTCCGGTCGGCGTCCGGCTCCTCGCTCCAACGCTGGAAATTGTCGCCGACCTCTGCGGCGGCGACCATGTACCGCGCGATATTTGCGTGCGGCGAGGTGGAGCGGGCGATCGCCGCGAAGGCGGCGCGGGCGCGGGAATCGCCGCGGTAGAAGAGCAGGGAAGCCGCCTGATAGGCCCGGTCGTCGCGCTGCAGGCGCGCGATCTCGGGATCGGTCGAGGCCATGGCCGGCGGCAGGGTCGAGGAGCCGCGCGGCGGCGTCTCCGCCGGCCCCCAGGGCTGCGCCCGCTGACACGGCGTGAACACCGCGCGCTGCGCCCGCATCCATTGCTCGACATAAGGATGGTTCGCGCCGAAGCGGGCAACCCGCGCCCGGGCGACGGACAAGGCATAATCGGTCCGGCAGACGCCGGGCCGCGCATACCAGTAATCGGCGTCGATCGGTTCCTGGTTCGGCAGCATGCGGGCGAGCAGCGCGCGGTCGGCCTGGGGCGTCGCGTAGCTCTCCATGTCCGGCGGCAGAGCGGGATCGCCGAGGCCGGCGAGGGCGCGATAGGTATCCGGCTCGCGCGGATTGAAGCGATAATGGTCGATCCGCTCGGCGACCTGCTCCGGCGTCGGGGCGGCAGGCTGGCCGGCGGCGGGCGCGGCCTGCGCGGCAAGGACGGCAAGAGCGTGCAGGAATATGCGCGGCATCGATTTCTCCCTGCAGCCACCATCTCAGCAGCGGTGCGCCCGCGCCAGCTTCTTTGTCGGCCGGTCCTTGCCGGCCTTCTGCTTGCCGGGTGGGGCGGCTTGCGCCATTGTGCGGATTTGTACGGGCGAGGGAGGCGGGTGTGGCGCAGGCAAGCGCGGACGAGCAGCTGGCCGAGCGCATCCGCGAGGAGCTCGGCCGGCGCCGCCTGACCCGGCAGTGGCTCGCCGACAAGGCCCTGGTCAGCCTCTCGACGCTCGAAAAGGGCCTTGCGGGCCAGCGCCCCTTCACCACCGCGACCCTCGTCCGGATCGAGGCCGCGCTCGGCATCGCGCTGCGTGCGCGTGCGGAGCCGCCGCGCGAGGGGATCGCCCCGGCCGAGCTCGGCGCTTACGCGCGCGCCGCCGTGCGCTGGCTCGAAGGCGATTATCTCACCATCCGCCCCGCTTTCGGCACCGAGGGCGCCGTCTACGCCTATCGAACGACGATCGCCTGGGACGAGGCGGTCTCGCATCTCGTCTTCCGGGAGAGCGACCGCGCCGATTCGGCCTATACCCAGCGCGGCGACCTCGCTTTGCCGCACCAGTCCGGCCACATCTATCTCGTCACCCGGGAATCGGGCCAGTTCCGGCTCGCCGTGCTCGGACGGCCGACCATTGCCGGCGCGCTTCACGGCCTGCTGACCACGCTGCAGGCGCCGGGCGGGTCGCGCCTGCTGCCCGTCTCTTGCCCCATCGTCCTGCTGCCGCTTCGCGCGGATGCGCCGGTCGCCTTCGGCCTGGTCCGGCCGGGAGAGGAAGGCTTCGAGCGATTGGCCGGGCCGCTCGCGCAGGTCGAGGCCGAAGGCTTTGCCCGGCTCGTGCCGAGCCCGGCACGATAGCGCCGCACGGGCGTTTCCCGGTTTGTTGACATCGCGCGGGTCGATGCGCACCTCGGAATCGTCCGCGCCGCAAGGAGCTCGAAAACATGGCCCGCGTCGAAATCTACACCAAGTTCATGTGCCCCTATTGCGCGCGGGCGAAGCAGCTCCTCCAGTCCAAGGGCATCGACTATGAGGAGACGGAGATCAGCATGGACCGCGACAAGCGCGAGGAGATGATCCAGCGCGCCAACGGCCGCACCACTGTCCCCCAGATCTTCATCGACGGACGCCATGTCGGCGGCTCGGACGACCTCGCCGAGCTCGAGCGCAGCGGGCGGCTCGATCCGATGCTCAAGCCTTCGCTCGGGGCGGGATGAGGGTTGCGCTCTACCAGGCGCGGTCGGGGATCGAACCGGGGGCGAATGCGGCGGAGCTGAGAAGAGCCGTCCGCGAGGCCGCGGCCGGCGGCGCCGCGATGCTGTTCACGCCGGAGATGAGCGGCCTGCTCGATCAGGACCGCGCGCGCGCTTCGGCGAATCTCCGCGCGGAGGCGGAGGACCCGGTCCTCGCAGCCGTGCGGGAGGCCGCGCGAGAGGCCGGCATCTGGGTCCATCTCGGCTCGCTCGCCCTGCTGGGCGGCGACGGCGATCGCCTCGTCAATCGGGGGTTCGTGATCGACGCGAGCGGCGGCATCGCCGCGCGCTACGAGAAGATCCACCTGTTCGACGTCGATCTCGCCACCGGCGAGAGCTGGCGCGAGTCCGCGGCTTACGCGCCCGGGGAGCGTGCAATGGTGGCCGACACGCCGCTCGGCCGCCTCGGCCTGTCGATCTGCTACGATCTGCGCTTCGCCGGGCTTTTCGCGGCGCTGAGCGATGCCGGCGCGACGATCCTTTCGATCCCGGCGGCCTTCACCGTCCCGACCGGCGAGGCGCACTGGCAGGTGCTCATCCGCGCGCGCGCAGTCGAAAACGCCTGCTTCGCCGTCGCCGCGGCCCAGTGCGGCCGGCACGAGGACGGGCGCCGCACCTACGGCCATTCGCTTGTCGTCGATCCGTGGGGGAGGGTGCTTCTCGACATGGGCGATGCCGAGCGCGAGATCGGCTTCGCCGATCTCGATCCGGCGCAGCTGGACGAGGTCCGCGCCCGCCTCCCCGTGCTCCGCCACCGGCGGCCGTTCGCCGCGCCGGCGCAATGATCATCTTCGACCTGAAATGCGCGCCGCAGGGCCATGTCTTCGAAGGCTGGTTCGGCTCCTCGGCCGATTATGAGGACCAGCAGGCGCGGGGGCTGGTCTCCTGTCCCTTGTGCGGCTCGGGCGAGGTCGCGAAGGCGGTGATGGCGCCGGCGGTGGGCGCCAAGGGCAACCGCGGCCCGGCGTCCGCCCAGACGCCGGAGCTCTTCTCCGGCGACGCCGAAAGCGTCAAGCGCATGCTCGCCTCCCTCGCCGCCGAGCAGAAGAAGATGCTCGCCTCCTCCGAGCATGTCGGCGATCGCTTCGCCGACGAAGCCCGCGCCATCCACCTGGGAGAGGCGGACGCGCGCGCCATCCACGGTCGCGCCACCCGCGCCGAGGCCGAGAGCCTGGCCGAGGACGGCGTGCCGGTCGCGCCCTTGCCCTTCCCGGTGCCCGAACCCGGCGAGGAGAATTGACCCGGGGCAGCCCGCGCCCTAGTTCGGGCGGCGGCGCGGCCCCGTAGCTCAGCAGGATAGAGCATCAGATTCCTAATCTGAGGGCCACAGGTTCGAATCCTGTCGGGGTCGCCAACTATTCCAATGAATTAGAGGAATTGCGGGCCTCTTCGGACGCCCGGAATTCCCGCGGCGTGTCCGCGGTGCGTCGCACAGGCTCCACTCTTGCCTCGGGAACAAGTGTCGTGAAGACCGAAAGGCTGGCGTCTGCATTGGTGGAACGCCGACATCAGCAGTCACTCGCCGTTGTCGACAGCTTCGCTTTGCGCAGGAGGAAGGCCAGGATGCTTGCCAGGACGACGGTCTCGATCAGGGCAGCAGCTGGCGACACGCCGAAATGACCCACGGCTTCGTTGAACGTCATATGGAGGAGCCAGCTTGCCAGGAAAGCGGCCCAAAGTCGCTTCTCGCGGAACGCGAAGGCGTAGATGGCCGCCGTCACAATATGCATCAGGACGGGGAGCGAAGTGGCATACACCCAGCCCACCAATGCCAGGCGGTCCCAACTTTCGCCGGACTGGGCGACAGCGAAGCCCCAGAAGGGCTTGTCCACCGTGAGTTCCCAGATGCCGAACAGCGCGACCAGCCAGAACCGGTTTATCCGGGCCTGCTCCCGCTGCGACGCGAGAGCTTTTAATCCCTCCTCGAAGGCGACCAGCGCCCACATGCCGAGCGCAAACGACAACAGTCCGACCGGTGCAAACATGATCGGCATCACGAAGAACAGAATCGACGTGCCCAGCATGGGGATAGAGCGGGCATTTCCGGCGGTGGCATAGAGCCAGCCGAGCAAGAGCAGTGCTCCTACCGAGAAGATGATGACAGCGAAGGTGAGCCCCGGGCTCATGATGGGGCGCGTTCTCTAGGAAAGCGCGCGGGCCTGCAATGTGTCGAAAGGGTCCGAAGAATGAACCGCGCCTCCCGCGGATTCCACGGATTCTCGATGCCGCGTCCGCCGCCGCGATTTCGTTCTTTTTCACGAACCAAACGTCATGCTAGCTTCCCGCCGGGGACGATGGCGCGGCTTTTTGGGGGATGGCGGCGATGCGGATTTCTCTTCTCGTGGCGGCGGGGCTGCTGGCGATCGCACGCGGTGCGCAGGCGCAGCCGCCGGCCGCGCCGCAGGACCGGCCGCTCGCCGTCGGCGCAAGCGTCGGCGGCGCGCTCACGCCGGCCGACCGGCAGCGCAGCTCGGGCAAGTATGAGGACGGCTATACCGTTTCGGGCCGCCGCGGAGACCGGATCGAGCTCAGGCTCGGCTCGGCCGATTTCGATCCCTATCTGATGGTCACCGGCCCGGGCGGCTACACGCTCGCCAATGACGACGATCCCGGCGGGGGCGGCGCCCTCGACAGCCGGCTCGTCCTGGAGCTGCCGCGGGACGGCGCCTACCGCGTCTCCGTCACCAGCTATCGTCCCGGAGCGATGGGCGCCTACCAGCTCAGTGCCGCCCCGGCGCCCCGCGGCGCCGCAGCCTCCGAGCCCGAGCCGGCGGAGGCGATCGCGCTCGGCGGCAGCGTCTCCGGCACCCTCTCGGCGCAGGACGAGGCGCTGGGCGACAAGTTCGTCGACCGGTATCGCTTCACCGGCCGGCGCGGCCAGCGCATCTCGCTCGCCTTGAGTTCGACCGACTTCGACACCTATCTGGTCCTCCGCCGGCCCGACGGCGACGAGCTGGTCAACGACGACACCATGCAGCGCGGCCGCGCCTCCACCGACAGCCGGCTCGAGACCGCGCTCGCCGAGGACGGCGAATATACGATCCTTGTCAGCTCCTATCGCGACCGCGCGACCGGCAAGTACCGCCTGGCGCTGGAGCCGAGCCAGGGGACGGAACGCCAGGCTGCGGTGCGCGGCGGCCCTCGCGTGTTCGCCCTGCTCGTCGGAGTCTCCGATTATGGCGGCCGCACCAACGATCTGCCCGATACCGATCAGGACGCGATCCGGATCGGCGCGGCGCTGGAAAAGGCGGGCATGCTCAATCCCGCGAGCATCATTTTGACCAATGCCGAGGCAACCCGCGCCTCGGTCGCGGCCGCCTTCGAGCGGATCGCCGCTTTGGCGGGCCCGGACGATCTTTTCGTCTTCTTCTTCTCCGGCCACGGCGACCAGATCCCCGCCGCCGCGGGATCGGGCGAGCTCGACGGGTTGAGCGAGACGATCGAGCTCCGCGACGCCGCCCTCACCGACCGCGAGGTTGCGGCGATGTTCGCCAGGATCCGCACGCGCACGGCGCTGATCCTGATCGACAGTTGCTTCAGCGGGGGCTTTCGGGAGCTGGTCAGCCGGCCCGGCGTGATGGCGATGTTCAGCTCCGAGGAGGACCTCACCAGCGACGTCGCGACGCCGCTCGGCTCGGGCGGCTATCTCGCCCATTTCCTCCCCGGCGCGCTGACCGGCGAAGCCGACATCGACGGCGACACGATGCTCACCGCAGGAGAGCTTGCCACCCATTTGCGGCGGCAGTTCGCGCGCCAGGGCGAGATTTCGGCGCACACCGTCGACCGCCTCCAGCGCAACTTGCAGAACCTCGTCGTCGAGCGCGGCGGGCTCCAGGTCGACGACGTCCTGCTGCGCCTCTCCCCGCCGGCCGCGCAGACCGCCGCTCGCTGAGGTTTATTCCGCGGCGATCAGGGCTTCGGGCGGCGCCGGCACGCGACGCGCGCGCCACCGGCGGCGGATCGCGTTCAGCGCCGGCCGCTCGACGGTCAGCGTCACGGCGCTCGCGATCAGCAGGATGGCGGCAAGCGTCACCAGGATTGCGGGCCCGGGAGAGAGGCCCGCGGCCTCGCTCCGGCCGAGCAAGGCGAAGCCGATATATTGGTGGAGCAAATAGAGGCTGTAGGAGATCGCTCCGAGCCAGACGAAAGGCGCGAAGCGGAGCGGCGGCAGCCCGAGCAGCGCCACCGCGAGCAGGGTCGCGGCGGTGATCGCAGCGACCTCGACCTCGACCAGGCCGTCGCAGGCGGCGACCGTCGCCAGCGCCGCCGCGATCACCGCTGCCGGCCAGCGGCGGTCGGCGCCCGCCCGGAGACGGTAGGCGGCGATGCCGATCGCGAAGAAGGGAATATGCTGCTGGAGCAGGACAGCGCCGAGCAGCCACGAAGGCTCGATCCCGAGCAGGTCCGGCGCGAACCTCCAGACCCAGTGGAGGCTCATCCAGAAGAGCAGCAGCGGCTCGATTCGGCCGAGCAGGCGCAGCCGCCAGAGCAGCGCCATCGCGACGTAGAAAGCGAGCTCCACCGACAGCGTCCAGTAGACGCCGTCCACGGAAGGCAGGCTCGCGAAGCTCTGCAGCATCGTCGCGTTGGCGGCGAAGGCGGAAGGCGACAAAGCGAGCTCGTTCATGCCGGCGACGAACACGGTCGCGCCGGTGAGCAGCATCGCCGCCCAGTAAGCCGGGTAGAGCCGCGAGAAGCGCGACACGGCGAAGTCGGCGAGCGTCCGGGTGCGCTCGAGGGTCATGAAGATGACGAAGCCGCTGATCCCGAAGAAAAGCTGGACCCCGAAATGGCCCCAGGGGACGGCGAAGGGCAGCGCGCCTTCATGGCCGTAAAGCTCGCCGTAGCGGGTGGTGTAGTGGAACAGCACCACCGCCAGCGCGGCGAGGCCGCGCAGGGCGTCGAGGTCGGCGATCCGGTCCGCCGGCGGCGATGGCCTCTCCAGGGTCACCGGGCCGCACTAAAGCGCCGTGGTTAATTCGCCGTTCCCGCTGCCAGGGTGTCGAGCCAGAGCCGCACCGCGCCGGCCTGGCCGTGCCTGCTGAAGTGACAGCGTTCGTAGCGTCCCGCGCTGGCGATCCGGTCGAGATCCGGGCCGGCGCGAGCCCAGCCGTGACGCACCGGCGCGGCGGTCTGGGCGGCGCGGACGGCGGAGCTTGCGGCGTCGCCGCAGCGCGAGGCGAGGGCGATCCAGACCGGCGCCCCGCTCGCCTGGTGGAGCGGCGCGAGCGCGGAGGCGAGGCCCTGCGCATAATCCGCCTCGCCGGTGCCGACGATCGCGTCCGCCTCGCCCTGGATCCAGAGGATGCGATCGACGGGGAGGCGCCGCTCCCGCAGCTTTTCGATCGTCCGCAGGGCGCGGCGGTGCAGCGCCCGCCCGGGCTGCCACTGCGCGACCGGCGTCGACTCCTCCGCCACCATCGCGACGACCACGCGGCTTGCGTGCCCGCGCCGGACCCAGGCCTCGGCGAGCGGCGGCCAGAGCGAGCCCCCGGCGCCCGTGCCCCCGGGAAGCGGATCGCGCGCGGCGTCGCAGCGCCGCCCGTCGAACGCCGCCACCCTCGGCCCGGCCTGCGTCCGCCTTTCCGCATGGTTGGCGGCGTTCGACTGACCGAGCACCAGCCACACCTCGGTTCGGGGACCGGCAAGGACCCGGCAGCTCGCATCGTCGCGCGCGCGCACCGCGATGAGCGCCGCAAAGGCCGCCGTCAGCAGGGCGGCCGCCGCGCCGAGCGCGATGAACTGCCTGCGTCTCCTCTGCCTCGCCATCGTGCCCCGGATTGCAAAATTCCGGCGGGGGTGTCACGCGGCAACCCATGACCAGCAAGCGTTTCGATCCCGAGGACGGCGACCTCGTCCGCCCCGCGCCGAGGGTCGCGGTGCCCGCGGAGGTGCAGGAGGCCGTCCGCACCCTGATCCGCTGGGCCGGCGACGATCCCGACCGCGAGGGCCTGCTCGACACCCCGAAGCGGGTCGCCCGCGCCTGGCGCGAATATGCCCGTGGCTACGAGGAAGATCCGGCCTACCATCTCAGCCGCACCTTCGACGAGGTCGGCGGCTATGACGAGATTGTGCTGCTCAAGGACATACCCTTCCAGTCGCATTGCGAGCACCATCTCGCGCCGATCATCGGCAAGGCGTCGATCGCCTATCTTCCGGCGAACCGCGTCGTCGGCATCTCCAAGCTCGCCCGCGTCCTCCACGGCTTCGCCCGCCGGCTGCAGGTCCAGGAGCGGCTCACCGCCCAGGTCGCCGACTGCATCTGCGAGCACCTCCAGCCGCTCGGCGTCGCGGTGGTGATCGAGGCGAGCCACGCCTGCATGACCGCCCGCGGCGTCGGCACGCCCGGCGTGATGATGACGACCAGCCGGATGATGGGTGTGTTCCGCAGCGACGAGCGCAGCCGCCGCGAAGTCCTCGCTTTGATGGGCTATTGATGCGCACGACCGCTCTTGTCGCCGCCGCCCTCGCGCTCGCTCTCGCCGGCTGCGGCCCCGACGAGCCGCAGCTCAACAACCAGCAACTGGCGGAGGCGATCGAGAATATCGCCGAGGAGACCCCGACGCCGGACACGGGCCCGCCGCCGCCGGCGCTGATCGAGATCCGCCGCGACGACGTCGAGCGCGAGCTGCGGCGCGGTGCTGGCTGCGACTTCTCGGAGGGCGGACGGCTGCTGTTCGTCGCCGTCGCGGGCGACTCCTTCGCCAAGGTGAACGGCGTCCCGGTCCATCTCGCCGCGAGGGGAGCGATGGGGCCGACAGGCGGCTATTTCCTCGCCGAGCGCTTCTCGATCAGCATCGGCCGCCTCGCCGATTCGGGAGTCACGGTCGACGAGACCACGACCTGGCCCGCCCGCCTGGTCCTCACCGACCGCGGCGCCGCCCAGAACAACGTCCTCCGGGTCGAAGGCAGCTGGCGCTGCGGCGCCTGAGCGGACCCTAGCGGCGCAGGCGCAGGAAGCCGACGCGGTCGGCGTGCATTTCGGTGAACCACATCGCGCCGGCCGCGAAGATGATCCGGTGCATCACCGTCCCGCGCGTCGGGACGGGATGGAAAGCGAAGCTGGACGGCGTCAGCGCATCCGGCCCGGCTGCGAGCGCGTCGGCGTCGATCCGAACGAGATGGTCGCGCGGCGGGGCCCCGGGCTGCGGGTTGTTGAGATCGGCATATTGCTGCACCCACAGATTGCCCTCGCCGTCGAACGCCAGGCCGGCGAGGATCGCGTTGGCCTGCGGCCGCGGCACGGGGAACTCGGTGATCCGGCCCTCGCGGTCGATCCGCCCGATCTTGCCGCCCGCTTCCTCGCTGAACCACATCGCGCCGTCCGGGCCCGGCACGATCGCGATCGGCCGGCTGTTCGGAGTCGGGATGCGGTATTCCGTCACCACTCCCGCGTCCGTCACCCGCGCGATCGCGTTGCCGAGCAGCTCGGTCACCCACATGTTCCCGTCCGGTCCGGCACGGATGTAGATCGGCACGCTGCCGACGGTCGGAAGCTGGTAATGGACGACGCCGCCGTCCGGCAGGATCCGCCCGATCGTGCCGGTCGCCTTGCCCGTGAACCAGATCGTGCGTCCGTCGGGGCCGACGGCGAGGCCGTGCGGGTGGGTGTTGATCCGCCCGGCGCAGCCCCGGCAGTCGAGCCGCACGTCGTGCTCGGCGATGGTGCGGCCGGTCGCCGGATCGAGCATCCGCACGCGGCCGAGGAATTCGAGCGTCACCCAGAGCCGCCCGGCACGGTCGAAGTCGAGGCCGTGCGGGCCGCTGCCGGCGGGCATGACCAGGAAGTGCATCGCCCCGCCGGGCTCGACGCGGACCAGCGAATCCCAGGTCTGCCCGCTGACCCAGAAGTCGCGGCGGCGCGCATCGTAGGCGATTTCGTGAGTCGAACCCGATTGCACGGCAGGATCGAGGCAGCCGTCGCCATGATGTCCGCACGGCCGCGGCCGCCCGCGCTCGCCGGGCTGCGGCCAGGCGATCGGATATTCGACCGGCACCGGCTGCGCGGGCGCACCGGTGGTCGCGAGCAGCGCGGCCGCTGCGAATAGCATTCTGATCATGATCGAGACCCCCCCGAGGTCCCTAGCAGGTTCGGTCCCCCGGGTCAGCGCCGCTCGCAGCGGGCGCGAACAGCAGGCATGCCACCGCAGCCGCGGCCAGCGCCCCGATGAGCTGCGTGGCGACGAAGGGCGCCACGTCCGCCGGGGCGATGCCGGCGAAGCTGTCGGAGAGGCTGCGCGCGACGGTGATCGCCGGGTTCGCAAAGCTGGTCGAGGAGGTGAACCAATAAGCCGCGACGATGTAGAGGGCGACGCTCGCCGGCACCGATTGCGGGCGGTGGCGGACGGTGCCGAGGATGACGATCACCAGGCCGAAGGTGGCGACCGCTTCGCCCGTCCATTGGCCCAGGCCCGTGCGCGCCTTCACCGACAGCTGCAGCGCGGGCAGCTCATACATCAGATGCGCGGCCCAGGCGCCGAGGATCCCGAAGCCGAGCTGGACCAGCGCATAGAGGCCGGCGTCCCGCCAGCCGAGCTCGCGGCGCAGCGCCGCCACCAGGCTTACCGCCGGATTCATGTGCGCGCCGGAGATCGGGCCGAGCATGGCGATCAGCACGTAGAGCATCGC
Source organism: Allosphingosinicella sp. (assembly GCA_036388255.1). Taxonomy (GTDB): domain Bacteria; phylum Pseudomonadota; class Alphaproteobacteria; order Sphingomonadales; family Sphingomonadaceae; genus Allosphingosinicella. The sequence continues at coordinate 309,158 of DASVSD010000016.1, read as the reverse complement.
CCCCGTCGCGGCGGTGTTGGCGAGCAGAGCCACCGCCTCGTTCCCGCGCGACAGATTCTCGGCCATGATCCCCGAGCCGATCACCGTCGCGAACAGGAAGAATGCGCCGAGGCCCTCCGCGGCGAGGCGGCGGGGGAGGGTCGGCTCAGGCCGGTCCACAGCAGGGCGCGCCGGCGGCAAGATCGGGCTTGGGCGCGCAGCAGGCGCCCTGCGGAGTCTCCGGCGTGCAGCAGGCGGCGTCCGCCGCGCCTGCGGCCAGCTTCTCCAGCGCCGGGGTCTCGCCGTAAACCGTGGCTTCGCCGATCGTGTGGAAGGCCTCCCAGACGACGCCGTCGGGGTCGCTGACCCAGCTCTTCTCGGACCTCGCGTAGCAGCAGGTCGTCTCCCCCTCCTCGAGCAAGGGGCGGCCCGCATTCCTGAGCCGGCCATGGACCTCGGCCAGCTCCTCGCCGCTTTCAACCTGTATCCCGAGATGCTCGATGCCGGTGCCGCCGCGCCTTCCGCTCGAAATCGCGAAGTTCACGCGCGGATCGTCGAGCATCCACTTGGCGTAGTCGTCCTTCGCCACGCTCGGAGGGGCGCCGAACAGGGTCGAATAGAAGCCGATCGAGCGGTCGAGGTCCTCGACGCCGACATGGACGTGCAGGCGCTTCATTCGGTCTTCCTTTCTTCCTGTGGCCGGACGGCGCAGCCGGCGCCGGCGCAGCAATTCTCCATCAGATAGCCGACCAGCTTATTCATCGTCGCGAAGTCGGCGCGGTAGATGAGCGAGCGGTGCCGCCGCTCCTGCCGGATCAGCCCGGCGCGGCTCAGCTGGCCGAGGTGGAAGGAGAGCGACGAATTGGGCACCCCCAGCGCCTCGGCGAGCGCGCCCGCGGCCATGCCCTCCTCGCCGGCGACGACGAGCAGCCTGAACAGAGCGAGGCGGTGCTCCTGCGCGAGCGCCCCCAGCGCGGCGACGGCCGTGGCCGAATCGAAGATGCTTTTCGTTTCCACGGATATCGAAATGACCGCGGGCAGCGCCGACGTCAAGATTTATTTCGAAGAAAGTCGAAATGAGCTCAGCGCGGCCCCTTCGGCCCACGGGGGCGGTCCCCGCCACGCCCCGGCGGACGAGGGCCGCGCGGGCCGTCACCCTCCCGTCGGGGGCCGCGCGGGCCGCGCGGTGTGCTGCCCGGCCGTTCGGGCCGGTTGCCGCCGCGGCGCACCAGCTCGCCCTGGGGCCGCGGCGCGCGCGGCGCCTGCGCCCCGGCCGGTGCGACCGAATAGCCTTCCTTGAGCAGCCGGGCGAAGGCCCCACGGACGCTGGCCGCGATCGCCGCCTGCAGCTCGGGCGGGAGATCGGCGTGGGTGGTGTTGGCGTGGATCGCGTTGAGGTCGCGCAGCAGGGTGTTGGGCAGCCCCTTCGAAGCCGCCTTCAGCGCCACGACCGCATCGATCGTGGCGGCGAACAGGATCTCCTGCATCACCTCGGTCGCGGACTTGTTCATGCGCCCTCTTAGCCCCGCACCGGCGGCTTGGCTAACCGCGATTGCGGACGTAGCTGCCGGGCGCCGGCTCGAGCACGTCGAGCTTGCCGTCGCCGGGGACCCGCGCCGGAACCCTTTCAGCCTCGCCGCCCTCGCTCAGCCATCCCTGCCAGTGCGGCCACCAGCTGCCTTCTCGTCTCGTCGCGCCCTCGAGCCAGGCTTCGGCCGTCTCGGGCATGACGTCGCTCGTCCAGTAGCCGTGCTTGTTCGCCGAGGGCGGGTTGATGACGCCGGCATTGTGGCCGCTGCCGCCGAGCAGGAACTTCACGTCGCCGCCGAACAGCCGCGCGCCGTCATAGGTGGCCTGCCACGCGGAGACATGGTCGTCCTTCAGGCTGATCGCGAGCAAGGGCGTCTTCACCGCCCCGAGATCGAGGGGCACACCGTCGAGCACGATCCCGCCCGGCTCCTTGAGCTTGTTGTCGCGCAGGACCTGCTGGGCGTAGTTCATCAGGAAGGCGCGCGGGATATGGGCGCCGTCCGCGAACCAGTAGAGGATGTCGGAAGGCGGCGCCTCCTTGTCCATCAGATAGTGGTTCACCACCGACGACCAGATGAGGTCGTTGGCGCGGACCGCCGAGAACAAAGCCTGCAAATCCTGGGCGGCCATGAAACCCTTGTGGAGGAGGTGCCGCTCCATCGCGCGCAACTGCTCGGGACCGGTGAAGGTCGACCATTGGCCGAGGTTGCGGAAGTCGAACAGAGACCCGATCGTCGTCGCCGAGGCGACGCGTTCGCCTTCCCGCTTGCCGGCGAGATAAGCGAGCGTCATTCCGACCAGGGTCCCGCCCATGCAGAATCCGAACATGTCGACGGCGCGCTCGCCGGTGGCCTGCTCGATGGCGTCGAGCGCGGCGACGGGGCCGAGGCGGACATAATCCGCCATGTCCATGTCGGCGAGCTCCGGCCCCGGATTGACCCAGGAGACGACGAAGACGGTGTGGCCCTGCTCCACCAGCCAGCGGATCAGGCTCGATTTGGGCTGCAGGTCGAGGAGATAATATTTGTTCACCAGCGGCGGCACGTAGAGGATTGGCTTCTTCCACACCTCCTCGGTCGCGGGCGCATATTGGATGAGCTGCATCAGCGCGGTCTGATGGACCACGGCGCCGGGCGTCGCGGCGATGTTGACGCCGAGCTCGAACTCGTCGGTCGTGCGGCGGCGCACGATCCCGGGGGTCTCGGCGGCGTCGGCGAGCAGGTTGGTGAGGCCCGAGAGGAGGCTGATCGAGCCGGTGTCGATCGCGCGGCGGATCGCTTCGGGATTGGTGAAGGCGAAATTGGCCGGCGAGATCGCGTCGAGATATTGGCGGGTGAAGAAGCCGAGCCTGGTCCGGGTCGCTTCGTCGAGCCCTTCGGCCTTGTCGACCATTTCGAGCGCGCGCTCGGCGGTGAGCAGATAGGCCTGCTTCAGATAGTCGAAGACCGGTTCCTCGTTCCAGGCCGGGTCGCTGAAGCGGCGGTCGCCGCGTGCGGGCGCCGCGAGCGGTTCGGGCTCGGCTCCGGCGGCTCGGGCGCCGGCATGGCCCCAGAGCCGCATCCAGTCGGCCGCCGCCTTCTGCTGCGCCCGATAGAGCTCTGCGGGGTTCGACCAGAGATACGCCGCGAACGCGCCGAAGGCCTGCGCGGACGCCGCCGGGTCGTAGGCATGGGGGATTTGGGGGTCGGCCGCGCGCTGCGCCGAGCTGGCGGCGAGGTTGAGCGCGCCCGCGATCACCTTCGACCAGGCTTCCGCGAGGTCGGCGGGGGAGGGGAGGTTGTCGGGAAGCTTGAAGACGCGGCTTTCGGTCATGATGCGGGGGTCCTGATCCACTCCGCTCATCCTGAGGAGCCGCTGAGCGAAGTCGAAGGGGCGTCTCGAAGGATCATGCACGGTCCTTCGAGACGGGCCTTCGCCAAGCTCAGTCCCTCCTCAGGATGAGCGAGGGGTGCATAGCGCCCCGCGGCTCAACCTCAAACCGCCATCAGCTCGTCGAGGGCGCCGCAGTCGCGGGGGCTGACGAACAGAAAGAGCATCGCCCGGTCGGGGTTCCGCGCCGCCCAGCCGGCCTCGGGATCGGCCGGCGTGCGGAAATCCGCATGCGGCAGCGCAGCAGCGCCGTCGATCAGCATTTCGGTCGCGCTCGTGCGGGAGTCGAACATCGCGGGCTCTTTCGATTGAACGGGATGCGTTTCTCTCTCATAAAGGGCCTGCGATATCCATCGGCATGTTGCCCAGACGGCTGTGCGGAAATTCACATATGGGAGGCTGAGCCATGGCCGAGTTCGATTGGAACGACCTCAAGGCCTTCCTCGGCGTCTCGCGCAGCGGCCGGCTCACCGCCGCAGCGGCGCGCCTCGGCCTCGACCACAGCACGCTCTCCCGCCGCCTCGGGGCGCTCGAGCACGCCCTGAAGGCGAAGCTCTTCGACCGCAGCCCGTCGGGCTACCGGCTCACCGAACAGGGGCGCCGCCTGCTGCCGATCGCCGAGGAGATGGAGCGGCTGTCGATCGGCGCCGGCGACGCGGTGGGCGGAACCGCGGCCTCGGTCGCGGGGGTCGTGCGGATCGGGTCGCCCGAAGGCTTCGGCTCCTATTTCCTCGCCCCCCGCATCGCCGGCCTCAAGGCGCGGCATCCCGATCTCAACGTCCAGCTGGTCGCCGCCTCCGCGGTGTTCAGCCTGTCGAAGCGCGACGCCGACATCGTCGTCGCGGTCAGCCGCCCGCCTGCCGGCCGCCTCACCGCCTCCAAGCTGATCGACTACGACCTCGCCCTCTACGCGTCGCCCGCCTACCTCGCCGCGCACCCGCCGATCCGCTCGGCGGACGATCTCGAGCGCCATCGCTTCGTCAGCTATATCGGCGATCTGCTCCACTTCCCCGAGCTCGATTTCCTCCAGCACGTGGCGCCCGGGGGCTCGACCTCGCTGGAAAGCTCGAACCTCGTCGCGCAGCTCCGCGCCACCCTCGCCGGCGCCGGCCTTTGCGTCCTGCCTGCCTTCCTCGCGGCCGAGGAGCCGGGCCTGGTCCGGGTCCTGCCGGACGAGGTGCGGCTGACCCGCTCGCTGTGGCTGATCGTCCACCAGGACCTTGCCGAGCTCGCCCGGATCAAGGCGGTGCTGCGCTTCATCCGAAGCGAGGTCGAGGCCGCGCGTACCGTCTTCCAGCTTCGTTAAACTGACGGTAACCATGATCATGTTTAGATACTTTCCCGGAACGAGATTGCGATTCCGGGATTTTTTGGGAGCGAGAACGGCGCAGTAGGAGGCGTACGGGCATGAGCGACCGCGATTTCCTCGTCCAGCTGCAGGGCTACGGCCTCATGACGGCGGAGGTCAGCTATTACATGCCGGACCATCCCGTCCTTCTGCAGCAGTTCGTCTGGCAGGAATATGACGTCGCGCCGCAATTCCCGGTGCTGCACCGCTTCCTCGATCATTGGCGCCGCGAGATCGAGGCGACGCTCCATTCGATCCGCATCGCCCACGCCCACCTGATCCGCCCCGCCGAATGGCGCGCCGTCGACGGCGTGATCAGCATCAACTGACGCCAGGTTGCTCCCCGTGCCGGGGAGGGGGACCATGCGCAGCATGGTGGAGGGGCCCGGAGCGAAGCGGAGGGTCAGACCTCGCCCTTCGGGCTCGGCCCCTCCACCGCACTTCGTGCGGTCCCCCTCCCCCATCGTGACACGATGGGGAGGAATGCTCACCCCGGCCGCCGCCGGATCAGCACGATCGAGGTGAAGCGCAGCACCGGCTCGTCATGCTGGTTCCTCACCGTGCATTCCGAGCGGAACGAGCCGATCTCGGGCTTGGACCGCGACGGCGTCTTGTCGACGAGCTTCGAATGCACATGGAGGGTGTCGCCCGGATAGACGGGCTTGAGCCACCTGAGCTCGTCCACGCCGGGCGAGCCGAGCCCGGCCTGCTCGACGTCGACCACCCGCCTAGCGATCACCGCCATGGTCATGGCGGTGGTGTGCCAGCCGCTCGCGGCGAGGCGTCCGAAATGGGTCTTGGCCGCTTCCTCGTCCGAGAGGTGGAAGGGCTGCGGGTCGTATTTGCGGGCGAACTCGATCACCTCCTCGCGGGTGACCTCGTAGGCCCCGAAATAGCTCTCCTCGCCGACGACCAGATCCTCGAAATACTGCACCCGCTCTCTCCTCGCCCGCTCGCCGCTCTCTCGTGGGAGAATGGCTGCGGATCAAGTCCGCAATGACGCGAGGTGACGCTGCTCTCCCACGGCGTAGGCCGCGCGCAGCAGCGCGACGAAATCCTCGTCGAGATCCGCCTCCTGCTCCAGCCGGAAATGATGGACGTGGTTGCGCGGCGAGATCGTCTCGATCTTCCGCACGAACGGCCGCGGCGTCGGCGCGGCGAGCACGAAATGGCCGTCGATCCAGCGCCGTTTCGGAGTCAGCTGGGCGAAGCTCATCCGCACGTGAAAGGCGATCCGCGTCTTCTGGGGCAGCGTCTCGAACGGCCCGATCGTCTCCAGCAGCGCGACGAAGGCGTCGAACAGCGCACGGATTTCGGCCGGCTTTCCCTCGAAGTGCGGCTCCAGCTCGTATCGCCCGCAGGCATGGCTCTGGTTCGCATTGGCGAAGCTCCGGGCGCAGGCCGGACAGATCCAGAGCGGCGTCATCGCCGCCGATGCTGAACCGCCGGCTCCTGCGGCGCAATGAGGTCGGTTGACACGGGCGGCATCCCGGCAGGAAGACGGGGAGGGGAGAGCGACGATGAAGGCGCCATTCGCATTGCTCGCGCTGCTCGCGGCTTTTCTCGGCGCGGGCGGGGCCGGCGCGCAGGAGGCGCCGATGCGCGTCACCGGCCATCAGCTCCAGCAGCATCGGATCGCCGGGCTCACTCATGTTCGAGTCGCGGCGCCCGGCGACGAACCGGCCGAGGTCCCGCTCGAAGTCATTGTCGACGAAGCCGGGCGGGTGGCCGCGGCCGGCCCGGTGCCGCAATCCTACGCCCTCTATCCGGGGCCGCCGCCGCGCCCGTGGCAGGCCGAGGCGCTGGCGCAGGTCCGCTCATGGCGCTTCAGGCCGTTCGTCCGCGACGGCCGCGCCGTGCCCGTCCGTGGATACGTCCACCTGCGCGTCCTCCCGCCCGAGCGCGCGCCCGTCCGCCGCGTCGACTTTCCGGAGCTCGGCAGCGAGCAGGCGACGATCACGCTGCGCCGTCACGGCTGCTTCGGCGTCTGCGCGGCCTATGAGGTGACGATCCGAGGGGACGGGCGCGTCCGCTTCAACGGCATCAGTGACACCCTGCTTCACGGCGTCCGCGAATATTCGATCCCGGTCGAGCGCGTGGAGCGGTTGATCGCGCAGTTCCGCGCGGCCGATTTCTGGTCGCTCGATCCGCACTACCAGGCGACGGTGACCGACAGCCCGACCTACGAGCTGACCGTCGCAGTCGGCCGGCGGTCGAAGACGGTCACCGATTATGTCGGACACCTGGTCGCGATGCCGGACGTCGTGCGGGTGCTCGAGGACGCGGTCGACGAGGCGGCCGACACGTCGCGCTGGATCCACGGCAACGAATCGACCCTGGACGCGCTCGCCGCTTCGGGCTTCGATTTCCGCTCGGAGGAGGCCGGGCATCTTCTGATCGAGTCGATCGGCGTCGCGCCGGACTCGGTCGCGCTCGGCCTGATCGATCGCGGTGCGCCGCTTGAGGCACCTCCGCCCGCCTGCCACGGCTGCTGGGAATCCTCGGTGCGCGAGGCGGCCCTGGCCGCGGCCATCCTGCATGGCCGCCCGGCGGTCTTCGACCGCCTCGCCAGCGACGCCGCGATCCGGGCGATGGCAGAGCAGGAGCGCGACGAGCACCTGCTCGCCGCCGCTTACGTCCACAGTCTGCGCATCGTCGAGCGGCTGCTCGCAGGCGGCGCTCGCATCGGTGCCACAAACTTCGGAGCGGGCACCGTCCTTCACCGCGCGCTCGACGAGCCCTGGGAGCTGGCGCCGGACGCCGACGAGCCGGCGCTGGTCCGCCTGCTGCTCGCGCGCGGCGTCGACGTCCACGCCCGCGACGGCATCGGCTGGACGGCGCTCCAGCAGGCCTATGACGACGGCGCCGAGATCGTCCGCCTGCTGCTCGCCGCCGGCGCCGACGTGAATGCCGGCGCCGTTGGCGGCCACCCTCTCCTCTACCTCACCCGCGACGAGGAGGTGGCGCTGATCGCGCTCGAGGCCGGCGCCGACCGCACGCTGCGCGACATGGACGGCCGCACTTTGCCCGAAATCGCCCGCCGCTACGGCTGGAGCCGGGTGCTCGCTTTGCTCGACGGTCCTGCGGCGGCGCCCGCGGCGGTCACACGTTGAAGCGGAACAGCATCACGTCGCCGTCCTGCACTTCGTAGTCCTTGCCTTCCGAGCGCATCTTGCCGGCCTCCTTCGCGCCGGCCTCCCCGCCGCAGCGGACGAAATCCTCGAAAGCGATGGTCTCGGCGCGGATGAAGCCGCGCTCGAAATCGCTGTGGATGACGCCGGCGGCCCGCGGCGCCTTCGCGCCTTTCTCGACCGTCCAGGCGCGCGCTTCCTTGGGGCCGGCGGTGAAGAAGGTGATGAGGTGGAGGAGGTCGTAGCCGGCGCGGATGACGCGGCTGAGGCCCGCTTCCTCGAGGCCGAGATCGTGGAGGAACTCGCCGCGATCCTCGGGTGCCATGGTGACGATCTCCGCCTCGATCGCCGCCGAGACGATGACCGCGCCGGCCCCCTCCGCGGCGGCCTTTCCGAACACCCGCGCGCTGTGCGCGTTGCCGCCGGCGGCGTCGGCCTCGTCGACGTTGCAGACGTAGAGGACCGGCTTGGCGGTCAGCAATTGGGCCCGTTCGAGCGCGACCTTCTCCTCGGCGTCCCTTGGCTGCACCAGCCGTGCCGGCTTCGAGTCGCGCAGCAGCTCCAGCGCCTGGCCGAGCACCGACGCCTGCACCTTCGCCTCCTTGTCGCCCTGCTGCGCCTTCTTGACCAGGTTCGGGACGCGCTTCTCGAGCCCGTCGAGGTCGGCGAGCATCAGCTCCGTCTCGACCGTCTCCGCGTCGGCGATCGGGTCCACCCGCCCCTCGACGTGGGTCACGTCGCCGCCCTCGAAGCATCTCAGCACGTGGACGATCGCGTCGACCTCGCGGATGTTGCCGAGGAACTGGTTGCCGAGCCCTTCGCCCTTCGAGGCGCCCCGCACCAGCCCGGCAATGTCGACGAATTCGAGCTGGGTCTCGATCTCCTGCGCCGACTTGGCGATGCGCGCGATCTCGTCCAGCCGCGGGTCCGGCACCGCGACGCGGCCGACATTGGGCTCGATCGTGCAGAAGGGATAATTGGCCGCCTGCGCCGCCGCTGTCTCGGTCAGCGCATTGAACAAGGTCGACTTGCCGACGTTCGGCAGCCCCACGATCCCGCAACGAAAACCCATTCCCAGCTCCGAAAAGATGTTCGGGCGGGCCTTAAAGGGGGATCGCGCGACCCGCTACCCCGGGCCGCCCCCGACCCGCCAAGGCGGGAAGCGCCGGTTCTCGCCCGCATGGTAGAGGCAGATCCGGTTGCCGGAGGGATCGAGCAGCACCGCCTCGCGCCACCGCCACGGCCGGTCGACGGGCGCTTCGAGCAGGGGCAGGTCGAGCCTCGCGACCGCGGCGTCCACGTCGTCCACCTCGAAATAGACCGTGGTCACTCCGGAGACTTCCGCGGCCTGCTCGATCGAAAAGGTCTCGCCGGTCGGCGTCTCGAAGCGGGCGTAGCGCGGCGCCGAATGGACGATGAGGGTCAGGCCGAGCCTGAGATAGAAGTCGAGGGATGCCTGGAAGTCGGTGGTCCCGACCGTGACCTGGTTGAGCCTCATCCCGGCATTCCTAGCGATAGTTGAAGCTGATGCTGATCCGATCCCCTTTGCCGGCGCCGGGCACGACCTCGTGCCGCAGCCAGCTCTCCCACAGGAAGACCTTGCCCGGGGCCGGCTCGGCATAGACGAACGTCCTGAGCTCCTCCGGAGCGTCGTCGCGCCGCTGCGGCGCCGCCATCATCATCGGCAGGCGCGGATCCTCGAGCTTCAGCGCCCCCGAGCCCGGCGGCACCGCGACATAGACGGTGCCCGAGACGATGCTGTGCGGATGGATATGCCCCGAATGCGCGCCTCCCGCCTTCAGGACGTTCGCCCACAGGCTGTCGAGCTTCAGCCGCCGCCTCCCGAGCTCCATGGCACATTCGACGGCGAAGGCGGCGACGTGGCGGTCGAGGAGGCGCACCAGCTCGCCGAAGCGCGAGTCGCGCCGCGGCAGGTCGTCCAGCGACGCGTAGGAAGTGTAGCCGCGATAATTGTGCGCCCGCGACCAGCGCCGCCCCGCCTCGTCGTCCCGGGCGAGGGCGCGGCAGGCCTCCTCCAGCTCCGCGACGAGCGAGGGATCGCCGAGATCGCCTTCGTAGAAGCGCGTCGCGAAGAGGCTGCGGCTGGTCACCGGCGGCGGCGGGTCGGTGCCGCGGAAGGGGGCGATCTGCGCCGTCCCTCGAAGCGCGTCAGGACGGTCTCCTCGCGGCGAAACCGGCGGCCGTCGGATCGGCGGTCGATCTGCACCAGCGTGTCGGCATCCCTCCTGTGCCACCCGATCCGGCTGGCTCCGCTGAAGACCACCAGATTCGGTGCGTAGCGCCTGACGGTCCAGGTCAGCCGCAGATTCGAGGAGGCGGCTGGCGGGAAGGCGTCGGTGGCGATGATCCTACCATCTCGCTCTTCGATGCGGAAGATCGGGACCACGGCCCCGGGCCCCGAGCCGTAGCTGACCAGGATGGTCCCCGGCTGCGGCTGCGCGAACTCCACGTAGAGCCTCCCACCTTCTGCGCGCTCGCCTTCCCACGCCCCGATCAGGAACGCCAGATCCTCGATTAAGACTCGCGGCACATGCGCAAGGCCGTCGCCGGCAGCCTGCGGTCTCGTCCCGAACATGTCTGCCGAGCATCCCCCAAGGGAGAGGGCGCCCAGCAAGAGGATCGTCGCGCTACGACGCATCGTCGTCGAGACCGTCCGTCAGCGCCGCGGCAGGCGGCGGTCCGCGCGGCACTGGCGGAGCGGCAGCGGCATCGCCCGGGCGATCCGCGTGATCCGCCGCGTGCTGCGATCGACGGCGACGTCCATGCAGGCGCAGCCATAGCCGTAAGGGCCGTTAGTCTCGACCCAGCCGCGCGTCGTCATGTCGGGCATATCGTCCATGCCCGGCGCCTGATAGCCGCCCTGCGCGGCGATCAGCCACTCGCCGTCGCGGTCGGTGATCCACCAATTGGCCGGGGTCGGATTGTCGAGCCACCCGCAGCGCCGTTCAGTGCCGCTCTGCGGAGCGGCGGCGAGCAATATGGCAATGAGCGACGATAGGAACATGCGCGCTCCTTATCCCCTTTCACACTTAGCTCAATGCTCGTCTAATGCGGACGTCGCACCACCTCGTCAGAATCCGTTGGCTCCGGCTGCTTACCGACGATAGCACGGTATGGCGACTTTGCGACCTAACGGGGGATTTCCCATGGATTCAGCGGGCGATGAGACCGCGGCTAAGAGCCAAAACGCGCCCTTATTCACGACAATCGCAGCTGTGCTGTTTGTGCTCTGCCTGACGACGCCGATCATAATGCTTAGCCTTCCAGTCATGCTAACCGTGGGGGCGGGGGTAGTTGCACTGTTTCGAAAAGAGAAGCTGAGGTGGATTGCGGTGCTAGCGATTATCCTCAGCGCCTTGCTGATGTTCGCGGCGAGCGCCCAAATCGGCCAGATTGGATCGCGAGGGACATCGACAGCCGACCTAAGCAGCGTAAGGCTCTCGGATTGGAGCTGGGAAGCAGACCGAGAGTTCGGAACACGCGGCACAATTAAATGGAGGGTGGCGGTTCAGAACCTCACGCAGCGAGCGATCGATAACGTGAAGGTGGACTTTTCCTCATACGACCGCGACGGAAGGCTTCTCACCAGCACATTTACCTACGTGCACGCGATCCCGCCCGGCGGCAGCCGAACCGAAGAGTCCTTCGCCGATCTCTATGGCACCGAAAATCGCGCATCAGCTGTGGTTACTGAAGTGCGGTTCTCGGGCGAATAGTTGATCGGCAAGTGAGCGTGGGTCCCCGTCCAAAGCAAGCGCAGCCGAGCCGTCGCTAAGTGTCCTGCAGGCGGAGCGCGACCTCTTCCATGAAGCGGGCGTGGCCGCCGGTCGCGAGCGACTCCGCCTCCGCGGCGATGGCGGCGCCGAGCGTGTCGGCGAGGTTGTCCTGCTCGCCCCTGGCGTAATTGCCGAGCACGTGCGGGGTGACCCGGTCCTTATGGCCGGGGTGGCTGCCCGTGATCCTAGGCCGAGCGGAACAAGGCGTCCACATCTTCAGCTCCGCCAGGTATCGCGCCGGATCCGTGATCGAAGTGACAGTGCCCGTTCGCAACCCGGCGCTAGTCGAGCATTGCCGTAATCGACAACAAGGGTTGCCGGCACTTCCCCATCTTCGGCCCAATGCTGACACGCGGTTCCGTGGCCCCAATAAAAGCCCTCGTTCGCCCACCACTCTGCTAGGTCTGCAATCTTGTCATACATGAACTGGCGAAGGTCCGCATTTGGACGACTGCTTTGATCGTCCATATATTCCATTAGTTCCGAGATGGTCCGGTTAAGTGATTCCGAAGCTCCCACGATCCGCTCTGTATGCTTCATTATCCTTCGTCCTCTCTGATTCTTAGATTCACTTCGTTCATGAACCTCGCGTCGTCGCCCTTCGCCAGCCACTCCGCTTCCGCGGCGATCGCGCCGAGAGTGTCGGCGAGCCGGTCCTGCTCCGCCTTGGCGTAATTGCCGAGCACGTGCGGGGTCACCCGGTCCTTGTGGCCGGGGTGGCCGATGCCGATCCGGACGCGGCGGAAGGCGTTGCCGAGATGGGCTTCGGTCGAGCGGAGGCCGTTATGGCCGGCGGTGCCGCCGCCAAGCTTCACCTTGACCTTGAACGGGGCGAGATCGAGCTCGTCGTGGAAGGCGGTGACGTCGCCGGGCTCGAGCTTGAAGAAGTCCATCGCCGCCCGCGCCGCCCGGCCGCTGTCGTTCATGAAGGTCGCGGGCTTGAGCAGCAGGATGCGCGTCCGCCCGATGCGGCCCTGCTGGGCCCATCCGTGGAACGCCTTCTTGGGCGGATCGAAGCGGTGCACCCCGGCGATCGCGTCGACCGCCATGAAGCCGACATTGTGCCGGTGCATCGCATATTGCGCGCCGGGATTGCCGAGGCCGACCCAGATCTGCACGGGCTCGAAACCCTCCCAGCTGCGCTCGTCCGCCTCCGGAGCCTCCAGCGGCTGGCCCGGCACCTCGACGGCACGCGGGCCGAAGAAGCTGCCGAGCCAGCGCCAGAAACTCATCAGTCGCCGGACTGCGCGGGGCTGTCCTCGGCTTCGTCGCCGGGCGTGGCGTCGGTCGCGGGCACCTCGTCGGCCGCCTCGGCTTCCGCCTCGGCCTCGGCCGCGGCGTCCTGCGCCTCCATCACCGCGCCGGACGACGGGACGATGGTCGCGATCGTGAAGTCGCGGTCGGTGATCGACGGCTGGACCCCTTCGGGCAGGGTGACGGCGGAGATGTGCAGCGAATCGCCGATGTCCATGCCGGCGAGGCTGATCTCGATCTCGTCCGGGATCTCGGCAGCGTCGCAGACCAGCTCGAGCTCGTGGCGGACCGCGTTGAGCACGCCGCCGCGCTTGATGCCGCGCGACTGCTCCTCGCCGGTGAAGCGGATCGGGACGTGCACGGTCACCTTCGAATGCTCGGAGATGCGCAGGAAATCGACATGCAGCGGCCGGTCGGTGACCGGGTGGAACTGGACGTCCTTGGGAAGGGTGCGGGCCTGCCCGCCGGGATGGTCGATCATCACCACCGAATTCATGAAGTGGCCGCCGGACATCGCCTTGATCAGCGCCTTCTCCTCGAGGTGGATGGCGAGGGGCTCTTCCTTGTTGCCGTAGACGACGGCGGGGACGCGGCCTTCGCGACGCATTGCGCGGGAGGCTCCCTTGCCCGCCCGCTCGCGCGTCTCGGCCGACAGCGTAAGCTGTTCGCTCATGTCATGCCTTTCAAAACTGGATTATCGAATCGCCCGCGCTCGCGCCTCCAGGGATGACCATGAGCGGGGAAGCGGCGCCCTTAGCCGAGGGCAGGGGCGAAGGCAAGGTTCTGGGGAATGGACGGAATCGGGACGGCTCGCTTGACTTCGCTCCTCCATTGGCCTGATTCTCCTTCGGCCGTGTACGGGGGCGTCCGATCGCGGCGCCGGGGTGACGCAGACGATGGGCGGCCTTCTACCGAGGGAAGAGCGAGTGTCGCGCCTCAACGACGTCAACGAATTCATCAGCCAGTCGCGCACCTGCCGCGGCGCGGACGACCTGCGCGGCGTCATGGAGCCGATCACCCGCGACATGGGGTTCAGCGCCTACGCCCTCTTCCAGCACGTCAAGCAGTTCAACTGGAAGAAGAAGAACCTGCTGGCCATCTCCAATTTCTCGCGCAACTGGATCGACGAGTTCTTCGAGAAGAGGATGAGCTCGGACGACCCGGTCCATCTCGCCAGCTACCGCACCTCGATCGGCTTCCGCTTCGACGAGATTCCCCGCCTGATCGAGATCACCGAGCGCCGCCGCCGGGTGCTCGACGCCGGGCGGCGCGAGGGGATCACCGACGGCTTTTGCGTGCCCTCGCACATCCCCGGCGAGACCAACGGCACCTGCACCTTCGTCGTCCATAACGGCGTCGCGCTGCCGGAAGCGAACCTGCCGATGGCGCAGCTGATCGGCGCCTTCGCCTACGAGGCGGCGCGGCGCATCCAGCTCGCCGGCGAGGATGTCGTGCGCGGCTGGGCCCGCGAGCCGATGACGCCGCGGCAGCTCGAATGCATCGTCCTGATCGCGCGCGGCAAGACCGACTGGGAGATCGCCCGCATCCTCGGCATCCAGGAGCAGACCGTCACCGAGCATCTCAACGAGGCGCGCCGGCGTTGCCGGGTCAGCCGCCGCACCGAGCTGGTCGTCGCCGCCCTTTACCAGGGCGACGTGACCTTCAAGGACATCTTCAACTAGTTCCTCCCCGTGCGGAACGCATGGGGAGGGGGACCAGGTGAAACCTGGTGGAGGGGTAAGGGGCGCAGGACCGCGGGTCCGAAGCGCTTCATCCGCGGCCTGCGCCTTCCACCCCACCACCATGCTCCGCATGGTCCCCCTCCCCATCTGCGATGGGGAGGAACTCCGACCCCCCTCCCAAAGGAGGGTACCGCGCGCGGCCCTCTGACGCGACACCCGGAACCGGGACGTCAGAGGAGAAAAAGGTCGTGGTCGAGCTCGTCACCGCAGAGAACAAGCTGCTGCACGGCCGCCTGCTCAGGCGGATGTTTGAGGACCGCAAGGCGATCTTCGTCGATCTCCTGAAATGGGACCTCCGCCAGGAGGACGGGCAGGAGCGCGACCAGTTCGACGACAGCTGGGCGGAATATCTGATCGTCACCGATCCCGCCCGGCTCGACCATCTCGCCTCGCTGAGGATGCTCAGGACCGACCGGCCCCACATCCTCGGCTCCTTGTTCGCCAGCCTGTGCGACGGCGCGGTGCCCTCGGGCCCGGACATCCGCGAGATCTCGCGCATGTGCCTGTCGCCGCGGCACCGCGGACCGGACCGGCTCCAGTACCGCAACCTGCTGGCCAGCGCGATGACCGAATATGCGCTGCTGACCGGCATCCGCGCCTACACCGGCGTCGCCGACATGGGCTGGCTCAGCCGGGTGCTGTCGGCGGGCTGGCGCTGCGAGCCGCTCGGCATGCCGCGCCGGGTCGGCGGCGCGATGATCGGCGCGATGATGATCCACATCGAGCCGGACACGATCCGCCGCCTGCAGGTGTCGGGCAAATACAATTCGAACGTCCTTCACATCGAAGAGATCGAGCACAGCGTCGCCGCCTGAGCGGCGCGGGGAGAAACGAGCATGGCTACGCAGCTGAAGCATCACGATCTGCTGCAGGAGGCGATCGAGCGGGAGACCGAGGCGCTGTTCGAGAAGGGCTATGTGATCCTGCGCGACGTGGTCGATCCGCGCATCGTCGCCGCGCTCGACGAGGATTTCAGGGAGCCGTTCGCGAACACGCCGGCGAGCCGCGGCAATTTCTTCGGGGAAAAGACGGTGCGCTTCGGCCGCGCGCTGATCCGCTCGCGCCATTCGGCGGCCCTGGTCCAGGACCCGCTCGTGCTCGGCATCGCCGAGCGGGCGCTGGCGCCGTGGTGCGAGAGCATCCAGCTCAACCTCACCCAGGCGATCGCCGTCCATCCGGGCGCGCCGCAGCAGCTCCCCCACCGCGACCAGGACATGTGGCCGGGGCCCAAGGGCGAGATGGAATATATGGTCAACGTGATCTGGCCGCTGACCCGCTTCACCCGCGGCAACGGCGCGACCATGGTCTGGGGCTACAGCCACAAGGAGGAGAAGGACAAATATATCGCGGACGTCGACACGATCGCCGCGGAGATGGAGCCCGGCTCCTGCCTGGTCTTCCTCGGCTCGACCCTCCACGGCCAGGGCGCCAACGAGAGCGATGAGATCCGCCGGGCCCTGGTCGTCGGCTACAGCCTCAGCTGGCTGCGCTCCTACGAGAACCAGATGCTGTCCTATCCGCCGCACGTCGCCCGGCGCTTTGCGCCGGCGCTGGCTGACCTGGTCGGCTACCGCCAGGTCCCGCCCAACCTCAACAATTTCGAGGGCCAGTCGCCGACCGTGCTGCTGGGGGACGAGATTCCCGAGCATTTCGGCGCCGTCGACAATTTCCGCCCCGATCAGGTCGAGGCGATCGATTACTATTTCCAGCACCGCAAGCCGAGGATCGTCTGATGGGCGGCGATCTCATTCCGCTTCCGGCCGGCGAGGCGGGGCGCGCCCGCGGGGGCTCCCCCGAAGCCGCGCTCGCCCGCCGGCTCCTTGCCGCCCAGCGGGCGCGCGACGCCGCTCTCGGGGCCGATCTCTTCCGCGACGTCGCGTGGGAGATCCTGCTTACCCTGTTCGCGGGCCAGGAGGAGGGCCGACACCT
Organism: Allosphingosinicella sp.; assembly: GCA_036388255.1. Classification (GTDB taxonomy): domain Bacteria; phylum Pseudomonadota; class Alphaproteobacteria; order Sphingomonadales; family Sphingomonadaceae; genus Allosphingosinicella. The sequence goes on along the minus strand of DASVSD010000016.1, from coordinate 292,579 downwards.
CTCCCCGGCTTCCCTGTATGCGGCGGCCGCGGTTCCGCCCGCCGCCGCGCGGCGCTGGGTCAAGGCGCTGGAGAAGCAGGGCCTGCTGGTGCGGATCGGCGACGCCGCCGACGACGCGCGCGCCCATCTCTACCTCTCCGGAGAGGCGGTGCGAAAGACCCGCGAGCTGCTCCGCTCCTGGCTCTGAGACCTTTACTGGACCCGCCGGGTCGCGAGGCCGCGTCGGCGGAGCATGTTCTGGACCGAATCGTCCCCCGCCAGATGGCCGGCACCGACCGCGACGAAGATCGTGCCCGGCCGCGCAAGCCGGTTCTGCAGCCACTCGGCCCAGCGCGCGTTGCGGCGGACGAGCAGGATCTCCCGCAGGGCCGGCGTCAGCGTCTCCTCGTCGTTGAAGGTGCGGGCGATCGCCCTCGTGTCGCCGGCCCGCCAGGCGGCGACCATCGCGTCGAACTGCCGGCGGACTTCCTCGGGACTCTCGAGCACGCCTTCGAGGAAGACGCGCTGGTCCGCTTCCGGGAGGCTGTCGAGGAAGCCGAGCTGCGCCTCGATCGTCTCCAGCCCCGACATCGTGCGGCCGCGCGCCGTGAAGTCCGCGGTCAGCCGGCGCTCGACGCCGAGCTGGGGGTCGATCCCCGCCCGCTGGAACAGCACCTGGGCGAGCGTCACCGCCAGCGCCCAGCTCTTCATCCTGTCCGCCGCCGCCAGGGGCAGGCCGATCCCGGCCAGCGCCTCGCGCATCAGCGCGCGCTTGCCCTCGGGGACCCGCTCCAGCGCCGGTGGGAGCCCGGTCGTCAGGCCGAGCCGCGCGAAGGCGCCGGCCGCCGCCATCTCGTCCGCGAGGCGGATCTCGGTGACCAGCTCCTCCGAGGCCGCCAGCGCCCGGTCGAGCGCCGGGGTGCGCCATTCCGTCCCTTCCGGGAGAGCGTGGATGGTTCCGAACAGATAGATGGTGGTGTCGGCGTCGGACAGGGTCCAGAGCGCCGGCCGCGCCTCGCCGGCCGCCGGCGCCCGCGCCGTCTGGGTGGCGCAGGCGGCGAGCGCGAAGCCGGCGAGCAAAGCGGTAACCCGCGCAAAGCCTTTCCCGAAACTTTTCAGCATGTTAGTCCCTCATCTTGAATATGTGCGTCAATCGATCCGCCGCGCATTGAGGCCGCGCGCGGCGAGCAGGGTCTGGACCGAATCCCGGCCCGCCAGATGGGCAGCGCCAACCGCGAACAGCACCGTCCCCGGCCGCTCGAGGCGCTGCGCCAGCCAGTCCGTCCAGGCGCGGTTCCGGCGGCTCAGCAGCACTTCGTAAAGCTCGGGCGGGAAGGCCTCGGTCTCCCGCGCCAGCCCCTCCACATTGCCGCGCAGCCAGTCCTCGTCGCCGGCCGGAGCGGTCCCGGCCGCGGCGGCGGCCGCCGCGGCGTCGACCTGCGCGGCCGCGGCGTCGACGATCGAATCGAGGAATGCGCGCTGCGCCGGGCGCGACAGGCTGCGGAAGAAGCCGATCTGCTGCTCGGTGGTCTCGACCGCGGAGATCGGCTTGCCGGCGGCGCGGAAGGCGGCGGTGAGCTCGATCTCGGCGCCGCTCAGCTCGCGCGGGTCCTCGCCGCCGCCAAGCTGGAGGCCCATCAGCAGCATTCCCGCCGCCCAGCTGTGCATCATGTCCCACGCCTCCACCGGAACCCCGCTCGCCGCGATCAGCCGGGCGAGCGGCTCGCGCCGGTCCGCGGAGACGCGCGACAGGATCGGCACCGCTTTGGGCATGAACAGCCACTGGGAAAAGAGGTCGTCGTCGAGCTCCTCCTCGTCGGCCGTCTCCATCACCAGCTCGTCCGCCTCGCGGATGACGGCGTCGAGCCGGGGCGAACGCCAGTTGAGGCCGCGCTCGAAGATGTGGGTGGTGCCGAACAGATAGATGCGGGTGTCGGCATCCTCGAGCAGCCAGATCGCCGGCCGCGGCGCGGCGGCGGCCGCCGTCTGCGGGGCGGGCGCCTCGGCCCGGACCGGCGCCTGGACGAGGAGCAAGGCCGCGGCCAGCGCGCCGGCCAGCGCCCTCCACATCTTCCCCGCAGTCGCGATCGGGCGCATCCCAGGCTCCTCCACTTCCTTGACCCTAACCCAGCCATCGGCCAAAGCGAACGGCCTTTTGTCGTCCCCTCACGAGAGCGTTTCCTTGGCCGACCAGCCGCCGAGCTTCCAGAATCTCATCCTGACCCTCCACGATTATTGGAGCCGCCAGGGTTGCCTGATCCTCCAGCCCTACGACCTCGAGATGGGCGCCGGGACCTTCCACCCCGCGACCGCCTTGCGCTCGCTCGGGCCGGACCCCTGGAAGGCCGCCTACGTCCAGCCCTGCCGCCGCCCGACCGACGGGCGCTACGGCGAGAATCCGAACCGGCTGCAGCATTACTACCAGTATCAGGTGGTGCTGAAGCCCAGCCCCCCCGATCTCCAGTCGCTCTATCTCGGCAGCCTCGCGGCGATCGGCATCGACTTCGCCCGCCACGACATCCGCTTCGTCGAGGACGATTGGGAGAGCCCGACGCTCGGCGCCTGGGGCCTCGGCTGGGAGGTCTGGTGCGACGGCATGGAGGTCACCCAGTTCACCTATTTCCAGCAGGTCGGCGGCTACGATTGCAAGCCCGTCTCCGGCGAGCTGACCTACGGTCTCGAGCGGCTCGCAATGTACATTCAGGGGGTCGACAGCGTCTACGACCTCGCCTTCAACGACGAGGGCGTGACCTACGGGCAGGTCTTTCTCGAGAACGAGCGCCAGTTCAGCGCCTATAATTTCGAGGTCGCCAACACCGAGACGCTGTTCCGCTGGTTCAGGGACGCGGCCGAGGAGAGCGCACGCTGCATCGAGGCGGAGCTGCCGCTTCCCGCCTACGACCAGGCGATCAAGGCCAGCCACATCTTCAACACCCTCCAGGCCCGCGGCGTCATCGCGGTCGCCGAGCGCCAGGCCTATATCGGCCGCGTCCGCGACCTCGCCAAAGGCGCCTGCCGGGCCTGGATGGAAAAGAACGGATGGGCCGGATGAGGATTGGCCCACGCAAAGACGCAAAGACGCTAAGATGCTCTGGCGGCGAAGCCGCCCCGATGGCTTACGCGGGGCCGGACTTGAAGGCGCTGCGCGCCGAACCGCCTCGGACTCTCTGCATCTTCGCGTCTTCGCGTGAGCCAGAAGCGGCCTTCGTCAACTGCTCGGGAGCAAGCGACTAGAATGCCCGATTTCCTCCTCGAACTCCTCTCCGAGGAAATCCCGGCCCGGATGCAGGCGAAGGCTTGCAAGGACTTGGCCGCGCTGCTTGAGACGGAGCTTCAGAAGGCCGGGCTCGCCGCCGGGGCGATCGAGACCTATGCGACGCCGCGCCGGCTTGCCCTGATCGCCCGGGGCCTTCCCGGCGAGACCGCGCCGGTCCGCGAGGAGACGAAAGGGCCGCGGACGTCGGCGCCGCCGCAGGCGCTGGAGGGCTTCCTGCGCAAGACGGGCGTCGCCCGCGACCAGCTCGAGGAGCGCGACGGAATCCTGTTCGCGGTCGTCGACAGGCCCGGCCGCGCCACGGCTTCCGTCCTCGCCGAGGCCGTCCCCGTCATCGTCCGCGCCTTCCCCTGGCCCAAGTCGATGCGCTGGGGCGAAGCCTCTGCGTCGACAGAGAGCCTGCGCTGGGTCCGCCCGTTGCAGGGGATCGTCGCCTTGTTCGGCGAGGAGATCGTCGAGTTCGAGATCGCCGGAATCCGCTCGGGCGCCGCCACGGTCGGCCACCGCTTCCACCATCCGGGCGTGATCACGATCGGCAGCGCCGCCGATTATGTCGAGAAGCTGCGCGCCTGCCACGTCGTCCTCGATCCGGCCGAGCGCCGCCGGATCGTCGCCGAAGGGGCGGCGGCCGCGGCGGAAAGGGCCGGCCTGACCCTGGTCGAGGACGAAGGACTTCTCGTGGAGAATGCCGGCCTCACCGAATGGCCGGTGCCTTTGCTCGGCCGCTTCGACCCCGCCTTCCTCGACGTCCCGCGCGAGGTGATCCAGCTCACCATGCGCACCAACCAGAAATATTTCGCGCTTGTTCCTCCCCGGCACGGGGAGGGGGACCAGCCGGAGGCTGGTGGAGGGGCCGGCGGCGCAGCCGCCGGTAGTGCGGACGGGCGCCTTGCCCCAAACTTCGTCTGTGTCGCCAACGCGGAGGCTTCGGACGGCGGCGCGGCGATCGTCGCCGGCAACGAGCGCGTCCTCTCCGCCCGCCTCTCGGACGCCCGCTTCTTCTGGGAGCAGGATCTGAAGGTGCCGCTGGAGGAGCAGACGGAGAAGCTGTCGCAGATCGTGTTCCACGAAAAGCTCGGCACCGTCGCCGACAAGGTCGAGCGCGTCGCGAAGCTGGCCCGCTGGCTGGTCGAGGAGGGGATTGTGAGATCCTCCCCCAGCTTGCTGGGGGAGGGGGACCAGCCGCAGGCTGGTGGAGGGGCCCGCAGCGAAGCGAAGGGGCAGACTTCGCGCTTCGCGCTCAGCCCCTCCACCGCCTTCGGCGGTCCCCCTCCCCGAGCGGAGCTCGGGGAGGAACTCGACCTGGCCGCCCTCGCCGAGCGCGCCGCCCGCCTCTCGAAGGCGGACCTCGTCACCCAGATGGTCGGCGAGTTCCCCGAGCTGCAGGGCGTCATCGGCGGCCACCTCGCCCGCGCCCAGGGCGAACCCGACGAAATCGCCGACGCCATACGCGACCATTACAAGCCGGTCGGGCAGGGGGATGAGGTGCCCACGGCGCCGGTAGCGGTTGCGGTTAGCCTGGCGGACAAGCTGGATAGTCTTTGTCAGTTCTTCCTAATCGACGAAGCCCCTACTGGTTCAAAAGATCCCTTCGCACTGCGGCGGGCTGCATTGGCTGTCATTTCGATCTTGGTTCAGAGCAATCTAAGGGTTCGACTGGAGAAGGTGCTCCTGCATGCCGTCGGGGATGACCTCAGCAAGTTTGAGAGGGTTTTTTTTGGTCACACCGAAAGAGGGCTAGCAGCTTTCTTCGCCGATCGCCTCAAGGTCCAGCAGCGCGAGGCCGGGGTCCGCCACGACCTTATCGACGCCGTGTTTGCCCTCGGCGGGGAGGACGATCTCGTCCGCCTGCTCGCCCGCGTCCGCGCGCTCCAGGCCTTCGTCGCGACGCCCGAAGGCGCGGACCTCCTCGCCGGCTACAAGCGCGCGGCCAACATCCTCAAGAAGGAGGGGTGGGCCCAGCCCGTCATCCCGGCGCAGGCCGGGATCTCGGGGGGTGAAGAGCGCGGCGCCGCTGGAGGGCAGCGTGGCACGACTTCCGAGAATGATCTCCCTGAGATCCCGGCCTCCGCCGGGATGACGGGTGCTGCACCGGGACAAGCGGAACGCGAAGAGAACGAACCCCTTGCCAATGATATATCCGGTGAGGAAAATGCCCTGATCGCCGCCCTCGATTCGGCCGAGCCGCGCGCCCGCGCCGCGGTCGAGGCGGAGGATTTCGAAGGCGCGATGGCGGCTCTCGCCAGCCTCCGCGCGCCGGTCGATGCGTTCTTTGAAAAGGTCACGGTCAACGATCCCGATCCGGCGAAGCGCGCCGCGCGGCTCGATCTCCTCGTCCGCATGCGCGACGCGGTGCACCGAGTCGCCGATTTCTCGAGGATCGAGGGATGAGACGGGAAGCGCGCGGCGATCGCGTCCAGTTCGTCCAGTTTGCCGCCGCGCGGGGGCGTGCATCGCGTCCAGTTCGTCCAACTCGTCAACTTCCGCGGCGCGAGGCGCTGCGGTGACCCGCTTCGTCTATCGCTTCGGCGGCGGCGTCACCGACGGCGCGGCGGGCATCGCGCCGACCGAGGGCCGTCCGGGGGACGGACCGAATTGGCGCGAGCTGCTCGGCGGCAAGGGCGCGAACCTCGCCGAGATGGCCTCGATCGGCCTGCCGGTGCCGCCCGGCTTCACCATCTCGACCGAGATGTGCGCGCTTTATTACGCGCAAGGGGAGCGCTTCCCCGACAGCCTTCGCGCCGAGGTCGCCGAGGGGCTGCGCCATATCGAGGGCATCACCGGCAAGAGCTTCGGCGACGCCGCCGACCCTTTGCTCGTCTCGGTCCGCTCGGGGGCGCGGGTGTCGATGCCGGGCATGATGGACACCGTCCTCAACCTCGGGCTGAACGACGAGACGGTGGAAGGGCTCGCCGCCGTCTCGGGCGACGCGCGCTTCGCCTGGGACAGCTACCGCCGCTTCATCCAGATGTACGCCGACGTCGTCCTGGGCCTCGATCACGGCCGCTTCGAGGAAGCGCTCGAGATCGCAAAGGAGGACAAGGGCGTCCATCTCGACACCGAGCTCGAGGCCGCGGACTGGCGGCGCCTGGTCGGCGCCTACAAGGCGCTGGTCGACGAGCTTTGGGGCCGGCCCTTCCCGCAGGACGTGCACGAGCAGCTCTGGGGCGCGATCGGGGCCGTGTTCGGCTCCTGGCAGTCGGAGCGCGCCAAGGTCTACCGCCGCCTCAACGACATTCCCGGCGACTGGGGGACGGCGGTCAACGTCCAGGCGATGGTGTTCGGCAACATGGGCGAGACCAGCGCCACCGGCGTCGCCTTCACCCGCAATCCGTCGACCGGCGAGCGCTGCCATTACGGCGAATATCTGGTCAACGCCCAGGGCGAGGACGTCGTCGCCGGCATCCGCACCCCGCAATATCTGACGCTCCGCGCCCGCGAGCTCGCCGGGGCGAAAGCGCCGTCGATGGAAGAATCGATGCCGGAGGCGTTCGCGCAGCTGGCGCGCGTCTTCGACCTGCTCGAGCGCCACTATCGCGACATGCAGGACATCGAGTTCACGGTCGAGCGCGGCACTTTGTTCATGCTCCAGACCCGCTCGGGCAAGCGCACCGCCAAGGCGGCGCTCCGCATCGCGGTCGAGATGGCGGCGGAGGGGCTGATCACCGAGGAGGAGGCGGTTCTCCGCATCGACCCTTCGGCGCTCGACCAGCTGCTCCACCCGACCCTCGACCCGGACGCGCCGCGAGACGTCGTCGCCAAGGGCCTGCCCGCCTCGCCCGGCGCCGCCTGCGGCCAGGCGGTGTTCGACGCCGACACGGCCGAGCGCTTCGCCGCCTTGGGCGAAAAGGTCATCCTGGTCCGGATCGAGACCAGCCCCGAGGACATTCACGGAATGCACGCGGCGAAGGGAATCCTCACCGCCCGCGGCGGCATGACCAGCCACGCCGCCGTCGTCGCCCGCGGCATGGGCCGGCCCTGCGTCTCCGGCGCCGGCGCGCTCCAGATCGACTACCAGGCGAAGCGGATGCGGATCGGCGAGGTCGCGGTGGCCGAGGGGGACACGATCACCATCGACGGCTCGACCGGCGAGGTCATGCTCGGCGCCGTGGCGACGGTGCAGCCCGAGCTGGTCGGCGACTTCGGCACGCTCATGGTCTGGGCCGACCGCGCCCGGCGGCTGCGCGTCCGCACCAACGCCGAGACTCCCAACGACTGCCGCACCGCGCGCCGCTTCGGGGCGGAGGGGATCGGCCTCTGCCGCACCGAGCACATGTTCTTCGACGCGGCGCGGATCACGGCGGTGCGCCAGATGATCCTCGCCCAGGACGAGAAAGGCCGCCGTGCGGCGCTCGCGCGGCTGCTCCCCGAGCAGCGCAGCGACTTCGAGGAGATTTTCCGGATCATGGCACCTTTGCCGGTGACCATCCGCCTGCTCGATCCGCCGCTGCACGAATTCATGCCGCAGAACGAGGCCGAATTCGCGACGGTCGCCGACATTGCGGGGACCAGCGTCGACGTCCTGAGGCGCCGCGCCGACGACCTCCACGAGTTCAATCCGATGCTCGGCCATCGCGGCTGCCGGCTCGGCATCACCTTCCCCGAAATCTACGAGATGCAGGCGCGCGCCATCTTCGAGGCCGCGGTCGCGGTGGCGGAGGAGAGCGGGGAAGCGCCGGTCCCGGAAGTGATGGTGCCTCTCGTCGCGACGAGCGCGGAGCTGCGCATCATCCGCGCCCTGATCGACCGCACCGCGGCCGCCGTCTTCGCCGAGAAGGGCCGGAGCGTCGACTACCTCGTCGGGACGATGATCGAGCTGCCCCGCGCGGCGCTGCGCGCCGCCGACATTGCGGAAGAAGCCGAGTTCTTCAGCTTCGGCACCAACGATCTCACCCAGACGACCCTCGGCGTCAGCCGCGACGACGCCGCGCGCTTCCTCACCGCCTATGTCGAGCAGGGCATCTACGCCCGCGATCCGTTCGTCAGCCTCGACATCGAGGGCGTCGGCGAGCTGGTGTCGCTGGCGGCGGAGCGGGGCAGGGGCGCCAAGCCGGGCCTCAAGCTCGGCATATGCGGCGAGCATGGCGGCGATCCCGCCTCGATCGCCTTCTGCCATTCGACCGGCCTCGATTACGTCTCCGCCTCCCCCTACCGCGTCCCCATCGCCCGCCTCGCCGCCGCCCAGGCCGCGCTGAGGGGAGAGGGCTGAGACCGGATTTTTGAACGGTGCCGGTCCGTCATCCCGGCGAAGGCCGGGATCTCAGGACAAGAACGCACCGACGTGAATGCAAGGCGGCCCTGCACGGCTGCCGCGCGAACTCCCCCCGAGGTCCCGGCCTTCAGCCTCCGGCTGAAGTTTACCCTGAGCGCCTGCCTTGGCAGGCAGTCGAAGGGCCGGGACGACGGTCCCGCTCAGGCGATCGGCGTGTCGCGCCTGGTGTCGTGGACCGGCGCCGGATCGCGCGCAGTCGCCGCGATGCTCCGCGCTTCGGCGTGCTTGAGCTGCGATTCCATCCGGCCGCGCTCGGCCTCGGCGGCCTCGCGCTTCCTCACTTCCTCGCGGTAGCGTTGCTTCCACTTGCCGCCCGCCATCGCCGCCATGCCGAGGATCAGGCCCAGCACGAAGACGAGGGCGAGGATCAGCCATTCGTTGGCGTTGAATTCGGGCATGGGACCTCCTCGCGCTTGCGCGGGGACAAGTCGCGAGGCGGCCCGATTGTTCCGGACCCGTGCTTAATGGATGAGCGCGTCCTTGATGTCGCAGGCGGCCGGGCCGAGGATGACGATGAACAGCACCGGCAGGATGAACAGGATCAGCGGCACGGTCATGATCGCCGGCAGCCGCGCCGCTTTCTCTTCGGCGCGCATCATCCGCTCGTTGCGGAACTCGGCCGACAGCACGCGCAGCGCGCTGGCGAGCGGCGTGCCGTATTTCTCGGTCTGGATCATGGTCGTGACGACGCCGCGGATCGAATCGAGGTCGATCCGGTTGGCGAGGTTCTCGAAGGCCATGCGCCGGTCGGTGAGGAAGCCCAGCTCGATCGAGGTCAAAGCGAATTCGTCGCCGAGCTCGGGATAGGCCTTGCCGAGCTCGCGGGCGACGCGGTTGAAGGCGGCGTCCACGGTGAGGCCGGCCTCGGCGCAGATGACCAGCAGGTCGAGCGCGTCGGGCAGGCCCTTGCGGATGGCGTGGCTGCGCTTGGTGATCCGGTTCTTGAGCCAGATGTCGGGCGCCTTGTAGCTGCCGATCAGCGCGCTCGCGACGAGGGCGTATTTCTTGAACGCGCCCCAGTTCGGAAACCAGTCGAGCAGATAGACGCCGACGATGACCGTGGTGCCGATCACCAGCGGCAGCACCAGGCGCGCGAAGATGACGACGAAGGCGAGATCCTTGGAGCGGATGCCGGCCTGCATCAGCTTCTGCTGCGCCTTCTCGACCTGCTCGTGCTGGAGCATCTTCAGCGAGCTCAGCAGGCTGCGGACCTTGTCCGCGGTCTCGTTCTTGTTGGTGATGTTGCGGCGTCGCTTGGCGGAGCCGACGATGATCCCCGCCTTGAGCGCGTCGCGGCGCTCGTTCAGCGCCTTGACCCGCTTCGCCATCGGATCGCGCACCGTTGTCGCGGCATAGATGGCGACGAGCACGAAGAAGGTGGCGACGGCGGAGAGCACCGTCCCCACCATCACCACATCGATCCCCATCACCGTCGGGCCGCTCGGAGCCATTGCGCCTTTATCCCTCGCTCAGATTTCGAAATTGACCATGCGCGACATGATGAACACGCCGAGGCCCATCCAGATGAGGCCGCCGCCGCCGGCGATCATCAGCCGCTCGTCGACGAAGAATTTGGTCATGTAGCTGTTGTTGATGAACCAGATCAGCGTGAAGACGATGAAGGGCAGAGCGCCGACGATCCAGGCCGAGGCCTTGGATTCGGACGACATCGCCTTGATCTTGAGCTTCATCTGGGCGCGCTTGCGCAGCACCTCGGCGAGGTTCGAAAGCGTCTCGGCGAGGTTGCCGCCGGTCTCGCGCTGGATGGCGAGGCTGATCACGAAGAACTGGAATTCGGGCGTGCCGAGACGGTCCGCGGTCTCCTGGAGCGCCGCTTCCATGGTGCGTCCGATCTTCATCTTGTCGGACACGTTGCGGAACTCGACCGCGATCGGCCCCTGTATCTCGTCCGCGACCACGCCGACGGTCTCCGAGATCGGCAGGCCCGAGCGCAGGCCGCGCACCATCAGCTCGATCGCGTCCGGGAACTTGGCGGTGAATTTGGCGAGGCGCTTCGCGATCAGCTTGGAGATGACGAGGTGCGGAAGGCCGATGCCGATGAACAGGCTGACGAACAGGGTGAGCAGCAGCGGCATCCCCTTCATCATCAGCAGCAGGAAGACCACGGCGATGAGGCCCGCCGAAGCGAGGAAATACTGGCCCACCGTCCAGGCGCGCCCGGTCTTTTGGAGCCGGAGGCGGAGCAAAGCAGGGTTCGGGATGAAGCGCTGGGCGAAGCCGTCCATCCGGTTCTGCCGGCCGGCGATGATCCGCTTGAGCTGCGCCTGCGTCGCGACCTCGGCCGATTTGCTGTGGCGCTCGCGCAGGCTCTCGAGCCGCCGGCCCGACGCCTTCGCGACCGAGGGGCCCTGGAAGGCGAAGAAGGCCATCCCCAGCGCCGCCAGCACGGCCGCGGCCAAGATCAGGATCGGAAAGCTCATCATCGTCTGGCCTCTGGCCCTTCCACTTTTTCCGCGCGGATCAGGCCGCCTTCGCCTTGGCCGGAGCCGGTTTCTTCGCCAGCAGTGCCTTGAAGTTGCTCAATTTGCCGAACAGCGACGCGTTCGCTTCGACCGGCTCGGCCTCGCCGGCCTCGGCCGAGGAGACCGCAAGGGCGAGGATCTGCGACAGCGGACCGCCGATCTTGTTCGCCTTGGCCCCCTTGGCCAGCGGCTGGCCGAGCTTGGCGGCCGTGCTCGCGGACTTGGGATCATAGGGAACGACCACGTCCACGCTGCGCTCGATCGACTGCTCGAAATCCTTGCGGCTCACCTCGAGCAGCGAGCCCTGCGCCGCGCGGTTGGCGACGACGATCACCCGGCACTGCGGCGCGTTCGCCTTCAGCCAGGAGAGGACGCGGATGGCGTCGCGGGTCGCGGCGAGGGTGAACTCCACCACCAGCACGACCGCATGGCACTCGTTGAGCAAATGCGGGAACTGGACCAGCATCGAGCGCGGCAGGTCGATCACCGTGCCTTCGAAGGCGTGGCGGATCTCCTCCTGCAGCTGCATGAACGCCGACCCGTCGGTGACGAAGGGCTGGTTGATCGGGGCTTCGGCCGACAGGACGGACAGCTTCTCGCTCGCCCGCACCATCGCGCGCTCGATGAACAGGCCGTCGATGCGCCCCGGATTCTCGATTGCGTCGGTGAGGCCGCGCCCGGGCTCGAGGTCGAGCGCGAGCGCGCCGGTTCCGAAATGGACGTCGAGGTCGAGCAGAGCGGTGTTGCGGCCGCCTTTCTCGCCCATCAGCCAGGCCAGAGACGTAGCAATGGTCGACGCCCCGACCCCGCCGCGGACGCCCACAACGGCCGCCATCACGTTCGGCTTCTCGGGTGCGGCCTCGCTCACCCGCGGCCCGGAGATCGTCATCTGCGCGTTGACGAACGCCTCGCGGAGCTGGTCCGCGGAGAAGGGCTTGAGCAGATAGTCCTGCAGGCCGCTGGCGACGAGGTCGCGGTAGAGGCGGACGTCGTTGACCTGGCCGGCGGCGATCACCACGGTGCCGGGCTCGCAGACTTCGGCCAGCGAATTGATGTCGCTGAGCGGATCGGCGGATTCGGACAGGTCGACGAACAGGATGCTCGGGCTCGCCGAGACCGAAAGGGTCTGGACGGCGTTCCGGAGGCCGCCCTTGTTGACCTTCTCCGGCGACCAGCCGTGCTCGACGGCGATCGGCCGCAGCATCTCGGCCGTCTCTTCGTCGCAGACGAAGGCGGTGAAGGGGTCTCTGAGCGTCGGCGCGCGGGGCGCGGGGAAGGGCGCGTTCATCAGCGGGATCCCGAGTTGGTTCTGACGTCCTGGAGGCCGCGGGTGCCGGTCGGCGGCGCGTCGCGGTAGCTTCTGATCGCGCGGGAGGTGGCGCGCGGATCGCCGGTGCCCGAGTCGGACTGGCCGAGCACCAGATCGTTCGGGTCGGCGACCATGGCGGCGAGGTTCGCGTTGACCGCGCAGCCGAAATTGGGGGAGGTCGCGCTCAGGGGGCCATATCCGTTGTCCCAGTTCGGGCAGTTGGGGACGCTGGCCGTCGTGCGGCTGACCACCACCCGGACGGTGCCGGGCTGGACCTCGCCCGCGGTGACCGGCGCCTGGTCGTCGAGGAGCAGGCCGTAACGGCCCGCGGCGGCGGCGATCGCCTCGCGGACGGTGCCGTCCCCGTAGCCGCCGGCCTCGTCGATCGAGATGCGGTCTCCATACGCAACCTGGAGGCCCTGGAACCAGCCGTCGAGGCGCCCGATCTCCGTGGCCGGCACGCCATCGGGGCCCGTCGCGAGATCGAGGACATAATCGGTGCGCTGCACGACCGGCTGATTGACCGAATAGAGGCTCCTGTTGATTTCGGGAGTCCCGGTGGTGGCGGCGCCGCACCCGGCGACGGTTGCGCCGAGGACGAGGAGGGCTGCGACGTTTCTGCTGCGGACCATGATCTTACTGTCCTTTCGGGCGCTCATCAGAAGTTGAAACCGGGCGAGGGCGCGTTCGCGGCAGGCTGCTGCTGCGGCTGACGCGAGGCCTGCTGACGCGGCGCCTGGCGCGGCTGCTGGGGCGGAACCGCGGCGCCGACCGGGCCGATGCCGGGCGCGATCGTCTGCGGCGGGCCCGCTGTCGGACCCGGCCGCTGCTCGCCGCTGACGCCGTTGTGCTGCCGGTCGCCCATCACCCGATCCGCCGTTCCGGCGCTGCGGAAGCCGTCGATCGGCAGGGCGATGTCGCGGGCGTTGACCGGACGCACCAGGTAGGGCGTGACGATGATCACCAGCTCGGTCTCGTTGCGGCGGAAGCCGTTCGAGCGGAACAGGGCGCCGATGACGGGGAGACGCCCGAGAGCGGGCACCCGGTCCACCGAGTTGGAGTTGGTGTTGCGCAGCAGCCCCGCGATCATGAAGCTCTGGCCGGAGCCGAGCTCGACCGTCGTTTCCGCCCGGCGGGTGACGAGCGAGGGAACGGTGAAGCCGTTGAGCCGGATCGCGCCTTCGGTGGAGAGCTCCGAGACCTCCGGACGCACCCGCATGGAGATGCGGCCGCCCTCGAGGACGACGGGCGTGAAGGCGAGGCTGACGCCATATTGCTTGAATTCGATCGAGGTGCCGCCGATGCCCTGCGCGCTCGGGATCGGGAACTCGCCGCCGGCGAGGAAGCTCGCAGTCTCGCCCGACAGCGCGCTGAGCGTCGGCTCGGCGAGCGTGGTGACGAGGCCGTTCGTCTCGTTGAGATTGAGGGCGCCCAGCACGTCGAGCCCGAGCACGTTGCGCGCCGCGAGGCCGATCACGTTCGTTCCTTCCGGACGCGTGATGACGGCGCTGCCGTCGTCGTTGAAGCTGCCGGCGTTGCCGCGGAAGAGGCCGAAGCTGATGTCGCCTCCGCTCGTGTCCCGCGTGGTGATGTTGGTGCCGATCTCGCGCAGCAGGCTGCGATTGACCTCGGCGATGCGCACCTGGAGCATGACCTGCATCGGAGTCGCGGTGCGCAGCCGGCTGATCACCTGGGTGCCCTCGCCGACGAACGCCTGGACCAGCCGCTGCGCCTCTTCGACGTCGGCGGGCTGGCGCACCGTGCCGGTGAGCAGCACCGTCCCCGCCATCGGGGTGGCGCGGATATCGGCTTCCGGCATGGCGAGCCGGAGCAGCTCGTCGACCGAGCCGAGATTGCTGCCGACGCGGACGTTGGCCGAGTAGAGCACGCGGCCGGCGCGGTCGGTGGCGTAGACGCTGGTCTGGCCGGTGCCCTTGCCGAAGACGAAGATCTGGTTGTTGGAGCGGATATAGACGTCCGCGACGGTGTCGTTGGCGACGAACACGTCGGCGGCCGCGCCGGGGAGCTGGACCAGCCGGCCCGCGCCGACGCTCAGCGTCAGGTCGTTGGTCGGGGCGGCGGCGCCGGCGGGCTGCGCCCCGGCCCGGCTGGGGATCGACGCGGCGACGCTGATCGCCAGGGCCGCTGCCAGCGCGGTTCCGACGCTCGCGCGCCCGATCTTGTGCAATCTGTTCATCTCAACGGGCTCCCACCGGAACTTCGGTAACAGTGTTGCCGCGGGCAACGCGGATCACCGGGCCGACCGGACGAGCCGGCTGGCTGGACGGCCCGCTCTGCGGCGCGGGCTGCGGTGAAGGGGTGAAACCCGGCGTCTGCGAGGTGCGGAGCGGGGTCAGGCTGCGGCGCTGAAAGCGCGAGATGTCGCCACCGACGGTGAAGGTCGGGCTGCCCTCGACAGGACGGCTGCCCATGGCGGCGAGCATCCGGCGTTCGGCCTCGGTGCCTTCGGGCACCTGGACCTCGCCCGAGGCGATCGCACGCTCGAGGTCGGCGCTATTGTCGGCGAGGGACCGCAGCGAAAGCGAAAGCTGTCCGATCGTCTGGGCGACGGCGATGCGCTCGGCGATGCGCGGCGTCGCCTCGAGCGTCACGGTCGAGATGGACTGCGCCACCTGATTGCCTTCGGCGTCCCGGGCGTTGATTCGCTGGTCGGTCGCGAGCACGCGCACGTTCCTCAGGATCGTCTCGGAGATGCGCAGCGGCTGCGCGTCGTCGGGTTCGCCGAGCGGCTTCACCTCGTGGGTGAGGACGATGTCGACGCGGTCCCCCGGGAATACGAAGCCGGCGACGCCGCTGGTCGCGGAGACGGAGACGGTGATGGCGCGCATGCCCGGCGCGAGCGCCGCGGCGAGGAAGCCGCGCTCGCCGGGACGCACCAGGGCGCCCTGGGTGACCGGCTGCCCGGCGGTGATCTCTGTCCTGACGACCGTGCCGACCAGGTCCTGCGGATTGATCGAGCCCTGGCCGCGGATGAAATAGGCCGGCTGGACCAGGCCCGAGGGCCAGATCTGATAGCGGAAGGCCTCGGCGTCGATGATCGTGCCGACCGGAAGCGAGCGGGTGGCGACGAGCACTTCGGGCCCCTGGGGGGCGGCCGGGCGGGCGACGGCCTGGGGCGGCGCCGCGGTTCCGGTGAGCATGCTCTTGGCCATGAGCGCGGTCACGACCGCAATCACCAGCGCGCCGATCAGCAGCACGATTTTCTTCACGTCCATGATGCCAGTCGCCTCCTTGACGGGCCGCCCAAAAACTCGCGCCTACCCATCATCCAAATTGGTTAAGAAACCGTTCGCCAATCAGCCACAGCCCCCCGAATGCGATCGCGACGCCGTATGGAATTTCGAGCTTCTCCTGCCGGCGCGCCATGCGGTGGCGCAGCGCGAGGAAAAGGGTGAGCGCGCCGCCGGCGAGGGACATCACGACCAGCAGCATCGCCACCGCCGGCGCCGGCAGCCAGAGCGCGAGCGCCGCGAGCAGCTTGACGTCGCCGCCGCCCATCATGCCGAGCGCGAAGGCGCCGGCGAAGAGCGCGAACACCGCGGCGGCGATGCCGATGCGGATCGCGACGTCGGGCCACAGGCCGAGATCGGTGACATACCAGAAGGGGATCGCGCCGAGCGCGATGGCGAGGTTCAGCCAGTTCGGGATGGTCCGCGTGCGCAGGTCGCCGATCGCCACCGCGACGAGGGCCGCGGCGAGGACGAGGACGAACAGCTCGGAGATCCCCCATTGCATGGCGTAAGGCTCTAGACGGGCTTGCTTTCAAAACCGTAACCAGCCGGCGATGACCGCCGCCTTCGATCGCCGTGCGCACCCGGACGGCGCTGCCTTCTCCGATTGGGTGGCGGCGGACGGCTGGAAGCTCCGCCGATTCGACTGGTCGGCTGGCGCAGGCCCCGACGCGCGCGGAACCTTGCTGTTCGCCGGCGGACGCGGCGACTTCATCGAGAAGTATCTCGAGGCGATGGCGCACTGGCACGACCGCGGCTGGACAGTGGCGGCCTTCGACTGGCGCGGTCAGGGCGCGTCGCGCGGGGACGGCGGCGGGCAGGACAGCCTTGAGCCGCTCGTGGACGATCTTGCCAGGATTGCCGGCGAAATCGAAGCGGAGCGGCGGGGGCCGCTCGTGCTCGTCGGTCATTCGATGGGCGGGCACGTTGTGCTGCGCGCGCTCGTCGAGCGGCGGGTGCGGCCGGCCGCGGCGGTGCTGGTGGCCCCGATGCTGATGATCAACGCGGCGCCGCTGCCCCCCTGGGCGGCGTCGTGGACCGCCTCGCTGCTCGCGACTTTCGGCTGGCGGCACCAGCCGGTCTGGCGCACGCCGCCGCCGGTCGCTTCTCCCGCCGCATCGAGGCAGGCGTTCCTGACCTCCTGCCCCGAGCGCTATGCCGACGAGCTGTGGTGGTGGGAACGCGAGCCCGGATTCAATGTCGGCGCGCCGAGCTGGGGTTGGCTCGATGCGGCCTTTCGTTCCTGCGCGGGGCTCACGGGCGAGCGGCTGCGCACGGTCGAGACGCCGATCCTGCTGCTCGGCACCGAGACGGACCGGCTGGTCAGCGCCGCTGCGATCCGGCGCGTCGCCGCCGCCTTGCCGAAAGCGCGGCTCAGGATGTTCGGGAATGCCGGCCACGAGCTGCTGCGGGAGGCGGACCCCGTGCGGGTCGATGCGCTGGCCGAGATCGACGCCTTCCTCGATGAGTTTGCCGGGACGTGAGCCGCTGGGACGTGGCCATCGTCGGCGCCGGCATGGCGGGCGCGAGCCTTGCTGCCGAGATCGCCTCGCACGTCTCGGTGCTGCTGATCGAGGCGGAGGATCATCCGGGCTATCATTCGACGGGACGCTCCGCGGCCTTCTGGTCGGAAAGCTACGGCGGGGCGCTCGTCCAGCCGCTGACCACCGCCTCGGGCCCGTATCTGCGCGAGGGCGGCTTTCTCAGCCCCCGCGGCGCCCTCCACATCGCCGGTCCCGACGGCCTGGGGGCGCTGGACGCGCTCGAAGCCGAGTGCGGGCCGGCTGTCGCGCTCCAGCGGGTGACAGGAGCGGAGCTTCGTGAGCATGTGCCGGGGCTCCGCGCGCAATGGAGCGAGGGCCTGTGGGAGCCGAGCTGCGCCGACATCGACGTGGCGCGGCTTCATGGCGACTATCTCGGGACCGCCAGGCGCCAAGGGGCACGGCTCGTCGCCGGGGCGCGGGTCGAGCAGGCCGTGCGAAGCGGGGGAGTGTGGAACATCCAGACCCGCGGCGGGACCTTCGAGGCGGTGACCATCGTCAACGCCGCAGGCGCGTGGGCGGACGAGGTCGCCGCGGCCTGCGCCGTCGCGCCGCTCGGCATCCGCCCTTTCCGCCGCTCGCTCGCCCAGCTCCGCATCGATCCACCGGCGCCTGCAACCTTGCCGCTGGTGATCGATGCGCTCGGCAGCTTTTACTTCAAGCCCGAGGCCGGCGGCCGGCTCTGGCTCAGCCCGCACGACGAGACGCCCTGCGATCCGTGCGACTGCGCCGCGGACGAGCTCGACGTCGCGGTGGCGATCGACCGGCTCCAGCGGGCGGTCGCCTGGCGGGTCGAACGGGTCGAGCGAAGCTGGGCGGGGCTCCGGAGCTTCGCGCCCGACCGCCTGCCGGTCTACGGCTTCGATCCCGCTGCGCCCGGATTCTTCTGGTTCGCCGGCCAAGGCGGCTTCGGCATCCAGACCGCCCCCGCCGCGGCCAAGCTCGGAGCGGACCTGCTGCTCGGCCGCCAGCCCGATCCGCTCGTCGCGCCTATCGACCCGACACCCTATTCGCCCGAGCGTTTCCGCTGACGTCCTGCCCATCTCATGCATCGGCAATCGGGCTTGCGCGAAGACGCGAAGGCGCGAAGACACCAGGCGGGCCGTGGTTGTTGACGACCCGCCTGACGCCCTCTCGAAAGGTGGCCGTGCCGAAGTTCATCAGGAGACCCAGCGGCAAGTCCATCAGGCGAAGATAGGTTAGCACTTGCTTGACGTGAGCGGGCGCGAAACGCTCGGCGCATTTCAGCTCGATAAGCAACCTGCCCTCCACCAGCAGGTCGGCGCGGAATCCCTCGTCGAAACTCAAGCCCTCGATCCGGATCGGCACCGCCTTCTGGCGTTCGACGGCAAGCCCGCGGCGCTCCAGGCTGTGCGCAAGCACAGCCTCGTAGACCGACTCGAGCAGGCCGGGGCCAAGCTGCTGGTGCAGCTTGAAGCCACAATCGACCGCGACGGTAGCGATTGCTTCGACATCCACCGGCGATCCTCCTTTGCGACTTCGCGGCTTCGCGTCTTTGCGTCAGCCAGACCAAGAGTCCGCCAAGTCCTGCCACCTCATCGGAAGGGCGCAAGGATCGATCCATTTTAGCGTCTGCGGAACTGATCGGCGGCATCGCAGGCGAGGCGGTCGGCGCGGTCGTTCTCGGGGTGGCCGCTATGGCCCTTGACCCAGCGCCATTCGACGTTGTGCGGCCGGGCCGCCTCGATCAGCTCCTGCCAGAGCTCGGCATTCTTGACCGGCTTGCGGTCGGCGGTGCGCCACCCGTTCTTCTGCCAGCCGTGGATCCATTTGGTGATGCCGTCGCGCACATAGATGCTGTCGGTGTGGAGGACGACCTTGCAGGGACGCTTCAGCGCCTCCAGCGCGCGGATCGCGGCGAGCAGCTCCATCCGGTTGTTGGTGGTGTTGGGCTCGCCGCCCGACAGCTCCTTCTCGCGCGCGCCGGCGCGGACCACCGCGCCCCAGCCGCCGGGGCCGGGATTGCCCTTGCAGGCGCCGTCGGTGAAAATCTCGACTTCGGTCACCGATGCGTCGCTCAGGCGGCCTGCAGCCCGGCGGGGAGCTTGAACACCATCCGCTCCTCGACGCCTTCGACCGGTTCCTCGGTCACCTCGAAGCGCGCCGCGAGCGCGTCGACCACCTCGCGCACCAGCAGCTCGGGAGCGGAGGCGCCGGCGGTGATGCCGAGGGTGCGCACGCCGGCGAGCCAGGCGAAGTCGATCTCGGCGCCGCGGCCGACGAGCCGGGCGCGCGTCCCCTCACGCTCGGCGACTTCGACCAGGCGGACGGAGTTAGAGCTGTTCGGCGCGCCGATCACCAGCAAGGCGTCGCAGCGCGGCGCGATCGCCTTCACCGCCGCCTGCCGGTTCGAGGTCGCGTAGCAGATGTCCTCGCTGCGCGGCGCCTGGATGGCCGGGAAGCGTCCCTTCAGGATGGAGAGGATCTCCGCCGTGTCGTCGACCGACAGGGTGGTCTGGGTGAGGAAGGCGAGGCGGCCCGGATCGGCCGGCTGCAGCGCCTCGGCGTCGGCCGCCGTCTCGATCAGGGTCATCGATCCTTCCGGGACCTGACCGAAGGTGCCGATCACTTCGGGGTGGCCGGCATGGCCGACGAAGAGGATGTGCCGGCCCTGCTCGATCAGCCGCTCGGCCTGGCGGTGGACCTTCGACACCAGAGGACAGGTGGCGTCGAGGAAATCGAGCCCGCGCTCGGCCGCCTTGGCCGGCACGGCCTTGGGCACGCCGTGGGCTGAGAAGACGACCGGGACCCCGTCCGGGACCGCATCGAGCTCCGGCACGAAGACGGCGCCCTTGGCCTTGAGGCTGTCGACGACGAACTTGTTGTGGACGATCTCGTGACGGACGTAGACCGGCGGCCCGTAGCGTTCGAGCGCGAGCTCGACGATCCGGATGGCGCGGTCGACTCCGGCGCAGAATCCGCGCGGCGCCGCGATCAGCAGGGTGAGGGGAGGCTTGTCCATCTGTGCGGGCGAACTACTCGATTGCTTGCGCGCTTCAAACCCGCTTCCTATGATCCGCGCCGTGCCATAGGGGGTGGCAGGCATATAAGCGTCTTCGCCCACAGTTCGAGGTATTCCTACGTGTCCAAGACCAAAGCGGCGGCCGCCGCCGCCCTCATCGGCCTCACCCTCGCCGGCTGCTCGCGCGAAGGCGAGATCATGCCGACCGGCATCGTCACCACCTACACCGCCTGCCCCTCGGTGGCGATCGCCGCGCCGACCGGCGACATCACCTTGTTCGATCCGCCGCAGAGCCGCGACGCGAGTGCGATCGACGTCGTCGCCGCGATCACTAACGTGCGCAGCACCTGCGGGGACAGCGGCGAGCATATCGTGACCAACGCGACCTTCGACATCCAGGCCCGCCGCCGCGACCGCGGCCCGGCGCGCGACGTCGTCGTCCCTTATTACGCCTCGGTCGTGCAGGGCGGGCAGAACGTCGTGTCGAAAAGCGTGACCAACGTCGTCATCCGGTTCGCGGAAGGCCAGGAGCGGGCGAGCGCGAGCGGCACCGCGACCGCGCAGGTGCTGCGCTCCGCGGCCACGCTTCCGGAGGACATACGCCGCCAGATCACCCGCGTCCGCCGTCCGGGCGACGCCGACGCCGCCGTCGATCCGATGGCCGACCCCGCGGTCCGCGCCGCCGTCCAGCGCGCCCATTTCGAGCTGCTGCTCGGCTTCAACCTCACCGAGGCCCAGCTCCGCTACAACGCCACGCGCTGAGCGATTGACTCGGCGGCGGCGGCTCGCCAGAGCAGGCCGTCGCCGGCTTCGGCCGGTGTCCGCGCGGGAGAGCGCGTCGGGGCGCAAGCCCCGGCGCCGCCGAAGGAGCAACCGCCCCGGAATCTCTCAGGCACCAGGGACCGCGCGGGCAAAGACACTCTGGAAAGCGGGCCGATAAATCGGTCCCACCGAAGGGGTAAGCGGGAACCAATGCCTCCCGCGAAAGCTCTCAGGTCCAGTGACAGAGGGGGTCGCAGACGCGGCACATGCCGACAAGGTCGGCTATGGGTCGACCTGGTTGCGACGACCCGGAGACTGGACCGATGACCGAAGCCGACGCCCCCGCCTCCACCCTCCCGCTGGACGCGTGGCATCGCGCCCGCGGCGGCCGGATGGTGCCGTTCGCCGGCTACGAGATGCCGATCCAGTATGAGGGCATTCTTGCCGAGCATCGCTGGACCCGCGAGAGCGCCGGACTGTTCGACGTCAGCCATATGGGCCAGCTCATCCTCGCCGGCCCCGAGGCCGAGAAGGGGCTGGAGAGCCTGCTTCCGGCGGACCTCGCGATCCTGAGGGACGGGCGGCTGCGCTACTCGATGCTGCTCACCGACGAGGGCGGGATCATCGACGATCTGATGGTCACCCGGCGCGAGGACCATTTCTACATGGTCGTGAACGGCGCCACCAAGCATGGCGACATCGACCATCTGCGGCTGCGCCTGCCCCCCACCGTCGTGCTGGACCATATGAAGGAGCAGGCCCTGCTCGCCCTGCAGGGGCCGAAGGCGGTGGAGGCGCTGGCGCGGCTTGCGCCGGGAGTGGAGGAGCTCGGCTTCATGATGGGCGCGGCCTTCGCGATCGGCGGCGTTCCGGCGTGGATCAGCCGCTCGGGCTATACCGGCGAGGACGGCTTCGAGATCTCGGTCGCCGCCGCACGCGTCGCCCAGGTCGCCGACCTGCTGCTCGAGCAGGAGGAGGTGAAGCCGATCGGCCTCGGCGCGCGCGACAGCCTGCGGCTCGAAGCGGGCCTGCCGCTCTACGGCCACGATCTCGACGAGACGACCACTCCGGTCGAGGCCGGCCTCGGATTCGCACTGTCCAAGCGGCGGCGCGAGCAGGGCGGCTATCCCGGCTGGGAGCGGATCGTCCGCGAGCTGGCCGACGGGCCGATCCGCAGGCGCGTCGGCCTCGCCGTCGAGGGGCGCCAGCCGGTGCGGGAAGGCGCGGCGGTGGTCGACGCCGACGGCGACGAGGTCGGCAAGGTGACCAGCGGCGGCTTCTCGCCGATGCTCGAAGCGCCCATCGCAATGGCCTATGTGCCGGCCGCCTCCGCCGAGCCGGGCAGCGAGGTCCGCCTCGCCCAGCGCGGCAAGGTCTTCCAGGCGAAGGTGATTCCGATGCCCTTCGTCCCCCACCGCTATCACCGCAAGGGAGCCGCCTGATGTCCGTACATTATACGAAGGAGCATGAGTGGGTGCGGGTCGAGGGCGACACCGCCACGGTCGGCGTCACCGATTTCGCGCAGGGGCAGCTGGGCGACGTCGTGTTCGTCGAGATTCCCGATGCCGGGCGGCAGGTCGCCAAGGGCGGCGAGGCGGCGGTCGTCGAGTCGGTCAAGGCCGCGTCGGACGTCTATGCGCCGGTCTCCGGCGAGGTCGTCGAGGGAAATCAGGCCGTGGTCGACGAGCCTTCGCTGGTCAATTCCGACCCCGAGGGCGAGGGCTGGTTCTTCAAGCTGCGCCTCTCCGACACGTCCGAGCTCGAGGGACTGATGGACGCGGACGCCTATAAAAGCTTCTGCGACAGCCAGTGAGTGGGCCGGCGCACTCAGTTTATGCATGTGAATGCGGAAGCTCCGTCTTCTCGCTATCGTTCGAACGGGCTTCTCGACTTCGCTCGAAGCGAACGCGTTGGGGAGTCTGAGAATGATCGGACAGGCCTTTTCCCGTTCGGTCCGAGCGAAGTCGAGGACCGCTGCCGAGCGGAGCCGAGGCCTCTTGATCGCGAGCTTCGGAGCACCCCTCGCATGAACGTCAATCCGGCCTCCTGCTGGTCGCCCACCGACTATGCCGCCAATGCGGCCTTCGTGCCGGCTCTGGGCGATGCTGCGCTCGCGTTGCTCAACCCGCAGCCGGGAGAGCTCATCCTCGACATCGGCTGCGGGGACGGGACCCTGACGCTGAAGATCATGGAAGCGGGCGCGCGGGTGATCGGGCTCGACGCGTCCGAGGCGATGGTCGAGGCGGCGCGGGCGAAGGGGGTCGACGCCTTCGTCGGGGACGCGCAGGCGCTCGACCTCGAGGCGCAGGCGAGCCGGTTCGGCCAGTTCGACGCCGCTTTCTCGAACGCGGCCCTGCACTGGATGCTCGATCCGGACGCGGTCGCGACCGGCATATTCGGCATGGTGCGGCCCGGCGGGCGCTTCGCCGGGGAGATGGGCGGGGCGAGCAACCTCGCCGCCTTGCGCGGCGGGCTTCGCGCCGAGCTCGCCGCCCGCGGCTTCGCCCAGCCCGAGCAGGATCCCCACTGGTATCCCGACGTCGAGGAGTTCGTTCGCCTCTACAATTGCGCCGGCTTCACGCACATCCAGGCGGCGCTCGTGCCGCGGCCGACCGCGCTTCCCGGCGGCGTCGGCCCGTGGATCAAGACCTTCCGCTCGGGCTGGCTCGACCTCGCCATGGTCCCCGAATGGGAGCGCGCCGACATCGCCGCCGCAGTCGAGCGTCGTGTCGCGAGCGCGCTCCAGCAGCCCGACGGCAGCTGGCTCGCCGATTACGTCCGCCTGCGCTTCGCGATGAGGAAGCCGGAAGGATGACGGGCGCCTGCCGCAACTCCCTCCCCCTTGAGGGGGGAGGGTTGTGGGGGTGGCGTCTCCGCCGGCAGTGCGCTTCCGCAGACTCCACCCCTCCCCAAACCCCTCCCCCTCGAGGGGAGGGGCTTTCCCCCGAGGATTTCGAATAGATGCGTTACCTCCCCCTCACCGACGCCGACCGGAAGGAGATGCTCCGCGCGGTCGGCGCCGCTTCGGTCGACGAATTGTTCGTCGACGCGCCCGAGGGCGCGCGGCTCGCGGGCAAGATCCCCGGCCTGCCCGATCATGCCAGCGAGATGGCGGTCGAGCGCGAGCTCGGCGCGATGGCGCGGCGCAACCTCGTCGCCGGCGAGGCGCCTTTCTTCCTCGGTTGCGGCGCCTACCGGCATCATATTCCGGCGAGCGTCGACCATCTCATCCAGCGCGGCGAGTTCCTGACCGCCTACACGCCCTACCAGCCCGAGATCGCCCAGGGCACGCTGCAGGCCCTGTTCGAGTTCCAGACCCAGGTGGCGCGCCTCTACGGCTGCGACGTCGCCAACGCCTCGATGTACGACGGCTCGACCGCCTGCTGGGAAGCGATCGGCATGGCGCGGCGGATCACGCGCCGCGGCAAGGCGATCCTCTCCTCGGGCCTGCATCCCCATTACGTTTCGGTGGCGAAGACGATGGCGCGCTTCACCGGCGACGTCCTCGTGACGAGCCTGCCCGAGCTCTCCCCTGAGCCGGACACGCGCGGCCTGGCCGAGGCGGTCGACGGCGAGACCAGCTGCGTCGTCGTCCAGTATCCCGACATTCTCGGCCGGATCGCCGACCTCTCCGAACTGGCCGAGAGATGCCACGCCGCCGGCGCCCTGCTGATCGCGGTCGTGACGGAGCCCGTCGCGCTCGGAGCGATCCGCGCCCCGGGCGAAATGGGCGCGGACATCGTCGTCGGCGAGGGCCAGGCGATCGGCGTCGGCCTGAATTTCGGCGGGCCCTATGTCGGCTTGTTCGCGACCCGCGACAAATATGTCCGCCAGATGCCGGGGCGGCTCGCCGGCGAGACCGTCGACGCCGAGGGGAAGCGTGGCTTCGTGCTGACCCTGTCGACGCGCGAGCAGCATATCAGGCGCGAAAAGGCGACCTCGAACATCTGCACCAACAGCGGCCTGTGCGCGCTGGCTTTCTCGGTCCACATGACGCTGCTCGGCGAGAAGGGGCTGCGCGCCCTGGCGGAGCGCAACCATTACAAAGCGTGGAACGCCTGCCGGCGGCTGACGCGGATCGCCGGGGTCGGGCTGGTCAACGGCACCTTCTTCAATGAGTTCACGCTTCGCCTGCCGAAGGAGGCGCGGCCGGTCGTGCGGGCGATGGCGGAGAAAAAAGTGCTCGGCGGCGTTTCGCTCGGCCGGCTCTACCCGGGCGCCCAGGCGCTGGAGAACGCCCTCGTCGTCGCCGTCACGGAGACCTGTACGGAAGGCGACGTCGAGGCGCTCGCCCGCGCGCTGGAGGAGGCGCTGGCATGAGCATGAACCGCGAGGGACGGCCGACGCGGCCCGAGGCCGGAGAGACCGCCGCCGCCGGCACCTGGACCGGGAACCGGGCGCTGATGCTCGAGGAACCGCTGATCTTCGAGATCGGCGACGAGTCCACGACGGGCGTCGACATCGACGCGATCGCGCAGGAGGTCACGCTCGGCCATCGCGCCCAGGAGCAGGACGACGATTTCCACGTCGACCGCCTCGGCGGCCTCGCCCGCAACCGGCCGATCGGCCTTCCGGGCCTGTCCGAGCCGCAGGCGGTGCGTCATTATACGCGCCTCTCGCGGCAGAATTACGCGATCGACCTCGGCCTGTTCCCGCTCGGCTCGTGCACGATGAAGCACAATCCGCGGCTCTGCGAGAAGGTGGCGCGCATGCCCGGCTTCGCCGACATCCACCCGCTCCAGCCGGTCGACACCGTCCAGGGCGCGCTGCAGGCGATCGAGCGGCTCGGCGAATGGCTGGTGAAGCTCACCGGCATGCATTCGGTCGCGATGAGCCCGAAAGCCGGCGCGCATGGCGAGCTTTGCGGCCTGCTGGCGATCCGCTCGGCGCTGGAGGCGCGCGGCGACGCCCGCGAGGTGATCCTCGTCCCCGAGAGCGCGCACGGGACGAACCCCGCCACCGCCGCCTTCGTCGGCTACCGCGTCGAGAGCATTCCGGCCAACGAACGCGGCCGGGTCGACCTCGACGCGCTGACGGCGCGGCTCGGGCCCGACGTGGCGGCGGTGATGATCACCAACCCCAATACGTGCGGCCTGTTCGAGCCGGACATGATCGCGATCTCGGAAGCCGTCCACGCGGCCGGCGGCCTCATTTATTGCGACGGCGCGAACTTCAACGCGATCGTCGGCCGGGTGAAGCCGGGCGACCTCGGCATCGACGCGATGCACATCAACCTCCACAAGACCTTTTCCACCCCTCACGGGGGCGGCGGGCCGGGGGCCGGCCCGGTCGTGTTCTCCGAGGCGCTGACGCCGTTCGCGCCGCTGCCGTTCGTCGAGAAAAGCGGCGATCAATATGTGCTCGTCGAAGAGGAGACGGCCGGAGAGGATCACGGATCGAGCTTCGGCCGGATGGTCGCCTTCCACGGCCAGATGGGAATGTTCACCCGGGCTTTGGCCTACATCCTCAGCCACGGCGCGGACGGCTTGCGGCAGGTCTCGGGCGACGCGGTGCTCAACGCCAATTACATCCTGCGCAGCCTCGAGGACGTGCTCGACGCGCCGTTCGGCGGCAGCGGGCCGTGCATGCACGAGGCCTTGTTCTCGGACAAAGGCTTCGCGGCGGGCCTGACCACGCTCGATCTCGCCAAGGGGCTGATCGACGAGGGCTTCCACCCGATGACGATGTACTTCCCGCTCGTCGTCCACGGGGCGATGCTGGTCGAGCCGACCGAGACCGAATCGAAGGCGGCGCTGGACGAGTTCATCGGCGCGCTGCGCTCGCTCGCCGGGAAGGCGAGAGCCGGCGATCAGAGCCTCAAGGCGGCGCCGGTCTTCGCGCCGCGGCGGCGGCTGGACGAGACCCTGGCCGCGCGCAAGCCGGTGCTGGTCTGGAAGGCGCCCGACGCGGCAGAGGCGGCGGAATAAAGCGGAGCCCCTCCCCTTGATGGGGAGGGGTTTGGGGTGGGGTGGAGTCTCCGGAAAGGACGCTGCCCAGATGACGAGTCCACCCCCACCCAACCCTCCCCCATCGAGGGGGAGGGCTTTACGGCGGAGGTTCCTTCGATGAAGCGACACGCGCCGGCAACCTCCCGCAACCGCGAGCCGATCGCGGCCGTGCTACGGGAGGTCCTGCCGGCGAGCGGGACGGTGCTCGAAGTCGCCAGCGGCACCGGCGAGCATGCGGCCTCTTTCGCGCGCCTGTTCCCGCATCTCGACTGGCAGCCGAGCGACGCCGATCCGCAGGCTGTCGCTTCGATCGAGGCCTGGGCCGCCGACAGCGGTGCGCCGAACCTGCTGCCGCCGCTCCTCCTCGACGCCGCGTCGGAGCGGTGGCCGGTCAAGCGGGCCGAGGCGATCTTGTGCGTCAACATGGTCCATATCAGCCACTGGGCCGCGACCGTCGGGCTGATGCGCGGGGCGGGGCGGCGGCTGCCTCCCGGCGCGCCGCTGGTCCTCTACGGGCCGTACCGGCGCCGCGACGTGCCGACGGCGCCGAGCAACGAGGCCTTCGACGCGGATCTGAAGCGGCGCGATGCGCAATGGGGGCTGCGGGCGCTGGAGGACGTGACGGCGGAAGCGGAGGCGAACGGATTGGCGCTGGAGCGGCTGGTCGAAATGCCCGCAAACAATCTCACGCTGGTGTTGAGGCGAGGCCGATCCCCCTCCCCTTGAGGGGGAGGGGTTAGGGGAGGGGTGGAGTCTCCGGAGGAGACGCTGCCCAGATGAAGGGTCCACCCCCACCCCAACCCTCCCCCCTCAAGGGGGAGGGGGCTGGGCTGAGCGTGCGTCAGAGATTACGGATTCAGGTTCGAATTGCCTTCGTTGTAGCGCGGCAAATCGGCTTCCTCACCTTTGTCGCCGTCGCGCACGCGGGTGACGCTGGGATCGCCGACTTCCTGCTTCAGCTCGTCGCGCGTGCCGACGTCGCTGGCGATGTTGTGGCCCGCGCGGTTGCCGTGGCTGGGTGCGTCTTCCATCCCGTCGATGAGGTCGGTGTCGTCGGTCTGGCGTGCGGTCTCCGCGCGGTCGGTCCCGCGGTCGTTGCGGTCGTTCATCTCGGCTCTCCTTCGGGGGAAGAATGACGGACGGCGCGCGGCGTTCCGTCGCCGAGGTCGTGGCCGGTCAGGCGGAGCAGCAGCAGAGCCCAGAAGAGGCCGAACGCCCAGCCGGCGATGACGTCGCTCGGCCAGTGGACCCCGAGCACCAGCCGGCTGACGCCGACCAGGATCGACAGCCACACCGCGCCCCAGACGGCGAGCGCGCGCCGCGGCCAGGTCGATGTCAGCAGAAAGGCGAGAGCGAGGAAGACGATCGTGGCATTGGCCGCGTGACCGCTGGGAAAAGCGAGATTCTGTGTATCGACCAGATGCGGTTGGTCGGCGGGGCGGATGCGTGCGGTCTGCGCCTTCTGGATCTCGACCAGGAGGCGTCCCGATGCGGCGGCGAGGATCAGGACGGCGGCCGACTTGATGCGGCGGCGGACGACGAGCCAGGCCCCCCCTGCGAGGGTCAGCGGAATGAGGAATTCCGCGCTGCCCAGCGCGCTGGCGATCCGCGCGCCGAGGACGATCTCGCTCGACGGGTCGCCTCCGTGGAGCAGGCTCAGGAGGGCACGATCGAGGTCCAGGCCGCCGAACAGCAGCATTGCGGCCCAGGCCACGACCAAAGCGAACAGGACGAACGGCATCAGCCCGTCCGCTCCATCCGCCAGCCGGCGCCGGGCTCGAGCGGCTCGATTCTGTCGCCGCCGACGCGCCCTTCCAGGCTGCGCGCGCGGCCGCCGATCTCCACGGTGAAGGTCAGGCGGTCGCCGGCGAGGCGCGCGTCGCTGACGCTTCCTGAAACATCCTGAAAGCGCTGGTCGAGGGTGAGGGCGGTCCGGCGCCCGGCCTCGTCGATGAAGGTCCAGCGGCCGCCGACGCGAGCGGGGACGACCCACAGGAAGATGCGCGCGCTCCCGACTTCTGCGGTGCGATCCGCGCGCCAGTCCCCCATGTCGAAGGCGTGGCTGACGATCCTGGTCCCCGGCCGCAGCTCGGCGAGGAGGCGCGGGCGGAGGCGAAGGTTGATCTCGGGAAGGAGATAGAGGGCGACGACGCTGGCGCCGGCGATCGGCGCGTCGAACAGGTCCCGGACCTCGAAGCGGAGCCGGCCGGCGACTCCGGCGCGGCGGGCGTTCGCCTCCGCCTCGCCGATCCGCCGCGGATCGAGGTCGACGCCGTAGCCCGAGGCGCCGCGTGCGCGGGCGGCGGCGACGAGGATGCGCCCGTCCCCGCAGCCGAGGTCGATGACATGATCCGACGGGCCGATCTCGGCGAGCGCCAGCATACCGTCGACCACCTCCTCGACGGTGGCGACATAGGGGACTTCCAGCTCGGGCCGCGCCGGAGGCTGGGCAGGGACCGCCGCCGGCTGCCAGTGCCGGTAGGCGGCGAGCACGAGCAGCAGCACGGCAGCGGCGCCGGCTCCGGCGAGCAGGGATTTCAGGAAATGCGGGACCTTCATTCGAACCCTTCGCCGCGCCCCCGCCTCAAAGCAAAGCGCGGGCCGGTTGGCAACGCACGAAGCCTTGCTGCGGCGCACCGTCGCTCCGGCACGCTTCGCCTCCGCGGCGGAACGATGGGCGGCCGGGCCCCGTTCTTGGCGGGTCCATCAACAAGGAGCATGTCATGGCGAACACGGACGGGCGGAGCGCCGTCAACTTCCAGTCGGATCAGGGGAATGTCGACTTCGAGCCGGAGACCGGTCAATCCGGCGGGCTCACCGAGCGGATCAGCGAAGCCGCGCAGAACGTGAACTGGAACAAGGTCGGAGTCGGCGTGGGCGCCGCGGCGGCAGTTGCGGGCGCGGCCTACGCGGCCAAGCGCTTTGTCGGCCGCGGCAGCGAAGGCGGCGGCCAGTCGACCGGATCGGGCGGCAAGAACAGCGGCAGCTGAGGCAATTTGATCTATGTTCAGAGCCGGTGCGGACAACCCGCGCCGGCTCTTTCATTTTGGGACGTTTTTCGGCGCGGACTGTTGCACGGCTGCACAAGCGCCAAGCAAAGCGGGGAATAAGTCGGACAAATCGCTTGTCACCCGTCCGAAGGCTCAGATATAGCTCCCGGCGACCAGAGCTCCCTAAGGGGCCGGTCGCCATATGCGCTCAGGGGGAGGCTACGCATGCGCCTGAAATCCGTCATTCTCGGGTCCACTTCGTTTGCGGCCCTCGCAATGGCTGCCTCGCCTGCAGCGGCGCAGCCCGGCCAGACCGCCCAGCCTGCCGAGAATGTCGAAGCGCAGGAGGCGCCCGCGGATCCTGCGGCAACCGCCGAGGCTCCGGAGGACGAGGCGATCGTCGTCACCGGCCTCAGGCAGAGCCTGCGATCTTCCCAGAATTTGAAGCGCAACAGCGAGCAGATCGTCGACTCGATCGTCGCCGAGGATATCGGCAAGCTGCCCGACATCGCCGTCTCCGACACGGCGGCCCGCATCCCGGGCGTCCAGGTCGAACGGTCGGGCGGCGAAGCGAGCCGCGTGCTCCTGCGCGGCCTCGACCGCAGCTACTATACGACGACCTATAACGGCCGCGAGATCTTCACCGCCGAGACGCGCTCGGTCGCGCTCCAGGATTTCCCCGCCGGCGCCATCGCCGCGGTGGAAGCGTTCAAGACCTCGACGGCGAACCTGGTCGAGCCGGGCCTTTCGGGCCTCATCAACGTGCGGTCGCGCCGCCCCTTCGACTTCCGGGGCTTCGAGATTGCGGGCTCGCTCTGGGGCAACTATCCGAATCAGTCGCGCGACTTTAGCCCGAACGGCCAGCTGCTCATCACCAACCGCTGGGACGATACCAGCATTGGCGACATCGGGGCGCTCATCAACTTCTCCTATACGCGCCTCCATTATCGGGACTCGATCCGCCGCCACGGCTTCTTCATCGCCAACATGGCCGGGGGCCGCAGCCCCGACTGGCCCGAAATCCAGTATGCAGAGGCGGACCGTTGGCGGCCGTCGGTCAATGGCGCCATCCAGTGGCGACCGTCCCCGGGGCTCGAATTCTATGTCGAGGGTCTCTGGCAGGGCTTCCGCGAGCGGTCGACGGACCGGATGTGGGCCCAGCCGATCTGGGGCGGCACCCACAGCAACGTCACCTTCCGCCCCGGAACCAACTTCGTCGAGAGCGGCACGGTCACCAATCCGGGCGGCCCGTACCAGGCCTGGGGATTCCAGGGGGCGACGTCGCGCGACACCAACACCTATCAGTTCGCGATCGGCGGCAGCTGGGACTCCGGCCCGCTGCGGGTCACCGCGGACGTCGCGCGCACCGACAGCCAATTCCGGCTCGAAACCGAGAGCGTCGATTACGAGCTCAACACCAATCAATATTCGGTGGACTACGTCATCGGTACGCCGGGCGTCTCGAGCCCGACCTTCCAGGTGAACGGTATCGATCCCGCGAACCCTGCAATCTACAATTATCGCGGCTTCTACGAAGACTATCTGACCGCCAAGGGCGACGACCTCCAGGCGAGGCTGGATTTCGAATATGAAGTGGGCGGCTTCCTGCCGCGCATCCAGTGGGGCGTGCGCTTCGTCGATCGCGATGCGGGCGCGGAGCGCGGCGACATCTACTGGAACCTCACCGGCCGCGGCTGCTGCGGCGGCCCCATTCCGCCGATCTTCGTCCCGATCTCTGCTGTGCCGCTGGATTACATCCTGCAGCCGCGCGGCTTCCGCGGCGACAACAACCCGCCCTTCCCGCTCCAGTGGCTGGGGCCGTCGTTCAACAGCGTCCGCAACAACCTCACCGAGCTGAGGCAGTTCAACATCGACCTGCTCCACTACGGCTCGGTCAACGGGCCGGCGGTGAACCCCAACCGGACCTACGACATCAACGAGCGCTCCTGGGCCGCCTACGCGCAGGCGAATTTCGAGTTCGACATGGGCAGCATGTCGGTCGACGGCGCCGTCGGCCTCAGGGCGGTTCGCACCGAGAGTACCGTGATCGGGACGCTGAGCGATCCTCCGGCCGCGCCGACGTTGGCGACTTTCGAGAACCGCTACACCGACTATCTCCCCAACGCGAATCTCCGTATCCGCTTCACGCCGGAGCTGCAGCTGCGCCTCGCGGCCACGCAGACGCGGACGCGGCCGACCTTCGAGCAGCTCAACCCCGCGCTCAACTTGGACCCGCCTCCGGGCTGCACGCCCGGCCAGAGCGGCTGCACCCGCAACGGCTCGGGCGGCAATCCCTTCCTGCAGCCGCTCGAATCGAACAATTACGACGCCAGCCTCGAATATTATTTCTCAGCCAACGGCTTCGCGTCAGTTGCGGTCTTCAGGCGCGACATGACGGGCTTCATCGCCAATCGGCGCGCGTTCTTCCCCGAGCCGGACGAGACGACGGGACTGCCGCTTCTGATCAGCGGACCGTTCAACACCAGGAGCGCCAGGATCCAGGGTTTCGAAGCCCAGATCAGCACCTTCTTCGATTTCAACGGGGTGCCCGAATTCCTCCGCGCCTTCGGCTTCCAGGCGAACGTCACGCATATCGACGCGACGGCGGACTACATATTGTTCGACAATAACGACGCGAACCTGACGGGGCTCAACGAGCATACCCGCATCCTGCCCATCCCCGACGTGTCGGATTGGACCTACAACCTCGTCGGCATGTACGAGCGCGGCGGACTCACCCTTCGCCTCGCCTACAATCATCGCTCGGGCTATCCGGAAGGCGATTTGTCGCAGCGGATCGAGGAGCTCCACCTTCCCGAGGCGCAGCGCCCGCATTACACCCTGCAGGGACGGGGGCGCGGCCAGTCGCGGCTCGACTGGTCGAGCAGCATCAACGTGACGAGCAACTTCACCTTCTTCTTCGACTGGACGAACATCCTCTCCCAGCCGTTCAGGTCGAACATCGAGCGGGTCAACTACCAGAACGGCTCGGTCTCTTCGACGGAGCTGTTCCCCCTGGTCCGCCGCCTCAACGAGTCGGTCATGACCGGCGGAATCCGTTTCCGCTTCTGAGTTCTGAGGCGGGCAGGTAAGGTCGAGCGGCCGGGAGCGCAGGCTTCCGGCCGCTTCCATTTCAGCTAAGGCGGCGCGCGTGAGCGACCACAGCATCCGCAAGATCGTCATCGTCGGGGGCGGCACCGCAGGCTGGATGGCGGCGGCGGCCTTCTCGGCCTTGCTCGAGAAAGGCGCATTCGAGATCGACCTCGTCGAATCGGACGAAATCGGCACGGTGGGCGTCGGCGAAGCGACGATCCCGCCGCTCGTCGCCTTCAACAATCTGCTCGGCATCAACGAGGACGAGTTCCTCGCCGCCAGCCAGGGGACGTTCAAGCTCGGCATCGAGTTCGTCGACTGGGGGGCGCCGGGCGAGCGCTACTTCCATCCGTTCGGCCCCCACGGCCAGGATCTGAAGGCCGTCCATTTCCACCAGCTCTATTTGAGGGAGTCGAAGCGCCGGCCGCTGGCGGACATCAAGGAATGGTCGATGTCGGGGGCCGCCGCCGAGCTCCGCCGCTTCGCCCGCCCCGGGCCCGACGCGCGCCTGCCGCTGTCGCAGCTCGCCTACGCCTTCCATTTCGACGCCGGCCTCTATGCCAGATTCCTGCGCTCCTACGCCGAGCGCGGCGGCGTGCGGAGGATCGAGGGCAGGATCGTCGACGTGGCGGTCGACGGCGAGAGCGGTCACGTCCGCAGCGTGACCCTCGCCGACGGGGCGTCAGTCGAGGGCGAGCTCTTCCTCGACTGCTCGGGCTTTCGCGGATTGCTCATCGAGCAGACGCTCGGCACCGGTTACGAGGATTGGAGCCGCTGGCTTCCCTGCGACCGCGCCGCGGCGGTGCCGACGAAGCTGCCCGGCCCGCCGGAGCCCTTCACCCGCTCGACCGCGCGCGCCGCCGGCTGGCAGTGGCGCATCCCGCTCCAGCACCGGATGGGGAACGGGCTCGTTTATTCGAGCGCGCATCTCGATCGCGCCGACGCCGAATCGCTGCTGCTCGCCAATCTCGAGGCCGAGGCGCTGGCCGAACCGCGACACCTCGCCTTCACCGCCGGGCGCCGCAAGCTCGCCTGGAATGCCAACGTCGTCTCGCTCGGCCTTTCCAGCGGCTTCGTCGAGCCGCTGGAATCGACCAGTATCCAGCTCATCCAGAGCGGCATCGCCAAGCTCCTCGCTCTGTTCCCGGACCGCCGCTTCGATCCGCGCGAGCGCGACGAGTATAACCGGCAGATGCAGGACCTGTTCGAGGACGTCCGCGACTTCGTCATCCTCCATTACAAGGCGACGAGGCGCGACGATTCGGACTTCTGGAATTATTGCCGGACGATGGACGTGCCCGACGGCCTCGCCGCGAAGCTCGATCTCTGGCGCTCGAAGGGCCGGGTGTTCCGGGAGGGCCGCGAGCTGTTCCAGACGGCGAGCTGGGTCGCCGTGCTCCTCGGCCAGGGAATCGTCCCTGAAGAGCACGAGCCTTCGGCCGACGCGATCGATCCGGAGCTGGCCGCCGACGCGCTCGAGAAGATGCGACAGAGCTACCGCCGAATGGCCGAGCACATGCCCGCGCACGCGGATTTCGTCGCCCGCGCCTGCCCGGCATCGTAGAGCGGGACGGCGGGTCCCGATCAGCGCGCGGCTGGAAGGACGACCGGGGTGTCGCCGTTCCAGTCGAGCGGGGCGATGTGGAGGAAGCGGGCGTCGCCTCCGGGCGAGCAGCCGCCGCCGCGCGTCGCCCAGGCGTGAAACGCCATATACTGGCGCCCGTTCGCTTCGAACACCGCGGGGTGGCCCGGGCCGCTCAGGCAGGGCCGCCGGCGGCTGGCGAGGATCGGGTTGGCGGCCGCGTCCGTGCACGGTCCGAGCGCGGTGGTGCAGGTCGCATAGCCGGTCGCGTAATTGGACAGGCGCTGGTGGGGCTGCCAGGCGAAGTCGTTGGCCGAGAAGAACATGATATAGCGCTCGCCGTGCCTGACCATGAACGGCGCCTCGATGAGATGGCCTTCCCATCCGGCGTCGTTGCGCAGCAGCGAGACCGGCTCGCCGACGAGGCTGAGGCCGTCCGGCGCGAGCCTTTGCCCCCAGAGCTCGGTCGCCCGGCGGGCCGACGGGTGGTTCCCGTCATTCTTGAAATAGAGATAGAGCTGCCCGTCGGCGTCGCGGAACGGATTGGCGTCGATCGTCCCGCCGAGCCCGTGCTGGCAGACGAGCGGTTCGGTCCCCTGCGGCACGAACGGCCCGCGCGGGTCGCGGCTGGTCGCGGCGCCGATGCATTGCTGGTCGCGGCCGCGATGATGCGCGGTGAAATAGAGGATGAAATTGCTGCCGATCCTGATCACCTCGGGCGCCCAGGTCCGGCCCCGGGCGGCCCAGGGGGGCAGGGTCGGCATGGCATCGTGAAAGGCGTCCGGATTGCCGGGAACGGCGAGCAGGTTCCAGCTCTGCAGGTCGTTCGAAAAGGCCATCGGGACGTTGGATCCGTTGGCGTTCGTCGCGTAGGCGTAATAGCGGGTGCCGTAAGTCAGCACGAACGGATCGGGGAAATTGGTCTGCAGGACGGGGCCGCCATTGGGCTGGAGGGCGGCTGCGGGCATGGCTGCGGCCGCGGCCAGCGCGAGAAAAAGGGTCCTGAACAAGCGCATCGTCAGCACGTCCTCCCGTCGTCTCGCGCGCCGAGCGCAGGTTGCTCGCGCGCTTTTATCATATTAATTGCCGGGCGAGCGGCCGGTCAACCGGGGGATGCGGCGCGCGGGCTCGAAGCGGAGAATGATGCGCGGATGACGATTCTTCTTCGCATTGGCCGCGGCCGCTACGGTGTCTCGCGCAATGGCCGGTGAAGCTTCGCGCGAGACCTTCGGCACGCTGCCCGACGGGCGTGTCGTTGAGGCGGTGACGCTGAGCAATGACCGCGGCATGAGCGCGACGATCATCGCATTCGGAGCGGCGCTGCAGACGCTGATCGTCCCGGACCGCGACGGCCGCGCCGCCGACGTCCTCCTGGGCTTTCCGACGCTGGAGGGCTATCTCGGCCAGTCCGAATATTTGGGCGTGACCGTCGGCCGCGTCGCCAACCGGATCGCACGGGGCCGCTTCACGCTCGACGGGCGCAGCTATCGGGTTCCGATCAACAACGGCGTCAATTCGCTTCACGGGGGCGGCACCGGCTTCGACAAGGTCCTGTGGGAGGTCGTCGACGTCCGTGGCGGTCCGACGCCAGCCGTTACGTTGCGGTACGTCTCGCCGGACGGCGATCAGGGCTATCCCGGCAACCTCACCGTCACCGCCGTCTATACGATCGAGGAAGATGCCCAGACGCTTTCGGTCGAGTATAGTGCGACCACCGACGCGCCGACGGTCGTCAACCTCTCGAACCACGCATACTGGAACCTCGCCGGCGAAGGCTCGTCGCAGGGCGCGATGGGTCATTTGCTGACCATCCCCGCGGATCACTATACGCCGACCGATTCCGGCGCGATCCCGACGGGCGAGTTCCGCCCGGTCGCGGAGACGGCATTCGATTTCCGGGAGCCGACGCCGGTCGGCGCAAGGGTCCGGGATTCCTCCGACGAGCAGATCCGTTTCGGCAAGGGCTACGATCATAATTGGGTGGTGGCGCGCGACGTGTCGGGCACGCCGCGCCTGCTCGCGCGGGTCGAGGAGCCGGGCAGCGGCCGCGTCCTCGAAATCCATTCCAACCAGCCGGGCGTCCAATTCTATTCGGGCAATTTTCTCGACGCGACGATCGCGGGCAAGGCGGGCCGGCTCTATCGCCAAGGCGATGCGATCGTGCTCGAGCCGCAGATGTTCCCCGACACGCCGAACCGGCCCGATTTCGGGTCGGTGCGCCTGGATCCCGGCCAGACCTACCGCAACCTCATCGAGTTCCGCTTCTCCACAATGCCCGCGCGCTGAGCGACTCCGTCATCCCGGCGAAGGCCGGGATCTCAGGACGGGAAGTCCGTGTCGGAAGTGGAGGGCGCCTTGCATGTGGCGCGGTGCATATTCTTGCTGAGATCCCGGCCTTCGCCGGGATGACGGGTCGGCATCCGCTCCAACGAGCTTACGACGTCGTCCCGCTCTTCTCGGCGTCGGCGATCAGCACCATGACGTCGCTGATGATCGCGGCCATGGCGCTGCGCGCGGTCTCGGCGTCGCGCCCCTCGATCGCATCGAGCACCGCGCGGTGGGCGGGAAGGCTCGCGGTGCGGCCCTGGAAGCGGTTGGTGAAGCGGATCGAGGTGCGCAGCGCGGTCGTCACCAGGTCGCGGAACTGCATGTAGAAGGGATTGGCCGACCCTTCGAGCACGGCGATGTGGAAGGCGATGTCGGCGTCGAGCGCGTCGTCCTCGCCGGCCTCGGCCGCCTCCATCCGGCGGTAGCCGGCAGCGACCGCCGAGATGGCCGCGGCGTCGGCGGCGTTGGCGGCGAGCGCGGCGGCCGCTGGCTCGATCGCGATCCTGAGGTCGCTGAACTGGCGCAGGAGGCCGAGGGAGAATTTGCGCTCCAGCAGCCAGCGCAGCACGTCCGGATCGAACAGGTTCCAGGAATTGGACGGCTGGACGGTTGTACCCTTGCGCGGGCGGGCTGTGAGCAGGCCCTTGGCGGTCAGCATCTTGACCGCCTCGCGGGTCACCGAGCGGCTGACATTGTGGGCCCTGGCAAGCTCCGCCTCGGTGGGGAAGGGCTGCTTCTCGTAGGCGCCGGTGACGATGTCGCGGCCGACCTCGTCCAGCATCGCATAAGTGAGGTTTCGGCCGCCGCCGCCCGCCCGGTGATCGCCGCTGGACATGTCCGATCTATCCTATAATTCCTCGAACCGGGCGGCAACTTCCGCCTCGTCGGGGGGATCGGCACGTGCAGTTCGCGAAACGGCCGTCGATCGTCGGCGATCGGGCGCCGATCTTCTGGGGCGCCTGCGCGGCGATCGCGATCGGCGTGCTGCTCCATTTGCCGATGCTCGCCATGGCGCACCGCATGGGCAACCATCTCGCCGGCATGGAGATGGACCCGGCGATGTGGTTCGGGATGGTGTTCATCGTCCTCGGGGTGCCGGCCGCGATCTACGGCGCGCTGCCGAGGGAGCGGGCTCCGCACCGTGCCGACGCGGGCACCAGCTACGAGGCGCCCGACACGACCCCGCTCGGCCGCTGGCACGCGGCGGTCCTCGCCGTGCTGATCCTCGGGCTGGTGATCGACGTGATGAAACCGGCGACGCTCGGCTTCGTGCTTCCGGGGATGAGCAGCGAATATGGCATCTCGCGCGCGACCGTCGCCTGGTTCCCCTTCGTCGCCCTGGTCGGGACGACGGTCGGCTCGTTCGTGTGGGGCTGGCTGGCGGACGTTTACGGCCGTCGCGTTTCGATCCTGCTTTCGACAATCCTGTTCGTCGCGACCTCGATCTGCGGCGCCATGCCTTTGTTCGAGCTCAACCTGCTGATGTGCTTCCTGATGGGCTCGTCCGCGGGCGGGATGCTGCCGGTGGTCTACACCCTGCTCGCCGAAGTGATGCCGCCGCGCCATCGCTCCTGGGTGCTGGTGCTGGTCGGCGGCACCGGGCTGGTCGGCGGCTATCTCGCCGCGAGCGGCGCCGCCCACGCCTTCGAGCCGGTCTTCGGCTGGCGGGTGCTTTGGCTGCAGGGCTTCCCGACCGGCCTCCTGTTGCTGCTGCTCGCCAGATTCATCCCCGAATCGCCGCGCTTCCTCGCCGAGCAGGGACGGACCGCCGAGCTCGCGCGGATGGAGGAGCGCTTCGGCATCGTACCGCGGCCGCGCGAGCCGGTGCCGGCGGACGCCGCACTCGCCCGGCAGCGCCACGGCCGGCTGACGCTCGCTTTGGTCATCTGCGCGCTCGCCTGGAGCTTCGTCAATTTCGGGCTTTTGCTCTGGCTGCCGTCGGATCTCCAGGCGCGGGGTTACAGCTCCGAGCTGGCGAGCCGGATCCTCGCCAGCTCCGCTTTGGTCGCCTTGCCGACGGTGATGCTCGCGGCATTGCTCTACAGCCGCTGGAGCAGCAAATGGACCTTGGTGCTGACCATCCTGATCACCCTGGCCGGCCTCGTCGGGGCGCTGCTGCCCGCCCCTATCCTGTCCTGGCCGCCTTTGCTGGTCGCGGTGATCGCGATGCTCATCGTCGGCACCAACGGCATGATCGCGGTGCTGCTGCCTTATGCGGCGGAGAATTACCCGCTCGGAATACGCGGCCGGGCGACGGGGCTGGTCGCGGGCGCCAGCAAGTTCGGCGGGGTCGGGGTGCAGGGATTTGCCCTG
Source organism: Allosphingosinicella sp. (assembly GCA_036388255.1). Taxonomy (GTDB): domain Bacteria; phylum Pseudomonadota; class Alphaproteobacteria; order Sphingomonadales; family Sphingomonadaceae; genus Allosphingosinicella. The sequence continues at coordinate 253,471 of DASVSD010000016.1, read as the reverse complement.
GTGGGCCTCATCCCGACGCTCGGCGGCGCTGCGCTGGCTCTGCTGGCGCCGATCGGGGCGTCCGCGGCCCTCGTCGCCTGGGCGGGCCGCGAGACTCGCGGTCGCAGCCTGCGCGAGCTCGAGGCGCAGCCTTGACCAAGGCGGCGGACGCCCTGATCGTATCCGCCGGTTGAGGAGCGTGAGATGGCCGTGACGAGCAAGCCGCGGAACCTGTGGGACGTCGAAGCGGAGCTGGGCGAGGGTCCGGTCTGGGGCGACGGCGCCCTCTGGTTCGTCGATATCAAGAAGCGCAAGGTGCACCGGTGCGACGCCTCGGGCGGCGCGCGGCGGAGCTGGGATGCGCCTGAGCAGATCGGCTTCCTGCTGCCGGCCGAGGGCGGCGGCTTCGTCGCGGGGCTGGAGAGCGGCCTCTACCGGTTCGAGCCGGAGACCGGAGCTTTCGGGCTCGTCGCCGAAGTCGAGCCCGACCGGCCCGGGAACCGGCTCAACGACGCGGTCGTGGACCCGTCCGGCCGGCTCTGGTTCGGGACGATGGACGATGGCGAAAGCGCACCGACGGGGAGTTTCTACAGCTACCATCGCGGCGTGCTTCGCCCCTCGGGCCTATCCGGAATTCCGATCACCAACGGGCCCGCCGTCTCGCCGGACGGGCGCATCCTCTATTGGGTGGATACCGTCGACCAGACGATCAATGCCTGCGATGTCGACGGCGACGGCACGCTGGGAGACTCGCGGCTGCTGGTGAAGCTCGGCGGCAAGGAGGGCTTTCCCGACGGGCCGACGGTCGACGCCGAGGGCTGCATCTGGATCAGCCTCTATTGGGGATGGGAAGCGCGCCGCTACTCGCCCGAAGGCGAGCTGCTCGAGCAGGTCTCCTTCCCGGTCTCGAACATCACCAAGATCGCGTTCGGCGGCGACGATTTCCGGACCGCTTTCGCGACGACGGCGCGGCAGGGCATCAAGCCCGACGCGATGGCGAAGCAGCCCGAGGCCGGCGCTTTGTTCGCTTTCGAGGTCGACGTCCCGGGTTTCGCCAGCCCGCTCGCCCAGCTTTAGACCTGGGCTTCAGCGCCGGGGCGGCGCGGCGGGGACGAGGTCGATCTCGTAGAGGCGCGGCCAGTATTTGCCGGTGACGAACAGCCGGTCGCGCTCCGCATCGTAGGCGATCCCATTGAGGACGCTGTCCTCGTTCGCCCCGGCCTCGGCGGCGAGCGCGGCGAGGTCGATCCACCCGGTCACGCGGCCGCTGCCCGGATCGATGCGCGCGATCCGGCTCGACATCCAGACGTTGGCGAGGATCTCGCCGTTCACATATTCGAGCTCGTTCAACCGCGCGACCGGCCGGCCGGCCGAAGTGACCGTGATCCGCCGAACCTCGCGCATCGTCGCCGGATCGAGGAAGCGCAGCGTTGGGCTGCCGTCGCTCATGATGATGTGGCGCCCGTTTTGGGTCAGGCCCCAGCCTTCGTGGGCGTAGCTCCAGCGGCCGGTCTGGCGGAAGCTGCGGCGGTCCCAGCGGAAGCCCATCCCGTCCTGCCAGGTGATCGACAGGATCTCGTCGCCCCAGTTGACGATGCCCTCGCCGAACAGGCCGGGCGGGATGTCGACCGAGCGCAGGACCCGGCCGCTGGCGAGATCGACCTCGCGGATCGTCGAGGCGCCGACATGGCCGGTGCTCTCCCAGAGGCGGCCGTCCAGCCAGAACAGGCCCTGGGTGAAGGCGCCGGGGTCGTGCGGGTAGGTCGCGACGAGGCGATAGCCCTGCACCGGCGGCTCCGCCTCGCTACGCGGCTGTGCCTGCTGCTCCGGCGCGGGCTGCGCGCAGGCGGCGACGCTGAGCAGGAAGGCGATCGCGCTGCGCACCGGCGGCTCCCCTACGGCCTGTTCATGGTGAGGAGATCGTAGGTCGCGACCACCTCGTCCTTCTGATTATAGACGTAGACGGCCCAGCGCACCTCGCCTTTTTCCTCGTCGCGGACGCTCTTGGACTTGACGGTGAGCTCCACGCGCATCGAATCGCCGGGATAGAGCGGCGTCTGGAAACGCAGATTCTCGAGGCCGGTATTGGCGAGCACCGGACCCGGATCGGGGTCGACGAACAGCCCGGCGGCAAAGCTCAGGATCAGATAGCCGTGCGCCACCCGCCCCTCGAAGATCGGGCTCGCCTTCGCCGCTTCCTCGTCCATGTGGGCGTAGAAGGTGTCGCCGGTGAAGTGCGCGAAATGCTCGACGTCTTCCAGCGTCACGGTCCGGCTCGCGGTCTTGAGCGTATAGCCGATGTCGAGCTCGGCGATGCGCTTGCGGAACGGATGCAGGTCGCCCTCGGGCTTGGCCGCGCCGGGAAGCCACTGCTTGACGACGCTCGACAGCATGGCCGGCGAGCCCTGCAATGCGGTGCGCTGCATATAATGGGTGACGCCGCGAATGCCGCCCATTTCCTCGCCCCCGCCGGCGCGGCCTGGGCCGCCATGGACCAGGACGGGGAGAGGGGAGCCGTGGCCGGTCGATTCCTTCGCGCTGGTCCGGTCGAGGATCACCATGCGGCCGTGATAGGCGCCGGCACCCAGCACGAACGCCTCGGCGGCGGCCGGATCGAACGTGAAGAGCGACAGAGCGAGGCTGCCCATGCCGCGATTGGCGAGCGCGATCGCGTCGTCGAGGTCGCGGTACGGCATGATCGTCGAGACCGGGCCGAACGCTTCGACGTCGTGGACCGCGGCGGCGCCCCAAGGATCGTCGGACCGCAGCAGGATCGGCGAGATGAAGCAGCCCTTGCCGTCGACAGGCGAAAGGTCGGGATCGCCCGAGACGATCCGCGCCGACTTCGATAGCTCCGCGACCGCGTCCCGCACCGCGTGGAGCTGGGCGCGGCTGGCGAGTGCGCCCATCGTCACGCCCTCCTCGCGCGGGTCGCCGATCCTCGCCTTGCCGAGCCGCGCGATCAGCGCCTCCTGGACGGCGTCGATATGCTCGGCCGGGGCCAGGGCGCGGCGGATGGCGGTGCATTTCTGCCCGGCCTTGACCGTCATCTCGCGCGCGACCTCCTTGACGAACAGGTCGAACTCCGCCGTCCCGGGAGCCGCGTCGGGACCGAGGATCGAGGCGTTGAGGCTGTCCCGCTCGGCGATGAAGCGCACCGATTCGCGCGCGATCACCGGGTGCGTCTGGAGCTTCATCGCGGTCTGGGCGGAGCCGGTGAAGCTGACCACGTCCTGCAGCGTCAGATGGTCGAGCAGATCGCCCGTCCCTCCCATGATCAGCTGCAGCGCCCCGGGCGGAAGCACACCCGCCTCGATCATGATCCGAAACGCCGCCTCGGCGAGATAGCCGGTCGCCGAAGCCGGCTTCACGATCGCGGGGACGCCGGCGAGCAGGGTCGGGCCGAGCTTCTCGAGCATCCCCCAGACGGGGAAGTTGAACGCATTGATGTGGACGGCGACGCCCTGGAGCGGCGTAAAGACGTGCTGGCCGACGAAGCTGCCGCCCTTGGACAGCGGCTCCATCTGGCCGTCGATCAGGACGCGGCCGTTGGGAAGCTCGCGCCGGCCCTTGGACGAGAAGGAGAAGAGCGTGCCCGCGCCGCCCTCGATGTCGATCCAGCCGTCGGTTCGGGTGGCGCCGGTCTCGTAATTGAGCTCGTACAATTCCTCCTTGCGCGCCATGATCGCGTTGGCGAGGTGCTTCAGCATCCACGCCCGCTCGTGGAAGGTCATCGCCCGCAGCGCCGGCCCGCCGACCTTGCGGGCATGGTCGAGCATCGCCCGGAAATCGAGGCCGTCCGAACCGGTCTCGGCGATCGTCTCGCCGGTCACCGCGCTCTCGACCGGCGCCAGCGAGCCGTCCCCCGCGATCCAGCGGTCGGCGGCGTAATTCAAAAGCTTCAGCGTCTTCATCTCATATCCTCGAAAAGCCCGGGCAGGGAGACCCGTTCGGTCCGAGCGAAGTCGAGGACCGCTGCCGAGCGAAGCCGAGGCCCTGTTCTCGGCTTCGCTCGAACGCGCATCTCGACTTCGCTCGATGCGAACGGAGGGGGGGCTCCAGCCTCCATGCCCTTCTCTACTTCCCACTGAACCGGGGCGCGCGCTTCTCCATGAACGCCGCTACCCCCTCGCGATAATCGTCCGAATATCCCAGCTCGCGCATCGCGTCGCGCTGCAAATCCAGCTCCTCGTCCAGGCTCTGCCCCCAGCTCTCGCGGATCATCTTCTTGATCCGCGCCAGCCCCCGCGTCGGCCCTGCCGCGAAGCGGGCCGCGAGCGCGTCGACCTCCTCGTCGAGTCTTTCGTCCTCGACGGCCTTCCAGATCAGCCCCCATTCGGCCGCTTTCTCGGCGGGCAGCGGCTCTGCGGTGAGCGCGAGGCCGAGCGCGCGCGCCTGGCCGACCAGCCGGGGCAGGGCCCAGGTGCCGCCGCTGTCCGGGATGAGCCCGATCGAGGCGAAGGACTGGATGAACTTGGCGGACGTGGCGGCGATGACGATGTCGCAGGCGAGCGCGATATTGGCGCCGGCGCCCGCGGCGACGCCGTTGACGCGCGCGATCACCGGCATCGGCAGCGCGGTGAGGCGGCGGATCAGCGGATTGTAGCGCTGCTCGACCGACTCGCCGAGATCGACCGCCTCGCCCGGCGCCACCGCGCGGTCGTTCAGGTCCTGCCCCGCGCAGAAGCCCCGGCCGGCCCCCGTCAGGACCAGCACGCGCGCTCCATCGAGCTTGGAAAGCGCGTCCGCCACCTCCTCGTGCATCTGCACCGTGAAGCTGTTGAGCCGGTCCGGCCGGTTGAGCGTCAGGCGGGCGACGCCGCCCTCCAGCTTGAACAAGATCGTCTCGTAGGACATGGGCGTTTCCATGAACGCGAACGCCACCGCGGACAAGGTCGCGCGCGCGATGCTCGCCGCGGAGGGCACCGGGCCCGCCTGGGGCCTCGAGATCGAAGAAGCGCGCGAGGGCTATGCGCGGGTCCGCATGGCCGTGACCGCTGCGATGCTGAACGGTCACGGCACCGCCCATGGCGGCGTCATCTTCGCGCTCGCCGACAGCGCCTTCGCTTATGCGTGCAACAGCCGCAATCTGCGTTCGGTCGCGGCGCAGGCCTCGATCGTCTATCTCGAGCCCGCGCGGGAAGGGGACGTGCTGATCGCGGAAGCCGAGGAGCGGGCGCTTGTCGGCCGCTCCGGCGTTTGCAACGTGTCGGTGCGCAGCGCGGACGGACGCGCGATCGCCGAGTTTACCGGGTTCTCCCGGAGCGTCGGCGGCCAGATCATCGGAGAAGACGAATGACCGAAGCCTTTATCTGCGATGCGGTGCGCACGCCGATCGGCCGCTATGGCGGCGCCTTGGCCCATGTCCGGGCGGACGATCTCGCGGCCATTCCGATCCGCGCGCTGATCGAGCGCAATTCCGGCGTGGACTGGGAGGAGCTCGACGACGTCATCCTCGGCTGTGCCAACCAGGCCGGCGAGGACAATCGCAACCTCGCGCGCATGGCAGGCCTCCTCGCCGGGCTTCCCGACAAATCGGGCGGAGTGACCCTCAACCGCCTGTGCGGCTCGGGCATGGACGCGGTGACGATGGCGGCGCGGGTCATCCGCGGCTCGGAAGCCGACATGCTGATCGCGGGCGGATCCGAGAGCATGAGCCGCGCGCCGTTCGTGATGGCCAAGGCGGCCAGCGCCTTCGACCGCAATGCCGAGATGTACGACACGACGATCGGCTGGCGCTTCGTCAACCCGAAGATGAAGCACGCTTACGGCGACGACACCATGCCTTCGACCGCCGAGAACGTGGCGCAGGAATATCAGGTCAGCCGCGCCGACCAGGACGCGTTCGCGGTCAGGAGCCAGGACAAGGCCGCCGCGGCGCAGGAGAGCGGCCGCTTCGCCGCCGAGATCGTCCCGGTCGAGATCCCGCAGCGCAAGGGCGAGCCCGTGGTCGTCGATCGCGACGAGCATCCGCGCAAGACCAGCGTCGAGGCGCTGGCGAAGCTCAAGCCGATCGTGCGGCCCGACGGGACCGTCACCGCGGGCAACGCCTCGGGCGTCAATGACGGCGCGGCGGCGATGATCGTGGCCTCCGAGGAGGCGGCGAAGCGCAACGGCCTCACGCCGCGCGCGCGGATCGTCGGCGGAGCCGTCGCCGGGGTGCCGCCGCGGATCATGGGCATCGGCCCGGCGCCCGCATCCCGGAAGCTGCTGAAGCGCCTCGGCCTCAAGATGGACGACATGGACGTGATCGAGATCAACGAGGCCTTCGCCGCCCAGGCGCTGCCGGTGCTGCGCGAGCTCGGCCTCGCGGATGACGCCCCGCACGTCAATCCGAACGGCGGCGCGATCGCATTGGGACACCCCCTCGGCATGTCCGGCGCCCGCCTCGCCCTCACCGCCACCGAGGAGCTCCACCGGCGCGCCGGCCGCTACGCACTCTGCGCGATGTGCATCGGTGTCGGCCAGGGGATCGCGCTGGTGATCGAGCGGGTGTAGCCGCCGTTCTTGTCGGTTAACTCTGTTTCTGCTATGTTCTTGTCATGACCGCTATGCGCCGCCTGTCCCCCGTGCCTCGGAAGTTGATGAAACCGGCAGGACAGCCTGACACGAATGGCATGTGTAAGCTTTGCAAGCTTCACGCGGCGCGGAGGCCGCGACTCGGCCTCGCCACTCCCGGCCGAGTCGAGCGTTGTTTGCCGTGAAAGACGCCCCCTGCTAGGGCCTGCGCCGGGAGAGACGGATGTACACGACCGAGCTTCAGAAGACCGCGAAGATCGCCTCGACCGAGGATCCGGAGAGGCTCGCCGCGTTCGAGGCGCGGGTGGCCGCGGACGAGTTCATCGAGCCCAAGGACTGGATGCCCGAGGCTTATCGGCGGACGCTGACGCGCCAAATCTCGCAGCATGCGCATAGCGAGATCGTCGGCATGCTTCCGGAGGGCAATTGGATAAGCCGCGCGCCGTCGCTGAGGCGCAAGGCGATCCTGCTCGCCAAGGTCCAGGACGAGGCGGGCCACGGCCTCTACCTGTACAGCGCCGCCGAAACGCTGGGGACGAGCCGGGAGGAAATGATCGAGGCGCTGCACTCGGGAAAGGCGAAATACAGCACGATCTTCAACTATCCGACGCTGACCTGGGCCGATATCGGCGCGATCGGCTGGCTGGTCGACGGCGCCGCGATCATGAATCAGGTGCCCCTCCAGCGCACCTCCTACGGCCCCTATGCCCGCGCCATGGTCCGGGTCTGCAAGGAGGAGAGCTTCCACCAGCGCCAGGGCTATGAGATCATGATGGCGATGTGCGCGGGGACCGCCGACCAGAAGAGGATGGCGCAGGACGCGCTCAACCGCTGGTGGTGGCCCTCGCTGATGATGTTCGGCCCGCCCGACGAGAATTCGCCCAACACCGCCCAGTCGATGCGCTGGAAGATCAAGCGCGAGACCAACGACGAGCTGCGCCAGCGCTTCGTCGACATCACCGTGCCGCAGGCCGACGCGCTGGGCCTGGAGGTGCCGGATCCGGCGCTGAAGTGGGACGAGGCGCGCGGCCATTACGATTTCGGCGAGGTCGACTGGGAGGAATTCTATGCGGTCGTCCGCGGCGAGGGACCGGTCGCGAAGGAGCGGATGAAGGCGCGCCGCGAGGCCTGGGAGCAGGGCGCCTGGGTCCGCGAGGCGGCGGCGGCGTTCGCGGAGAAAAGGGCGCGGAGGGCGGCGGCGTGAGGGTGCTTCGAGACGGCATTTCGCCAAGCTCAATGCCTCCTCAGCATGAGCGGATCGATGATGATTTCGCTCATCCTGAGGAGCGGCTGAGCCTGGCGAAGCCGCGTCTCGAAGGACCGCCCCCCCCATGAGCGCCGACTGGCCCCTCTGGGAGGTGTTCGTCCGCTCGAAGGGCGGGCTTTCGCACCGCCATGTCGGCTCGGTCCACGCGCCGGATCCCGAGATCGCGCTCCGCCACGCCCGCGACACCTATACCAGGCGGATGGAGGGCGTCAGCCTGTGGGTGGTGCCCTCGGTCCAGATCGTCGCCTCCGACCCGTCCGACGACGCCCAGATGTTCGATCCCGCCGCCGACAAGGTCTACCGCCACCCGACCTTCTACTCGATCCCGGACGACGTGAAGCACATATGAGGGGCGCCGGAGGTAAGCGGGTGATGCTGCAGCATTCATTCCGTTCGGTCCGAGCGAAGTCGAGGACCGCTGCCGAGCGGAGCCGAGGCTTCGGTGCGCGCGCAGGTCTCGGCTCCGCTCGACCGGGCGTCTCGACTTCGCTCGACGCGAACGGGTTCTGATATGCCCAGCCTTCCGCCAATCCGTCCCGAAGACGAGGCCAAAGCGGCTGAAACGGCAAGTCCCGGCGCATTCGACGCGCCCGCTGCCGACGACCATCGCTCCGCCCTGTTCGACTTCCTCCTGCGCCTCGGCGACGACAGCCTGATCCTCGGGCAGCGGCTCGGCGAATGGTGCGGGCACGCCCCGTCGGTCGAAGTCGATCTCAGCCTCGCGAACATCGCGCTCGACCTGATCGGACAGGCGACCTTGTTCCTGAACCATGCCGGCGAGGTCGAAGGGCAGGGCCGCGACGGCGATGCGCTCGCCTTCCACCGCGACGTGCTCGATTTCCGCAATTGCTGGCTGGTCGAGCAGCCCAATGGCGACTTCGCCCAGACCATGGCGCGGCAGCTGCTGTTCTCGACCTGGCAGAAGATGCTGTTCGACCGGCTCGCCGCTTCGCGCGACGAGCGGGTCGCCGCGATCGCCGCCAAGGCGGTGAAGGAGGTCACCTACCACCAGGAGCTGGCCGCCGAATGGGTGATCCGGCTCGGCGACGGCACCGACGAGAGCCGGCGACGGATCGAGGAGGGGCTCGCCTGGAACTGGCGCTTCGTTCCGGAGCTGTTCGAGATGGACCGGGTCGCTTCCGAAATGGCGGCGCGCGGAATCGGCACCGACGCGACGCTGTTCCGAGAAGATTATGACAGGACGATCCGCGCCGTCCTGGCCGAAGCGACGCTCACGGCGCCGGCGGACCAGCGTCCGATCCTCGGCGGCCGGCGCGGGCACCATGGCGAGCATCTCGGCCATCTCCTCTGCACCATGCAGTTCCTGCCGAGGACCTATCCGGAGGCGGTGTGGTGAGGGCCGTGGCGGCAGATAAGCCCCTCCCCTCGAGGGGGAGGGGTTTGGGGAGGGGTGGAGCCTCCGGAAGAGGCTCCCCAAGTGGAGACTCCACCCCCACCCCAACCCTCCCCCCTCAAGGGGGAGGGGGCACCGCCGCGATCCTCGAGGTCCTCCGCCAGGTCCCGGACCCCGAAATCCCCGTCCTCTCGGTGGTCGACCTCGGCATCGTCCGCTCGGTCGAAAGCGACCGCGTGACCATCACCCCGACCTATACGGGCTGTCCCGCGACGCAGGTGATCGAACGCGACATCCGCGATGCGCTGGACGCCGCCGGCTATCGCCAGGTCCGGATCGAGACGACGCTCACGCCGCCCTGGACCACCGACTGGATCACGCCCAAAGGCCGCGCGAAGCTCCACGCTTACGGCATCGCACCGCCGATGGCCGCGGGGCAGCGCGCCCCCGCCTGCCCGCAATGCGGCTCGGCCGAGACCGAGGAGATCAGCCGCTTCGGATCGACTCCCTGCAAGGCCCTGTGGCGCTGCCGGTCCTGCGCCGAGCCGTTCGACCTGTTCAAATGCCATTGAGCGGCGGATGAGCGTCTCCTTCCACCGCCTGACGGTCGCCGAGATCGTCGAGGAGACGGCCGAGGCCAAGTCGATCCGGTTCGACGTGCCGCCCGAGCTTGCCGAAACCTTCCGCTTCAAGCCCGGCCAGCACCTGACCCTGAAGGCGGAGATCGCCGGCGAGGAGGTGCGGCGCAACTACTCGCTTTGCGTCGCGCCGGAGGATGGCGAATGGAAGGTCACGGTGAAGCGGATCGCCGGCGGGCTCTTCTCCAACTGGGCCAACGACAATCTGAAGCCGGGCGACGCGATCGACGTGATGCCGCCGCACGGAAGCTTTACCTGGGATTTCGATTCCGCGGCGTCCAATCATTATGTCGGCTTCGCCGGCGGATCGGGGATCACGCCGGTGATGTCGCTTTTGAGAACCGCCCTGATCGAGGAGCCGGACAGCCGCTTCACCCTCGTCTACGGCAACCGCGACAGCCAGTCCGTGATCTTCCTCGAGGCGCTGGCCCGGCTCAAGAACCGCCACATGGGCCGGCTCGAGGTCCATCATTTCCTGGCCGAGGAGATGGAGGATATCGAGCTGTTCAACGGCATGCTCGATCGCACCAAATGCGACGAAGTGTTGACCCATCTGGTCGAGCCGGACGCGGCGGCCGCCTTCTTCATCTGCGGCCCGGGGCCGATGATGGACGCGGCGGAGGACGCCTTGCTCGCGCGCGGTGTCGCGCGCGAGCGTATCCATCTCGAGCGGTTCACCGCGGATCGCCCGGCCGAGGCGCTGCAGGCCCAGCTCCAGGCGATGTCGAAGGAGGCGCAGGGGCTGCAGCTGCTGGTCACCCTCGACGGGCGCAAACGGCGGGTGCCGTTCGACGCGGCGGCCGGGAACATCCTCGACAGCGCGCGGCTTGCGGGCATGCCCGCGCCCTTCGCCTGCAAGGCCGGCGTGTGCGCCACCTGCCGCGCCCGGATCGTCTCCGGCGAGGTCGAGATGGCGGCGCGCTACGGGCTCACCGACGACGAGGTCGCGGCCGGCTACGTGCTGACCTGTCAGTCGGTGCCGAAAAGCCCCGGCGTCGAGGTCGATTACGACGCCTGACGCGCCCGCCTAGCGGACGCTGTAGCCGCCGCCGCCTTCGTTCTGGCTGTAGCCGATCACGGCGCGGACCGTGTTCTGCATCAGCGCCATCCTGGTGCCGAGCGGCGCCGACGTCCGCCGGATCATCACCGCCACTGCGTAGTGGCGGCCGTCGGGCGAGGTCAGGATCCCGATATCGTTATAGCCGGTCTGGACCGAGCCCAGGACCTGGCCGGTGCCGGTCTTGTGGGCGAGGCGCCAGCCGGGCTGGAGCCCGCCGCGCAGCCGCTGCGCCCCGGTGCGGGTCTGCGACATGATCGAAAGCAGGCGATCGGTGGAGGCCGGCGACAGCAGTTCGCCGCGCTGAAGCCGAGCGAGGGCGTCGACGATGCCGAGCGGGGTGGCCCCGTCGATCGGATCTGCGACGTAGCGGTCGAACGCCGCCTGGCGCACCGGCAGGGGCAGGCTCGAGCGCGCGGCATAGAATCCGCGTCCCTGATATTCCGGGCGCCAGCCGTCGAGGCCCGCGAGCCGCGTCTGAAGCAGGCGTTCGCCCGGTCCGAAGCGGATGCCCTCGATCCCCTTGCGCTGGAACATCTCCCGCACTGCTTCCGGCCCGCCTGCGCGGCGGAGGAGGAAGTCGTTGCAGGTATTGTCGCTCTGCGTCATCGCCCGGAAGAGCAGGCTGTTGAGCGTGGTGGTATAGCCGTTGGGGCCGACCTGGGCGGCGATCGGCTGATGGAACAGGGTGAGGTCGCTGCGGGTCAGGGTGACGCGCTGGTCGAGGTCGAGCATGCCGCGGTCGGCGCGGTCGAAGGCGGTGAGCGCCACCCAGAATTTGGAGACGCTCTGCTGGGGGAAGAAGGTGTTTCCGTCGAAGGCGGTGACGAAGCCGGTTTCGACGTCGCGCACGGCGATGCCCACGTCTCCGTTGAAATCGCGGCCGAGCTGCGCGACGCGCTCCTGGAGCATACGCTCCGCCGGACTGCGGGCGGGGGATGCGAACTGCGCGGTGCGGACGCGCTGATCCTGCGCGGCTTCGACCGGAGCCGGCGCGGCGCCGTGAACCGCCGCAGCCAGGCCGATGACCGCAGCAAGCGCCGCCGGACGAAGCTTCAACCTTGCTCTCCCCAAACCCCTCACGCTCATGCTCCCCGCTCCTAACGCCTTACAAGCAATGTAAATTACTCTTAACAGAGCGATTCCGTCTGTCAGCTTAATCGCGCGCCCTTTGGACGAAGCGTGGCGCCGCCGCGCCGGAACGAGTCCGCGGAAGCCCGGTTCATCGTTGATACAGTGTATCGTCTCCTATAAGCGCCGGCGCATTCCCCCGGAGCCCCAGCCTTGAAGACGCGCTTCCCGCTGTTCATCACCGCCATGTTCGTTGCCGCCCCTGCGGCGGCTCAGGACACCGGGACCCCGGAGCCGGAGGCTGCGGTCGGTCCTGCTGCGCGCGACCACGGCGACCACGGCGACCAGGAATCCGCGATCGTCGTCACCGGGACGCGCCGCAAGCGCGAGGACGTGCTGTCCGGAATCTCGGTGATGACGGGCCAGACTCTGGCCGAGAACCTTCGCCCGACGATCGGGGAGACGCTTGCCAGCTTGCCGGGGGTCTCGGCGACCTCGTTCGGCCCGAACGCGTCGCGGCCGGTGCTGCGCGGATTCCAGGGCGAGCGCGTGCGCGTGCTGACGGACGGGATCGGCAGCCTCGACGTCTCGAACACCAGCGCCGACCATGCCGTCGCGATCAACCCGCTCACCGCCGACCGGATCGAGGTGCTGCGGGGGCCGTCGGCCCTGCTGTTCGGCTCCTCGGCGATCGGAGGGGTGGTCAATGTGATCGACGCGCGCATCCCGCGACGCATCCCCGACGAGCCGGTCCATGCGGAGGGGATCGCGACCTACGGATCGGCGGCGAACGAACGATCGGTCAACGCGCTCGTCGACGTTCCGCTGGGGGCCGGTTTCGTTGTCCATTTCGATGGCAATTACACGCGGACCGACGACCTTCGCATCGGCGGCTACGTGCTCTCGCCGAACCTGCGCGCTCAGGCCCTGGCCAGCGCCGATCCGGAGGTGCGGGCGCTCGCGGGCCTGCGCGGCCGCCTGCCGAACACGGCGGCGCGCACCTCCGATCTCGCCGCGGGCCTCGCCTGGATCGACGGCGACGACAATGTCGGCTTCTCGGTCAACCGCTACGACAGCCTCTACGGAATCCCGGTCCGCTTCCCGCTCGATCCCGCGGCTGAAGCCGAGGCTCCGCGCATCGACGTCCGCCAGACTCGGGCCGACGCCAGGGCCGAGTTCGGCGCCGGCGACGGCTTCATCGAATCGGTGCGGCTGCGCGGCGGCTATTCCGACTACCGGCACGACGAGCTGGAGGAGGACGGCGCCGTCGGCACCACCTTCTTCACCGAGGGCTATGAGGGTCGGCTGGAGCTGGTCCAGCGAACCCGCGGCGGCTTGGGCGGGGCCTTCGGCGTGCAATATTTCCGGCGCTCGCTCGATGTCGTCGGCGAGGAGAAGTTCCTGCCGCCCAACCGCACCTGGCAGCTCGGCCTGTTCGCGCTCGAAACCTTCGCCTCCGGCCCCTTCCGGGCCGAAGCGGGCGTCCGTTACGAGCGCCAGTCGGTTCGGGCGGAGGCCGACGCCGATCTGGGCAATCCGGCGCTCGAGCGCAGGTTCGATTCCGTCTCGGGCTCGATCGGCGGCAGCTACAGCTTCGGCACCGCATTCCGGATCGGGCTGAACCTGTCGCACACCGAGCGCGCGCCCGCCGCAGAGGAGCTGTTCGCCAACGGCCCGCACGCCGGCACCCAGTCGTTCGAGATCGGCGATCCGGGCCTGGCCCGCGAGCGGGCCTGGGGGGTCGAGCTCACCCTCCATGCCCATGGCGAGGGCTATGAGATCGGCGCATCGATCTTCCAGAGCTGGTTCCGCAACTACATTTACGAACGTCGCACCGGCGAGGTCGTGGACGACCTGCCGGTGTTCCGCATCTCGCAGGACGACGCCCGCTATTCGGGCATCGAGTTCGAAGGGTCCGTGACGGCGGCGCACGTCGGGCTGTTCGCGATCAATCTGGACGCGGTCGCCGACTATATCCGCGCCACGATCGAGGGCAGCGGACCGGTCCCGCGCATTCCGCCCTTCCGCCTTCTCGGCGGCATCGAAGCGCAGTCCGAGCGGCTCACCGCGCGCGCGGAGGCGGAGCATGTGTTCGCGCAGCGGCGGCTCGCGGCATTCGAGACTGCGACGGAAGGCTTCACCGTCGTGAACTTCTCGATCAGCTACGTGCCGTTCCGCTCGCACCCCAACAGCAGCATCACCTTGTCGGCGAGCAACATCTTCGACGTCGACGCGCGGCGGCACGCGAGCTTCCTCAGGGACTTTGCGCCGCTGGCCGGCCGCGACATCCGGATCAGTGCGCGCCTGGCCCTCTAGCCGCTAAGATTGCTGCAGCGATGCTGCGCAGCATGAACGGCCGATGTGTGGCCCGTTCACCACTCCTAAAGCCCCCTGTGGATAAATCTAGATTAGGTCTTGCGTCGCGATTCTCGGTGCCTGTATCAAGCGCCTGGGGACGGGAGGGGTAGGATGAGTAGAGTTGTAAAAGAATTCATTGAAATCAAGGATTTTACCACGCTCGACGCGCTCATCGAGCGGCTTGTCGAACTCCGCCGATCGGTGCCCGACTCGGCGGAAGCGGAAGTGAAGCTGAGGGGCGACGACGTTTTCGGGCGGCAATTGTGCGTGTCCTACATGCGCCCCCAGACCAGCGCCGAAGCCGATTGCGACGCACGTTATGCGAGCGCCTATCGCGAGAGCCGCGAGCGGGAATTGCAGCGCCTCCAGGAAGAGCTCGGCGTCGTCTGCCGAGTGCCGCGCGCAAGCAGGCGCCGGCTCAGGATCGTCGCCTGACAATTCGCTCCGTCTCGCCGATGGCCGGACCGGTCGGGCGACCGCCCTTCGCCTGATCGCTTGCGACATCCGTCCCGGAAGATCTGCGCCTCAGCGCAGCGGCGGCGGGCGGCTTTCGCCCAGGCCAGCTTCCCCGCGAGTCACGCCGCGACGGCGTCGCCCCCTTCCTCGCTTCCCATCCGATGCGGCTCGACGTCCGCGGAAGTTGACGAACAACGAACGGCAGAGGGATTACATCATCCCCCGTTCACGAGGCGGAGATGGGACACCTGAGAACGGTCAAGTTCTTTGTCGCCAATGCAATTTGAAAAAGAGAGACCACTTACAGTGACGGAAACACAGGATAATCACCTGAAAATCTTGGTCTATACAAAGGCCGAGGACGGGTATCCACCGGAGGAGTGGGAAGGGATTTGGGGGTGCCTGTAGGTTCAGGCCGATTCCTGATCGACAACATACCATTTTATGCAAAGAATCTTAGCTGTGGAGATGTAGTTGAAGCAGAGAAGAAAGGAAATGACCTTATCTTCAAATGCGTCGTGGAGCCCTCAACAAATTCAACAATTAGAATCGTGATCTACGATCTTATGGAAGAGGCCGAAATACGAGACAATTTGCTCAGCATGAAATGCTCAGTTGAGGGCACAGGCACGCCGGGCTTGATTGCTGTAAATGTCCCTAAAGCGTCGTTAGAGGAAGTAACGGACTTTGTCGCGGAGGCTTTTGCGAACGAAAAGTTGGACTTCGAAGAGGGGGCATTGAGGTAAGTCAACGGCCCAGCAGCTTTTTGGCGCAGTTGATCGGTAGAGCGCTGCGAGCGCCGCTAACGCGCCGACCCAGACCAGCTACGGCGGCCGGCCCGAATGCACCGCTCAGCTCCGCACAAGCAGCGATACGGGCGGCTTTCCCCGCGCGCTCGGCTTCGACTATGACGCCATCGGCAATCGCATCCGGATCACCCATCCGGACGGTGTCTTCTTCACTTATGCCTATGACGGTGGCTTTAGTTCGATTCGGATTGGCTTGTAATTTACTTTTGAGACAACTAAACATTCGATTAATATAGACTATCGCGACACGGACCGCGGTGCCAGGCTCCCGAGGAGACAAAGAGATGAGCCCTGAAACGGGCGGCCCAAATGAAGTTTCACAAGTCGCGACGGAAATCTGGATAGGGCTGGTTCACGCAAAAGAGTGCGATGGCAGCCACGTGCTCGGCGAGAACATGAAGGGCGGCTATGTCCACGCTCTGGGACTTGCAGACGGAAAGGAGACCTTTCAGGAGCTTGTGAACCATGCTCTCCGTGTTCATGGTCTGTATGCAGTTTCTATAGACGATATCAATACCTATGCGGAATATCGGAGAAGCGGGAGAATAAATAGCGACTTTCACGATTTGGCAACAGAGCTTTCTGAGGAAAACCCGATTGCATTCGATATATTTGACGCATATTCGTTTGATGATGCGTAGTAGTCTGGTGGAAACTGAACGGGTCAAGGCTTTCAGGTAAGGCGCCTATCGTCACGAGACCCGCCAGTGGGGCCGACCATCGGGACCCAGCGTCTCCACGATCAACGGCCTCAACCAGGTCGCGGTTCATAACGGCGCGAACCTGACCTACGACGCCAACGGCAACCTCACTTCCGATGGCACCACGACTTATACCTACGACGTCGAGAACCGGCTGGTCAGCGCGACAGGCGCGCGCAACGGAACGCTTACCTACGATCCGCTGGGCCAGCTTTCGACCAGCACCGCGCAGGGCGCCACCCCGATCACCTTCCTCTACGACGGCGACGTGCTCGCCGCCGAATTCAACCAGGCCGGAAACATGCTTCTCCGCTACCATGCACCTTGGACACGCAGGGCGGCTTCGGGCCCGATCGCATCATGCGCAACGTCTACAACCCCGCCGGCCAGCTGGTGCAGCTGCGCGAGGCGGTGGGGACGAGTTTCGAGGCGGCCGAAGCCACCTGTAGCTACACGCCGAACGGCACCGAATATGCGATCGACGTCGAGGGCAACCGGGCGCGCCTCGTCTGTGACGCAGATCGTCTCCTAGCGCACCCAGCGCATCCACAATGTCAACATGCTGAGCGTCGCCGCCGTCCAGGCGACAATGAACGCCGTGACTCCGGCGGGCACGGCGGGCGCGGCGCCGCCGCTCCCGTAGCTCATCGTCTCCTCATAGCCGAACCAGGCCGCGAGCAGCAGGCATGCGACGGTCGCGCCATAGGCGGCGAGCACGGGGCCGCGGTAGCGGCCGGCGGCCCTGCGCTCCTGGCGCTTGGCCTGCAGATAGGCGCCGGTCAGGCACAAGCCCGACAGAGCGAGGCCGAACAGGAACCAGGGGACCTTGCTCCAGAGCCCGGCGAAATTGCCGAAGTGAAGCGGATCCGCGGTGTCGATCCAGCGCTGATAGGCGCCGAGGCGAGACGAGCGCTGCACCCGCAGCACCTTGCCGCTGCGCGAATCCAGCCACAGGCGCGCGGCGCGGTCGCGGACGACCAGGGCGCCGTCCTGGCCGTGGACCTCCACCACGCCGCTTTCATAATCGTTGAGGATCACCGCGTTGATCCGGAGCTCGGGGAATGCGGCCTGGGCGCGCATGACGAGCGCGTCGACCGGCAGCAACCGCGCATTCTTCATCGCCGCGGCCTGCGGCGGATCCGGCCCGCCCGGCAGATGGCGTTCCGCGAGATACCAGAGGCCGGTCAGGCCGATCGCAAGCACGAACCACAGGCTCCAGAGGCCGGAGAGCTTGTGGGCGTCGCTCCAGAATATCTTGCGCCCCTTCGACCGCTCGAGCTTGAAGAAGCCGCGCCAGAAGCGGCGGTAGAAGACCAGGCTGGTGACCATTGACGCGAGCAAGGGGATGGCGAGCAGCGCCACGATCCAGTCGCCGAGCGGCACGCCGAGGATCGGCCAGGCCTCGATGAAGAGCGCCATGTGAAGGCTGCGGAAGAAGCGCTGGACGCCGAACATCGAGCGGGTACCGAGCAGCGCGCCGCTTGCCGGGTCGGCGAGGATCCGCCGGGTCACACCCTCGTTGTCGAGCGCCCATGCCTCGACCGTCGTTCCCGGCCCGTGGGTGGCGGTGATCTGATACACCCACCACTCGGGATGCGCCTCGGCGAGGTTCCGCGCCACCGCGCCCCAGGCGATCCGCTCAGTCGGCGGCGCGGCGGAGACGCCCGGGTCGAGCGCCAGATCGATTTCGCGGCTGAAGACGGCGATCGTCCCCGACCAGCAGACGACGAACAGGAGCAGCCCGGTGGTGAGGCCGATCCAGCTGTGCCAGTGGAACCAGGTCCGGCGCGTCATCGGCGTTCCTCCCCATCGGGTACCGATGGGGAGGGGGACCATGCGAAGCATGGTGGAGGGGTCATTGGCTCGGCCTGCGCCATCTACCCCTCCACCACCCTGCGGGTGGTCCCCCTCCCCATGCGTCGCATGAGGAGGAATTTACCACTCGGCGAAGTTGCCGTCTTTGGTGCGGAAGATCGGGTTGCGCCAGCGGTGGCGGTCCTTGTGCGATTCGCGGACCGCGGCTTCATCGATTTCGACGCCGAGGCCCGGGCCGGTCGGGATCGGCAGATTGCCGTCGATCGGCGTCAGCGTCGTTCGGTCGCTGCAATAGGTGAACAGGTCCGCGCCGACATTGTAGTGGATGCCGAGCGACATCTCCTGGATGGCGAGGTTCGGCGTGCAGGCGGCAAGCTGCAGGCAGGCGGCGAGCGCGAGCGGGCCGAGCGGGCAGTGCGGCGCGACGGCGACGTCATAGGCCTCGGCCATCGCCGCGATCTTGCGCGCCTCGAGGATGCCGCCGCAATGGCTGAGGTCGGGCTGGATGATGTCGACCGCGCCGGAGGCGAGGAACGGCTTGAAGTCCCAGCGCGAATGGAGCCGCTCGCCCAATGCGATCGGGGTCGAGACCAGGCGCGAGAGCTGCACAAGCCCTTCCGGATTCTCGGACAGGAGAGGCTCCTCGATGAACAGGAGCCCCAGGGGCTCGACGGCCCTGGCGAGCTGCTTGGCCAGCGGCTTGTGGACCCGGCCGTGGAAGTCGAGGCCGACGTCGACCCCCGCTGCCTGCGCCGCCTCGACCCGCGCCGCGACTTCGTCGAACAGCCTGGGCGTGCCGATCCAATCGAGCTCGGCGGTCGCATTCATCTTGATCGCGGTGAAGCCCTGGGCGCGGCGCGCGGCCGCGGCCTGGCCGACATCCTCGGGCCGATCCCCCCCGATCCAGGCGTAAGCGCGGATATGATCGCGCACCCTCCCGCCGAGCATCTCCCACGCCGGCAGGCCGAGGGCCTTGCCCTTCAAATCCCAGAGCGCCTGCTCGAGGCCCGCCAGCGCCGACATCAGCACCGGCCCCCCGCGGTAGAAGCCGCCGCGATATCCCACCTGGAAGACGTCCTCGATCCGGTAGGGGTCCGTCCCGATGAAGCGGTCCCTCAGCGCTTCGAAGGCCCCGTCGACCGCTTCGGCCCAGCCTTCGAGGCTCGCCTCGCCCCAGCCGACCGCGCCGTCGTCGCTCTCGACCCGGACGAACAGCCAGCGCGGCGCCGCGTAGAAGGTCTCGATCCGGCCGATCTTCATCGTCACTCTCCCGCCGGCGGCGGTTCGTCGAAGCGGCGGCCGGCGGCATCCAGGTCGCTATACTCGCCCGGTTTCTTGATCGGTACAACGAGGCAGACGCTGGCCGAGGGCAGCACGTTGCGCCAATCGTCGATCAGCTTCTTGTAGGCGCGGCCGACGTTGCGGATGTTGCGGTTGAGGTCATAGAGGCCGAGCGGGTTGATGCGTCCGTTCTGCTCGCGAAGCGCGGTGTCCCAGTCGACCTGGTCGGTCAGCGAATACCAGGTGAAGCCGACGGTCGGGATGCCCTCGTTGCGCAGCCGGAGCATGTTCGACCATTCCTTCCACAGCCATTTGACCGCCTCGTCGCCGTTGGCCCCTTCGCGCAAATTGGTCTCGGTGTGCATCACCGGGATCCGGTAGCGGTCGTAATATTCGCGGGTGATCTCGGTATAGCCGAACGTCTCGCCGGCGGATTCGGTATGGCCGTCGGCGAACACGCGATGCTCGTTGGTGCGGTAATAATCGTTCCCCAGGATGCAGTTCTGCTTCAGCTTTTGCGCCAGGAAGAAATGGTACTCCTCGCGCGTCATCCCGTTGTCCATCAGATATTCGTACATGACGCTGTTGACCGGTCGCCCGTAATTGAGATCGAGGGTCAGGAATCGCTGCGCGTTCAGCACTTCCGCGCGCGGGATGGCTGCGGGGCTGTCCGGGTGGAAATATTCCGAGGATTCGCTCTGTATAAAGATCGCGTCGTGGCGCCGGCGCAGGATCTCGATCATGGCGAGAACGTTCGCCTTGACGATGTTCTTCAGGGCCGTGACGAACGAGCGGTCGTCCTTCGCCTGCTCGTTCCACCAGCCATATTTCGCCGAGAAGGCGGCGCAGATGAACATCTCGTTGACCGGCGTGTAGAGCTGGACCCAGGGGTAGCGGTCGGCGAAGGCCGCCGCATAATCCGCGAACAGCCGCGGGAAGTCGGTGTTCTGGAAGTTGCCGAGCCAGTCCGGCACGCCGAAATGGCAGAGGTCGACGATCGGCGTGATCTCCCGGCGGCGCAGCTCCGCAAAGGCCTCGTCGGTGAAGCTCCAGTCATAGGTGGCCGGCGCGACATAGGTGCGATGGAGCGGCGGCCCGTAGCGCAGATACTGGATGCCGATCTCCTCGACGCAGTCGAAATCGTCCATCCAGCGGTCGTAGTGGAAGGAGGCGGCCATCTGATCGATCCGGGTGCGGCCGTTGTGGATCGTGGGGATGCTGTTCTCGATCCCGGTCGCGAACATGAAATTGGCGATGGTCCCGCTCCTTACGCTCTCGCTCTCGCGCCCCTAGCGGCTCGCGCCCGGCAACGCCATGTCGGCGCCGCAATTCATCCGACAATTGCGAGCGCTCAGCGCAGCCGGTCGAAAATCTGCTCGGGCCTGGCGAGCTCCAACTCCTCGACGGGCGGGACCTGGTAGCCGAAATGCTCCGCGAAATTCTCGGTCTCGTCGCCCTCGCGGCCGTGGCAGGCATAGACGTAGACCCGACGGGAGCTTTCCTGGACCGGCGGCGTCCCGTCGACGAAGTTGAGCACGTCCGCCTGGAGCCCGCCCTCGGTGCGGATCATCACCGCCGGCAGCCGCGTCGAGCAAAAGATCCAGACCTCGTGCGGCTCCCTGTCCCATTCCACGCGCGCATGGGGGCTCCAGCTTTCCGCATAATCCTCGCCCGCGGCGACGGCCGAGCGGCCGCCATAGAGGCGCATCCGGATCAGCCGTCCGTCCCCGGTCTCGCGGACCGTTTCCCGGTCCAGTTCGGCGAACCAGCCGCACTCGCCCATGTGGCAGCGATCGGTCATCGGCGCCTGGACGCCGGCGGGCAGGCCGCTCTGCGGCGAGGCGGCGGCGGCGAGTGCCAGGATCAGTGCTGGAACGAGCAAGCGGCCTCCCCTTGAGCTTTTTGCTAGCCTTCGCGTTGGAGATGGTCAAACGGCGTGGGGCGGGCGTCGCAAGAGTGGGAAGAGGCGAGGAATGCGCTGGAGAGGAGGCTTCGTCGCGGTCGACTGGGGGACGACCAACCGGCGCGCCTATCTGCTGGACGAAAGCGGCCGTCTCGCCGACGAGATGGAGGACGACAAGGGCATCCTCTCGGTCCCGGCAGGCGGGTTCCCTGCCGCGGTGGCGGAGATACGCGAGCGGCTCGGCGACCGGCCGCTGCTGCTCGCCGGCATGGTCGGCTCCAACCGCGGCTGGATCGAGGCCCCGTACGTGCCCTGTCCGGCGGGAAGCGCGGAGCTCGCCGCGCACATCGTCTGGGCGGAAGAGGGCCGCACCGCCATCGTTCCCGGCCTCTCCTTCCTCAACGACCGCCGGGCCGACGTGATGCGCGGCGAGGAGGTGCAGATGTTCGGCGCCCTCGCGCGAGGCCTCGTCGGCGAGGACGCTTTGGTCTGCCACCCCGGCACGCACAACAAGTGGGTGACTCTGGAGCGCGGCCGCGTCACCCGCTTTCGAACCGTGATGACGGGCGAGCTGTTCAGCCTGTTGAAGGAGCACAGCATCCTCTCGGATCTTCTGGAGGCGGCGGAGGTCGATCGGGGCGAGGCGTTCGAGGCCGGCGTGCTCCACGGCCTTTCGGACGAGGACGTCACTGCGGAATTGTTCTCGGTCCGCGCGCGGGTCCTGCTCGAACGAGGCGCGCGCGAGGACGCCGCATCCTATACGAGCGGCCTGCTGATCGGCGCCGACGTCCGCACCGGGCTCCGCCACGCTGCCGAGGGTGAAATCGCGGTGATGGGCCGGCCCGAGCTGACCGCTCTCTACGCCGCGGCGTTGAAGACGGCCGGCTGGGCCACGGCGGAAGTGGACGGCGAGGAGGCGTTCCTCGCCGGCGCGCTGAGGATGGCGGAGGCGCTATGACCGATCCAGGCGACGAGTTTCGCTTCTTCTTCGGGCAATGCCCGCTGGTGGCGATCATCCGCGGGGTCACGCCCGAGGAGGCGGTGGAAGTCGGCGAGGCGATCTTCGAGGCCGGAATCCGGATCATCGAGGTGCCGCTCAACTCGCCCGATCCCATCGCCAGCATCGAACGGCTCGCGACGCGGTTCGGCGACCAGGCGCTGATCGGCGCCGGGACGGTGCTGGAGCCGGAGGAGGTGGCCCGGGTGGCGGGGGTGGGGGGACGGCTGATCGTGTCGCCCAGCACGAACGTTACAGTGATCGAAGCGACCGTGTCCGCGGGTCTGGTCTCGTCGCCGGGCTTCTTCACCCCCTCGGAAGCCTTTGCCGCTCTGCGCGCCGGGGCGCATGCGCTCAAATTCTTTCCCGCCGAGGGCGGAAGCCCGAAGGTCGTCAAGGCGATCAAGGCGGTGCTTCCGCCCGAGATTCCGCTGCTCGTCGTCGGCGGCGTGACGCCCGACAATATGGCGCCCTGGATCGAGGCCGGCGCGGCGGGGTTCGGCCTCGGTTCCGGGCTCTACCGGCCCGGGCAGGATGCGGCGACGGTGGCGCGGCAGGCCCAGGCCTATGTCGCGGGCGTGCGGAGCGCCACGGCATGAAGCCGTTCCGGATCGCGATCGTCGGTTACGGCAAGATCGCCGAGGACGAGCATGTCCCGTCGATCGCGAACAATCCGCGCTTCGAGCTTGCCGCGATCGTCGGCTCGCGCGCGCCGCAGGGCGGGGGCGTTCCCGGCTTCCGGCGGCACCGGGAGATGCTGGAGGCCGTCCGCGACCTCGACGCAGTCGCGATCTGCACGCCGCCGTCGGTGCGCTACGACATCGCACGCGACTGCATCGAGCGGGGGCTCCACTGCCTGCTCGAAAAGCCGCCCGCCACGACCCTGAGCGAGATCGAGGACCTCCGCCTCCAGGCCGAGGGTCGGCAGGCCACGCTCTTCGCCACCTGGCATTCGCAGTACAATCCGGCGGTCGAGCGCGCCGCGGAGCTGCTTGCGGGTAAGCGGATCGCGCGGATGCGGATCGACTGGCGCGAGAGCGTCAGGAAATGGCATCCGGGCCAGCAATGGATCTGGGAGGTGGGCGGCTTCGGCGTGTTCGATCCCGGCATCAACGCGCTTTCGATCGCGTCCAGAATCTTCCCCGGGCCC
Organism: Allosphingosinicella sp.; assembly: GCA_036388255.1. Lineage (GTDB taxonomy): Bacteria > Pseudomonadota > Alphaproteobacteria > Sphingomonadales > Sphingomonadaceae > Allosphingosinicella. The sequence goes on along the minus strand of DASVSD010000016.1, from coordinate 230,116 downwards.
TTGTTCGTGCGCGAAGCGGAGCTGTCGGTTCCGGAGAATCGGGCGATGCCGATCGCCGCGAGCATCGGCTTCTCCAGCCCGGTCGCCGACGGCGAAGTCTCCGCGGGCTTCGACTGGCGCGAGGAGAAGGACGAGATCTGGACCATCGAGGTGGAGACGGCCGACGGGCTGAGGCTGCGGCTCAGCGGCGGCGGGGCACGCCTGGACGTCGAAGGCGGCGAGAGCGCCGAGGCCGTGCGCGACGAATATCCGCGGATTTACGGGAAGTTCGCTTCCCTCCTCGACGAACGCTCATCTTTGGTCGACGTGGCGCCGCTCAGGCTCACGGCCGACGCCTTCCTAGTCGGCCGCCGCGTCAGCGTTGAACCCTTTTCGGAGTGACCTCGCCGGCCGGCTCCTCGCCCGCCGCCCAGATCAAATCTTCGGGGAGCACGTTGCCGACCAGGGTGAGCGGCCCGTGGGGCAACAAAGGGGTGTCGCGCCACTGCTCGATCAGGCGCTTGTAGGCACGGCCGACGCGGCGCTGCTTGCGATCGAGGTCGTAGAGGCCGACCGAGTGGACCCTTCCGTTATTCTCGCGAAGCGCCGTATCCCAGTCGATCTGGTCGGTCAGCGAGTACCAGGTCATCCCGCACACCGGCACGCCGCCGTGGCGGAGCAGCTGGATGTTGGCCCAGGTCTTCCACAGCCACTCGACCGAGCGCTCGTCGCGCTCGTTGGTCTCGGTGTGCATGATCGGGAGGTGGTAGCGCTCGTGATAGGCCTTCGCGAGCGCGTAATAGCCGAAAATCTCGCCGCTGCCGTGGCGGACCTCGTCGTCGATCAGGAGATGCTCGTTGGTCACGTAATAATCGTGGCCGATGATGAAATGCTCGCGCAGGTCCTGGCGCAGGAAGTAGGTATACTCCTCGTTGGTCATTCCGTTGTCCATGAGGTAGACGTACATGCCGGAATTGACGCGGCGGCCGACGGTGAGGTCGAGCGTCAAATAGCGGCGCTCGTTGAACATCTGCGCCTTGCGGACCAGCTCGGGATGGTTGGCGTGGGTGTGCTCGGAGGATTCGCACAGGATGAACAAGGCGTCGGAACGGACCTGGAGGATGGCGAGCATCGCCTCGAGGCTGGCGCGGGTGATGTTCTTGACCGCGGTGACGAAGCCGCGATGGCTCTTCAGCCGCTCGTTCCACCAGCCGTAATAAGCGCTGAACTCGGCCGTGATGTACATCTCGTTGACCGGCGTATAGAGCCTGATCCACGGATAACGCTCGGCGAACGCGCGGGCATAGGTGCAGAAGAGCTCCGGGAATTCCGGGTTCTGGAAGTCGCCGATCCAGTCCGGCACTCCGAAATGGCAGAGATCGATGATCGGCGCGATGCCGCGATTGCGCATCTCCGGCAGCACCTCGTCGGTCAGCGACCAATCGTAACGGTCCGGGCCGAGATGGATGAGGTAATAAGGCGGGCCGTAGCGCAGCACCCGGCAGCCGGTCTCGGCGACGAGGTCGAGATCCTCGCGCCAGCGGTCGTAATGGCCGCATTCGCGCATCTGGTCCCGCCGCAGATCGCCCTCCGGCGTCGAGATGACCGGGTACGAGCATTCGATTCCGGTCGCGAACAGGAAGCGCGCGGTCGACGGGTTCGAGACCCGGCGGGGAACGTAGAAGCGGAAGGCGTCCGGGTCGTCGCTCATGTCGCTTTGTCCTGTTGTTGGCGTTCCTCGGGAAAGGCGACGCTGACCCGCGTTCCCGGCGGACCGGCCCATTCGATCGTGCCGTCGAGCTGGGCGACGAGCGCCCGCAGCATGCGCTGCCCGACCGAGCCGCTGCGCGCCTCGCTGCGAAAGCCGCGGCCGTCGTCGATCACTTCGAGGCAGAAGCCGCCCTCGCAGCGCCGGAAGAGGACCAGGATCGTGCCGGCCTCGTCCTCGGCGAAGGCGAAGCGCACGGCGTTGCTGACCAACTCGTTGATCATCAAGCCGATGGTGACGGCGCGGCCGGAGCTCAGCTCCGCCGCTTCGGCTTCGGCGCGAAGCACGATCGGCCGCACGCCGATCAGGCCGGGCTGGAGGTCGTTGACCATCTCCTCGATGAAGCCGCGCGCGCCGACGCTGGTCGTCTCCCGGCCGAGCTGCAGCCTGTCATAGACCCGGGCCAGGACCTTCAGCCGATTGGCTGCGCTCCCCAGGACTTCAGCGGCCTGCTCGTCCGCCACGTCGCGCTGCCCGAGCGAAATGTAGCCGGCGACGACCTGGAGCTGGTTCTTGATCCGGTGGTTGATGTCGTGGAGCAGCAACTCCTTCTGCGCGTCCGCAGCCTCGAGCGCCGCGGCGCGGCGTTCGGCTTCGGCGTGGCCGCGAGTGACTTCGGAAAGTCTGGTCGACACTCTGTCGAAGCTGCGCGCGAGCATCTGGACGATGGCCGCCGTCAGAAATCCGATGACCAGAAACGAGACGATGCGCAGCAGGTCGCCATCGTCGGGAGCCGCGAGAGGCCGTACGGGGTCGACCACGAAATAGAGGCCCAGTGCGGCCGACACCACCACCGCGACATATCCCGAGCCGCGGTCGAAAAGGAACGCGGCGAGGACCACCGCCGGCATGAAGAACAGGAAAAGCGGCAGCTGCTCCGGATCGAGATCGAGGCCGGCGAGCAGATAGCGCAGGCCGAAAAATGCCAAGGCGATCACGGCCGTCGCGCCGTACTGCACCGCGAGCGGCAGGCTGCGGAGCGGCTGGAGTCTGTGGAGCATTTCGACCGACATTGCCGCTCCGATTAGGCGCGCGCCGCCGCTCGCGGAAGCGGCGAGTGACCGCGGGGCCAATCGCATCCGAAACGGACCGTTCGATGCGTCTCCGAAGCCTCTGAAATGATGGCCCTTCCTCCTGCCGTCCGCGCAGCGCGGCGCGGCTTCCCCTCCGAAACGGACGAGGTCGCGATTCGAGCCCCGCCGCGAGACTCCTAGCCTTCTCCCTCGCGAGGCCGGGCTTCCTCGGCCGTCGCCTGGGGGATGGCATGAAGAATTGGAGAGGCGTCGCGGCCGCGATCCTGCTCGCAGCGGCGACGGTGTCGGGCGGCCAGGCCTGGGGGCAGACGGACGCGCAGATCCGGCAGAGGCTGATCCGCCAGTCGATCGCCGCTTATCCCGGCTCCTGCCCATGCCCGTACAGCGTCGACCGCGCGGGCCGGCGGTGCGGCGCGCGGAGCGCCTACAGTCGACCGGGAGGCTATGCGCCGCTTTGCTATCCGAGCGATATCACGCCGGCTATGATCCGCTCGGCGCGCGACCGCTGAAGCGAAACCGCGGTCAGTCCGGCCAGCGTCTGTCGCCGCATCTCAAGCTCTGCACGAAGGGCCCTTCGGTGACGTTTTCGCCACCGCCTGCGATCCAGCTGAAGGGCGTCCATCGCCAGCGCCACGCGACTTCGCAGGTCTCGCCGACGCGGGGCCTGACCTGGTCCTCCTCGAGGAAGGGAATGTAATAGACCCTCTTTTCCCGTGCCGACCGCCCGGTGAAGCGGATGGCGGTCGCGAGAACGCCTGAGACAAAACGGGGACCCGGGGAGACTTCCAGGATCCGCACGCGATCGGTCGTTACCCCCTGCCGTGCATCGGCGGGGGCGGCCATGCCGGATGCCGCGAGCGTGAGAATGATCCAGGAGGCCATGATGATCATGCATCGCACGGGCGGTCGCGGGCGGCAATGCCGAGGCTCGGGGCTCAACCGTCGTCGAGAAAGCTTTTCAGCTCCAGCCAGCGCCGCAGCTTCGCCTCCAGCGAAAGGGTGAAAGCGGGACTACTCGACGGAAGGTCGACGAGCGCGAGGTCAGGGCGGTCGCTAAGCTGCGGGCGGCCGATCGCGGCCGACTTGCCGCCGTTAAAACCGACGGCGCGAAGCCCCGGGAGCCTGGCGACGAGGCCGGCGAGGTCGCTCGCCTGGTGGAGGCGGATATCCTGGTCGAGACTGCCCTTGCGCGTCGCCGCGGCGACCGTGTCCCAGAGGCCGATGCCTGCGTCGAGCAGCGCCTCCAGCCGCTGATCGTAAGGTAGCGCTGCAAGGTCGGCGCCGATCACCGCACCCGTCAGCCGCCAGAACTGGTTGCGCGGATTGGCATAATATCTCTGCTCGGCAAGCGACATCGCGCCCGGCAGGCTGCCGAGCAGGAGGAGCCGTGTGTCCGGCCGGATGACGGGTGGGAAGCAATGCTGCATGAAGGTCGCATGAAGATCGAAGGCGGATGTCATTGCAAGAAGGTGCGTTTCGAGGCGGAAGTTCCCGAACGGGTCGAAGTGCTCGACTGCAATTGCTCGATCTGCGCGGCGACGGGCTTCCGGCACCTGATCGTGCCCCATGAGGATTTCCGGCTGCTGTCCGGAAGCAACGCCCTGACCAGCTACCGCTTCGGCACCGGCGCTGCGGAGCATCTGTTCTGCGCCACCTGCGGCGTGAAGAGCTTCTACCAGCCGCGCTCGCACCCGGAAGCCTGGAGCGTGAACCTCAACGCGCTCGACGACGCCTCCGCCTTGCAAGTCGACGCCCGCCCGTTTGACGGCCGCAATTGGGAAGCGGCGCGGGCGCGTCTCGACTAGGCATCCGGTGCTTCCGCCGCACGCGGCCTGAACGCGAAGCGGACGAGGATGTAGAGCAGCAGTCCCGACGGTCCGAACGAGAAGGTGAGGATCAGCAGCAGCAGGAGCAGCAGCTTCGGCACCCCGCGCTCGAGGCCGTCCTGCGCGATCCACGCTCCGGCGAAGATGTCCATCGCCATGATGTGGATCCAGCCCGCGGTGAGCGCGCTGTCGTTCTGGAACAGTGCCTTGATGCCGTCGTGCGTGGTGAAGCTGTCCGGCAGGTGCAGCGCGCCCCGGCCTTCCCAGACCATCAGCAAGTAGAGCAGCCCGAACAGCGCCGGTACCGCGAACTGCGCGATCGGCCAGGCGAGACGGCGCGTCGATGCGACGAACAAAGAGACGAAAAGCAGCGCCCAGCCGACGAGCGCCAGCTTGGTCGCAATCCCGTAGACGGTCATGTACAGCATGATCAGGCACCCCCCGCAGGGCAGGAAATCATATCGCCGGCTGCTTGTCCACGGCTCCCGCGAGCTGTGCGACCAGCGCCGGCTCGCCGAACGCATGGACGTCCATCGCCAGCACTTCGTAGGTGTAGCTGTGATGGATTCGTGCGCCCCTGCCCCCGCCCGCCCCTGAGGCGAAGAACAAGGGCAGCAGATGCTCGTCGGTCGGGTGGTTCCGCGCCGCTTCCGGCGCGTCGTTCATCGCCGAGAGCAGCCGCTCGCGGTCCCCGGTGCGGATCGTTTCCTCGAGCCAGGCGGTGAAGCTCTCGACCCAGGCGCGGTCGGCGCCGGGCCGGGTCGCGAAGACGGCGCCCAGATTGTGCGATATGCTGCCGCTGCCGATCAGCAGCACGTTGCGGTCGCGCAGCGGCGCGAGGGCGCGGCCGATCCGCTCATGCCAGCGCGAATCCTGCGCCGGATCGATCGAGACGGCGACCAGCGGCACGTCCGCCTCCGGAAAAAGCAGGGAAAGCGGCACCCAGGCGCCGTGGTCGAGCAGGTCGGACCGGTCGCCGACCGGCGCCATTCCGCTCTCGGCGAGGAGCCGCACGACATCCTCTGCGAGCGCCGCGTCGCCTTCGGGCTCGTAGCTTATGTCGAACAGGCGCCGATCGAAATTGCCGAAGTCGTGCCAGGTACGGAAGCGCGCCGGCGCGCGTACGGACGGCCCGCCTTCGGCCTCGTGGTGGGCCGAGACGATGACGATCGCATCAGGCCGCTCCAGATGGCTCCCGAGCGATTCGAGGAATGCGCGCGCGGGTGCGTCGCTCAAAGCGAGGTCCGGCGCGCCGTGCGAGATGAAGAGGGCGGGCTGCGTGGTCATGACCTCGATCTAGGCGCGCGCGCCGCCCCCGGTAAGCGCCGCGACGCGCAATCGACCGTTGCGGCCCGCGCAACGCCCCTTGTTGCACTTCCTGGTCCCGGGGGCGGAGGGTTGGACGAAGCGCCGCGGTCGCGCTAGGCGCCGGCCATGGCCCATCTTCCCCTGCGTCTGAAGCTCGACGGCGAGGCGCTCGTCGCGAACTGGCGCTGGCTGCAGCTCCAGGGAGGCGAGGCCGCATGCGGCGCCGCGGTCAAGGCGGACGGCTACGGGCTCGGCGCCCGCGAGGTCGTTCGCCGTCTCGCCGACGCGGGCTGCCGCGATTTCTTCGTCGCGACCTGGGGCGAGGCCGAGGCGCTGGCACCCTGGCCGGACGGTCTTTCGCTGTCGGTCCTCCACGGCGTCGCCCGCGAGGATCCCGAAGTGCCGCGCTGGGCACGGCCGGTGCTCAACACCGCCGAGCAGGTCTGGCGCTGGCGGGGGCGAGGCCCGTGCGACGTCATGCTCGACACGGGCATCAACCGGCTCGGCCTGTCCGCGCAGGACGTCGCCAACGGCGCGCTCGACGGGATCGAGATCCGCACCTTGATGAGCCATCTCGCCCGCGCCGACGAGGACGTGCCGGCAAATGAACGGCAGCGTGGCGCCTTCGTCGCTCTGGCGGCGGAAGTCTCCGCGGAGCGCCTCAGCCTCGCCAACAGCGCCGGCATCTGTCTCGGCCCGGACTATGCCTTCGACCTCACCCGCCCCGGCCTCGCTTTGTACGGAGGCATCCCGCGCCGCGAGGCAGAGGGAAACATCCGCCAGGTCGCGCATGTGGAGGCGCAGGTGGTCCAGCGCCGGCGGGTCGAAGCCGGCGGCAGCGTCGGCTACAACGCCATCTTCACCGCCGAGCAAGCGTGCGAGGTCGCCATCCTCAACGTCGGCTATGCCGACGGCTATCTGCGCGGCTTCTCCGGCACCGGCCGGGCCCGCGCGCTCGGGGGCGGCGAATGGCTGCCGGTTGTCGGGCGCGTTTCGATGGATCTCACCGCGGTGCGCGTCGATGCGGCCCCGGAGGTGGCCGAGGGGGACTGGCTGGAGCTCGATTACGACCTGCCGACCGCCTCAGCGCAATCCGGCCTCTCACAATATGAGTTGCTGACGACGCTCGGCGCGCGCCACGACTCGATCTGGATCTAGGCAACCGCGGCGGTCCCGCGTGGTTCACCGCTTATGGCCACCATCGCGCATCTCTCCGACATCCATTTCGGAGCCCATGACCCCAAGATCGTCGACGCTTCGGTGGCATGGCTGCGCGAGCACCGGCCGGATCTGGTCATCATCAGCGGAGACTTCACCCAGCGGGCGCGCGAGGAGCAGTTCCGCGAGGCCTCGACCTGGCTCAACACGCTTCGCGCCGACGGGTTCAACCTGCTCACGGTGCCCGGCAATCACGACGTGCCGCTCTACGATCTCGCCCGCCGGTTCGGGCGGCCGCTGTCGCGCTACAAGCGCTACATCTCGAACGACCTCTGCCCCTGGTACGAGGACGAGCGGCTGGCCGTGCTCGGCATCAACACCGCCCGCTCGCTGACCATCAAGGACGGAAGGATCAACCGGGAGCAGATGGAGATCATCCGCGCGCGTTTCAGTGAGGTTCCCGCGCGCAAGACCCGGATCCTCGTCACCCACCACCCCCTGTTCGCGATGCCGATCGGAGAGGGCGGGGAGCTCAGCGAGGCGGTCGGGCGGCATGAAGACGCGGTCAAAGCCGTGTGCGCCGCGGGGGTGCATATCGCCCTGGCGGGGCATTTTCACCGGACCTACGCCGAGGCGGCGCGGCGGATGGTGCAGAATGCCGGCGGCGCTCTCGTCATCCAGGCAGGGACGGCGACATCGGTGAGGCTGAGAAACAACGAGCTGCAGAGCTTCAACTGGATCGAGACCCACAGGAACAGCGAGGTCGATCTCCAGGTCGTCGCCTGGGACGGCGAGCGCTTCAAGGCGCGGGATGTGGCCCGCTACACCTTCGACGGGGAGAACTGGCACGCTCGGCCGGTCGTCGAGGAAACGGCCCTGGAGGTCGATGCCGGAGCGGCCGTTTAGGAGCTAGCCGCCCGGGACCGCATCGGACAGGCGACGGTCGATCTTGCGAAAGCGAGCCTCGGCCAGGCTGAACAGGCCGAACAGGATCAGCCCGAAAGCCACCGCGGTTTGCAGCGCTGCCGGCATCGACGAGAGCGCGTCGGCGAGGCCGCCCGCCTCGCGCGCGCTGTGGTGGCGGGCGGCGCCGAAGAAGAGCCACGCGGTCACCAGGAAGATCGCGCCGCGCGTCGCATAGCCGGCGCGGCCGAGCCAGCAGACCCACCGGCTCGTCGGTCCGCTGCACTTAAGATGGCGCATGAAGTTCAGCGTCCAGGCCTTGGCGAACTGGGCGACGGCGGCCCAGAGAAAGGCGGCGGCGACGGCGTAGAGGAGGATGCTCCCGCCGGGCAGGCCGAGCGCGGTCCGCGCGCCCTCCTCGCTGGTGTTGCCGCCGTCTCCGTTGCTGCTGTCGATCACGTGCAGCGCCGCGGCGCCGGCAAATCCGAGATAGATGAGGGCGATCCCTGCTCCCGCGAGCCGGACCCCGATGCCCTTGGCATCGTCGCCGCGGCCTTCTGGATCGATCCACGCATCGAGCAGGCGCCAGACGGCGTAGAAGAGAAACCCGAGCGCCATCACTACGAGCAGAAGCTTGCCGCCGCCGCTCTCGAGCGAATCGAAGATGCCGCCGGGATCCTCGTTGCGGCCGCTGCGCAGCGCCAGCCAGCCGATCAGACCGTAGACGAGGCCGCGCGCCGCGAAGCCGATGCGGGTGAGTGCTTCGAAGGCGCCGGTGTTGGCCAAGATCTCAGTCGCGCTCGACGCAAAGGGCGATGCCCATGCCGCCGCCGATGCAGAGGGTCGCGAGGCCCTTCTTCGCGTCGCGGCGCGCCATCTCGTGGAGAAGGGTGGTGAGCACGCGGGCGCCCGACGCGCCGATGGGGTGGCCGATCGCGATCGCCCCGCCGTTGACGTTGACCTTCTCCGGATCCCAGCCGAGCTCCTTACCGACGGCGAGGGCCTGGGCCGCGAAGGCCTCGTTGGCTTCGATCAGATCGAGATCGGCGATCGTCCAGCCGGCTTTCTCGAGCGCCCGCTGCGTGGCGGGGACCGGGCCGATGCCCATGATCGACGGGTCGACCCCGGCCGACGCCCAGCTGGCGATGCGGGCGAGGATCGGCGCGCCGCGACGCTCCGCCTCTTCGCGGCTCATCACCACCAAGGCGGCGGCGCCGTCGTTCAGGCCCGACGCGTTGCCGGCGGTCACCGTCCCGTCCTTGCGGAAGGCGGGGCGGAGGCCGGCGAGGGCCGATTGCTCGACTCCGTCGCGGATATATTCGTCCTGGCCGACGACGGTTTCGCCCTTGCGCGTCTTGAGGGCGACCGGCGCGATCTCGCCGTCGAAGCGGCCCTCGGCGCGGGCGCGGCTCGCCTTGTTCTGCGAGGCCGTGGCGAAGGCGTCCTGCTCGTCGCGGGTGATCTGGTAACGCTCGGCGAGATTCTCGGCGGTGATGCCCATATGATAGCCGTTGAAGGCGTCCATCAGCCCGTCCTTGATCATCGTATCGACGAGGCCGAGATCGCCCATCTTGGTGCCCGCGCGGATATGCTGGGCGTGGGGCGAGAGGCTCATCGATTCCTGTCCGCCGGCGACGACGATCCGCGCGTCTCCGGTGAGGATCGCCTGGCCGGCGAGCGCGACGGCGCGCAGGCCCGAGCCGCAGACCTGATTGACCCCCCAGGCGGGCACTTCCTTCGGGATGCCGGCCGCTATCGCCGCCTGGCGCGGCGGGTTCTGGCCCTGCGCGCCGGTCAGCACCTGCCCCAGGATCACTTCGGAAATCTCTTCGGGGGAGATGCCGGCGTCGCCAAGCGCCGCTTCGATCGCCACGCGGCCAAGCTCATGCGCCGGAGTGGCTGCGAATGCGCCGAGGAACGAGCCGACCGGCGTGCGCCTGGCGGCGGTGATGACGGCTTCGGTCATTTAGGTCTCCTGGAGAGCATGGCTTGGCCGCGCTCCTAGCAAGAAGGGCGCGCCTGCAAAAGCCAGCGCTCCAGGGGCTCCCACAGGGCCTGCCGCGCTTTGCCGCCCACCACCATGCCGACATGGCCGAGCCCGAGCTCCATCCGCTCGCCGGTGGCCGCGGCGCTCGCGGCGGGGACGATCCGGTCGACCGTGGAGACGATGTCGAGGACCGGGCAGGGGAGTGCGGCCGGATTCGCCGGTTCGCTCGCGATCCGCCACGTGCCGCGGCTTGGCCGGTCCTCCGCGAAGAAATCCTCGAACAGCTCGCGCGCGGCGGCGGCAGCCAGCGGCGGGCCGTCATTGGCCCAGTCCTCCAGCGTCACGAATGCCTCGGCCTGCGCGCCGTCGGCGGCGGCGAAAGCTTCGAACTTCGCCACGGTGCGTTCCGGGTCAAGCGACCAGAAGGCGCTCTGCAGCACCTCCATCGGCAGCACGCCCAAAAGCTCGGCGGCGCCGCGCGAGCTCTCCCAGAGCGCAGCGAGCCTGGAGCGCGCTTCGTCGGGAAAGCCGGAGAAGCGCCAAGGCGCGGCGATTGCGCAGACGGCGGGGGCGCGGGACGCTTTCGCGGCGCCGAGCGCCATAGTCCCGCCGAGGCAGTAGCCGACCAGGATCGCGGGTTCGCCAAGCATCGCGACGAGCGGCAGCAGCAGCTCCTCGACATGCCCGGTGACGGAGAGGGTGGAGCGGCGCGCATCGGGCCAGCCCCAGTCGAGCAGCAGCACATGATGGCCGCGCCCCGCCAGCCAGCGCAGCAGCGACCTTTCCTCGGACAGGTCGAGCACGGTCGGCGGATTGATCAGCGACGGCACGAACAGGACCGGTGGACCGCGCCCGCCAAAATCTCGCAGCGCAGCACCGTCGCGCTCCGCAACGCTCGGCATCGGTTGGGCCGTGGTGCTGCGCGGGAACTCCTGGTATCGCCGGAGCCCCTCCAGCGCTCGCTTGGTCCGCTCCGGAGACCCGGCTGTTTCGCTGCGCAGCAATTGGAGGAACAAGGGCAGGGGCCGCGGTCGATGTTGCGGTGCAGAAAGCTTCGGTGCTAGAGCGGAAGCATCATCCACGCAGAGGGTCCTTCACATGGCGGCGTCCGGATCCGGCGACACGGTGATCATCAAGAAATATGCGAACCGCCGCCTCTATAACACCGAAAGCTCGAGCTATATCACGCTGGAGCATCTCGCCGAGATGGTCCGGCAGAAGCGCGAGTTCAAAGTGGTCGATGCCAAATCGGGCGAGGACATCACCCATGCGGTGCTCACCCAGATCATCATGGACGAGGAGGCCCGGGGCGCGACGATGCTTCCGGTGAATTTCCTGCGGCAGCTGATCGGTCTCTACGGCAATTCCATGCAGGCGGCGGTGCCGCAATATCTCGAGGCGAGCCTGGAGGCGTTCCAGCGCAACCATTCGCAGCTGCGCGACACGATGGCGGGCGCGTTCTCGGTCAATCCCTTCGCGGAAATAGCGCGCCGCAACATGGAGATGTTCGCGGCCGCCGCGGCCGGCACCGCAGGCGCGGCGCCGCGCGAGGAACCCGCCGCGGCCGATGCCCAAAAGCTGGAGCTGGCCGAGCTTCGAGCCCAGTTGGCGGAGCTGCAGAAAAAGCTGGAGAAGCTGGGCGGCTGAATTCCTCCCCATCGTGAACGATGGGGAGGACCTCTCTCATCGCGGCCGCACGAATCTCAGCGTCATCCGGTCGCTCTCCCCGATTGCGACGTAGCGGTCGCGGTCCTGGGCGCCGAGGCGCAGCGTCGGCGGCAGCGTCCAGACGCCGTTCGGCCAGTCGGCAGTGTCGCGCGGATTGGCATTGACTTCCGAGGCCCCGACGAAGCGGAAGCCGGCTGCTTCGGCCAGCCGGCGCACGGTCGAGACCTTGATGTAGCCGCTGGTCCGCTCGCGCTCGTCCGATGCGCTCTCGGGGAGGCGATGGTCCACGATTCCGAGCGTGCCGCCTGGGCGCAGCATCCGGTACATTTGGGCGAAGGCCTCGGCCGAATAATCGCGTCCCTGGCGCTGATAGCCCATCCGCCAGTTGTGGACGTTGCGGAAGGTGAGGACGACGTCGGCCGCGCCGTCCGGCACGCGCTCTGCTCCCGCTTCGAACGCCGGGAAAATCGCGGTGCGGATATGGCCGTAGAGGGCCGGGTCTCCCGCGGTCATCCGTCGCACGCCCGCAAGCTGTGCATCGTTGAGGCCGACCGCATAATAAGCGCCGCCGCCATGCCCTACATAGGGCGCCAGGATTTCCGTGTACCAGCCGCCGCCGGGCCAGATCTCGACGACCGTGTCGGACGGCCGCACGCCGAAGAAGGCGAGGGTCTCGAACGGATGGCGGTGGCGGTCGCGCTCGACATTGGCGGGGGTTCGGGTCGGCGCCGCGATCGCCGCCGCGAGCGCCGCGCGATGCGCGGCCGGCGAGCCGGGCCTGTCTCCGCTCACCGATTCGAGCGGCGGGCAGGCGGTCGCCGAGAGGATCAGGGGCAAGGCGGCGAGGATCGCCAGGCGAGCGCGGCGGGGGTAGTGCATCGAACCGATCTCCCTACATCGGCGGGGATGGATGGGGCCACCGCATGAAGCATCGCAAATGACCGCGCAAGCGATCGCCTGGTGGGCGGCAGGGGTCGCCGCGGCTCTGACCGTGCTCGCCGGGCTCGCCGACTGGGCGCGCAACCGGCGGCGCAACCTCGACCGGATCGGGTGGGTTCCCTGGCAACTGATCTCGGTGCTCGCCTTCTTCGCCGCCCTCGGCCTGGGCGCGCTGGCGCTGAATATCTGAGCGAGCGCCGGAAGCTCGCCAGGCGGAGCGAGGCGTCAATCGGGCCGAGGGGCTCTCCTGGGTGACAGTGCTCTGCGAATTCGACGGCGAAGACCCTGGCGGCACGCGGCTCGGGCGGCAGGAGCGGGACGGGGGGCTGTTCGATGATGTGGCGGGGGCGCTGTTTCCGCGGGCCGTGCTGGAGGCGGCGAGGGTGGGGGACAGTCGAGGACGAGCTGGCCGGGCTCACCTATTGCGGCGGCTATGAGGGGCCCGGCAACTCGCACGACCGCGCGGACGCGATGGTGTGGGCGATGAGCGAGCTGGCGCGGCCGGATCGGGCGATGCCGCGGATCACGCGATTGTGAGGCTCAATAAGCGGCGGCCCTCAGCGGCAATGTCAGCACGGTGCGGTGGCGTTCGTCCTCGACTTCGATGGTGCCGGTCGCGCAGAAAGTCTCGGAATCGAGGCGGCGGCGCATGATCGCGCCGGCGGCGGCGAGCGCCTCCTGGAGGGCGGCGACGTCGTTCGGGCAGGTCTTGCCGACCAGGTCGACCTCCTCGCAGCCCTCGCCGGAGAAATTGAAGAAATAACGCGGCATCGGGGGTGAAACGCCCGAGCCGCGTTCTCGGGAGCACCGGCCGCCGCCGACTTCCGGATGGGCGCGCGCCGTGGCAGGCTGCCGCGCATGGGCCATCTCAGCATGACGATCCCCGAGGCGTTGCTGGCTCTGGCCGGGATCAGCCTCTTGATGTGGGCGCCGGTCTTCGGCTTCGCTTATGCGCGGCGGCGCTTCGGGGGCAGCCCCCGCAACTATGCGCTCGCCTGGTTCGCGGCGTCGGGTGCGACGGTCGCCGGGTTCGTGCTGCTCGCTCTGGTCGAGGCCGCCGGGCGCTGAGGGGCGCCAGGCGTGCGATGCGTCAGCGCGCGATCAGCGGTTCGGGGTGGCGTCGCTGCCGTTGGTGTTGACGTCGACGTCGAGATTGCCCTTGCGGTTGGTGCCGACATCGACGTCGACGCCCGGAAGGTCCGGCCCGTCCAGGTCGAGATCGACGCCGCGGTCGTCGATGCGCACCCGGGTCCCGTTCGGCTCGACGCGGTAGCGCACGCCATTATCGACGACGATGCGGGCGTCGGCGTCGCCGAGCCGGACGCGGGTCCCGTCCGGATCGACCCGGAAGGTGACGCCGTCCTCCTCGACGATGCGGGCGCCGCTCGGCCAGCTCGAGCCGGCGGCCGCTCGGCCGGAATTGCCGCCTTCGCCCGCGCCCGTGGCGCCGCCGGCGCCGTTGCTCCCCGCACCGGCCCCTTCGGCGTTGGCGGCATTGTTGCCGTCGCCGTCGCCGCAGGCCGCAAGGCCGAGCGAGACCGCGCCGAGGGCGGCGGTCAACAGAAGCTTCTTCATCGCGCGTCTCCATGGCGCAGCGAAGGGGCGCTGCGGGGTGTGCAAAGCGCCGCCCCCGGATTGGTTCCGTAACGATCGGGCGGCCGGCGCGGTTCGAACCTCGCCGTCTGGACATCGCGCCCGCCTCCGCTAGATTCGCCCGCGGGGGACGAATGGCAGCGAAACCGCTCGAGGATGTCGATCCGGAGCAGCTCTACCAGCTGAGCGCGGAGATCAGGCGGCTGGCGGACCGGCTCGCCGAGGGCGCCGACAGCGCGGTGCAGGCTGCGCCGGCGGCGGACGGCGCGGCGCCGATCACGGCGGCGTGGGTGCGCGGCGTGATCCGCAACCGGCGGCTGCGCGACAAATATCTCGGCGCCGCTCTGTTCGCCGACCCGGTCTGGGACATGCTGCTCGACCTCTATGCGGCGCGCCTCGAAGGGCGGCCGGTCTCGGTTTCCAGCCTGTGCATCGCGGCGGCGGTGCCGGCGACGACGGCGCTGCGCTGGATCACCATCCTCGAGCAGCGCGGCATCCTCCTGCGCGCCGCGGACGCGCGCGACGGGCGGCGGATCCTGGTCGAGCTCGGTCCCGGCGCCGCGGAGAAGATGGAGCAGATGCTGTCCGCGGCCAGAGCCGTGTCCGAAGTCGTGCTCTAGCGACTCTTGGGCGGCAGGCGCAGCGCTGTCGCGGCTATAAGGTGCCGGCGGCAATCTCAGTCTTGTTCTACTACGTAAAAACGTCCTGGCGCTTCCGTGAAACGCTTCGACGGGCACCGCAGAGAGCCGCCAAGGTAACTGTTTCGATTAACTTTATTTGTTTCTGGACAATGGTTTAGAAAGTGTTAAGAAGCGTGCCGGGCGCGAATCGCGCTCAGAGTGGGGAATTGCAAACAACGCGATTGTGACGACCGCCGCATGCGGCCGCCGCCTCGCTTGCCGCCTCCGCCGCCGCCGCCCAGCGGGACGGGGACTTTTGCCGCGCAGGCCTCGGGCCCGCCGGCGCACCTAAATTCATTGGGGGTACCTGGTAATGCAGCATGACGAAAACGGCATCTCGAACGACACCGAGATCGCGGGCAAGACGCTCGCTCTGACCATCGACGGCGCGCTCGTCGACGAGCCCGATTTCCAGCCGATCACGCCCGGCACGCCGAAGAGCGGCTCGGTCGACGTCGGCAACGACCTCGATTATTACACGCTCAACGCCGTCGCCGGCCAGGTCTACGTCATCTCGATGAACGGCACCGGCCCCGGCGCGATGCCCGACCCCCAGATCTACGTCTACAACAGCTCCGGCGCGGCGCTTTTCGCGGACGACGAGGGCGGCACCGCCTCCAACGCCCTGCTGACCTTCCAGGCGACCTATACCGGCGTCTATTATATCGAGGCCGGTCCCTGGTTCGACGCGACCCATAGCGGCATCCCCGGCGACTACACGCTCGCCGTCGCCCAGCGCGGCGCCGACGTCTCCGGCTCGGCCGCCGGCGCCGTCGCCGTCGCCGTCGGTTCCTCGACGCTCGGCTTCATCGACCAGAGCGGCGCGACGACCGCGACCGCGTTCAACGACGTCGACTTCTACAAGGTCGATCTCGTCGCCGGGCAATATTACGAGTTCCAG
The DNA here is from genome assembly GCA_036388255.1 of Allosphingosinicella sp. Lineage (GTDB taxonomy): Bacteria > Pseudomonadota > Alphaproteobacteria > Sphingomonadales > Sphingomonadaceae > Allosphingosinicella. Next base: position 214,372 of record DASVSD010000016.1, on the reverse strand, counting down.
GTCTCCGGCGGCTGGGATTATCTCCCGGGCATCGAGGCGGACCTCAGGATGCACCTGATGAACCTGGCGGACACGACCGCCGGCACCTTCCGCGCTTTCTCGGGGGACATTTCGAGCAGCGACCAGAACGCGGCCCTCTCGTACGTGCCCGAAGTCAGCGGCACCTACTATATCCGCGTCAGCCACGACGTCGCCTCGGGCCGCGCGGCCGGCGCTTCGCCGACCTCGGGCTACGAAGTCAGCGTCAAGACGTTCGACCTCAGCAACATGAACCCGCTCGACGCGATCAACTGGGGCGGCAACGACAATGTCGTCGCCGGCGCCGCGGACGGCGAGATCAAGGTCTATTTCGCCCAGGCCGGCGAAGTGTTCGACGGCGAGACGTCGATCGGCTGGACCGAATATGAGAAGCAGCAGGCGATGAAGGCGTTCGAGCAGTACGAAGCCGTGCTGCCCGTCAATTACACGGTCACCACCAACGCCGCCGAAGCGGACTTCAAGCTCGTCGTGAAGAACGCGACCGCGGGCGATACGCCCGGCGTGCTCGGCTACTTCAACCCGCCGGGCGAGACCAATGCCGGCGTCGGCGTCTTCTGGCGCGACGGCTTCGGCTGGGATGAGGACGGCCCCAGCGTCGTCCCGGCGACCGGCGTCGACCGCGAGAATGGCGGCCTCGAGCAGGGCGGCTACGCCTTCTACACCCTGGTCCACGAGTTCGGCCACGGCATGGGCCTGTCGCACCCGCACGACACTGGCGGCGGCTCGGGCGTGCTTCCGGGCGTGTTCGGCGCGTTCGACTCCTACGGCGCGTTCGACATGAACCAGGGCGTCTACACCGTCATGTCCTACAATCCGGGCTGGGTGCTCGACCCCGCCAACGACCCCTACGGCGTGCCGTGGTATGTCGACGGTCCGGGCGTCTATCTCGAGATCGACGAGGGATGGAACGGCGGCCTCTCGGCGCTCGACATCGCCATGCTCCAGATCAAGTACGGCGCGAACACCAACCACGCTACCGGCAACGACACCTACGTCCTGCCCGCGGCGAACACCGGCGACGCCTTCTACGCCACCATCTGGGATGCCGGCGGGATCGACACGATCGCGCATAACGGCACGCAGTCGTCGATCATCGACCTGACCGCTGCGACGATCGACTTCTCCCCGACCGGGGGCGGCCGCATCTCGCATGCTGCCGGCGTCTATGGCGGCTTCACCATCGCCCAGAACGTCGTGATCGAGAACGCCACGGGCGGCAGCGGTGCCGACGTGCTGATCGGCAACGCCGCCAACAACGTCCTCGACGGCGGCGCCGGTGCCGACCAGATGGCCGGCCGTCTCGGCGACGACCGCTATGTGGTCGACAATGCCGGCGACCTGGTCGTCGAGCTGAGCGGGCAGGGCACCGACACGGTGGCCAGCTCGATCACCTACACGCTGGGCACGGCGCTCGAGAATCTCGAGCTCACGGGTTCCAGCGCGATCAACGGCACCGGCAACGAGCTCGGCAACAACATCTCCGGCAACGGGGCGGCCAACGTCCTCACCGGCGGTGACGGCGTCGACTACTTCACCGGCGGCGCCGGTGCGGACACCTTCGTCGGCGAGATCAACGCCACGAAGACCGAGACGTCGAAGGACGGCAAGCTGGGCTCGATCTCGCTCGACGTGATCCTCGATTACCAGCCGGGCGTCGACAAGATCGACCTCAGCGGCATCGATGCTCGCACGGGCACCGCAGGCGACCAGGCCTTCACCTGGACCAATGCGGCCAACCCCGGCACCGGCCAGCTCTCGATCCGGAACTTCGGCAACATGAACGCTGCCGAATCCAGCCTGGGCATCGAGATCGACGGCGTCGACGGCGCGAGCCCGCACGGCGGCCAGGTCTCGGTCGTGTTCGGCAATGTCGACGGCGGCTCGGCGGACTTCATGATGGTGTTCGTCGGCGGCCCGCAGATCCTGCAGAGCGACTTCGTCCTCTAAGACGATTTCACCGAGCAAAACGAAGCGCCCCCGGAGCCGGTCTCCGGGGGCGCTTTGCGTTTGGATCCGAGTGAGCAGATATATGCTCGATACCACGGCGCGGGCCTGGCGGCGCGGTGGACGGGGGAATGCGATGCGAATAGCGCTTCTCGGCGTGCTAGCCTTGGCTGCTTGCGGCGACGGCGAGGCCGCCCGAAAATCGGCCGAGAACGACCGGCTCATCTTCTATGTTCAGGATCAGGTGAAGGCCCGACTGCGCGATCCCGAGTCCGCTGTCTTCACGCACGTTCGGGTAGCACATACGGCTGGCGTTCCAGCGGTCTGTGGCGAGGTCAATTCGCGCAATGGTCTCGGCGGAATGACCGGCCCGCAACGCTTCATCGGCGGGGGTATGACGCGCCTCGAAGAGGAGTTCGCTCCGGGCGAGTTCGAACTGTCGTGGGCCCAACTCTGTTAGCGCTTTCCGAGTCTCCCGCCCTTCTCTCGATAGGAACACGCCGCTTAGCTCGACTAGGCAGCGCTTTGTAATGTGCAGCGCCTTGTCCGACGCCGCCCAAGCTTAGTTCGGTGAACTTTTCGCGGGGGGTTGAGGAGACGGGCGGCCTTGTCGAAGCGGTCGCTCTGCCTCTAGGAGCGCCGCAAAGAGACGAGGGAGCATTAACGATGAAACTCGACAGCGAAGTCGCCGCGGTGGTGACCGGCGGCGCCTCCGGGCTCGGCGAGGCGACGGCGCGGGCGCTGGCCGGCCGCGGCGTGCGCGTCGCATTGTTCGATCGCGACCGCGAGAAAGGGGAACGGGTCGCCGGCGAGATCGGCGGCGTCTTCGCCGAGGTCGACGTGACGTCCGACGAAGCGGTCGACGCCGGCTTCGCCCGCGCCCGCGAGGCGCACGGCCAGGAGCGGATCCTGGTCAATTGCGCCGGCGTCGCCAACGCCGCCAAGACCGTCGGCCGCGACAAGGCGACCGGCGAGCTCAAGCCCTATCCGATCCACCAGTTCGAGCTGGTCGTGCAGATCAACCTGATCGGAACCTTCCGCTGCCTCGCCAAGTCCGCATTGGGGATGGCGGGGCTCGATCCGCTCGAGGACGGCGAGCGCGGCGTCATCGTCAACACCGCCTCGGTCGCGGCCCAGGACGGGCAGATCGGCCAGGCGGCCTATGCCGCGTCCAAGGCCGCCGTGCTCGGCATGGCGCTGCCGGTGGCGCGCGACCTGATGAGCGAGGGGATCCGGGTCAACACCATCCTGCCCGGCGTGTTCGAGACGCCGATGGTGGCGATGATGCCGCAGAACGTGAAGGACGCGCTGGCGGCGCAGGTCCCGTTCCCCAAGCGGCTCGGGCAGCCCGAGGAATATGCCCGGCTGGCCCTGTTCATGGCCGAGAACTCCTATCTCAACGGGGAATATGTGCGGCTGGACGGCGCGATAAGGATGGCGCCGCGCTGAGGTTCCTCCCCATGCGCAGCATGGGGAGGGGGACCAGCCGCAGGCTGGTGGAGCGGTAATGGGCTCGGATGCCGAGGAGGGGCACCCGATCCACTGACTCTTGCGCCTATTACCCCTCCACCCTGCTTCGCATGGTCCCCCTCCCCATCTGGCGATGGGGAGGAACTAGTGGCCGCCCCTCCACTGGGGCATCGCGCGCTCGCCAATCGCGACCTCCACCGCTGCCTTCGCCAGCAGCCGCGTCGAATCGAGGATCGGGAGCGGGGACGCCTCCGCGGTGATCAGGAGCGGGATTTCAGTGCAGACCAAGGCGACGGCGTCGCAGCCTCTCGCCGCCAGCCTCTCGATGATCGCGACGTAGGCGGCGCGCGACTCCGCGGTGAAGATTCCGAGGCAGAGCTCGTCGAAGATGATGCGGTGGATCGTCGCGCGGTCCGCGGCATCGGGGATTTCCCAGGCGAGGCCGCGCCGGCCGAGCGCGCCGGGATAGACGGAGCCGGTCATCGTCCATTCCGTCCCGAGGATGCCGATGCGGCGGAAGCCCCGGCGCTCCGCCTCCGCGGCAACCACCTCGCCGATGTGGAGGCAGGGCAAAGCGAAGGGCTCGCCCGGGGATTCGAGCGCGATATGGGCGGTGTTGTCGGGCAGCACGAAGAAGTCGGCGCCGGCGGCGGCGAGCCGCTCCGCGTCGGCGGCGAACAAGGCGCGCAGGAAAGCGAGGTCGCCGCGGTCCCAGGCGTCCAGCGCATGGTGCATGGCGATCCCGGTCATCGTGATCTGGGGGTGGTTGTGCGGCCCGAGGCGGTCCACGCCCTCCATCCAGCAGGTCCGGTAGCAGAGCGTCGCGCCCTCGGCGCTGTGGGCGAGAATGCCGATATGCTTCATCTTAGTAACGACCGTGGTTGCAAGATCCGATGGTAGAGGCAAGACTGACTTGCTCCGCCCTGCCGTCCATGTTCTTCTTTGGTCGCGCGGCGACGAGTCGCCAGTGGCGTCGCATCTCTTACAGGGGGATCTGGGATGAAGAGGTTGCTGTTCATTGCGGCCGGGTGCGCGAGCATCTTAACGGCTTGCGGCAACGAGGGAAACTGGCTGGTCGGCCGCTGGACCGACGACGGCGAGGGGACGGCGGGATGCGCGCGGCCCGACGTAGAGTTCCTCAGCAACGGCCGAGCCATCGCCGACGGGCAGGAGTCGCGCTGGGAGCTCAAGGGGGACCAGCTCATCGTGACCCGCAATAATGGGCGTTCCCGTAGCATGACTGCGCGCCCGATCGACCAGAGCCGCGTTTCGGTGGATGGCTCCGTGCTGACGCGGTGCCCGTAGCGAGGGCGGGCGAATCCCGCTAGCGCGGGTCGATGCGGCACGCATCGACCATGATCGCGATCGATACGGGCGGACAGGGCCTCATAGAGATCTCCAGCGAGGTGGCGCGCTGGGTGGATGGGCAGGGGATCGCCTGCGGCCTGCTCACCCTGTTCTGCCGGCATACCTCGTGCTCGCTGCTGATCCAGGAGAATGCGGCGCCGGCGGCGCGGCGGGATCTCGAGCGCTTCTTCGCGCGGATCGCGCCCGAGGGCGGCCATTACGAGCATGACGACGAGGGGCCGGACGACATGCCCGCCCACATCCGCGCGGCGCTGACCCAGGTCCAGCTCTCGATCCCGCTCCAGTCGGGGCGGCTCGCGCTCGGCACTTGGCAGGGCATCTATCTGTTCGAGCACCGCCGCGCGCCGCACCGGCGCACGATCGCGCTGCACCTGATCGGCGAATGAGCCGATGAGCCTCGAATCGGTCCGAGCGGACCTCGCGGCGCGGGCGCCGGACCTGCCGGTGATCGAGGTCGAGGAGAGCACGGCGACGGTGGCCGAGGCGGCGCTGGCGCTCGGGGTCGCGCCGGCGCGGATCGCCAAGACGCTGGCGGTGCGGGCGGGGGCGGAGACCTTCCTGCTGGTGACGCGCGGCGACGCCCGGCTCGACAATTCCAAGAGCAAGGCGCGCTTCGGGGCGCGGCCGCGCATGCTCGGCGCCGAGGAGACGCTCGCGCTGACCGGGCATCCGGTCGGCGGTGTCTGCCCGTTCGGGCTCGCGACCCCGCTCAAGGTCTATTGCGACCTCTCGCTCAAGGGCTTCGACATCGTCTATCCGGCTGCGGGGTCGCTGACGAGCTCGGTCGCCGTCTCTCCCGAGCGGCTGGCGAAGCTGGTCTCGTCCGGCTGGGTCGACCTCTGCAAAATCCCGGAATAGCGCGGCTTTCATCGCTCCTCCCTTGTGGATATGGTCGCCGCACTCACCCTGAGCGGGGGGCGCCCGGGGCTGATTCGACAGAGGAACAGGGAGAATGACCATGATCAACGGCCTGCGCATTGCCGCTCCGCTTGCGGCGCTCGTTTTGCTCGGCGGGTGCCAGCCGAGCATCGCGTCGATGGACTGCGGCGACATTGCCGAGGAGGCCGAGCGCATCTGGCAGGGTTCCAGCGAGAGCCTGAAAGTGACCGATATCCGCAATCCACGTGAGGTCAGGCGCACCGACAACGAGGCGCGGTGCACCGCGGAGGCCACGCTGAGCGACAACAGCAACCAGCAGATCAACATGCGCGCCTACAAGGCGGACAATGGCAGCGTCATCGTCGAATCGGGGGGTCAGCCCTTTCCGGACTGATCGGTCGGGCCGCCCGCGTGCCGGCGCGGTAAGGATATGATAACCGCCGGCGATTATCTTCGTCGGCGGTACGCGACCGGGGGGGCGGGAACGAGCGATCGTTTCCGCCTCTTTTCCTTTTCAGACCAGGTCTTTCTCTTCACGAGACGGCCGCCGGCGGCGACGCGTTAACCAAAGCCGTCAAGCTTTCGTCAATGCCTCAGGGCGCAGAGCGAAAGGGCAGGTCGGCCCGGTTCGCCGGCAACCGGCCTGTCCCTCGAGTCGCGTATCGAGGGCGGGGCCGGCTCCCTCGGGGGCCGGCCCCGAACATTTTCGGCGCTCAGAGCGGGATCTCGGTCGTGTACTTGACCTGGCGCAGGGCGAAATTGCTCGCCGCGTTGGCGACCGAGGGATGGGCGAGCACGCCGCGCATCACGAAGCGGTCGTAATCGGCGACGTCGCGGACCGAGATCCTCAGCAGATAGTCCCACTCGCCGGACATCGCATAGCATTCGACGATCTCCTCGCGGGACTGGATGAAGTCCTCGAAATCGGCGCGCGCCTCGACGCTCTGGCGGGTCATCCGCACCTGGCACAAAACGTTGACCGGACGGCCGAGCCGCTCCGCGCTGGCGAGGCGCACCGTCTTGCCGAGCACGCCGGCCGCCTCAAGGCTCCTCACCCGCCGCCAGACCGATGCGGGGGAGGCGCCGACCCGGTCGGCGATCGCCGCGTGGCTGAGCGCGGCGTCGCGCTGGAGCTCGCGAACGATCTTGCGGTCGATCGCGTCGAGTTGAACGGTTTCTTTCATAACTTGCCGAATAAGTGAAGCAGGATCACAAATCCAGCGGTTTTGCGGGCAATTCTGATAGGCAATGACGGCGATCTTGCGCTATGTCCGCGGCGCGTTCATGGCTCGGGACGCTTGGGCCCGGGCTGGGGCGGCAGGAGGCGAGATGGCGGACGGTTTCATGCTCGACGAGACGAAGCTGTTCGACCGGCTGGAGGAGCAGAAGGCCGATTCCCTGCTCAACCTGATCGCGCTCTGCGACGCCGATCCGCGGCCGGACAAGATCGACGTCGGCGTCGGCGTCTATCGCGACGCGGCCGGCGGCACGCCGATCCTGCGCGCGGTCAAGGCCGCCGAGAGGCGCCTCTGGGAGTCGCAGGAGACCAAGGCCTATCTCGGCTCGAAGGGCGACGCCCGCTTCACGGCGCTGGTGAAGCCGATCGTGTTCGGCGAGGCGGGGGCGAAGGACGAACGGATCGTCGGCGTCCAGACGCCGGGCGGCTGCGGGGCGCTGCGGCTCGGCGCCGACCTGATCTCGAAAGCGTATCCGAAGGCGCGGATCTTCGTCGGCCAGCCGACCTGGCCCAATCACGGCCCGCTGATCGAATGCGCCGGCGTGAAGATGGTGCCGCATTCCTATTACGACCGCGACAGCCGGATGATCCGCTTCGACGAAATGATGGCAGAGCTCGAGTCGGCGGCCGCCGGCGACCTCGTTTTGCTCCACGGCTGCTGCCATAATCCGACCGGGGCGGACCTTTCGCTCGATCAGTGGCGCGCGGTGGCGGAGCTGGTCGCGCGGCGCGGGCTCGTGCCGTTCATCGACCTCGCTTATCAGGGCCTCGGCAATGGCCTGGAGACGGACGCGGCCGGGACCCGGCTGGTGGTCGAGGCGGCTGAGCAGGCTTTGGTGGCGCAGAGCTGCGACAAGAATTTCGGAGTCTATCGCGAGCGGACCGGAAATCTGTTCGTCAAGGCTGCGAGCGCGCCGCAGGCCGAGATCGTGATGGGCAATCTCGTCCAGCTTGCGCGGACCATGTGGTCGATGCCGCCGGATCACGGGGCGGCGGTGGCACGGATCGTCCTCGACGATCCGGAGCTTCGCGCCGAGTGGCGCGCCGAGCTGGACGAGATGTGCGCGCGGATCAGGAGCCTTCGCGCCCGGCTGGCGGCTTATGACGAACGGCTCGCTTTCATAGACGGGCAGAACGGCATGTTCTCGATGCTGCCGCTGAGCGAGGAACGGGTGCTCGCGTTGCGCGCCGAGCGCGGCATCTACATGGCCAATTCCGGAAGGTTCAACGTCGTCGGGCTGTCGGACGACAATGTCGACCTGTTCGCCGCCGCGGTGGTGGAGAAGATGGATGGCTGAGGTTCCGTTCGCCGAGGCGGACGCGCGCGCGGACGCCCCCGATCCCGCCTTCGACTGGCGGCGGATCGCCTACCTCGTCCAGGTCAGCCGGGCGATGGACAGGCTCGAGGAGGAGCGGCTCGTCCCCGAGAAAAAGGTGCTCTATCAATTCTCGGCGCGGGGCCACGACATGGCGCAGGCGATGCTCGGCACCCGCCTCAGCCACCGCCGCGACGCCGCCTGCGGCTATTACCGGTCGCGGCCTTTGCTGCTCGCGCTCGGCGTTCCGCTCGAGGAGGCGCTGGCCTCCGGCATGGGACGAGAAGGCGGTTATTCCAACGGCCGCGATATCGGCGTCGTGTTCAATTACCCTAATCCCAACGGCTGCCCCGCTCTGCCGATGTCGGGCGGGGTCGGCGCGCAATACACGCCGACCGTCGGCTGGGCGCATGCGATCGAATATCACCGCAACATCCTCGAGGACCGCTCCTACGAAGGCGCGATGGCGGTCGTGCTCGGCGGCGACGCCTCCTGCGCGACCGGCGGCTTCTGGGCTTCGCTGACCATCGCGACGACGCAGAAGCTGCCGATGCTGTTCTATGTCGAGGATAACGGCTTCGGCATCTCGGTCCCCTCGACCTTCCAGACGCCCGGCGGCGACATCGCGAAGAACCTCGCAAGCTTCGAAGGCCTCGCCATCTTTTCCGGGGACGGCACCGATCCGGCCGAGGCGGGACACCTGATCGCGGCGGCTACGGACCATGTCCGGGCGCGCAACGGCCCCGCATTGCTTCGCCTGACCGTGCCGCGGCTCCAGGGGCACAGCTTCCAGGACACCCAGACCTACAAGCCCGAGACTTTGGTCCGCGAAGAATGGGCGCGCGATCCGCTGCCGAAGCTGAAGGCCCATCTCGTCCCCGCCGCGATGAGCGAAAAGGAGTGGGAGCGAATCGAGACCGAGGCGCAGGCGGCGGTCGAGGCCGCGCGGGCCGAAGCGGAGGCGCGCGGAGTCTCGCAGCCCGAGCAGGTCCTCGACCATGTCTTCTACGACGGCGAGATGCAGCAGCTCGGCGGGCAGTGGACCCGCGGGTACAGCGCGCCGCGCAGCCACGAGGAGCCGCGGCCCGAAGGTCAGCGGATCAACATGGTGACCGCGATCCGCCGCACCCTCGACCGCGAGCTCGAGATCAACAAGCGCGTGCTCGTGTTTGGCGAGGATGTCGGTCCCAAGGGCGGCGTCCATGCGGTGACGCTCGGGCTGCAGGAGAAATACGGCGTCCAGCGCGTGTTCGACACCAGCCTCAACGAGGAGGGCATCATCGGCCGCGCGGTCGGGATGGCGCTGGCCGGGCTGATGCCGGTGCCTGAGATCCAGTTCCGCAAATATGCCGAGCCGGCGACCGAGCAGATCAACGATTGCGGCACGATGCGCTGGCGGACCAACAACCGCTTTGCCGCGCCGATGGTGCTGAGGATCCCCGGCGGCTTCTTCAAATGCGGCGATCCCTGGCACAGCCAGACCAACGAGGTGCAGTTCGTCCACAATCCCGGCTGGCTGGTCGCAGTGCCGTCCAATGCCGAGGATGCGGTCGGGCTGCTGCGCACCGCGCTGCGCGGCAACGACCCCGTCATCTTCTTCGAGCACCGGGCGATGCTCGACGATGCCTGGGCGCGCCGGCCCTATCCGGGCGACGATTACGTGCTCCCCTTCGGGCGGGCGAAGAAGGTGAAGCAAGGCGACGACATCACCATCGTCACCTGGGGGGCGATGGTGCCGCGCTGCGAGGAAGCGGCGAAGGATGTGTCGGCCGACGTGATCGACCTCAGGACCCTGGTGCCGTTCGACAAGGAGATTGTGCTGGACAGCGTGCGCCGGACCCGCCGCTGCCTGATCGTCCACGAGGATCTCAAGACCGGGGGCTTCGGCGCGGAGATCGCGGCGATCGTCGCCGACGAGGCGTTCATCGATCTCGACGCGCCGGTCGCCCGGGTGACGATGCCGGACATTCCCAGCCCCCATAACCCGGTCCTCCTCAACTGGGCGGTACCGAGCGTCGAGCGCATCCGCGCCAAGATCGAAGAGCTGGTGGGGTTTTGATGACGGCTTTTGACCGAGGGCGCGGCCTGAAGCCCCTCCCCTTGAGGGGGAGGGGTGGGGGAGGGGTGGAGTCTCCGGAAAGTCACCGCTCTTCATTGACTCTACCCCCACCCCAACCCTCCCCCCTCAAGGGGGAGGGGGTTCGCTTGGGGGAGCCGTCATGATCGACGTGATCGTGCCGGTCGAGCAGGAGGGGACGCAGGCGGTGGTGCGCGCCTGGCTGAAGAAGGTGGGCGACCGGGTCGAGGAGAACGACCCTCTCGTCGAGCTCGAGACCGACAAGGTCGCGGTCGAGGTGCCGGCGCCTGCGGCCGGCGTGCTTTGCGAGATATTGCTCGAGACCGATGCCGAGGCCGTGCCGGGCGCGGTGCTGGGGCGAATTGCGGCGCATGGCGAAGGGGCGGAGGAGTCCGTTCGCATCGAGCGAAGTCGAGATGCCCCTTCGAGCGAAGCCGAGAACCTCTCCAGCGCAGAAGGCCTCGGCTCCGCTCGGCAGCGGTCCTCGACTTCGCTCGGACCGAATGGGTTGGGACCCGAACTTAGACTCTCCCCCGCGGTCAAGCGCGCCTGCCTGCAGCACAATGTCGATCCGCGGACCATCCCCGGCACGGGTCGCGACGGCCGTGTCACGCGCGCCGATGTCGACCGCGCCGTGGAGGCGGCGACGAAGGTGCAGGCTGCCGTACCCTCCGATTCCTCGATCCCCTCGCACGGCGTTCCGCACGACCGGATGCGGCTCAAGATCGCGGAGAACATGCTCGCCTCGGTCACCCAGGCGCCGCACGTCACCGCCGTGTTCGAGGCCGATTTCTCGGCGATCGTCGCGCATCGCGAGCGCCACAAGGCGGCCTGGGCCAAGAAGGGCGTGAAGCTCACCTACAGCGCCTACATCGTCGCGGCGGCTGCGGAAGCGATGAAGGTGGCGCCGGCGATCAACAGCCGCTGGCATGCCGACCGCCTCGAAATCTTCGACGACGTCAATATCGGCGTGGGCACCGCTCTGGGCGAGAAGGGGCTGATCGTGCCCGTGCTGCGCGGGGTCCAGAAGCTCAACCTGAAGGGCATCGCCGCCGGCCTCGACGAGCTGATCGAGAAAGCGCGCGGCGAGCGGCTGACCGCGCGCGACGTGTCGGGGGGGACCTTCACCATCTCCAACCACGGCGTCTCCGGCTCGCTCTTCGCCGCGCCGATCATCATCGCCCAGCCGCAATCCGCGATCCTCGGCGTCGGCAAGCTCGAGAAAAGGGTGGTGGTGCGCGAAGTCGGCGGCGTCGACGCGATCCAGATCCGGCCGATGGCCTATGTGTCGCTGACCATCGACCACCGGGTGGTCGACGGCCACCAGACCAACGCTTGGCTGACCCGCTTCGTCGAGCTGCTGGAGACCTGGCCGCCGGAATGAGTAGGGAACAGTCACTTTCGGGCGTTGCGCCTGGAATTCGGCGCGAGGCAGCTGAAAGTGACTGTCCCCCATCCCCGCTCACGCGCTTCGCGCGCAGGGAGGAACTAGCCTGCCTCCGCCGCCGCCTTGAATCCCTCCAGCAAAGCCGCCCAGCCGCCCTCCATGCCGCTCTCATAGCCGCCGCGGATCTCTTCCGCGCGTTCGCCGTAGCGTTCGAGGTCGCGATGCTCGAAGGCGACGATCGTCTCCTCGCCCGCGGCGGTGAAGGTGACCTCGACAATCGTCTCGAAATCCGGGTCGTAGGCCCAGTCGGCGTTGAGCTGCCAGGCGAGGACGATCCGGTCCGGCGCCTCCCAGGCGAGCACCCGGCCCCAATCCTGCTCCGAGCCGTCCTCGCCGCGCTCGAACCAGCGGCCGCCCTCGCGCGGCTCGATCAGGACGTCCTGTTGCGGGGAGGCGAGCAGCGAATGGCTCTTCAGCCACCATTTGCCCATGCTCGCGGCGAACACTCGGAACGCTTTCTCCTGCGGCGCGCGGACGCGCAGGGTCTTGCGGATCGGGGCGGGGGCGATGCGCTGCGCTTCGACGGTCATGGTCCCTCCTTTTCGGCTTCGGCGGCGTAAGCGGCGAGCGCCGCGTCCCAGTGGCGGTCGAGCCATTCGCGGATGCGGCCCAAGCCGGCCGGGTCGATGCTGTAGACCCGCCGCGTCCCCTCCGCCCGGTCGCGGACCAGCTGCGCCGCCTTCAGCACCTTGAGATGCTGCGACACCGCCGGCCGGGACACGGGCAGCAGAGCGGCGAGCTCGCCGACCGGCATCGGCCGCTCGGCGAGGCGCTCAACGATCGCGGCGCGCATCGGCTCGGCGAGCGCGGCGAAGGCGTGAGACCGGTTAGTCATAGCTAACCGTTAGCTTGTGCTTACCAAACGGTCAAGGCATTTGCGCACCCGCGCTGCCGATTGGCCGGCGCATCGATTTTCGGTTCATAATGGTTCTAATGCTCAGCAAACGTACAGCGCGGTGAGGGGCGTGCCGGGTCTACGACCCTAGTTTCATCCGAATCGGACCTTTCGTTGCACGCCTTCCGCACCCTCGTCATGAAATCGGATCATGGATTGGCGCTCGGTCTCGAACGATGTCCCGGAGGGGGAGCCCATCCTCGTCTCCGACGGTCGGCAGGCCGTCGTCGCCTTGGCCTTTCGCGGCGACTATTACTATCCGCACATGACCTTCATGGATGCGCGGACCTTCGACATCCTGCCGACCCCCTCTCATTGGATGGCGATCGAGCAGCCGCCCTGTTCGCGGCTGGCAGCGGACGCCGCCGAGTGTCGGAGAGCGGCCTGACCGGAAGCGGGCTCCCGGAGAAAGGCGATCCGGTCCAGGCGGCCGCCGACCACGTCGCTATGGCGAAGGCGCTCCTCATTCAAAGCGCCGTGCGCCGGGACATGTTCAAAGGCCTGTTCCGCCAGCCGGCGTGGGACATGCTCCTGACCGCCTACGTCGCGCTGCACGAGGGTGTCGAGCTTACGGAAACGGCGATTTGCGCTTATTCGGGAGAACCCGCCGCCACCGCTCGGCGCTGGCTGCGAAGAATGGAGCAGGACGGGCTCGTCAGGCATCGTCGCGTCGCCGGCGACGTCACGACGGTCTTGGTCGCGATCACCAAGGGGGCCGCCGTCCGGCTGCAGCAATTGCTGGAAAATCTCATTTCGGAAGCGCGCCGCGAGGGGCGTGGAACGGTGACGGCCGATCGCCGCCCGGTGCGCGAGACCGGAGAATCGCCGACGGATCCGCAGTCGGGAAAGCTTCCCAATTGACCGCGCCCTCCTGATCCGTCGATCGAGGCAGCAGCGACTCCACAGCCCCTGCCTTAGGTGACTATAACGGCCTGTCAGCCCTTCCACCGGCGGAGCGCGAATTTGGCCGAACCCAGCTTGACCTTGCCTGAGAACCAGAAGGCCTGCTTGCGGCTCGTCGCGAAAGGCATGTCTTCGAAGGAGATCGCCAAGGCGCTGGGGCTGACCCCGCAGACGGTCGACACCTATGTCAAGGCGTCGATGGCCCGGATCGGCGCCGCCAACCGCCGCGAAGCCGCCCGAATGCTCGTCGCCGCCGAGGCATCCCTAAAATTGGGATCACCAACGGCAGGCCTTGCCGAGCGTGATCCGGAAGCCGATCAGCTGGTCTCGACCGGGACGAAGGGCTGGCTCAGCTGGGTCCGTCCTCCTCCGGTCGGGGGAGGCTTTCATGATCTGAACTGGTCACAGAAGACCTATCAGGCCTTGCTGGTGGCGTTGATCTCGGCATCGATCGTGATCGCTCTCGCCCTCGCAATCGCCGGGTTTCTGAAAACCTTCAGCTGACCGTTCGCAATATTGCCGACGCTAAACAACATGCCGGTCCTTCCGGCTTGAGGAGATGATTCATGCTCAATTTTCGCCCGGGCGCCGGCCCTGTCGTGGCCACCGACACCAAGAACGCCGTCGCCGCAGTCGACGATGCCCTGCTCAACAGTGCGCGCCTTTTCGCATCGATCATCGAGGCGACGCAGGGCTCCAATCTCCCGGTCGGCGAAAGCCAGAAGCTGCTCGCGTCGATGACCTCCGGCCTGCAGGCCGTCCTCGACGGCCGCGGCAACATGGTCTCCGCGATCCGCCAGATGACCGACATCAAGGGCCGCAGCAATTTCGCGCCGCTCGATCTCGGGTGCCCGACCCCATGGTACGACCCGGTCTCGGCGCAAGTCCGGCCGGCGACGGAAACTGCTTCGGCCGACGCGTGACGGTCGTGGCTTGACGTCAAAGTGCAACGCCATGAACGCCGGATGTCGTGCTGATCGTCGTTTTCTTCTGGATGCTTGCCCTGCTTTGCTGCGGCTATGCCATTCTCTTTGGGGGGCGCGACGGTCGTTGGGCGGGCTTCCTGTTCCTCGCCGCGGCGGGATTGACCGCCCCGGCCATCCTGCTGGGTCAAGCATGGGGGGAGACGGAATTGTTGGTGCTGGGGGTCGACCTCGCGTTTCTTCTCGGCCTGTACCTACTGATGCTCACCAGCCGGCGCTACTGGCCGATCTGGATGGTGGGCTTTCATCTGGTGGCGGTCGTCACGCACCTCAGCACTCTCATCGTGCCGGATTTTACGCCGCGTATGTACCGGGCGATGGAGAGCTTCTGGGCGATACCGGTTCTCCTCAGCATGCTCATCGGCGTCGAGCTCGACCGCCGGGCCGCGTTGCGGTCGCGCACGGCTGGGGCAGCTGTCGGGGAGGGCCATCGGCATGAGGCTTAGGCCTCCCGCCGCCGGATCGGAGCATGTGCCGCTGGAGCTTCTGGCGGCGACCGCGCAGATGCTCGCCGACAGGCTCGCCGCCGCCGCGCAAGGCGGCGGGCGGGCGCCGCACGACCGGCCGCGCCTCCATCTCGCGCACGCCAACGATTCCGGCCCGGCCGACGACAGCCTGCTGCGCCGCGCGCGCTGTTATTTGCGGGCGCGGCGGCTTCGCGGGCTTTTGTTTCCCGAGAACGTGTTCGCCGATCCGGCCTGGGACATGCTGCTCGATTTGTTCGCCTGCAAGCTGGAAGGCAATCGGGTCTGCATTTCGGACGCCTGCATGGCCGCGAGCGTGCCGACCACCACCGCGCTGCGCTGGGTCAACCGGCTCGAACAACTGGGCCTCGTCGATCGCCTCTCCGATCCGGAGGACAGCCGCCGGGTCTATGTGGAGCTCACCGAGACCGCGACCTGCCGCGTCGAATCCTGGCTCAAGGCCACCTTCGACGGGGAGGCGGCCGCCTAGACGAGCAGCTGGCGACCCCATTGGGGAGGAGCCGCCTTTGCCAATTGGCTGTCCAAAATCGGTAACAGGCGTCGGCTATTCGGCGATGCCGGCCGTCCCCGGCCGAACCGCCGGCGAAAATGCGGCGATGGCGCCGGCTGCCGGCGCACCGTTGAGGAACAAGAGCCGCAAGTCCTGACGATCGACGAACCGGCCTTCGACCCGTCCGTCCGCGTCGCGGTCGATCCGCGCCGTGCAGCGGCCGAGACCGGGGAGGTCGATCCCGATCTCGCCGCACTCCAGTCGGCACGCGCCCTCGGCGGAGAAGCCGGTCGGGCGGAGCTTGGTCAGCCTGAGCGCGAGAGGCGCGAGCGATTGCGTAGCCTCGGCGAATTGGGCAGCGGCGGGCAAAGCGCTCATGCGAAGGCCTCGAACATCGACACGGCGTAGCGCAGAAGGGGTAAATAAAGGCTTCGCGGCGGCCTTAGCTGCGGTCGGGAACCAGCAGGGCTTTGGAGCATGCCAGCTCGACCGCCTGCCGCCACTGGTCCGGATCGGCGAAGCCGCTTTGCGCCGCGGCTTCGCGCAGGGCGGCCTCGCCGCGGCCATCGAGACGGGCGAGAAAGCGCAGCAGGGCCGGGTCCTCGATCCGGACGGCCGAGTGGTCCAGCGTGCACAAAGTGTCGAGCCCTTCCTCCGCCATCGCCCGCGCGAGCGGGCTCGCAACCGGCACCGGAGGGATCGTGCAGGCGAACGGCGCCTGGCTCACATGCAGGGACAGGCTTCCCCGGTTGAACAAATCCACCAGCGCGGACAGCCGCTCGACGCCTTCGACGAGACCGTCGACCGGAAGGCGGCCCGGGCGCGCGTCGACAAGGCGGCCGAAGGCGGCGTCGAGGCCGGGATCGCGGATCTGGAACTCCTCGCCGCCCTCTCCGCGATAGGCGCCGTCCGCGGTCCGTTCGCAGTGCGCGCGCGCCCACAGGCCCAGCGCGCGTTCGGGGTCGAGGCGACGCGAGGGCCGCGCCTCGCTGCGCAAGAACAGGCTACGGCGGAAGAAGCGAACCTCGAGAAAGTCGCGCTCCTGCGCGAGGCCGAGGGCCTGCGCGTCTGCATCCTCGCCGGGCGCGTGACCCTCCGGGATGAAGCCGTCGAGGAGCTGAGCGCGTCCGGCGTCGCCGAGCCAGGAGAGCCCGGCCGCCTTCGCGGCGCCGGCGACTGCGGTGAGCAGCTGAGGCGCGTAGACCTCGCTGAGCTCGTCATGGAAGAGCAGCCCGTCAATCTGGTTGAGGGTCGCCTTCGCCTGGTGCCGCATGGCGGCCCGTACCGGCTCGTCGCCGGTGCTCGCCTCGACGAAGTCCTCCAGCGCCCGGCGCGCCGTCCGCAGCCTGGTGGCGGCGTCCATCTCGGGGCGCGCATAATGGAGCATGAGATCGCGCACCGCGCTTCGGAAGTGGCCGCCGGGATAGGCGTTGTAGCTGATGAAGGCGATCCCGCGCGGCGACAGCAGGCGCGCCGCCAGCGCCAGCAGCGCCGCCCGCACCGGCTCGGGCACCCAGGCATAGATGCCGTGCGCGATCACATAGTCGAACGGCCCGTCGATCGTCCGCTCCGCCTCGACAATGTCCAGCGTCTCGAGGCGGACGTTGGCGAGGCCCGCCGCCTCGGCCCTGGCCCGGCCGCGGGCGATCACGCTCGCCGCGAGGTCGAAGCCGGCGAACGAAGCCTGCGGATAAGCGGCGGCCATGGCGAGCAGGTTCATCCCGTCGCCGCACCCGATCTCGAGCACCCGCGCCGTCGCCGGCGGCGCGGCGTCGAGGCCGTGCAGTCGCGCGATCGCGGCGAGGTGGCCCGGATGGGTCTGCGCGAACACCGCCGTCGGATAGGCGACGCGGTCGTAGATCGTGGGTGACGTCAATGGCGCCTCCTCTGCCCTTCCTGCAGGAGTCAGCGCGCACCCGGGCCGCGAGCCGTAGTGCTAAAGCCCGCTTTCACGCTTCACCTGCTCAAGCTCGCCGTTTCCGCGCCCCTGAATGTGCGCCCAGTCGCGGAAGCTGACCCAATCCCCGCCCCAAACGAGACCCTCCTTCTTCGCTTCAGCGCCAAGCGCCTTGAAGAATTTGTGGCAATCCGGCTCCTTCCAAGCCCAACGCTTGTCGATGACATCGGCAGCCCACGCATTGGGCACGCCCTGCGGCGTCTGCGCATTGTGGAAGCTGAACAGCACTTTGCTGTTACCGGCCTTTACGAGCTCCTGCTGCCGCGCGACCGAACGCCAGCCATAGACGATGTGGGGCTGGAACCCCGCTTGCTTGAGCCGCTCGATGACCCGGGCAGCCTTCTGCCTGAAACCCGAATTGAGGCTGGCAAGCTTTTTCTCCTGGGACCAATTGACGCTGTCGCCGCTCCAATCGGTAAGGATCGCCTTCGACGGGGCCGGCGGGGTCTGGGGCGCGGAGGGACGGGGCATTTTGCGTTTCTCAGCCGCCTCGTTGAGGCGCGCCAGCGTACGCCCGCCGGGATCCACGACGCCATCGGGGTGCTTGAGGAAGGTGTGCTGGAATCCGAGGATCGCCGCCTTCGTCTTTGGCCCGCAATAGCCATCGACGCCGCCGGGATTCATTCCGGCCGCGACGAGCAGCTGCTGCACGATTGTGACGTCCGGCTTCCGGTTGACGCCTCGCGTGCCCACGCTGGCGGAGATTTTTCGCATCCTACCCGTCCTCCCTCAGCGTCGCGCCGCGCGACGTCATTTCGTCTGTTTGTCGTGATCGGCGAGACCGTACCGCCGGATCATCGAAATGATCTTCGCAGCATAGTCCGGATCGGTGGCATAGCCGGCAGCGGCGAGCTCCGTCACGAACTGCTCCGGGTCGTCCTTATGTGAAAAGCACTTCGCGTAGCGCGGGTTCTCGTTCAGGAACCGCCCGTAATCGTCAGCCGCCTCATCCAGGCTTTCGTAGGCGCGAAACTTGTCATCTAATTTGATGGCCTTCCCGCCGATCACTTCGTGCGTCGTGAAGGTCGTCGACTTGCCTGAGGGGGATTTCCCCTTGATGCCGAAATAAGCGTTGGACTTCACGGACTGGCCCCAGCCGGTCTCGAGCGCCGCTTGGGCGATGGTGACCGCGACCCGAACGCCCCAGCTCTCCTTGACCTTGCGCGCTGCCGGCAACAGCTTCGCGATGAAGGCCGAGACGTGAGCGGGGACCGGTTTCGTCTGCTTCGCCGGCTCGGAGGGATGTCCTTCGAGCGCCGCGATGGTCTTGCCCTGCGCATCGACGCGCCCGTCCGGCATCTTCAACCCCATGATCATCGTCTGGAAGCGGCGGATCGCCTCAATCGTCTTCGGCCCGATTGCCCCGTCGACGCGAAGACGAGGGAGCCCGACACGCGCGACGTGCCGGTTCAGCCGTTCCTGTACCGCCTGAACGTCCGAACTGCGGTTGATGCCCCCCGCGCCGACCGATCCATTGATGCTGGCCATGCGACCTCACCCTCTCCTCGTTTCGGTCTTCACCTTCCCAGGAGCGCGCGCTGGCTCGGCCGGCCGTCTCATTTCACCTCGACGTGGACGCAGCCGTTGGTCTCGACGAGGACGCGGCCGTTGAACAGATCGGGATTGGCCTTGGCGACCATCCGCGCGGTGCGCGCCTGCTCAGCGTCTTGCGGCCCGCCGATGTCGAACGCCTTCCCGCGTTCGTGCGGGCTCGTCCCCGGCACCGCGATCTTCTGTCCGGTCGAACGCACCATCTCGGTCATCTTGCGGTCCTTTTCCGCACCCTCCGCCATGGCGAGAACGGCGTCGAAGTCTTTCTCGCCATAGGTCTTGATGATCTGGGTCCTGTACTTGCCGGTGTAGAAGCCGTTCAGGATCCGGCGCTGATCGTCCGTGGACCGATAGCCGCTGGTACAATAGGCGCCGGCGGGGAGGATCGGGTTCAGCAAGGTCCACCCCCGCAGCAGATTGCCGGGCAGCAGAACCGCGCCCTTGACCTGCTTCTTCTGCCAGCGGTCCAGGAATTTGTGCGAGTTGCCGTTCACGTCGATGCGGCCGTCGGGCTCGGCGATGAAAATCGCCTGAAAAGCGATGATCGCATCCTCGAGCGCCGCCGAATAGACGCCGTCACTGAGGCCGGTATAGAATCCAGCCTCGCGAAGAGCCGCTTGCACGGCGGTTACATCAACCGCGGCATTCGATGCGCCTTTTCCGACGCTTGCACCGATACGAAGCATCTTAGGCCTCCTTTCGTACAGCGGAACGCCTGGCTTGGCGGGCGCCGTTCACTTCGCCAGCGCCGGCACCGCCGCATCGACGGCGGCCGGCGCAGGCGTCTGGGACTCGGCCGCTCCGCGGAACCGGTAGCTAAACCCAGCCTCTCCGCCGGCGACCTCGATCCCCGCCACCTCCTCGCCCCGCATTTGCCGCTCGAGCAAGGCGATCGACAGCTCCGGCAGCATGGTGTTGGTCAGGATCGCGTCGATCATCCGCCCCCCCGATTCGACCTCGGTGCAGCGGCGGACGATGAGATCGACGACATCTTCGCCGTATTCGAAGGCGATGCCGTGATTGTCGGCGATCCGGCGCCTGATCCGCTCCAGCTGCAGCCGGACGATGCCGCCGAGCATCTCCGGGCTCAGCGGGTAGTAAGGCAGGACGATCAGGCGGCCGAGCAGGGCAGGCGGGAACACCTTGAGCAGCTCCGGACGGAGCGCCTGGGCGAGACCTTCCGGCTCCGGCTTCAGCTCCTCGTCCTCGGACAGAGCGGCGATGACATCGGTCCCGACGTTCGAGGTCAGCAGGATGAGCGTGTTCTTGAAGTCGATGTGGCGGCCTTCGCTGTCGTCCATGTAGCCCTTGTCGAACACCTGGAAGAACATCTCGTGCACGTCGGGGTGCGCCTTCTCGACCTCGTCGAGCAGCACCACCGAATAAGGCCGGCGGCGCACCGCCTCGGTGAGCACTCCGCCCTGGCCGTATCCGACATAGCCGGCCGGGGCGCCTTTCAGCGTGGAGACCGTGTGCGCCTCCTGGAACTCGCTCATGTTGATCACGATCAGGCTGTCGTCGCCGGAGAAGAGCAGCTCCGCCAGCGCATGCCCGGTCTCGGTCTTGCCGACCCCGGAAGGGCCGCAGAGCATGAACACGCCCACCGGCTTGTTCGGGTTGTCGAGCTTGGCGCGGCTGGTCTGGATGCGCTTGGCGATCGCCTCCATCGCATGATCCTGTCCGACCACCCGCTTCTTGAGCTGCTCGGCGATCGAGAGGATGGAGGCGATCTCGTCCTTGACCATGCGGCCGACCGGAATGCCGGTCCAGTCGCCGACCACCGATGCGATCGCATCGTGATCGACGAGCCCGAACACCATCGGCTCGTCGTCCTGGACGAGCTGCATGTCGGCGATGGCGGTGTCGAGCGCCCGGCGCAGCGACGCTTCCTCGGGCGGTTCGTTCTCCCCGGCCGCCTTTCGCGCCTCGAGCAGCGCCGAGCGGGCGACGGACAGCCGCTCGAGCGCGGCTTTCTCCCGCTCCCATTTTGCGATGACGCCGTCGCGCTCGGCGCGGGCTGCGGACAGCTCCTCGTCGACCTTCTCGAGCCGGTCGTCGGTCCGGTACTGGCCGCTGCGTTCGCGCTCGACGATCTCGCGCTCGACCTCGAGCAGCTCGACCCGGCGCCGTCGATCTTCGACGGGCGCCGGGGTCGAGTGCTGCGAGATGGCGACCCGCGCGCAGGCGGTGTCGAGGAGGCTCACGGCCTTGTCGGGGAGCTGGCGCGCCGGCACGTAGCGCTGGGAAAGTTTCACCGCCGCCTCGACCGCCTCGTCGAGGACGACGACGTCGTGATGCGCCTCCATCGCCGGCGCCAGCGAGCGGATCATCGCGATCGCCTGCTGCGTCTCCGGCTCGTCGATGGCGATGGTCTGGAAGCGCCGGGTCAGCGCAGGGTCCTTCTCGAAATACTGCCTGTACTCGGACCAGGTCGTCGCCGCGATGGTGCGCAGGCGGCCGCGCGCGAGCGCGGGTTTCAGGAGATTGGCCGCGTCGCCCGTCCCGGCCTGGCCGCCGGCCCCGATCAGCGTGTGCGCCTCGTCGATAAACAGGATGACGGGCGTCGGACTCGCTTCGACCTCGTCGATGACGCCCCGAAGCCGTTTCTCGAACTCGCCCTTCATGCTGGCGCCGGCCTGCAGCAGGCCGATGTCGAGCGCGCGGACGGTCACGCCGTGAAGGGCGGGAGGCACGTCGCCGTCGACGATCCTGCGCGCGAACCCCTCGGCGACCGCGGTTTTTCCGACTCCAGCCTCGCCGACGAGGATCGGATTGTTCTGCCGCCGGCGCATCAGGATGTCGATCACCTGGCGAATCTCCGCATCGCGGCCGACGATGCGGTCGATCTTGCCCGATCGCGCGGCTTCGGTGAGATCGGTCGAGAATTTGGCGAGCGTGTCGCCGCCGGCCGCCGAGGGCGTGGCGTCCCCGGTTTCGGCGGCCTGCGCCGGGGCGGAGTCGGCCTGCGCGGCTTCGGCGGAGGACGAGACGATCGCGGCGGATTCCGATCCAAGCCGCTCGACCTGGATCTTGCGCCATTCCGCGCTGATTCCCCACAGGGCGTTGCGCAGCGTCGCGGTCTTGAGCATGCCGTAGAGAAGATGGGCGGTGCGCACGCGGTTCGCGCCGAACTGGAGCGAGGCGTAGAGCCACCCCTTTTCGATCGCCTCCTCGATCTGGGGCGAGAAGTCGGAAATCGCGGTCGCCCCCCTCGGCAATCCGTCGAGCGCGGCGACGACGTCCGCGGCGAGCCGGGCGTCGTCGAGTCCGAACGCGCTGCGGATCGAGGCGAGATCGTTGCGCGGGTCCTGGAGCAGGACGTGGAGCCAATGGACCAGCTCGACGTAGGGGTTCCCGCGCATCTTGCAGAAGGCGGTCGCGGATTCGATCGCCTTGAGGGGGGTCGGCCCTAGGCGGCCGAAAAGCGCGGTACGGCTGATCTCGGTCATTCAATTGGTCCTTTCGTGTCGGCCGGACCGGCGCGACGGACGGCCGAGATGGGCATCGCCGCGGACTCCCCCGCCGGGGCGGCCGATCCAGCTCAGCCAGCCCAGGGAGGCACGGCCGTCCAGCGCCGCCGCCGGCACCTCCTCGCCTGCAATCTCGAGCGCGACGTCCCACTCAAGGTGGCTCGGAGCGAATGCGTCGATCGCCTCGGAGACCAGGGGGAAGGACGTGCCGTTCGGCAGGAGCTTGCGGTAGGCGGCAATCTCCGGTGCCCGGACCCGGACCCGGAACGCATCGGAGACCGAGCGCACGCGTCCCCCGAGCAGCGCATCGCGCCCGAGCGTCGCGTAGGCTTCGCCGAGGCGGCTGCGATCTTCCGGTTCGATCTCGCGCCAGCGGGGCTGGAACTCGGCGATCTCCACGGGGACGCCGAGAAGGTGGGTCAGCGAGTCGCCGATCGCTCCGGAACTGCGCCGTGAGGCGAACAGCGCGGCATAGTGGATGCGTCCGCGGGCGGGGAAGGCGGCATGGTCGCCGACGCCTTCCGCGGCGCCCGTCAGGGCGGAGAGGTAGAAAGCGAAGCGATCCTCCTCGATCCTGTCGGCCTGGGCCGCCGGCTGGGAATCGGCCCAGGCACGGTAGAAGAGTTGAAGCATCCGGCCGGCCAGGAGGTCGAGAAACTCGCCGAACGGACGCGTCTTCGAATAGCGGCGCTCGAAGGCCGCGAACTCGGTGAGGTGCGTCGGCAGGGCCCCCATCGGGCCGGTGAGGCCGAGCCAGTAGCCGGACACCCGCGTGCGCGCGCCGCGCCTCTCGATCGCGTCGAGCGTCGAATCGGGAAAGGCGAGCGTCGGAGTCTGCGCGAGGTCGACGACGTTCTGCGCCGGCTTGCGCGAGGCGCCGACGCGCGGGAGCCCGGTGGCGCGCGCCTCGGCGGCGCGGACGATCGGAAACAGGCCGCTACGCTGTGCCTCGCGCGCGACATCCTCGAGGTAGGTCAGATGGAGTGGCGGCGGCCGATTCGCGGGGGCCATCGTGCAAACTCCCCTTCCATTGAGCTTTCGAATACCGTCTCCGTGAACGAGTTGATCGTCGCAAACTCTGCAAGGAATCGCTCCAGCACCGCGCCGAACAGGAACATGCGCGACTGATCGAAGGCGCCGTCGTCGAGGTGGATCCGGATGCGGTGCCCGCGCGCGATCGCCGTGCGGTCCTGTTCCGGAACGCGCCGCGAGACCGGCTTGGATCCGATCGAGAGGATGCCGTCGATCTGTCGGCGAAGCCCAGCGTCGTCCTGACGTCCGTAAAGCGCGAGGTGGTCGCGCAGAACCGATGCGTCTCCGTCCCCGGAGGAAGCCAGCGACAGGTAATTGGGAGTGAGATGGCCGATCACGCGCCACGCGGCATCGCCTATCCCCATCGGCGGCCGCGGCCGTGTCGGCGAACGGAGCACGGTCACGGCGCGGGCCGGCACTCCTGTCACGAGGAAGTGCTTGTCGCCGCGAAAGGTCAGCAGCTCGGGCAGCTCACGGTTCGAGACCAGCGCCCGCACCGCGAGCTCGTGGACGTCGTCGAGAGCGGTCGGATTGCCCGGGGCGGTCAGGCTGATCCATGTCTCGGTACCGACATAGTCGGTGCGCCGGCGCACGCGCTGCTCCTTGGTCGACAGCCGCCGCGGCCGGATCTGCGTCGTGAAGAACAGCGCTTCCCGCCAATCGTAGAGGAGCGCACCGAAGGCGTAGAGCGGCGCCACCGTTCGCCCTTCGACATTGTCGCGGGCATAGGCCTGGACGTCGAGAAGCTGGTGGACCTCGAAGTCGAGCGGACGGGTGCGATCCGGGACGACATGATATTCGTGCTGGTGCCGGCTCACCTGGACGCGGCCGAGCTGCTTCTCGAACAGATTGACGGCCGGCGTCGCAAACAGACGGAAATTGCTGGAGTCGAGCGCGCCGGTGAGGACCGCCGACGAGCGACCGAGCAGCAGAACGACGTCACAGGATTGCGGACAGTGCGCGAAGGCCCCGCCGAGCTTCGGCAGGTCGACGAACAGGAAGCGTTCGGGGCAGGCGAAATATTCGGTGAGCAGACGATATCCGCGGAACGACCGCAGTTCGACCGGCAGCAGCGTCTCGTCGTCGTCGAACCCGCGCTGCCGCGGTGCCGGAAGCATCCTCCAGCCCGCAGCGTCCGCCGAATCGGCGGAGCGAGCGATCACCGCTACGGTCTCGCCGACGATCTGGCGATAAAGCTCGCCGGGGATCGCTTCAGAGCCGTCGAGATAGATCGGAAGCGCCTCTGGGAGAACCTTGTCCAGCGCGGCGCCGCCGGTCGCCTCGAAACGCAGCCGGAGCCCGGCCTCGCAGCGTACCCCCGCGGCTGCTGCGAACGGCGCGACCGCGGCCCGGCTCGAGAGATATTCCACCTCTGAAATGCGCAGCGGCCAGAGCGTGACCTCGTGACTGGTCCTGAAGACGACGGGGACGTTGTTGTGGTCCTGGGCGAGCGCGGTCAGCTCGGTCCCCCGCGGCACGCAGTGGCCGTGCACAAGCGCCTGGTCGCCCTCCTTGGGCTCGAAGCCGGCGACGCACATCGAGGGCGTGGGCGCCAGATAGTGCGGCTGGATCGCTTGAAGCAGGTGATGGGTGAATTCCGGATACTGGTCCCTGATCTTGAGCTGGACCCGCGCTCCCAGGAAGGCGACGCCCTCGAGCAGCCGTTCGA
This sequence comes from Allosphingosinicella sp., assembly GCA_036388255.1. Lineage (GTDB taxonomy): Bacteria > Pseudomonadota > Alphaproteobacteria > Sphingomonadales > Sphingomonadaceae > Allosphingosinicella. The sequence goes on along the minus strand of DASVSD010000016.1, from coordinate 189,160 downwards.
CATAGGGATCCGGATCTGTCGGGGTCTTGAGGCCGAGCCGGGCGGCAACCGTCTCATGCTCCTCGCCGAACTCGCGCGCCGCCTCGCGAAGGTAGACGAGTTCTTCATTGTAGAGGCGGAGGAGGCGCGGATCCATGGCTATTCGCGGACGTCGACCGCAGCGCTGTCGACCTCGATCGAAGTCTTCAGCTTCAGCGGCATGACCTGCACGGCGGAGCTTATGTCGCCGTGGATCAGGAAGTTGACCCGGTTGAGGTCGTCGTCCGCCGCCACCGGCTCGACGCGCACCGTATCCGGCTCGAGGCGCGGCTCGAAGGCGCGCAGGGCAGTGCGGATTTCGCGCGCCCGGTGCTGGATGCTGCGATGGTGGAGCGACTTGCCGGCCAGATCGGGAACGCCGTAGTTGAGGACCGAGCTTGCCACCTCCGGAAAGTCGGTAAGGTCGACGCTTGCGGCGAGATTGGTCGTGTTGAGCAACCACGCCACTTCGCGCCGAAGGGTCGAGCGGAGCGCGGCTTCGTTGAACCGATCCAGCCGCGGCACCTGATAGTTGCGCAGGCCGTCGAGCGAGATCTCAGGGGTCTTTTCCTCCTCGCGCAGCCCCGACATCGTAAGGTCCCCGACAAGCTTGTCGAACAGCGTTGGGGTCAGGCGCAGCTTGACCGCCATCGGCCTCAGCCCCGCTCGAATGCGAGCAGCCGCAGCGAGAGCAGCCCGCGCTCCTCACCCGTCGAGAGCACCCAGAGGTGCTGACCCGAGCCCACCTGGCCCGAAGGGGCATCGGCCCAGCCCGTCGTCCGCGCCAGGCGGACGGCATTATCAAGATCGGATTCGCTTCCCGGATAGCGGGCCGGGAGGAAGGCCGCGACCGACTGACCGCCCCGGAACGCGATCTGCACGGGGTACCAGACGATGTCGCGGAGGTCCTTCGGGCCCTCGCTTTCGATCCGCTCGACGACGTCGAACGGCACGAGTCCGTATTGGCCGGCGATAATCGCCTCGAAGGAGGGGCCGAAGCGGCTGTCGGCATCGGCGAGCCATTCGAAATTCTCGCCGTCGAGCGATCCAGGAGTGTCGGGGGCGGCGTCGAACGCCGCGTCCCGCCGCGCGGCCGCGCCCTCGGCGTCGCCGGCCGCGAAGCGGGGGATCGCCTCGACGAGCCCTTCGGCCCAGCCGGACGCGACGAGCTGGTTCATCGGGGCCCGGCCGGCGAAGACGTCGGCGCGGACAATTTCGGCAGCGATCGCCTGACCGTAGACGACGCTCAGCATCTGCGCCTCGGGAGAAAGCTTCGCTAGCGCAGCGAGCTGCTTCGCGGCCTTTTCCCATTCCCCCGCCACGGCGAGCAGCTGGAACAGGAACATCCGCGCCTGGGGATCGGCAGGACGGGTGCGGACGGCCTCGACGAGCGCTGCCCTGGCGCCCTCGATATCGCCGTCCCGAAGCAGACCGTCAGCGTCCCCGGCCGAAGAAGAGGCCGGAGCCACCGGCTCAGACCTTCTGTCCGGACCTCACGTCGAATCCCGCCGTGACGGTCCGACCCGCGCCGCCCTTGGCATCCTGTTCCACATAGGTGAAGTTGATCACGGCGCAGTTCATCGTCACCGACTCCATCACCGAGTCGCCCGAGGAGGAGCCGCTGTTCTGGACGCTGCTGACGATCAGGTCCTGCATCTCGACCTTATAATATTCCAGGGGCCGATCGCCCGCCTTGCGGACGTAGATCGTCGCCTTGGGAAAGTGGGTGCCTGCCGCGCAGGCCTGGAAAAGCTTCGGCGAGGACTTGTCGACCTCCTTGACGACGCTGATGTCCTGGAACTCGGCCTTGCCCGAGCCGCCGCCGGCGCCGCCGCGTGCGAAGGAGCCGGACTGGCTGGCACCGAAGCTGAACGAAGCAATGTCGATCTGGCCCTCATGGCCCTTCTTGCTGGATTCGCCCGGGCACTCGCGAATTTCCAGGAACATGTCCACGGCCATCGTAAATCTCCCCCTCAGAAATGGTCAGCCCAGGTTACGCTACAAATGTGCGCGAAGGTCAGCCGGCGGCTTTGGGCAGTCGCGAGACCATACTCAGCGCCACATCCATGCCTTCGAGCTGATAATGCGGCACGAACATGAATTTGCCCCGGTAGTAACCGGGATTTTCGGGATCAGGCAGGACTTCGATCTTGGCGTCCTTGAGCGGCAGCTTGGCCTTTGTCGCCTCCGTAGACAGCTCCGGCGAGCCGTCGACATATTGCATCACCCAGTCGGACAGGTCGCGCTCCAGCTCGCGCTCCTCGCGGGTGCCGCCGATCCAGTCGCGCACCATGCACTTCAGGTAATGCGCGAAGCGGCAGCTGGCGAAGATGTACGGAAGCCGCGCCGAAAGATTGGCGTTCGCAGTCGCCGAAGGATTTTCGTAGACTGCCGGCTTGTGCACGGTTTGCGCGCCGATGAACGTCGCCTGGTCCGTGTTCTTGCGATGGACGAGCGCCATCAGTCCCGCCTTCGAGAGTTCAGCCTCGCGCCGGTCCGAAATGGCGATCTCGGTCGGGCACTTGAGATCGACGCCGCCGTCGTCGGTCGGGAAGGTCGAGGTCGGCAGGCCCTCGACCGTCCCGCCGGCCTGGACGCCGCGTATCCGCGTGCACCAGCCATAGGTGGCGAAGGCCTCGGTGATGCGCGTGCCCATCGCATAAGCGGCGTTGAGCCAGAGATGGCTGTCATGCTCGCCGCCGGTCTCTTCCTCGAAGTCGAACTCCTCGACCGGCTCCGACGTCGCGCCGTAGACCGGACGTCCGAGGAAACGCGGCATCGTGAGGGCCATGTAGCGGCTGTCTTCCGAGGCGCGGAACGAGCGCCATCCGGCATAGTCGGTAGCGTCGAAAAGCTTCGCGAGGTCGCGCGGATTGGACAGCTCCTGCCAGCTTTCCATTCCGAACAGGCCAGGCGAGGCGGCCGCGATGAACGGCGCATGGCTTGCCGATCCGATCTTCGCGAGCCCCTTCATCACCTCAAGATCAGGCGCGCTGTGATCGAACGAATAGTCGCAGACGAAAGCGCCGTAAGGCTGGCCGCCGAGCTGGCCGAACTCGGCCTCGTAGACCTTTTTGAAGAGAGGGCTTTGGTCCCAGGCAGCGTCGCGATACTGCCGGAACATCTTCCTGCATTCCTCCTTGCCGATGTTGAGAACCCGGATCTTGAGGTCCTTGCCGGTGGAGGTGTTCATCACGAGATAGTGGATCCCGCGCCACGCCGATTCGAGCCGCTGGAAGTCGGAGTGGTGAATGATCAGGTTGATCTGCTCGCTCAGCTTCCGATCGAGCGCCGCCCGCATCGCATCCACCGTCGAGAAGACGTCCTCGCCTATGACGGCCGCGTCGGCGAGCGCCTGTTGCGCGAGGGTCTGGACCGCCTCTTCGATGCGCCCGCGGCGGGCATCGTCGTTGGGCTTGAACTCGCGCTGCAGAAGCGCGGTGAAGTCATCCAGCGCGACCGCCTCGGACTGCGCCTCCGCGACCTGCCTGTTTGCCGTTTCCTGCGCCATGCTATCAATCCCTCCCGAACACTAGGCGACGCCCGTCACTGGGGCTGGGGTGTGCTCTGCGGCACGGCAGCTTCGGACTCGTCCGCATCGCCTTCGTCTGCCGACCGCGCAGCCGACATCGCCTGAAGCAATGCGGGGTCCTTCAGCAGCTTGTCGAGAAGGTCCTGCGCGCCTTCCTTGCCGTCCATGTAAAGCAGAAGGTCGTTGAGCTGCTGCCGCGCCTCGAGCAGCTTGGCCAGCGCCGGAATTGATTTCGCAACACGTCCGGGCGAGAAGTCCTCGATGCTTTTGAAGGTGAGGTCGACGGCGAGTTTTCCGTCACCGGTCAGCTTGTTCTCGACATTGAAAGCGGCTCGCGGCGCCATCGCTTCCATGCGCTGGTCGAAATTGTCCATGTCGAACTCGACGAACTCGCGCTTGTCGAGTGCCTTGCGCTCGACAAGGCTCTTGCCGGAAAGATCGGACATAACGCCCATGACGAACGGGAGCTCGACCTTCTGGCGCGAGCCGTAAGTCTCGACTTCATATTCGATGTGGACGCGCGGCGCCCGATTATCGCGAATGAAACGCTGTCCACTCTTCGCCATCGATCCCCCCGTTGCTGACAGGCGACGCTACGCAACCGCGCCCACGATAACCCTTCTGACGACACCATCAATCGGAAAATTCATTAACTTTCACCTCGTTGGGACGTCAGCACGCGGCGCGCGTCGCCGAGGCTCTCCGGCGCGATGTCCTCGAGGATGGCCAGGAAGTCCATTTCGACCCAGCTCTTCGCGCGGCTCAGCGCGACCGGAACCGGGCTCGCCGGTTCCCGGCGGCGATAATAGTCGATGGCCGCGTCGAGCGCCCTGATCACGTCGGCGCGCGAGTCGATGCGCCCTGGAAGGCCCCCGCGCGCGGCTGCTGCCGTTCCGCCCGCGACGCCGGTCGGGTCCTGCTCCTCGGGAGACGCGGCGTCGACGGGCTGGAGCCCCGTGAAGGCGGACAGGCCGCTGCGCACCGAATCGAGGACCGCGTAGAGCGGCTGGAAGCTCACCCCGCCCGCTCCGCCCCCATATTCGCAGAGCGCGACGTCGACCCGCCCGAGCGCCCCTCGTATCCGCGCGAGCCGCTCTACTGTGGCGGCGACCTCCTCGGCATCGGCCTCGTCCAGCGCAGAGCGGAACATCCCGTAGCCTTCCGCACCGTCTCCGTCCCTGGCGAAGTCTTCGATGTCGGCGCCGCTGAAGCGTCCGAACCGCGGATGCTCGAGCAGCGGGATGCGCCGAAGCGGCCCGATAAAGCCCCCGATGCTGGTCAGCGATTCGCAGGCGCTGCGGCGCTCCTGGAAGTCGCCGTCCTCGATCTGGGGATGCATCGTCTCCCAATAGGTCTCACAGAGCGCGGCGAGATACAGAGCGCCGCGTTCGACCGCCTCGAGATTGCCGGCGCGGGCGCCCGCGCGCGCCATGTAGACCGGCAGCCAGATGTCGCGCGTGAGCTCGCACTGGGCCTCGACGTCGCGAAGGATCTGCTGCCAGTCGATTTCGTCGCCCGATTGGGGCTCCCCGCTGGCGGACGTGTCGAATGCGCGGACGATCGCCTGACGCTGCTCGTCATAAGTGAGGTCCGCACCGGCGGGCGACGCTTCGGAGATCGGTCTCAGCAGTGTGTCCAACTCAGCCATGCAGACTCCTGGGGATCGCGCGCTCGGCGGCCGCGCCGCGGCACCGCGCCTGGCGGCGGAGCGGACGCGGGTCCGGTGTCATTTCCTGTCGCCGGGAGCTCAGGAAATCAGCACGGCCTCGACCCGCCGGTTGGCGGGCGCGTCGCCGCGCCGACCGGGCAGCGGCCGGTCATAGCCGAAGCCGCGGATCTCGATCCGCTCCCGCGGGACGCCGAGCGACTGCAGATATTCGGCGACCGCCTCCGCGCGGCGGCGCGACAAATCCAAATTGTAGCTGCGCCCGCCGACGCTGTCGGTATGTCCCTCGATCCGGAAGCGGCGGGAGGACAGCTGCGGCGATTGCAGCGCCGTGCCGAACGCGCGCGCTTCCTCACGCGCAGAAGGGGTCATGACGGCTGAGCCGTTCTCGAAGGTCAGCCGAAGGTCGGCACGGGCGGCACCGGCTCCGGCGGAAGAGGCGCGACGGGTCACTGTCGACGTACGCTGGACCGTGCGGACCGTCGCTCGAGCGGGAGAACGAGGCGCTGCGGCGGCCGATGCGCGCGGCCTTGTCGCCGGTGCGGACCGAGCCGGAGCGGCGGCGCGCGGCCGGACCAGGCGCAGCCCCTTGACTTCCGGCGCGTCGCGAGTCGCCACGGGTTCCTCATCGTCGCCGCAATCGCCGGAGAAAATGCAGATATAGTCGTCCGCGGTGCGCGGCTGCCCCTGCTGGGCGAGCGCGACGCCGGTCAGCGTCACGACAGCAGTCGTGGCCAGCGCAACATGAATAAACCTACGCATCGAGAAAACCCCCATCATCTCGCGCGACTCGCATAAGGCGAAAAGCTAAGATCAACATATTCTTAACAATGCCGCGAAGCAATCCCGATGCCGGCGGCATCGCATTATTGCACAGGACCGGTCCTGCTATATGATCGGAGCGGGGGCCGGAGTCGGCTGCCGGGGGGATCGGCGCATGAATAGCTCGCGCGAAACATCGCTGTCCATCAATCTTGGCGGCGAGCAGGTGCTCCTCGAGCGGGTGGAGGCGAACGAGACGCTCGCGCGGCCGTTCGAGGTGCGGGTCGATATCATCTCGGAGCTCGGCGAGCTCGACCTCCTGCCCCACCTCGGCAAAGGCGCAAGCGTCTCAGTCAGTCGCGACGGCGAGCTCGAGCGCCATTTCCACGGCATCCTCGCCGAGGCCCTGTACCTCAAGGAATCGACCGAGGGGCTTCATTACCGGCTGTTCCTGCGCCCCTGGACGCACTTCCTCGCACATAATCGTGACTTCGCCATCTACCAGGACCTCGACGCGCTCGAGATCATCAAGCGCGTGTTCAACGAGGCGGGCGCCTCGGACGTCGACTATACGCGGCTGGGAAGGAGCCGAAGCGTCCGCACCTACTGCGTCCAATATGGCGAAAGCGACTTCGCCTTCGTCTCACGGCTGATGGAGGAAGAAGGCATTTATTATTTCTATCGCCATCAGGCGGACCGGCACGTCATGGTCCTTTGCGACTCGCCTTCGTCGCACGCGGTCGGCGAGCCGGCCAGCCTCGTCTACAATCCGCTCACGGTGTCCGTGTTCAACGTCGGGTCGGCGCAACGCAGCGGGGACTCGCGCAATCTCTACGTCCAGTCGTGGATCGAGCGGGTCGCCACCGGCGCCGAGGCGAAGGCGACGTATCGGGATTTCAATTTCGAACGTCCCGAGCGGGCGGTCGAGGCCGTCGCAGAGTCCGGCGGCACGCATCCCAATGACGGCCAGGAGGTCTATCGCTATCCCGGCGGGCATGCCGACGAAGGCACCGGACGCGCGCTCAGCCGGATCGCGCTCGACGCGTTGCGCGCCGAGCGCCGCTCCTATGTCGGCCAGTCGCAGGCCTCGGCGCTGTCCTGCGGCGCCAAAGTCTCCATCGCCGAGCATCCCGCGGGCCGGCTCAATGCGACCTATCTGATCACCCGCACCTTTCACAGCATTACGTCGGAGAGCTATCGCACCGGTCCGGTCGAGGAAGAAGAGCCGTTCAACGTCGTCATCGACGCGATCCCGGCCGACGTCACCTGGCAGGCGCCCCAGACGACTCCGAAGCCCATCGTCCACGGCCTCGAGACGGCGATCGTTACCGGTCCGGACGGCGAGGAGATCTTCACCGACGAATATGGCAGGGTGAAGGTCCGATTCCACTGGGATCGGGGCGACACGCCGGGGGAGAAGAGCACTTGCTGGATCCGGGTCTCGCAGACCGGCGGGCTCGGCAACATCATCTTGCCGCGCGTCGGCCACGAAGTGCTGGTGGACTTCCTCAGCGGGGACCCGAACCGCCCGATCGTCGTCGGACGGGTTTTCAACAAGTCGCACATGCCGATCTATCCCTTGCCGGACAACAAGACGGTCGCGCTGTGGCGGACGAAGCGGTACGGCCAGACCGGCAATTACGGCCCCGCCCGCGATCTCGACACGGGCAAGCCGGGGGCCAACGAGCTGCGTTTCGAAGACAAGGGCGGGTCCGAGGAGGTCTTCCTTCATGCCGAGCGCGACATGAACACCCGCGTCCGCCACAAGGAGTCGCACCATGTCGGCCGCGACCAGCAGATCATGGTCGGCCATGATCGAGCCGAAGAGGTCGGCAACAACGAGAAGCTCAAGGTGGGAGCCAACCAGACCGAAGAAGTCGGCAAGAACCGCAAGGTAAGGATCGGCCAGAACGACGAGCTTCAGATCGGCGGCAAGCTCAAGGTGAAGGCCGGCACGACGATCGAGATCGAGGCCGGAACCAGCATCACGCTCAAGGTCGGGAGCACGACGGTGAAGCTGGATTCGACAAGCATCAAACTCGATTCGATGATGATCAAGGCGACGGGCAAGGCGACGGTCGACGTCAAGTCGCCGATGACGACGGTGAAGGGCGACGGCATGCTGACCCTCAAGGGCGGTCTTACGCTGATCAACTAGGACAGAAGGTGGACGATTGGACGAACATCAGGTGGACCGAGGCAGGGCAGATTGCCGACCTCATGGAGCTTCCACGCGAGGAGGTGCCGGAGCCGGACATGGTGCCGCGCGATTTCTATCTCGCGGCGCGTCGCCGCGACGATCTCGAAACCGCCCTCTCGTTTCTGGCCCACGCTTTGCCCCGGTACGACGCCGTCGCCTGGGCGGCTCGCGTCCTCGAGCGGCTTGCCGCCGCAGCACCACCTGACCCCTCCGAGCGCCAGGCGCTCGACCATGCCTTGCGCTGGATAGAGGATCCGAGCGACGAGCATCGCCGCGCCGCTTTCGATGCCGCCGAATCGGCGGCCTCGGAAAGTCCGGAACGCCTGCTGGCGCTCGCCGTGTTCCTGGCGGGCGGCTCGCTGGCACCCGCCGATCTCCCGGCCGTGCTCCCGGAGGCGAGCCTCGGTGGTCGGTTCGCTGCCTGTGCGCTGATCGCCGCCGCCCATCGCAGCGGCGACCCGAACGCAGCCATGGCGGGAGCGCTCGACCTGGGCGAGAAGATCGCCGAGGGCGGCGTCGAGGCGCTGCCGCCGCGATGACTCTCACGCTCAAGATCCGCAACGTCGACATGCTGGACCACGGCATGCCGGCCGAGTTCGTGCTGCACCGGCGCGGCGGCGTGATCGGGCGCTCGCCCGGCTGCGACTGGTGCCTGCCCGATCCGCGCAACCACATTTCGTCGCGCCACTGCGAGATCAGGTACAGCGACAATTGCTATGTCCTCACCGACGTCAGCACCAACGGAACGTTCCTCAACGATGCTTCAGAGCGGCTGGCAGGTCCGCATCGGGTCGAGCATGGCGACCGCCTGCAGATCGGGCATTACGAGATCGTGGCGGCATTGAGCGGCAGCGCCGCGGTGGCCGACGAGCGCGGAGCGGACAGCAGCTCCGCGTCGGCGGCGAAGGATGGATGGTTCGACGCCGCTGGAGCGGCGGGCGGCTCCGACTCCGTCGGAGGCTGGGACGCATCGCCGCCGCCGGCTGCTGCCCCCGCCGACGGGTTCCGCTGGGGCGATCCGCCCCAGCCGCCACCCCGCGCAGCGCAGGGCGGCAGCTGGGCTCCGTCGCACCGCGTTCCTGACGCGGCCCCGGTCTCGACCTGGGAGACGCCGGCGGCGCAACAGGACCCGCCCTCGCCATGGTCGAGCGCCGCCCCGGACCGGCCGCCTCCACCGCGCGCCGCGGACGTCTGGGGCCGGATTGCGGAAGGGAACGTGGTCGACTGGGCTCGCGGGGGTTTCGGCCAGCCTGCGGAGCAGCCCACCGACCCACTGGGGCTCGACCTCGGCGCCGAGTCCGGCTGGCTCCCGCAACCGCCCGCGATGCCGGCAGTCCCCGCGGAACCGCCGGCCTCCGCGCCTTTCTCCGAACCGAGGCCTCGCCCGGCGCCGACGCCCGCCGCTCCGGCCGCTCCTGCTCCTGCCGCTGCCGCTCCCGCCGCCGACGGCGAACGACTGCTCGCGTCGCTCCTCGGCGCCGCTCGCCTCACCCGTCAGGAGATATCGGGCCCGCCCGAGCAGCTCGCCGGGCGGATCGGCAGCCTGCTCACGCGGCTGGTCGCCGGTCTTGTCGTGATGCTCGAAGCGAGGGCGCGCGCGAAGTCGCAGATGGGCGCCGAGGCGACCAGCTTCGGTTATCAGGGAAACAATCCGATCAAGTTCGCGCGCACGCCGGAACAGGCGCTTGCCCAGCTGATCGGGCCGCCGCAGCCGGGCTTCATGGAGGCGGACCGCGCCGTCGAGGACGCCTTCTATGACCTCCAGTCCCACCAGATGGCGACGCTCAAGGCGATGCAGGGCGCGCTGAAGGCGACGCTGGAGCGATTCTCGCCGTCCGCGATCCGCGGCCGCGCGGCTGAAGGCAGCCTCGCACGGCTGCTGCCGATGGCGCGCAAGGCGGCGCTCTGGGACAGCTACGAGCGCGAATTTGGCGGCGTCGCCCAAGGCTCGGACGAGGCCTTCATGGATGTGTTCGCGAAGGAATTCCGCAAGGCCTATGAGGAGCAGTCACGGCTCCAGGTCCGGCGCTGACGTCCGCCGCGCCGCGGCCTCATTGCGGCGCGGACGTCTGCTGCGGCGCTGCCACGTTGGGCTGCTCGTCGACGGCGCGGACCCAGACCATCTCGGTGCGCCAGCCCCGGCTTCGTGCGGTCGCGACGAACCGCGCCTGCCAGGCGGCGCTACGCGCGGCGGCAGGCGGGGCTATCAGGCCGGGATCGAACGGGCCCTGGCCGACGATCAGCAGGACCCCCTGCCAGCCGGTCGTGTCCGCGTCGATCATGAAGCGGTAGCGGCCTCCGCCTAGACTCGTGAAGATCTCGTCGGCGACGTGCCGGCGAAACTCGTTCGTATCGACGACCATCGACTCGAGCTTCCCAGTCGAGTCGATGCCGAACAGCCCGAAGTCCCGGGGCGGCGAACCCAGATTAAGCATGAAGACGGGGCGGGCGGCGCGCTCGCCGTCTTCCTGGTACTGGACTTCCGGCTGGCGTGCGTCCGTGGTGAGCCGGCCACCTTCGTCCGAGCGCACCTGGCGGAACGCGTCGAGCGCGGCGCAGTAAGCCGGACCGATCTGTGCGACGTCGAGCGAGAGGTCGCCCGTAATGCCGGCCGCGGCGAGCGCGCGCTCGACCTGGCCCTGAACCGCGGTCGGCGCCTGCGCCACCCCGGTCAAGGTGACGCTCGCCCGCCCTCCGGCGGCGGTCGCCGAGGCGATATCGACCCAGCTGCAGGCAATAGCCGGCAAGGCCGCGGAGATCGCCGCCCGCGCCCGCTCCGCCGGGTCCCCCGGGACCGCGGGAGCAGGCGCCGTAGACGGACCGGCGGCGGGGACGTCGGGCGTGGCGGACGGCTCCTCGCCGCCGGACGGCCAAAGCAGCAGCAGGAGAAGCAGTGCCGCGGCCGCGGCGGCGACGCCGATCCACGCCGCCTTGGGCACCCGCGCCAGTGCCGCCGCGACGTCGCGGCCCGCCACCGGCGCGCGAGGCACGGAAGGCGGCGGCGGCGGCGGAGCGGCCGCCCGTGCCGGTTCGTCGAGCAAGGCGAGGACCTCGTCCATCGAGCGCAGCCGCTCGGCCGGATTGGGCTTCAGCATGCGCACGAGCAGGTCTCTCAGCTCGTCCGGCGCCGCCGAGAGGTCGGGACCGGCGCGCCTCTTGTCGACGGCGTCGACCAGGGAGCCGCCCATCGCGACATTGCGGCGCCCGGCGACCGCGAGCATGACCAGGGCAAGGCTGTAGACGTCGGTCCAGGGGCCGATCTCGTGACCGAAATCGCCGAGCTGCTCCGGGGCGACGTAACTGAGCTTGCCGGCAAAGCCGGTGCCCACCACCGTCCCCGAGGACGGATCCAGATCCTTGGCGATGCCGAAATCGATGATCTTCGCGTTGCTCAGCCGGCCATGCTCGAGGATCACGTTGTCGGGCGAGATGTCGCGGTGGATCGCGCCGAGGTCGTGGGCCGCGCGAAGGCCGGAGGCGAGGCGCCGCAGCAGGGCCCTCAGCTCCGCGGGCGAGACCTCGATCGTCGCCAGCGCGTCGGCGAGGTTCACGCCGTCGATATATTCGGTGACGATGTAGAGCACGCCGAGCTGGGGCTCCTGCGCGAGCACGCGATAGGACACCAAGGCCTCGTGCCGCAAGCGGGTGAGGGTGCGCGCTTCCTTGCGAAACATGGAGATGACGTTCGGATCGGCGGCCAGCGCAGGGAGCATCACCTTGATCGCGACGCGCTCGTCGCTGTTGACGTTGCAGCCTTCGAAAACCTCGCCCATGCCGCCGCGTCCGAGGAATCGCTTGACCTCGAAAATGTGGTTGAGGACGTCGCCGACCTGGATGCCCCCTGCGGCGGGCCGCGCGGCGACGACCGGCGGTTCCGCCGGCGTCCGCGCGAAGACCGTGCGATCCTCCGGCTGGTCCGGCGCAGACCCGGAGGGCTCGGCGCCGCCATCGCGCGGTCGGCGGCCGCGGGGCGCCGGGTCGAACACCGTCCCGCTCGGCTCGGCGGGCGGATCCTTGCCTCGTTCGCCGGCGCTCACGGGGCTTCGGCCGGCTGGCCGGTCGGAACCATGGTCGGCTCGGTGAACAGGAGCGCGATCACGGTGACGTTGTCGGGCGCGCCGCGATCGAGCGTCGCGGCGATGAGGTCGGCCGAGATGCGCTCCGCGTCGCCACCGCCGAGGAGCCGCCAAAGCTCGTTGCGCTCGACATAGCCGTGGAGACCGTCGCTGCAGAGAAGGAACACGTCGCCGGGCTCGACCTCGTCCTCGACGACGTCGACCTCGATCGTCGCGTCCACTCCGACGGCGCGCGTCAGGACGTGCGCCATCGGGTGGCCTTCCGCGTCTGCCGCTCTCAGCAGGCCCTGCTCGACCAACTCCTGGACGTGACTGTGGTCCGAGCTCAGCTGGTGGAGCAATCCGTCGCGGAGGAGATAGGCGCGGCTGTCTCCCACCCACAGCACCGCAAAGCGGCGGCCGCGCACGAGCAACGCGACAACGGTGGTGCCGATCTGGACGCCCCGTGCCGACGCTTCGCCGAAGATGTCTCCGTTGGCGCGGTGGATCCGCTCCGCGACCTCGTTGCGGGCCGCTTCGAAGTCGGCCGGCAGCGACGGTCCGCGGAGCGCTGCGATCAGCGCGGCGGACGCCCACTCGCCATGCTCGTGGCCGCCCATGCCGTCGGCGACGACCCACAGGCCGTCCTCGTCGCCGCAGGCGAAGCTGTCCTCGTTGTGCGGCCGGATCCTGCCCTCGTGGCTGGCCGCCGCGCGCTGGACCCGGAGGCCGATGCCGCTCACGCCCCGTCCTCCGCCGGCGCCAGCATGCGCAGGAGGAGCCCGTCCGGCCGCCGGCCCTCGAGCCTGGCCTCGTCCCGGCCGCCGATCATGGCGCACCACCAGCCCTCGCCTTCGGGACAGGCGCCGCCGCCGCCCGGCGCGATCCGAACCGGCGCCTCGACCGCAGCGTCGGGCGCGCCATCCCCGATCAGCGCGTAGAGGCGATCCTCGCAGGCCGCCGCGGCGTCGGCTACCTCCTCCGCGGCCCGGCCGGCCACGGCGAGGAGCAGCGGGAAGCGCCGCCCGGCCGCGTCGACCGAGGGGGCCATCGCGCCGGTGGTCCAGGCGCCGGCGTCGCGCCACGCGAACCGCCAGGGAGGAGCGGCGTCGAACGCCGTATCGAAGCCCTCGCCCAGATCCGCTCGCGCCGCCGCGAGTTCGGCCGACAGCCACGCGTCCAGCGCATCGCGCTCGCCCGGATCGAAGCCGCGCCAAATGAAATCCCCGCGTGCCGGAAGCTTCCCGAACAATAAGGGCACGCTCACAGCGAGAGCGGGCAGCGAAAGCGCCAGAAACCCCCGCGACTGAACGGGTCGTCCTCGCCGGGAAGCGTGATCAGCAGCGTCGCTGCCTGCGCGCCCTGGCCGAAGGTGGCGCGGATCGTCCGCGCATCGACATTCTCGCGGTCGGCCTGGTCCATCAGGCGGAACAGGGCCCACGGCCCCTCCGCCTCGAACCGGACCTCGCTCCCCCCGCCCGCCGCCGGCGGCCGCAGCACGACATAGGCCTCCGGCGCGCCCGACATCTGCCAGGCGAGCGGTTTCGGGCCGGTGGCGGTGCGGTCGAACTGCTGCGAATTGAGGCCGCCGTAGACGACGACCTGCTCCACGGCGCTGCCGAGCCGCTCCGCGCGCACCCGTAGCGGCAGGCCGTTGGCGAGGAGGTCGCGGATGCGGCCCGCCCGGGCGAATTCCTCCGCGCTGGTCGGATCGAGCGAGGAGGTCACCGGCGCGTCCGAGCGCCAGCGCCAGACCGGACCGGACGTGTCCATCAGCGGCCGCAGCCTCTGCTCCACGAACGCCTGGATCACCCCGTTCTGGCCGAAGACCGCGAGCATGTCCGCCGCCGCGGCATCCCGCGGCGACCGGCCGAAAAAAGGGTAGCGCTCCTGCGCGGCCTCCGTGCAGCGGGGGCGGACGCTCTGGGCATAGGCTTCCGCGATCGCCCCGCTGGCCGCGCTGGTCTGCGCGGCCGAACCGCTGCGCGCCGCCGCCGCGACGAAGTTCGAAAGCTGCGATGGCGCGCCTTGCGCCGCGGCCTGGACGCTGGCGACCGCGGTCACCATCGCCGCCTGGATCGCGTCGGTTCCGCCGGCGCCTGGATTGCTGCGCGCGGCGATGACGGCCTGGCCGGCCGTCCGTACGGCGTCGACGAACTGGTCGACTGGCGCGGCGCCGCGGCCGTCGCCGACATATTCGTGCAGATCGGCGAAGCCGGTCGCGATCTGCGCGCCGGCGTCGAGCGTCCCGATCGCTCCTTGCGACATGTCGTTCGCGAACTGGCCAGCTCGGCTCCGCGTGAGGCGCTGCTGGAGCTGCCGCCCGAGCGCGGCCCGCGTCCCGCCTTCGAAGTTGGTGTTGCGTCGCACTTCGAGGAGCACCCGCTTGAGCGGCGATGGGCTCTTGGTGAAGGCGCTGTAGGCCGGAAGGTCCTGAAAATAATTGGCCGGTCGCAGCACATCGACGACGCGGTTCCAGGCCGCGCTGTAATCGGTCGCGTAGCGGCCCGCGATGCCCGCCCGAAGATCGCTGAACTCGGTGCGGATCGCCTCGGTGCCGGCATTGTCCCCGAGCACCCAGAGGTCGCGTCGGAGATCGTTCTGGATCGTGGCGAGCCGGATCAGATAGACGCGATCATAGCCTTGGCGGGTGAAGAAATAGGGCACTTCGACGGCGAGCACCTCGTCCGGGTTGGCGAAGGCGCGCGCGTCGCCGGCCGAAATCTGCCCCGCCATCCGCCACGGGGAGCCTGCCGCCAAGGCATTCTGGCGCATCACCGCATAGGCCCGGTCGGCGAGCGAGAGGCTGGTGATCAGCGCCCGTGCCTCGGCGACGAGCGCACCGTCGAGCGGCGCCTGGCGGCCGGGCCAGACCGATGCGATATTCGGGTCCTCGAGCAGCGCCGTGAGGTGGCGGGCGAGCCGGCCCCGCTCGTGCGCGCTGTCCGAGCCGCGATAGACTTCCGCGGCCCAATCCCGCGTTACCCAATTCTGGACGGTGGCGCGGTCGATGCCCGGGCCGTGGCCGCCGAGCATGAGATAGACCTTTAGCGGCTCGTAAAGCGCCATTGCGTCGCTTCGATGCGCCTGCATATAGGCTTCGAGCCGCAGCAGCAGCCGAGGCAGCATGATCCGCCGCAACGCCTCGAGATAGGTCGCCTCGGCCTGGCGGCTGAGGCTGCTCTGATAGAGGCCGAATCGCATCATGAGCGGGGCCCAGCCGGCGCGGCGTTCCTCGTACCCCCGCGGCAGGGCGCGCAGCGCGTCGAGCAGCGGCAAAGCGAGCCGGAGGTCGGCGTCGGTGCCGCGCACCTGGCGCAGATCGATCGTATTTGCGCGCGCCGTATCCCGAGCCTGGGCGGCGGCGGTGAGGATTTCGCTCTGGAAGCTGCGATTGCGCGCGAAGCTGACCGACCATGCCGCCGTGAGCAGGATGGCGGCAAGGCCGATCCCGGCGAAGGCGGCGGTGAGGCGGGTCTTCAGCCGCGCGCGCGCCTTGGGGTCCATCTGGACCAGGCCGGCCTCCTTGAACATCACTTCGGTGAGCAGCCGGTTCAGGAAATAAGCGCGGCCGGAGCCGCCCGGGCGGGCCTGCCCGGGCTGGTCGTAGACCTGCGCGACGCTGGACAGGATGCGGTCGAGGGGCGCGCCTTCCTGGACTCCGCTGGTGAGGTAGAAGCCGCGGAGCACGCCGCCCGGAGCCTCGCCGCCGGCGAACACGCCCTCCATGAAGCGGTGGAATCGCGCGCGTAGCGACTGGAGCTGCGCCGGGAAGCCGAGCAGCAGCGCCCGGCGCGCCTGGTCCACTTCCTCGAACAGCCGCTTTGCCTGGCGGTCGGCGAGCGCCTGGGCGAGTTCGTCGAAGGCGGCGGCGAGCGCATCGGGCTGCGGCTTTCCCGGCGAAAAGGGCAGCGTCCGGCCGAGCACGGCGCGGCGGCCCTCGACGTCGAGATCGTCGAAATATTCGACGAAGCCGGCGAGCAGGTCCGCCTTGGTCAGCATCACGTAGATCGGCGCCTCGACCTCGATCGTGCTGCGCAGTTCGGAGAGGCGGCGGCGGACGGCCGCCGCGTGGTCGTCGATTCCACGGCAGTCGGCCCGTATCAGCTCGTCCACCGCGATCGCGATGATGATGCCGTTCACCGGCTGGAGCGGCCGGTGCTTCTTGAGCAGCGACAGAAAGCTCGTCCAGCCGCGCGAATCGACCTCGAAGTTCGAATCCTGTGTCGTGTAGCGGCCCGCCGTGTCGATCAGCACGGCCTCGTCGGCGAACCAGAAATCGAGGTTGCGGGTGCCTCCGACGCCCTTTAGCGCCTGCTGGGAATAGGGAAAGCGAAGTCCCGAATTGACCAGGGCCGTGGTCTTGCCGGCGCCCGGGGGCCCTATGATCACGTACCAGGGGCGGGCGTAGAGATAGTCCCGCTTTCGCCCGGACGCGGTCTTGAGCGAGGCCAGAGCCTCCTGCATCCGGCCGGCGAGCAGCCGGCCTTCCTCGTCTGCCGCGCTCGGCCCCGCGAGCTCCTTCGCGATCGCCGCCGCAGCCTTGCGCGCCCGGCGCGCCCTCAGGAATGCGAGCAGCGCCCAGACGCCGACGACGAGGGCCGCGGCGGTCGCCCGCACCCAGAAGGGGCGTAGAAACGCGACGAAGATCGGCAATGCCCACACCAGCAAGGCGAGCACGATCAGCGCGATCACGATCGAAACGACCCACCAGTTCCTGAAGACCCGCTTCATCCCACGCGCCCTAGTTGCGCCGCCGCACGATGATCTCGACGCGGCGGTTCAGCGATTTCCCCTCGGCGGTCGCGTTCGACGCGATCGGAACGGTCTCGCCCATCCCCTGCGCGGTCACGCGGGCCGCATCGCTGAGGGTCGCCCGGACGATGTCGGCCACGGTGTCCGCGCGGGCGCTCGACAGCGCCATGTTGTCCGGGAAGGACAGGTTGTTCGCGAGCCGGTCGGAATCGGCATGCCCTTCGATCAGGACCGGTCCCGGCTCTTGTTCGATCGCGCGCCCGATCCGTTCGAAAAGCGGCCGGCGCCCCGGCTCGAGCTGGTCGGAACCGGATCGGAACAACTGACCGACCGTGGTGCGGACCCGCACCGTCTGCGCGTCCGGGACGACCGTCACGAGGCCCTGCTCGATCTCGGGCTGCAGGAACTGGCTGATCCGCTCGGCCTGGGGGCTCGGCGGGGCGGCGGGTGGCGGCGCGGCGGCCCGCGACAGGGTCAGCCGCTCGGGCGGCATCAGCGACGTAAGCTGGTCCATCGGCGCCCGGCCCGTTTGCCCGAGGACGATCATCAGGACCGCGTAGATCAGGAAGAGCAGGCCGCCGGCGACCGCCGCGGCGAGCCCGATATAACTCCAGAAGCCGACCCGCCGGATCGGCGCGTCCTCGCCGCGCCAGCCGGCGACGAGCTCGACAGGAGAAAGGGAGCGGACATGTTCGAGCGCCCCCTGCAGCCGGGCCATGATCTCATGCAACCTGCGCCGGCCGTCCGGCATGACCCTGAACCGGCCTTCGAAGCCCGCGGCGAGGCAGGCGTGGTAGAGCTCGATCAGCTCGCGGTTGGCGGCCGGGTCGCGCAGCATGTCGTCGACCAGCTGCCAGAAGCGGTCGCCGCCGATATTCTCCTGGAAGAATTGGACGACGAGGCTCCGTCGCGCCCATTCCGCGCCGTCGCTGCCGACCCCCGGCAGGTTCTGCGCGATGTCGTCGACGGTCGCGCAGAGCGCATATTTCGCGCGTTGGCGGACCTCGATGGCATAATCCCTGGAGATCGCGCGCTCGAAAGCGGCGATCCCCTGTCCCGCTTGGCGGTGGAGTTGCGGCAGCGGCATGCGCACGCGCCCGGAGCGCACGCCGGCGGCCATTGCGAGCACCGGAGTCGCTTCGGTGACCATGAGGCTTCTCAGCTTCCGCGGACTCGCGGGCTGGGGGACGTCGTCGTCGGCGAGGCGCGACGGCGCGAGTTGCGGACCGCCCGGCGCGATCGACTCCGGAAAGGAGTCGAATTGCGGATAGACGGGCGCGGGGGGCGCCTGCGGCGCCTCGCCCCATGGGTTCGCTCCTGGCTCCGCAGGCGCGGGGGCTGCCTCGCCTTGCTTGCGCGTCTGGAGAGGCGACGGCCGGAACACCGTCTTGTTTCCGCCGGGGCCTCCGGGAGGCCGCGGGTCGCCCGAGCTCACCGCTCGCTCCGCTTGACGCACCACAGCTCGAGCTTCAGCTGCGGCCAGTCGCCGGCGACGTGCAGCCCGAGAGCCGGCGCGGTGGCGAAGTCGCGCCAGTCCGGAACGCTGCGGTCGAGTTCGAAATAGACGTAGCCGGGCAACACTCTGAGCTGGGGCGGCGGCGTCGGCGTGTGGCGCAGCGGCACGCCAGGCAGCGCCGAATCGACGATCTGGCGCATACGCTGCGCCGCGCCGATCTTCGCGACCGACGGGAATGCCGCCCGCACTTCTTCGAGGGGGATGGCGGCGCTGACGGCGAGGTAGAACCAGCCGGACTTGTAGAGCTGATGGTCGGTGATCGTCGAGATGTACGCGCCGGGCTGAGCCTGGGTGAGGGGGAGCTGGACCGCGGAGCGGTCGAACACTGCCGAGAGCATGGTCTGCAGCAGGTCGAAGACCGGATCGAAGCAAAGCTGCGGGTTCTCGTGGTCGTAGGTGGGGAGCGGCGGCGGCTTGCGCTCCGGTCGGATCAGGGTGGCGAGTTCGCCGCAGCAGGAGGCGAGCGATTCGTAGAGCCTCTCGGCATGGACGACAGGGAGCGCCTCGAGATGCTGCAGCGCCGGGATCCACCGGTTCAGCGCCTGAAGAAGCAGAAAGCTGGCAAACGTCTCCGCCCCCCCGTCCGTCGCTTCGACAGCCCGCAGCGCGAGTTCGTCGGAGCGCTGCACGGCCCGGCCGACAATGTCGGTGAGCCCGCCGCGCAGGCGCTGCGAGGCGCGGATGTCGAGCGAGGGAGGGATGAAGCGGCCGTCGAACATCAGGCGCTTGCTGTTGACCTCACGGATTCGCGCGACGCCGAGGGCGACTCGGCCGTATGTCTGGTCGCGGGTGACGCCGAAGCGCAGGTTCGGCATGCCGATCTCGATCGGCTCGCTCGCGCGCTCCTCGGAAAATGCGTCGGCCACCTCGCGCTCGAAGACGAGGAAGCGGGCCTCGTCCGCCTTGGCCTCACCGTCGCGGAATTCGACTGCGCCGAGCTGCGCGGCAGGCAACGTGAGGTACACGATCGCGTCGCGCGCGTCCTCGGGCACGTCGAGCGGCGGCGGCGGCGGGGCCTCGTCGGGAATCGAAAACGGAAGACCGTCCGGAAGCACCCCCGAGCAGCGTACCACTCCGAACTTGCCGAGCGCGGCGAGGTCCTCGTCGATTACGATTTCCGTAAAGCCCCAAGGATAGGGACGTACGCCATCGACGCGGGCGCGCAGCTGCGCATCAAAGAAGCGGTCCTGCGCCTGAAAGTGTTGCGGCCGGAGGAACATACCCTCGCGCCAAGCAACCCTGTTCTTGCCCGCCATCAATGGACTCCCCGCTGAACGGCGAGTTTAAGCACAGCTTCACCTCTCGATAAAGGAGCGATATTAAAGCCAGCTCTGGCCGGCTGACGGCCCTGGGGTGAGGCGGCGAAGCTGATGCCGGACCGGGACGACTTCTCGCCTTCGTTCGATCCGAAGACTTGGCGCGCGAACGGCTCCAAGGAGACCGGGTCGGGCCCGGCGGCCCCGGAGGCCGGGGACGCCGGCTCGTTCGATCCGCGCAGCTGGGGCTCGGAAGGGAGCGCTCCGCCGCGAGAGGCCGGGCCGCCCTCGCTGCGTCTCGGCGCCGCCCTGACGGCCGCCGCTTTGATCCTGTTGGCCGGCGCCGGCGCGGCCTGGCTCGGCCGCGAAGAGCGCACCGCGCCGGCGCCGGTGAAGCCGCAGGCCGAAGCCGCGCCCTCCGCAGCGCCGGCGGGCGAGCGGCACCGGACGATCACGGTAGCGGGCGCAAGCGAGATCGCAGCGGCACTGCGCGCCGCTGGTCTCGACGAGGCCTCGGCGACGCGTGCCGCCGCGGCGGCGCGTGGCGTACTTGGCGGCGCGCCTGGCGGCCTCCGGCTCGCATTCACCCTCGCCGAGGACGGCGCGACGCTTCGCCTGGCCGCCCTCGAGGCGACGCGCGAGGACGGCTCGGGCGTCCGCCTCGCCGAGGCGCAGGGACGGTTGGCCGCCGAGCGGCTCGACGCCCGGCTTGCGCTCCAGCTGCGCGCCGTCGCCGGCGAGATGGACGAGACCAGCTTTTACAGCTCGGCCGTGTCGGCGGGTGTCCCCGACAGCGTCATCAGCGATTTCGCCACGGCCTTCAGCTTCGACCTCGACTTCCAGCGCGAGGTTCGTCCGGGCGACCGCTTCGAGGCCGTGCTCGAGCAGGCGCGCAACCCGGCCGGCGAGGCGGTCGGTGCGCCGCGGCTGCTGTTCGTTGCGATGCGCACCAATGAAAAGTCCCTTCGCTTCTACCGGTTCCGCCCGCCCGGCGGCGAAGAGGGGTGGTTCGACGACGGCGGCCGAAGCAATGTGCGTTCGCTGATGCGCACGCCGCTCGACGGCGCGCGGGTGTCCTCGCGCTTCGGCTACCGGATCCACCCGCTGTTCGGGGTCCGACGCCTCCACCGGGGTACCGACTTCGCGGCGCCGGTCGGCACCCGCGTCTACGCCGCGGCCGACGGCGAGGTCGCTTCGGCCGGCCCGAACCGCTGCGCGGGCAACATGATCCGGCTGCGCCACGACAATGGCTGGACGACGCATTATTTCCATCTGAGCGCCTTCGCTCCGCAGATCGCGGCCGGCGCGCGCGTCCGCCAGGGCGAGGTGATCGGCGCCGTCGGCAACACCGGGACCTGCACGACCGGGCCGCATCTCCACTTCGAGCTGCTGATCGACGGCGAGCATACCGACGCACTCGGCATCGACACCGGCGCCGGGACGGTTCTTGCGGGGGCCGCTAAGGCCGCCTTCAACTCCGAGCGCGATCGGATCGACCGGAGCCGGGCGGAGCTGCGCTGACGGTGCGGCCGCGCGCGATCAGCAGCGGCGCGAGCAAAGCGAGCAAGGCGAAGGTCATGGCGAGGCTCGCGTTGAGCCCTTCCGGCGAGCCGCCCCAGAGCGCCGCTCCGGCAAGGTCGAGGTCGAAGGCGCTGCCGAAGGCGCCGACGCCCGGATTGGGGACGAGGCCGAGGCCGATATCCTCCGCCGCGTTCCAGGCGAAATGCGCCGCCGCCGGAGCGGCGATGCCTCCGGTGCGCAGCGCGAGCAGTCCGAACAGCAGCCCGCCGAGCAGCATGTTGACGATCGCGACGCCGTTCTCTGCGCCGCCGCCGACGAAGTGGACCAGCGCGAAAGAGATCGAGGCGGCGAGGACGCCGGCCGCCGCGCCCCAGCGTGCGGCCAGCACCGGCTGCAGCCAGCCGCGGAAATAGATTTCCTCGACGGTCGCCTGGAAGAGGATCAGCGCCGCCCCCCAGAGCAGCGCCGGCCCGCCCGCCGCGCCGCCGCTGCCGGGCAGGAGCGTCCCGGCCAGCCGGCAACCGGCGACGGCGGCGAGCAGGCCGGACAGGCCGGCGAGGGCGCCGAACGCCGCGCAGCGGAGCGGCCGCGGTCCGGGCCGCAGCGGATTGACTCGGGCGGCGACCGCTCCGGCGAACGCCGCGAGGAGCAGCGCCCCGAACAAAGCGAGGGTCATCAGCGCCTCGAACGTCGCATCGCCGCCACCCAGCCGCTCGCCGGCGCCGACGACGGGACCGAGAGCCGCCGAGGGCAGGAAGCGCACGATCGCCGCCGCCGCCGCGGTTCCCGCGACCAGCGCCAGCGCCGCCTTGACCGCGCCACCTGCGGCGTGTCCGGCTCGCTCAGCCAAGCGCCAAGTCGCCGTCGTAGAGCACGCCCCCGCGCAGCCGGTAATCGTGGATCGCGCCGTTCTCCCCTTCGACTGAATAGCGGCGCACGCCGTCGAACCAAGGCGCGCGCTCCTCCGGCGTGCACGCGCGGATAGAGGTGTTGAACACCCGCGGATCGTAGAAGCGGAACAAGGCCACCGTCCCGTCCGGCAGCCGCGCGTTCAGGAAGTTCTTGAAGTGCCGCCGGAGCCCATCCCAGGCGAGCTCCGACCCGGCGAGGATCCGCCAGTTCCGTCCCGCGCCGTCCTCGCGCCACGCGGCCGTCAGCGAGGAGCCGAACGCGAAGAGCCGGACGGTCCACTGCTGCAGCGAAATCCTGCTCGGCCCTTGCCGCGAGCGCCGCATGCGTGGCGGGGCTGATTTCCAGCAGGGCGTGCCCACCGCTCTAGTGCTTCCCGTCGCAGCAACCTGAGCAGGATCCAATCAGCCCCGATCGCCCCGAGTCAGCCACGTCACAGGGCGCCGTGCACCGCATCGCGGCGCGTGTCCGCAGTGCGAGGCGCGCCCCCCAGCATCATCTGCCCCGCATCGCCGACCAGGAAATAGGCGCCCCAGTAGAAGGGATGCGAATGCTCGCGGCCGGCGAGGAGGCGGCGCTGGGCGGTCTGGAGGGCCTCGCCGAGCGGACGCCCACGCGCCGTCTCGTAGAAGACGCGCATGAACTCGATGCCTTCCTCGCCCGCCGAGGCGGGCCAGTGGGTCGCCATCACCGCGCGGCTGTTGGCGGTGAGGAAGGCGCGGACCAGGCCTTCCAGGGTCGCGCCCGCTTCCTCCTGGCCGGAGCGCCGCGCCAGCGACTGGCTGCGGATGCCGGCGCCGGTGTCGCAGGCCGACAGGACGACGAGGTTGGCGTCGAGCCGCAGCCGCGCGATCTCGTTGAAGCTGAGCAGCCCGTTCGAATCGGCGTCGGCGAGCGAGGTGAGCAGGGCCGGCGGCGAGTTGGCGCAGCCGAACCGGCCTTCGGCGAAGCCGTGGGTGGCGAAATGGAGGACCTTGTACTGGTTGAGGTCGTCGCGCGACAGCACGGCGGAATCGGTGAAGGCCGCGCCGCGTACCACCTCCGCCCCCGGCGCCCCGACCGCCTGGGCCGCGACCCTCGCCTCGCGGTCGTCCAGCCGCGCGACATTGCCCCACAAGGCGACCAGCTCGCGATAGGAGATCGCGCAGCCGGCGCCGAGATCGACCGTGCGCGGCACCTCGCTGGCCGGCGGCGGCGTCGGTTCCGCGAAGGCGATGAACGGTCGCGGCGCGGCCGAAGGCGGCAGCCGCCGCGAGGCGAGGAACGAACGCGGCGACACGGTTGTCGACAAAGCCGCGCGGGCGGCGAGGAAGGCGACCTCCGAATAGTCGAAGTCGCGCGCGCGGCGCTGCGCGCGAAAGGCGGCGACGCTGGCCCGGTCGGTCACCAGCACGGCCGCGGGAAGGCTCTGCAACGGCCCGCCAGGATCGACGACGACCGCGCGCGCCGCAGCGATGCGCTCCGCCGCCGGCCCTGCCAGCAGCGTGTAGAGCGTGTGGGCGGCGGCGACGTCGAACGCGACGAGCTGCTCCCTTTGCTCGAGGCTGCCGTCGATCGACAGGCGGACCCGGCGCGCAACCTCGTCCACCACCGCAGCGGAAGCGCTGACGCGATAGACGTGGGTGACGTCGGGCGCGACCAGGATCCCGTAATGGCGCCCGCCCGCCGCGGCGACCTTGAAATAGGTCTCGCCCGGTCGCAGCGCGGCGCGGATCTCGGCGAGCGTCGCCGGCCGTTCCTGCACCTGCGAGAGGCGCGCGTCGGCGCCGAGCGCCGCTTCGAGCGCGTCGAGGCTGGTCTGCACCGTGCGGCGGCGCGCTTCGAGCTGCGCGAGCCGCGCGGCCTGCGCCGCGTCGCGGGCGTCGACGGCGGCGATTTCGTAACGCAGCGCGATGAGCTCGCGGCTGAGGTCGGCATGATCGCGCATCCGTGCGCCCAAAGCGGGATCGGCCGCGAGCACGCTCTGGAGGTGATTCACCTGGCGCGCGACGCCGCTTTCGCCGGCCGCCTGCAGCGCGCGGAAGAAGCGCTCCTGGTTCGCCTCGCGGTCGGCGCCTGCCATGTTGTCGATGAGGAACCGCAGGTAGCGGTCGACGCCGGCGGAAACCGGCGCGCCCGAGGCGCCGGAGACGATCAGCGCCTCGATCGCCGCGTCATATTCGCGCTGGACTTCGTCTGCCGGAGCGCCGCGCTGCAGCGCGATGCTCGCCCGCTCGAGCCGGAGGTCGGCGATCGCCGGCGCGTTGCCTTCGCCAGGCCTTCCGAGCGCGCTCCGGTTGAGCGCGTCCAGCGCCCGGTCGAAGCTCTGGTCCGCCGCGGCCCAGTCCCGGCGGCGGACGGCGATGCGGCCGCGCTGCCGGTCGAGCCGCACCTGCAGCCACATCACCGGAACCGGATCGATGCGGCTGTTGCGGACCGGCGCGAAGCTGCGTTCCGCGTCGGCCAGCGCTGCCTCGGCCCCGGAGACGTCGCCGGTCGCAAGCATCGCGATGCTGCGCGCCCAATGCGCCTGCGCCTGGAGAAGGAGCTGCGAAAGCGCGCCCGAATCGACGACCCCGACTGCGCGCGCGATATCGTTGGGCGCCCCCGAAGGCTGGTTCAGCGCCTGGATGATCACCGGATCGCTCAGGGGATCGGCGGATTGCGTTCCCGGGCCCGCGAGCCGGTTGAGCGCGGTGAGAGCGCGCGCGAATTCGCGCCGGTTGAGCAGGTCGAGCGCGGCATAGGTGTCGCGCTTGCGCACGAGGAAGGGCTGGTCGGCGCCCGGCGTGCCGATCAACTCGTTGGCGCGCGCGAAATGGTCTGCCGCGGCTTCCTCGTAACGAATGTTGGAGTCGGCGAGGCCCGCTTCGAGGAGCAGGTCGGCGCGCACCGCCGGGGTGGCGTCGGCGGGCAGGCGGCTCAGCGCATCGTTGAGGACGCGCGACGCTTCGAGATGGAGGCCCTTGTGGTTCAGGCTGATGCCCCGCTGCAGCGCGATGCTCGGATTGAAGTCGGCGGCGCTGGCGACCGTCGGCGGGATGGCCGGCGCCGGAGCGAGCGCGGCGACGTCGATCGACGACACGGCGCGGGAATCGGCGGCGGGCGGCGCGTCGCCGGCGAGCTGCCGGACCGCCTGCTCGAGCGGGCCGAGATTGGAGGGAAGCGCAGACGCGATGACCCTTCGTCCGCCGCGGCGGTAGCTCAAGGCGACCGACGGTTCTCCGAGCGCCGCGTCGAAGCAGCGGCGCGCCTGGACCGGCCCGATTCCTGCGATCTCGACCGTGCGCCCCTCGCCGCAGCTGAGTTGCGCCTCGATCGCCTGCACCGCCTCTGGCCTGTCGAGCACGGCGCGGACATAGCCGACCGGGCGGCTCGCCGTCACCGAGCGACAGGTGAGGACGTAGGAACTGTCGAACTGGCCGGTGACGGCGCGATCGCGCCAGGTCCGGCTCGCCGTGCACGGATCGTCGGCCGCGTTTCGACCGAGGCTGAGGGTATCGGCTGCGGCGAGGCCGTCGGTGGTCGAGCATCCCGGCGCGGCGACCAGAACCGAGCCGGCGAACAGACAGATGAGCGTGCGCTCGGCGAAGCGTCTGTTCATGGCTGGTCTCTTTCCTGCTGGCAGCGAGGATCGTCGGGATTGTTCTCGCAATCCGGGTCAGAAAGCTGAGGGTCGGCCGTCGCGAGACCCCCGAACAGAGCTTCGTTGTTGCTTCCGATCAGCGGATCGAAGCTGAGCGTGAGCTCGTTCCCTGCCCGGAGCAGCGACGCCTGAGTCGCGTCGAAAACGTTGATCCTCGGGGTCGAGACGACGCTGACCAGGCAACCGGCGCTCGATCCGATGAGGCAGCCGTTGATCCGGCTGTTGTTGCGATTGACCTCGCTCAGCTGGATCACGTCTGGACCGACCAGCGCCGCCTCCGAGCCTTCACGATCGTTGACCCGCCCGAACAGGGCGAAGGCGTTCGGCGCCGTCTCTCCGCTCGAGCGCAGGACCAGCGTCGCGTTGACTCCGCCGGCGCCGATCAGCGCGCCGCGGGGCGGCGCCTGGGCCGCAGCCGTGTTCTGGAACAGGGCGAAATCGGAGTAAGTGACGTCGAGGCTGTACGCCGTGACGACGTCGGCTCCGGTGGCGTTGAGCGGCACGTAAAGGCGCGATGCGGCGTTGCCGACGTAGAAAGTCGCGATCTGATTCGACTCGAGCGGCGCACCCCCCGGGTTGAGGCCGACCTCGTCGAGGAAATCCGCCTGGCCGACGCCGACATGGCGGCTGCGCAGCGAGAGCTGCGAGTTGCCCATCAACAGCCGTCCGCCGGCACTGCTGTCCACCGCGATCACGCTCGCGCAGTCGGAATTGGCGGCGCAGCCGTTCGCAGGCTCCGGGGCGCTCCCGCCGAACAGGAGCCGGCGGGCGTGTCCGGTCTGGCTCGTGCTGACCGCACCGGTCACGTCGATCCGGCCGGCGGTCAGCAAATTCACCCGGTCCGATCCCGTCGCATTCTCGAAGCTGAGCTCGCCGATCTGGATGTCGCGGGCATTGCCCGTCGACCGCACGGTCAGCGTGCCGGCGCTGATCCGATCCATCTCGGCGTGGGTCAGCGAAAAGGCGCCCGCCGCGCCGGTCGCCCCGCCGAGCCGGGTCGGGCCGGCGCCGGAATTGCTCAACGTCACTTGGCGGGCCGCGCCGACCGCGATCGCCCCGTTGACGTCGAGATCGGCGGCGGTCACGGCGACGTCGCCGCTCTGGCTGGTGACGGTCCCGAGCCGCGCCGGAGCGGCGGCGGATTCGATCACGATGTTGCCGCCCGCATTGAGCGAGGTCGCGACCTGGAGCTCGCCGGAGGCGCCCTCCTTGCGCAGGGTCGCGGTCGTTCCGGCGGTGCCGGTGCCGAGGCTGAGCTGCCCCGACGTCGCGGTCAGGCTCAACGCGCCGGCGGTGGCGGTGGCTGAGTCGATCGCCACGGAACCGCCCCGGCCGGTGAAGCTGCCGCCGGCGGTGACGGTGCCGCCGGTCAGCGCGCCGGAGCGGGCCTCGAGCGTGACGTTTGTCCCTGCGGTCAGAGTGCGTCCGGCGAAGTTGATCCCCGGCGCGTCGATCGAGAGGTTGCCGGTCCCGGCGTCGACGTTGCCCGTGACGGCGAGCGCGATGCTGTCGACCAGGCTGAAGCCTCCGCCACCGCTATTGGTGAAGCCGGCCAACGTACCGATCGCGTTGGTCGCCGAGTTGAGCGTCGTCCCGCCGACCGACTGGCCGGTGAGCGTACCGGCGCTGATCCGGCCCGCAGACTGGCTGATCGTGCCGGCGACTGCCTGGAGCGTCACGGTTCCGGCGGCGGTGAGGTTGCCCGCCAGGGCCAGCGGTCCGGCGTCGGTGCGCAGGCGCAGGTCGCCGGTCCCCGCGTCGACCGGACCCGTGACCGTCAGCCCGCCGCCGGCGTCGCGAAGCGCGAAGCCATTGGCCGCAAAGTCTCCCAGCACATCGATCTGGTTGCCGGTATTTTCGAGCGTGACCGCGCCGGTGGCGTTGCCGATCAAGGTCGCCGCGCTGATCGCCGTCCCCGCCGTCTGGCCGACCGTCCCGCCGAGGGCGTCGTCGCCCGTGCTGCCGAGGGTTACCGTCGCACCTGCGCCGGGCGAGATGTTGCCGAGGACGGCATTGCCGCTGTCGATGATGCGCACGGCATCGGCGCCGCCGTCGGTGGTGATCAGCGACCCGGCGAGGTTGAGTGCGCCGTCGTCGCCGTCGACCAGGATCGTCCCGCTGCCGGCATTGACCGTGGTTCCGGCATTCTGGGTGATGCCGGTGCCGCGCAGGATCGCGCCGTTGCCGGATGTCAGGCTCGCCGCGAGGCCGAGCGGCGCGCCGTTTACCTGGATCGACAGCGCGTCGGAGCCGGCGTTGACGGGGGCGGTGACGGCCAGCGCGACTCCATCGACGAAGCTGAAGCCGCCGACGCCGCTGTTGGTGAAGCCGGCGAGAGTCGAGACGGCATTGGTGGTGGAGTTCAGCGAGGCGCCGCCGACCGATTGGCCGGTGAGAGCGTCCGCCTGGATGCCACCGGCACTCTGGCTGATCGCCCCGTTCGCAACGCTGAGCGTGACCGTTCCCGCCGCGGCGAGATTGCCTGCCAGCGCCAGCGGGCCGGAGTCGATGCGCAGGAGGAGATCGCCGCTGCCGGCCTGGACCGGGCCGGAGACCGTGAGACCGCCGGCCGCGTCGCGGAGCGCGAAGCCGTTCGCGTCGAACGCGCCGAGCACGGCGATCTGGTTGCCGGCATTTTCTAGCGTCGCCGAGCCGGTGACGTTCCCGGCAAGCGTGCCGGTGCTGATCGCAGAGCCGACAGTCTGGACGAGCGTGCCGTTGATCGCATCGTTCACGGGCCCGCCGAGCGTGACGGTGCCGCCGCCGCCGGTGGTGATGTTGCCGATCGTGGCGTTGCCGCTGTCGACGATGCGGACCGCGGTCGCGGTGCCATTGGTGGTCGAGAGCGATCCAGGCAGGCTCACCGCGCCGTCATTGCCGTCGACCAGGATCGGCCCGCTGCCGGCATCGACCGTCCGGGTCGGCGCGTCCTGCGCGACGCCGTTGCCGCGAAGCGTCGCGCCGCTGCCGGAGAGGAGGTTGGCCGAGAGCGTCAGGGTCCCGGTCGTGCCGATCGTCAGCGCATCCGTGCCGGCGCTG
Source organism: Allosphingosinicella sp. (assembly GCA_036388255.1). Lineage (GTDB taxonomy): Bacteria > Pseudomonadota > Alphaproteobacteria > Sphingomonadales > Sphingomonadaceae > Allosphingosinicella. The sequence goes on along the minus strand of DASVSD010000016.1, from coordinate 160,306 downwards.
ACGTTGGCCGTAACGGCGAGGTCGACGCTGTCGATGAAGCTGAAGCCGCCGGCGCCGCTGTTGGTGAAGCCGGCGAGCGTCGAGACGGCGTTGGTCGTCGAATTGAGCGAGGCGCCGCCGACCGATTGGCCGGTGAGGGTCGCGGCGGCGATCCGCCCGCCGGTTTGATCGATCGCGCCGGCGATCGCCTCGAGCGTGACAGTTCCTGCGGCCGTGAGGTCGCCTGCGAGCGTCAGCGGCCCGCTCTCGACGCGCAGCCCGAGATTGCCGGTTCCCGCGTTAACCGGACCGGTGACGGCGAGTCCGCCGCCGCTGTCATGGAGCAGGAAGCCGTTGGCCGAGAAGGAGCCTAAAGTGCCGATCGCATTGGCGGCGTTGAGGATGGCGCTTCCGCCGGCGAGTCCGGTTAGCGTCCCGGCGGTGATCGTCCCGGCTGCGGCCTGGGAGATCGCGCCCGACGTGGCGGTAAGGTTCACCGTCCCGGTGCCGGCATCGACGGGCGCGTTGAGGGCGAGGTTCGACGAGGCGGTGAGCGTGATCGGAGCGTTGGTCGCTGTCACGGCGGCATTGACTGTCAGGTCCCCGGTCGTAGCGACCGAAACTCCGCCGCCGCCGCCGGCGACGGGGCCGATGATGGTGAGCCCGTCCGCGGAATCGTTGAGGGCGAAGCCGTCGGCGGTGAATGCGCCGAGGTCGGTTACCAGATTGCCGCTGGACATGAGGCTGGTCGCGCCGCCGGAGACCCCCGTAAGGGTCGCCGCCTGGATGCGGCCGGCACTCTGGGTGATGCTGCCGCCCGCGTCGAGGTCCATGTTGCCGGTCGTCGTGACGTCGGCCGCGAAGGTGATGTTGCCGGTGTCGGCTTCGATGTCGATCGCTCCGCCGCCGCTGCTGGCGACGTTCCCCTCGAGCGCCACGGATCCGCCGGCGAACAGGTTGATCGGCCCCGCGGTTTGGATCGAACCGGTATCGGCGACCGTGAGACCGGGATTAGCGAGGGTGAGGTCGATCGTGGTTCTGATCGTAACGCCGAGCGGCGCGCTGACTGCACCGTCAACGGTCAGGCCGTTCGTGTCGCGTAGCTCGAACGAACCGGTGTTCGCGCTGAAGCCGCCGAGCCGGGTGATCGCGTTGGTGTTCGAAACCAGGGCCACCGGGCCGGCGGCGCTGCCGGTCAGCCTGTCGGTCGTGATCGCGCCGGCGGTCTGGGTGATTGCGCCGGCCGAGGTGAGGGTCACGCTGCGGCCCGCCGTGGTGGGCGTCGTGAGGCCGGCATTCAGCGCGATGTTGCCGCCGCCAGTCGTCTCGAGCGCGATATCCTCGTTCGCGGAGGCGAGGAGGCCGTCGACGACGAGCGAGCCGGATTCGACGCGGACCGTCAGCGTCCCCGGCACGGAGAGCGCATCCGGCATCGTCAGCCCGCCGGCGGTGTCGACGATCGTCAGGTCGTCGCCGAAATTCGGAGCGAACGGCGTCGACCGCGCGACGCCGGCGAAATCGGTTGCGCGCAGCGACATATCGTCGCCGATCGCCGCGGACGCGTTCATGGTCAGGACGCCGCCCGCGCGCAGCGAAGCGTCGTCCACGGCAGTCAGCGCGCCGACGGTCAAGTTGCCGGAAGCGTCGAGCAGGATGTCGTCGCCGCGCGCTGCGCCGGTGAGCACGATGTCGGCTCCTGCCGCGAGGTCGAGGGTGAGGCCGAGATTGCCGGTCCCCGTCGCTCCGCCGCTGATGCGAATGTCCGAGCCGGCGCCGTTGGCCCGGCCCGGCCCGTCGACGACGACGCCGTTCCCGGCGAGGTCGATGTCCGCTCCGGCAAGTCCGGTCGGCGAAGCGAGCGTGTCGGCGGCGCCGGCCGCCTCCGCGCCGGTACCGCTGGTGAGAGTCCCGGTGCTCACGTTGTCGGTTGCGCGCATGACGATGTCGTCGGCCGCGGTGACTGCATCGGTCTCGATGTGGCCGCCCGCGGAGATTGCGACGTCGCGGCCGGTCGCCGTGCCGCTCACCTCGACGTTGCGGCCTGCGCCCAGGTCGAGGTCGCTGCCGACGAGACCGACTCCCGCCGCGCCGCCGGAAAGCCGGATGTCGGACTGGGCTCCATTGGCGCGCGCGGGCCCGCCGAGCTCGATCCCGTTCGCGGCGACATCGATGTCGCTGCCGGTCCAGTCGACTGCCGGAAGGAGCGCGTCCGCGGCGCCTGCCACGTCGTCAGTGCCGGACGTCAGCGCCCCGCCCCGGAACGCGCCGACCGCACGGACCGCGATATCGTCCGCGGCCGTGAGCGAGGCGACGGTGATGGTCGTACCGGCGTTCAGGGCGATGTCGCGGCCGCGGGCCGCGCCGGTGATGTCGATCGCTCCTCCCGAGCCGAGATCGAGGTCGTCTCCGAGCGTCCCGGTACCAGGGGCGCCGCCGTTGAGACGAACGTCGGAACCGGCGCCGTTGGCCCGCGCCGGGCCGAGGAGGGCAATGCCGGTGGCGGCGATGTCGATGTCGTTCCCGCTTAGATCGGTCGCCGGTAGCAGCGTATCCGCGGCGCCTGCGACGTCGATCGGACTCGAAGCGTCGACGGTCGTGCCGCTGGTGAGCGCGCCCGCCGTCGCCATTGTCCCGGCGCGGATCGCGATGTCGTCGCGAGCGATGAGACTGGCGGTGTCGACCGAAGTGCCGGCGCGAATGGCGATGTCACGGCCTCGCGCCGGGTCGCTCAACGTAATCGCGCCGCCGGCGTCGAGATCCATGTCCTGCGCGCCGCTGCCGATGCCGCCGGCACCGGAATCGACCCGGATATCCGAGCTGGCCCCGGTCGCGACCGTACGGCCAAACAGAACCGCGTTGCCGCCGACGATATCGATGTCCCCGCCCGCCAGAGTCGCCGCTGCGAGGGCGTCGCCGGCGCCGGCCACGTCGGCGCCCGTGCCGCTCGTGAGGCTTCCCGTCGTGCCGTCTCCGCCGATCCGCAGCACGATGTCGTCGGCGGCGGCGATCTGGCCCGTGACGATCGTGTCGCCGGCGCGAAGCGCGACGTCGCGCCCGACCGCGTCCCCTTGCAAGGTCACGTCGCCGGCGGCGTCGATGTCGACGTCCGCCGTCGAGTTGCCGATTCCGGCCGTTCCGCCGGCGATCCGGACGTCGGAACCGGCGCCGTTGGCGACGACCCGGCCCAGGATCGCGCCGTCGCCGGCGACGTCGATGTCGTGTCCACTGAAATCGACCGAGGGGACCAGCGCGTCCGCCGCGCCGGCGCTCTCGACCGGTAGGCCGCTGCCGACCGTCGTGCCGCTGGTAAGGTCGCCGGTGCTGACCGTAGCCACCGCACGGACGGCGATGTCGTCGCGGGCCTGAAGAGCGCCGGTGGAGACCGAACCGCCGCCGCTGATCGCGACGTCGACGCCGCGCGCGCCGCCGATGATCTCGACATTCCCGCCGGCGATGAGATCGAGGTCGGTGGTGCCGTCGCCGGTGCCGTTGGTGCCGCCCGAGATCCGGATGTCGGAACCGGCGCCGTTGGCGCGGACGCGGCCGACCAGGACGCCTTCGGTCGCGGGATCGAGCGCGCCGGCGGTGGCGATTCGGACATCGGCGCCGGCGAGCGGCATCCCGGCCTCGGCGTCCCCGGCGCCCGCCTCATCCGTTCCCGTACCGCTGGTGATGTCCAGCGTAGCGAGCGCGCCGGCCGCCTCGAGCACGATATCGTCGCCCGCGCTCAGTGTTCCGGCGGTAAGATCGCCGTTCGCACGGATCGCGAGGTCGCGGTCCGCGGTGACGCCGCCGACGCTCACCGTGGACTGATCCGAGCTGACCGCGACGTCGTGCGCGGCGGTGATCGCCGCAGTCGCGCCGACGCTGTTGCGCGCCCTGATCTCGACGCTCGCGATGGTCCCGGCCGGCGCGGACGGATCCACCTGGGCGGTGATCGCGCTGCCGATCTGGACGGAGACGCCGCCGGTCGTGTCCCCGGACGGGTCGATCGCGACCCCCGCCGCCGGAGCTCCGGCTGCAAGGACCACGCCGCGATCCGTGACCGACGCGGTGGTCGCAGTCAGGCTGCCGCTGACGTTGAGCAGCGCGTCCACGATCGTCGAGCGCGTCGCCGCGGCGACGTAGACATTCTGACCGGTGACGATGCCGCCGACGGTGAGCTGGCCCGGGATCACGACACCGTCGACGGGCGTGCCCTGCGCGATCGTGATCGCCATCGGGCTGCCGGCGCCGAACGACATGGTGATGTCGCTCCCGGCGACGAACGCGACATCGCCGCCCGCGCTCAGCGTCGAGCCCGCGCCCACATTGAAGAAGCCGCCGAGCAGGATCAGCTCGCCGCCGGCCACCAGGCTGGCGCCGCCGTCGATGGTGACGCCCATCGTGCCAGTGCCGGAGAAGCTGTACGGTGAACCGTCCAGGAAATCGGCGTCGGCGATATCGAGCGTGCTGGCGATCAGGGAGCCGACGTTCACGTTTGCGCTCGGGCCGAACAGGATGCCGTTCGGGTTGATCAGGAAGACGCTCACGTTGGGATCGGAAAGCATCTGCCCCCCGATCGTCGAAGTCCCTCCCCCGATGACCCGGTTGAGGATCGCGAGATTTCCGGCCCCGCCGGCGTTGAACGACACGACGTTCGGCGGCCCGGCTCCGATGTTGAAGCTGTTCCAGTTGACGATCCCGTTGACGCCGTTCAGGTCGACGTCCAGGCGGGTGCCGGTACCGTCGACGCCGCCCGGGGGCGTCGATGTGCCGTCGACGCTGAAAGTCGTGGCGCCGGCCACGACCGTGGGACCGCTCGGCAACTGGGCGGCTGCGGGAGAGGCAATGCCGGCCAGGCCGCCGGCGAGCGCCGTCGAGACGATCAGGCGGCAGCGGAACGGGACAAGTGGCTTGGCTGTCGTCATCATCGCTCTCCTGCGCGCTCAGCGTCCGCCGGCCGGGAATTGAACTGTCAGTGAAAGGAGCAATCGGTCCGGAGCGCGCTCCGCTCCGGGAATGAGCAAGGCGCGGTGCTCCGGATGGGCGTACATCGCCTCGAGCAGCCCGACGCCGCGCACCAGCGACCTGAGGCCGACGCCCCAGGAGGCGAGCTGGCGGTCGTTTTCGGTGGAGGCCGGATCGAGGTTCCAGATCCAGACGCTGTCGTAGAAGGCGAACAGCTCGACCCGCGCCGAGTTCCCGTCATAGACTCGCGCGCGGGCTTCGCCGCGCAGCCCGATCGCCCGATCCGCGCTGTTCGAGCCCGGGTCGTAGCCGCGGCCGATGGTGAGGTTGCCGATCGAGAATTCCTCGAAGTTCAGCAGCGGGTTGTTGGCCCATTGCGAGCGCACCTGCCCCGCCAGGCTCAGCACCGGACCGAGCGCCACGGCGGCGTCCGCATTGGCGCGCACGACGAGCGCGCTGGCGTCGCCGGAGATGCGCGAGGGGGTGTAGCCCGACGGCGAGACGGAGCCCGTCTCGGTCGCGCCGAGCAGGTCGAGCCCCTGACGCACTTCGAGCGAGGCGAGCAAGGTGTAGCGGTCTTCGCCGGTGAGACTGCGTCCGTGAAGCCCGCCCTCGGCGCGCAGGAAGGCAACCCGGATCCGATCGCGGTTGAGCGGCGCCGAGCCGCCGCCGGCGAAGATTCGGGTCCGCTGCTCGATCAGCTCGAAGCCGCCGACGAGGCCGATGTCCCGCCGGCGGGAGCGCTCCAGCTGCGCCGACAGGGCGAGGCTCGCAACCATCGCCTCGGAACGCAGGTCGAGCACGCCGAGATTGGGACGGGACCAGGCGTAGAGAAGGCTCGCTTCGAGCCCCGCGCCATCGTCGCCGATGCCCATCCGATGGCCGATTTGGGCGAGTCGCTGTTCTTCGAAGTCGAACGTCGTCGACGCGCCGACATAAGTCACGTCCGAAGCGCCGGTCAGGCCGTAGAATTCGCCGCGGACATAGACCGATTCCCGGCCGAGCTCGCGGGAGCCCAGATTGTTGACGTTGGCGAGAACGGAATAAGGGCGATAGCTGACGTGGAGCTCGCCGATCACCTCGCCGGGGGCAGTGCCCGCAGGCTGGAGCGACATCTGGACGTCGACCCCGGGAATGTCGCCGGCGAGCAGCAGGATGCGCTCGGCATCGCGTTCGTTGAGCGGGTCGAGCGACTTCAGCTGTTCGGCGCGGGCGGCGAGGGTGTCGCGAAAGGGTGGCGCGTCACCGCGGATACGGACCTCGACGATGCGGGCGGTGACGACATTCAGCCGCAACTCGCCGTCGGCGACGGTCTGCCCCGGTATCTGGACGGTTGCGACATAGCCGGCGCGCCGCAGCGCTTCATTGGCCCGGTCGCGGATCTCGCAGGCGATCGCGACGCGCTGGGGCCCGGCCGCTCCCGGGCCGATGCCGCTCAGCACCTGCACGACGCCGGGATCGAGCGGTCCGCCGCCGATCGTGGTGAAGGTCACCCGGCGCAGGTCGACGACGGTGCCGGATTCGGCAAGCGGGCAAGGCGCCGCGGCAAACGCGCGCGAATCGTCGACGCGCAGCCGGGAGGACGGGGGCGCGGTCGGCTGGATCGGCGGCGGCGTGACCTCAGGGCGGCTGGGCACGCGCGGTGGCTGCTGGGCAAGTGCGCAAGAGGGGATTGCCGCTGCCGCGGCGACAGCCGCGCGCAGCATGAATCTTTGAACGCCATCCCCCATTCGCATCGCCCCCGCTGCGAGTTCGAATCCAACCGTTTTTCAACTGTGCCGGACAGGCGTTGCGGCAGCAGCGCCAGGGACTGGGCAAACGCGAACGATTCGAACGATTTCGAGAGCCTGTATTAACTTTACAACGCTGTCAAACGGTCAAGTCGCGGTGCGGCCGAAAGCGGGGCGCGCGACCCTCATGGAGTGTCGCGGCCGCGGCACGGATAGAAAAAAGGGCCCCGGCCAGCCTGAGCGTAGCTTGGCCGATCATCGATCAATCCATCGATTCGGCGACGCCGCAAGTCGTCGTCGGCCGGTTTGCGCTACGCCATTCTGGCTCGTCGCCGACCCGCTTCGAATCCATTTGCGCGGATCGTCGAACCGCGCTGACCTCAAGTGCGGTCCGCAAGGGGACGAGACGGCGGCGCCTGGCCGTCTCCGAAGCGATGCGCGGGGCGCCAGAAGAAAGGATTGGAAGTCTGGTCGGCCGCGATGCGCGCCGGACATCTCGGTGGCCCTTCGCAATCGCTCGCTGCCATCCGAAGGGTCCGCATCTGAAGCAGCGGCCCACGCGAGCGCGCGCCGTACCTCCCGAGGACGCATCCCCCAGACTCGACTTTTGCCGGGGGCCGACGAACGGCGCCAAGCCACGGACCTGGCCTGGTGACCCCTACGGGACTCGAACCCGTGTTTTCGCCGTGAGAGGGCGACGTCCTGGACCGCTAGACGAAGGGGCCGCAACCGCCGGAGCGGGTGAGGAGCGCCGCATATGGGCGCGGGGGGAGTGCTGTCAAGGCGTCGGGGGGCAGGGGCCCGGGGCGGCGGGGGCTATCGCCCCGTGCGCGGCGATCAGGGTGAAGCGGTAGGCGGAGGGGGCGGCAGGGCGCGATGCGCGCGGATCGGGGCAGACCGCGAACAGCGCGATCCAGGGACCCGATCCGAGCGTCTGCGCTTCGTTGAGACGCAGCACCGTCTCCCGCGGTTCGCGGTCGAGCGCGACCCTGAGCCTCACGGTTCCGGCCTGGACGCACCGGACCGAGGCGGGGCAGCGGCTGTCCTCCTCGATCCGCAGCGCCCGCACCGTCACTCCGGCGATCCGCGCGCTCTCGCCGAGCGCGATCGTCGCCCGGCCGTGGGCAGGGGCCGGCTCGGCTTGCGCCCGCGGCTGCGCAGGGGCGCAGCCGGTCAGCGCCGAGGCGGCGAGGAGCGCGAGGGCCCTCATCTCGCCTGCGCGTTGCCCGCGTCCTGGAGGACGTTCTGCGCCGCCGCGCCGGCATTGCCGCCTTCCTGCTCGCGGATCGCGTCGGCGCCGTTCTCCAGGACCGGGGCCGCGGCCGAATTGCTCATCTCGGCGGCGTCCTCGAGCTGGTCGGCGGCATTGTCGGCGGCCGTGCCGCCGTCGCCGCAGCCGGCGAGGGCTAGCAGGAGTGAAAAGGCGATGGCGGTCTTCATCGGCGGCTCCTCATCGTTTCCCGGCGACAACCCTCGGCGGCGGGCGCGGTTTCAGGCGGCGGCACGCGCGCGTCCGTGGGCGAGCAGGCGTCCCGCATAGGCGGCGAGCGCCATCGCCTGCTGGGCGTTGAGGCGCGGGTCGCAATGGCTGTCGTAGCGCGCGCCCAAGTCTGCCTCGGCGACGCCGCCGCCCGTGCATTCCGCGACATCGCGGCCGGTCATTTCGACATGGATGCCGCCCGGCGCCACGCCCTCCGCGGCGGCCTCGGCGAAAAAGGCCGAGAGCTCGGCGAAGACGTGGTCGAGCGGCCGGGTCTTGAAGCCGGTCCGGGTCTCGACCGTGTTGCCGTGCATCGGGTCACACGACCAGAGGACGGGGCGGCCCTCGCGGCGGACGGCGCGGAGCAAAAGCGGCAGGCGGCGTGCGACCTCGCCGTGGCCCATGCGGGCGATGAGGGTGATCCGGCCGGGCTCGCACCCGGGATCGAGCGCGTCGAGCAGGCGCAGCAAAGTGTCGGGCTCGAGCGACGGCCCGCATTTGATGCCGAGCGGGTTGGCGAGGCCGCGGGCGAACTCGATGTGGGCGGAGCCCGGGAAGCGGGTGCGGTCGCCGATCCAGAGCATGTGGGCCGAGGTCGCGAAGGCGCGCCCGGCGGGGTCGCGGCGGACCAGGGCCTCCTCGAACGCCAGCAGCAGCGCCTCGTGGCTGGAATAAACCGGCGCGCCTTCGGCATCGGCGAGCGCGCGGACGTGGCTGAGCGTCGCCGCCGACTGGGACCAGGCGCGGAACATCCGCTCCGGGTCGGCGCGCCGCGCGGCGGGCTCGAAGGCGAGGCCGTTGACGATGTCGCCGCGATAAGCGGGGAGGGCGGTGGCGCCGCGGACCTCCGGGTCGGCGGTGCGCGGCTTGGCGAACTGGCCGGCGATCCGGCCCACGCGGACAACGGGCAGGCCCGATGCAGCGGCGATCCCGGCGGCCATGGCGTGGATCAGGCCGACCGTGCCGGCAATGGCATCCGGCGAGAATTCGGCGAAGCTCTCCGCGCAGTCGCCGCCCTGAAGGAGGAAGGCGCGGCCGGCCTGTGCCTGGGCAAGCGAATGCTTCAGCGCGTCCACCTCGTCGGGGCGGACCAAGGCGGGATAAGCGGCGAGCTCGCGGGTCGCCGTCTCGAGCGCCGCAGCATCGTCATAAGCCGGCTGCTGCCGCGCCTCGAAGCTGCGCCAGCTGGATGGGGACCAGTCCATGCCCGGCCTATGCGGATCGCGCGTCCGGCGCGCAAGGTCAGCCGCCGGGAACGCCCAGCTCCTGCGCCGCCGTCCGCAGCCGCTGCTGGGTGGCCGCATCGCCCGCAAACGCGGCGAGGGCGGAGCGGAGCGCCTCCGCAGCGGCCTCCGGCTCGTTCAGCACCATCCGCGAGCGCATCAGCCGAATCCAGCCCTCCGCGTCGCGCGGATTCTGCCGGAGCCGGGCGGCGAGGCGGTCGACCATCCCCTTGACCATCGCATCCTGCTGGCCGGGCGGGATGGCGCGGGCCGCGTCGATCTGGGCGCGGGTCGGACCCGGTATGCCCTCGGTCGCGGTCGAACGCGGCGGTGCGGGGAGGCGGCCCGATATGTCGATCCGGTTTTGCTCGGCGATCTGGACGGCCGCCGCGCGGACCTGCGGCTCCCAGGGCGCGCCGGCAGGCGCATCGCGCAGCAAGGCGAGCAACGCGTCCACGGCGCCGCGATGGTCGCCCCGATGGTCGAGCAGCGTCGCGAGATAGTAACGCGCCTGCGGGTTGGCCGCGTCGAGGGTCAGCGCGCGGCGGAACAGGGCTTCGGCCTCCGGCGGCGGCGTGCGCCCTCCGATCAGCAGCAGAGTCTCGCCGAGATAGGCGACATAGTCCGCATTTTGCGGGCGGAGCTCCGTCGCCCGACGAAAGGCCCGCTCGGCCTCCGGGAATCGGCCGGTCTCGCGGTGGAGGATGCCGAGGTTGAACCACCCCTGGTCGTTGTCGGGGTCGCGGCGGAGGCGCTCCTCGACCTCGGCGATCATCGCTGCCGGGTCCGCCGCCGGCGCCTGGACGTTGGCCGGCGTCTCGGCGGCGTCGTCGCCCCCCGAGCGCGCGACGGCGACCCCGACCGCCGCGAGCGCGATCAGGCCGGCGCCGGCGAGGGCGAAGGTGGCGGCGCGCGTGGGAGGCTCGGCCATGCTCTGGATCATCGCGCCAAAAAGCCGCCGGTCAAGTCTGGCGCCGCGCCCCTTCGCTGCTACACTGCGCGCCTGCGGCTGCCGGGGAGCGAAGTGACCTCAACCTTCCGGATCGCGATCGTCGGCTCGGGGCCCGCCGGGCTCAGCGCCGCCGCGCGCGCCGCCCAGCTCGGCCTCAGCCACGTCCTGCTGGAGAAGACCGACCACCTCTCGGACACGATCTACAAGTACCAGAAGGGCAAGCACGTCATGGCGACCCCGAGCCAGCTGGTGCTGCGCTCGGACATGGATTTCGAGGCGGGCAAGCGCGAGGCGGTGCTCGGCACCTGGGACCGGCTCGCCGGCGAGCACAGGATCAACGTGATGCTGAACGCGGAGGTCAGGTCGATCGCCGGCGAGAAAGGCGCGTTCACCCTGACCATGAAGTCCGGCGAGGCGATCGAGGCGGAGAACGTGATCCTCGCCATCGGCACCCAGGGCAATCCCAACCTGGTGCGCTGCCCCGTGGGGGAAGGCGCGACGGTCCAGTACCAGCTCGACGATCCGGGCGAATATGTGGACGAGCATATCGTCGTGATCGGCGCGGGCGACGCCGGCATCGAGAATGCGCTCGGCCTCGCCGCCGACCCCGAGCAGCGCAACGTCGTCACCATCGTCAACCGTTCGGCCGAGTTCGCCACCGCCAAGGACGCCAACGTCAAGGCCCTAGTCGCGGCCGAGGCGGAGGGGCGGATGACCGTGCTGCGCGAGACCACCGCCTCAGCGATCGACAAGGGCTGGATCACTTTCGACACCCGCGACGGCGAGCTGAAGGCGCGCTGCGACCGGGTCATCGCCCGGATGGGCTCGGCGCCGCCGCGCGCGTTCGTCGAGGGCTGCTGCGCGGCGTTCGAGGAAAAGGACGGGAAGAAGGCGATCGTCCCAGGCACCGGAGTCCAGTTCACCAGCGCCGACCGCGTCTCCTACCCGAAGCTCTCTCCCACCTTCGAATCGACGGTACCCGGAATCTTCGTGATCGGCGCGCTGGCGGGCTATCCTTTGATCAAGCATTGCATGAACCAGGGCTATGACGTCGTCGAGTTCATCAACGGCAATGTCGATCTGAAGCCCGCCGACGAGCCGATCCTCGAAGCCAGGTTCCGCGGCCTTCCCGGTGGCCGTCCCGTCGAGGAATGGCTGGAGCTGCTCCGCGGCAGCGTGGCCATCCTCAACGAGCTCTCGCCGCTGCAGATGCGCGAGTTCATGCTCGACAGCGAGGCCCGCTTCTACCGTGCCGGCGAAATGGTGTTCGAGCGCAACGCGCCCGGCTCTTCGCTGTTCGCGATCGCCCAGGGATCGGTGCGGGTCGAGGTCAGCCAGGCCGATCCGTCGATCACGGTTCCCATCGCCACCGGCTCGATCTTCGGCGAAGTCGGCCTGATTTCCGGCCGCCGCCGCGGCGCGACGGTGCGCGCGGCCGAGGATTCGATCCTGGTCGAGGTGCCGCGCATGGCGGCGCTCAAACTGATGTCGGCGGTGCCGGCGGCGCGGCGGGCGATCACGCGCATCTCGATCGAGCGCCAGCTGCTCCAGATGTTCGGCTCGGGGCTGATTCCGGACGATCTCGTCGAGGTGCTCGAGACGGCGGAGGTGAAGAGCGTCCGCGCCGGCGAGGCGATCATCAGCGAGGGCGAGCAGGGGATCGACATCTACGTCATCCGCCAGGGCTCGATGGTGGTTGAAAAGAGCATCGGCGGCCGACCGGTCTTCCTCTCTTACCTCCCCGCCGGCTCTTATGTGGGCGAAATGGCTCTGATCGACGGCGGGCCGCGCACCGCGACGGTGCGCGCCGCGATCAAGTCGGAGGTCATCCGGATCGACGGCGCCGCCTTCCGCCGCCTGCTCGAGCGCAAGCCCGATCTCCTCGCGAGGGCGAAGGTCGACATGGCCTCGCGCCGTCAGCTCAACGCCTTCATCGAGGAGAAGAAGGACGAGTTCGGCGGCGTCGTCGACATGTACAGCTCGGTCGCTTCCTTCCTGATCGAGAACGGCATCGGCGAGGCGACCGACGTGCTGCTGATCGACGAGAAGCTCTGCGTCGGCTGCGACAATTGCGAAAAGGCCTGCGCCGACAGCCATGAGGGCCTCTCGCGCCTCAACCGCGAGGCGGGCAAGACCTACGCCCATCTCCACGTGCCGACCTCGTGCCGCCATTGCGAGCATCCGCATTGCATGGCCGACTGCCCGCCCAATGCGATCCACCGCGGTGCCGACGGCGAAGTCTATATCGACGACAGCTGCATCGGCTGCGGCAACTGCCAGCGCAACTGCCCCTACGGCGTGATCCGGATGGAGAAGGTGCCGCCGAAGAAGCCGCCTCTGCTCTCCTGGCTGCTGTTCGGCTTCGGCCCGGGGCCCGGCGAGCCGCCCAAGAAATGGACCGAGAAGCGCGTCGATCCGGAGACACCGAAGAAAGCGATCAAGTGCGACATGTGCGCCGGGATCGACGGCGGCCCGGCCTGCGTCCGCGCCTGCCCGACCGGCGCCGCGATCCGGGTGGCGCCCGAGCAGTTCCTGTCGGTGGCGCGGCTGGGCAGTTGAGGATATTCGTTGCACCGATGTAACGGAGCGGCCTGAAGGGGGGACGGCGGCGCGCGATGGCGAGCAGGGGGGCAGAGCGGACTCGTCTCGGCAGCGGCGGCAGCCATGAGGGGTTCCTGCGCCACCGCCGCTTCCGCTGGCTCAAGGTCGCCTTGCTGGTCTCGCTGACTGCGGCGATCGTCTACGCGCTCACCGACGTCCAGCCGCGGCACAATGGCGGCTCCTGGCTCGGCTACGCGCTCGGCACGATCGGCGCCTTGCTGATCCTGTGGCTGACCATGCTCGGCCTGCGCAAGCGGGCGATGACGCGCGGCCGCTGGTCGCTGAAGGCGTGGACGTCGGCCCATGTCTATCTCGGCCTGGCGCTGGTCGTGATCGCCACCCTCCACACCGGCTTCCAGTTCGGCTGGAACGTCCACACTCTGGCTTATGCGCTGATGATGCTGGTCGTCCTCTCCGGACTCTACGGCATCTCGGTCTATGCGACGCTGCCCGACGAGCTCAGCGACAACCGCGCCGAGATGACCCGCCCGCAGATGATCGACGCGGTCGTCAAGATCGACCAGCAACTCCAGGCCGCCGCCCAGCCGCTGGACGAGGAGGAGGCCGGCATCGTCCGCCTGTCGCTGGCCGAGGATCCGTTCCGCGGCAGCCTCGTCCGGCGGCTCAGCGGCAATCACTCCAACTGCCGCAACGCGGCGGCGCTCCGCGCGATGCGGGCGCGGCCGGCGACTCCGGAGACCGCGCGCGTCGTCGACCTGCTCGAGCGCAAGGCTGCGGCGCTCGGTCGGATCCGCCGGCATTTGCGCATCCGGGCGCTGCTCGAGACCTGGCTCTACGTCCACGTGCCCGTCACCTTCGCGACGATCGCCGCGCTCACCGCGCACGTCGTCAGCGTGTTCTTCTACTGGTAAAGCGCGATGGCGTTCCTCCTTCGCACCGTCTCGCGCAGCGCCGAGGGCCGCGAGATCGTCCGCACGGCGCGAGTCGAGGGCGAGCGGCTGACGGTCGGCCGCGACCCGGCGAGCGACGTCCATCTGACAGACCTCGCCGTCGCCCTGCGCCATGCCGAGATCCTCTGGGCCGCGGACCGGCTCGAAGTCGCAGCGGGAACGGGCCTGTCGCTCGAGCTCGACGGGCGCAAAGTGACGCGCGGCGCGATCGCGCTCAGCACCGGCGGCGACATCCGGATCGGCAGCCACATCCTGCGCTTCCTCCCGACCGCGTCGGACGCCGCCGACGTGGAAGTGGCGGTGGAGCGGGTGACCGAGGGCGAGGCGCAGCTCGGCAAGGCCGACGAGCGCCGTTTCTCGGTCGCCTCGGTGATGCCCGGAAAGCGGCCGCTCGCCTGGGTCTTGGCTTTGCTCGTGCTCGGCCTTTTCCTCGCCTGGCCGATCTGGACCGTCCAGCACCGCCGGCAGGACGCGGCGCGCGGCTTCCAGCCCGACCGGATGTGGCTGAGCGGCCATCTCAGCCAGGTCCATTCCAGCCTCGAGGGCAATTGCGCCGCCTGCCATGTGACGCCCTTCGTCTCGGTCCGCGACGAGGCCTGCCAGACCTGCCACGTCCGCGTCCACGACCATGCCGACCGCGCCCGGCTCGCCCGCGCGCGGCCCGGGGTCGACGGCTGGGGCCGCTTCCAGCTCGCCGTGCAGGAGACGTTCGGACTGACGCCCGGCCGCTGCGTCGACTGCCACACCGAGCATGAGGGTCCGCAGGAGATGGCGCCGACGCCCCAGCGTTTCTGCGCCGATTGCCACAGCGGCCTGCGCGAGCGCCTGCCCGACACGCGGCTCGGGGACGCCGGTGATTTCGCCACGGCCCACCCCGAGTTCCAGCCGAGCGTGCTGATCCGCTGGGACTCTGAGGTGCCGGTGATGCAGCGCGTGTCGCTCGCCGGCCGGCCGAGCGAGAATTCGAACCTGCGCTTCCCCCACGCCCTCCATCTCGCCCGCGACGGCGGCGTCGCGCAGATGGGCCGCCGCCTGCGCGGCCGGTTCGGCTTCGGCGACAGCCTGGTCTGCGCCGACTGCCACGTGCCGACGCCGGACGGCACGCGCTTCCAGCCGGTCGACATGGAGGCCGATTGCGGCATGTGCCACTCGCTTGCGTTCGATCGTGTCGGCGCGACCGTCCGCACCCTGCGTCACGGCTCGCCCGAGCAGGTCGTCGCGGACCTGCGCGAATATCATCGCGGCCGGGTTCCGCCACGGCCCTCGGTGCTCGGCCCCGATGCCCGCCGTCGGCCCGGCGATGTGATGCAGATTCGCAGCGCGATCCAATATGCGCAGGCCCTGGCCGGCTCGGGCAGCGCCGCCGACCGCGCGATCCGCGCCGTCTTCTCTCCCGGCGGCGCCTGCTGGGACTGTCACCAGGTCCAGACCCCGCCGCCGGGCTCGTCGGCTTACCGGATCCGTCCGGTCGCCTTTCCGACGCGCTATATGCTGCACGGCTGGTTCGACCATGCCCCGCACCGCCAGACCGACTGCGCGACCTGCCACGGCGCCGAGCGCTCGCGATCGGCGAACGACCTGCTGCTGCCGCGGCTCGAGACCTGCCGCACCTGCCACGGCGGAGAATCGTCGGGGGAGGTGCCCTCGACCTGCGCGATGTGTCATGATTATCATGCCGACGAGGGGGTGCCGGCGATGCTGCTCCGCCAGCGCGTCCGGGGGCGGCGCTGGGAGAGGACGACGATCCAGGTCCGCCCCGAGCCCGCGGGAGGGCGCAGATGACGAGCGAACGCCTGCTGATCGCCCAGGTCACGGACCTCCATCTCGGCTTCGACCAGGGCAATGAAGAGGAATTCAACCGCAGGCGCCTCGACCGCACTCTGGCGGCGCTGATCGCGATGCGGCCCCGGCCGGACCTGCTCCTGCTCACCGGCGACCTCGCCGAGGAGGGCGACGACGAAATCTCCTACCGCCGCCTCAGGGAAGCGATCGCGGACCTGCCCTTCCCCTGGTTCATGGCGATGGGCAATCACGACAGCCGGGAGCCGTTTCGGCTCGTCTTCCCGGAGGCGCCGGCCGGCGGCGACGGCTTCATCCATTATGCGCTGGACGATCTGCCGCTGCGCATCCTCGTGCTCGATACGCTCGAGGTCGGGCGTCATGGCGGCGGCTTCTGCGAGACGCGCGCGGCCTGGCTGCGCGCGCGGCTGGCGGAAGCGCCCGACCGGCCGACCCTGATCGTGCTGCACCACCCGCCGATCGAGACGGGCCTCAGCTGGATGACCGAGAATCCCGACGCGGAATGGACCCGCCGGCTCGGAGAGATCGTGGCGGCCCAGGACAATATCGTCGCGATGATCGCCGGCCATCTCCATCGCGCGGTGATCGCGCAATGGGCCGGAACGACCCTCGCCGTCTGCCCCTCGACGGCGCCGCAGGTCGCGCTCGATCTGATGCCGATCGATCCGGAGCGGCCCGACGGAAGGCCGATGATCGTCTCCGATCCCCCCGCATTCGCGCTTCATCTGTGGAACGGCCGGCAGCTCGTCACCCATTTCGAGACGGCCGAGGATCACGAGGTCCTCGCCACCTACACGCCGCAGCTCCAGCCTTTGATAAGGATGCTCAGCGCGGAAAAGAAGGGCGGCGAGTGAGCGGCACCCGTCTCGTTATGCCGGACTTGATCCGGCATCCACCTTCTCTTTCCGGAAGGTGAGAAAGGGAGGTTAACCCCGGATCAAGTCCGGGGTGACGATTTCGGCCGCGCGGAAGCCCTAGCCCGCCTTGATCCAGTTCTTGACCGGCGGCTGGGCCAGTTGATCGAACTGCCCCGTCAGCTTGGCGATGACCTCCTGGAAGGTCCCTTCCACGGAGACCAGATGTTCGCCGAAATGGATGTCGGTGAAGGGCCCCGAGGACGAGCGGACATAGGTCACCAGATCCGGGTTGATCGCATAATGCCCGGGCTGGCCGCCGCGCTTCATCACGATCAGCTTCAACACTGGCTCCTCTACGCTGCGCGGATCGGGCTAACAGAGGCTGCTTAACGGCTGGTTATTGGACCGGCATTCGCGGGGCTATCCGCCGGGGGATTCGGGTGGGCGGCGCAGCTCGTCGGCAAGGCGGACGGGGACCAACAGCCACTCGATCAGAGCCATTGCGACAAACAGCGGAATGAGCGTCCACATGGGGATGAGCCGCGCGACCGCGATTAGAACCGCGGTGATGGCTACCGCGATCCCGACGGCCGCCTTGGAGATGACGAGCGACGATCCGCAGGCCCGGCAGGGGAAGGGCCGGCCTCGCCGAGACATTGCCTTGGCGAACGGAATCGGCTCCTCGCATGCCGGGCACGCCCCTCGCGCTGATTTCAAAGGGTTTTCTGGCATTTACAGCCGCTAAGCACAGCAAAAGGGGGACAGCAACAATGCGTCCACTTTGAAGCCAAATTCAAGGTGCCGAGACCCAATCCTCCAGTGAGCCGCGGTCGACGACGCGGTAAGGCACGCCGCGGCGGTTTATGAACAATCGCTCCATCTCGCTGCGGGTGAAGGGGCGCGAGCCGAGGCGGCCGAAGACGGCGATCTGGTTGCCGGTCTCGTCGACCGCGCGGTCGCGGTCGAGGCCCTTTGAGAGGGCGAGAGCGGGGGAGGGCGTCCGCGCCCAGGCGATCAGCTGCGGCACCGGCCGCGGCGAGAAACCGTAGAAATTGGGCTGGCTCTCCGGGCTGGTCAGCTGGAACAATTTGAAGCCGTTCCGACCGTCGGCGACATAGGCGAAGAGCGAGGCGTTGGTCGAGCCGACGATGACGTCGCTGGCGTCCGGCGCCTGGCCCGCCGGCCACGCGACCGGCGGCCCGCGCTGCGGCCGCTCCGGATTGGTGATGTCGAGGATGACGAGGCCGTCGACGCCCGCCGCGACATAGGCATAGGTGCGCGCCAGATAGAGCCGCCGCGCATCGGCCATCGCGAAGGTCGCTTCGGGAATGAGCCGCGGCCGGGAGAGGTCGGTGACGTCGAGCAGCTGAACGCCGTCGGCGGTCGGCACCCAGAGATAGCGGAACTGGATCGCCGAGGCGCGGGCGTCGCGCAGCGGCACCGTCGTCAGGTGACGGGGATGGAGCGGGTCGTCGAGGTCGACGACGACCAGGCCCGCGGCGGCGGCGACATAGGCGATGCGGCCGGCGAGGGTGACGTGGCGGGCCCCGGCGAGGACGTTGCCCTCGTTCCAGGTGACGGCGCGGCGCAGGAAATTGTTGCGCGGGTCTCCGTCGGCCAGCGTGTTCACGTCGACCAGGATCAGCCCTTCCTGGGCGTCGGTGACGACGGCGTAGCTGTAGAGCGGGTGGATGCGCTGCTCCTGATTCTCTTCGAGCAGGCTGACGCTCGTCCCGTCTGGCTGTGGCCGCTGCGTCTCGGCCATCGCCGCGTTGCGCGTCGGGGCGACCGGCTGATTGGTCGGCAGCGCGACGCAGGTGGCGTCGCGGCTGTCGATGCTGGTGTCGTGGCCGAGGGACGAGAAGGGGGCGGTGACGATTCGCTCCGAGACGCCCTTGTTGCCGATATTGGCGACGTCGTAGACCCGGAAGCCGCCGCGCCCTTCGGCGACGAACATATATTCGCCGCGCTGCTGGATGCAGCGGACCGCGCCGCCGGTGCGCTGGACGACGTTGCGGAACTCCTCGCGCGGCCTAGTCTCGCCGCTCCGGTTGCGGTCGAAGGTGCGGCCGCGGGTCCAGTTTATGAGCTCGCGCCGGTTCCGCTCGACGTGCATCCGGTAATAATCCGGGTAGGCGAAGCGCTGAAGATAGGAGCCGATCACCGCCTGCGGCTCCTCCCATTCGGTCACCCGCACCGCCTCGAACCCGCCGCGCAGGCCCACCCAGGCGTGCATGCCGACGAAGTTGACGAAGTTGGTCCCCTGGAGCGTCAACTGCGCCATGATCGCATTGTTGTCGTTCGCCGCGCTGACGTGGCAGTCGCTGCACTGCTTGGTCTCGGTGCGGCGCACGGTGTGCGGGAAATGCGGGGCGAAGGCCTGGCTCGAATAGCCCGACGCCGAGATGGGCGGCTGCTGGACGTAGATGCGCTCGCGATTGATGTTGGTCGAGGAGAGGATCAGGGCGGAGGTCGACCGGAT
The DNA here is from genome assembly GCA_036388255.1 of Allosphingosinicella sp. Taxonomy (GTDB): domain Bacteria; phylum Pseudomonadota; class Alphaproteobacteria; order Sphingomonadales; family Sphingomonadaceae; genus Allosphingosinicella. Next base: position 141,341 of record DASVSD010000016.1, on the reverse strand, counting down.
CGGCGCGATGATGTTGCCGCGGGTGGTCATATGGCGGCCCAATTGGAACATGTCTTCTCGCGCGACCTGCGGATTATAGGTCGCGAAGTTGCGGGTTTCCTCGCTCTCGTAACGATGGGAGGCCGTGCGCCAATTGGCCTCGATCGGGAGGTGGCAACCGGCGCAGGACGTCGTCCAGCTGAGGTGGCAGGTGAAGCAGGCCATCCCTTCGTCGGGATGGGCGAGGTCGCCCTCGGCGACGCCCGACCCGAAGACGTAGCGGCCGGTCTCGGCGCCGCTCCGCGACATCAGCTTCGAGCGCGCCGACAGTTCGTTGAAGCAGGGCCCCGTCATTCCCTGCGAGGCGGGGAGGCAGGGCGGCAGGCTGCGGTCGACGCTGTCGCGGACCTGGCTCACCACCCACTCCCGCTCCGGATCGACGATCGAGCGCTGGACCAGGATGCGCCGGCCGTTCTCGTCGTCGCGCCACTCGAAGCGCCGGCGGCCGTCCTCGTTGCGAAGCAGCTCGAGGTTGGTGCCGTTCGGCGGAGCAGCCGGCCCCGAGGTGCGCAGGTTGGCGAAAGCGCGGGCGGTGCCATGGCAATCGCGGCAGCTGATCTCGATCGCGTTCGCCACCTCGCCGTAGATGAACCCGTTGCCGTGGCTGTCCTGCGCGAAGTGGCAGTCGGCGCATTGCATTCCCCGCTCGGCGTGGATGTCCATCATGTGCACCGCGCGGCCGGGATTGGTGCCGGCGGGCACGAACAGCCCTTCATTCCCGCGGCGGAAGGTGTCCGGATCGCCCGGCGCAATGCGCTGGCCGTCCTCGTCGACGAGATTGCCCTCGCGGTCGCGGCGGAAGATGGCGCGGAAGTTCCAGCCATGGCCATGATAGTCCGCGAACTGGGTATGGCGGGCGATCGGGTTCACCCGGTCGTAGACTTCGCGCAGGAAGCCCTCGTCGCCCCACAGGCCGCGCGGCGCTGCGCCCTCGGGGTTGCGCTCGAGCACTTCGTGGACCTGCGCCGCAGTCGGATAACGCTGCTGGCGGAAGCGGCTCTCCTCCTCGGGGGTGCGCGCCGGGAGGCGGTTTTCGGGTCCGGGCCACATCAGGTCGGCGTCGGACTCATAGTCCCACATCGTGTAGCCGAGGTACGAGTTCAGGAAGATGTTGGGCTGGTGCATGTGGCAGACCATGCACTGCGAGGTCGGGATCGCGCGGGTGAAAACGTGGCGGATCGGGTGTCCCCGCTCGCGGACCGCCGCGTGGTTGGTGTCGGCGGGCGCTCCATGCTCCCCGCCGCGCTCGGTCAAGCTGGCGATGGCGGGGTCGACCGTCGCCGTCTGGCCGTCGCGACCGTGCTCGGCATAGCCGAGGCTGTGCCGGGGCTCGCGGTCGTTGGCGTAGACGACGTGGCAGCCGGAGCAGCCCGAATGGCGGTAGTCGCCGGGCTGGTCGTTGGTGCCCATGAACCACATGAAGGGGTCGTTGAGCCGCGTCTTGTGGATGTTGAGGATCGGAATGGCGACGCGCAGCCCGGTGCCGGGGCCGCGGTTCGACTGGCGGACGTCAGGTCGCCCCGGCTCCTCGAGCCGCTGGATGGATCCGGAGGGCGAGGGGAGGCCGATCTCGGGAAACTGGGTGCCGATGGTGCGGCCGCCGCGCTCGAACACGCGGAAGATGTCCCCGGGCGGAACGACGTGCCAGGTCGGCAGCGGGTAGAGCTCGGCGAGGACGCCGCGGGCGCGCTGCTCGGGGGTGATCTGGCCCGGCGTCACCCCCGGCGACTGGATGCGGGCGGGCTCGCCGGAGCGCGTGTACGCCTCGCCGAACAGGTAGTTTTTGAACGGGATGATGCCGTTATTGTAGGCCGCGCCGCCCCACAGCATCGCGCCGCTTGCCATCAGCGAGCGCTCGGCAGCTTCGATGATCTCCATGTGGCAGGCGCCGCAGGCATCGCGCGCGACGCGGTAATCGGACGGATTGACGAAGCGGACGAACTCGGGCGCCTCGATGTTGAGCAAGGTGTAGGAGCGGCGCGGATTGGCGCTCGACGGGAAATGCCAGGCGCCGGGATAGCGCGGCAGGACATGGGCGCGGTCGCGGAGCCCGGCATCGTTCCCCGCCCCCGGAGGCGCGACGATCCGCGGATTGCCGCCGTGGCAGTCGACGCAGCCGAGCACCACCGCGGGCGTCGCGTGCATGGTGTGGGCGTCGCTGGCGGTATGGCAGGAGACGCAGCCGGCACTCTGCGCCTCCGCCTGGGCGGGATCCTGCGTCCGCGGCGCGGCGCCGAAGCGGACCAGGCTGTAATCGCGCGCGACCGCTTTCTCTTTCTCCGACGCCTGCAGCTGCGCCGTGCCGAGCAGGCCGGCCGCGATCAAGGCTGCCGTGAGGAGAAGCCGCCGCATCAGTAGGTCACGATCGCGTTCAGCAGGACCGAATAATAGCGGTCCTGGCGCTCGCTATTCTCGAACAGGTCGCGGAAGCCGTGGCCGGGCTGCAGCACCGCCGCCGAGGCGCGGAAGACGAGGTTCTGGGTCATGCGCGGACGCCAGATCGCCGCCGCCGAGACGTCCCAGCCGATGTCGTTGCCGATCGTCCCCTGCATCCTCAGCGCCTCCAGCGTCGCGGTGCGCGCGAACCAGAGGTGGTTGACGTTGGCCGAGACGCGGATCGTCGGCGTGATGTCGAAATCGGCGCCGCCGCCGAGCAGGATCGTGCCCGGATTGGCGAAGTTCGACTGGCCCTGCTCCTTGGAGGAGCGCAGCGAATTGAGGATGCCGTTGCGGCCGTTGAGCCCGATCGCCCGGCCGCCGCCCGCGAAGGGGATCGACTGGCGGATCCAGTAGCTGGTGTCGGCGCCGGCGAAGATCGGGTTCTCGAAGATCGCGTCGAAGCCGCCATGGACGTCGTCATAGGGATCGCCGTCGCCGCTCGCGTAGAGGGCCGCGCCGCGCAGGCGGATCCAGTTCATGTCGTAGCTCGGCTCGGCGGCGGCGAAGAAGCTGGTGATCCGCGCGGTCTCGCCGGTGAAGACGCTTTGCCGGTCCCAGCCGAAGGCGCCGTAGAGCTGCGCCGAGAGGTTGATCCGCCCGATCCGCCCGTCGGCGCCGTAACCGAGATAGGCGACCTCGTAATTGCGCCCGCGCAGGGTGCCGATAAGCGCGGGCCGCACCGGAAAGCCGTTGTCGTCCACCTCTACGCCGGACCGCTCGCGGTTAACGTTGAAGGTAACGCTTCCCTGGCTCGTCATCCCCACGAACGGAAAATCCTGGCGGAAGACATTGGCGTGCAGGATCCAGTCGCGCCGGGGCCATTCGAGGATGTTGTTGAGCCCCGAATTGGTGTCCTTCTCGAGCCGCCAGACCGCCGCGACATTGTACTGGAAGCGGTTGTTGTCGCGGTTCCCGAACAGTCGCACGCCGAGCTGGTTGTCGTTGAACAGGAAGCCGCGGAAATCGAACTGGAAGGGCTGGATGCCGATCCGGATCGAATCGAAGTCGAAACGGTCCGACACGTTCCTGAGATGATCGTCGACGAACAGCTCCTGGACGCCGAGCGCATAGTCGAAGCGGTGGCTCGGCCGCGACGGCTCGACGAACAGGATGCGGCGCTCCGGGACGTCGACATAATTGGCCTGGACGGCGAGGGTGATCCGGTATTCGCGGTGCGGCGGCATGTAGGCGGTGCTGCCCTGGATCAAAGCCGCGCCGACGATGAAGGTCTGGGCGAGGACGAGGCTCTCGCTGCGCCCGAACACGTCGAGGCTGCCCGGCCGCTGGGTCGTCTGCACCCCCACCGGAATCGGAAAGGTGCGCGGCTCGATCACGGTGTCGGAGACGGCGCTGACCGCGAGAAACCAGTCTTCCCCGTGGAGGCCGAGCGCATGCTGCAGCCGGCAGCCGCGGCTGCGCGGCCTTTCCTCGCCGACGCAGAGCGGGCGATCGCCCTTGAGCGTGTTCTGGTTATAGGGGTCCCACCAGCGCTCGCGCACCACGCCGAGCGACTGGATCAGCCGCCAGCGGTCCGGGATGGGGATCTGGTCGGTCGGGAAGGCCTCGGGCGGCGGCGAGCGGATCGCGCCGGGATTCTCCTGCACAACCGGGTCGGGCAGATCGTGTTGCGGCACGCCCGGCCGGCGCCGGCCTTCCGGATCCTCGCTCTGCTCCTCGGGGCGGGTCGCGGGAGGCGGCTGTCCCGGCCACCAGCCCGCTTCCGGGGGCGGCTGCTGAGGGAGATCGGCGAGCAGGCCCAGCCCGGCGGAGGAAAGCAGAGAGACGAGGGGGGCCGCCAGCGCCATCTTCAGCGCCCCTGGCAGACATTCTGGTCGCTGGAGCCGAGGAACGGCGCGAACGGGCAGCCGACATAGCGCAGCCGCACGTCGTTGCCGCCGACCTTGACGACGATCCGGTCCGAACGGATCGCGGGGTCGGCATTGCCGAAGAAGCCGGTCCTGACGCCGCCATTGTGGGTGCCGAGGAAGGCGATCATGTCGTCCTGGTCGATGCCGTCGCCCGAGACCCCGATCCCGCCGACCAGGGTCCCGTTGCGGTAGATGGGGACTCCGCCCGGGAAGATCTGGATGCCGTTGGCGGTGCGGTTCGGCCCGGGCGCGGCGCTGCCGCACTGCTGCGGCACGTCCGCGCCGCCGCCGAGGATGAAGCCGACATGGGCGCGAACGTCTCCTTCGATCAGCGCCGACTGCAGGCCGGTCGAGAAGGGGTTGAACTCCGCGATCGCACGCGAGAACGGGCCCGGCGGGCGGCCGACTTCGCCGTCGGGGAAATAGGGGCGGTGGACGTTGCCGATGGCGCGCGCGGTCCAGGCGGTCTGGCCGCTGAACGCCGCGAAACTGCCGAAGAAGGCGCGCTCCGCCGCGACGAAGCCGCGCACGTCCGCGTCGGGATTGGCGAGCAGCTGGGTCTCCGCGGCCGGGTGGCTGAAGAACATCGCCGTGCGCGCCTTCTGCAGCGACACGTCGATGCCGAAGATCGGCGCGTCGGGCGAGCGCACGATGCCGAGCACCGCCCCGTTGGTGTCGACCACCGAGATCGTCACCTGCGCGCGGCTGTCGAGCGGACGGCGGATCTGCGCGCGCGCCGCGGTCATGATCGTGAACGCCTCCTCGAGCAAAGCGCGCACGTCCGAGGCGGCGAGCGGCTGGATGCCCGTCTCGGTGCCGCCGCGGATCGGGAAGCGGTTCGAACCGGCGCCGTCGGTGAGGACGAAGGCGTCGGTGTTGGCGAACTCGGCCGCGTTCGCCGCCCGCACCCCCGACGCCTCGCTGCCGTAGGCGGCGCCGGCCAGGACGCCGCCGGTCGCATCATAATATCCGCCGACGCTGACCAGGCTGCCGGCGGTGCCGTTGATTGCGGCGAAGGGCTGGACCGCGGCGCTCGCGAAATCGCCAGGCTCGGCGTCGCTGTAGCGCAGCAAGGTGCCGTCGACGCTGACCCGGTCGGCGCGGATCTCGAGCGGCGCTTCATAGCCGCGCGTGGCGGCGAGCGCGATCGCTTCCTCGGGATCGCCGTCGACGTCGCGGACCTCCGGATCGAAGCCGTAAAGGCCGTCCGCCATGATCCCGACGCCGCCGATCAGGACCCCGTTGCGGTAGAGCGGGAAGCCGCCCGGATCGGCGGCGAGCCCAAGCGGGGAGCGCTTGGGGCCGATGAAGGCAGCAGGGCCGACTGCGCCGAACCTGGTGCTGAGGTCCGAGCAGGGGAGCGAGCTGAACTGGACTCCGAACAAGGGCCCGCTTTCGAGTCCGACTGTCGCGGTCGAAGGTGGAAAGTGTTGCTGCACGATCATGCTCGCCGTGCGGGTCGAGAAGGCGTTTCCGGCGGAGGAGAGGTAGGCGCCGGTCACCGCCTTGGCGATCGCGCCGGCGACCGCGCCTTGCACGTCGACGCCCTGCAGATCGTGGGTGGAGCCGTTCGGCCCGGGCGGCACCAGCAGCCGCTGGTTCGCCCCGTTCATCGCGAACACGGCGAGCACGTTGCCGACGCGGTCGACCACGGCGATGTTGGCCGGGAGGCCGCGCGCGGTGGCCTCGGCGACGGCGTTGGCGACCACCTGCTGGACGTCGGCCGCGCTCAGCCGGTCCTGCGCAGGCACCGCGTAATTGCCGCCCGGGGGCGGGGGCGCCGGCGGCGGCGGCGGGGAGGGCGGCCCGCCGCCTCCGCCTCCTCCGCCGCCTCCGCCGCCTCCGCCGCAGGCGGCGAGCAGGAGGCCGGCGGCGGCGAGCGCGGAGGCGGCGCGGCGGGTCATCTCAGCCTTCGGATCGCCGCCGCGGCGCGTCCCAGGGAGGCGCTGAACTGGCGCGGATCGTATTGATTGGGATCGCGCACCGCCTGGTAGGCGAGGTTGATGTCCGCGCGGATCGCATTGGCCTGCGCGGGCGTGGCGGAGCCGCTCGAGACGAGGGCGGAGAGCAGGGTGTCGGTGGCCATAACCGCCTGGACGGAGCCCGCATAGTCGGTGAAGCGCTCGGAGATCGCGCTGCTCGCGATCGCGTCGATCATCGCGAAGGTCTGCGGCGGCCCCAGCGTCGCCGACCCGAACGCGGCCGCCAGCGCCCGCGCGCTCTCGCGCAAGGTCGCCGCGGCGCGGACGGCGGTGATCCGGTCGCTGGCGACGGCGCGGTGGAAATTGCGGCTGTCGCGCTCGAAGCGGGCGGCGAGATCGGGCGACACCACCCGCGCCGCCGCCGCCAGCATGATCATGTTCTCGTCATTGTAGGGCGGCATCCCCTGCGGGATCGGCCGCCCTGGATTGGCGACCGCGGTCGGCTCGAAGCGGGGATCGTCCGAGATCCGGCGATGGCAGGAATGGCAGTCGAAGAAGTAGAATTCGGGGAACAGCCCCTCGGTGCCGCGCTCGCTGGTCGCGAACAGGGTCAGCGAGCGCTCCAGCGCCATCGCCTGGCCGATCGCCCAGGTCCGGACCGGGTTCGGCCGGCCCTTGCGGGCATGATAATCCGCATCCTCGCTGTGATGCGCCTGGAGGGTGGTGAAGAGGTCGAGCTCGAAGGCGATGCGCGGGTGCCCGGCGGCCATGATCCGGTGCGTGACGAACTGGCCCTGGTCGGCGCTGCCGAAATGGCAATCGAGGCAGATTGCGGCGCGCGCCCGCGGCTGGTCGAGCGGCACCATGCCGCGCGAGACGTTGGCCTGGTGGGTGCCGCCGACGGCATAATGGGTGGCGAGCCAGCCGCCGGCCGCGCCGTGGCAGCCTTCGCAGCCGACGCCGTCGCTGATCTGGAAGCGCGGGCCGCGCCGCGCCGGCGGCGCCGGAGTCGCATGGCAGCCGAGGCACATCTCGGCGCGTGTGGCGTCGCCGCCCGGGATGCCGAGCCGGCGCGCGATCGCCCGCGACCGCTCCGAGCTCAGCACATTGAAGGCTCGGCTGTGGGCCCCGGCCGGGCTCGCCGGGTCCTGCCAGATCATCAGCTCGTCCTGTCGCACCACCGCGCCGTTGCCTTCGCTGCGGCCGTGGCAGGTGGTTCCCCCGCAGGTCGCAACGCCGACGAAGGCGCTGCCGGGAGCGGAGGCGGCGTTCTGCGCCTCCGCGGAAGGGACCCCGATCAGGAGGATGACCAGGGCGGCGATGGCGGCGCCGAGCGACCCGAAGGCGATCGCAAGTTCGCGATTGAGCCGCATGATACGCCCCCCGTTCCGCCCCGCCGGTTGAGCCGGCAGGCGGGACACCCAAGGACTATGTTCAATGTGCCGGAGCCTTTCAAGCGGGATGTCCGGCGCTTTTCGGCGCGTCGGATGACAGCCGCGGCAAACTCCTCTAGCCTCGCCGCCGGCGGGGGGAGACGGCGCCATGACCAAAGCCTCGGACCTGTTCATCCAGTGCCTGGAGGAGGAAGGCGTCGAATATGTGTTCGGCGTGCCGGGAGAGGAGAATCTCGACTTTCTCGACAGCCTCTCGCGGTCGGACAGTATCGAGTTGATCCTCACCCGCCACGAGCAGGGCGCCGGCTTCATGGCCGCGACCTACGGGCGCCATACCGGAAAGGCCGGGGTGTGCCTCGCGACGCTCGGCCCCGGCGCGACCAATTTCGTCACCGCCGCCGCTTACGCCCAGTTGGGCGGCATGCCGATGATGATGATCACCGGCCAGAAGCCGATCAAGAAGTCGAAGCAGGGCCGCTTCCAGATTCTCGACGTGGTCGCGATGATGGGCCCGCTCACGAAGTACACCCACCAGCTCGCTTCGTCGGACAACATTCCGAGCCGCGTGCGCGAGGCATTCCGCCTGGCCGAGGAGGAGAAGCCGGGCGCCGTCCATCTCGAGCTTCCCGAGGACATCGCCGACGAAGACACCGAGATGACGCCGCTCAGCCGCAGCTTCGTCCGCCGGCCGCTCGCGGACGAGAAGTCGATCCGCGTCGCGGTCGAGCGCATCCAGGCGGCGAAGGCGCCGGTGCTGGTGATCGCCGCGGGCGCCAACCGCAAGATGACGTCGCGGATGCTGACCGAGCTGGTCGACAAGACGGGAATCCCGTTCGTCACCACCCAGCTCGGCAAGGGCGTGGTCGACGAGGCCCACCCCCGCTTCCTCGGCTGCGCGGCTCTGTCGTCGGGCGACTTCGTCCACCGCGCGATCGAGGCCGCCGACCTGATCGTCAACGTCGGGCACGACGTGATCGAGAAGCCGCCCTTCTTCATGTCGCGCCGCGGCACCGAGGTGATCCACGTCTCGACCCAGACTGCCTCGGTCGATCCGGTCTACTTTCCCCAGGTGGAGGTGATCGGCGACATCGCCAACGCAATCTGGCAGATCAAGGAGGCGATCGCGCCGTCGGCCCGCTGGGATTTCGAGCCGATGCTCCGCGCCCGCGCCGCCGAGGTCGAGCATGCCGCCTCGATGTGCGAGGACATGCGCTTCCCGGTCTTTCCCGCCTGCCTGGTCTGCCAGATCCGCGAGGCGATGCCGGAGGACGGCATCATCTGCCTCGACAACGGCGTCTACAAGATCTGGTTCGCGCGCAACTATCCCGCCCGCCGGCCGAACACGGTGCTGCTCGACAATGCGCTGGCGACGATGGGGGCGGGGCTGCCCTCGGCCATGGCCTCGGCGATGGTCTATCCCGGCCGCAAGGTGATGGCGATCTGCGGCGACGGGGGCTTCATGATGAACAGCCAGGAGATGGAGACCGCGGTCCGGCTGAAGCTGAATGTCACCGTGCTGATCCTCAACGACAACAGCTACGGGATGATCCGCTGGAAGCAGGCCAATATGGGCTTCGCCGACTGGGGCCTCACCTACGGCAACCCCGATTTCGTGAAATATGCGGAAAGCTACGGCGCCCGGGGCCACCGCGTCGAAAGCGCAGAGGGCCTGCCCGCTTTGCTGGCCCACTGCCTCGCGACCGACGGCGTGCACCTGATCGACTGCCCGATCGACTATGCCGACAACGACCGCATCCTGAACCACGAGATCAAGACGCTGAGCGCGGCACTGTGAGAGGGACGCGGCGCGATCCCCCTCCCCTCGAGGGGGAGGGGTTAGGGGAGGGGTGGACTAAGAGACCCGCTATGCATTTCCGCAGACTCCACCCCCACCCAAACCCTCCCCCCTCAAGGGGGAGGGCATCAGGCTGGAGCCCGGCATGAAGCTCAAGGACACCTACCCCCTCTATCTCGCCAACGAGGCGAAGCAGCCGAACGCGGACCTCGAGGTCACCGATAAATATACCGGCGAGGTCGCCTTCCGCGTCGCCCTTGCGGACGCCTCTACCATCGACGCCGGCATCGCCGCGGCGGCGGAGGCGGCGGAGCCGATGGCGGCGATGCCGAGCTACGAGCGGCAGGCGGTGCTCAGCCACTGCGTCGCGCGCTTCAGGGAGCGCTTCGACGAGCTGGCCTTCGCGCTCTGCGTCGAGGCGGGCAAGCCGATCAAGGATGCCGAGGGCGAGGTCACCCGGCTGATCGACACCTTCCGGATCGCGGCCGAAGAGAGCGTGCGGATGACCGGCGAGGTCCAGCCGCTCGACATCAGCCCGCGCGCCAAGGGCTATCAGGGCATCTGGAAGCGGGTCCCGATCGGGCCGTGCAGCTTCATCTCGCCGTTCAACTTCCCATTGAACCTCGCGGCGCACAAGATCGCTCCGGCGATCGCGGTCGGCTGCCCGTTCGTGATCAAGCCCGCCAGCCGCACGCCGCTCGGCACGATCATCATCGGCGAGGTGCTCGCCGAGACGGACCTGCCGAAGGGCGCCTTCTCGGTCCTGCCGGCGAGCCGCGACGGCGCCGATCTGTTCACCACCGACGAGCGGCTGAAGCTGCTCAGCTTCACCGGCTCGCCGCAGGTCGGCTGGGACCTCAAGGCCAGGGCCGGCAAGAAGAAGGTGGTGCTCGAGCTCGGCGGCAACGCCGCGGTGATCGTCGACCATGACGCCGATCTCGACGACGCGGTCGAGCGGATCGTCTTCGGCGCCTTCTACCAGTCCGGACAGTCCTGCATCGGCGTGCAGCGGATCATCGCCCACGAGCGGATCTACGAGGCGCTCAGGGACCGCCTGGTCGACAAGACCAAGACGCTCGTCCACGGCAACCCGCACGAGCGCGACACCTTCATCGGCCCGATGATCAGCGAGGGCGAGGCGCGGCGCCTCCACGACTGGGTCCTGGCGGCCGTCGAGGGCGGCGCGACCTTGCTGTGCGGCGGCGAACGCGAAGGCGCCATGCTCCAGGCGACTTTGCTGGAAGACGTGGACCGGGGCGCGGCCGTCTACACGGAGGAGGCGTTCGGCCCGGTCGCGATCCTCTCCCGCTTCAGCCGCTTCGACGAGGCGCTCGCCGAGGTGAACGACAGCAAGTTCGGGCTCCAGGCGGGCATCTTCACCCGCGACCTGTTCAAGGCGCTCGACGCCTGGGACCGGCTCGAAGTGGGCGGCGTCGTGATCAACGACGTCCCCAGCTACCGGGTCGACAACATGCCTTATGGCGGGGTCAAGGACAGCGGCCTGGGCCGCGAGGGCGTCCGCTTCGCCATGGAGGACATGACCGAGATCAGGAATCTGGTGATCCGCCGCGGCGCCGGAGCCGCCTTGAGGCAGATGGGCGAATGAGACGCCTCGGCTTGATGTTGGCGCTGCTCGCCGCCTCATGCGGCCCCTCACCGGAAAGGGACGAGCAGGGGCTGCGCGCGGCGAATGCGGCCTATGACCGCGCGATCGTCGCCGGCGACCGTGCCGCGCTCGAGCGCATCCTCGCGCCCGATTATGTCTACATCTCGCCCGAAGCAGCCGTCCGCAACCGCGCCGCGACGATTGCCCAGCTCACCTCGGGCCAAATCCGGATCGCCTCGGCCGGGAGCGAGGACGTGCAGGTCCGCTGGCTCGGCGAAGTCGCGCTCGTCACCGGCCGCTTCCGCGCCCAGGTGACGATGGGCGGCAATAGCTTTCCCAACGACGAGCGCTACACGTCGCTATGGACCCGCGACGAGGCCGGCTGGCAACTCCGCCACGAGCATGCGAGCACTACGCCGCGGCCAGCGGCGAACGCGCAGCCATAGAAAAGGCCGCCGGCTCCTGTGAGCGGGCGGCCTCTTCATAGTTGGTGATCCGCGCCGTCAGGCTTCGGCGGCTTCGCCGTCCTCGTCGTTCGACTCGGGGGCATCCGCGGTTTCGGCCGCGTCGCCCGAAGCTTCCGCCGTCGCGCCGGGCTCGGCGTTCGGGTCGTAATCCTCGGTGAAGCCGGCTTCGTCCTTTTCGAACATTTCGGCCATGACGTCGACGCCCTGCGCCTGGAGCTCGGCTTCCTCGGGCGAACGCGCGACGTTGACGCGGATCGTCACCGAGACTTCCGGGTGGAGGGCGACGCGGACGTCCTGGACGCCGAGCGCCTTGATCGGCCTGTCGAGCACGATCTGGTTCTTGGCGACATTGTGGCCCTGCGCCTCGAGCGCCTCGGCGAGGTCGCGCGCGGAGACCGAGCCGTAGAGCTGGCCGGTGTTCGAAGCCTGGCGGATGAGCAGGACCGAAGCGCCTTCGATGGTCTTCGAATCCTTCTCGGCGGCCGAGCGGCGCTCGGCGTTGGTCGCCTCGATCTTCTCGCGATTGGCTTCGAAGACCTTGCGGTTCGCCTCGTTGGCGCGGAGCGCCTTGCCGTTGGGCAGCAGGAAGTTGCGGGCGAAGCCCGGCTTCACGTTGACCACGTCGCCGATGGCGCCGAGCTTCTCGATCCTCTCGAGCAGGATGACTTCCATTGCTCGCGCTCCTTATTTCACGACGTAGGGGAGAAGGCCGAGATGGCGGGCGCGCTTGATCGCGGTGGCCAGCTCGCGCTGCTTCTTGCCCGACACGGCGGTGATCCGGGAGGGCACGATCTTGCCGCGCTCCGAGACGAAGCCCTGGAGCAGGCGGACGTCCTTATAGTCGATCCGGGGGGCGTCCTTGCCCGAGAAGGGGCAGGACTTGCGGCGGCGGAAAAATGGGCGACCCATGTGCTGATCCTTCTCTCTTACGCTTCGACGGCGTCTTCGCGGGCGCGGCGCGGGCCGCGGTCGCCGCGATCGTCGTCGCGGCCGCGGCCGCCGCGATCACCACGGTCTCCCCGATCGCGGTCCCCACGCTCGCGGTCCCGCTCCCCCCGCCGCATCATCGCCGAAGGACCCTGCTCGTGGGCGTCGACGCGGATCGTCATGTAGCGGATGACGTCCTCGTTGATCTGGGTCTGGCGCTCGAGCTCGGCGACGACGCCCGCGGGGGCCTCGAAATCGAGCGCGACATAATGGGCCTTGCGGTTCTTGGCGATCCGGTAGGCGATGTTGCGCAGGCCCCAGGTCTCGGTCCTGACGACCTTGCCGCCATTGTCCTCGACGATCTTGGTGGCGGTTTCCGCCAGCGCGTCGACCTGGGCCTGGGCGAGGTCCTGGCGCGCGAGAAAGACATGCTCGTAGAGCGGCATGTGCGCATATTCCTTGTCTTGGCCGATCGCTGACGCCGCCCGATGCGGACGCCCCTCCGGCTGTCGTCTCAAATTGAACCGGGGCTGGAGGACGCGCCTCAGCCCCGGACGTGGCGCACATAGCAGAGCGCGCCGCAAATACAAGGCTTTCGCGGCTAGCGCGGCTGGCGCGTCCGCGCGGGATCGGCATCGATGACGAGACCAGCCGCGGGATGAGAGACCGAGACGATCGGGGCAGCTTCGTCCGCCGCAATCGCGAGCGCCTTCGCATCCTCATAGCTCGGCCAGTTAGTGAAGACCCCTATGGCGGCTGCGCGGCGCGAATTGCTGGCCGTGAGCCAGACCAGCCGCTCGATCCCCACCCTCTGGTCCGCCGGCACTTCCTGACCCGAGAAAAAGCTCTCGACCTGAAAAAGGGCAGTGCCGTCGGCGGCCATGAAGGCGTAGCGCGCCGCCGGATACCCGTTGGTGTCCCCCTCCCAGCCGAGCGCCACAACGTCCTGAGTGCCGACGCGGAAGGTCTCGATGCGGCAATAACGGTCCGGCTGCAACACGGGATGGGGGAGATTGCGCGCTTGATCGAGCAAGGTGACGCCGATTCCGAGGCCGATCATGGCCCGGATCGCGGCGCTCCCCTCGACAGGGCGGCCCGTGCCCGTCCGATCGAACCGGGGGCAGTCGCGGGCGGTGCGGAGGAACTGCGATGCGGTTGCGCGCAGCTCGGCGGTCAGCGGCGCCCGCGGCCATGGCAGCATCATCGCGGCGGCGCCGGCGCTCTCGACCTCGCTTTGGTCGGCTCCCTGCGCCACCGCAACGACGGCCCATGAACCGATATTGCGATACCATATGCCCTGTGAAACCGGCCCGCTTGGCGTTGAGAAGCGGACCATCCGGATGCGGCCGTTGGGCCGGTCGGGCGTGCCCCAGAGAAGCGGCCCGTCGATGATGGTCTCCCGCGGCGCCGAGGGAAACTCGGCGTCCCCGATGCGCTGCAGGAAAGGCCAGTTCCGCTCGACCCCGTCCGCCCCGGGAATGGGCAGGCCGAGGACGTCGGGCCGGAGCTGGATCAGGATGCGCAGCTTCGTGCGCCCGTCCGGACTTTCGTACCAGGTCATGACGCTCGCCCCGTCCGGGCGGGTCGAGGTGAAGCCGCGGCGCTCGAAGGTTCCGATCCGGGGCGGAAGCACGAAGCCGAGGTCGGTCTGGATCGCATCCCCGTTCGCCGCCATGCTCCAGAGCGGCACGTCGGGCGGACGCGGCTCCTGCGCGCCGGCGGGCGCCACCGCCAGGGCGAGGGCGATGACGGCGACGACGAGTTGTTTCATGATGCGCGAAGCCCCCGGGTGGCGAGCCTAGACGGGCCTCGCGCGCGGAGGAAGCCGCAAAGCGCGCGCGGCGCCTAGAAAGCGATCAGCCCCTCGCGCAGCCGGGCGATTTCCGGCGGCGCCGAGGCGCCGGCCTCCTCCCAGCCCGGGAAGCCGCCCCAATGGAAGGCGGTGCGCAGATACTCGACGAAATCGAGCTTGTACGGCGCGTCCCGCAAAGGCGCGTCCGCGACCGGCGCGGGGACGCGCACGACATAGGGGCCGCCGCCGCTGATGTCGGCCTTGTGAAGCGCGTCCGGGGCGATCGCGACTTCCTTCGCGCCTTCCTCCTCGTCGAAATTCTCCAGCCAGGCGAGCGCGCCTTCGACCGGATCGACCATCAGGGGATCGGGCAGGATGCGCGAATCGCGAGGCGCAAGCGTCGGATGCTCGCCGTTGAAGTTCACCTCGCCCACCACCTCGTAGAAGGCGCGCAGCGACAAAGGCAGGGGTCCGCCGGCCATCTCCTCGAGCTCCGCGATCTCGGCACGGACGGCGGAGCCGGGCGGAACGTGCGGCGCGTGCGGCGCCGGCTTGCGGCCGAACAGGCCCCCGATCAGCCCGGCCCGCGCCGTCGGGGCCACGAACGTGTAGCCGATCGCGTCCAGCCGCCCGGCCAGCGTGCGGACGTTGCGCGCGACGCGGTCCATCGTCTCGTAGGCGACCGCCAGAGCATCGGCAGCATGCTCCGCCGTCCGCACCTTCGCCTTCAGCGCGACGAGATCCTTCCAGACCTGCTCGTGCTCGCCGGCGAGGTAGCGCTCGAAATGCGGCAGGTCCGGCGCCTCCTCGCGAAGGCGGGCGATGCGCGCCGCAGGATCGCGCGGCAGCTCCACCGAAAGGATCGGCGCGCTCTCGACTTTGCGCCTGGGCGGCGCAGACCTGGCTTTGGCCGGTTCGGTGCGGCCGCCGGCGGCAAACCCGTCGCGAAAGGCCATGACCAGCGATCCGTCCGCCGCGCGCTCCACCCTGGTCGGGCGCTCGGCGAGGACCACCGCATAGCGGAACGGCCACCACATGCCCGTTCCCGCAGCCACGTCCCAGAAAGCCTGGATCAGCGGCGGCGGCGTCGCGCCCCTTGCGCGCACCAGCTGCTCGTCGCGCGCAATCTCGCCGTAGCTGCCGATCTGGCTGTATTCGTTGGCATATTCCGACGTCCCCATGAGCAGCCGGATGTCCGCGGCACCGGCCGCCGCCGCCGCATCGACCAGCATGCCGCCGCCGTGCCGGCCGAAATAGCGGAGTTCGTCGGCCCTCAGCGATTCCACCGCGGGATCGTCGATGTCCGACATGTAATCGGGGAAGCTGTCGCCGATCAGGTCCATCAGGAACATGATCCGCTCCTGCATCAGGGCGGTCGCCAGCCGCATGTCGCCGAAAGACGAGTGGAGCCATCGCCCCGCCGCCGCCCGCGCCGCCGCGTCGTCGCCGGCCCCGAGCCGGTCGCGGACGTCCCGACGAGCCTCCTCGTAGCGGCGCGCGGCCCCACCACTGCCGGGAAGGAGGCCGGCGATCGCCGACTCCCGCCCGGCCAGCGCCGCCACCGCCCAGATCGCCCCGAGCGGCGAATCGTACCAGAGGAAGTGGCGCGGTTCGCCGAGCTCCGCCGCGGCGTAGAGCGCCCGAAGCGACGTCTCGACGGCGGCACGGTCGACGGGCTCCGTGCTCAGCATCCGCGTGCGCCACCTTTCGGCGAAATCGGCAGGTTCGGCCATGTCCTGTCCCCCTCGGCGAGACCGGATAGAGGCCGAGTGCTTACCAGCCGGTTGACCCGGCGCAGGGCGGGGAGCCTTGCCACCGCCGCCCCGCCTTTCTAGGCGGGCGCCGGACGATAAGGGACCCGCCATGCGCGCATTCATCTTTCCCGGGCAGGGGAGTCAGTCGGTCGGCATGGGCAAGGCGCTGGCCGAAGCGTCGGCGACGGCCCGCATGCTGTTCGAGGAAGTCGACGAGGCGCTCGGTCAGCATCTCGCGCGGCTGATGGCGGAGGGGCCGATCGAGGATCTCACGCTGACGGAGAATGCGCAGCCGGCGATCATGGCGAACGCGCTCGCCACCTTCCGCGTCTCCGGGATCGACGTCGCCAAGGCCGATTTCGTCGCCGGCCACAGTCTCGGCGAATATAGCGCGCTCGCCGCCGCGGGATCGTTCGACGTCGCGACAGCGGCGCGGCTCCTCAAGCTGCGCGGCCAGGCCATGCAGCAGGCGGTTCCGGTGGGCCAGGGGGCGATGGCGGCCTTGCTCGGCGCCGATCTCGCGATCGCCCAGGCGGTCGCGGAGGCTGCCGCGCAGGGCGAGGTCTGCACGGTCGCCAACGACAACGACCCGAGCCAGGTCGTCCTCTCCGGCCATTGCGGCGCGATCGAGCGCGCGCTCGAGATCGCCAGGGAGAAGGGGGCGAAGCGGGCGGTGCTGCTGCCGGTCTCGGCGCCGTTCCACTCGCCGTTGATGGAACCGGCCGCCCAGGCGATGGAGCGGGCGCTCGCCGACGCCGACATCGCGCGCCCGGCGGTGCCCCTCTACGCCAACGTCACCGCCACGCCCGTCCAGGATCCGGCCGAGATCCGCCGCCTGCTCGTCGAGCAGGTGACCGGCATGGTCCGCTGGCGCGAGAGCGTCGCCGCGATGGCCGCGGCGGGCGTCGATCACTTCGTAGAGTTCGGCGGCAAGGTCCTCGCCCCCATGGTCAAGCGCATCGCCCCCGACGCGAAGGTCACCAGCGCCGTCTCGATGGACGACATCGACGCACTCGTGAAGGAAATCTAATCTCACGCGGAGGCGCGGAGACGCGGAGGAGCCGAGCGGGTGAAGGAAATCGATGAGATCAGTGGGGACGTTCTCGATGTCGCACTGCGTCTGCATCGCGAGCTTGGGCCGGGATTGCTGGAATCGGTCTACGTGACGCTGCTCGCGGGCCGGCTGGAGCAGATGGGCTATTCCGTTCGACGACAACAGCCGATCAGCATTGAATTCGAAGGCGTCCGCTTCGAAGCGGCATTTCGCATCGATATCATCGTGGATGGCCGGTTGATCGTTGAAGTGAAGTCGGTGGAACGCTTAATCCGACTGCACGGGAAGCAATTGCTGACATATCTGCGGCTCATGAAGCAGCCCGTCGGGCTGCTTATCAATTTTGGAGGCGAGACTCTGAAGGAAGGGGTTCGGCGCATCGTCAATGACTATCGCCCCTCCGCGTCTCCGCGCCTCCGCGTGAATAACCCCAACGGAGTTTGAGCATGTTCGACCTAAGTGGAATGACGGCGCTTGTGACCGGGGCTTCGGGGGGGATCGGGTCGGCGATTGCGCGGGCGCTGGCGGGGCAGGGGGCGCGGCTGGCCGTTTCCGGCTCGAACGCGGACAAGCTCGAGGCTTTTCGCCAGGAGCTGGGCGGCGATCATGTCGCGCTCGCCGCCGACCTCTCCGACGCCGAGGCGGTGGACGGGCTCGTGCCGCGGGCCGTGGAGGCTCTCGGGAAGCTCGATATCCTCGTCAACAACGCCGGCGTCACGCGCGACAATCTCGCCATGCGGATGAAGGACGAGGAATGGTCCGACGTCATCCGGATCAACCTCGAGGCCGCGTTCCGGCTCGCCCGGGCGGCGCTGAAGCCGATGATGCGCGCCCGCCACGGGCGGATCGTCTCGATCACCTCGGTGGTCGGCTCGACCGGCAATGCGGGCCAAGCCAATTACGCTGCCTCCAAGGCCGGCCTGGTCGGCATGTCGAAGGCGCTCGCCCTCGAGGTCGCGACGCGCAACATCACCGTCAACTGCATCGCGCCGGGCTTCATCCAGTCGGCGATGACCGACGTGCTACCGGACGCGCAGAAAGAGGCCTTGCTCGCGCGGGTTCCCGCCGGCCGGCTCGGCGCCGGAGAGGATATCGGCGCCGCCGCCGTGTTCCTCGCCAGCCGCGAGGCGGGCTACGTCACCGGCCAGACGATCCACGTCAACGGCGGCATGTTCTGAGCGCTTGGCGGCGCGCTTCGCCCGGTCTAGGCTGGGCCGGACCCCGAAAGGAGCTTTCATGCGGCCCTGGCACCTGTCCTTCGTTCTGATTGCGGCGGCCGGCCTCGCCCTCCCGGCCGACGCCGCCGACCCCGCCCAGATCACCTGTCCCGCCGACGCGCTCAGCGCGGGGGAGCGCGAGGGGCTCCTCGACCATGTGCGGCGCCAGGGACAGCCGACCGAGCCGGCGATGCAGGTCTTCTATCGCAGCGTCGACGGCTGCGTCTCGCGGCATGGCTGGTCGCCCGGCGCCGCCCGCTTTTCGATCGTCTACAACCTCGCCTTCATCGGCCAGCGCCAGACGCGCGCCTCGCTGGAGGAGCGCGGGGTCGACGTCGCCGCGATCGAGCAGCGGCTGCTCGCGGACCCCGGGACGATCGCCGCCTCGCGGACGGACACCGCGCCCGAAGCGATGGTCGCCTTCTACAACCGCCTCGATCCCGCGACGCGGCAGCGCCTAGAGGCGGACGAGCGCGACGACACGGCCGAGCTGCTCGGCATGTTCCTGCAGTACCGGGCGGCGGTCGAAACCAGCCGCGCCGATTTCGCGGTCCAGTAAGCGGCGCCCGCGCCTTCGCACTGGTCTGCCGCGCGCCACTTGCGCGAGGCCCGGCCATGCGGCTAGGGCACTGCACAAAGACGAACAGGAGGAAGGTGACCATGAGCGAGACCGCCGATCGGGTGAAGAAAATCGTCGTCGAGCATCTCGGCGTCGAGGCCGACAAGGTGACCGAGGATGCGAGCTTCATCGACGATCTCGGTGCCGACAGCCTCGACATCGTCGAGCTGGTGATGGCGTTCGAGGAGGAGTTCGGGGTCGAGATTCCGGACGACGCTGCCGAAAAGATCACTACCGTCCGCGACGCCATTGAATATATCGACAACAACAAGGCCTGAGGCCGGTCCGGAAGCCGGCCGAGCGATGATCGAGCCGGTCTTGACATAGCGGCTCCCCGTCCTCGGCCGGGGGGCCGTTTGCCTGTCCGACCCAAGGAGTTTGAAATGCGCCGTGTCGTCGTCACCGGTCTCGGTATGGTCTCGCCGCTCGGCGGCGATGTCGAGACCAGCTGGAAGAACATCCTCGCTTCGAAAAGCGGCGCCGGGCCGATCACCAGGTTCGACGCCAGCGACCAGAAATGCACGATCGCGTGCGAAGTGAAGCCGGCCGATCACGAATATGGCTTCGATCCCGACAAGCGCGTCGACCACAAGACGCAGCGGCAGGTCGATCTCTTCATCGTCTACGGTCTGGATGCGGCCGGGCAGGCGATCGAGGACGCCGGCCTGTCGGATATGGACGAGGCGACGCGCCTGCGCGCCGGTTGTTCGATAGGCTCCGGCATCGGCGGGTTGCCGGGGATCGAAAGCGAAAGCCTCGTGCTGCACGAGAAAGGGCCGGGGCGGGTGTCGCCGCACTTCGTGCATGGCCGCCTCATCAATCTCATTTCGGGCCAGGTCTCGATCAAATACGGGCTGATGGGTCCGAACCACGCGGTCGTGACAGCCTGCTCGACCGGCGCGCATTCGATCGGCGATGCGGCGCGGATGATCCGTGACGATGATGCCGACATCATGCTGGCGGGCGGCGCCGAGGCGACCGTCTGCCCGATCGGCATCGCCGGCTTCGCCCAGGCCCGTGCGCTGAATTCGAGCTTCAACGACCGGCCCGAACAGGCGAGCCGGCCCTATGACCAGGACCGCGACGGCTTCGTCATGGGCGAGGGCGCGGGCGTCGTCGTGCTCGAGGAATATGAGCACGCCAAGGCGCGCGGCGCGAAAATCTACGCCGAGGTGGTCGGCTACGGCCTGTCCGGCGACGCCTATCACGTCACCGCTCCGCACCCGGAAGGATCCGGCGCCTACCGTGCGATGGAAATGGCTCTGAAGAAGGCGGCCATGACCCCGGCCGACATAGATTATATCAACGCGCACGGCACCTCGACCATGGCCGACACGATCGAGCTGAGCGCGGTCCGCAGGCTGTTCGGCAATGCCATCGGCAAGGTGTCGATGAGCTCCACCAAATCGGCGATCGGTCACTTGCTGGGGGGCGCGGGCGCGGTCGAAGCGATCTTCTGCATCCTGGCGATCCGCGACCAGATCGTGCCACCCACGTTGAACCTCGACAATCCGGACGAGGGGACGGAGGGCGTGGACCTCGTCCCGCATGTCGCCAAGGAGCGGGAGGTGAAGGCAGTGCTGAACAACAGCTTCGGCTTCGGCGGCACCAATGCCAGCCTGGTGATGAAGGCGCTCTGAGCCTGGGGCCGCGGCGATGAAGCGGCTGATCCTGATCGCCTTCGCGCTCGGTGCGCTGCTCGCCGGCTGGGCTTATTGGTCGATGTGGGCCGGCAGCGGACCGTCGGGCGAGGCGAAGACGATCGTCGTCGAGCAGGGAGCGAGCGTCGCCGACGTCGCCGAGCAGCTTTCGCGCCAGGGGCTGATCCGCACCGGGCCCGCTACCTATCGCCGCCTCGCGCGCCTCCTCGGCTCGCCGGAACCGATCCAGGCCGGGGAGTTCGAGATCCCCGCCGGCGCAAGCGGCGCCGCGATCCTCGACATCCTCCAGCACGGCCGGCCGGTGCAGAGGCTGGTGACGGTACCGGAGGGGATGCCCTCGGTGCTGGTCCACGAGCGGCTGATGGCGGCGCCGTTCCTGACCGGTCCGGTGGCGGTGCCGGAAGAGGGTTCGGTGCTGCCCAACAGCTACGCTTATCGCCGCGGCGAGACGCGGGCGGCGGTGCTCGCACGAATGCAGCGGGCGATGCGCGAAGAGCTTGCGCGACTCTGGCCCCGGCGCGGCCCGAACTCGGTGGTGTCGACGCCGCAGGAAGCGGTGATCCTCGCCTCGATCGTCGAGAAGGAGACCGCAAAGGCGAGCGAAAGGCGAATGGTCGCGGGCGTTTATTCGAACCGACTGAGACGCGGCATGAAGCTCGATGCCGATCCGACGATCATCTATCCGATCACACGGGGGCGTCCGCTCGGCCGCCCGATCCGGCGGTCGGAGATCGATGCCGTCAACGGCTACAATACCTATACGCGCGTCGGCCTGCCGGTCGGGCCGATCGCCAATCCGGGGCGGGAGTCGATCGCTGCGGTGCTCAACCCGGCAGAGACGCAGGCGCTCTATTTCGTCGCCGACGGCACCGGCGGCCACATCTTCGCGAACACCCTCGAGGAGCACAACCGCAACCACCAGCGCTGGCGGCAGATCCGCGAGGAACGCCTGCGCCGACAGCAGCAGGGGCCGCAGCCCGCGCGTTAGACAAAGACGCCGAGCCGCCGGACGCGGATATTGTGCCCCTCCTGACGCGCGGCGGCGAGCGGCTCGATGGTCACCTGCTTCGTCTCCAGCCCGACATGGATGACGAGATCGTTGCTGACCGCGAGCGCGACATGGTCGCCGGAGATGACGAGGTCGCCGCGCTGGAGCCGCTCGCCTTCGCGAACGGCCTCCCCGAGGGCGCCCTGCTGGTCGCTTTCGCGCGGCAAAGGCAGGCCGCACAGGCCGAAAGCGAGTTGGGCGAGGCCGGAGCAATCGATGCCGCGGGCGGTGCGCCCCCCCTGCCGATAGGGCGTCCGCAGCAACCGTTCGGCGACTGCGACCGGGTCGCTCTCGAACTCGCCGCTCCGCCGCAGATAGCAGAGCGGCACGCTGCCGATCTCGGTCGCGAGGCAGGGGCCGCGCTCCTCCCCGTGAAGCCGCGCGCCCATCGGAAGGCGGCACAGCTCCGGCGAGGCGACCGCACCCTCCGGATGGATCGGGGCCGAAAGCTCGCAGACGATGTGGGTGGGCTCGACCGCATGGGTCAGCGCGATCGCCTCGACATAGCCGACCCGATGGTCGGCGACGCAATAGCCCCAGGCGCGGCCGCCCGAATATTCGAGCACCGCGAACTCTTCGCCCGGCAGCAGCTCGGAGACGGCCTCGCCCTCGTCGACGGGGGCATCGCGCAGGTCGGTCGGATGCGGCCCGCAGGCGCGGATCAGCGGCCGCGCATAATGGGGCGCGATGATCCGCCCGGCGAGGGCGATGTCGGCGATGTCGCTCCGGTAGGCGTGGATGCGCGGGTCCAGGCTGCCGCTGGACCGCCCGAGCTCGAAACGGTCACCCGTGCTGGAGGATGAAGCCCCGCTCGCGCGGGGACTTCCGCGGCGCGCCGTCCTGCTCGAGATTGCGTTCGAAGCTGTCAAGGAAATCCTGTCCAGTGCTGGTCTTGGCAACGAAGACGTTGCGTCGGTCCGCCTCGTCGCGAACCCGGCGGAGATAGCCGAGCGCACCGAGCGTGTTCAAGGCGCGGGTGATGACCGGCTTCGAGACGCCGAGGACGTGCGCGAGGCCGCGGACGGTATGGGGGCCCGGAGTGAGATAGACCAGGAGCATCAGCGCCATCTGGCGGTTGGTAAGGTCTGGCTGGCCGGAGCGGACGTAGCGGATCAGCGTCTGCATCCAGCTTCTGAGCGCTCGGTCGGACACGGCCGTCTTCTCCGATCTCTTCGAAGCTACGTTTCGGAGCTACAACCAGTCAGGTCGCGTTTCGTTTCGCACTTTATTGAGAATTCAGCGCAAAAACGCGCCGCTCAGCCGCCGTAGCGGGCCTTGAGCATCTCGAAGGCGGCGCGAAGACCGAGCGCGTCGCCGCCTTTCGGCCGGCCCGGCCGGGCTGCGCTGCGCCACGCGAAGGTGTCGAGATGCGCCCAGGGGACGCCGTCGGGCACGAACTTCTGGAGGAAAAGCGCCGCCGTCACCGCCCCCGCCATGCCGCCCTCGCCCATATTCCCAAGGTCGGCGATGTCCGAGGAGAGCATCTCCTCATAATGTTTCCAGAGCGGCATCCGCCATAAAGGGTCCGAGACCCCGGTCCCGCTCGCGAGCATCGCGTCGGCGAGCGAGTCGTCGTTCGCGAACAGCGCCGGGAGGTCCGGCCCGAGCGCGACCCGCGCGGCGCCGGTCAGCGTCGCGAAGTCGAGGATCATCCCGGGCTCCTCCTCGGCGGCCCGCGCCAGTGCGTCGGCGAGAATCAGGCGGCCCTCGGCGTCGGTGTTGCCGATCTCGACGGTGAGACCCTTGCGGCTTCTCAGCACGTCGCCCGGGCGGAAGGCGGCGGCGGAGATGGCGTTTTCGACGGCCGGCACGAGCACGTGCAGCCGTACGGGGAGCTTGCGGGCGATGACGAGCCGGGCCAGCGCAAGCGCGTGGGCGGCGCCCCCCATGTCCTTCTTCATCAGCCGCATGCCGTCGGCGGACTTGATGTCGAGGCCGCCCGAATCGAAGCAGACGCCCTTGCCGATTATGGCCAGCTTGGGGTGCCGCCGGTCGCCCCATCTCAGCTCGATCATGCGCGGTGCCCGGTCCGGCGCGGCGGCGCGCCCGACGGCCGCGACCATCGGATATCCGCTCTCGAGCTCGGCGCCGGCAGTGACCTTGATCTCCGCCTTGAGCTCACGCGCCAGCGCCGCCGCCGCCTCTTCGAGCTGCTTCGGGCCGAGATCCTCGGTCGGCGTGTTGACGAGGTCCCGGACCAGGAAGGTCGCCTCGGCGAGCGCCAGATGCTCCTCGATCGCCGCCGGCCGGTCCGTCAGCAGCACCCGCGGTCCCTTGGGCGCCTTCTCTTCCTTGTAACGGGCGAAGCGGTACTGGCCGAGCAGCCAGCCGAGCGCCGCCGGCCCGGGACTGCGGGCCTCGACGCGGTACGTCCCTTCCGGAAGCGCCTCGGCCGCCTTGGCGAGGCACCAGGGGCTGAGCTCCTCGACATTGGCGACGCCGAGCAAGGCCGACCAGGAATCCCGGTTGCCGGGCAGGAAAGCGAGCTGGAAGCCCTCGCCGCGAAAGCCCTGCGCGGCGACCGCGTTGCGCACCGCCGCCGGTTGCCTTTTCAGCCAGGCCTCGAAGCCCGCTTTGTCGACCAGCACGAGCGGAATTGCAGCCTGACCCTTGTCGGGCTGGAGGAGGGGGGACAGGTCGGTCATGGCGGCGGCACTAGCCAATCGAGCCGCATTAAGCGAGCTTGCAGGGACAAGGTCCGGAGGCTCGATTGCAGAAACGCCTGTTGCCGATGCTGCTCGTTCTCTGCGCCGTCCTTCTTGGCGGGTGCACGCGGGAGCGGATGATCCGGTGGCTGACGACCGACGAGGAGCGTGCCCAGACGATACGGTTCGTCGAAGCCATCCGAACCGGCGACAGAGCATTTCTGGAATCGCGGCTGGAGGCCGAAGCGTGGCGGCACACCGAGCCCGTCCTCCCCCAGGCGCGCGCGGTCTTCCCCCCCGGTCAGGTGCGCTGGCGCGTGACCGGCGTGAACATGCACACCATTTACGCAGGCCCCGTCACAACCGTCTTGAAGCGGATCGTGATCGAAGGCTTCGGCGGGGGCCGTTGGTACCTGGCTGCGGTCGAGACCCGGCAAGTCGAGGGACCGGCGCGGGTGGTCGCCTGGAACGTGACTCCCTTCGCGTCACGGCCCGGAGCGGAGCATGCATTCACCCTCTCCGGCAAGTCGCCGCTTCATTGGCTCTGGCTGCTTGTGTGCATCGCGATGCCGCTGGTCTGCGTCGCGGCCATCGTTTCGATCTGGCGCGGTCCGCGGATCCGCAGGCGACCTCTCTGGACATTGGGCTGCCTCGTCGGCTTCGTCGGCTTCACGATGAACTGGACGACCGGGCAGACCGGGGTCTTCCCCATTTCCTTCCACGTCCTGAGCGCAGGCGCCGTCCAGCCGAACCTGTACGGGCCATGGTTCCTGACTTTCGCGATCCCGGCCTTCGCCTTGCTCTATTTCGCCTTGCGCAAGCGGCTGCGCGCTGCCGCGGAAGCAAAGGCGCAGCCGGCGAATCCCGCTTAATCAAGGACATGGGGAAAAAATCAGAGGCTGGAGCAACGGCGAAACCTGTGTCATGAGGTGCGCACATCGCGCCGAAGGACGGCGGCGGGCAGGGAAGGAAAGGGACCATCATGCAAGTTCTCGCGGCACTTCTGCTGACGCTGGCCCAGGCGCCGGAACGCCCGGCCGTGCCCGCCGACTGGAGCACCGTGCCGGAAGTCGCCTATACGAGCGAGACCGGGATGAACGAGCGGGTGACCTTGCCGGTGATCGAGATGGAGAGGCGGCGCCAGTGCCGCTTCGACGAGACCGCTCCGGGAACCCGCGGCGTTTCGATCGATTCGCTCCTGCTCATCGGCCCGAGCGGCGAATTGCTCGATATCGTCCCGGAGGACCATGAATGCGCGCGGCTCGAATCCTATGTCGAGCGCCTCTATCGCCGTCATCTCCCCGGCCATCTGCAGGGCCCCGGCGGTGCGGCCCCGGCCTGGTACCGGATCCGGACGTCTTTCACCTGGAGCGGCAGCTGACCGGCGGGTAGATCGCGCCCGCGGCGCTGAACGCTCCCTCACCCAGGGATTTCGTCAGTTGAAGGCGGGGACTTTGTCGCGCTCTCCAACGCGCCCCGGCCACCGTGTCCGATGAAAATTCATTCGGACCAAATGCGAATCAGTCACGAGCGCGAACTTTACGGCGCTCCTGACAACTGATATCATCGCGCATCGCGTTCGACATTGTTCCATCGAAGCTTCCGTGGAGGGAATCATGGAGATCGTCGTTGCGTTTCTTGCCGGCCTTTGCCCCGATTGGTGGCCGTTCCCAAGATGGTGGAGGAAGAAATGGTGGTGGCCCTGGCCACCGCCTCCGCCGCCCCTGCGCGACGAGGGGAGCCCGCATCCGGAACCCTGGAGACCGGGTCCGGAACCCTGGGACTTCGTCGGCGGCCTGATTTCCGGCGCAGGCGGCGCCGTCGCCTGGGTCGTCATTGGCCCCGATCTCGGCCGCGAAGGTTCGCTTTTGGCGCCGGTCGTCCTCGGCTTCCTCGGCGGGGTTGCCGCGAGCTGGCTGGTCGACGCGGTCGGAAGCCTCGCGCAAAAGAGGCGCTAGCCGGCCAAGCGGGCGGCGCTCTATCGAGGGCGCCGTCCGTCACGGGCGAGGGGCACGCCGTAGAGATCGTGCTCGTCGGCCTCCTCGATCAGGACGGGGACGATATCGCCCTGCTTCAGATGGGATGAGTCGCGGAGGTGGACTTCGCCGTCTATCTCCGGCGCGTCGGCCTTGGAGCGGCCGGTGGCGCCGCCTTCTCCGTCGGCGAGGTCGACGATCACGTCGACCGTCCGGCCGACCTTCGCCTGGAGCTTCGCCGCCGAGATCGCCGCCGTCTTTTCCATGATGCGGGCATAGCGCTCTTCCTTGACCTCCTCGGGGACGGCTCCCGGGAGGTCGTTGGCGGCGGCGCCCTGGACGGGCTCGAAGCGAAACGCGCCGACGCGGTCCAGCTGCGCCTCGTCGAGCCAGGCGAGCAGGTATTGGAAATCCTCCTCCGTCTCGCCGGGAAAGCCGACGACGAACGACGAGCGGATCGCGATGTCGGGGCAGATGGCCCGCCATGCCCCGAGCCGCTCGAGCACTTTGGCTTCGTTCGCCGGCCTGCGCATCGCCTTCAGCACCTTTCGGCTGGCGTGCTGGAAGGGAATGTCGAGATAGGGGAGAACCAGCCCCTCGGCCATCAGGGGGATGACCCGGTCGACGTGCGGATAGGGATAGACATAATGGAGGCGGACCCAGACCTTGTCCCTTGGCGTGCCGAGCCGGCCGAGCTCGCGGGCGAGATCGGTCATGTGGGCGCGCACTTCGCCGCCCTTCCAGGGCCAGGACGCGTGGCGAAGGTCGACGCCGTAGGCCGAAGTGTCCTGGCTGATGACCAGCAGCTCCTTCGTGCCGGCGGCGATCAGCTTTTCCGCTTCGCGCAGGATCGCGTCCGGGCGCCGGCTGACGAGGTCGCCGCGCAGGCTGGGGATGATGCAGAAGCTGCAGCGGTGGTTGCAGCCTTCGGAAATCTTCAGATAGCTGTAGTGGCGCGGCGTGAGCTTGAGCCCGCCCTCCGGGACCAGGTTCAGGAAGGCGTTGGGCGGCATCGGCGCCGCTTCGTGGACCGCGCCCACCACCTGCTCGTATTGGGCCGGGCCGGTCACGGCGAGCACTCCGGGGAAGCGCCGGCGGATGGCATCGGCGTCCTTGCCCATGCAGCCGGTGACGATCACCCGACCGTTTTCGGCAATCGCCTCCCCGATCGCCGCCAGGCTCTCCTCCTTGGCGGAATCGAGGAAGCCGCAGGTGTTGACCAGCACCACGTCCGCCTCGTCGTAATCGGGCGAGAGCGCATAGCCGTCGGAGCGCAGCTTGGTGAGAATGCGCTCGGAATCGACCAGCGCCTTCGGGCAGCCGAGCGAAACCATGCCGACCTTGGGCGGGGAGGGGAGCTGGAGTGCCATGGAATGCGCGCGAGATAGGGCGCTGAGGTCAAAATATCCAGTGCCGGCCCGCGCGGCCGCCGCGGTCTCGCCCCAAAGAAAAAGCCCCAGCCGTTTCCGGCCGGGGCTTGGGGAGATCGGCGGGGGGGGGGAGCCGATCTCCTGGGGGGGATGCGGCTTGAACGTGCGATTTTGGAAAGGGTTCCCGAAAAACGAAACGCCTCGTTGCCGAGGCGTTTCGCCGAGGGTGTCGCCCAAGGCGACCCTCTCCCATCCCCCGCCGAGTCGCTTACTCCAAATCGCGAAATCCGGCAAAGCAAAGCGGGCGCCGACTGCGCTTTCGGGCGAAGCGGGAGGGCCGCACCCGCGCCCCTCCCGCCCCCGCGCCGCATCAGTGCAGCTGGTTCGAGCGATCGGCGATCGTCCAGCGGCTGACCCGGCAGACGTTGACGTTCATCCGGTCGATGTTGGAGCCGTCGGCCAGCGTCACGCGCAGGTCGTACTGGCAGTGGCGGGTGCCGTTGTCGAAATCGACCACCGTGCTCTGCCCGCTGCCGACGACGCGGTCGGGGATGCGATCCGGGCCGAAGCTCGGGTCGGAGGTCGGCGAGCCGCGCACGTAGAGGATCGCCTGGCTGGAGCGGTTCTCGATCTGGACGCGGCGGTCGAGCCCGTCGGCGCTGCGCTGGGCCGCGGAGGGCGTGGCGAGCGCGGCCGCGGCGACGGCGGCGAGCGAGAAAGCGGTACGGGCGAAGGTGGTGGAAATGGTCATTTCGTGTCTCCCTGCTTGCGGCCGGCGAGGCGCCGGTCCGATGCCGGGCTTGTGGCCCATCGTTACGGGCGCGGTCATTCCCGCTTGTGTCGGAAGCGGCGCCCGACAGGTGTCGGCTTGCCGCGATCCGACACTTGTCGGGTGGCGGCGGCGGCGGCGCCCCGCTACGCTCGTGACATGGGGCAGTCCGCGATCACCATCCTCCTGCTCGAGGACCAGGCCCTGGTCCGCGCGGGGTTGCGCGAGCTCATCCAGATCAGCGAGCCGCGCGCCGAGATCCGCGAGGCCGCGACTTACGACGAGGCCGTGGGGCGGGTCGAAGCGGAGCGTTTCGACATCGCCTTCCTCGACATCGATCTCAAGGGCGGCCGCTCCGGGCTCGATTTCCTTCGCTGGCTGCGCGCGCGCGAGCTCGACACCCGCGCGATCATGCTCTCGGGCCGCTCCGAGAAGGAGGTGGTGATGGAGTGCCTCAACGAAGGCGCCTCCGGCTATATCCTCAAGGACATGGACAGCGAAGGGCTGTTCCGCCGCGCGCTCGACACCGTCTTCCAGGGGAGCATCTTCCTGCCGGCCAACGTGCTCGGCCGCGGCGGCTTCACGCCGGCCGCCTCCGCGCCGCCTGCGCCGGTCCCGGCGGACGCGCTGGGGATCAGCGGCCGCGCGCTCGAAGTGCTCTATTATGTCTGCCAGGGCCTTCCCAACAAGTCGATCGCCCGGAACATGGGGATCGAGGAGGGGACGGTGCGCAAGGACTATCTCCCGCGGCTGTTCCGGCTCTTCAAGGTGGCGCGGCGGACCGAGCTGCTGATCGAGGTCTCGCGCCGCGGCATCGTCATTCCGCGGCCCGAGCCGCACCCTGCTCCGGCGGCGGCGCAAGCGCGCTGATCTGCGCGACCAGCATCTCGGGCGCGACCGGCTTTCTCAGGACCCGCCCCGAGCCGAGCCATTTGCCGCCGCCGATCGCGCCCATCTCGCCGGTCACGACGAGCAAGGGAAGCGGGCCGTCGAACGCCTTGGCGGTGGCGCGCGCCACGTCGCGCGCGGTGCGGCCGTCGGGCAGGCGATAGTCGGTGATGACGAGGTCGGGCGTGCGCTCGAGCGAGGGGAGCGCGGCGGCGAGCTCCGCGAAGGAGGCGTAGGCCTCGTAGAGGATCTGTCGGCTCTCGAAGAGCGCGCCGGTCGCTCGCCGCACCAGCGGGTCGTCCTCGACGTAGAGGACGTAGGTTCCCGCGACGTCCGGCGCCGCCTCCGTGGAGAGAGCGGGGGCAGCGTCGGCCGCGGCGGCATCGTCGCCCGCGAGCGGGACCTCGAGCGAGAAGCGCGTCCCCCTTCCTTGCCGGGACCGCATGTCGAGCCGATGCTCCGAGAGGAGCGGCATGATCGCGTTGACGATCGAGAGGCCGAGGCCGACTCCCTTCTCGCGGTCGCGCTCGGGATTGCCGAGCTGGACGAACGGCTGGAACACCTTGGGCCAATCGGCCTCGGCGATGCCGACGCCGTTGTCGACGACGTCGATCCGCGCCCGGCTGCCGAGCGCGACGATGCCGACGATGACGGCGCGGCGCTGCTTGGCCGGGTCGCCATATTTGATCGCGTTGGAAACGAGATTGCCCGCAATGCGGCTGAGCAGATGGCGGTCGCTGCGGACGAGGACGCGGCCGCGCGGCGCGCGCAGGCGGACCTCGACGCCCCTCTCCTCGGCGAAGGTGAGGCAGGGCGCCACCGCTTCCTCGACCAGCGCCGCGAGATCGAACACCGAATAATCCGCCGAGACGAAGCCGGATTCGAGGCGCGAGATTTCCAGCACGGCATTGAACGAGGTCCGTGTCAGCCGCGACGCATCGTCGGCGAGCGCGAGCAGCTCGGTCGACTTCGCGGCGTCGCCGCGCTCCAGCGCGTGCCGCGCCGCCGCGAGCAAGGTGGTCAGCGCCTGCATCGGCTGGCGGAGGTCGTGCGCGGCGTCGGCGAGGAACTTCGATTTGGCGACGTTCTGCCGCTCGGCCAGCGCCCTGAGCTCGTCCTTGACCTTGACCAGGGCCGCCGTCTTGGCCTGCGTGTCGCGCTCGGAATCGCGCAGGGCCTGGTTCAGCCCCTCGAGCTCGTGCTCGCGGGCGAAGACCTCCCGCGCCGCCCGCTCGCGCTCCACGGCGACCGCGCAGGCAATCGTCGCGAACGAGACGAGGTAGAGGATCGAGGCGAGGAAATAATAGTTCCAGGACTGGAACAGGAAGTAGTCGAAGGTCTTGCCGGCCCCGGGGTTCCATTCGAGCGTCTGGGCGAAGGGCAGCACCGCGAAGCTGGCCGCGATCGCGAAGGCGGCGAGGCCGTAGAGGGTGCGCGAGCGGGTGCCGAACAGCCCGAACATGAACATCATGATCAGCGGCAGGCAGATGAAGTAGAATTGATAATTATAGGGGAAGGGCGTCTCCGCCACCATCAGCAAGGCGAGGACGTAGAGCACCGAGAGGCAGGCGGCGAGGATGAAGTCGGTGACGCGCGCGCTGAGCTCGCGCCGCGCCAAGGCCAGGAAGGAGAGGCCGATCCACGCCGCGCCGACGCCTCGCAGCGCGAAGATCTCGGCGAGGAACTGGCGCATCTCCTTGTTGCGGTAGCTGTGGAAGACGTCCCAGCCGAAATAGGCGACCCAGACCAGCAGGACGAGGACCAGAGCGGCCCGGCGCGCGCCGGCGGACCGCGCCGCGGCGTCGGCCTCGAACGCGGCCTCGAGCTCGGGCGCGAAGCGCGGCGGCGGCCGGAACAGCTTCGGCACCAGCCGGCGCCGCGCCGGAGCCCCGGCGCCCTCGGCGGCAATCAGCGGCGGTGATGCAGTCGCCATCTCGAAACGAGGTCCCCCAGCGTCCCGCCATTCTAGCCGAGCCGGGCGGTGCGGCGAAAGGCCCCGGTTGCGGCGGCGGGCCTCAGGTGCGACAAAGCGGGATGGGCAAGCTTGCGGCCGTACTTGCGGCGTTTCTCCTGTTCGGCTGCGCCGGTGTCCGGCCGGCGAGCGAATCCGGCGCCTCCTACACCAATCCCGTCTTGGCCGAGGACTTCCCCGATCCCGCCGTGCTGCGGGCGCCGGACGGTTCTTATTACGCTTATGCCACCCAGACCACGCGCGCCGACGGGCGGACGTTCAACATCCAGGTCGCCCGGTCGCGCGATCTCGTCCGCTGGGAGCATCTCGGCGACGCGCTTCCGGTCAAGCCGGCCTGGGCCTCGCGGACCCAGGATTTCTGGGCGCCGCACGTCGCCGAGCATGGGGGGCGATACTTCCTTTATTATTCGGCCAAGCCCGACGCCGCGCTGACCGACCCGTCCCGCGGCCTGTGCCTCGCCGTCGCGACCGCCAGCCGGCCGGAGGGACCGTTCACCGACATCGGCCGGCCGCTCCAGTGCGGGCCGGGCTTCGTCAACATCGATCCGATGTCGTATGACGATCCGCGCAGCGGGCGGCGGCTGCTCTACTGGGGGTCCGGCTTCGGTCCGATCAAGGTGCAGGAGCTGGCCGAGGACCGGATCTCCTTCGCCGCGGGGAGCCGGCCGATCGACCTGGTCGGCGTCGACGCGACCGACAGCCCGGCCAATTATCGCCGGCTCGTCGAAGGCGCCTGGGTCGTCTGGCGCGCGCCTTATCATTATCTCTTCTTCTCGGGCGACAATTGCTGCGGGCCGGGCGTCCATTATGCGGTCATGGTTGCGCGCTCGCGAAGCGCGACCGGGCCCTTCGAGGTACTGGAAGGAAGCGGCGTCCTGCTCGAGCGCCGCGGAATATGGATCGGCCCGGGCCACAACAGCGTCATCCGCGACGCGCGCGGCCGGGACTGGATCCTCTACCACGCCGTCGACGCGCGGCAGCCGCGCACCCTGCCCACGGCGGAGATCAACACCCGGCGGGTGTTGCTCATCGACCGCATCGTCTGGCGCGACGGCTGGCCCCGGATCGCCGGGCCGACCGAAACACCGCAGACCGCACCGGCAGTGCCGCGATAGCGGACCCGCCGGCCTGCGCCCGCTTGAAGCGCGCCCCGCCTTCCACTAGTGCGCCGTCCGGCCCGATCGGGGCGCGGCGGAGGCGCTGTTCTAAGTGACCGAGACGGACCAGCAAGGAGACGTCCACGCCGGCGGGACTCTGCCCGACGTTCGCGACGGCCAGCTCCAGTCCGACGGTCATCATCACCCTAAGGCGGGCCTGATCACGCTCGCCGTCGGCGCGATCGGCATCGTCTTCGGCGATATCGGCACTTCGCCCCTCTATGCCTTCCGCGAGACCTTCGCCGGGCACCATCCATTGCCCGTCGACCGTCTGCATGTGCTCGGCGTGCTGAGCCTCATCTTCTGGTCGATGATGATCGTGGTGACGCTGAAATACGTCACCATCCTGATGCGCGCCGACAACAAGGGCGAAGGTGGCTCGCTCGCCTTGCTCGCCCTGATCGCACGCAAGACCGAAGGGGCGCGCTGGGGCCCCGGCATCATCCTGCTCGGGGTCTTCGCCTGCGCGCTCTTCTATGGCGACAGCATGATCACCCCGGCGGTGTCGGTGCTGTCGGCGGTCGAGGGGCTGGTCGTCGTCGAAGCGGGCCTCGCCGAATGGGTGATTCCGATCGCCATCGGCATCCTCGTGGCCTTGTTCGCGATCCAGCGGCGGGGAACGGCAGCCGTGGGCGCGCTGTTCGGGCCAGTGATCAGCGTCTATTTCCTCACCCTGACCGTGCTCGGCGCTGCCAGCATATTCGACGATCCCTCGATCATGGTCGCGCTGTCCCCGCATTATGCGGTCCGCTTCTTCCTCGACGGGCCGTTCATGGCTTTCGTTTCGCTCGGCTCCGTCGTCCTCGCGGTGACCGGCGCCGAGGCGCTCTATGCCGACATGGGTCATTTCGGGCGGCGGCCGATCAAGGTCGGCTGGATCTACTTCGTGCTCCCCGCGATCATGATCAACTATCTCGGCCAGGGGGCGCTGCTGCTCGCCAATCCGGGGATGATGAACGGCCCGCCGGAAACCGCGAGCACATTCTTCCTCCTCGCGCCCGAATGGTTCCGCCTGCCGCTCGTCGTCATTGCCACGGCAGCGACCGTGATCGCATCGCAGGCGGTCATCTCCGGCGCCTTCTCGGTGACGCAGCAGGCGATCCACCTCGGCTTCATCCCACGCCTCAGGATCACCCACACCAGCGCCGCGGCCTACAGCCAGATCTACATCCCCGCGATCAACTGGGCCCTGATGGTGATGGTGATCGCGCTCGTCCTCGTCTTCAAGAATTCCTCTAACCTCACCGCCGCCTACGGGATCGCCGTCACAGGTGCGATGTTCATCGACACCTGCCTGCTCGCCGTCGTCCTGTTCTCGCTGTGGCGGTGGAACCGTTGGCTGGCGGGTAGCCTGCTCGCCCTCTTCTTCCTGGTCGATGCCGCTTATTTCGCGGCGAACCTGCTCAAGGTGCCCGACGGCGGCTGGTTCCCGCTGCTGATCGGGCTCATCGCCTTCGCGCTTCTCACCACCTGGGCGACCGGGCGCAAGCTGCTCAAGAAGCAGCTTCGGGAAGGGGAGATCCCGCTCCAGCTGTTCATCAAGTCGGCGACCAGGTCGGCGATCCGCGTCCCCGGCACGGCGGTGTTCATGACCTCGCAGTCGGACGGGGTGCCGCACGCGCTGCTCCACAATCTCAAGCACAACAAGGTGCTCCACGAGCGCTGCATATTCCTCACCGTCGACATCCAGGACGTGCCGACGGTCGACCCCGACAAACGCTGCCGCGTCGAGGATCTAGGCGAGGGCTTCTACCGGATCGTGCTCAGGTTCGGCTTCATGGAGGAGATGAACGTCCCGACCGCGCTCGAGGGCGTGAGCAATTGCGGCTTCCCGTTCAAGATGATGGACACGAGCTTCTTCCTCTCGCGCCAGACCCTGCTCTCGTCGGAGATGCGGGGGATGGCGCTGTGGCGCGAGAAATTGTTCGCCTGGATGATGCGCAACGCCGAATCCCCGATGGAGTTCTTCGCGCTGCCGATCAACCGCGTCGTCGAGGTCGGCAGCCAGGTGCGGATCTAGATCTTCGCGGCGGGGTCGGCGGCGAGGCCGCCTTCCTTCTCCGTCGTAGGCACGATTTCGACGATGACGTCGCCCGGCTGGAGCGACGCCGCTTCGGCCTCCCAATAGCCGTGGGGCACGCCGCCGCGATAGAAGCGAACCCCGAGCCCCTGGGTGAGCGCGGAGAGCGGCTTGCCGCACTCCTCATCGCGGACCGGCCGCTCCGAGAGGCGGACCCCGCCCGAGCTCGAGGCCAGGTCCGCGAGGTAATCGGCGATGTGGGCGCCGTGCGTCGAGCTTGCCAGCAGCAGCCCGGCGAAGCTCACCGGATTGATCACGGTCGTCGCGCCGGCCTGGCGGGCGAGCAGCTCATTGTCCTCGTTGCGGACCGCGATGCTGATCGGAAGCTGCGACGCGAGGTGGCGCGCGGTGAGGGTGATCAGGATCGACGTGTCGTCGCGCCCCGCCGTGACGATCATCGCCGAAGCGGTCTGGATGCGGACTTCCTGGAGAGTCCTGTCGCGCGTCGCGTCGGCTTCGAGGACGAGGCAGCCCAGCGACTCCGCCCGCTCCAGCGCTTCCTTTTCGCAGTCGATCACGACGATCCGGCCCGCTTGGGTGCCGCGCGCGATGAGCTCGTCGACCGCTTCCGACCCGCTGGTGCCCGCGCCCGCGACGATGATGTGGTCGCAAAGAGTTCTTTGAAGCCGTTCCATACGCCATTTGTCCCAGGTGCGCCTCAGCACGAACGTGTAGGCGGTTCCGACGAAGATGAGCACGAAGAAGATGCGGATCGGCGTCACCACCAGGGCGTCGAACAGGCGCGTATTCTCACTGATGGGAACGATATCGCCATAACCGGTGGTGGTGATGCTGATCATCGTGAAATAGATGACATCGACGAAGTCGACCTCGCCGTCATGATGGTCCCTGAGGCCGTCCCGTTCGATCCAGTGCAGCGCGATCGCGAACGCGAGCAGCCCGAGGACAAGCGCCAGGCGCCAGGCGAGCTGCGCCCAGACGGGGAGCGGACTCTTGCGCCGCAGCAGCACGTGATCCGGGCCGCGCCTCTGCTCGCGCATCAGCCGTGAAGCTCCTTCCTTCGCGCCGGCGGCCGGCGCGAGCCGGATATGCCGGGGCGGGAGCAAGGGGGCAACCCGCATGCCGCCCGGCGCGTTGGTCCGGCAAAGCAGCAGAAGGAGAAAGAGATGCGGCTTCCCCATAACAGCTTCGTCGTCGTCGCCGACGGCGAGAAGATGCTCTTCTTCCGCAACGAGGGCGATTCGGACTATCCGCAGCTGATCGTCGAGCGGAACCGGGAGCATGAGGCGCCGGCGAACGTCGACCTGAAGACCGACGAGGCGGGCAGCCGCCACGGCCCGGGGCCCGGCCGCAGCGCCTATGAGGAAACCGATTTCCACCAGCTGGAGAAAGACCGGTTCGCGCACGACACGGCCGAGATGCTCAAGCGCTGGGCGCTGAGGAACGATTTCGAGCAGCTGGTCGTGGTCGCGCCGCCCAAGACGCTCGGCGAGCTCCGGAAGCATTATCACAAGGAGGTCGAGAAGCGCCTCGCCGCCGAAATCCCGAAGGACCTTACCAACATGCCCGTGCGCGATATCGAGAAGGTTCTGCTCGCCCACGGATAAGCGCATACGGCGCGCATGAAAAAGGCCCCGCCGGGCGGACCGGCGGGGCCTTTCTTTTGCCTTGGCGAGCCCGTCAGGCCGGCTTGCGCGCCAGCCGGTGGCGGGCGAACAAAGCCGCCGCGCCCGCGCCGAACAGCAGGATCATCGGCGGCGCCGGGACCGGGGTCCCGCCGGTCGAGCTCGACGTGCCGCCGCTCGAGCTTGCGCTCGAGGCGCTGCTCGCGCTCGAAGCCGAGGAAGCGCTCGACGCGGAGCTGCCGCTGCTCGCCGAGGTCCCGCCGAAGCTGCTCGACGCGGAGCTGCCCGACGATCCGGACGACGCCGAGGACGCCGAGGAGGCGGACGACGCCGAGGACGCGCTGCTGCCCGAGCTTCCCGAGCTGCCGGAACTTCCGCGGCTGGAGCTGCCGTGGCTCGAGCTGCCGTGGCCGTGGCTGGAGCTGCCGTGGCCGTGGCTGGAGCTGCCATGGCCGTGGCTCGAGCTTCCGTGCCCGTGGCTCGAGCTTCCGTGCCCGTGGCTGGAGCTTCCGTGCCCGTGGCTGGAGCTGCCGCCGCTCGAGCTGGCCGAGCTGGCACTGGACGCCGAGCTTGCGCTGGAGGCCGAGCTCGCGCTCGACGAGCCGCCCGTCGAAGTCGAGCTGGAGACGCCGCTCGACGTCGACACGCCGCTCGAAGTGGAGACGCCGCTGGACGTCGAGACGTTGCCGCTCGAGGTCGACACGCCGCTCGAGGTCGAGACGCCGCTCGAGGTCGAGACGCCGCCCGTGGACGTGGAGACGCCGCCGGTCGACGTCGAGACGCCGCCGGTCGAAGTCGAAACGCCGCTCGACGTCGAGGTCGAGCCGCCGCTGGTCGAGGACGAGCCTGCGCTGGTGGAGCTGCCGCCGCTCGAGGTCGAGGTCGAGCTGCCGCCCGACGTGGTCGAGACGCCGCCGGTCGAGGTCGAGGCGACGAAGAAGGCGTTGCCGCTCGACCCGCCGAAGAAGCCGCCGCTGAAGAAGCCGCCGCCGAAGCCGCTGCCGAAGCCGCCGCTGCCGCCGATGACCACGGCGGGCACGCCGCCGCTGCCGCCGACAAAGGCCGCAGCCGGAGGGGGCGGGGGGACGAACGGCATCGGCACGGGCTGCGTGATCGTGCGCGTCGTCACCCTCGTGGCGGGCGCGGCGCAGGCGACGCGGCGGACCGTCCGGCGAACGACCCGGCGCCGCTGCTGGTGTGCGGAGCGCCGCACGGTGGCGGTCTTCGCGCGCGCCTCCTTGATGAGAGCGGGTCGCGAGGGCGGATTCTCGGCGACGTGAACGGCGCTGCCGCCGATGATCGCTCCTCCGCATGCGCATGCGCACAGTTGCGCCAAAGCCATTCGTACTGACATAGAGCACCTGTTCCTGCCAACAGCGGTCGGTTACATCGACGAGCCGAAGTACTCCGCCGCTGTTTCGGCTATGCGCATCAGATGCAAAAGATTGGTTTAAGTTCAAGCGCGTTAACCATCTTTGGGCGCTTACGGGGCTGTTCTGGCCAACTGCGTCCCATATCAAGACAGCGCCGCCGCCGCGGTAAATGGAACTGCGCTATTCTTCGAACTCCCGGAGCGAATCTGGCGGCGGCCCTTCCGCATCCTCGCGCCCGATTCGCGGGCGCCGAAATCACCTGCCCGATGGTGACCGGCAAAGGCGTCCGACCGCGGCATCCGCCTCGTGGCAGAAGGAAATTGTGGATACTTTTCGCGCGCCTTTTGAGTGACTTGTGGAGACAGCCGGGCCGGAGTATAGGCGCGCTGGGGCAAGCACCGATTCTGTGGGGACAGAAGGATCGGTGCCTGGAGAGGTTCTGGGCCGCACGCGAGTCGGCGCAGAAGAGTGGAGGGGTGTAATGGCTACGGCTCTGAGTGACATTTACGGTCCGCAATACGGTCTGGACCGCGCGCTTCTTTCCGAGACTTACCGGCCGAGCGCCAACGAAGAGTTCATGAACCCGCTGCAGCTGGCCTATTTCAGGCAGAAGCTGCTCAACTGGAAGGACGAGATCCGGCGCGAATCGCAGGGTACGATCGCCCAGCTGAAGAGCGGGCCGCTGCGCGAGGCGGATCTGACCGACCGCGCCTCGAGCGAGACCGACTGGAGCATCGAGCTGCGGACCCGCGATCGCCAGCGCAAGCTCACCGCCAAGATCGACGCGGCGCTGCGGCGGATCGAGACGGGCGAATATGGCTTCTGCGAGGTGACCGGCGAGCCGATTTCGCTGGCGCGCCTCGAAGCCCGGCCGATCGCCACCATGACCGTCGAAGCCCAGGAGCGCCACGAGCGCAACGAACGAGTCTCCCGCGACGACTGACGGGCAAGCCCGCGCCCCGATGCGCGGGCGAGACCGTCATCCCGGCGAAGGCCGGGATCCCAGGACAAGAAGTCGCAGGCGCCTCTGCAATATGCCGGCGCGCTGCACGGGCCGAGTGCGTAATCTCCCTGAGGCCCCGGCCTTCGCCGGGACGACGGTCGGCGCGATCAGTGTGCGGTGGTGATCCCCGCTATCTCTTCCTTGATCCTCAATTTTTCCTTCTTGAGCCGGGCGAGCAGGGCGGTGTCGGGCAGCGGGCGCTGGGTCTCTTCGGCGATGCGTGCGTCGAGCCCGGCATGTCTCGTCTGAAGTGCCGCGATATGCGCCTGGTCCATTCCCGTCTCCTTCGTTGGCTTTCGCTCGAGCCCAATAAACCACCGTCCGCGCCGTTTGTCTCCCCGCATCGGACGGCTCAAGACATATGTACGACGAGGCGTTGAGGGTCTATTATCGCCTCCGTTCCATCGATCAGCGACGGGGGTCCTCGCATGGAGAAGAACGGAGCAGTCCCCGATCCGGCAGCGCGACTCGCCTGGCTGCGCACCGAGCATCGGGATCTGGACGCAGCCATCGATTCGCTGGAGCGCGAGGTCGCTTCCGACCAGCTCCAGCTCGCCCGCCTGAAGAAGCGAAAGCTCCGCCTGAAGGACGAAATCGCCCGCTTGGAAGACGCGCTCGTCCCCGACATCATCGCCTGAGCCGGCGCCGGCCAGCTCCCTATCCTTCATTGCCGGTTTGCGCAGGCGCGGCGCTGTGGCACTCTAATGCCCATGGCCGATGGCGAGACCAATGCCGAGCTCACCGCCCGGGTGATCGACTCGCTCTATGTCGAGGCGATGGTGCTGGCCGACGAAGCGCGCGCTTATTTCGACAGTTCCGGCCGCGACGAGCGGCTCGGCCTCGATCCGGTGGTGCGGATCGGCTTCGCCTGCGA
This sequence comes from Allosphingosinicella sp., assembly GCA_036388255.1. Taxonomy (GTDB): domain Bacteria; phylum Pseudomonadota; class Alphaproteobacteria; order Sphingomonadales; family Sphingomonadaceae; genus Allosphingosinicella. The sequence goes on along the minus strand of DASVSD010000016.1, from coordinate 102,046 downwards.
GTCGCTCAAGGTGACCACGCGGTTGATGCAGGTCGTCGCCTGGCTGATGACCCGCCGCTCGATCGCGGCAGGCGAGCTGTCGAACGCCGAGGGTCGTGCGGCTGAGCGCCGCCTCGGCGACGCTCCGGAGAGCGACGAAGCGTTGCTGCCGCGCCTTCCGGCGGCGGCCGGCGATCTGGTCCGGGCGAGCCGCGACCTCTACGACCGCGTCCGCCGCATCGACGAAGGCGCGGCCCCCGAACCGCAGCCGAGCCCGGCGCGAAGCCTGCTGAGCCGACTCCAGCGCTCACTCTGAGGCAAGTCCCGATGCGAACCTTCAACTTCACCTACGGCCCCCGCATCATCGCCGGCCCCGGCGCCGCAGGGCGGATCGGGGAGCTGCTGCCGCCGGGCCGATGCCTGTTCGTGACCGACGAGACCGTGCGCGCGCTCGGCCTCGCCGATCGGGCGCTCGATGGCCTCGACGCGGTCGTGTTCGACGCCGTCGAGCAGGATCCGTCGCTGGAGACCTTGATGGCCGTCGTGGCGGCGGGCGAGGGGTGCGCTTCCGTCGTCGGATTCGGCGGGGGAAGCCCGATGGACGTCGCCAAGCTCGCTGCATATCTGCTCGGCAGCGGCGACGATCTCGAGGCGATCTGGGGAGTCGGCAAGGCGACCGGGTCGCGGCTGCCGCTGGTGCTGGTGCCGACTACGGCGGGGACCGGCTCCGAGGCCACTCCGATCAGCGTCATCACCGTCGGCGGCAGCCTGAAACTGGCCGTGAACAGCGCGCCGCTTGCGGCCGATTGGGCCATTCTCGACGCGGAGCTGACGCTCGGCCTTCCGCGCGCCGTCACCGCAGCCACCGGCATCGACGCGATCGTCCACGCGGTCGAGGCTTACACGTCCGCGCGGCTCAAGAACCCGCTCTCCGACGCCCTCGCCCGCGAAGCGTTGCGCCTGCTTGCCGGCAATCTCCTGCGCGCATGCGATGCCCCATCGGACGTCGCGGCACGCAGCGCGATGCTGCTCGGCGCCCACCTTGCCGGAGTCGCCTTCGCCAACGCGCCCGTCGCCGGAGTCCACGCTCTGGCCTACCCGCTCGGCGGGCATTTCCACGTTCCGCACGGCGTCTCCAACGCTCTGATGCTGACCCACGTGCTGGGTCACAACCTCCACGCCGCCATGCCGCTCTATGCCGAGCTGGGGACGCTGCTCGACCCCGCCCTTGAGCCGCTCGGTGCGCAGGCGCAGGCGCAGGGCTTCGTCGAGGCGGTGGGGGCGTTGTGCCGCGCCGCGGGCGTGCCGCGGCGATTGAGAGACGTCGGCGTCGCCGCAGCCGACCTCGACCTGCTGGCGTCCGAAGCGATGAAGCAGGAGCGGCTGCTGGTGAACAATCCCTGTCCAATCGGCGAGGCCGACGCGCGCCGGCTCTACGAGGCGGCGCTTTGAGCCGCGAGGCGTTGCGCGGGCGCAGTGGCTATCGCGCGTGGCGCGAGATCGGCACGCGCTGGAGCGACAACGATGCCTACGGGCACGTCAACAACATTGTTTATTATGCCTGGTTCGACACTGCGGTGAACGGCTGGCTGATCGAGGCGGGCCTGCTCGACATAAAGGTCGGCGATCCGATCGGCCTGGTGGTCGAGACCGGGTGCCGTTACGCGCGGTCGCTCGCTTATCCGGAGCCGGTTGAGGTGGGGCTGGCGGTGGAGCGGCTCGGCACTTCGAGCGTGCGTTACCGGCTCGGCGTCTTCGCGAAGGGGGCGGAGGAGGCGGCGGCCGAAGGGCATTTCACCCACGTCTACGTCGATCGCAAGACGCGTCGCGCCGTGCCGCTGCCCGCGGAGTGGCGGGAGAAGCTGGAGACGATCGCTGCGTGAAGCCCCTCCCCTTGAGGGGGAGGGGTTTGGGGAGGGGTGGCGCCTCAAGAAAGGACGTTGCCCCAGATGACGAGTCCACCCCCACCCAACCCTCCCCCCTCAAGGGGGAGGGCTTTAGAGGCGAGCCACTTCCGCTAGCTCCGCCCTCGCTTCCTCATATTGCCGGGCCAGCTCGTCGACATAGTCGCCCGCGGGGCGGACGCGGTCGATCGCGCCGATGCCCTGGCCCGAGCCCCAGATGTCGCGCCACGCTTTTTTCGCGCTCTGGCCGCCGGCGAAGTCCATCTTGGTGACGTCGCCCTGAGGGAGGTTGTTCGGGTCCATCCCGGCCGCCTCAATCGAACTGCGCAGGTAATTGCCGTGGACGCCGGTGAAATAGCTCGAATAGACGATGTCGGTGGCACGGCCGTCGACGATGCCCTGCTTATAGGCTTCGACGGCATTGGCCTCCTCGGTGGCGATGAAGGGCGAGCCGATATAAGCGAGGTCGGCGCCCATCGCCTGCGCCGCCAGGACGGCGCGGCCGGTGGCGATCGCGCCCGAAAGGCAGAGCGGGCCGTCGAACCACTGGCGGATCTCCTGGACGAGGGCGAAGGGCGAGAGCGTGCTGGCATGGCCTCCCGCGCCGGCGGCGACGGCGATCAGGCCGTCGGCGCCTTTCTCGATCGCCTTTCGCGCGAAGCGGTCGTGGATGATGTCGTGCAGCGTGATCCCGCCCCAGCTGTGGACGCCCTGGTTGACCTCGACCATCGCGCCCAGGGACGTGATGACGATCGGCACCTTCCACTTGGCGCAGGTCGCCATGTCGGCCTCGAGCCGATCGTTGGAGCGGTGGACGATCTGGTTGACCGCGTAAGGCGCCGAGGGGCGGTCCGGATTGTCGCGGTCCCATGCCGAGAGCTCCTCCTCGATCCGGTGGATCCACTCGTCGAGCAGGGATTGCGGCCGCGCGTTCAGCGCCGGGAAGGAGCCGACGATTCCCGCCTTGCACTGGGCGATGACGAGGTCCGGATTGGAGACGATGAAGAGCGGTGCGCCGATCACGGGAATGCGGAGCCGGTCGAACAAAGCGGGCAGGGTCATTCCGCCGCCTTAACGGGAAATGGGACGAAGGCAAAAGAAAGGCCGCCGGCGCGAAGCCGGCGGCCGAGGTCCGAGCCAGGGGCTGCTCAGAACATGAAGTCGCTCGCGACCAGATTGTGCGATCCCGCCAGTTCGATCTGGATGTCCGCGACGAGATCGCCGTTGAAATCCGCCTCGATGAAGGTCGATCCGAAGCCGCGTGTGTAGCGCACCTGCTCGCCGATCCCGGTGAAGGCCAGCGCCCCGATGAACGTCCAGCTCCCGCCGATCGCGCTGAAGTCGAGCTTGTCCGAGCCGCTCTGGAAGTCGAGGATGGCGTCGCGGCTCGCGCCGGCGGTGCTGTCCTCGAAGCTCTCGAGCCTGAACACATCCGCGCCGGTTCCGCCCTTCAGCGTGTCGCGGCCCAGGCCGCCGACCAGCAGGTCGTTGCCGCTGCCGCCCTCGAGCGTGTCGATGCCGCCCGCGCCGTAGACCGCGTCGTTGCCGCCGAGCGCGTTGATACTGTCGTTGCCCCCCGAGCCGAACAGCTCGTCATTCCCGCTGGTCGGCGCGCCGTTCAGCGCCACGAAGTCGAGCCGGTCGAGCACATGCGAGTCGGAGAGCTCGATTTGCATGTCGGCGCGGCGGTCGCCGTCGGCGTCATATTCGACGATGGTCTGGTCGGCGAGCGCCACCGCGCGGACCTGGCCGGCGGTGCCGCTGAACGCGTCGCCGCCGATGAAGGTGGTCGCGCCGACCGCGCTGAGGTCGATCTTGTCGCCCTCGGCGAAGTCGCCGATGACGTCGCGGGACGCGCCGACGCCGCTGTCGGTACGCGCCGTGTAGCGGAACAGGTCGTTGCCGGCGCCGCCGTTCAGCGAGTCCTTGCCTGCGCCGCCCAGGATGAAGTCGTCGCCGCCGCCGCCGGAGAGGACGTCGGTGCCGGCATTGCCGACCAGCCGGTTGGCCGCGTCGTTGCCGTTGATCGTGTCGTTGCCGGCGCCGCCGGTCGCGTCTTCGATAGTGACGCCGTTGGCGATGGTGAAGCCGCCGAAGATCCCATAGGCGTAGGAGACGCGGCCGCCGCCGCCTTCCTCATATTGCAGCGTCGCGGCCCTGAGATCGATGGTCGCGTCGCGGGCGCCGTCGTAGCGGATCTCGTCGGTGCCGCCGGCATCCCAGATCGCGGCGTGGAAGTTGCCGAGCGCGTTCTCGTCCTTGATCGTGTAGACGTCGTCGCCGGCCGCCCATTCCTCGTTGACGCCGTATTTGTCCTGGATGACGGCGATGTCGAGCGGGCTCAATGTCCCGACCCAGCCGAAATGGTCGACTTCGGCGCCGGTGAGGCCGCCGTCGCGCGACGTGCCGTAGGGCGAGGTCTGCCAGCCGGCATTGTAGGACATGATGGTGAAGACCTGCTGGCTCAGGCCATGCTCGCCGAGGCCGCCGCCGATCCCGCCGGTGCCGCCGCCGGCGCCGCGCATGACGCTGGAATGGCCGCCATTGTCGTGCGGATGGGCCATGCCCATGCCGTGGCCGAATTCGTGGAGGAGGGTCGGGAAGTAGAAGCCGCCCTGCTGCAGCCCTTCCTGGCTCCAGCGCACGTCGCCGCTGTTGAACTCGGCCTGGCCTTCGTTGAGCTCGTTGGGCGCGCTCATCCGGCCGAGAAGCGACGCGCCGGCGCCCGGCGTGCCGTTATAGGTGATGATCTTGAAGTCGGCTTCGGCTCGGTTCGAGACCTCGACGAACACGACGTCGGCAACCTGCTCGTAGAGGTTGAGGGCGGTGAAGAAGGCGTCCTTCTCCCAGCCCTGCAGGCCCTTGGCGACCATGGTCGAAGTGAGGCCGGGATTGGTCGGATCCTCCGCGACGAAGACGTCGCCCGCCTTGGCGAAGTAGACGGTGATGACGTTCTTGTCCTGGATGCCGAACGCGTTGCTCGCCGCGATCTCGGGATTGCCGGTGACGCGCGGGCCCTCCTCGCCGTCGGGGTTGCGCGAGGTGCGGTCGACCTGCGTGCCCCAGTCGATCGAATGGAGCGGGCTCTCGATGTCGTAATAAGGGACGTAGCTCGGCCGGCCGGTCACGTCCGTGACGAACAGCTCATAGTCGCCGATGCCGTCGCCGGCCGTGCCGTTGGTGCCGTCCTGGTCGAAGGCACGGGCATTGATGTAATAGGTGCCGCTCTCCTTGGCGACGAAGGTGAGGAGGGCGTCGAGGCCCTGCGGCGTGTTCGGGCCGCCGCCGTCGGCCGAGGTCAGCAGCTTGCCCGTCGAATCGTAGATCTCGATGAAGGAATCGGCCAGCGGGACGCCGCTCGGACCGCCGACCACCAGATATTGGGCGATGTCGTAGATGTGGCCGGCCTGGAGCTCGACCTTGTAGAAATCCTGGTCGCCGATCGTGTCGATCGTCGCGACGACGTGAGCGCCGTTGACCGTGATCGTCTGCGTGGTGGTGACGTCGCCGGGGGCGGCGTCCGTGGTCACCAGGAGGGTCGGGGCCAGCGGCGGAACGACCACGAGATTGCCGAGAAGGCCGGGGCCGAAGCTGCTCGAAGCCTTGGAATGCGTCTGCGTCGCCATCAGGCGCGCGACAAACCCTTCCGCAACGAATTCCCTAGTCACGGAGTCGCACATCCAGCACATGATCTCTCTCCCTCAGAATGATGTCGCGATAGTATTGATGAGTATTCGGTACGCTTGCTTCTTACCACCCGGCAGGACCGCTGTGTTAAGGAGCGATTTACACAATAAACTGGAGATTTACAGAAGTATGATGGGGACTAATACTTGAAGCGCGCAAACCAATGCTGCGCGGATTGGTTCCATCGCCGTCCCGATGGCGGTGGTTGTCGCGCATCGGCGGTCCGCGTGACAGGCCGGGGGCGCTTTGCTAAACGGGCCGCGTGCCCGGGCATCCCGCCCGAAGGGGGTCAGATGGTGGAACGAGCCCGCTTGCTCCGGGAGCCGATCGGCCGATGACCGCCCGCATCCTGCTCGTCGAGGACGACCCGGCGCTGCTGTCGATCCTGACGGCGGCGATCGGTTTCGGCGGCTTCACCAGCGAGGCCGTCAAGACCGGCCTTGAGGCGCTCAAGGCGTTCGAGCGCGGGGGCTTCGATGCGGTGCTGATGGATCTCGGCCTTCCCGACATGGACGGCGGCGAGGTCCTGACCGCGCTGCGCGGCGTCTCCGACGTTCCGATCATCGTGGTGTCCGGCCGCGGCACCGAGCGCGACAAGATCCAGGCGCTCGATCTCGGCGCGGACGATTATATCGCCAAGCCGTTCCTGCCGGGCGAGCTGCTGGCGCGGCTGCGCGCCGCGCTGCGGCGGCATCGCCGTTCGCGCGGCGGCGGCGAAGGGGAGGGGGCGGCCTCCCCCGACGCCGAGCGCCTGCCGGTCCGCCTCGGCTCGGTGACCCTCGATCCGCTGCGCCGCTCGGCCGAGGCCGGCGGACAGGAAGTGATCCTCAACGAGACCGAATATAAGGTGATGGCGCTGCTCGCCCGCGAGCGCGGCAGCATCGTCGGGCGGCAGGAGGTGCTGGAGACGCTCTACGGCGAGGCGCCGCCGCGGGAGACGCGGATCGTCGACGTCTACATCTCGAACATCAGGAAGAAGCTGGCCGGGCTGGAAGGCGGCGAGGATCTCATCGCCACCTATCGCGGCCGCGGCTGGATGATCCGCCGCTGAGCGCGAGTTCGGGGCCGGCTTCGATTACGCGAAGCCGGCCCCGCCCTCGTTACGCGACGCGAGGGGTCGGCACCGGTGGTGTACTCATCCACATCCGACATCCGCGCTTATGGACGATTCGCGTTGAGGCGAGGCTGAACGACCCTTGCAGCACCTGTTAAGCCGTTGAAAGCATTCGTTCAGCCGCGATGGGCTCCGCCGGTGGCGTCCCGCGGCGCGGCGATCGTTGCAAGATGCGGTCCTTGGCGCAGCGGACAAGCTGAACCGCGACATTGCTCCCGTCACCCGTGAGAACATTGGCACGCGGCGGTCTAGAGGAAGTTTGCAATGGTATATCGCAGGCATCCTCGCCGGGTACATGGGCGAATTGCGCCGATGATGCTGTACCAGCTGTTCCCGTCCGGTCTCCCGGTTTCCGGCCTGTAGAGAAGGCGAAGGGTGCAGCGGCGATTCATGCGAAACGTCGCCGACTCCCATTCTCGCCCCTCGAACCGGTAGGTCTCGCCTCGGGCGACCAGCCGGGGTGAGGCCGAAACCCCGTCGCATCGGCCCTGCTCAATGATGTAGTTAGGTCCCAACTCTTCCACGCGCGACCGAACCCTGACGATGACCTCTGATGCGACATCGGACGAGTAGACCGAAACCTCGAGCCCGTAATCCGGAATGCAGTACGACCCGCGCGTTACAAGACACGGCACGACGTGGTCGTCGACAATGCGCACCGTTCGCTCGGACGCAGACCCCGCCGGGGGAGAGCCCGCCGGCAATGCCAACAGCATCAGGAGGGTTAACTGGAACATTCGTCCTTCCTCTCAGCACTGCCCCCCTGGAGCGCGCACGTCCGAACAGGAGTGGAACATTGGGTTCGTAGTTGCAACGGGAAGTCAAAACTCTTTCGGCGGACTAGGGCGTCGCCGCAGGCCGGGCCGCTCGCAGCGCGCGCGGCGCGAAGGCGTCGCCGAAGAAGCTGCCGCGGTACCAGAGCGGGGCGTCTGGGGAATCGGCGATCTCGCGCGCGATCAGATAGTTGAGTTCGGCGAAGCGGGCGCCGGCGCGCCAGTCGAACGGCTGGGCGAGATCGTCGCTCGCCCTGTGGTAGCGCCGTGCGAGAAAGTCCCGGAACTGGCGCTCGCCCTCGCCGGCGAAGCCGGTCATCAGGAACACCGAGGGGATTCCCTCGCGCACGAAATTGTAATGGTCGGAGCGGGCGAACAGGCCTTCTTCCGGCAGGGGATCCGGAGTCAGCCGGACGTTCATTCGCGCCGCCGCCCGCTCGACGATCGGCCCCAGCGTCGAATGCTCCGCGCCGAAGGCGATCACATCGCTGAAATCGTAGGTGAGCACCGGCATGTCGAGATTGACGACGCCGACGATCCGTCCGTCGACGACCGGGTTGCGCGCGAGATATTGCGCCCCGAGCAGTCCCTTCTCTTCGGCGGTCACCGCCGCGAAGATGATCGACCGGCGAGGGCGGTTGCCGGGCCGGCTCATCTGCCGGGCGACCTCGATCAAAGTGGCGACGCCGGTCGCATTGTCCATCGCTCCGTTCCGGATGCGGTCGCCCTCCCCGCCCTGGCGGACCCCGAGGCCGTCGAGATGGGCCATCAGCAGCACATATTCGTTCCCCAGAGCCGGGTCGGCGCCCGGCAGGATGGCGACCACGTTCGGGCTGGTCATCGCGCTGTTCGCACTCTCGCGCTCGAAGGCGATCGTCTGCGTCAGTCGAAAGCCCCGCAGTCTCGCGCCGGCGCGGGCAGCCTCCGCCCAGACTTGCGCAGGCGTGCGGCGAGCGCCGTGGAACAAGGCGTCGGCGAGCGACGCGTCGGCGGTGGCGATGAAGCGGATGCTCGGCGAGTCGCTGTGCGGAGCGCCGTCCGGACCGACCCAGGCGATTCCGGGCTCGGAGGCGCGCACCGCCGCGTGATCCGGCCTGGGCGCCTCCGTCCGGCGGCGAAGCATGATCAGGCCGACGGCACCGTGTCGCGCCGCAATGCGCCTCTTCTCGTTGTTGAGATGCGCCGCGACGTCGCTCGCCAGGCCCGGCGGCGTTCCGTCGAGTACGACGACGACCTTGCCGCGCACGTCGAGGCCGCGATAGTCGTCGAGGCCAAGGCTCGGGGCTTCGAGGCCCCAGCCGGCGAACACGGTGGCCGCCTCGAATTGCGTGCGCCCCGCCGCGGGGTGCTGGCGGACGGTCAGCCCTTCACCCTGCGCGAAGCTGCGGCCGCCGACCGTGATCCGCGCCGGCGCGGTCATGGCGAAACGGACGAACGGCACCTGCTGGCACCAGCTTCCCTGCGGCCCCCCGGCGCGGAGGCCGAGCGCCTCATATTGCGCCGCGACGTAGCGGGCCGCGATGTCGTAGCCGCGCGTGCCGGTCTCGCGGCCCTCCAGCAGGTCGTCGGCCAGGAAGGCGACATGGGCGCGGAAGCTGTCCGGCCTGAAGTCTGGCGCGGGCGCCTGCGCGACGGCCGCGCCGACCGATAGTAGAAGGGCTGCGGATGCGGCGAAGCGCTTGAAGATCATCGGGAAAGCCTGGCCTTTCGGAGTGCGTCGAGGTGCCGCCTCTAACCGTCCCTTGCCCTCTCATCCAGCCCTGTTATAGACGCCGCCTTGCCGTGGCCCGGCGGGCGTGGCGGAACTGGTAGACGCGCCGGACTTAGAATCCGGTATCGAAAGATGTGGGGGTTCGAGCCCCTCCGCCCGCACCAGCGACGCACCCAGCCCGCGCTCCGTGCCCGCGATTTTCTCAAGACCCGGAAGGCCGAAATGCAGACTGTCGAGACGTTGAACGAGGGGCTGAAGCGGGCCTACCGCATCACCATCGAGGCGAAGGACATCGACGCCCGCGTGAACGACGAGCTGAAGGCCGTCGCGCCCCAGGTGCGCATGCCCGGCTTCCGTCCCGGCAAGGTGCCGGCCAACCTCATCCGCAAGATGCACGGGCCGCGGCTCGAGCAGCAGGCGCTCGAGAGCGCGGTGCAGGACGGCGTCCAGAAGCTGATGAGCGACAACAAGCTGCGCCCGGCGATGCAGCCGTCGGTCGAGCTCGAAGGGCGCGAGCCGGGCGGCGACGCAGTGGTCAGGGTCGAGCTCGAAACGCTCCCCGATTTGCCCGCGCCCAACATCGCCGACCTTCGTCTCGAGCGATTGACCGTCGAGCCGGGCGGGGCCGAGATCGACGCGGCGCTCGCCCGCATCGCCGCCGACCAGAAGAGCTACGAGCCCGCCCCGGCCAAGCAGGCGGCCAGGCTCGGCGATCGGCTCCTGGTCGATTTCGTCGGCAGCATCGACGGCACGCCGTTCGAGGGCGGCAAGGTCGAGGGCATGGCGATCGACCTCGGTTCCGGCACCTTGATCCCCGGCTTCGAGGATCAGCTGATCGGCGCCAAGGCGAACGAGGAGCGCACGGTCCGCGTCCGCTTCCCCGACGATTACGGGGTGGATCATCTGAAGGGCCGCGACGCGGTGTTCGAGGTCGTGATCAACGAGGTGCAGACCGCCAGGGAGACGGTCATCGACGACGTCTTCGCGCAGTCGATGGGCCTCGAGGGACTCGGCCAGCTGCGCGAGCTTCTCAAGGGCCAGCTCCAGCAGGAGTCGAACGGGCTCGTCCGCACGCACATGAAGCGCCAGCTGCTCGACGAGCTCGCCGGACGCCACGATTTCCCGGTGCCGCCGTCGATGGTCGACGCCGAGTTCGAGCAGATCTGGAGCCAGCTCGAGCACGAAGCCGGCCACGAGGCGGATCCCGAGGCGGCGCGCGCCGAGATGGAGCGCGAGCGGGACGATTACCGCCGCATCGCCGAGCGCCGCGTCCGCCTCGGCCTGCTGCTCTCCGAGATCGGCCAGCAGAACGGCATCGAGGTCAGCCAGCAGGAGATGAACCAGCTCGTCGCCCAGGCCGCCCAGCAATATCGTCCCGAGGACCGCCAGCGCTTCATCGAATATGTACGCACCACGCCGATGGCGGGAGCGCAGATCCGGGCGCCGCTCTATGAGGACAAGGTGGTCGACTTCCTGTTCGAGAGAGCGGAGGTGACCGAGCGGTCGGCGTCGCGAGAGGAGCTCCAGCACGCGATCGAGGCCGAGGAGGGCCATGTCCACGGCCCCGGCTGCGGCCACGACCATAGCGAGGCCAAGCCCAAGCCCAAGGGGAAGAAGGCCAAGGCCGACTCCGCGCCCGCCGACGACAAGCCGGCGAAGAAGGCGAAAAAGTCCGCTGCCGACGCTCCGGCCGCCTCCGCCTCCGCCGACGAGGCTTCCGCCGCGAAGAAGCCTGCTGCTAAGAAGGCGAAGAGCAAGGCCTGAGCCTGAAGCGCCCGGCCGGGGGGACGAAGTGGCGACCGAGACCGAAGACCCCGCATTGCGCATCGCCGTGCTGCTGCCCTGCTACAACGAGGAGGCCGCGGTCGCTTTGACCGTCGCCGCCTTCCGCGCGGCGCTGCCCGAGGCCCGCATCTACGTCTACGACAACAATTCGACCGACCGCACCGGCGAGGTGGCCGCGGCCGCCGGCGCGATCGTCCGCACCGAGCGCATGCAGGGCAAGGGCAATGTCGTCAGGCGCATGTTCGCCGACGTCGAGGCCGACATCTACGTGATGGCCGACGGCGACGCGACCTACGACGCCTCGGCGGCGCCGGCGCTGGTCGCCAGGCTCGTCGACGAGCGGCTCGACATGGTCGTCGGCGCCCGCCGCGACGCGGTCGAGGAGGCGTATAGGAAAGGCCACCGGCTCGGCAACCGCCTGTTCAACGGCCTTCTCTCCTTCCTGTTCGGGCGCAGCTTCAGCGACATCTTCTCGGGCTACCGGATCTTCTCGCGCCGCTTCGCCAAGTCCTTCCCGGCCTTGTCGCGCGGCTTCGAGACCGAGACCGAGATCAGCGTCCACGCGCTCGAGCTCGCCATGCCGGTCGCCGAGGTGGTCACCGCCTACGGCGCCCGCCCCGAAGGCTCGCACTCCAAGCTCAACACCTGGCGCGACGGCTGGCGGATCCTCAAGACCATCCTCCATCTGGTGCGGATCGAGCGCCCGGTCCTGTTCTACGGCGGCATCGGCCTCGCTCTGGCCCTGCTCGCCATCGGCCTCTCGATCCCGCTGATCATCACCTGGATCGAGACCGGCCTCGTCCCCCGCTTCCCGACCGCGATCCTCGCCACGGGGCTGATGATCGTCGCCTTCATGAGCTTCATGTGCGGCCTGATCCTCGACACGGTCGTGCGCGGGCGGCGCGAGGTGCGGCGGCTCTTCTATCTGAGCTTCCCGGCGGTGGGGGAGCGCTGACGCTGCGCATCGAAGTGGGACTTCGATGCGGGCTCAAGGGGTAGGGTTCGCGCGGAGGCGCGGAGGCGCAGAGAGTCCAGCGGATTTCGCGTATTCCGCCGCGAAAAGTTGCGGTAAACGTGCAGCATGGGCCGGGGCGAAAAGCTGCTGAATCGCATGCGCGCCAATCCGCGCGACTGGCGCATCGAGGATGTCCAAGCACTGTGCAAGGCCTTCGACATCGATCTCGATCGCCCCTCGGGCGGCTCCCATTACGGCGTCAGCGCGCCGGGATCGAGCCATCATGTGACGGTTCCTTTCGCGCGGCCGATCAAAGCCGTATATCAGCTCGTTCGGTTCGTGGACGCGGTGCTGGCGGGCAGGGAGGACCGGTGAGGTGGCGGAAGCGCGAGGCGATTATAAGGTGGTGATCGAGCCCCTCTCCGAGGAGGATGGCGGCGGATTCCTCGCCACGGTGCCGGAGCTGCCGGGCTGCATGTCGGACGGCGAGACGCGGGCCGAAGCGCTCGCCACTGTCGAGGATGCCATCGCGACCTGGATCCACTGCGCGCGCAAGATGGGCCAGGCCATTCCGGAACCGCAGCTGCACCGCGCCGCCTAAGCATGAAGCCGCAGGATTAGTATCACATCGAAGTGGTACTTCGATGCGGGGTGGATAGGTATGGCGTTGAGGAGGGCGCGGATCCTTCTCTAGTGTTCGCAGCCGAGAGCGCGCAGGAAAGGCGGACGATGCGATTCCTGCTGCCGAGCCTCGCCTGCCTCATTGTCGCCGCGTGCGGGCCGAGCGCGGAATCGGGCGGCGACCGGGCGGCGGTGCTGCCGGGGAATGAAGCCGCAGCTGCGGCGCCCGGCGCGGAGCTGATGCCGCGGGTGCTCGCGGCGATGGCGGCTTTGGGGATCGATCCGGCCGCGGCGCAAATCTTGAACCTTCGTTCGGGCTCGGCCGGCGCGATCTGCGGCTCTCTCGCCGTCCCGAGCCCCGACGGCACGCAGGCGCCGCCGGTGCCGTTCCTTGTCACGCCGGAAGGCGCGGCTCTGCTCAGCGCGACCGGGAATCTCGGCTGGGACGTGCCCGAGGATCCCTTCCCGCCGGCTTATGCGCGCTGGTGCGCGACGCCCCGGGAGCTCGAGGAGATGCGCGCCGCGATCGCCGCCTCGCCGGCTTCGCCGCCGCCGGAGCAGGAGCCGCCGCTCGCGGCCGACCTGCCCCCAGAGGAGGAGCCGGGCCCGGCCCCGCCGCCGCCGCGCGCAGCGCCCCCGCCTGCGCGTCCGCCGGTGCCGAAATGGGAGCCGGCCGACCCCAACGACGTGTCGTTCACGAACCAGGTGCGGCGGCCGGATCGGTGAAGAAAGGTCCTGCGCCCGGTACGTGCCAGCTACGTACTCGGCACCGAACGGACTGAGCTTCCCGGCGGTGGCGGAAGGCTAGGGGGTTCACGCGGAGGCGCGGAGGAGGGGAGGCGCGGAGGAAGATGGGCCGGCCGATGTCCGAGCCGAAGCGGGCGGCTGCCTGAGCGGTTCTAGAGTCCCGCAGATGCGGGCCTAGCGATCCTTGCCTTCATGGGCTTCCTGTGCGGCCTGATCCTCGACGCGGTGGTGCGGGGAAGGCGGGGGGTGCGGCGGCTATTCTACCTGAGCTTCCCGGCGGTGGGGAAGTAAGCAAAGCGATCGAAAAGGCAGCGTTACATATAACTGGATCGCCAATCTAATCCATTTCGGACCATCACGATACGTTCTGTTGACTCCATTGTTAATAGAGCGGAGCCTCTCCGTCTAACGACTCGGCAATCGCCAGCCGTTTTGAGAATGAGGGGAGATGAATCGTGGCTGTCAATCTCAAGCGCGATGCTGTCAACGTTGATATCGATGCCGATGATTATCAGCCCCTTTTGAAGAACTTGCAGGCTAACATTCTGCGACCGCACGGCCGCAACAATGTTCGTCACGTCTTCATCGCCTTCACAGGTGCGGCGTCGGCCATTCGAAACTGGTTGCATGATTCGGCGGCGAAGATCACGACGGCGCGCGAGCAATACGATCAGATTACGGCGCGCGCCGCCAATTCCGGTTTCGACGGCGGCACCGTGTTCAATCTCTACCTATCCGCCGCGGGTTACCGCGCGCTCGGCCTCGACCCGGACGAGCTGGGCGACACTTTCGAACACGGCATGAAGAACCGGGGCAAGGATCCGGCCCCGTCGACCTGGGAAGCCCCGTTTCAGGGAGAGATACACGCGATGGTCGCCGTCGCCGACGACAGTTTCACCACCGCGAATGCACAAGCGCAGGCGGTGGCCACTTCGCTGGCGGGCATCGGCGACGTGCTGGCGATCCAGCAGGGGACCACCCTCCGGCGGCCGACCACCGCCGGCAAGACCGAGCCGGTCGAGCATTTCGGCTATTTCGACGGCATCAGCAATCCGATCTTCACCAAGCGTGACCTCGACGCGGAGAAGACCACGATGAAGATCGGAGACGAATGGGACCCCACCGCCAAAATGGTACGCGTGCTGCGCGACGATCCATTCACGAACGTGGAGGACGCCTTCGGTAGCTTCCTGGTCTATCGCAAGCTGCACCAGGACGTCGGACTATTCGAACAGCGCGTGACCCAATTGGCGGCGCAAATCCCTCAGTCCGAGGAACTGGCCGGCGCGATGCTGGTCGGCCGCTTCCGTGACGGCACGCCCGTCGTCAGCCGGGAGACTCCGCTCGGCGACTTCTCGGTCACCAATGATTTCAACTACTTTGTCGATAACGCCAATTTCAAATGCCCGGCGCACGCCCATATCAGGAAGGTTAACCCACGGGAGCGAGTCCCGCTTGCCGATCTGTTCGGCGAGGGCCGGAAGCGGCGGATCACCCGGCGCGGCATTCCCTATGGAAAGCCGGTGCCCGGTCTCGTCGATGCGAACGTGCCCAGCGACGCGAACCGCAGCGCCGACCGTGGACTGCTGTTTCTTTGCTTTCAGGCCAATATCAAGACCCAGTTCGAGTTCATCCAGCGGGATTGGGTGGACGAACCGAACTTTCCGAACGTCGTGGGCTCGAGCACCGGCTACGATCCCCTGATCGGGCAGGACACCGATGAGGGTCAGCGCTGGCCGAGGAAATGGGGCGACAAGGATGCGGGCCGGAAGCGGATCAGCTTCGAATCCGCCGTGACCCTGAAGGGCGGCGAATATTTCTTCGCGCCCAGCATCGCGTTTCTGGAGGCGTTCGGCGCCTGAACTCGCCGCATCCCCATGTCTGCGACAGGCTAAGGGGCTTTCAGCGGCCGCCGAGGGCGCGGACCCGGGCGGTGAAGTCGCGGGCGGCCGGCGCGAGGCGGTCGAGGCGGAAGGGGGCGGTGCGGCGGGGGCAGAGGCGGCGGGCTTCGGCTAGCCAGGCGGTGAAGTCGCTGCGGAGGCGGGCGGCGCCGGCGTCGGGCATTGCGAGCCACTGGTCCAGGGCGATCGCGTCGCTGCGCTCGAAATCCTCGTCGCCGGCGCCGCAGCTTTCGATGTCGATCGAGACGATCACCGATCCGCCTTGCTCCCAATCGACCTCCAGCTCGCTGCCGCGGCGCTCCTGCACGATCATCGCGACTGCGTCGTCTCCGGCGACTCCGGAGGCGCTCGAGATGCTGATCACGTGCCAGGGGCCGAAATGGGCGCCGGTGGGGACAGAGGCGACGGCCGCCGTGGCGGCGAGAAAAGCGAGGCCGGCGAGCGCGCGGGGCGCGAGGAGGGGCATTCTCATCCGGCTCGGTGTCGCACGGGCGCGGCCGGAGGGCAAATAGCGGGGGAAGGAACGAAATCACGCCAACACGGCTGTGAGCCGTTGTTACTGCTTTGCAACGAGCTTCGAAAAACGAAGTCCCCGCTGCCGTGCGATGCCGTTTTTATTTCGCGGCGCGGCGGCGGGACTGTAGCGTCGTCCTCGCGAGCCGCCGCGCTCGTGGCGGCGGCCGGGGGATGGAGGATTTCCATGACCGTTTCGTGCCGCGCGCTCCGCATCGGCTGCGCCTCGTTCGTGCTCGCCGCTTCGCTCGCCGCCTCGCCGGCCTTGGCCCAGCCCTCGACGACCCAGGCCGACGACCAGGCCGAGGGCGGGTCGGCGGCGCGCGAGGACGACGGCCCGATCGTCGTCACCGGATCGCGCATCCGCCGCAACCCGCTCGACCAGGAGCAGCCGGTCGTCTTCCTCGACCGCGCCGACATCGATCGGACCGGCCTCTCCAACGCCGCCGAAGTGCTCCAGCGCCTGCCGAGCTCGGGCGGCGGGCTCAACACAAGGTTCAACAACAGCGGCAATTTCGGCAACCCGCCGGACGGCGGCGGGGTCGGGGCGGGCGCGGCGGAGATCGACCTTCGCTATCTCGGCTCGCGGCGCGTGCTCGTGCTGGTCGACGGCCTCAGATATGTGAACGGCGCCTCGGCCTCGGGCGTGCCTGGCTCGACCGACATCAACTCGATCCCCGAATCGATGATCGACCGAATCGAGGTGCTGCAGGCCGGCGCCTCGTCGATCTACGGATCGGACGCGATCGCCGGGGTGGTCAACATCATCACCCGCCGCCAGCAGGAGGGGTTCCAGGCCTCGGCGCAGCTCGGCATCATGAACGAGGGCGACGGCGGCCTCCAGAACTACCAGATGAGCTTCGGCCTCGGCGGCGCCGACAGCCCGACCCGGATCGTCGTCGGCGGCAATTACGTGCGGCAGGAGGCGATCTTCTCCTCGTCGCGCGACATCTCGCAATTCCCGACGCCCGGCGCCACGGCCTGCGACGCGACCTGCAGCTCGGGCACGCCGAACGGGCGCTTCATCGTGCTCGGCCAGGATCTGACCCTGCGCGCGCCGGTGCTCACCGGGCGCCCGACCCTCGCCGACTATCGCGCCTTCACGACGCCCGACCGGTTCAACTTCGCGCCCTACAACCTCATCCAGATCCCGCTGGAGCGCTACGGCGCCTTCGCGAGCCTCACCCAGGAGATCGGGCCGAACATCGAGCTCAGCCTGCGCGCGGTGTTCAACCGCCGCCGCTCGCGCAACCAGGCGGCTCCGCTGCCTCTGTTCGTCGGGCCCGACGCGGGCAACGGCAATCTGCTCGACACGATCACGATCGATGCGACCAACCCGTTCAACCCGTTCGGCACATTGGACGCCAGCAACTACGCCTTCATCGGCCGCCGCTTCGTCGAGAACGGGCCGCGGCGCTACGACCAGACGGTCGACACCTATTACGGGGCGGCGACGATCGACGGCTCGTTCGAGGTCGGCGGCAACGAATGGTTCTGGGACGTGAACGGCGTCTACGGCGAGAACCGGGCGCGCCAGACCGTCCAGGGCAACGTCAACGCCGCCAATCTCCAGCTCGCGCTCGGCCCGCTCGCCGGCTGCACCGGCAGCTGCGTGCCGTTCAACATCTTCGGCGGCGAGGGATCGATCACGCCGGCGATGGTCGACTATGTGACCTTCACCCAGCGCGACCGCAGCGAGCAGCAGATGTGGGACGTCACCGCCAACGTCTCGGGCAGCCTGTTCAGCCTGCCCGGCGGGCCGATCGGCATCGCCTTCGGAGTCGAGCATCGCGACCAGAGCGGCAGCTTCGATCCCGACCCGATCGTCGCGGCCGGGCTCGGCTCCGACATTCCGGCGCTGCCGACCTCCGGCGGCTTCAACGTCGACGAAGCCTATGCCGAGCTGCGCCTGCCGCTGCTGCGCGACACGCCTTTCTTCCACCGCCTCGAGCTGACCGGCGCGGCGCGCTATTCCGATTATTCGACCAGCGGTTCGACGACGACGTTCAGCGCCGGAATCAACTGGCAGCCGATCGAGGACCTGCTGTTCCGCGGCAGCTGGGCGGAGGGCTTCCGCGCGCCGAGCATCGGCGAATTGTTCGGGACGCCGTCGCGCTTCGACCAGGAATTGGTCGATCCCTGCTCCGCGGTCGGCGGCGTGATCCCCGAGGCGGTGCGCGCCAACTGCATCGCCCAGGGCGTCCCCGCCAACGGCAGCTACGTCCAGACCAATCCGCAGCTCCCGGTCGTCACCGGCGGCAACCAGGATCTCGATCCCGAGACTTCGGAAAGCTGGGGCGTCGGCGCGGTCTGGAGGCCGAGCTTCGCGCCGCGGCTCAGCATCGAGGCCAATTATTTCGACATCCGCGTCGACGGCGCGATCCAGGCAATCGACGCCGGCACCTTGCTCGCGCGCTGCACGGGCGACAACGACGCGCTGAGCTGCGCCGCGATCACCCGTACCGCATCGGGCGCGATCTCCGAGATCAGCGGCACGCTCCAGAACATCGCTTCGATCGAGACCAACGGCTTCGACGTGACCCTGAACTGGCGCTCCGGGCAGACCGGCGCCGGCACGTTCGGGCTGTTCTGGAGCAACACCTTCCTCAGGAACTTCACCGTCACCGTCCCGGCGACCGACGGCGTCACCGTGATCGAGCGGGAGGGGACCGAGCAGGGCAGCCCGGACCAGGCCTTCCCGCGCTACAAGTCGACCGCGATCCTCGACTGGTCGCTGGGCGAGTTCGGCGCCTCGGTGACCGGCCGCTACATCAGCGGCGTGGAGGAGGGCGACGGCAACCGGATGGGCGCGACCTTCTATACCGACCTCCAGCTGCGCTGGACGCTGGACGGCGGCTTCGGCTTCGCGCTGGGCGCGAACAATCTGTTCGACGTCGATCCGCCGGCCTGCTTCACCTGCGGGCTCAACAACATGGATCCGACCACTTACGACGTGCCCGGCACCTTCTTCTACGCCCGCGCCACGATCAGGATGTAGGCGGGGAGGCGGCCCCCGCCTCGGCGGGCAGAGGGCGAGGCGGCGGGACGTAACCCGGTAGGATTACGGCACTTTTTCGTGCTGGCCGGCCTTTTTCGTCTTGCGCCACGGTTTTTTGCATTCATAAGTGGCGCGGGACGGGTGTCAGGCCGCTTCATCCGAAGCGTGCCGATTCATCGAAACTGAGCATCGAATGGGCGGCCCTTCCGGCGCCGTCCGGGGGGATCTGCAATGCCTGAAGTCTACGACCGCGTCGGCGGCGAATTCACCGTCAACACCACGACTGCCGGAGCCCAGGGGTTGACCGGCACGGTGCGCCTCGCCTCCGGCGGGTTCGTCGTGGGCATCGCCGATGCCGGGACATCCACCTTCGGCCAGCCCCTTCTCAAGATCCAGATTTACGACGCGTCGGGCGCGCGCGTCGGCGGCGAGACGCTGATAGACGGCGTTCTCATCGAGCTGGACCAGGGTTTCGGCACCGCCCGCACGACCCGCCTGCAGTACAGCCAGCAGATCGAATTCCAGCGCTATGACGAAAGTGGCGCCCCCGTCGGCGCGCCGGTCACATTGAGCCCGGTGCCGGCGGCAGTTTCGACGCAGGCGGTGGAAGGGCCCCAGCTCACGGTGCTTCCGTCGGGCGACATGCTGGTGACATGGACGCAGGTAACCTACATCCAGTCCTCGCAGTTCTACGACGTCTATGCACAGATGTTCGCGCCCAGCGGAGCTCCGCTTGGCTCCGCATTTCGGCTCAGCACCGACACGATCGGCGATCAGCAATTGCCGGTCGTGGCGACGCTCGCCGGCGGGGGCTTCGTGGCGGTGTGGGAGGATAATTCCGGCCAGCTCGGGGAGGAGGGCTGGGGTCTCAAGGCGCAGATCTTCGACCCGGCCGGCGGCCGAGTCGGACCCGAATTCCGAGTGAACGGCAAGACGGACGGGGGCCAGCAGGGCGCGACCGTGACGGCGCTCGCCGGCGGGGGCTTCGTCGCGGCCTGGACCGACTATGACGGCGACAGCTCGAGCACCGCGGTGCGGGCGCAGCTCTTCACCGACGCCGGCGTCAAGGTCGGCCCCGAATTTCTCGTTCACACGATCACCGACGGCATGCAGGTCCGCGTCAGTCTGGATGCCCTGAGCAGCGGAGGATTCGTTGCCGCGTGGGGCCATTGGGACCAGGGCGGCCCCGATCCCAGCGGGTTCTCGGTCGAGGCGCAGGTGTTCGATGCGACGGCGTCGCGGGTCGGCGACCAGTTCCAGGTCAACACCGTCACCGAGCTCGACCAGGATTACCCCAGCGTGATCGGCCTCGCCTCGGGTGGCTTCGCGATCGTCTGGCAGGACCAGATGGCGTCCAACACCACCCTCCAGACCGACGTCAAAGCGCAGCTGTTCGCGCCGCCCGCCGGCCCGACGCCGGTCGCCCATGTCGACCATGCCGGCAACGACGGCGACGAGAGCGTCACGGGCGGCGCCGGCAATGACAGGCTCGCGGGTGCGGGCGGCAACGACGTGCTCGACGGCGGCGGCGGCCACGACTTCCTGAACGGCGGCGCCGGCTCCAATACCGCGAACGGCGGCGACGGGATCGACACCCTGGTCGTCGACTATGGCGACGTCGCGACGCCGGTCGTGTCGACCGCCCTGACGCCGAACGGCGGCGGCGGCTTCGACGGTTCCATCTCTACGAGTGACCGCAATGTGACCTTCAGCTCGATCGAGCGCTTCTGGATCACCACCGGCTCGGGCAACGACGAGGTCCGCACAGGCGCCGGAGACGACATCGTCAGCCTCGGCGCCGGCGACGACTTCGCCTATCTCGGCGGCGGCGACGATCAGCTTGACGGGGGCGACGGCATCGACGGCTTCTCGGCCGACTATTCGTCCAGCCTCGCGGACGTAGTCGCGGACCTCCGGCTGCCGCTCCTTCCGGCGGACCGGTTCCGAAACTTCGAATATGTGGGCACGCTCCGGACAGGTTCCGGTGCGGACGTCGTGTTCACACGCGAAGTCGCGCGCGACGAGAAGATCTTCACCAACGGCGGCGACGATTTCATCAGCGTCGAGAACGGCGCCGACGAGGTCGAGGGCGGCAGCGGGTTCGACACTTTGTTCGTCAATTACATAGACGCGACGGGCCCGGTCGTCTCGGGCGCGCCGTCGGGCACGCTGGCCGACGGCTACACCGGCACAGTCACCAGTGCCGGCCGGAGTGTTGCCTATAGCGGCATCGAGCGCTTGCAGCTGGTCGGCGGGGCGTTCAACGACGATCTGCGCGGCGGCGCCGGGATCGACACGTTCAACGGCAATGGCGGCGCCGACACCATGACCGGCGGCAACGGCAACGACATCTATTTCGTCGAGAATGCCGGCGACGTCGTGGTCGAGCTCGCGGGCGAGGGTACGGACGAGATCCGGACCTTCCTCGCCGTCCAGAACCTTGCCAGCACCAATGTCGAGAATCTGCGCGCGATGTCCGGCATCGACCACGAATTCCGCGGCAACGAGGGCAACAACGTCGTCACCGGCGGCGCCGGGCGGGACGTCGTCTACCTCCAGCAGGGCGGCAACGACCGGGTCAGCGGCCTCGCCGGAAACGACACCTTCTTCTACGGCGCGACGTTCACCGCGGCCGACGCGGTCTCAGGCGGCGACGGCATAGACGGGCTGATCCTCCAGGGCGCCTACACGCTCACTTTGGGGACGGGCTCGACCGCCAACGTCACCGGCGTCGAGACGATTTCGCTGGCGCCCGGGCACTTCACCGACTGGGGCGACACGGCTGGCAATTTCTACGATTACAGCTTCACCACGCTCAACGGCAACGTCGCCGCCGGCGCGGTGCTGAAGTTCAACGGCTTCTACCTGCGGGCGGGCGAGGACTTTACCTTCAACGGCACGGCGGAGACGGACGGCAAGTTCATCCTCCTCGGAGGGCAGGGCGTCGACAACCTGACCGGCGGCAACGGCAACGACATCTTCGCCTTCGGACCCGACGGCCGGTTCGGCAGCACCGATGTCGCGAATGGCGGGGCCGGTTACGATTCGGTCTATCTGCGCGGCGACTATGCGCTCGATTTCACCGCGGCGAGCTTCGGCACGATGACCAGCATCGAGAGCATCACCCTCGGCTCGGCAGCCGAGATCGAATATACCGCCGGCGGCGACGGCGAGCTGGATTACGATCTCGTCTGGGACGATGCGATGCTGGCGAACGACGGCCTGATCACCGTCAACGGCAGCGGTCTCGGCGTCAACGAGACGATGGCGTTCGACGCGACCGACGAAGCCGGCGGTGCCTTCCGGATGTTCGCGGGCGCGGCGGCCGACACGCTCACCGGCGGCGGCGGCGGCGACCTCCTCTACGGCGGACGCGGCGGCGATACGCTGCGCGGCAATGGCGGGGCGGACACCTACCGCTACCAGGCGACGGTGGAATCGACGACGGGCGCGGGCAATTACGACAACATTGTCGGCTTCACCCACGCCGTCGACAGGATCGACCTCAGCGTGATCGACGCGAATGCGACCACCGCCGGCAACGACACGTTCGCTTTCATCGGTGCCGCGACCTTCTCCGCCGCCGGGCCGCTGTCGGCAGGGGAACTGAGGGCGTTCCAGAGCGACCCTGCGACCAATTTGTGGGAGGTCCACGGCGACACGGACGGCAACGGCCTCGCCGATTTCGTGCTGGTGGTGACGGTCGACCCGCTGCAGTCGCTGACGGTGTCGGACTTCCTGCTCTGACGAGGGCCCGCGCTCAGCGGGTCCCGTAGGTCCTGTCGCCGGCGTCGCCGAGTCCGGGGACGATATAGCCGTGGTCGTTCAGCTCCTCGTCCATCCCGGCCGCCCAGATCGGCACGTCGGCGTGGGCGGTGCGCAGCGCCTCGGCGCCCGGCCGGGCGGCGAGCAGGCAGACGAAGCGCATGTCGAGTGCGCCCGCCTCCTTCAGGCGGTCGATGGCGGCGATCGCGGTGTGGCCGGTGGCGAGCATCGGATCGACGATGATTACGAGCCGCTCGGCAATGTCCTCGGGCGTCTTGAAATAATATTCGATCGCCTGGAGCGTGGTCGGCTCGCGGTAGAGGCCGATATGGGCGACGCGGGCGGACGGGACGAGATCGAGCATGCCTTCCGCCATGGCGAGCCCGGCGCGCAGGATCGGCGCGAAGACCAGCTTCTTGCCGGGGATTGCAGGCGCGTCGGTAGACGCGATCGGAGTCTCGATGCGGACCGGCTCGGTGGGGAGGTCGCGGGTGACCTCGTAGCAGAGCAGGGTCGCCATCTCGCGGACCACCGCGCGAAACAGCTGGATCGAGCTGTTGCGGTCGCGAAGGATGGTGAGCTTGTGCTGCACCAAGGGGTGCTGAACGATCGTCAATCCGTCCATCAGAATACCGTCCCGTCGCTGAGGATGTTGAAGGGTGGCCCACCGCCGGGGCGAAGCTCTGCGGCGATGCGCCGGCCCGCCTGCCAGGTGCCGCCCTCGAGCATGCGGGCGAGCGGGAACTCGGCCTGGCTGACGCCGAGCCGTTCGCGCACCAGCGGGGCGAGCCGGTCGAGCAGCGCGACGGTCATCGCTCGCCACGCGACGATCAAAGGGTCGGAGACCTGGTGGGGCCGTGCCGCGTCGGCGGGGTCGGCGACCCTCAGCACGCTGATGTCCACGAACAGGCCGCCGTTGCGATATTCGGCGAGGCCGGTGAGCCCGTCTATGTCGGTCACCGCCATGCCCGCCTCCTCGAGCGGCTCGATCAGCGAGTAGCTCAGCCATTGCGACAATTTGTGCAGCGGGACGAGACCGTCGGTCGCGTCGCCGCGGCGCAGCGCCGGGTGCCGCCAGCAGTCGCCGAGCGGCACGCCGGCGACGGTGAGCCGGTCCGCCCAGATCGGGCCGAGCGCCTCGAGCAGCAGTTCGAGGATGGCGGGCGCGGGCACCTCGCCGTCTGCCGCCAGCACGTCGTAGAGCCCGCCGACGCGGCCGCCGACGAAGAGATCGGGCCGCGCAGCGACCTGCGCGCCCAGGCGGCGCAGCAAGGCGGCGCGTCCTTCGAGCCCGGCCAGCGGATTGTCGTCCGAGACCTGGAAGCCTTGCGCCAGCGTCTCGGTCGCGAGCCCCGGCAGGTCGTCGAGCGCGCCGGCTTCGAACATGCGCTGGCTGGCGACGGCGAGACCCTCGGAGCGGATGAAGGTCGCGCCGGTCACCGGGTCGACATAGCGCCAGCCCGGCCCGGTCCCCGCGTCGAGCAGCACCGAAAGGATGACGAGGTCGAAGGCGGCGCGGGCGCGCTCGGCGGCCTCGCCTTCCGCAAGCTCCGGCGCGCCGGCGACGAAGTGGCGCCAGCGCGCGTGGAACGGGATTTCGAGCGTCGGGAAGCGCTCGCGGGTGATCGAGGCGACGAGGTCGGCCGCATC
The DNA here is from genome assembly GCA_036388255.1 of Allosphingosinicella sp. Lineage (GTDB taxonomy): Bacteria > Pseudomonadota > Alphaproteobacteria > Sphingomonadales > Sphingomonadaceae > Allosphingosinicella. The sequence goes on along the minus strand of DASVSD010000016.1, from coordinate 77,943 downwards.
CTCGAGCCGGCCCAGATCGACCGACCAGCCTTCCACCTCGCCCGCGATTGCGAGGTCGAGCATCTCGTGCGCCCGCCCGCGTACCGCCGCCGCGCTCAGCAGTGCGCGGATTGGATCTCGCGTCTCGCTCACTTGAAAGCTCTACCCCTCCGCTCACCCTGAGGAGCCGTTGAGCTCCGGCGAAACGGCGTCTCGAAGGGCTGTCCTTCGAGATGGGCCTTCGCCAGGCTCAGTCCCTCCTCAGGATGAGCGATTACTTCGAAATCCGGCACGCGCGTCAGAATTTCCCCAAATCCCGCCCGACGACCTTCTTCAGCGCGTCCGCGCTCGGCGCGCCGTCCGGCGTGTAATAGCCGGCGGCCTTCTTGGCCTCCATCTCGACGCTGGCGTCGGATGGGACAAGGTCGTCGGGGATCGGCACGCGCTCGCCGATCTCGACGCCGCCAGAGACCAGAGCGTCGTGCTTCATGTTGGACATGGAGACGAAGCGGTCGATCCGGCGGATCCCAAGCCAGTGGATGATGTCGGGCATGAGCTGCTGGAAGCGCGCGTCCTGGACTCCCGCGACGCATTCGGTGCGCTCGAAATAGGTCGCCGCCTGGTCGCCGCCCGGCTGGCGCTTGCGGGCGTTGTAGACCAGGAACTTGGTGACCTCGCCCAAGGCGCGGCCTTCCTTGCGGTTGTAGACGATCAGGCCGACCCCGCCCTGCTGCGCCGCGTGGGTCGCTTCCTCGATGCCGTGGGTGAGATAGGGGCGGCAGGTGCAGATGTCCGAGCCGAACACGTCCGACCCGTTGCATTCGTCGTGGACCCGGCAGGTCAGCGTCTTCGCATTCTCGCCGCCGAGGAAAGCGGGATCGCCGAAGATGTAAAGGGTCATCCCGCCGATCGGGGGGAGGAAGACGCTGAGGTCCGGGCGGGTGACGAGCTCGGGATACATGCCGCCGGTCTGCTCGAACAGGCAGCGCCTGAGGCCGGTCTCGGCGACGCCGAAGCGCTCGGCGACGCCGGGCAGCCACCACACCGGATCGACCGCGATCTTGGTGACCGAGACGTCGCCCGCATCGTGGACGATCTCGCCGTCGACTTCGAGCCGGCCCGCGGCGATCGCGTCCCGGATCTCGTGCAGGGTCAGGCGCGCCTTGGTGATCGCGATCGACGGGCGGATGTCGACGCCCTCGCCGATCAGCTCGGCGAAATCGTGCGCCACCCGGTGGCCCCAGGGATCGAGCGAGACGATCTTGCCGGGATCGCCCCATTGCGGATGCGGGCCGATCTCGCAAACCGGCGCCGTGTCGTGGAGATCGGGCCGCGCCTGCGGGTCCATCGCGCCGGCCGAGATGGCGAGCGCGCGGTAGACCGAATAGGAGCCGCCATGCGCGCCGATCGCGTTGCGGTCCGAGGCGGAATTGACGGTGGCGACCACGGGGCCGCGCTCCTGCGCGGTCGCGGCGCCCCAGTCGATCGGGAAACGCGGCGGCCGCCGCGACCCCGGATGCGAAGTGAGGCGGATATGGCCGCTCTTTCCGGTCGAAGGCTCCATCGGCAGTTCCATTCCCAAGGTACCGCGTCGCCGCGGGCGTGTGCTGCGAGGTCTAGGCCGGGACGGCGCCAAATGCCAGCCGGTGGGCAGGCGGGGCCGGCGCTGTTAGGCTGGAGCGATGCGGCTCCTGACGCGCGCCATCGTGATCGCTGTCCGCCCGCACGGCGAGCATGGCGCGATCGTGCGGGCGCTGACGCCGGACGACGGGGTCCAGCCGGGCTTCGTGCGCGGCGGCAATTCGCGGCGGCTGCGGCCGGTGCTCGTCCCCGGCAACCTCGTCCAGGCCGAATATCGCGCCCGCACCGACGAGCAGCTCGCCCAGCTGTCGGTCGAGCTGGTCCACAGCCGCGCGCACCTGCTTTCCGAGGCGCTCGCCGCCGCGGGGATCGACTGGGCCTCGGCGCTCACCGCTTCCGCGCTTCCGGAGGGCCAAGCCTATCCGCGGCTCTACGAGGCGCTGGAAGGGCTGCTCGGCGCGATCGAGGCGGCCCCGAGCGCGCGCGGCTGGGCGGCCGCTTTGGTCCGCTACGAGCTGCTGCTGCTCGCCGAGCTCGGCTTCGGCCTCGACCTCTCCGAATGCGCGGCCACCGGCGCGCGCCAGGACCTCGCCTTCGTCAGCCCGAAGAGCGGACGCGCGGTGAGCCGCGCCGGCGCGGGCGCATATCGCGACCGCCTGCTCGCGCTTCCGGCCTATCTTGCGGGCGGCAGCGGGTCGCCCGGCTGGGAGGAGATACGGGACGGGTTGCGCCTGACCGGCCATTTCCTCGCCCGCAACCTGCTGATCGAGCGCCAGGCGGACATCCTCGCCGCCCGCGAGCGGCTGGTCGACCGGCTGAAGCGGATCGCAAGCGAGCGATGACGGCGATCCTCGGGCGGCGGGCGGAGGTGCCGCGGCCGGAGGGCGCGGCCGCCAGGTCGGTCGTCAGTCCGCCGCGGATCCTCAGACGAAATAAAGTGCGCGCCGCGTGAAGTCCGCTCCGGTCCATTCGAACAGGGCGGCGTCGCGGCCGGCGAGGGAGTAAATCAGCCACAGGCCGCCGCGCCGGGCTCCGCCGCGCCGGTCGCCTCTGGTCGGCCGCGCCGGGGCGCGGATGTGGGAGTGGTAGCAGCCGAGCAGCACCTCGCCGCGCGCGCGCCTCAGCGCCGTCTCCCCGGCGATTTCGGCGGTGTCGATCGCGAAAGACACCGGGCCGTTGCGCGCCCCGCCGGTCGGAACCAGGCGCAGGAACAGCCGCGTCCGCAACTCGCCGAAGAGCAGTCCGCAGGCCTCCTTCGGCTGCGCGGCTGCGGCCTCGCCGACGAGCTGCCGCCGCTCCTCGCGTCCCAGCAGGTAGATCAGAGGCCGAGAATCCGCGAGACGATCCGCTGGATGAACTCCTTCTCGCCCTTGAGCACGTCCCCGATCGTCCCGAGCACCGTGTCGATCACGCCGCTGCCTTCGAACCCGCCCGGCGCCATCTCCCCGGCCTCGTCGCCGAGGCGGGAGCCGGCGTCGAGACCCGACCGCAGGGCGTCGGGACGTTCGGCGAAAAAGTCCGCGATCGCGCCGGTAATCCTGACGAAATTTTCATTGATTTGATTGTCTAAATCCATGAAGCGTTCGCTTTGCGCCAGCATCCCCAGAGCAATCTCCCGGCGTCGCGATTCGAAGTCAGCTGCCGAGATCCCGCTTTCGATCTTGCGTGCCATAGTCTTCCTCCCCCATTCCCCGAGTCGTTAACCATAGCATTGTCTGTAATGCCTGAAAAGTTCTGGGACTTTGGTGGAAGTAGCTGAGCATGTTCCAAACTGACTTGCCCGGATCGTGGGTTTGAGCGCTCAGCCGGCGGCGGCGCGGCCGGTTGACCTCGGGCGGCGAGACGTAGAGAAGCCGCGGGTGTGAAAGAATTTTTCCCCCACAGCGCCACCACCAACGGCATCACCGTCCGCGTTTCGGTGAGCTACCTTCCCGAGCAGTCGGAGCCGGGCAAGGGCCGCTGGTTCTGGGCCTACCACATCCGCATCGAGAATGGCGGGCGCAAGACGGTGCAGCTGGTCAGCCGCGAATGGACGATCTCCGACGGCCGCGGCGCCACCCATGTCGTCCAGGGCGACGGCGTGGTCGGCGAGCAGCCGCTGATCGAGCCGGGCGGCTCGTTCGATTACGTCTCCGGCTGCCCGCTGACGACGCCGACCGGATCGATGGAGGGCGAATATCAGATGGTCGCCGCCGACGGCGCCCGCTTCCCGATTACGATCCCGCGCTTCCCGCTGGTCGCGCCCCCGGTCCCCAGCTAGCGAACGAGCTGCAGGGCGCGGGTCATCAGCGCGAGGAAGCGCGCGTCCTCGACCGCGGCGGCGGAATTGTTCCAGCTTCCCGCGACCGCGTGCCAAATGCCGGCACGATTGCGGACGAGGAAGGTCATGTTGATCACGCCCGGCTCCGAGCCGCCCTTGTAACCCAGATAGGCGAACTCGCCGGCGACGGTGCGGCCGAGCCCCGGGTTGATCGCCAGAATATCGCGGCTCTCGTCGCTGCCGTTGCGGCGGAGCCAGTCCATCGTGCGGACGAGGTCGCCCGCCGATGCGAACCATTCGATCGTGTCGATCTGCGCGGGCGCCGCGCCGATCCGCGCCCCGTCGATGTCGTCGATACCCAAGGTCGCCAGCCGCCCGGCCAGGATTCCCCGCCGCTCCGCCTCGTTGCCGCGCAGCCAGGACTGGAGCAGCTCATCCTGCGCCGTCTTCAGCAGGAAGGCTTCGAGGGTCGAGAGGAAGGGGCGGTTGCGCTCCGGCGCGCGCACCCCGAGCGTGGGCATCAGTGCTTCGACCCGTTCGCGGCCTACGACGTGGAGGAGGTTGTCGGTGGCGCTGTTGTCGCTCAGCGAGATCATCAGCGAGGCAAGCGTGTGGAGGGTGACGGGTGCGGCGCGCGGCCAATATTGCAGCGGACCGGAGGGCGCGCGGCGCTCGGCGCGGACGACATCCGTCCAGCGCCGCTCGCCGGAGCGGATCGACCGGTCGAGCTCGGCGAGGATGAACAGTTTGAACGCCGAGCCGATCGCCAACGGCCGCTCGGCATCGTGCTCCGCGAGCATGACCGGAGCCTCGGCGAGACGCGCGGCCGCGAACGAGACCGCGCCGGGGAGGCGGCGCAGCTCCTCGACGATCGCGGAAAAGCTGTCGCCGGGCAATTCGGTGCCGGCCAGCAGCAGCCCGTCGATCCGGTGCGGCGCGGCCGGCTCGAGCGTCATGTTGAAGCGCAGGGTCGCGCGCTCGAATTCGAGCAAGACGACGCCGGCGGCGACGGAGCGCGGCTCGATCCGGACGAGGCGGCGGACCGCGCCGTGGGCGCTGCGGATCTGGGCCGTCACCGCGTCGAGCTGCGGCCGCGGCACGGCGGCGAGGAAGCGGGGCGAGAACAAGGCGGCGGGATCGCCCTCGCCGCGGAAGAAGGGGACCAGCTCGGCCGCCCGGCGTGCGAGCTCCGGCGAGGGCTGCTGCGCCGCCGCCGGCGCCGCGGGAGAGACGAGGCCGAGCAGGGCGGCAAGAGCGAGCAGCAGGCGGTTCATCTTCATTCCTCCGGCCGGCAATCTATGCGCCCCGAGAGCGCTGGCAAGCGCCGCCGGCGGAGGCTAGGCTGCTGCGTCGCCGAAGGAGGAACGTGGTGAGAATCGCATTTGTCGCCTGTACGTTGCTCGCGCTGGCGTTGCCCGCTGCAGGCAAGGCGGGGATTCCGGTGAGCCAGCGGGCGACCTGCCCGATCGGCGGGCAGTCGTTCGAATATGCCACCACCGCCTCCTACAGCACCTGGGGCGCGCGCCCGGACGGACGCCCCTTCGGAAGCTGGCACTTCCCGCTCGCGCTCCCCGAGTGCCCCGACAACGGCCTCGTGATGTACAGCGCCTTCACCGAGGAGGAGGTCGCGCGGCTGCGCCCGCTGGTCGCGTCGGCCGAATATCAGGCGCTGCGGCGCAGCGGCGACACCTCTTATTACCGCGCCTCGTGGCTGATGGAGCGGATGGGCGCGCCGGCCACGCATTACCTCTGGGCCCTCGTGCAGGCGAGCTGGCAGGCCGAGGACGTACCGGCGCTGCGGCGGCGCTATCTGGAGGAGCTGGTGCGGCGGGGCTCGGCGCTCGGCGAGCCGCGCGACCTCGAAGCGCTCGCGGTCCGCTCCCGCATCGTCAACGCGCTGCGCGAGCTCGGACGGTTCGAGGAGGCCGCGGCGATGATCGCGGCGACCCCGATCGAGACCCTCGCGCCCGACAGCGAGACCGTCCGCGCGACCGACGACTGGCGCGGCCATTACCGCCGCCTCGGCATCCTCGTCGCCCGGCGCGACTCCTCGATCGAGCCGATCGACATGATCCCGCGCCGCGAGGCGCAGCGGCGCTGCGCGGACCCGGCCGCGCTCGATGCCGCCGCCCGCGCGCTCTGCCGCGAATGGGACCCGGCCTGGGCGCCCGAGCCTGCGCCCGGCTCCTGACGCAACCACCGGCGGCCTTCGCCGTTACAGGGGTGGAAGAACACAGGGAGCCCTGACCCATGCCGGTTTCGAGCACCAGCCTCATCGAGCGGATCGCCCGGGTCATCGCCGGCCGGATCGTCAGCGTCAACGCGGACGGCAACGATCCTTCGGCAGGCGACCGGGTCGACACGATCTGGCGCGACTATCGCGAGGATGCGATCTCGATCCTCAAGACCCTGCGCGAGCCGGACCCGGCCATGGCCGAAGCCGGCGATCTCGGCACCTGGCAGCGCATGATCGAGGCCGCGCTGGCCGAGGTGGGGGAGGACGTGGGCAGATAGGCTCGCCGGTCGGTTCCAACCTCCGTTCGCGTCGAGCGAAGTCGAGACGCCCTATCGAGCGAAGCCGAGATCAAGCGGCCTCGGCTTCGCTCGGCAGCGGTCCTCGACTTCGCTCGGACCGAACGGGTCTCGGACGTCAGCGATCCCCGAAGACACCCAGCGCCCAGAGCGACGGGACCGCGAGCGCGAGCGCCAGCGCCACGTCGAACACCCTCAAGGGCACCAGCCGCTCGCCGCGGCGGCCGTAGCGCAGGCGGTCGACGGCGGTGATCCAGAGGATCGAGAGGCCGCAGGCGGCCGCGACGCCGCACAGCAGCAGGAAGGGGAGGCGGAGCAAAGCCGGCCAGCCCGGAGCGAACAGGCCGAGCACCAAGGCGGCGAAGCCCGCGACGATGCCGATGCCGGTCGCGCGCTTCACATTCCAGCCCTGACGGATGGGGTGGAGCGGCTGGCGCCGACGGCTCACAATTCGCCGATCATGAACAAATAGATCGCCGACGCGGCGCCGGCTGCGAGGATCGCGCCGCCGATCGCGCCTCCGAGGAGCGAGACCCCGCCGGCCGCGCGCACCGCCGCCTCGCCGCCGCCGCGGGTGTCCGCGATCTTCGGCAAGGCGTGCTGGACGTAGAGGCTCTTGGCGAACAGCGACATCGCGACCAGCATTCCGATCGTGCCGCCGGGCGTTTCGAAGACGAAGCCGAGAGCGACGGGCAGGACGAGGAGGAGCAGCCCGAAAGCCCACATCTTGCGATAGAGGAACCAGGCGAAGCCGAACAGGAGCGCCGGCCAGCAGAAGGCGAAGGCGATGCCGCCGCGGCCCCCGACATTCTTCGCCCGCGTCGCTTCCCAGGCGCCGTGGAAGCTTTCCGCATTCGGGCCGATGAAGGCGGCGATCTCGTCCCAGCCGGTCGCCGCCCAGAGCCTCCGGTTCCGCGCTTTCTGCCCGGCGAAATCGAACGGGCGGGGGCGCTCGCTCATGCGTCGATCGCTTCCTCGTCCACGTCGGCGGCGTGGCTCTGGATGAAGGCGAAGCGGTGCTCCGGGTTGCGCCCCATCAGCCGGTCGACCAGGTCGCGCACGCCGGCGCGCTCCTCATATTCCTGCGGCAGGGTGATCCGGATCAAGGCGCGCGTCTTCGGGTCCATGGTGGTCTCGCGAAGCTGCTGCGGGTTCATCTCGCCGAGGCCCTTGAAGCGCGACACGTCGACCTTTTTGCCCTTGAAGAGCGTGCGCTCGAGCTCGGTGCGGTGGCCGTCGTCGCGCGCATAGGCGACCGTCCCGCCGGCGGCGAGGCGGTAGAGCGGCGGCTGTGCGAGGAAGAGATGGCCGCGGCGGACCAGCTCCGGCATCTCCTGGAAGAAGAAGGTCATCAGCAGGGTTGCGATATGGGCGCCGTCGACGTCGGCGTCGGTCATGATCACCACGCGCTCGTAGCGAAGGTCGTCGGGGTTGCAGCGCTCGCGGGCGCCGCAGCCGAGCGCGAGGGTGAGGTCGGCGATCTCCTGGTTGCCGCGGATCTTGTCGGCGGTGGCGGAGGCGACGTTCAGGATCTTGCCGCGGATCGGGAGGATCGCCTGGGTCTTGCGGTCGCGCGCCTGCTTGGCCGAGCCGCCCGCGCTGTCGCCCTCGACGATGAACAATTCCGTCCCGGCCGGATCGTCGTTGGCGCAATCGGTGAGCTTGCCCGGCAGGCGGAGCTTGCGGCCGCTGGTCGCGGTCTTGCGCTTGACCTCGCGCTCGGCGCGGCGCTTCAGGCGCTCGTCCATCCGGTCGAGGACGAAGCCGAGCAAAGCGCGCCCGCGGTCCATATGGTCGGCGAGATAATGGTCGAAATGGTCCCTGACCGCCGCCTCGACCAGGCGGGCGGCGTCGGGCGAGGTCAGGCGGTCCTTGGTCTGGCTCTGGAACTGGGGATCGCGGACGAACACCGAGAGCATGATCTCGGCCCCGCCGACCACGTCCTCGGCCTGGATGTCCTTGGCCTTCTTCTGGCCGACCAGCTCGGCGAAGGCGCGGATGCCGCGGGCGAGCGCGGTCCGGAAGCCCTGCTCGTGGGTGCCCCCGTCCGGCGTCGGGATCGTGTTGCAGTAGAAGGAGGAGCCGCCCTCCGACCAGAGCGGCCAGGCCACCGCCCATTCGACCGAGCCCTGCTCGCCGGGAAACGCCTGGCGGCCGCTGAAGAAATCGCCGGTGGCGCATTCGCGGGCGCCGATCTGCTCCCTGAGATGGTCCGAGAGGCCGCCCGGGAACTGGAACGCCGCCTCGGCCGGAGTTTCGTCGGAGATCAGCGACGGATCGCATTTCCAGCGTATCTCCACGCCGGCGAACAGATAGGCCTTGGAGCGGGCGAGCCGGTACAGCCGGGCCGGCTTGAAGCGCGCCTCGGCGCCGAAGATCTCGGCGTCCGGCACGAAGGAGAGCGTGGTCCCGCGCCGGTTCTGCGTCGGCCCCAGAAGCTCGAGCTTCGAGGTCGGCATGCCGCGCGAAAAGGTCTGGCGGTAGAGCTCCTTGTTGCGCGCCACCTCGACCATTGTGTCCGTCGAGAGCGCGTTGACGACGCTGACGCCGACGCCGTGCAGGCCGCCCGACGTCGCATAGGCCTTGTGGCTGAACTTGCCGCCCGAATGCAGCATGGTGAGGATCACCTCGAGCGCCGACTTGCCCGGATATTTGGGATGCTCGTCGATCGGGATGCCGCGGCCGTTGTCGGCGACGGTGAGCCTGTTGCCGGGCTCCAGCGTCACCTCGATCCGCGTCGCGAAGCCGGCGACGGCCTCGTCCATCGAATTGTCGAGCACTTCCGCGGCGAGATGGTGCAGCGCCCGCTCGTCGGTGCCGCCGATATACATTCCCGGCCGCCGGCGGACCGGCTCCAGCCCTTCGAGCACCTCGATCGAACGGGCGTCGTATTCGCCGGCACCCGCGGCGGAGGACGCGAACAGATCTGTCATGGCCGGGGTATAGGGGCCGGGGAGTCCCGCGGGCAAGGTTGTGGCCCTTTCTATCCACAGCTCGATGTTGCCGAAGCTGCGTCGCTTCGCTATCTTACCTTCGTCTTACGAGAGGATGCGGCGTTGGCGCGGGCTGAAAAATCGACCACTATTGTCTCCACCAAGGGGCAGGTGATCCTCCCCAAGGCCGTCCGCACGCATCGCCGCTGGGAGGCGGGGACGAAGCTGATCGTCGATGATACCGAGGAGGGAGTGCTGCTCAAGGCCGCTCCTCTGTTCGTCCCGACCGAGATCAAAGCGGTGTTCGGTTCGCTCCCGGTCGCCGGCAAGGCCCTCACGGTGGACGAGATGAACGAGGCGGTCGCGGCCGAGGCGCGGCGGCGTGCGCGCGATTGACACCAATGTCCTCGTCCGCTTCCTGACGGGCGACGATCGCGCTCAGGCGGCAAGGGCCCGCAGGCTCGTCGAGGCCGGGGACATTTTCCTCGCGACGTCGGTACTGCTCGAAAGCGAATGGGTGCTGCGCAGCGGCTACGGCCTCGCGGCCGAATCGATCGTGCAGGCGCTGCGCGGCTTCGCCGGCCTCTCCGGCGTGACGCTGGAAGACCCGGCGCTGGCCGCCCGTGCGCTGAACTGGGCGGAGCAGGGCCTCGATTTCGCCGACGCCCTGCATCTCGGACGGGCGCAGGGCTGCAGCGCCTTCATGAGCTTCGACCGAAAGCTCGCCAGGGCCGCGGCCGGCCTTTCGGACGTCGAGATCGCCGCGCCTTGAGGCTGCGCCGGCCTATCGCTTCGCGGCGTTGTAGAACAAAGCCGCGGCGAGGAGCCAGAGGAGGGCGAAGCCGGTGCTGAGGACGCCGCCGCGCGGGTCGGCAGAGAGGCCGCCGAGGCCGAGCCCGGCCTGCGCGACCGCGGCGAGAAGCGACGCGAGCGCCATGCCGGCAGGCCGGAAGCGGGCGACGATCGCGCCGAACGAGGCCAGCACGACCACCCCCAGGAACAGCAGGTTGTAGGGATTGTCCTCGGCGCCGATCATGCCCACGGCGGCGTTGACCCAGACGGTCAGGAAGGCCGCGGCGAGCGTGACCGCCACGCCGCCGCGATAGGCCATGTTGCCGGTCTTTCGCACCGTCATCTCGAAGGCGAGGCCGACGCTGCCGAACAGCACGGCGGCGAAGACGAAGTCGAGCGGCGTCCAGTTGACCTCGTCGGTGAACTGCATCGCGACCAGCGGCAGCACCAGCAGCGCCGCCGCAATGCCCCAGCCGAGCAGCCGCCACGGAAAGCCGCGCCGTCCCAATCCCGCCGTTCCCGTCATTCTCGCTCTCCTTCCATGAGAGAGCCCTGTTGTCAGACGAGACGGGTGAGCGTCATGACCGAAGGCTGAGCAATCGGTGAGGAATGGCCTCAGGGGGCCGGATCCGGCGCACGGCAGGCGGCGCGGAGCGCTTCCATCAGCGGCAGCACCGCGAGCGCCCGCGCTTCGCCCGGGAAGCCGAGGGCGATCCGCTCCAGGGGGGCGGCCCACACCAGGATCCCCTGCCGCCTGACCTCCGCGATCTCGGTGCCGCGCAGCCGGGCCGCGATACCGGCCGCCTGGATCGCGCCGGCGGAATCGGCGAAGCGCAGCCGCTCGCGCCTGCCGTCGGCATGGCGGAGCGTGACTACCGGGCCCTGCTGCGCGATCCCTGCGACGGGCGCGGCAATGACGCGGCGCGCGAAGGCGGCCGTCTCCTCCGCCGCCGCCGGGGTCGGAAGGTGGAATTCGAGCGACTCCTCATAGCCGGCGCTGGTGAGGGTGATCGCGCCGCCGCGCCGCTCGATGGCGCGTATCTGAGCCCAGCCGATCCACGGCGCCCCATATTCCAGAAAATCGCCGCCGAAGCGGGGCCGGGTATAGCAGGCGCCGCCGCCGTCGTTCGCGGTGTCGGCCGCCTGCAATTCATCCACCGCCCAGCGCCGCAGCCCGGCGCTGTACTCGATTCGGCCGTGGCCCGCGACCGCCGCCGAGAGCGCGTCATGCGCCGCAACCGCTTCGGGCCGCCGCCCCAGCGCAATAGGGTCGACCCGCTCCTGCGGGACGATCGTAGCGGGGCGGGCCGGGCCGGTCGCCTCGACGAGGCAGGAATAGCCGCCCATATGACCGAAGCCGCCGCGGGTGCGCGAACGGTGGATGCGGCCGCGAAAGGCGAAGTCGGCCCTGTCGCGCCTCGGGCCGCCGTCGGCCCACTCGGGCGCTCCGGCCGGCGCCGGGACGTTGATAGCGCCTTCCAGCCAGCAATATTCCGGCGGCGCGCCTTCGCTGCAGCCTTCCTCGCTCCCGCACAGCGAGACCGCGTTCATCTCGAAGCCCTGGACGACGGTACCGGTCAGCTCGACCTCAGGCGACTGGTATGCCGCGAGCCGCTCGAGCGTGTCGTGCTCGGCATATTCCGCCATGGCCGCATCGAGATCGGCGAATCTGCGGTGGCCGATCCTGCCGTTGCAGACCATGATGGCGATCCAGCCGATATCGTCGGCCGCGTCCTCCTCGCGCCAGTCCGGTGCCGCGACCCGCCGGCCGCGCAAGGAATATGCGCGCCTGCTCGAAGCCGGCGGCCCGTCCGCCATGTTCGGAGTGCAGCGCCCCGAGACCGTGACGTCGATCCGGTCGTAGCCGAAATCGCGGTTCGAATCGCTTTCGGCGAGGCGGTGACGGGCGCGGAAGGCAATCCGCCCGTCGTCGCGCCGCCGGACGCTGTCGGCGTCGACGAAGACGACTTCGTGATTTCGCGTGTCCATCGCCCGCCAGTCCTCGGCGCGCGCCCCGTCCGCGCCGGCCAGCATCGCGACGCCGGCAAGCGCCACTCCGATCATTCGCATGGCCGGCCTCTCTTGTACCGGCGGCGCCTCAGTTGGCGTTGCCCGAGCGGTTGCGGTCGACGTTCACGTCGATGTCGATGTCGCCGACCTCGTTGCGGATCGCCTGGCCGGTTGAGGCCGCGACATTGCCGATGCTGGAGGCGGCGTCCTCGGTGGCGTTAGCGACGTCGGAAACGCCCTCCTCGATCCGGTCCTGATTGTAGGTCAGGGTCATCTGGTCGTTGGCCGAATCGTTTTCGACGTTGCACGCCGCGAGCGTCAGCAGCGGCAGCGCGAACAGGATGCGCATCATGTTTCTCCTCCCCATGCCGCCCGGGGAGGGCTGCACGCCTCCCCTGCATAAAGGAGGCGAAGGACGGCGCCAAGCGCCTCGCGCCCCGGGCCGCCGGCCGGCGCCGCCCTGCTCCTACCGCATTCATACGGTAGGGGCGCCCTCTCCCCGACCGGCCGAGAAACACTATATAGCTCAAACACTTCCATCGCGATGGACTCCCCAATTGCCCCGCTTCGTTCATATCGTCGACGACGACATCCAGGTGCGCGCCGCCACCTCTTATCTTCTCAGCAGCCACGCTTATTCGACCGAGATCTATTCCGGCGGCCGCGAGCTCCTCCGCGAGGCCAAGCTCGCCCGCGGCTGCATCCTGCTCGATCTGCGCATGCCCGACATGAGCGGCCACGAAGTCCAGGAGGAGCTCGCCCGCCGGGGCGTCGACCTGCCGGTGGTGGTGATGAGCGCCCATGGCGACCTCGGCTCGGCGGTCAAGGCGATGAAGCTCGGCGCCGTCGATTTCATCGAGAAGCCGCCGCGCGAAGACGAGCTGCTCGCGGCGATCGATCGTGCGATCCACGCGTTCGAGCAGGGTCGCGACCGGCGCGAGGCCAAATCGAGGGCCGTCGCCAAGCTCGACAAGCTGTCGCCGCGCGAACGGCAGATCCTGCAGGGGCTGCTCGCCGGGCTCTCCAACAAGGTGATGGCCCGCCGCCTCGATCTCAGCCCGCGCACGATCGAAATGCACCGGGCGAACATGATGGACGATCTCGGCGTCTCCAGCCTCCCCGAAGCGGTGCGTCTGGCAATCGACGGCGGCCTGCCTCCGCTCGGCGAGGAGGAAGCCGCCCCCGCCGCTGGGGGGCCGCCCCCGGTCCGGGCGACCGTCGATCGCGATGCCGAGCGGCTTCGCCTCGCGCTCGAAGCGTCGGGCGACGGCGCCTGGGACTATAATATCGCCACCGGCAACGTGGTCATGTCGCCTCGCTTCCTCGAGCGGCTCGGCTACGAGCCCTCCGCGATCCGCGGGCGGCTCGAAAGCTTCCGTCAGCTCGTCCATCCCGACGACATCGGCCGCGTCGACCAGGCGATCAAACGCCATCTCGCCGGCGAGACGGAGACCTATTCCTGCGAATATCGGGTCCGAACCGCCTCCGGCGGCTGGTGCTGGAACTTCGACCGAGGCCGTGTCGTCGACACCGATCCGGCGACGGGCGCGCCGCTGCGCATGGTCGGCAGCGCCAGCGACGTGACCGAGATGAAGCGCCGCGAGGAGGAGGCCCGCGAGCAGGCGGAGCTCCTGTCTCTCGCGCAACGCGGGGCCGGCGTCGGCTTGTGGGCACTCGAACTCGCCACCGGGCGCCTGCGCCTGTGCGCCAGAAGCCGCGAGATGCACGGACTCCCCGTGGACGGCCCGGAGACGATTACAGAGGCGGAGTGGATGGCACAGCTCCATCCCGACGATTCCAGGCCGGCGCGCGCCGCGCTCCAGGAAGCGCTGCGGACCGACGCCACCTCGGTCGCCGAATTCCGCACCGTCGCCGCGGACGGCACCGTCCGCTGGGTGCGTGGCATCGGAAAGCTGGTTCACGACGATGCGGGCAGGGCCGTCCAGATGGTCGGGCTCAACCAGGACATCACCGACAGCAAGCAGGCCGCGTTCGAGATGAAGCGGCTCCAGAAGGAGCAGATCCGCTTCTCCGAAGTCAGCGCTGTGGGCACCATGGCCTCGACGCTCGCCCACGAGCTGAACCAGCCGCTGACCGCCATCGCGAACTTCGTGCGCGGCATCCGCCGCGGCCTCGCGGAAACGCCGCTCATCGAGGACGCCAAGCTGCAGGAGGCGCTGACCGGCACCGAGCGCAGCGCCGATCTCGCTTCGGAAATCCTCAGCCGGATCCGCAACCAGGTCGCCTTCGACGAGCCGGACCGGCGTCCCAGCAGCCTCGCGGCCTGCATCAGGGAGAGTATCTGCCTCGCTTTGTTCGACGCCGAGGAGCGGGGCGTGCGCTACATGCTCGACTTCGACGAGGCGGCGGACGAGGTGAATGTCGACTCGGTCCAGATCCAGCAGCTCATGCTCAACCTGCTGCGCAATGCGGTCGAAGCGCTGGCGGAGGTCCCACGACCTCAAAGGCGGATGACGATCTCGGCGCGCGGGACGGAGGAGGGCGTCGAGGTCCGGGTGACCGACACCGGCCCCGGCATCGCGCCGGAGCTCCGCGACGCCCTCTTCGATCCATTCACCACCACCCGGCCCGAAGGCACAGGGCTCGGTCTGTCGATCAGCAGGGCGATCGTCGATGCGCATGGCGGCCGCATCTGGGCCGAGCATCCGCCCAGCGGCGGCGCGGCGCTCTGCTTCACGCTCGCCCGCTGAGGTCGGGATTTTACGGGGGGGCGGCGCAATCGAGCCTTCGGACGTTTCCGCCATTGCCGGTATGCCGCGGGGTTTTGGGGGCGGCAGCAGGGAGGGTCCAGTGCCGGCCATACTCGCCGTCGTCAGTCTCGAGCACGATTATCTCGCCGCCTTGGCCAGGGAGCTGCGTCGCGCGGTCACAAGGGTGACGGCGCCGGAGCCGGTCGCCTTGTTCTACTTGCGCTTCCACTTCGACCAGGCGCTGGCCAATTACCTCAAGCGCGAGAACTGGGCCTTGTGCTCGCACCGGGAAGTGCGGTGTCGGCCGGAAGCCGCGGCGGCCGCCGTCGAGATCAGCCGCGAAGTCGACGCGCTCGGGCGCGACCTCCTTGCCTATCGCCGTTCGTGGCCGACGGTCTCGGTGGTCGCGGACTGGCCGCGTTTCCGCTACGAAACGGTGCGCTTGCTCGACGAGCTCGAGGCATTGCTGGGGCGGATCGAGACGGACATTTTCGCTCGAGTCCTGGTCAGCGAGACGGCGGAGCGTGCGGCCGCCTGAACGGGCGCCGGGGAAGCCCCTCCCGCGTGCGGCGCAGCTCGGCTAGAACAGCGCGATGGCGCGCTTCCTCCTCATCCTGCTCGCGCTGCTCGGCATGGCCCATCCGGCGGCGGGGCAAGCCCCGTCCCATGTCATCCCGTTCGAGCTCTACGACAACCGCATCTATCTCGACGTCGCCGGCCCCGGCTTCGCCCACCGGCGGTTCCTGCTCGATACCGGCGCGCAGCTCACCCACTATACCGCGGAGCTGGTCGCCGAAGCCGGCCTTCGCACCTCGGGCCGCGTCGGCATCACCGGCACCGGCACCGGCCGGATCCGCGGCCGCTACGTCGCCCCCGCGACGCTGCGGATCGGGACGCTGGCGCTGCCGGTGGGCCGCGGCATCTCGGCGCCGGCGGAGCTCCTGTTCGGCCCCGTGTTCAGCGGCACCGGGCGACGCTTCGAAGGCGTGATCGGCTACGACCTGTTCGCAGCGTTCGCGGTGGAGATCGATTATCCCGCGCGCCTGCTCCGCCTCTATCCGCGCGGCCGGGCGCCCGCCGCGGGCGATCCGATCGCCATCCGCCTGATCAATCGCAAGCCCTATCTGCAGGCCAGCCTGGCCTTGGACGGGGCGGCGATCCCGGCCTTGCTGCATCTCGACACGGGCTTCGGCGGCGCGCTCAGCCTCAACGGCCGGTTCGTCGCGGAGCACGGGCTGGTCGCACGCGCCGGTCCGACCCTCGCCGCGGTGACTCGCGGCGTCGGCGGCGCGACCGAGGCGCGGCTGGCGCGAATCGACGGGCTGCGCTTCGGCCCGATCGGCGTCGCGCGGCCGATCGTCTCGCTCGCTTTGGCGCAGGGCGCCGGCGTCCGCGCGGAATCTTCCGGAAGGATCGGCGGCGAGCTGCTGCGCCGCTATCGGGTCACGATCGACTATGCCGGACGCGTCGTCCGTCTCGCACCCGGTCCGGGCGTCGGGGCGCCGTTCGAGGCGGACATGAGCGGGATCGCCTTTCTCCTCGCACCGGACGGCGGCTTTTCCGCGGCGAGCGTCGCCCCGGGCACCGCCGCGGCGGGAGCCGGCATCCGCGAGGGCGACCGCCTGCTCGCCGTGGACGGAAGGCCCGCTGCCGAAATGACGCTCGAGACGGTGCGCGCCGCGCTTCGCGAAGACGGCGCGCGGCGCCGGCTGCTGCTCCTGCGCGAAGGCCGCCAGGTGGAAGCCGTGCTGAGGCTGCGCCGCCGTCTCTAGCGCCCTCGACGGGCCTTTTTTTTGTAACCAGATGGCCTTGAACGGCTGAGATGCGAAACCATATAGGGCGCAGCCGGGTGCCTTCGGGGCCCGGCAGGGCCGCAAGGGCATCCGCTTCCTCGGCGTGCGCCCCCCGGCTCAACGTTGCTCGATGGAGGACAATATGAGGACCAATTTCGATTTCACCCCCTACCGCCGTTCGACGGTCGGCTTCGACCGGCTGTTCGACATGCTCGAGAGCGGCAGCGCCGCCGCGCCGGGCGACAATTATCCGCCCTTCGATCTCGAGCAGGTCAGCGACGACGAATATCGCATCACCCTCGCCGTCGCCGGTTTCGGCTCCGACGAGATCGACATCACCGCGCAGCAGAATTTGCTGATCGTCTCGGGCCGCAAGCGCGAGGACAATGACCGTCATTTCATCCACCGCGGCATCGCCACCCGCGCCTTCGAGCGCCGGTTTGGTCTCGCGGACTATGTCCAGGTGAAGAATGCCGACCTCCGCGACGGCATCCTCGCGATCGACCTCGTCCGCGAGATCCCCGAGGAGATGAAGCCGCGCAAGGTCTCGATCAACGGCTCGCAGGAGCAGCAGCAGATCGACGGCCATGCCGAGCGTTCGACCGGTAACGACAATGGCAGCGAGCAGGCCCGCAGCGCGGCCTGATCGCGTCCATTTCGTCCAAGTCGTCAACTTCCGACCCCGGCGTCGATGCGCCGGGGCCGGCTTCGCTAGAGGGTTAGGACGTTCGGTCCGGCTACCGGTGTGTCGCCGTGGATGCGGTCGAGATAGGCCGAGGCCAATTCGTAATGCGCCTTCACCGCGCGTGCGTGGCCGGCTTGTTGGGCGAGTGCGATTTCGGCTTCGGCCCGGCTTTCGAAATAGGCCAGTTCGTCGGCGGACATTTGAGTTGCGTAACTCCAACATTGTACAAGCCGATCAGCGACTTGGAAGCCGCCGATCAGTCTGAGGAACAACGTCGCCCATGCTCGCGCCGTTCCTCGAAAAGTCGCTAACCTGGATTACGCGCGCGAAGCCATGCCGCTGCGCCCGCGTCCATCCGCTTGAATTTGGGCGCCCCGGCTAGGGGTGCGACGAGGAGGACGGTGCCGGCGGGGAGCGCCCACTTGATCCTATGGTAGAGCGGCGACAGCGCATCCGCGCTCTCGACGAGCAGCAGGCCGGGACGCAGCTCGAAGCGGTCGAGCGCGAGCAGCACCTCCGGCTCGATCGCCCGCTCCGGGTCGTGCCAGACCAGGAACAGGCCCATCGCCCCGGCCCGGCCCGCTAGCGGATGCGCGGGCCGCCGAAGGGCAGGGGCGGCGGCGGGCGCCGGTCGCGGCGCGGGAGCTGCGCCTGATAGGCGACTCCGCAATGCTCGACGCAATAGGGGAAGCCCGGATTGCTGGGCTTGCCGCAGAAATGGAAGTCGGGCTCGCCGGGATGGCCGATCGGCCATTTGCAGATGCGCTCGTTGAGGTCGAGCAGGCTGGTCTTGTCCGCGATCTCGGGGCTCGGCTTGGCCGGGACCAGCCGACGCGGCGGGGCGGGCGGGATCGGCGGCTGCTGGTCGCCCGGCCCCTGGCGCAGGAAGCCGCCGGGGCCGATCGAGCGGACCTGGGGCTGGGACGGTTCGGCGGGGGCGGGGGTCGCGCGCGGTTCGGCGGTGGCTTCGGCGGTCTCGTCCGCGGGAGCTTCGTCCCAAGGGGCGGGCTCGGCCGCGTCCGCGCTTGCGCCTTCGGGGGCCGGGCCCGCCTTGGGCTCCGGCGTCCCTTCGGCCTGGATCTCCTCGTCCTCATGCTCGTTCGGCTTCACCGGCGAGGGCCGCGCCTGGAGGCCGAGCCGATGCGCCTTGCCGATGACAGCGTTGCGGCTCACGCCGCCCAGCTCGTCGGCGATCTGGCTCGCGGTCATCCCCCGCGTCCAGAGGTCCTTGAGGCGGTCGATCCGTTCGTCGGTCCAGGACATCGTCATTTCACCTGCTCGTCTCGCGCCTTGCAGCTCACGACGTACGCGACTAGCGACGGCGCCATGAACGACCGGCCTTCGAATTGGGTTCGGACCGGTCCCGGGGTCCCGGTGATCCGGAACGTGAACTGGGGCGGCCTCAACACCCTCTATGTGAAGGAGGTGCGCCGCTTCTTCAAGGTCCAGCTGCAGACGATTTGGGCGCCGGCCGTCACGACGATGCTGTTCCTGGTCATTTTCACGGTCGCATTGGGACGCGAGGGCCGCACCGTTCTCGGCGCGCCCTTCGCCGATTTCATCGCACCGGGCCTGATCGTGATGGGCATGCTGCAGAACAGCTTCGCCAATTCGAGCTTCTCCCTTTTGGTCGGGAAGATCCAGGGCACCATCGTCGATTATCTGATGCCGCCGCTGTCGACCGGCGAGCTGATGGCCGGTCTGATCGGCGCCGCGGTCACGCGCGCCTTCCTGGTCGGCTTCGCGGTCTGGGCGGCGATGCTGCTCTGGCCGGGAGTGGACGTCGCGCCGCGGCATCTCTGGGCGGTCTTCTGGTTTGGACTGATGGGGAGCATGATGCTCGGCTTCCTCGGCCTCGCCACCTCGGTCTGGGCCGAGAAGTTCGACCATGCGGCGGCGGTGACCAATTTCGTCGTCGCGCCCCTCTCGCTGCTGTCGGGCACTTTCTATTCGATCGAGAGCCTGTCGCCGGTCTTCCGCGCGGTCAGCCACGCCAATCCCTTCTTCTACGTCATTTCGGGCTTTCGTTACGGCTTCCTCGGCCGCGCCGATTCGCCGATCCTGTTCGGCGCGCTGCTGCTGCTCGCGATCAACGTGGCGCTCGGCGCCTTGCTCTACGCGCTGCTGCGCAGCGGCTGGAAGCTCAAGAGCTGACGTTCGGCCGCCGTTCAGCTTCGCGGGCGATGATCGGCGAGGCCGATCCAGCCGGGAGCCCCGCATGCGCAGCCTGATCCTCGCCGCCCTAGTCCCGATCGCCCTCGCCCTCGCCGCGGCCCCTGCTCCCGCGCAGATCGTCGGCTCGCACGATTACGGACCGGTGAGCAGGGGCAATCCCTTCATCGGCGACAGCAGCTTCGGCCGCGCCGGTTTCGGCCGCGAGATGCGCGACATACGCGGCCGCATCCGGGACGGACAGGAAAGCGGCCAGCTTTCGCGCGAAGAGGCGCGGGCGCTGCGGCGCGACGCCCGGCGGCTGCAGCTGGTCGGCCGCGCCTATCGCCAGGACGGCATCTCGGAGTCGGAGGCGCAGGCGCTCCACGGCTGGGCGCTCGCCCTCCAGTCGCGGGTCAGCGCCGCGCGCCTGCTGGTCGACCGGCCCCGGACCCGGACCAGCCGCCGCTAGGCTCGTTCAGGAAAGTCGCTCTTTAGCTGAACGAACGCTGTCGAGTCCGTTCAGCGCCGAAACATTTAGCGAGTCGTAGAAAGGCCGCATGGTTCGAGAAGGAGAAACCGCCATGCGTAAGTTCCTGATTTCCGCCGCCGTCGCCACCGTCGCCACCATGACGCTGTCGGTTCCGGCCTCTGCGCAGTACGGCCGCCCCAACATCCAGCGTCCCTACAATCACCACAACGTCAACCGCCAGGCGATCAACGAGCTGCTCCGCGATCTCGCCCGTGCCGAGAACCAGATCGACCGCGGCATCCAGCGCCGGACGATCTCTCACCGCGAGGCGCAGGGCCTGCGGCGCGAGGCGGCCAATATCCGCCAGCGTCTCCAGCGCGCCAGCCACAACGGCATCAACCAGCGCGAGTTCGCCCAGCTGCGCCAGCGGGTGAACCACCTCGAGCAGCGCGTCCGCATCGAGCGGCGCGACCGCGACAACCGCCGCTGGTAACGGCCGCGGCCCGCTGCGATTGACGCGGCGAGCCTGCACTTACTAAGGGAAAGGCGGCTCCTCGGGGCCGCCTTTCTCGCATCAGGAGCCCTTCATGGCCATCACGCCGCTCATGCCCGTTTATCCGCGCTCGCCGGTCCGGCCGGTGCGCGGGGAGGGGGTCTACCTCTACGGCGAGGACGGCACGCGCTATCTCGATTTCGCGAGCGGCATCGCGGTCAACCTGCTGGGGCACGGCCATCCGCATCTGACCGAGGCGATCCAGCGCCAGGCGGCCACATTGATCCACGTCTCCAACCTCTACGGCTCGCCGCAGGGCGAGAAGCTCGCGCAGAGGCTGGTCGATCTGACCTTCGCGGACACGGTCTTCTTCACCAATTCGGGCGCGGAGGCGGTCGAGTGCGCGATCAAGACCGCGCGCCGCTACCATTATGCCAAGGGCAATGTGCACAGGAACGTGCTGCTGACCTTCCGCAACGCCTTTCACGGCCGCACCATCGGCACGATCAGCGCCACCGACCAGGCCAAGCTGCGCGAAGGCTTTGAGCCCCTGCTCCCCGGCTTCGAGGTGCTCGAGTTCGACAATCTCGAAGCCGCGAAAGGGGCGATCGCCGACAATGTCGCGGGCTTCCTCGTCGAGCCGGTGCAGGGCGAAGGCGGCGTGCGCCCGGCCAGCGCCGAGTTCATGAAGGGCCTGCGCGCGCTCTGCGACGAGCACGATCTGATGCTGGTGCTCGACGAGGTCCAGTGCGGCGTCGCCCGCACCGGCCGGCTCTACGCCTATGAGCATTACGGCATCGAGCCCGACATCCTCGCCACCGCCAAGGGCATAGGCGGCGGCTTCCCGATGGGCGCCTGCCTCGCCACCGAAAAGGCCGCGGCGGGCATGGTCGTCGGCACCCACGGCTCGACCTATGGCGGCAACCCGCTCGCCATGGCCGCCGGCGAGGCGGTGCTCGACGTCGTCGCCAACGACGATTTCCTCGCTCACGTCTCGCGCATGGGCGAGCGCCTGCGCGGCGCGCTCGAGCAGATGATCCCGAACCACGACCATCTGTTCGACAGCGTGCGCGGCCTCGGGCTGATGCTCGGCGTCAAGATGAAGACCGACAGCCGCGCCTTCGTCACCCATTTGCGAGAGCACGGCCTGCTGACGGTGGCCGCCGGCGACAACGTCATGCGCGTCCTGCCCCCCCTCGTGATCGAGGAGGAGCACGTCACCGAGTTCGTCGAGCGCCTCTCCGCCGCCGCCCGCGCCTACGAGGTCCCCCAGGCGGCCTGAGTTCCTCCCCATCTCACGCTGGGGAGGAACCCGCTCTATCGCAGCCGCGCGGTTCCCAGATCGAGCTCGCTGAAGGGGATCACCTCCACGTTCGGAAACTGCGCGCGCAGGGCCTCGAGGAATTCGCTCGCCCGGCCGACGACGACGATGCTGGCCTGGGCCGGATCGATCTCGCCCGCGACCGACGCCGCGACCTGCTGCGGCGTCACCGCTTCGATGCTCGGCAGATAGCGGGCATATTCGCTCATCGGCAGGCCCTGGACGGCGAGGTTGGCGAGGAAGCCGCCGAGGCCGGACGTGGTTTCGACCTGCCGCCCGAAGCTGCCGGCGAGCAGGGTGCGCCGCTTGAGGAGGACGTCGTCGGCGAACGGCTCCTCCCTCAGCCTGCGAATCTCGCCGAGCATCACCTGCACGACTTCCGGCGCGGCATTGTTCCGGGTCTGCGCGGTCGCGACCAGCATGCCCTCGTCGCGATAGGCGGCAAGGCTGCTGTTGGCGCCGTAGCTCAGCGCCCGCCGCACCCGCACCTCCTGGAACAGGCGCGCCGTCGACGATCCGCCGAGAGCCGAATTGGCGAGGACGAGAGGGTAGTAATCGGGGTCGGAGCGGGAGATGCCGCGCATCACCACCGAAACCGCGGCCTGGTCGGAATCGGGATTGTCGATCACGATCACCCGCGGCGCCGGCGCTTCGCCGGCCCGGTTGGCGGGGAGCGCCGGCAAAGCGGCCTGCGGCGTCGCCCAGCCGCCGAACAGACGCTCGGCCAGCGCGAAGCCGGCCTCGGCGTCCAGCGCGCCGGTGATGACCAGGGTGGCATTGTCCGGCCGCCACCAGTTGCGGTGATAGGCGACGAGATCGTCGCGGGCGATCGCCGCCAGCGAGGCGGGCGTGCCTCCGGCCGGGGCCCCGTAGGGCGCGTCGCCGTAGACCGCGCGGGCGGCCACACGCTGGCTGACGAAGGACGGGTCGCGCATGTTGACCCGCAGCCGGTCGAGCGCTCGGCGGCGCTCGCGTTCGAGCTCCTCGGGGGCGAAAGCCGGGTCGCGGACGATCTGCGCGAGCAGGGCGCCGGCCTCGCCGATCGTCGCGGTCGGCGCCGCGACGAAGGCGACGCTGCTGTCGTTGGACGCCGAGCCGCCGATCTGCGCTCCGAGCGATTCGATCCGCGCGGCGATCTGGGGCGCGGTCATGCCGGCGGCGCCCTGGTCGATCAGGGTCGTCATCATGCTGGCGACGCCCGGCCGTCCGGCGGGATCGGCCGCGGAGCCGCCGCCGAACACCATGTTGACCGAGGCGATCGGCAGGTTGGTCGAGCGGGCGACGACGACGCGCATGCCGTTGGCGAGCCGCCGCTCAGCGAGGGTGGGGGCGGTGAACGGCTGGCGCGGCCCCGCAGCGGGGACGGCCATCCGCTCGCCTTCGGGCGCGAGCTGGTTCGGCGTGCCGGTCGCGGGGGGAAAGGTCCGTCCGAGCGCGACGTCGGTCCGCTGCGCCGACGGATCCGGCGCCGCCTCGCCGCTGCGCTGCGCCTGGTCGAGATAGCGGATCGCGATCCGGCGATCGTCGGCCAGATAGCGGCGGGCGACGCGCTGGACGTCGGCCGGGGTGACGCGCTGCACGGCGGCGAGCAGCCGGTCGCCCCAGCGCGGATCGTTGGCGCCGGTGATCGAGCTGCCGATCTCGTTGGCGCGGCCGGTCGGCGTCTCGCGGCTGAACAGCATGTAGGAGACGATCTCGTTGCGCGCCTCCTCGATCTCCGCCGCGGTCACCGGCTGGTCCCGGAGCCGGGCGATCTCGGCGGCGAGCGCCTGCTCGGCTTCGCCGACGTCGCGGCCGCCGGCGACGATCGCCTGGACGGCGAAGATGCCGGCATCCTCCAGCGCGAAATCGAAAGCGCCGGCGCTCTGGGCGAGCTGGCGCTCGTAGACGAGCGACCGGTAGAGCCGCGACGACTGGCCGCCCGAAAGGATCATCTCGAGCACCGACAAAGCCGCCGAATCCGGATGGTTGAGCCGCGGGCGCTGCCAGGAGAAGACCAGAGCCGGCAGCGGCACGTTCGGGCCGTAGACTGTCAGCGATCGCGCCTCGCGGCGCGGCGGCTCGGCGACGCGGTGACGCAGGATCGGCCGGTCCGGCCGCGGGATCGGCGCCAGATGGCGCTCGATGAAGCGGTCGAGCGCGGCCGGATCGAAATTGCCGGAGACGATGAGGGTCGCATTGTCCGGCCGGTAGAAGTTCGCATGGAAGGCGCGTGCCTCCTCGAGGGTCGCCGCGTCGAGGTCCGCCATCGTGCCGATCCCGGACCGGCGATAGGGATGGGCGGTGAAGCCGGTATCGAACAGATAGTAACGCTGAAGGCGGCCGTAGGGCTGGGAGAGGACGCGCTGGCGCATCTCCTCCTTGACGATGCTCCGCTCGGCGTCGAACACGGCCTGGTCGAGCACAGACCGTCCCATCCGCTCGGCGTGCGACCAGATCATCGCCTCGAGCTGGTTGGCCGGCACCGTTTCGTAATAATTGGTCGTGTCCGGGCCGGTCGAGGCGTTGCGCGTGCCTCCGGCCTGCTCCTCGACGATCCGGCTGAGCTCGCCTGCCGGGATGTTGCGGGTGACGCGGCTCAGGATATGCTCGAAGAGGTGGGCGAAGCCCGAGCGGCCGGCGGGATCGTCCTTCGATCCGACATCGTACCACATCTGGACCGAGACGTTCGCCGTGTTGGTGTCGCGCAGAGCGTAGATCGTGAGGCCGTTGGGCAGGGTGCGGGTGGTGTAGGCGATCGGCGGAACCGCCACAGCCCCGGCAGCGCGCGGCCGGGACTCGGCGACCGCCGCGGTGGCGCTCGCGGCGGCAGCGGCCATCAGCACGGCGAATATGGTCGAACGGATGCGCCCCAAGTCACTGCTCCTCTTCAAAACGCATTTCGGCGTCGTGATTTATCTCGTGTGTTAGGACTGTAAAGCGCTCAGCGCCGGTTTCGCAAGGCCGATCCGCCGGGCCGTTGACCCGGCCGATTCCCGTCGCCACATCGCGGCCATGGCCACGCCCTCGATCCAGCCCGCCGCCAATCTCGACGAGGCCGTCAGCTTCACCATTCCCGCCCGCCACGTGCGCGGCCGCGTGGTGCGGCTCGGGCCGCTGCTCGGCGAGATCCTCTCCGCGCACGATTATCCCGCGCCGATCGCCCGCACCCTTTCGGAGGCGCTGGTGCTGACCGCCTTGTTCGGCGCCATGTTGAAGGAGGCGGGCGGCCAGCTCACCGTCCAGGCGCAGACCGAGAGCGGCATCGTCGACCTCCTCGTCTGCGACTATCGCGGCGGGGAGCTGCGCGGCTATGTCCGCTTCGACCGCGAGCGGCTCGCCGATCTGCCCAGCCATCGCGATCTCGCCGCCTTGTTCGGCAAGGGCTATCTCGCGATCACCTTCGACCTGCCGGTGGCGAACGAGCGCTATCAGGGGATCGTCCCGCTCGAAGGCGCGTCGCTCGCCGAGGCGGCCGAGCATTATTTCACCCAGTCGGAGCAGGTGCCGAGCCTGGTGCGCCTCGCCGTCGACGACACCGGCCGTGTCGCCGGCGGCATCCTCGTCCAGCACCTCCCCGAAGGCGAGGAGGGGCGCGAGCGGATCCATACCCGGCTCGACCATCCGGAATGGGAGCATGTCCGCATCCTCGCCGAGACGACGAGAGCGAACGAATTGTTCGAGCGCTCGCTGCCGCTCTCGGGGCTGCTCTGGCGCTTGTTCCACGAGGAGGAGGTGCGGGTCGTCCCCGGCGTCCCGCTCGTCAAGGGCTGCCGCTGCAGCTTCGATCACATCCGCAGCGTCATCGCCCGCTTCCCCGGTGCGGAACGCGAGCAGATGGTCGACGAGGACGGGGTGATCAGCGTCGATTGCGAATTCTGCTCTCGCCTGTTCCCGATCCGCCTCGGCGATCTCGACGCTTGAAGGGCGGTTCTCGCGGCGCGCTTTTTCTGCTAGCCGCGGCGGCGGGAAGGGGTGGGACGATGAACATTCGCGGCGCCTTTCGGCGCTCTTTCGGCCTCACAATGCTGGCCGTGGCCTCGGTCACGGCTGCGGCGGCAGCGGTCGAGAGCGAGCTGCCGGTGCTCGGTCGGCTCCAGGCCGGCCTGTGGCAGCTTCGCAGCCTGGACAACGGCCGCCCCCTCGCCGCCATCTGCCTGGGGGACCGCGCCCAGCTCGTCCAGCCGCGCCACCGGGGGGTCGCCTGCACCCGCAGCGTCGTCAGCCGTGCGCAGGACGCGGTCGAAATCCGCTACAATTGCCCGGCCGCGTTCGGCCAGACCGCGATCCGCGTCGAGACTCCGCGCCTCGCGCGGATCGAGAGCCAGGGCGTCGACAACGGCGTCCCCTTCGGCTTCCGTGCCGAGGCCCGCCGGGTCGGCTCCTGCCGCTGAGCGCGGATGAACGCACGCCGAGCGGGCCGTTAACAGCCCGTTTACCATGACCCTGCTAGAAGGGCGCCGTGCCGAGAGTATGGCACGCTTTCC
Source organism: Allosphingosinicella sp. (assembly GCA_036388255.1). Classification (GTDB taxonomy): domain Bacteria; phylum Pseudomonadota; class Alphaproteobacteria; order Sphingomonadales; family Sphingomonadaceae; genus Allosphingosinicella. Next base: position 51,764 of record DASVSD010000016.1, on the reverse strand, counting down.
TCCCTAGCAGGCTTGCACAGAGCCTCACTGGGCCGCTCTTCACCGGGCGGCCCGTTTTTTTCGGCGTTGTGCGTCCTAGCGTGCCTGGCAGCGGCGCAGCTGGCGGCCGCGCAGGCCCGCACAGGGATCTGTGAGGTTCGGCCTGACGAAGGCGGGCATGCCGGAGGGGTTGATGCTGCGCGGACGGTCGACGACCGGGATGAGGCTGTTGCGCAGCTCGCGCATCCGCTCGCGTGCGATCACGTGAAGCTCGCCCTTCGGCCGGGCGAGCGCTTCCTTCAGGATGTTGGTTGCGGTCTGGCAGAAGCCGATCTGCGCCTGGAAGGTCGAGAAATTATTGTACGTCTGGGTCGAATAATCGTCGAACCGGCGCGGCCCCTGCGAGGCGCCGTGGACGCGGCGAAAATAGCCGCCGAGCGCCGTATAGGCGGTGGCGAGCTCGGCCGAATGGTGGGCGAGGAGGGCGTTGTAATTGGGGACCGCGCGCAGATAGGGCGAAAACTGGCACTGGAGCGCGGCGACGTTGAGCCCCGATCGCAGGTTCCAGAGCAGGCTGGCGCGGTGCTCCGCGGCGGTCGCTCCCGGGATCGGGACGCCGACCAGGGGGTCGCTGGGCTCGATCGGGCCGCGCCGGTAATCGGGATCGTTGAGGAAGAGCTGGGCGGAGGCGGGCGCGGCAAAGCCGCAGGCCAGAAGGCAGGCGGCGGCGCCGCTGCGCAGCCTCTTCATCCGGTTCACGCTCATTCCCACCCTCTCGCCTGTAAGCACCACCATTAGCCGACGTGCGCCGTCGATCCAGATTGGGATTTGGGAGTCCGTCGCGGGAGCGGCACGGTTCACCGGCTAAGCTGCTGGCTTACAAGAAAAAGGCCGCCCGTCAAACGGGCGGCCTCCCCCTTTTTCAGCGAGCGGGGCCCCGAAGGGCCCGCGGATCACATGCCGTTGATCGAGCCCCCGGCCGTGTTGCCGCCGGTGTCGCCGCCGGCATCGGTGCCGCCGGTGTCCGCGCCGGTCCCGGCATCGGTGTTGCCGGTCGCACCGGTCGTGCCGGTCGTGGTGTCGGTGCCGGTCGTCGCGCCGGCGCCGGTGTTGCCGGTCGCGTCGGTGCCGTTGCCGAGAGTCTCGACCGCGCTCGGATCGCCGAGATTGCCGAGATCCGTGTTGCCGAGATTGGCGTCGGCGGTGTTGTTGGCTTCGCTGCCGCCGCCGCAGGCCGCGACGAGCAGGGCTGCGCCGGCGATCATCGAGCCGGCGGCGAGCTTGCCGATAAGGTTGCGCATAGTTTCTCTCCTGGGCTGATGACCGGGCCGGCCGCGGCCGGTTCGGTCGGTTCTACGCCTCTACAAAGGCGGTGCGGCGCTCCGTGCGCCAGCCGCCCTGACCAAAGAGAAGGGCTGCCGGGTCGCCCTGGCAGCCCTCCTGTTCACGTACCGCAATGAAGCGGCAGCCCGCTTACTGGGCGTTGCTCTGGGCGTTGCTGATCGCGCTCGACGCGTTGTCGACCGCGTTCGCAGCGGCGTTGAGGTCGCCGGCGACGTTGCCGCCCATGCCCGAGCCGTTGAGGTCGCCGCCGAGGTTGGCGTCGGCCGGCATTTCGGCGTTGTAGACGTCGGTGCCGAGGCCGTTGTCGGCCGCGGTGTTGTTGGCTTCGCTGCCGCCGCCGCCGCAAGCGACGACGAGGAGGGCCGCGCCGGCAATCGCCGAGCCGGTCACAACTTTCGAAAGGATGTCACGCATTTCCTGAAAACTCCCTAGATTGACGATTTGGATGGGTTGCCCCCTTTTAGCCCAAATCGGATTGCACAGTATACGGAAAGGATACGGCTCTCAAGCCTCCCTTGTCCCCCCCTCGAGAGAGGACAGAAAACCGCCGAGCCGGCGCTTCAGTGCCACATCGAAATGTTCCTGCCCGTCGGACACTCCCATTTCGTCGAGGCTGGTCACTGGAAGGTCGCCAATACCGCAAGGCACGATCCCTGAAAAGTGCGAAAGTTCCGCACTCAGGTTAACCGAGAATCCGTGCATCGTGACCCAGCGGCTGACCCGCACGCCGATCGCCCCGACCTTGGCCTCGCCGCCGCGCAAGCGCGTCCAGATGCCGATCCTGCCCTCCAGCCGGTGCGCCGCGACGCCGCAATCGGCAAGGGCCGCGATCACCCAGCCCTCGAGGGCGTGGACGTAGCGGCGCACGTCGCGGCCGCGAAGGGCCAGGTCGAGCATCACGTAGCCGACGCGCTGGCCGGGCCCGTGATAGGTGTAGCGGCCGCCGCGTCCGGCGTCGTAGACCGGAAATCCCTCGGGGTTGAACAATTCGGCCGGATCGGCGCTCGTGCCCGCGGTGTAGAGCGGCGGATGCTCGAGCAGCCAGACCAGCTCCCCCGCTTCGCCGGCGCGGATCGCCGCCGCGCGCTCCGCCATCGCCGCGAGCGCCTCGGGGAAGGGGACGAGATCCTTGGAAACCCGCCACTCGATGCCCTGCTCCGCGTCCATCCGGGCCGCTTGGCGGGTCGGCCCGCAGGGCGCAAGCGCTGCGTTGCGCCGCCGCAGCCCATCGCGCATAGAGGCGGCCCAGCAAGCGGAGGCGAAATTGGCGGAATTGTCCCCTACCAGGGCGTGGAACGAGGCGGCGGCGTTCGTCGGGCGCGAGGGCGCCTTGCTCTTCCCGCTCGCCTTGCTCGCCGTCCTGCCGAGCGCCGCGCTGCAGCTTCTCATGCCGGTCGTCCCGCGCGGCCAGGTGCCCCCTCCCGGGCCCTGGATGCTGCTCATCCCGGTGGCGTTCGTCGTCGCGATCACCGCCAATGTGGCGATGACCCGGCTCGTCCTGCGCCCCGGCACCTCGGTCGGCGAGGCGCTCGCCCACGGCCTCAGGCGGATGCCGATGCTTCTCGCCCTGGCCGCGATGATGGCGATCGGCGCGATATTGCTGCTCACAATCATCGCCACCCTCATCTTCGCGGCGACGGCCGCGCCGGGCGGGCGGCCCTCGGGCGCTGCCATGGCCCTCGCCATGCTGCTTGCGGTGCCGCCGGTCCTCTATGTCGGGGCGCGGCTGCTGCTGATGACTCCGGTGGCGGCGGCCGAGCCGGGCGGCCCCTTCGCCATCCTGCGCCGCAGCTGGACCCTGACCGCGGGCCATGTCTGGACGCTGCTCGGCCTGATCGTGCTGATCGCGGTCCTGACCCTCGTCGTCCTCGTCGCGGCCAGCGCGGTGGTGGGCATCGTCGTCATCCTCCTCGCCGGCCCGCCGGAGCCCGGATCGATCTCGCGCATGCTGATCCTGGCCGCCGCCACGATCCTGAACATGGTGGTGACCGCCTATCTCGCCGCCTTCATCGCCCGCATCTACGCCCAGCTGGCGGGCGAGACGGCGAGCGGGATCTGAGGCGCCGCCTCGCGCGGCAGGAGCCCGGCGAGGCGCGGATCGGGAAAGCTTTCGAACGCCCGGCGATACGGTGTGAAGCCTGCCTTCAGATAGGAGGGGAGGGCCGCGGGATGGTCGAGCGAGCAGGTGTTGACGTGCACCCGCTCGACCCCGGGCCGCCAGGCGAGCGCCAGGGTCTGCGCGAACAGCCATTTGCCGTGCCCCCTGCCGGCAAGCTCCGGGACCAAGCCGAGGAAGCGGATGAGGCACTGGCGCGGCTCGCGGAAGTCGAGCTCAAGCATGCCGACCTCGATCCGCCGCCGGTCGATCACCGCATGCACGTCGGCGACATTGGCGAGCAAAGTCGCATCGTCCATGGTGAGTCGCGAATACCATAGCCAGTTCGCCCCGACCCGCTCGAAGAGCAGGCGGTATTTGGCGGGGGCGACCTCCCGCCACCGCACCATCAGCAGCCCCTGCGCATCCGGCGCCGGCCGTGGTTTCGGCCGCTCCCTCGTCTCGAGATAGGTGACGACCGCGCCGACATGGCCTGGGGGAACGTCGATCAGGGGCATGCGGGTCGCTCATTAGGACTGCACCCCCGCCTCAGGCAAGGCCGACGAGCGTTGGCGCGCTTCCGCGACCGGCTGCCTCGATTGCCCATTTGACGTGTGGATTCGCGGCTTTCTCGCAGAGGCCCGGCTGTCCGGGCACCGAATAGGCCCAGCCCGCAATGCCGAGGCCAAGGCCGAAGCCCACCGTGACGGCATACATCCGCGCATCATAGTTCGGGAGCTGCCAGGCATCCGCGTCATGTCCGATCGAAAGCTCGCAAGGGAAGTTCATGCGGAATTCCGATACGCCCGAGCAGGGAAAGGTGAGCTGGTTCGGCGCGATGTCGTCCCGGTACAGAACAGACGCCATCCAGCAGACCGGCAGAACGTCGTCGAAGCCCAACCGGACGAGCGTGCTGAGATGCTGCGTGGCGGCGACCCGCGCGACGCCCCCCGGGGACGGGCGAGGCGGGCTGGAAGGTGGCGAGGAGGTCGACGCCCACACCCTTCCTCGCATCGATGACGATGCCGGTCCGGGGCAGGCCGACGCTGGCTGTGGAGATCGTCCCCACAGCCAGCGGAAAGAGCCTGTTCGGCGTCGCATCCTGCGCGCGTCCGAGCCGAAACGCCATGACAGGCTCCTGCGTTGCGGCCCAAGCCGTTACTGGAGCCCGTGGAAGGCGAGCTGAGCGCCCGCCTTGAACAGGTCCCTCACGGCCTGCGACGCCATCTTGCCCGAGTAGCGGAAGCGGAAGCTGGTTCCGCCGCTCGTGCTGATGATGTCGAAGCTCGTGCCGCTCAGGACGAAATAGGCGAATGCGCCGACGAGAGCTGTCGCGACGGTCACGGTTCCGGTGATCGTGACCAGGCCGCCGGCGTCGTCGGCCAGACTCGCCGAATCCCATTGCACCGACTTCAGCCGGTCGGTGGTCACGCTGCCTTTGCCGATCTGGCGGAGCGCGATATGATCGAGCAGATCATCCGTGTGCACGAAGGCAAGATCCCGCAGCGCGCTGGTTGCAGGCGGCGCCCCCGCCGTGACCGTCCAGCCGCCCGTCTCGGTGTAGGTGACCGTGCACTCGTTCATGTCGTCGAAGCTCGCCGGAGCATTGATCTGTGCCGACTCGTAGGACACGTCGTCCCAGTCGGCGAGCTGGTTTTCGCCGAAGGATCCGCTCGCCACGTAGAAAGCGAGCTTGGGCGTGATGGTCCGGGTTTTCGCAGGCTCGGGCGACCAGGACATGCCGATGAAACCGGCCGCGGTCACGATGCCGAAGGACTGGTTGGCGATCCATTGGTACTGGGCGTTCTTCTTGTCGTCGAAGCCGTTCGACACGATCGCGATGTCGGTCGCCTTCTGCCTTTTGCTGTCCAGGGCCATGGTCGGGCCTTCGTTCGGGGGCGCGTCCACATAGTCCGCGTTCCACGTGTCGCCGAGCGCCGCGTTGTTGGTGACGTCCGATATCACCTCCACGTAGGCGCCGACAGCATGGTTGCTCGCGCCGGCACCGACTTGATACTGCACCGGGATGAGGAAAATGTTCCTGCCTTTCGCGTTCGGACGTACTTCGAGCGAGACTTGCGAATTTGCAAAGACCCCGGGGTCGTTCGACAGGGCTTCCGGGCGAGCCAGGAAGCACCAGAACGTCTGCGGTCTGGTGGAATGGTTCACAAGATGGATCGTGTAGGTATCGGACATGCCGTGATTCCTCTTCTACATTGACGCCGACCACGGAGAACGGCTCATCCGAAGCACCGATGCCAGCCCGATGACCTTACCATTTCGGACGTAGAGTGTCGTTCGCAGCAATGTTGAAATAATCAGTTTTTCAAGTCAATTGCCGACAAATTGTTGATTTGCCGAGTCTCTAATGGCTACGATAAATAACAATAGCGTGTCGCAATCAACACTTAGCCTGATGCCGTTGCCCCCAGCGGAGCGGCGCTCCGTCTTTCACCTCGGCGACGCGCTTCGCGGGCGGTGGCAGCATCGCACTGCGTCTCCCACGCGGTCCAAGACTGAACGGGGTCGTGGTGACGGCTCGGGAAACGCTGAGGGTGGGCCATTCCGATGTCCTTGCCGCCGCGGCCGGGCGCAAGCTTCGCGACCTCGCCCGCGGGTCGCTCGGCGGGCTGATCGGCCGATCGTTTCGAGTGATGCCCCAACAGGACCGGTCGATGGAGAGCGTCGAGCGCATGCTCGCCGCGGTCGAGCGGCCGGTGCGCCGCCCGCATAGCCTCGATGCCCTAACGCTGGAGGCGGTCGCATGCGAAGCGAACGTTACTCCGCAGGCCGCCTACCGCTACTTTCGCGACGTCGCCGACGTCGTTCGTCTCTACGCGCGTCCAGACCGTGGAGCACGAGTTGCTCATGGCGGCGCTCACGGAGCGGCCCTTCGACACGCCGTCCGAACTTGCCGACGCGGCGGTGTCGTTCGTGGTCGGTGCCCTCGGTCAGATCAGGGCGCTTCCCGGCAAGCTTCGCGGCCAGATTCTGCACGAGCATGCGGAGATCTGCTACGGCCTCCTCCGGGTCCTTTCGGGAACGGTGTCCGCCGCATTGTCCCGCCGCGGCGGCCCCTGCGGTGCGATCGGTGCCGAGCCGCTCAACTGCGCGCTCGTATCCATTGTCTCGTTCGCAATCTCGCTGTGCATTCGCGACGAGCGGCTGATCATCGCCCGCCAGTCGCAAACGAGGATGCGGAACCTGTTTCTTGCCGGTATCGCGCCTCTGCCGCCGACGGCCGACTGAGCGCGGCCCGGGAGCGCCTCACCCCCAGGTCGCGACGGGCGGGAGGCTCATCAGGATGGCGTCGACGTTGCCGCCGGTCCTGAGGCCGAACAGGGTGCCGCGGTCGTAGATCAGGTTGAACTCGGCGTAGCGGCCGCGATATTCGAGCTGGCGCGCCTTGTCGTCAGCGTCGAACGGCGTTTCCATCCGCCGTCGGACGATGCGCGGGAAGACGTCGAGAAAGGCCTCGCCGACGTCGCGGGTGAAGGCGAAATTCGCCGCGAAGGTCGCGCCCGCTTCCCGGCATTCGAGATGATCGTAGAAGATGCCGCCGACGCCGCGATGGACGCCCCTGTGCGGGATGAAGAAATAGTCCTCGGCCCATTTCGAGAAACGGTCGTAATAGGTCTGGTCGTGCGCCGCGCAGGCCGCGCGCAGCCGGGCGTGGAACTCGGCGGTGTCCGCCTCGCAGGGGATCGGCGGATTGAGGTCCGCCCCGCCGCCGAACCAGCGCCTGGTCGTCGCCAGGAAGCGCGTGTTCATGTGCACCGCGGGGACGTGCGGGTTCGCCATGTGCGCGACGAGGCTGATGCCGGTGGCGAAAAAGCGCGGATCCTCCTCGGCGCCCATGATCTGCCGTGAGAAATCGGGGCTGAAGGTGCCGAACACGGTCGAGACGTTGACTCCGACCTTCTCGAACACCGCGCCCTTCATCAGCCCGCGCACGCCGCCGCCGCCCGGCCCGCCCTGATGGTCGGTCCGCTCCCAGGGCAAATATTCGAACGCGGCGTCCGAGCCGGCCTCGCGCTCGATCGCCTCGAACTCGGCGCAGATCCGGTCGCGCAGCGCCTCGAACCAGTCGCGCGCCTCGAGCTGTTCGTGGTCGAGCTCCGCCATCGCCGTGCCGATGCCCCGCTCCGCCGCGGCTTGCAAGCGGCCTCGCGGCCGGACCTTCGCCTCGTGGATGGAATCCGCTCCGTCGATGATCTAGCTCTCATATCCGTGAAGCTCGCCCTCCTCCTCGCGGCGCTGCCGTTCGCCGCGCCCGCGGCCGCCTTGCCCGCCCCGCCCGGCGCCGCCTCCGACTCCATCCGCTATGGCTGCGGGGACCTGGTGGTCGTCGGCCGGATCGAGACGATCGGCTATGAGGATGTCGAGGAACAGGACGAGCTCCTCGACCGCGGATGGACCATCGCGCGCGTCGACGTCAGCCAGGTCCTCGCCGGGAGCGCCGAAGGGGAGGCGTTGACGGTCGAATATTTCGGGCACGGCGAGTTCCGCACCGACCGCGACTTCGTGCTGGTCGTCTATCGCGGGGCGGGGGGGCGGTACCTGATCCGCAGCGCCGACCTGATCGAGGAATCCCGGCCGCCGCGGCTCGCTCCGGCCTGTGAGCCGAGGCCCGTCGGTCGGGCCCGCGGCCCGGCCCGCTGACCGACCCGAAGGCGCGGCGTCCCGCGTCAGCCCGCCACGACGAGGCGGTAGCCCGCATCGTAAGCGTCGCGCGCGAGCAAATCGGCGTAGCGGCGCTCCCATTCGCCGGTCTCGAGATCGCGCTTCAGCCGCTGTAGCCCTGGTCCGGCGTCGCCGATCGCCCAGAAGGAAGAGCTTCCGGAGCGGACGAGCGGATCGAGATAGGCGTGCGGCCGGCGCCAGTAAGCGTAGAGGAAGCCGTCGCTGCAATCGTGCGGCACCAAGACCGGGATCGCCTCCACCGGCCCGAGCCAGCTTTCATAGTCCGACATGGCGGGCATCTGCGCCTCGTCCAGCGCGGCGAGCTCGGGAAGATAGTCGGTGAGCCAGGGCCGGGACGACGGGTCGAAGGTGAGGAGCACGATCGGTCCGCGCGTCACCCGGCGCATTTCCCGCAGGCCCGTCTCCTTGTCGGCCCAATGGTGGATGGTGAGGATCGCCATCGACGCGTCGAACGCGCCGTCGCCGAACGGCAGGTCCTCGGCCGAGGCCCGGACGGCCTGCGCCGCCGAAGCAGGGCGCTTGCGGATCATCTCGATCGACGGCTCGACCGCAACGACCTGCCGCCCGGTGGGCTCGTAGGAGCCGGTCCCCGCGCCGACGTTGAGCACCGTCTCCGCCGGCCCCAGCGCCGCCTCGATCGCCGCCGCGATGCGCGGATCGGGCCTGCGAAGCTGCGCGTAGTTCAGCCCGATCCTGTCATATTTGGCGACCATGGAATCAGCTTCGCCCGGCGGCCGGCTGTTCGCAATCGGTCGTGCTCGCCATCGCCGCTAACCCCGTCTGCCGCAGCGCCTCCGCCAGCCCGATCCCCGCCGCCACTGCGAGGTTCAGCGACCGCGTGCCCTCGACCTGCGGAATCCGTACCCGCATCTCCGCGCGCTGGTGCACTTCCGCCGGCGCCCCGCGGCTTTCCGAGCCGAACAGGAGGGTGTCGGCGGGGTCGAAGCGGGCTTCTTGGAGGGGGAGGGCATCAGGAGCGGTGGTGAAGAGGACGAGGCGGCCCTTCAGCCGCGCCTCGAACGCCGTCCAGTCTGCGTTGCGGGTGACCTCGGCCATCTCCGCATAGTCCATCCCCGCGCGCTTCAGGGCGCGGTCGGAGAAGGGGAAGCCGCAGGGCTCGATCAGGTCGACGGCGACGCCGAAGCAGGCGGCCGTGCGCAGGATGGTGCCGACATTGCCGGCCTGGTCCGGCTGGTAGAGCGCGACGCGCATGCCCGGCCATGGGCGCGCCGTCAGCCGCGGTCCCTGCAGACGATAGCGTGCGCGCGCTCCTCGACCGAGGGCGAGGCGATCGGCTCGAACACCGCCTCGGCGAGATCGGTCTCGCGCGAGCCGAGCAGGGTGCCTGCGGCATCGTACATGCTCGCGGCGAGAAGCGCCGTGGTGCGAGCGCGGCAGCTGACCACCAGCTCGACGTCGAATCGGACCGCAGCGTTGCTCGGCTCGGCGAGGTTGGAGACGATATGCAGCCGCATCAGGTCGCCGCCGGCGCTGCGGATGCTGGCCGGATCGTAATGCGTGCGCGCATTCTCGTCGCCGATCAGCAGCGTCCAGCCGGGCGGGGGGGCGGCGATCGGCGGGGCCGCCGCGAGAGCGAGGAAGAGAAGTATCTGCATGGAACAACCCCCTGATACGAACCGGCATTTGAGCCGGGTTCGGGCGCCGGGTCAATGGCGCGGGGCGAGTGACCCAGACCGCCCGGCGGCCCCGCCCGGCCGATGCGATCGCCACTGCGCGCGCTCGACCTCGCGCATCCGGCGCCGCGCCTCGCGGACGGGGCGGAACAGTCCGTAGCCGTGGGTCATCGCCGAAAAGGAAGCGACCATCGCCAGGCGCGCCGTGCGGCCGCGGGGAAGCCAGCGGGGCAAACGGTAGCCGCTTCGGACCTCGGGGGGGAGAAGCAGAGCGGCGGCGGCCACGTGCAGCGCCCAGAAGGGACGCATCGTCGCCGGCATCCGTGCCCGGAGGAGCATGAGCGAGAAAAGCCGCGCCGGCTCGCTCACGCGGAGGCCTGCCACGGAGTCGAGATAGGCGCGCAGCTCCGCCCGGTTCGCGGGGACGGCGGCGCTGTCGAGGCCGACCAGCGCGGCCGCCGCGACCTGCTCGGCGACGAAGCGGTCCGCCTCCGGCTCCGAGAGGGGCGTCGCGAACGCCGCGTAGCCGCGCAGCGCATATTCGGTGTGAACGGCGTGCACCCAGAGCAGCAGCTCGGGTTCGTCGGCCCGCCGCGGCGCACCCGTCGCGGGATCGTCGCCGCCGATTCCGGCATGGATGCGCCGGACGGCCGCCGCCGCTTCATCCGCGCCGCGGCGGCCGGCGAAGGTGACGGTGAAGACATAATCGGCGGTGAGGTGCGCGCGGCGCCAGGCGTCGCTGCGGAAGGCGCTGTGACGGTCGACGATCGCCATCGCCACCGGGTGGAGCGCCTGGACGAGCACGGCTGCGATGCCCGAAGCGCCGTAGCTCGCATGGGAGAAAATCCGCCAGCTCATGCTGCCCGGGCCGAAATAGCCCGGATCCTCGGGGCTCAAAGTGGCGACCGAGCGTGCGATCAGGGCGTTGGTCGAGGCGAGCGCGCGAAGCACGCCGGGAAGGACGATCGCGTCGGCGGGGTCGGGCTGGGACAGTACGAGCCGCATGGAAGGGGACAGTATACATTTTCGCCTTGGCGCGAATGTATGCTGTCCCCGTTTTCGCACGAGAAGCGAACACTCCCGGCGGGGGCACTTGTACTGGTGCGGGAGGCGGCCATGGAGGCGGCACGGGAAACCGGCGGCGGAACTGGCGGTGGCGGCACCACTACGGGAGACCCGCTTCTGGACGCGCTGGTCGCGAAGCTCCCTGCATCGGGCTCCGATTTTGACCTACCCTCGCGGGTGCCATGGCTTCAAATGGTCGCCATGGCTTTCCAACTCGCCTACGCTGCAAAAGGCGAAATCGAAATCAAGGCGAAAGGCAATGCCGCAGGACAAGCCACAAGCTGACAAGTTCAAAGAGGCCGTGCGCGAGCTAGGCTGCGATGAGGACGAAGCGCGCTGGGAAGAGCGGCTGCGGAAAGTGGCGACGGCGAAGCCGGCGCCGGAGAAGCCGGAATAAGGCGGCGCAGCCACCATGCCAACTGCCCACATGATCCATGGCTATCTTGGTGCCGGCAAGACGACCTTTGCCCACCGGCTGGAGCAGGAGCTGCCCGCCATTCGCTTCACCCAGGATGAGTGGATGGCTCGCCTCTACGGGATTGATCCGCCGGTCGAGCACTTCGCAGATTATGGCTCAAGAGTGTCCGCGCAGATCGACTCATTGTGGTCGCGATGCCTGCAACTTGGCCTTGATGTGGTCCTCGACCTGAACTTCTGGACCCGGCGCGGTCGCGACACGACGCGGATGAAAGCACAATCGCTCGGCGCGGCGGTTCGCCTTTACCGCCTTACCTGTCCTGACGAGGTCGCCTGGCACCGGATCGAGAGGCGCAACGCCTCCCTCGACGGGAGCAACCTCTTCATCGCGCGGAAAACGTTTGAGGTTCTGAGAGCCAAGTTCGAGCCGCTGGGCCCGGATGAGGAGCGGGAGGAGATCGTTTCCTCGAAGTGATGCGTCATTGTCGCCTTAGCGGCGTCGTGTTTGCCAGATACATAATCGCCAAATGTATACTGTCCCCGTTTTCCGCTCCGGGCGCCGGCCGGTCGCCTTGACAGGGGAGGGGAATCGGAGGCTCCCTCGCCTCGTGCACGCCGCCATCCTTCGCCCTGCTTTGCTCCTCGCCTGCCTCGGCACGGCGGCCTAGGGCTCGGCCCAGCTCTCGCCCGGCACGGGGCGGGCGGGGGAACGGGCGATGCCGGCCGCGGAAGCGCGGGCCGCGATCCGCGCTTGCGGCAATCCCTCTTTGGCGACGGGGAGCGATCTCCCCGCCGACGCGGTGGGCGTGCTCGCCTACGGCCTGCTCAACCCCGGCTGGGCCCCGCCGATGTGCAAGCGGCGCGACCCGCGGGCGGCGCTGGCTCTGCTCGAAGCCTATGCCGGCGACCCGCTCCGGCGCGACGCGGGCAGACTCGCCCTCTGGCGGCTGTTCGAGCTCTACGGCGATCGGCCCGACGCGCGGGCGCGGACGCGACGCGACGCCATCCGCCGGCTGCTCTGGCTGCGCGGCCAGTATGAGGCGGCGGCAGACGACAAGCTGCTGACCCGCACCGAGCAGGACCGCCTCCTGTCCGACCCCGACGCCGTCGCCTTTCTCCGCCGCTGGGTGGCGCTGCTGCCGTCGGATCCCGATCCCCGGCGCAGGCTCGCCGCCGCCTTGCTGCTCGCCAGGTCGCCGAGTTACGATCCGCTCGAGGCCGCCGCGGTCCTTCCCGACGGGGCCCCGGAGCGTCTGCGCTTGCGGCTGCTGCAGGCGCTGCTGGCCGACGAGCGCACGTTCGGCGCCGCTCTCGAGCAGCTGCCGCGCCTCCACATCCAGCCCTACGCGCTCGCCGGCGAGGACGTGCTGCTTATCGAGGCGATCGTGGCGCGGGCTGCCCGCCTGTTCCGGCAAGGCGGCGAGCCGCACTGGACGACCGGGGCGCGCGTCCTCGCGGCGCTCGCCGAAGCCGACCTGTGGCAGGGCCGCAATGTGCTGCAATCCGCCATCGACCGCGCCGGCTGCTGCCGGGTAATGGCCGGCTTCCCGCCCGAGATTCGTGTGCGTCGCTTGACCGTATCGGACGAGGACTATCCGGCCGCCGCCGACCGCGCGCGGGTCGCCGGGATCGTCGAGCTCGCGGCGATCTTCGGGCCCGACGGCAGGCTGCTCTGGGTCGATGCCGGTCCCGGCGAGCCGTCGTTGCTACGCCGCGCCGCGGTCGGCCTCTGGCGGCGGCGGGCGCTGCGCGACGTCGAGCTGCAGGGCCATCGCGGCCATTATGTGCGCGTCCGCGGCCCGACCGTCGAATTCCGGCTGCCCCGCTGCGACATGGGCGTCGCCCAGCCGCTGCCGCCGCCCGATCCCGGAGTCGTCACCATCGACGGCGACTGCCCCCGGTCGGTCTATTACTGACCGGTGCCTACCGGGGCGGATTGTTTGCGGGCGCGCTCGAAGGCTCGCGCGGCGCGCTCGAAGGATCGCCCGACGCGGTCTTCGAAAGTCGAGCCGACTTCAGTTGCTACAACGGGCCCCTCGCACGGCCGGGACCGACAGGTGCGTATCTGGGACAAGGCGGCGGAAAGGGCTGTAAGGGCTGCATCGGCGGGATCGCTTGCCTCGCTCCCGACGATGAAGAGGACGTCGCACCGGCCGTTTCGCGCGAAGCGAACGCGGAAACGGGTTTCCAGCCCCACGTCTGCCTGTGAGAGCAATTCGATCGTGTCCGACAACGTGTCGCGGCAGCCCGAGGGTTCGCGAATGATCAGCGGATGCGCTCGCCACCAGTCCTCGTACACGGTCAGGCGCGTCTCGCCCGGGAGCGGCTCCACATCGATCGTGTATCCGGCATTTTCGATGCAATAGGCACCCCTCACCATCGCGCAGGTGCGCGGCGCGGACGCAGCCGGCAACACATCTTGCTCCGGGGTCTGACAAGCGCCTAACCCCAGTGCGAGGGTACCGAAAGCAAGTGCCCTAGACATCAGCACGCTCGCGTTACGCTCGTTAAGACCTGATTGCATCTATTGTTGCTTGCGGGTGCCCTGATGGTCTCTCCGCATGCGGATCACGGTCGGGCGAAGAGTCCCACGCCGCCCACCAGCACATAATCTTGCGGACGGCACCCGGGGCAGCGGTGGGTGTAGGAGAGGATCCCCTGCGGCCGGGAATAAATGAACTCCGTCTCCACCGGTCTGGGCCCAGCCCGGCAGACGATCCGGTAGCTCTGGACACGATTCACCGGTCGACTTCGGCACGCAATGTCCAGGAAGGTCCAACTTTCGGTCAGGCGGCCTTTCGGAATGGCGACGTGAAGACCATCATCGAGACGGAACTCGGCGTTGCTGCACAAGTCGATCGCGCCCCCGATATCGTCAGCCCGATGAGGAGCGACGGCGACTCAATCATCGTCGAGGCGCGCAGCCGGTTGTGCGATGCGCGACCGCTTCGTAAACCGGGCTCAGAGGAAGCCCATGTCAGCCGCTGCGGCCTTATTTCTGGCCCTGTCCAGCCCCCCGGCCGCGGCTCCGCCCGTCACCGCCGGCCAACTCTACGCGGATTGCAGGCGAGCCATGGAGGACACTCCGGCCGGGTCCGACATTCCCGTCGAGTTTGGCGGCCCTCCGTCGTGCGGAGCCGTCGCCATCGTCGCGCTGTCGAACCACTCGATCGCTACCGGGGAGCCTGATTATGCGTTGCCGGGAGTCGAGCCCTTCTGCCTGCCGAGCTCGAGCGGCGTGAGCGTCGAGAATGTGCGACCGCTCATTCCCCCGTTCCTGAGATATTTCGAGAGCCAGGCCGAGACGCTGCGCGAGCGGGACGGTCGCGACGCTTTTCTGGAGGCGATGCGCCGCGAATGGCCGTGCCCGGCGAGACGCCGCACCTCGAGACCCCGCCCTTAGCGCCCCGCCGTTCAAAATCACGGTTGGCAAAGCGCGCCCCCGGCGTCTATCAGGCGCGCCGAGCCGCCGGGCCGTCCGGCCAAGTGGCGGCGTTCCGCTTGTCCGGTTTTGATCGCTGAAGGACCTTATGGCGACGGTTGAACATAGCGATGGGGCGGCCGCACCGGCCGGCGACGGCGGCCACGGCCAGGACGGCGTCCGGCGGCGCGACTTCATCAACATCGCGGCGGTGAGCTTCGCCGGAGTGGGCGCGGTCGCCCTGGTCTATCCTCTGGTCAACCAGATGAACCCGTCGGCGGACGTGCTCGCTCTCGCTTCGATCGACGTCGACGTCTCGGCGATCCAGCCCGGCCAGGCGATCAAGACGATCTGGCGCAAGCAGCCGATCTTCATCCGCCATCTGACCCCGCAGGAGATCCAGGCGGCGAACGCGGTGCCTTTGGGCGACCTTCGCGACCCGCAGTCGCTCGCGGACAGGACGGCCGAGGGCAAGCCGCAATGGCTGATCACTCTGGGCGTCTGCACCCATCTCGGCTGCGTGCCCCTCGGAACGGCGGAGGGCGAGAATCGCGGCGACTATCAGGGCTATTTCTGCCCTTGCCACGGCTCGCATTACGACACGGCCGGGCGCATCCGCCGCGGCCCGGCGCCGCTCAACCTTCAGGTGCCGGAATATGAGTTCACGTCGGACACGACGGTCCGGATCGGCTGAGGTATAGAGATGGGCTTTCCCTGGGCGCAGCAATACGAACCGAGGTCCGGCTTCATGCGCTGGATCGACCAGCGCCTGCCGCTGCCGCGGCTCGTCTACGGCGCGGTCGGCGGCGGCTATCCGGTGCCGCGCAACCTCAACCATTTCTGGAATTTCGGCGTGCTGGCGGGCGTCGCGCTGGCGATCCAGATCGTCACCGGCATCGTTCTGGCGATGCATTACAACGCCAATGCCGACACCGCCTTCGCCTCGGTCGAGCACATCATGCGCAACGTGAACCAGGGCTGGTTCCTGCGCTATCTCCACGCCAACGGCGCCAGCTTCTTCTTCATCGTCACCTACATCCACATCTTCCGCGGCCTCTATTACGGCTCCTACAAGGCGCCGCGCGAGATGGTGTGGCTGCTCGGCCTCGTCATCTTCCTGCTGATGATGGCCACCGCCTTCATGGGCTATGTGCTCCCCTGGGGGCAGATGAGCTTCTGGGGCGCCAAGGTGATCACCGGCCTGTTCGGCGCGATCCCGCTGATCGGCGAGGCGCTGCAGACCTGGCTGCTCGGCAGCTTCGCGCCGGACCAGTCGACTTTGACCCGCTTCTTCTCGCTGCACTATCTGCTGCCGTTCGTGATCGCGGGTGTGATCATCCTCCACATCTGGGCGCTGCACATTCCGGGCTCGAGCAACCCGACCGGAGTCGACGTCAAGGGGCCGCAGGACACGGTGCCCTTCCATCCTTATTACACCGCCAAGGACGGGTTCGCGCTGGCGATCTTCATGCTGGCGCTGGCGGCAATGGTGTTCTTCGCGCCCAATTATCTCGGCCATGCCGACAATTACATTCCGGCCGATCCGCTGGCGACGCCGGCGCACATCGTGCCCGAATGGTATTTCTGGCCCTTCTACGCGATCCTGCGCGCCTTCACCGAGGATTTCATCCTGCCCGCCAAATTGTGGGGCGTGATCGCGATGTTCGCCTCGATCATCCTGCTCTTCTTCCTCTCCTGGCTCGATCCGTCGCCGGTGCGCTCGGGCAATTACCGGCCGACCTTCCGCCTCTTTTTCTGGATCCTGATCGTCGACGTGCTGGTGCTCGGCTATTGCGGCGGCATGCCGGCCGAGCAGCCCTATGTGATGATCTCGCAGCTCGCGACCATCTACTATTTCGCCCACTTCCTCATCATCCTGCCCATCCTCTCGAAGGTCGAGCGGACGCTGCCGCTGCCCAATTCGATCTCGGAAAGCGTGCTCCACGGCGAGGGCGCGGAAGCGGCGCCCTACGGCACGCCCGCCGCCGCCGCCGCCGCCCAGACGACGACCGCCTGAAGGGACTGACAAGCACATGGTTCGCATCTTCGGAATCCTGGCTGGCCTCGGCTTCGTTTTCGTCGCCTTCTGGTCGCTGCTCTGGGGCACGATCGAATATCTGGGCGCGGAGCATCACGAGAGCGCGGAGCACCGCTTCCACGAGCATCCGAAAAACTATTCCTTCGCCAGCGACGGGCCCTTCGGCCGCTTCGACGAGCGCCAGCTGCAGCGCGGCTTCCAGGTCTATCGCGAGGTCTGCGCCGGGTGCCACAGCCTCAACTACGTCGCTTTCCGCAACCTCGCCGAGATCGGCTATAACGAGGCGGAGATCCGCAAGATCGCCTCCGAGTTCCAGGTCCCCGACGTCAATCCGCAGACCGGCGAGCCGAACACCCGCCCGGGCCTTCCGGCCGACCGCTTTCCCAGCCCCTACGCGAACGTGACGGCAGCCCGCGCCGCCAACAACAATGCGGTGCCGCCCGATCTGTCGCTGATCGTCAAGGCGCGCCACGGCGGCGCCGACTACATCACTTCGCTGCTGACCGGCTACCGCAACCCCGCGACCTACCGGAATCACGACGGCGAGGCGCTTCCGGCCGACAACCGGCCCGGGCAGAACCTGTACTTCAATCCCTATTTCCCCAACCTCAACCTGGCCATGCCGCCGCCCATCACCAGCGAGGGCCAGGTCCAGTATCAGGACGGCACCCGCGCGACGGTCGAGCAGATGGCGCAGGACGTTTCGGCCTTCCTGACCTGGACGGCCGAGCCGAACCTCCAGCGCCGCCACCGCTCCGGCCTCGCCGTGATCCTGTTCCTGCTCGCCGCGACCGTCCTCTCCTGGTTCGCCTACAAGAACGTCTGGGCGACTGCGAAGCGCGCCGTTCGGCCGACCGGCCCGCTCGATCCGGAGAACATGGCGAAGAGCGACGCCGCCAAGCGGGACGCCGGGATCGCCGGCTGACCTCCCGCGGGGAACGTTTCGGATCAGGAACTTCGCCCAAGGGCCTTCGTTTACAGGCGGTTAACGTTCATCGGCCGTTCACGCCCCGGGGCGGAACGTCCGGGCCACGTCAGCGGTCTTGTCGGGAGAGTCGCTCATGTCCTCGCCACGCCTTCGGGCAGCCCTTATCGTCCTCGCTTCCAGCCTCGGCCTCTGCGCCTGCGCCTATGACGGCTACGGCTATGGCGGCGGCTACGCCTCGGTCGGCTATGGCGGCTATTGCGATCCCTATTACGACGATTGCTACGGCGGAGGCTATGGCGACCCGTGGTACGGCTGGTACGACGGCTATTATTATCCGGGCTTCGGCTTCTACATCTACGACCAGTATCGCCGGCCGTTCCGCTGGAACGACAACCACCGGCGCTATTGGGAAGGCCGCCGCCATCGCTGGGGCGACCGCAACTGGAACGATCGCCGCTGGGAGCGCTGGGACCACTGGGACCGGAATCGGGACGGCCGCCAGTGGCGCGGCGATGACGGGCGGCGCTGGCGCGACCGCGACGGCGACGGCGAGCGCCGGTGGCGCGACCGCGGCAATCGCGGCGACGGGCAGTGGCGAGGCCGCCGCTGGCGCGGGAGCGAGACCGGCACGAGCGGAAGCACGCAGCCTGCGGCGGCGCCGCGCGCGCCTGCGACGCGCAGCGACGGGCCGCGCTATCGGGGCCGCCCGACCATCCGCGACCCCAACCGCCGGGATTGACCGGGTGAGCGGGGCGGAGCGGCTGCCGCCTGGGCGGCTCGGGTCGCGCTGACGGGCCTCTCTGGCATTTGCCGGCGAAATGCCTATCTTCGCCTCCGAGCGGAGTGAGATCGTCTATGTTCCCGGGCCTCGCCCAATATCTCGATTCCATCAAGGCCCGCGATCCGGCGCCGCGTTCGCGCTGGGAGATCCTGCTGTATCCGGGGGTCTGGGCGGTCCTGTTCCACCGGCTCGCCCACTGGCTGTTCAAGGGCGAACTGTTCTTCCTCGCGCGCTTCATCAATCATTTCGCGCGGCTGTTCACCGGCGTCGACATCCATCCCGGCGCCGAGATCGGCCGCAACTTCTTCATCGATCACGGCTTCGTCGTGATCGGCGAGACGGTGACGATCGGCGACGACGTCACCATGTACCAGCATGTGACGCTGGGAGGGACCAACCCCACCGACGGCGTCGGCGGCAAGCGCCATCCCACGATCGGCGACGGCGTCATCATCGGCTCGGGCGCGCAGGTGCTGGGTCCGATCACGGTCGGCGCGCGCGCCCGGATCGGCGCCAACGCGGTGGTCACACGCGACGTGCCGGAAGGGGCGACCATGACCGGGATCCCGGCGCGGCCCACGCTCGTCGGAGCCGAGCAATATGCGAAGGATTTCGTGCCCTACGGAACGCCCTGCTCCGAGGCGCTCGATCCGCAGACCCAGAAGCTCGAGCTGCTCCAGTGCGAGATCGAGCAGATGAGGAAGCGGCTCGCCAGGCTCATGGAGGAACGCGACGCGGCGGCCGCGGCGGCTCCGGATCAGGCCAGGGACAGCGCCTGATGGGGACGGTGCTCCCTTTTCGGGCTGAGACATCGCCGGCTCCCCAGGTCGGCTTCGAACGCGGCGAGCTGAACCGCATCGTCGATCTCTACGGCCGCATGGTCGCCGCCGGCCTGTGGAAGGACTATGCGATCGAGTTCGGCCGGGACCATGCCGCCTTCTGGGCCTTCCGCCGCACCGCCGAGCGGCCGGAATACAGGATCGAGAAGCGCCCGGCTTTGCGGAGCAGGCAGGGCATGTGGGCGCTGATCGGCGAGCACGGTGCGGTGCTGAGGCGCGGCCACGAGCTCGGCCCGGTGCTCGCCCCGATCGAGCGCCGCCTCCTCAAGCTGGTCGAGACCGGCTAGGACCCTGGCTCAGTCGCGCCGTTCGCCCGCTCCGAACGGCGACCAGCCGCAGCCGAGAGCGACCAGGCCGGCGCTCGCCGCCGCGATCAGCATCCAGCCCACCCCGATATAGGAGAGCGTCTGGAACATCGCCTCGAGCGGGTTCGGGATCTCGGTGCGCGCGCCTCTTCCCTGCGCCGGCAGGCTCGCCCGCGCGATCGCGGAGCTGACCGCGCTGGTGACGAACGGGGTGGCGAGGCCGACGATGCCGACGACCAGGCTGAGACGCCGTGTTGCAGCGCCGGCAAGCTCGCGAAAGATCAGCCAGCCGGCGGCGGCGGGAATGGCGTAGAGCAAATAGAGCGACCAGACCGCTGCGCGGATCCCGGCCATGCCCGGCTCGGCATTGCCGCCGAAGGCGCCTGCCAGGTTGATGAAGAAGGAGGCCGTGCTCGGCAGGCTGATCAGGGTCATCGAAAAGAAGGGAACCGAGAGGAAGGGCAGCATGCAGCCGATCAGGACGAGCGACGCGAAGACCATGGCCGGCCGGCGCCTCACATAAGCGGGCACGTCGCCGGGCGGGCTCGCGGTTGCGGCAGTGGGCGCCTTTGCGACCAGGAAAATGTCGACGGCGCGGCCCTCGGCGACCTCGAAATCGACTCCATCCCCGGGCGCGGGCGGCTGCGGCGAGCCCCAGTCGGCGGCGGAGAAGGGATAGCGTTCCGCATCGCTTCCGCGGATCAGCCCGGTCTCCTCCGCAGGATCGTAATGCAGCACCCGCCCGTCCATCGCGCTTCCCCTGTCACTCCCGCACTTTCAGACGAATTCCTCCGGCCCCGCAACCCAGAGAAAACCCCTCCCCGGCGCCGGCCGGGGAGGGGTGGAATCTCCGTCCGGACTGGCGGTCAGGCCGGGACGGCGACGCCCTGGGGGCGGTCGACGACCGGCAGCCGGGCCTGAAGCGACGGCGGCAGCGGCCGCACCACCGCCCGGCGCGCATTGTGCCAGAAGGCGGAGAGGACGAGCAGGCCGGAGCCGATCACCAAAGCGGTCAGCGCGACATTGAGCTCGACCGCGCCGAACCGTTCGAACAGGTCGCTCAAAGCCCACAGCACGTAAGCGAGGGCGGAGACGAGCAGCGCCCGCCGGTCGATCGCCAGGGCGGCGACGCCGAGGAAGACGTAGAGCAGCAGCACGACCACCCCTTCCATCACCGTCGCGTCGCCGTCGTTCAGCCCGAGCAAGGTGAAGATCGGGTGCACGATCAAAGGTGCCGCCAGCAGGTGCAGCCAGAAGGCGACGTCGGATCGGCGCGTCTCCCGGCGCGGATCGGACGAATCCCACCACATCGCGAACAGGAACACGCCGATGCCGAGCACGAGGCCCAGCGCCATCATGATGTCCTCCATCCGGTCGCTGTCCTGGACCATCGAGGCGAGCAGGCCGGCGAGGCCCGCGCAGAGCGCGGCGGTCCCGGCCGCGACCGTGATCGGGACCCGGAAGCGGCGCCAGTGAAACCAGGCCGAGGCGACCGCGATCGCGGCGGAGACGGCGATCACGGTGCCGAACAGGGCCTCATTGTCCTCGAGGCCCGGAGTACCGATCGCATGGACGATGGTGAACAAGGCCGTCGCGAACACCCCGCCGACGAATGCGAGCAGGAGCAGGATGCTGGGAAGCGCCATGCGCCGCTTCCTGGTGAAGAATTCGGCAAGCCCCCATGCCGCCGCCGCGACCAGCAGGCCGGAAGTGGGGGAGGGGCCGTCATACTCGATGTTCGGGCCCATCCAGTGGCCGATCATCGCCAGAGCCGCGAGCAGGATCGCCGCCGCGACGGCGACGAAGATGTCGTTGAACCCGGTCAGCAGCCGGAAA
Source organism: Allosphingosinicella sp. (assembly GCA_036388255.1). GTDB lineage: Bacteria > Pseudomonadota > Alphaproteobacteria > Sphingomonadales > Sphingomonadaceae > Allosphingosinicella. The sequence continues at coordinate 30,378 of DASVSD010000016.1, read as the reverse complement.
TGCTCCTCGTCGACCATCACGGTCGCGCGGCTGCCGGCGATGTAGCTGCGCAGCGAGGCAGCCGCTTCGGGCGCGATCGCCCCGGCGGCTACCGCCTGCTCCAGATCGCTTTCGCTATACATTGGTCATGATCCTCCCAGTTCGAGCGGGAGATGTAGCACAGGTGTACTAGCGATGCAATACAGCAAAACGCCATCCCTCGCCCCTCCGGGGAGAGGGAGAGCAGCGAAGCGGCGAGGGAGAGGGGGAGTCCGCAGCCGGTCCGCCGACTCCCCCTCTCCCTAGCCCTCTCCCCGGAAGGGAGAGGGGATCAGCGGGGGCGGCCGCGGAATCCGGCGGCTTCCCGCAGCTCATCGGCGTTCATCAGCCGGCCGTCGGAGACCACCCAGAGCGTGCGGCGCATTGCCCCCATGTCGCGCGACGGGTCGCCGTCGACCAGCACCAGGTCCGCCTCCTTGCCGACGGCGATCGAGCCCGTGCGTCCCTCCGCACCCACGAGGCGGGCCGGACGGATCGTCGCGGCCTGCAGCGCCTCCGCGGCCGTCATCCCGTTGGCGACATAGAGCTCGAGCTCGCGGATCAGCTCCAGGCCCGATCCGTCGGTGCCGGCGACGACCGGCACTCCGGCGCGATGCAGGGCGCCGACGAGCGCGGCCATGCGGGCGAAGCTTTCGCGATATTGCGCCCGGGTCACCCCTTCCGGGACCAGGAAGCCGCCGCCGCGGAAATTGCGCTCGGTCGCCGGAGGCATCGTCCCCACGAAGGGCGCATAAGCGGGCGAAAGGTCGCGTGGCTCGGCGCCGAAGCCGCCTTCGAACACCGCCAGCGTCGGGTCCACGACGATCTGCCTCCGCGCCATCTCGGCGATCAGCGAGCGCATCGGCTCGGCGGCGAGATCGACGTTGCGCGCGTGACGGCCCGGACCCTGGAAGCGCATCAGGCCGTTCGACTGGTTGACCACCTCGTCCGGCATCGCCTGCATCATCACGAAGTTGATGTGGGTGATCTCGTCATAGCCGGCGGCGATGACGTCGGTCGGGCGCATCGTCGCCGGGATGTGGCCGTGGACGTGGAGGCCGAGCCGGTGCGCCTCGGCGATGGCCGGGAGCAGCCATTCGCGGCGCATCGAGGTGTAGAACTTCACCCCCGTGAAGCCGCGCGCGTGCGCGTTGCGCACGGCCTGGATCGCCTCAGCCGCCGAGCTGACGGAGACGCCGCCCTGGGCCTGGAGCGGGCCCGCCCCGTCGACCAGCACGGATGAGTAGACGGTCGGGAACAGCAGCTCGCCGCGCGCGATGCGCTCGCGCCGCCGGACCGTCGCGTCGATCTCGCCGCCCGGGTCCCGGGCCGAGGTCATGCCCATCGAGAGCAGCATGACTCCGGTCGCGTCGGAGGAGACGTGCATGTGGGCGTCCCAGATGCCGGGCAGAAGCGTCCGGCCGGCGCCTTCTATGACACGGGCTCCGGCGGGCGCTCGGACGCGCGAGGAGGGCCCCACCGCGGCGATCCGCTCGCCGCGCACCACCACGGTCTGGTTTTCGAGGAACCTGCCGCGCTCCGAATCGAACAGGCGGACGTTGGTGAAGGCGACGGGTTGCGCCGGGAGCTGCCCGAAACGCCGGGCGATGGCCGGGCTGCGCGCGGCGAGCGCCGCTTCCTGCGCCGCCAGGAGCTGGGTTCGCGCGCCCTGATAGCCTTCCGGGAGCAAAGCGAGGGCGAAGATGCTTCCGAAATAGGTCCCGTCCGGATTGAGCCAGACCGGGATCGGCTCGAGCGACAGCCCCTCGATCGCATAAGCCGTAACGGTCCGCTGCGCGGCGCCTTCCCCGACGGTCGCTTCGGTGAGGCGGGTGAGCCGGGCCTCGCCGCCGGGGAGCAGCCGCAGCCGCTGTCCGGGCGCGCGGTAGAGGGCCTCGACGAAAGCCGCGCTGCCCGAGATCGGCCCGCCCAGCGTCGAATAGAAGGCGTCGCCGGAGAAGGGCGCGCTGCCTTCGTCGCTGCGCGTGGTCCAGCGGGCGGTGCCGTCCACGACCTCGAACGTCTCCGCGGCATTGCCCGAGGGATCGACTCCGCGAACCTCGATTCGGGTCGGCATGCCGTTCGGACCGACGCGGATCGACTGGTCCTGCTCGAAGACGAAGCCGCGCAGCAGCAGGCTCTCGCGCGCGTTGAGGGTCCCGTCCGGCGCCCGCCAGACGGCCGCGCGCCCGTGCTCGCCGGCGCTGGATACGATGACGAAGCGGCGCGCGTCGGGCGGAGCGGTCATCAGCTGGTCGGCGGGCACCTGCGCGGATGCCGAGGAGAGCAGAGCAAGGCCGAGGCAGGCGGCGGCGAGCAGTCGTGATTTCATCTTGTCCCCCGTTCGATGACGGCGGGATGCTCCCATGCGCGCTCGCCGCGCGCAAGGGGCCGGGTCAGGCGGTGCGGCGGTCGATCGGCGGGAGGCGGCGGCGCCAGTCCTCGGGGATGTGCACGACGACGGCTGCCCGCACGTTCGACCAGAACAGGCCGAGCATGAGCAAGGTGCCGCCGAGCAGCAGGGTGGCCCCGAGGATGCCGGCCCCCACGTCTCCGAGGATGCCGGTGACCGCCGCGAGCGCATAGCCGAGGCCGGAGACCAGGATCGCGCGGCGGTCGACCACGATCGCGACCAGGCTGAAGATCAGGTAGATGAGGAGCACGATCGGCGCCCATTCCATCGTCGCCGCGCCGAACAGGCCGAAGTGGCGGAACACGGAATGGGCGATCAGGGGTGCGGCGAGCAGGTGCAGCCAGAAGGCGACGTCGGCGCGATGGGTGCGGCGCTCGCGGTCGCTGAGGTCCCACCACATCGCATAAGCGAAGATCGCGACTCCCCCGAAGCCGAGCAGCGGCCAGGTGAGGCCGCTGTTCGGCAGTTGCGCAGCGACCGACTGGACGAGCGCGGCGAGGACCGTCGCAGCCATCGCCGCCTGCGCGATCGGGACGCGGAATCGCCACCAGTAAGCGAGCGTCGCCAGGAAGGCCGCCGCGCAGGCGCCGATGGCGGCATCGGGGGATCCGGCTTCCAGCCACTCGCGGCCGGGGGCGCCGAGCGAAGCGAGGGCCTCCAGATAGACGGCAGGGGTGAAAATCAGGAGCAGAACGATGCTCGGCAGAGCCAGCCGGCGCCGGCGGGTGACGAACTCGGCGATCCCCCAACAGACCGCCGCGGCGACATAGCCGTTGCCTATCGAGATCGGGAAAACCAGCACGAGCAGCAGAGCCAGCGTTACGAAGATGTCGTTGAACCCGCCGAGCACCAGGAAATGCTCCTCGTCGGCGAGCCGCATCTGGCGCTTCGCGGCGACATGGGCGCGCAGCGCGGCCGCCGTCTCCGGCGTCATGATGCCGGCCTCGACCGCCGACTGGATGTCCGCTTCGCTGTACATGCCCGCTCCGTCGTGGCCCGCCTAACGCGCGGCGGTTATGATTTGGCTTCCTGCAGGGTCCTCAGGATCAGCATCGCCTGTTCGGCGCCCGATTGCGGCACGATCTCCAGCGTACGATCGGTGATCCGGTCCCAATTTTCCGCGACGGCCTCGACGGTGCGCTCGCCTTCGGGGAGCGCCACGCCCGGCGTCAGGGTCACATAGGCCGCCTGGACGACCCCGGCCCCCGCGCCGACGATCGCGCCCGACGGCGCGTCCTCGGAGACCAGGAAGAGCGCGGCGGGCACCACATTCTCGGGATTGAACGCGGCGAGCATCTCGGGCGGGAACAGGTCCTCGGTCATCCGCGTGGCGGCAGTCGGGGCGATGGTGTTCACGCGGACATTGTATTTGGCGCCCTCGAGCCCGAGCGTCCTGGCCAGCCCGAGCAGGCCGAGCTTGGCGGCGCCGTAATTGGCCTGTCCGAAATTTCCGTAGAGGCCGGTCGAGCTGCTCGTCATCAGGATGCGGCCGTAGGCCTGCTCGCGCATCCGCTCCCACACCCCCTTGGTGCAGTTCGCCGAGCCGACGAGGTGGACGTCGAGGACCGTGCGGAAGTCCTCCATGCTCATCTTGGCGAAGCTCTTGTCGCGCAGGATGCCGGCATTGTTGATCAGGATGTGGACACTGCCCCAGGCCTCGACGGCGCGCGCGACCATCTCCTCGACCTGCTCGAAATCGGCGACGCTGGCGCCGTTGGCGAGCGCCGTGCCGCCGACGGCTTTTATCTCCTCGACCACGCGCTCCGCCGCGTCCGAAGCGCCGGATCCGTCACGCGCGCCGCCGAGATCGTTCACCACCACCTTGGCGCCGCGCCGGGCCAGCTCGAGCGCGTAGGCGCGGCCGAGCCCGCCGCCGGCGCCGGTGACGATCGCCACCCGCCCCTCGAAAGAAATCGTCACCTGGAGCTCCTCGTCCGCTGCACAGCCCGCGCCGATGCCAGCGGCGGCGATGGATGTAAACTCAATGCGCCCTCTCCCCTAATGGGAGAGGGAAGCCGCGAAGCGGCGAGGGAGAGGGGGAGTCGGAAAAGCGGAGACTCCCCCTCTCCCCAGAGGGGAGAGGGAGCGATTAGCGGGGAGCGCGGCCGCGTTCGTAGGTCTGGACGCAGCGGTCGGTCACCGTCCGCGAGCAGGGCGGAAGGTCGGTCGCGGCGCCCATCGCCGGAGCGGGGCCGCCGGCCGAGGCAGGCGTGCCCTGGCCATAGGGAACGTTCCAGCCGGAGGGCGCGGTCGCGGGGGCCGAGATCACCGGGATGCCGCGGGCGTCGGTCTCCGGATTAGTGTTGCTGGGGGCGACGGTGCCGCCGCCGGCCGTGCCGGCCGAAGTCTGCATGGTGGTGCTGGTGGTGGCGGGCTGCGTCGTCTCGGTCGTCGTTTCGGTCGTCGTCTCGGTGGTGGCGTCGGTAGTGTCGGCGGGGGGCTGGGCGATGGCGGCGGTGCCGAGCAGCAAGGCGGCGCCGATCAGGGCGGATCTCATGGCATCTCTCCTCTGCGCAAGCGGCGCCTTTTGTGCGGGCGCACGCTGACTATGCGGGCGCGTGGCGCGCGCCGCCGATCGGTCCAACGCGGGCGAAACAACTTTTCTCCTTCGCTCTGTGCCGGAAAGGGACGGTCCGTCCCCGCGCCTCGTCCGGCCGCCGCTTTACCCTTATGTAAGGCGCCCCGGTTTATGGGCGATGCGATGAGCGAGCAGAGCAACAACGAAGGCGGCGTCCTGGCCAATCCCACGCGGCGGACCGTGCTCGCGCTCGGCGCGGCGGCCGCTTCGACGGTCGTCACCATCCGCCCCGCGCTCGCGCAGACCGCGGGATCGGTGATGAATTGCCAGATTCCCGTGCCCGGCCCGCAGCATAGCGGGCAATATATCGCCGCGGACGGCTCGCTGGTCGCGCCGGGAACGCCGGGTTCGTTCGCGCCGCCGGCGCGGCCGATCACCGGCGAGGAGGCCAAGACTCTGCTTCGCGGCGGCTTCACGCCCAACGGAATGGACAGCCAGTCGGCCCAGGCCTACGCCAATTATATCCGCCGCCTGCAGTCGGGGATGAGCGGCTTCACCTGCTACGCCTCGCTGCAGCTGCCGCGCTGACGCACCGGCCATGGCCGGCCCCATCTACGCCGCAGACGGACCGGGCGCGATCCGCGCCGTGCCGCTCGACGGGCTGGTCGCTTTGTTCCACCGTCCATCGGGAATGACCCACATCGTCGCCCCGCCTGCGCCTCAAATCCTCGAGGCGCTGCAGGAGGGGCCCGCCGACGCGCGCACCCTGCTGGCGCGCATCGCCGCGGTCTACGAGATCGGGGAGGGAAGCGCAGAAGCGATCCAGGCGCGGCTCGCCGAGCTCGAGGAAGCGGGCCTGGTGAGGCGGGCATGAGGCACGCGCTCAATGTCGCGATCGGCCCGGTGTCGTTCCGGGTCGGCTCGGCGTGGAGGAGCCCCGTGGCGGCGCTCGCCGGCCTCTATCGCGATTATCCCGCGCCGGCAGACGAGGTCTGCGACTTCACCGTCCGGCTGGAACCCGAGAAACCGTGGCGGCGCTGGCTGCGCCCCTCGGTGGCGATCCACGGCGATTACATGCTCCCGGACGCCGCGCCGCTATCGCTCGCCCACGGCCTCCTCGCCGCCGAAATGGGCATGAACCTGCAGATGGCGCTCGGCCAGAAGCGCTTCCTGCTGCTCCACGCGGCCACCGTCGAGCGGGGTGGCCGGGCGGTGATCCTCACCGGCGAATCGGGCGCGGGCAAGTCGACGCTGGCGGCGCTTCTGGGGGAGCGCGGCTGGCGGCTGATGGGCGACGAATTCGCCTTGCTCGACTGCGAGAGCGGGATGCTACATCCCTTTCCCCGTGCGATCAGCCTCAAGAACGGCTCGATCGAGGTGATGCGCAAGGTGGCGGGGGAGGGCCGCCTCGGCCCTGTGCTCGAGGGCACGCCCAAGGGCACCATCCGCCATTTGAAGCCGCGCCCCGAAGCGATCGCGCGGATGACCGAGCCCGCGCAGCCGGCCCTGATCCTGTTTCCCCGCTTCGGCGCGGAACGGGCGATGCGCCCCGTCGGCCCGGCGGAGGTGTTCGTCCGCCTGACGCAGGCTTCGACCAATTATGTGGCGCTTGCATCGCGGGGCTTCGACTCGCTGTCGGGCCTCGTCGGCACCTGCCCCGCAATGGCGATCGACTATCCCGATGCCGACACGGCGATCTCGCTGGTCGAGGCTTTGTTCCGGGAGCTGCCGCAATGAGCCGCCTGCTCGCTTGCATCCTTGCCGAGCCGTCGGCCTGCGGAGGGCTCGACCCCCGTCAGTGGATGGCGCTCGTCACCGCGGCCCGCGCCGAGTCCCTGCTCGGCAGCCTCGCTTTCCGCCTGGAAGGCGAGCCGGGCCTCCCTCCGAAGGTCGTGGAGATCCTCGATGGGGCGCGGCGGGATTCCGAGCAGGCGCGGACGCAGGCTCTCTGGGAAGCCGAGATGGCGCGCCGCGCCTTGGCCGGGACCGGCGCGGCGGTGGTCCTCCTCAAGGGCACGGCCATCGTCGCCGCCGGCCTCGCCGCCGGCCGCGGCCGCTCGATCGGCGACCTCGACATCCTGGTCCCGCGCGAACGGCTCGACGACGTGCAGCGCGCGTTGCTCGAGGCGGGATGGGAGTGGGTCAAGGAGGACGCCTATGACGACCTCTATTATCGCCGTTGGATGCACGAGCTGCCGCCGCTCATCCATCGCACCCGCGACCGGATGATCGACGTCCATCACACCATCCTCCCTCCGACGGCGAGGCCCAGCCCCGACGCCGCGGCCCTGATCGCCGCCAGCGTCGCGCTCGAAAGCGGTCTCCGCACCCTGTCTCCCGAAGACATGGTGGTCCATTCCGCGGCGCACCTGTTCGCCGACGGGGATCTCGCAGGCGGCCTCAGGAACCTCTGGGACATCGACCGCATGCTGCGCGAGTTCGCGGCGCGCGATCCGGGTTTCTGGCCGCGCCTCGCCGGGCGCGCGCGGCTGCACCAGCTTCGCCCCGCCGTCGCCCGCGCCCTGCGGCTCGCCCGCGCCCTCTACGCCACGCCGGTTGATGCCGCCCTCGCCGGCCGCCCCCGGCTCTCCGACCGCTTCTTCGAAGCGCGCCTGCTCGCCCGCAACGGATGGGGTCAGCCGACGCGGCGCGCGCTCCGCTTCGCCTTCTATCTGCGCTCGCACTGGATGCGGATGCCGCCTTTGATGCTCGCCCGCCACCTCTGGACCAAGGCGACGCGCTGACGCTGGACTTTGCTGCGGACGCGGGGCAGGGCGCGGCCATGCTGCGCCGGCTCCTCGCGCTCCTGATCCTGACGCTGGCGAGCGCCTGCGCGACGGTCGATACCGGCAGCGGAGAACAGGCGCGTTGGCAGGCGCACGCCCGCAGCGTCACCATCGTCCGCGACGATTGGGGGATCGCACACGTCCGGGGCGAGAGCGACGCCGACGCCGTGTTCGGCATGATCTATGCGCAGGCCGAGGACGACTTCAACCGGATCGAGACCAACTACCTCACCAATCTCGGCCGCCTCGCCGAAGCCGAGGGCGCGCGCGCGATCTGGTCCGACCTGCGCCAGCGCCTGTGGATCAACGAGCCGGACCTGCGCGCCCGCTACGCCTCGGCGCCGGCCTGGCTCCAAGGGCTGATGGCGGCCTGGGCCGACGGACTCAATTTCTACCTCGCGACGCACCCTGAGACGCGGCCGCGCGTGCTCACACGGTTCGAGCCGTGGATGGCCTTGAGCTTCAGCGAGGGCAGCATCGGCGGCGACATCGAGCGGGTCGACCTCGCTCAGCTCGAAGCTTTCTACTCCGGCCGCAGGGGACCGGTGGCATCGGCCGTCCCTCGCGACTTCGAGCGCCGCGGCTCGAACGGCATCGCCATCGCGCCTGCCATCACCGAGGGGGGCCGCGCCTTGCTGCTGATCAACCCGCATACCAGCTTCTTCTTCCGCTCCGAGCTGCAGGTGACGAGCGGGGAGGGGCTCAACGTCTACGGCGCGGCGACCTGGGGGCAGTTCTTCGTCTACCAGGGATTCAACGAGCGTGTCGGCTGGATGCACACCACCAGCGGCCTCGACGTCGTCGACGAGTTCGCCGAGACGATCGTCGACGACGGTCACCAGGACTTTTATCGCCATGGCAGCGAGCTGCGCCCGCTCAGCGCAGAGCCGGTCACGATCGCCTACCGCACGCCCGATGGCCGCCGTGCCAGCCGCACCTTCACCGTGTTCCGCACCCATCACGGACCGATCGTCCGTGCCGAGGGTGGCCGCTTGATCGCGATGGCGCTGATGCACCGCCCGGTCGAGGCGCTGAGCCAGTCCTTCCTGCGCACCAAGGCGCGCGACTTCGCTTCCTATCTCCGGGCGATGGAGTTTCGCGCCAACACGTCCAACAACACCATCTACGCCGATGCGGACGGCACGATCGCCTATCTCCACCCGCAATTCATTCCGCGCCGGAACGACCGCTTCGATTATACGCGGCCGGTGGACGGCAGCGACCCGGCGGCGGACTGGGGCGAGCTCCATCCGCTCGGCGATGCGCCGCGGGTGGCGAACCCGCCCAACGGCTGGGTCTTCAACACCAACAACTGGCCCTATTCGGCCGCCGGCCCGAACAGCCCGCGGGCCTCGGCCTTTCCGCGCTACATGGACGAGTTCGGGGAGAATGCGCGCGGCGAGCATGCGCTGATGCTGCTGCAGGGGCGCAGCGGCTGGACCGCCGAGCGCCTGCGCGACGCCGCTTACGACAGCTACCAGCCCGGCTTCGCCGCGCTCGTCCCGGCTCTGCTGCGCGCCTACGACGCGCTCGGGCCGTCCGACCCGCGTCGGCGGCGGCTGGCGGAGCCGATCGCACAGTTGCGCGGCTGGGACTATCGCTGGGGCGTCGATTCGGTGCCGACGACGCTCGCATCCTTCTGGGCGGACGAGATGGTCGAGTCGGTGCCGGAAGCGCAGCGGCCGCTCAGCAGCCGCTGGGTCGATTTCCTGATGGAAAGGCTGACCCCTGCGCAGAAGCTCGCCGCGTTCGACTCCGCGCTCGATCGCCTGCGGCGCGAATATGGCGGATGGCGGATCGCCTGGGGCGAGGTGAACCGCTTCCAGCGAATCAGCGGCGCGATCGACCAGCCCTTTTCCGATGCGGCCCCGAGCGTCCCGGTCGGCTTCACCCGCGGCACCTGGGGCTCGCTCGCCTCGTTCGGCGCGCGTTCCTATACCGGCACCCGCCGCTGGTACGGCACTTCGGGCAACAGCTTCGTCGCCATCGTCGAGTTCGGCCCGCGCGTCCGCGCCTGGGCCGTCACCGCGGGCGGGGAGAGCGGAGACCCGCGCTCACCCCACTTCAACGATCAGGCAGAGCGCTACGCCAGCGGCGCCCTGCGCGAAGTCTATTTCTACCCGGACCAACTCGCCGGCCACACCGAGCGGACTTACCGCCCCGGCGAATGACCGGCGCCGCTATGGAATTGGCAAGGAGCGGCGGCTAGAGGGGCGGCATGAGCAGCCAGCGCCCCCTTGCCGCGATCTTGCTTGCCGCGGGCAAGGGCACGCGGATGAAGTCGGACCGGCACAAGGTGCTGCACCCGATCGCCGGCCGGCCGATGCTCGAGCATTTGCTGGCGAGCGTCGAGGAGATCGGGGCGGAGAAGGTAGCGGTGGTCGTCGGAAGCGGCCGCGAGCAGGTCGAGCCGCTGGTCGCGCGGCATGGCGGGGTCGTCGTCGTGCAGGAGCCGCAGCTCGGGACGGCTCACGCGGTGCAGCAGGCCCAGGCGGCTCTCGCCGGCTTCGAGGGGGACATCCTCATCCTCTACGGCGACACGCCGTTCGTGACCGCGGAGACGATGCGGCGGATGCGCGAGCGGCTGGGCGCGGAGGACGCTCCGGCCGCGGTCGTCGTCGCCTCCCGCCCCGAGGATCCCAAGCATTACGGCCGCATCCTTGCCGCAGCGGACGGCACCATCGAGAAAATGGTCGAATATAAGGATGCGAGCGCGGCGGAGCGGGCGGTCGACCTGTGCAACAGCGGTCTGATGGCGGTGCGCGCGGCCGATCTGTGGCCGCTGCTCGCCCGGGTCGGCAAGGACAATGCGGCCGGCGAATATTATCTTCCGGACATCGTCATGCTCGCCGCTGGTGACGGCCGCCGCTCGGCCGTAATCGAAGTGGACGCGGCCCAGGTCGAAGGGATCAACAGCCGCGCCGAGCTCGCCGCGCAGGAAGCGGCCTGGCAGCGCAAGCGGCGTGCGCGGGCGATGGAGGAGGGCGCGACCCTGGTCGCTCCGGACACGGTCTGGTTCTCGCACGACACCGAGGTCGGCCGCGACGTCCTGATCGAGCCGAACGTGGTCTTCGGGCCCGGCGTCCGCATCGCCGACCGCGCGACGATCCGCGCCTTCTCGCATATCGAGGGCGCGACGATCGGGGCGGGCGCGGAGATCGGCCCGTTCGCGCGGCTCCGCCCGGGCGCGGAGATCGGCGAGAAAGCGAAGATCGGCAATTTCGTCGAGGTGAAGAAGGCGCGACTCGGCCCGGGCGCCAAGGCCAACCACCTTTCCTATCTCGGCGACGCGGAGATCGGCGCCGGCGCGAACATCGGCGCGGGGACGATCACCTGCAATTATGACGGCTTCCTCAAATATCCGACGGTGATCGGGGAGGGGGCGTTCATCGGCTCGAACAGCGCTCTGGTCGCGCCGGTGACGATCGGCGCCGGCGCGATCGTCGGCGCCGGCTCGGTGGTGACGCGCGACGTCGCGGCGGACGCGCTCGCGCTCGCCCGCGGCGAGCAGCGTGAGCGCACGGGCTGGGCCGCCCGCTTCCGCGCGGCGATGGCGGCGAAGAAGGGCGAAAAGAACAAAAGGTAGGGATCCCTCACCATTCGGCCTGAGCTTGTCGAAGGCCTGTCCTTTTCTTTATCGCGGACCTCGAGAAGGGCAGGGCTTCGACAGGCTCAGCCCGAACGGTTTGGATTTTGGTTCGGCCTCCCCGGCGGGGCGACGGAGTAGCAGCTCATGTGCGGGATCATCGGAATCTTGGGGCGGGAGGAGGTCGCGGACCGGCTGATGCAGGGCCTGAGGCGGCTCGAATATCGCGGCTACGACTCGGCGGGCATCTGCACCATCGTCGACGGCGCGCTCGAGCGCCGCCGCGCCGAGGGCAAGCTCGAGAACCTCGCCAAGGTGCTCGCCGGGGAGCCGCTCGCCGGCACCACCGGCATCGCCCATACCCGCTGGGCGACCCACGGCGCGCCGACGGTCGGGAACGCCCATCCCCATGTCGTCGACGGCGTCGCCCTGGTCCACAACGGCATCATCGAGAACTTCCGGCCGCTGCGCGAGGAGATGCAGGCGGCGGGCCGCACCTTTCAGTCCGAGACCGACAGCGAGGTCGTCGCCCACCTGATCGACCACCAGCTGAAGCGGGGCAAGGACCCCCGGGAGGCCGTCGCCGCCGTCCTTCCCCGCCTCCACGGCGCGTTCGCGATCACCATCCTGTTCCGCGATTTCCCGGACCTGCTGATCGGCGCCCGGATGGGAGCGCCGCTCACCGTCGGTTATGGCGAGGGCGAGACCTATCTCGGCTCCGACGCGCTGGCGCTCGCCGGGCTGACCCAGCGCATCGCCTATCTCGAGGAAGGCGACTGGGCGGTGGTCCGGCGCGACGGCGCGACGATCTACGACCGCTCGAACAACGAGGTCGAGCGCGACATCGTCACCTCCGGCGCCTCCGCCGCGCGGATCGAGAAAGGCAATCACCGCCACTATATGCAGAAGGAGATTTTCGAGCAGCCGATCGTGGTCGCGCAGACGCTCTCCTCCTATCTGCGTCCGTTCGAGCAGACGATCGCGCTGCCGGCGATGGAGCAGAGCTTCGCCGACGTCCCGCGGGTGACGATCGTCGCGTGCGGCACCAGCTTCTACGCCGGCATGGTCGCCAAATACTGGTTCGAGCGCTTCGCCCGGGTCCCGGTCGATCTCGATGTCGCCTCCGAGTTCCGTTACCGCGAGCCGGTGCTCGACCCCGGCGGGCTGGCGCTGTTCATCTCGCAATCGGGCGAGACGGCAGACACGCTCGCGGCGCTGCGCCACGCCCGTGCCGAGGGCCAGCGCATCGCCGTCGTCGTCAACGTGCCGACCAGCTCGATGGCGCGCGAGGCCGACATCCTCCTCCCGACCCATGCGGGGCCGGAGATCGGCGTCGCCTCGACCAAGGCGTTTACATGCCAGCTCGCCGTGCTGGCCGCGCTCGCCGCCAAGTTCGCCCGCGACAAACGCCGGATGAGCGCGGAGGAGGAGCGCGAGATCGTCGGCCACCTGTCGGAGGCGCCGGCGGCGATGAACGCGGCGCTCGGCCACGACGAGGACATCGAGCGGATGGCCCACTTGGTCGCCGGCGCGCGCGACGTCCTCTATCTCGGTCGCGGCGCCGATTATCCGCTGGCGATGGAAGGGGCGCTGAAGCTGAAGGAGATCAGCTACATCCATGCCGAAGGCTATGCCGCCGGCGAGATGAAGCACGGGCCGATCGCCTTGATCGACGACAATGTGCCGGTGATCGTCCTCGCGCCCTCGGGGCCGCTGTTCGAGAAGACCGTCTCCAACATGCAGGAGGTGCAGGCGCGCGGCGGCAGGGTGATCCTGATCTCGGATGCGCAAGGTCTCGCGGCGGCGGGCCACGACACCATCGCCACCATCGAGATGCCGATGGTCCACCCGCTGATCGCGCCTTTGGTCTACGCGATCCCGGTGCAGCTGCTCGCCTACCATGTCGCCGTGGTCAAAGGCACCGACGTCGACCAGCCGCGAAACCTCGCGAAGAGCGTCACCGTCGAGTAAGGGCCCGCCGCGCTTTAACCCTCCGTTTTCCAGGCGCCTTCACCGCCTCGAAACCTCTGGCCCCTATTCCGCACGCTTGCCGGACTGCCATTCCGGACAGGGGTTTCGCCATGCATGCACGCGCTCTCATCGCCTTTCTGCTCCTGATCTGGAGCCCCGCCGCCTTCGCGCAGACCGCGCCCTGGCGGGTGACCGAGGCCACCGGGCAGGTCCAGGTGCAGCGCGGATCGCAGCTGATCGCGGCGCGCCGCGGCGCGGCGATCGCCCCGGGCGAGATGGTCAGCACCGGCGCGAACGGGCGGGCGGTGCTGGTCCGCGGCCGCGACTTCGTCATCGTCTCGCCGCGCACCCGGCTGCGGGTTCCGGGCACGTCCGAGCAGGGCGGGAACATCCGGATGATCCAGGCCGCGGGACGCGCCCAGTATCGGATCGAGCGGCGGGCGGCGCCCCACTTCGCGGTGCGGACGCCGCATCTGGTCGCCCTGGTCAAGGGCACCGTCTTCACCGTCACGGTCGGAGAGGAGGGCGCCACGGTCGCGGTCAGCGAGGGCCGGGTCGAAGTGGCGACGCTCGCCGGCGAGATGCGCCAGATGGTCGAGCCCGGCTTCGCGGCCAGCGTATCCGCCGCGGACCCGGCGCGCCTCAGCCACGGCCGCTCCGACGACGCGCAGGCGGCGCACGAGCCGCGGAGGAGCCAGACGGCGCGCGCGGCATCGACTGGAAGCGATGCGCGCGGCAGGGAGGACGGCGATCGCCAGGATAGCGGCAACGGCCGCGGGCAGGCCCGGCTCGAATATGGCGATCTGAGCAATATCCCGGGCGGCAATGGAGGCGGCAACGGCCACGAGCTGAATCGCGTTCGCGCCGCCGAGCGCTCGGTCGCCGACGCGCTCGCGCATGCGACGAACGGTTCCAACAACGACAACCCTGGCGGACCGGGGTCGGGGAACGGCCCGGGTCCCGGCGCGGGCGCGGGCGGCGGCCCCGGCTCGGGCGGCGGGTCCGTCCCCGCGGCCGATCCGGTCGCCGATCCCGCCGCGCCTTCCACCCCCGCGCCTCCCTCGACGTCTCCGCCGTCGGGCTCGGGATCGTCCGGCTCCGGAGGATCGAACTCCGGCCCCGGCTCGTCCAACTCCGGCCCGGGTTCCTCCAGCTCCGGATCCGGCTCCTCTGGGTCGGGCTCCTCAGGGTCCGAATCCTCTGGGTCGGGCTCGTCGGGCTCCTCGGGCCCGGGTTCAGGCAGCACCAGCGCCCCTCTCGATCCGACCATCAGCCTACCGACGGCGCCGGCGACGACGGTCGTCGTGGCGGTCCCCCCGGTCGACGCGTCGGAGATCGTGCCGCTGCCCGGCGAGCCGAGCGCGCCCGCGCCCAGCGGCGCGCCGCCGAGCTCCACGCTCGATCCGACCATCAGCCTTCCCACCGCGCAGGAGACGACGGTCGTCGTTGCGACCCCCTCGCTCGACCCGTCGGCGATCGTGCCGCTCCCAAGCGAGCCCGCTCCGGCGCCTTCGGAGCCGGCTCCTCCGCCTCCGCCGCCGGCCGCCGAAAGCGTCCCGCCGCCGACCGTGACGGCGCCGACCGAGCCGGCCGCCCCGCCGCCGCCGCCGCCTTCCGCGCCGACCAACACGCAGAATCGCTGCCTGCTCGGCCTCATCTGCCTCTAAGTCCCTGTCGCGGCAGGATAAGCCGCTAAGACTTAATCAACCGGCCCCTGCTATGCGGGCGGGGCCGGGCATCAGGGTCCGGCCCTCGGTGGGGAGGCGGATTCACGGATGCGACGCGCTGCGGCCCTGGTCGTCGCCTGGCTGATGCTCGGCGCCTTCGACGAGCCGGTCACGCTCGCCTACGATCCAGGCGCCTCGCTCGAAGACCGGGTCGCCGGTTCCAGCCCCTCGAACAGCCCGCCCGAGCCGGGCGAGCAATATCCCGCCAGCCGCACCGACGAGGCGATGCCGCGCGACGTCCAACCTCCGCGAGCCCGCAGCGCGGCTCGAGCGCAATGGCGCGCCACCGTCGATGCCAGCGTCGTCGCCGACAGCAATATCACCAACGCCACCGACATGGAGACGGTCGAGCTGGACCTCGGCGACCAGGTGATCCCGGTCCCGCTCGATCCGCGCTACCGGGAGCGCGACGGCATCGGCGTCGGCGTCTCCGCCTCGGTGGGCGGCCGCGTGCCGGTCGCTTCGGGCGTCGCGCTCGCCGTCGATGCCGAAGGCTATCTGCTCGAATATGAAGGCGGCTCGACCGACGACGCGTCGATGCTGCTCGCCGCCGGAGTCGAGCTCAGCGGCGGGGGCGGGCGCATCGTGCTCGTCCAGCTCACCGGCTTCGAGCGCCGTTACGGCGGCTTCACCGCCATGCGCGGCTTCGGACTGCGCGGCCGCGTCGTCCAGCCGGTCGGGGAGGGCCAGCGCGTCTCGCTTTTCGTCGACGCGCGCAGCTTCCAGTCCGAATATGGCGACGATTTCGAGGGGACCGAGGCGGGCGCCTATCTCACCTACGATGCGGTGCTGCGGCCCGACCTCTCCGCGGCCGTGGGCGCCTATGCCCGCGGCAGCTGGCTCGGCGCCGAGGCTTATTCGAGCCGCGATTTCGGCATCTATGGCGGGCTCAACCACTATCTCACCAACGACCTCGCCGGCGGCGTCTCGACCGGGGTCAGCCGGGTCTCCTTCGACGGTCCGATCGTCCAGCTTTCGCCCGAGGCGCGGCGCGACTGGCGCTGGCACGCAAGCGCCTATCTGACGACAAGACGGCCGCTGCTGATCGGCCTTACGCCCTCGCTCACCTACACCTACAACCGCACTGGCAGCTCAATCGAATTCTACCGCTCCGACCGGCACCGGCTGCGCTTCGGCCTGTCGAGGAGCTTCTGATGGGGCTTGCGCGTCCCCTGCGCGGCCGGGCGGCCGGCTTTGCGGCACCCATCGTCGCAGCCGCCGCCGCCGGGCTCCTCCTTCTCCAGACCGGGGCCGGCATCGGGCTCGATCGACGCTTCGGCGAGCTTCGCGACTGGCTGCGCAGCCGGCCCGCCACCGGGGAGATCCTTCTCGTCGAGATCGACGGGCGCAGCATCGCCGAGCTGAGTCGCTGGCCGTGGCCGCGCAGCCTCCACGGCCGCGCCGTCGACCGGCTGCGCGAGGGCGGAGCGCGGACGATCGCCTTCGACATCGATTTCTCCAGCGTCTCGACGCCCGCCGAGGATGCCGCCTTCGCCGCCGCCCTGGAGCGGGCCGGCGGCGGCGTGATCCTGCCGACCTTCACCCAGCCGGCCGGCCACGGAAGCGACCAGGCTCTCGATTCGGCACCCGTCCAGCCGCTCGCCGACAACGCCTTCCTCGCCACCGCAAACGTCGAGGCGGACGGGGACGGCGCGCTGCGCCGCATGCCCTATGGCGGCGAGACGCTGGGCATCCCGCGCCCTTCGCTGGCGAGCATGGTCGCGGAGCGGGCGGACGCGGTCGGCGACAGCTTCGGGATCGACTATGCGATCGATCCCGCGACCATTCCGCGCCGCAGCTTCGTCGATCTGATCGAGGGACGGGTGCCGCGCGCGGCACTCGCGGGCAGGCGTGTCATCATCGGGTCGACGGCGGCGGAGCTCGGCGATCATTATGCCGCGCCGCGCTACGGCCTGCTGCCGGGCGCCGTCATCCAGGCGCTTGCCGCGGAGACGCTGATCGCAGGCACCGAGCGGCACCAGGGCGGCGGCGCGGTGCCCCTGGGGCTCGCGCTCCTCGCGGTCGCGGCAACCGTGGCGTGGCGGCCGACTTCGTGGCGGATCGGGGCGCTCGCCCTTTCCGCGCCGGCATTGGCGGCCTTCTCCTATGCGGCCGAGGTCCGGCTGGCGGTTTCATACGACCTGATCCCGGCCCTGACCGCGCTGGCGGCCGCGACCGCGGTGGCGACGGCTGCCCTGCGCCGGCGGCGCGATCGCGAGCGCAGGCTCACCGACGCCGAGACCGGCCTTCCCAACCTTGCCGCGCTGCAGGCGGACGCCGCCGCCCATGCCGAAGTCGAGATCCTGGTCGCCCGGATCGCGGGCCACGCCGCGCTCGCGGCGGCGCTCGGCCCCGACGGGATGAAGCGGCTGGTGACGGCGCTGGCCGGGCGGCTGGCGCTCGGCAGCGGCGCAGGGCGAATCTATCGCTGCGACGAAAGCGGGCTTTCCTGGATCGCTGCCGCCGCCGCCGCTCCGGCTTCGCTCGACGGCCTCGCGGCCCTCGCGCGCGACCAGGAGCTGGACGGGCGCCGGATCGAGGTGCCGCTCCATTTCGGCCTCGCCCGCGGCGCCGGCGCCGCCGCGCGGCAGATCACCGCCAATGCGATGCTGGCGGCCTCCCAGGCGGAGCGGGGCGGCGTCCGCGCCCAGCTCTTCACCGAGCGCGACTCCGCCGAGATCGCCCGCAACGTCGCCTTGATGGGCGAGCTCGACGACGCCTTCCGCAGCGGCGCCGTGCGCAACCATTATCAACCCAAGCTCGACCTCGTCTCGGGACGGATCACCGGCGTTGAGGCGCTCGTGCGCTGGTTCCATCCGCAGCGCGGCGTCATCGCGCCGGACGACTTCGTTCCGCTGATCGAGGAGCATGGCCGCGCCGAGGACCTCACCGTCCATGTCCTTCGCGACGCCCTCATCCAGGCGGTGCGCTGGCGCGACGAGGCCGGCCTCGATCTCTCGGTGGCGGTCAACGTCTCGGCGAGCCTGCTCGGCGACCCCGCGCTGATGGGCCGGCTCCGCGACATGGTCCGCGCGAGCGCCCTCGCGCCCGAGAGGCTGACGGTGGAGGTGACGGAGACCGCCGCGATGGCCGATCCGGCGGCGGCCGCGGAGGCGCTCGACGCATGGCGGGCGCTCGGCGTCGGAGTCTCGATCGACGATTTCGGGACGGGACAATCCTCGCTCGGCTACATCCGGATGCTGCCGGCGACCGAGCTCAAGATCGACCGCAGCTTCGTCGGCGATCTCGGCCGCACGCCGCGCAACGCGATCATGGTGCGCTCGACCATCGCCATGGCCCACGAGCTCGGCCTCAATGTGGTCGCCGAAGGGGTAGAGGACGCAGCCTGCCTTGCCGCGCTCGCGGCGATGGGCTGCGACGTCGCCCAGGGTTACCTGATCTCGAGGCCGGTCCCCGGCGAGGAGATCGAGCGCCTGGTGCGCGAGACGGGCGTTCAAACGGCGGCCGGCGCGGCCGCCGTTCGCTAACGAGCGACCGAGAAGACGCCCCGCACGATGGGCTCGGCGCGGTCCAGCTTGGCGGCGCGCTTGGTCAGCTCCGGGCCCTTGGGCGCGTCGCTCCGGATCTCCGCTTCCGCGGGCCGCGGCACCGTCTCGCTGAGCCGGGCGAGATAGGTTTCGACCGCGCGCGGATCGGTCTCGGCTGCGTCGCCGCGGTCCGGCCCGGGGGCAAGCCCGAGGACGGCGGTGCCCGCTGTCGCCAGGATCAAGGCTGAAAAGCGACGGTTCACAAGGCATTAACGATCCAGGGGGCGGATCGATGCATCTCCGTCGCGGGGGCCGGACGAAGTGAGCCCTGCTGGGTTCGAACCAGCGACCTACTGATTAAAAGTTATTGCGGCGTCAGAACGACCTAATTCCGTGAGTCCTAAGTGACTCAAACAGAGTCATTTTTTTCCAGCGAGGACCGAACAATGTGGGACTGCAAGGTCGTTAAAGGTCAGATTTGAGGGACAATCCCCACACTTTCCCCACACTATAGCGGAGTCGGTAGGCCTACTGATTTGCCCTGGGTGCATCAGGAAGCTGGGCTACCGGCCTTGCGGAGAGTAGGTGAGCACCGTATCCGGCGCGGCGTGGGCCGGTAGCTCAGTAGGTAGAGCAGGTGACTTTTAATCACCGGGTCACAGGTTCGAATCCTGTCCGGCTCACCACGCTTCGGTCAATCAGGCGGCTGAAGCTAGCGTCGCCCGAATCTCACCGACCGCAGCAGCGAAGCCCGGGTTTGTGAGGCGATACCCGGTCTTCACATCGCCGTGGACCAGCTTCCCGGCCCGCAGTTCTCCGAGGCGGTTGGCGACGCTTGCACCACTTCGGCGACTGAGGCTGTCCTTTATCTCCTGCAACGCCACGCGTCGCGGATGTCGGCTGTGCAGCAAGATGAGGATTTCAGCCCGAACAGACACATTCGCGTGGACGAGCGTGGTGCCGTCTATCTCCTCCACAAGGGTCCCGACTGGGGTCTGAACCAGCTGGATCAGGTCGCCTGCCTCTTGCATAGAAACGCCAGTGGCGTTGCGGAGGAACTCGGCCATGATCCAAGCCGCGCATTCGTGAAGCAGGGCCAGATCGAAGGTGTTAGGGTCGATGGGACCTTTGTGAGCGATGTTGCGCTTGTTCCGCAGCGTGTACATGGTCCGAGCGACACGAGCGCCGACCACGCGCAAGCCCTCAGGCAACGCACTTTGGTTCTCTGCGTGTTTGGTCAAGTAGGTCTCAACCGAGGGCTGTGTATCGAAGGTCCCCGTGGCCATATATTGAAGGCACTGCACGAAGGTCTCAACGAACTTACCCGGGGAAGCCCGTTCCAATGTCCCAGTGGCGTGGTCGCTCCTCACCTTAACGAAATCCCGAGCAAGTTCGGCGCTGAGGGTGTCGCCCAATAGTGGCTGAAGGGCCGTGGCGAGACGGCCTTCATCCATTGATCATTGCCTCGACGGCTTTCACCCCAGCCACCGTGATCTTGTAGGTTTTCCGCGCCTGGCGGCTTTTGCCGCTCTTTTTCAACTGAAGGGCCAGCGCAGGCTTTTGGCCTTTGAGGCTTTCAATGGCGCTCGTGATGTTAGCTACGCCCAACCCTAGGTGCTTCAATGCGGTGTTGGCGGATTGGCTGTCGAAGCTATCGGCGCCTTCGCAGACCTGAAGCCAGTAGCCGGCGACCAGTGCCCTCTCGGGCTGCGACTTCGGCTGCGCGGCATCATGAAGTTCAGCAAAGGACGTAAAGCTGGCGGGGGTCCCCGATTTCCCGGACGGCTCCTCGGACTCGTCGGCTTCGTCTGCCGCAGGCGTTTGGACCCCTTTTTGAGGCGCCCTTAGCTGAATGCCGAAACGAGAACCCACATACTCGAGGACGCGACGACGCGCCTCGTCGTCTAGGGTCCTCAGCGTCGTGTACACCGTCTGGATAGCACCGAACTCCGCATCCGCGTCGTCTGCGGCTTGTGTGGCCATGTTACCTCTCCTTGCAAACGAGGTATAAATAGGGGCGCCGCGTGCCCGCGTCAAGATATGCGCCATTTTCGCATCCTACATGCCCAAACTCGCGTATCAGCCATCCTTATAGGCACATGTCCCTCGTGAAAACACGGTTCTAGATGGCATCAAAGGTATCGTGCATTCTCAAGCCGGACTCATAAAGTTAACAAGTTGGGGAAAAAGAGTGGATAAGGTCTGTCGTACGCCGCGCTATCTTCCATCTAAGCCATTAATATAAATGTGCAATCTGGGATCAAGGCGGCAGCAATAGGGTATGGAAACCCTGTGGATAAATACGCCACGTCTTTGACGTAGAATTGAGCATAAACGCGGGCGAGGCGCAGCAGGTGTGGGGCCGGAAAACCCCCACACAATCCCCACATTGTCGGGCTTTTCCGCTATTGGCGTTGTCTAAGCCGCTGAAAACTATGCCGATTTTCGGCAACGTTATCTGATTAAAAGTCAGTTGCTCTACCGACTGAGCTAAGGGCCCGTGGCTGCGCCACCTAGGAGCGGGTGCCCTCCCGGTCAACCGCGCACGGGCCGGCGCAGCCTGTGGAGCAGCTGGCGGACGGTTGCGCCGCTCAGCGGATCGCGCCAGCCCGGCGCAATCTCGGCCAGCGGCTCGAGCACGAACAGCCGCCTGCGCATCTCCGGGTGGGGGAGAATGAGGCCGTCTTCCGCCCAGGGGCCGCCGGACCAGAGGAGGAGGTCGATGTCGAGCACGCGCGCGCCCCATTTCCGGCCGCCCCGGCGGCCGAAGTCGCGCTCGATGCGCTTCACCCACCGGAGCAGGGCGACAGGATCGAGATCGGTTGCGACGATCGCCGCGGCATTGGCGAAGCTGCGGCCGGCGGGGCCGAGCGCCGCCGTCCCCCGGATCCGCGAAACGGCTTCGGGCTGGAGCTCCGCCAGAGCTGCGCGGAGGGTCGCGGCCGGCGAGCCGTGGCGCGAGCGGCGGTTGGAGCCGAGGGCCAGCGCGTAGCTTGTCTTGGCCATTGCGCGCCGCCTAGACGGTTCCGATGCTCTCCGAAAGCCCGACCCCAGCCACCGAAGCGCCGCGCGACTGTCCGCTCTGCCCGCGCCTCGTCGCCTTCAGGCACGCTTTGCGCGCGGAATATCCCGAATGGTGGAACGCGCCGGTCCCCAATTTCGGCGATCCCCAGGCGTGGCTCGCAATTTGCGGCCTCGCCCCCGGCAAGCACGGTGCGAACCGCACCGGGCGGCCGTTCACCGGGGACTATGCCGGGCATCTGCTCTACGAGACCCTGCTCAAGTTCGGCCTCGCCGAGGGGCGCTTCGAGGAGCGGCCCGACGACAGCCTGCGCCTGCGCGGCGTCGCGATCGTCAATTCGGTCAAATGCGTTCCTCCGCAGAACAAGCCGACGCCGGCCGAGATTGCGACGTGCACTCGCAACTACTTCCAGCCGTCTCTTCAGACATTGTCGCAGGTTCGCGTCCTGGTCGCCCTCGGCAGGATCGGCCACGATGCCACGGTGCGGGCGGTCGGCGGCCGCCTCGCCGCTTATCCTTTCGGCCACCTCGCCGAACACCGCCTGCCCGACGGCCGCATCCTGATCGATAGCTACCATTGCTCGCGCTACAACCAGAATACGGGGCGCCTCACCGCGCAGATGTTCGAGGACGTGTTCGAACGGGCGATCGCGCTCAAGCCCTAGTCTTCCCAGCTCCGATGCGAGGCATTCTCGCCGTCGATCAGGAACTCTGCATCGCCGGAGACGCCCGTCCACAAGGTGATGCCGTCGTCGTGCGAATAGATGCTTACCGTGTCGTCCTCGGCAGCGGCCTCGTAGCGGAACTCGAGACGCTGGCCCGGTCTTAGCCGGAAGCGATGCGGCCAGGGCTCCACATAGACGTCGATCGGCTCGGAGGCCTTGTTTTCGAATTCGAAGCGCGTCTCAACCATCGAGCTACAAATCCTCGCTGAGCCTTCCGTAGAGATCGGGGCGGCGGTCCCGGAAGAAGCCGAAGGCCGCGCGGTGGCGCCTGGCCTGTGCGAGGTCGAGCGTGGCTGTGAGGATCCCGGTCTCCGTCGCCCCGAACTCCGCGAGCATGTCGCCGCGCTCGTCGCAGATGAAGCTGTGGCCGTAGAAACGCTGGTCGCCTTCCGTGCCGATCCGGTTGGCGGCCACGACGGGGACGACGTTGGACACGGCATGGCCGATCATCGCGCGCCGCCACATCCGGCTCGTGTCGAGGTCCGGATCGTGCGGCTCGGTGCCGATCGCGGTCGGGAAGAGCAGGATCTCGGCGCCTTCCAGCATCAGCGCCCGGGCCGTCTCGGGATACCATTGGTCCCAGCAGACGGCCGGGCCCACGGTGCCGTGGCGGGTGCGAAAGGTCTTGAAGCCGGTATTGCCGGGCCGGAAATAGAATTTCTCGGAATAGCCCGGGCCGTCGGGAATGTGGCTCTTGCGGTAGACGCCCATCACCGTGCCCGCATCGTCGATCATCGCAAGGCTGTTATAATGGTGGTGGCCCGCCGCCTCGAAGAAACTGGCCGGGATGTAGACGTTCAGCTCGGCGGCGAGCTTCTGCATGGCGAGGACGGCTGGATGCTCGGCGACAGGCAAGGCGCGGGCGAAATGCGCCTCGTCCTGCGTGCGGCAGAAATAATGTCCTTCGAACAATTCGGGCGGGAGGACCAGCTTCGCGCCCTTGCCCGCCGCCTCGCGCACCAGCTCGGAGACGTTGCGGATATTCTCCTCGACGTCGTCGGCGAAGGCGAGCTGGAGGGCGGCGACGGTGATGCTGGTCATGCGGCGCATCTATCCGTTCGGTCCGAGCGAAGTCGAGGACCCCGTTCGAGCGCAGCGAGAACTTCTGCCTCGGCTTCGCTCGGCACGGCCTCTCGACTTCGCTCGGGGCGAACGGACCGGAGCGTCACTTCGGCACCTGCTGGCTGATGCAATGGAAGCTGCCGCCGCCGGTGAGGACGTGGTCGGCGCGCAGGCCGACCGCGCGGCGACCGGGAAAGAGGGCGCCGATCGCTTCGACCGCATGCCGGTCATTGGCGGCGCCGTAGAGCGGCACCACCACGGCGGCGTTGCCGATATAGAAGTTCATGTAGGAAGCGGGGATCACGTCGCCCTCGCGGAGGACGCGGCCGGGCGAGGGTAGCGCTGCGACCGCGAGGCCGAACGCCTCGGCCCGCCGCGTCGCATCCTCGTAGACCGCGGCGTTGGGGTCGTCGGGCCCCGCGGCTTGCGGAATCGCCAGCACTCCTTCGGCGACGAACCGGGCGAGATTGTCGACATGGCCGTCGGTATGGTCGTTCAGCAAGCCCTCGCCGAGCCACAGCAGCCGCTCGATGCCGAGGTCGGCGCGCAGCCGCGCCTCCACCTCGTCGCGGCTCATGCCGGGGTTGCGGTTCGGGTTGAGCAGGCACTGTCCGGTGGTGACGGCGAGGCCGGTCCCGTCGACGTCGATCGCGCCCCCTTCGAGGACCCATGCGCAGGGCTCCGCCTCCATGCCGGCCGTGTCGGCGAGGCGGAGCCCGATCGTGTCGTCACCCTCCAGCTCGTACTTGCCGCCCCAGCCGTTGAACCGGAAGCTGCGCGCAGTCCGCCCTGCTCCGTGCGTCAGCACGATCGGCCCGGTGTCGCGGAGCCAGATGTCGCCGAACGGCTCCCGGACGATCGTCGCGAAAGGGGCGAGGTCGGCGGCCCGCCGTGCGGCGGCGGGATCGGCCGCCACCAGGCGCACCTCCTCGCCGGCGCCGTCGGCATGGACCGCGGCGGCGAAGGCGGCGACCTCCTCCTGCGCGGGCGCGAGGTCCGCCGCCCACAGGTCCGCATGGCTCGGGAATCCGATCCAGACCCATTGGTGCGGCGCCCATTCGGGCGGTTGGCGGGCTGTCACGTCTGCTCCTGCTCGATCTTCCTGTTGCGGTTCGTGCCCGTCCCAAGCACGGCGCGGCGGCCATCTCAAGCCGGCCCGGCTCTTGCGTCTGCGAAGGCGAGGTGCTTTGGGTGCAGGCGAAAGCCAAGCAGAGGATGCAAGACCATGATCCGCAAGCTTTTGCCGGCATTCGCCGCGTTGCTCGCATTGCCGGCAGCGGCGTCCGCCCAGCCGCTGAGCGATCCCGCCGCCGCCTTCGGGGCGCGCCCGAACATATTGTCGATGGCGCTGTCCCCGAACGGACGCCTCATCTCGCTGGTCCAATCGACCAGCGGCGACGGGGCGCGGATCGTCGTGATCGACACCGCCAATCCGCAGCCGACCAACATCGGCGGCTCGGAGGGAGAGAATCTCCGCCTCGTCGGCTGCGAGTTCATCTCCAACGAGCGTCTGGTCTGCACCCTCTACGGCGTCCAGAATCCCTACGGCCAGTGGGCGGGCATCTCGCGCCTGCTCGGGGTCAACGTCGACGGCTCGGACGCGGTCGCGCTGGGCGAGCGCAACTCGATGGCCCAGCTTTATTACCGCGCCTACGGCGGAAGCATCATCGACAATTTCGGCGGCACCGAGGGCAGCGTGCTGATGCAGCAGCAATTCGTCCCCGAGCAGAATACCGGCCGCCTGGCCGGCCGCCGCGGCGAGGGGCTCGGCGTCGTCCGGGTCAACACGCGAAACCTCAGCAGGACCACCGTCGAGCCGCCGCGCGGCGACGCGGGGGCCTATATCAGCGACGGCCGCGGGCGCGTCCGGATCATGGCGATCAGCCAATATAGCGGCGCCGGCCAGGCGACCGGACGCACCCTCTACCGCTATCGGCGCACCGGCAGCAACGACTGGCAGGATTTCGGCACGTTCGACGAGAATGACGAAGGCATCGCCCCGGTGGCGGTCGATCCCGAGCTCGAGGTCGCCTACGCTTATGCCAAGCTCAACGGCCGGCTCGCTCTGTACCGCGTCGCGCTGGACGGGTCGCTGCGCCGCGAGCTGGTCGCCTCCCATCCGCAGGTCGACGTCGGCGGCCTGATCAGGATCGGGCGCCGCAACCGCGTCGTCGGCGCGTCCTTCGCCACCGACCGCTGGGAGAGCGTCTATTTCGATCCCGAGCTGCGCCAGCTCGCCGAGCGTCTCCACCGCACCCTGCCGCAGCAGCCGATGATCGATTTCGTCGATTCCTCGGAAGACGATTCCAAGCTGCTGATCCTGGCGGCCAGCGACGACAATCCCGGCCAATATTATCTCTACGACCGCGCCTCGCGCTCGCTCACCGGGATCCTGCCGGCGCGGCCGGAGCTCGAAGGCGTCACGCTCGCCAGCGTCCGCCCGATCAGCTACCGCGCCGCCGACGGGACGATGGTCCCCGGCTATTTGACGCTGCCGCCGGGCTCCAACGGCCGCGGCCTCCCGGCGATCGTCATGCCGCACGGCGGCCCGGGCGCGCGCGACGTCTGGGGATTCGACTGGCTCGCCCAATATTTCGCCAATCGCGGCTTCGCCGTGCTGCAGCCCAATTTCCGCGGCTCCACCGGCTATGGCGAAGCCTGGTTCCAGCAGAACGGCTTCCGCTCCTGGCGCACCGCCATCGGCGACGTCAACGACGCCGGACGCTGGCTGATCTCGCAAGGCATTGCCGATCCGGCCAAGCTCGCCATCTTCGGCTGGTCCTATGGCGGCTATGCCGCGCTCCAGGCCAACGTGCTCGATCCGGACCTGTTCAAGGCCGCGATCGCAGTCGCCCCCGTGACCGACCTGGAGCTGGCTCGCGACCGTTATGCGCGCACCTCGATCGGCGCCGTGCTTCGCGACTTCTTCGGCACGGGTCCGCACATCGCCGAAGGCTCGCCGGCGCGCAACGCCGCGCGCTTCCGGGCGCCGGTCCTGATGTTCCACGGCGACCGCGACATCAATGTCGAGGTCGAGCACGCCCGGCTGATGAATTCGCGGCTGCGCAGCGCCGACAAGCAGAGCGAGCTGATCGTCTATCCGCGCCTCGACCACCAGCTCGACGATTCGACCGCCCGCGCCGACATGCTCCGCCGCAGCGACGCCTTCCTCCGCCGCGTGCTGGGGATCGGCGCTCCCGCGGCACCCGTGCCCGGAGGGGCAGGCACGATCAACTGAGGGCTTGACCGCACTACCTCTTCATAATAGTTATGTAACTATTAGAGGAGGGATTGAATGGGCAAATACGAGCCTCTGGCCGCGCGTCTGCGCGGCGAAAAAGGTCAAATCTGGTCTGCGACTTTCGCCGAGGTGGAGCGAACCCTCGGCTTCGCCCTGCCGGCAAGTGCGCGCACGTACCGCGAATGGTGGGCGAACCAGCAGGGCCATGGCCATAGCCAGACCAAAGGATGGCAGGACGCCGGTTGGCGCGTCTGGAAGGTCGATCTCGAAGGTGAACGCGTTACCTTCAAACGTGCCTCCCCTTCGCCCCCACTAGCGGCGGCAAGCGAGACCGAAGAGGGTTTGTTGGAACGCGCTGCTGAGTTGCTGGGGACGAATGACCGCGGAGAAATCGTCCGGGAGGCGCTGCGTGGACTGATCCAGCGCGAAGCTGGCCGGCGTTTGATGGCCTTGGGCGGAACGATGCCGGATCTGAAGATTCCACCACGTGAGAGACCCCTTTGATCCTGGTCGACACCTCAGTTTGGATCGACCATTTCAGAACGCGGCTCATTGCG
Organism: Allosphingosinicella sp.; assembly: GCA_036388255.1. Classification (GTDB taxonomy): domain Bacteria; phylum Pseudomonadota; class Alphaproteobacteria; order Sphingomonadales; family Sphingomonadaceae; genus Allosphingosinicella. The sequence goes on along the minus strand of DASVSD010000016.1, from coordinate 3,265 downwards.
CTGGACGCATTGATCGCGGAGGATCAGGTGCTCGGCCACCCTTTCGTGATAGGGGAGCTGGCGGTCGGCGACCTGTCGGGGTGGAAAGAGACCGTGTCGTTGCTGCGGGCAATTCCTTCGGCGCCTGTCGCGTCGGAGCAGGAGTTCCTCGATCTGCTCTTGAATGAGGGGCTCATTGCCAGCGGCCTCGGCTTCGTCGACGTGCATTTGCTCGCCTCCTGCCGGATCAAGCCCGAAATCCTGATCTGGTCCCGCGACAAACGTCTTGCAGCCCACGCCGCCCGCCTCAACCTGGCCTGGGAACCGTGAAGCGGTCCGGCTAGCGCCCTGCCCGGCTGCGGTCGCGGATGGCGCGGAATTCGTCGCCTTCGTTCCAGTTCGGCCAGTCGCGGCTGTTGGCGAGGGCGGTCATCACCTCGAAATAGACTTCGAGGTCGTTGATCGCGCCCTGCCAGTTCCAGGTGGTGAGGAACTCGTCGCCCGGCTGGTGATAGCGATTGGCGCGATATTCGCGGGCATAGGCCGCCCCGGCGGCGGGGCCGCCGTCGACGAGATCCTCGCCGCTGCGCGCATAGATCATCGGCACGCCCAGGCGGGCGAAGCTGAAATGGTCCGACCTATAATAATATCCGGCTTCCGGCGACGGCTCGGGCGAGAGGCGGATGCCGCGGGCGGCGAGCACGCGCTCGAGATAGCGGTCGAGCTCGGACTTGCCGGCGCCGACGGCGACGAAGTCCCGCGCCGGGCCCGCCATGTTGAGCGAGTCCATGTTGATCCCGGCGACCGTTCGCGCCAGCGGGAAGACGGGATTCTCCGCATAATAACGCGAGCCGAGCAGGCCCGATTCCTCGGCGGTGACGGCGATGAAGACGATCGAGCGCTCGGGCCGCTGCCGCCGGTGCGCTTCGGCGAGCGCGACCAGGGCCGCGGTGCCGGTGGCGTTGTCGGTGGCGCCGTTGCAGATCGGGTCGGGCCGCCCGGGCGCGCAGATGCCGAGATGGTCCCAATGGGCGGTGTAGAGGAGATATTCGTCCGGCCGGGTCCGGCCGCGCAGGATGCCGATCACGTTGCGCGAACGCTGCCGCTCGATGCTGCTCTCGATCGCCATCGAGGCGCGCAGGTTGGCGAGCGGCACTGCGCGGAAGCCGGGTTGCCCTGCCCGGGCGGTCAGCGCGTCGAGATCCTGGCCCGCCGCCGCGAGCAGCCGTCGCGCCGCCTGGTTGGTCAGCCAGCCGTTGGCGACGGTCTGGTCCATGTTTCCGCCGGGGCGGTCGAGATAATGCTGCGATCCGGTCCAGCTGTTCTCGACCACGTTCCAGCCGTAGGAGGCGGGCTCGGTCTGGTGGACGATGAAGGCCGCGGCGGCGCCCTGGCGCGCCGCTTCCTCGAACTTGTAGGTCCAGCGGCCGTAATAGGTCATCGCCCGCCCGTTGAACGTCCCGGTGGTCGTCGGCGTCTGCCAGTCGGGATCGTTGACGAGGATGATCACGGTCTTGCCGCGCACGTCCACCCCGGCATAATCGTTCCAGTTCCGCTCGGGTGCGTTGATGCCGTAGCCGACGAACACGATGTCGCTGTTCTCGAAACCGACGCGCGGCTGGACGCGATAGCTGCCGGCAACCATGTCGGTGCGGTAGTTGAAGGTCATCGGCTGCGCGCCGCCGGTGACGCGGAGCGTCGGACTCCCCTGGGCCGTGATTTCGACCAGCGGGACGTCCTGGAACCAGCTGCCGTTGTTTCCCGGCTGGAGCCCCGCCTGCTGGAAGCTGCGGGCGAGGAGGTCGAGCGTACGCCGCTCGCCCTGGCTGCCGGGCGCGCGCCCTTCATAGGCGTCGGTGGACATTTCGCGCGTCAGACTCTGGAGCGTGTTCAGCGGGATGACCGGGCCGGCCGGCGCGGCTTGCGGCGAGGGGCTCGTCGCGCAGCCGGCGGCGAGGAAAGCGAGCAGCGGGAGGAAACGCATCGCGGAGCCTCTTTCGAAAAGGGCAGGAAGCCGCAGCGGTTATCGCCCGTCGCGGCGGGCGGCAAGCGTCCGCTCGCTCAACGCCCCGCGAACGAAAAAGGGCAGCCGGCGAGGGCTGCCCTTGTTTCGTCTCCTGGAGGCCAGGTCAGCGCGAATAGAATTCGACGACCAGGTTGGGCTCCATGCGAACCGGATAGGGCACCTCGTCCAGCGTCGGGACGCGAGTGAAGGTCACCCTGGTGGTGCCGTCGGGGGTGACGTAATCGGGGATGTCCCGCTCCGCGAGGCCCTGCGCCTCCACCACCAGCGCCATTTCCTGCGCCTTGGGGCCGAGCTCGATCACGTCGCCGACGCCGACGCGCGCCGACGCGATGTTGAGCTTCTTGCCGTTCACCCGGATATGGCCGTGATTGACCATCTGGCGCGCGGCCCAGATCGTCGGCGCGAACTTGGCGCGGTAGACGACCATGTCGAGCCTGCGCTCGAGCAGGCCGATCAGGTTCTGCGAAGCGTCGCCCTTCATCCGGACGGCCTCGGTGAAGGTCTTCTTGAACTGCTTCTCGGTGACGTCGCCGTAATAGCCCTTCAGCTTCTGCTTGGCGCGGAGCTGGATGCCGAAATCGGAGAGCTTGCCCTTGCGGCGCTGCCCGTGCTGGCCGGGGCCGTATTCGCGGCGGTTGACCGGGCTCTTCGGGCGGCCGAACACGTTTTCGCCCATCCGCCGGTCGAGCTTGTACTTGGCGCTGCTGCGCTTGCTCATCTGAATACTCCAATTCGCGTTTCGTAGGTCCCCGGACCCGCACCGACCAGCCGAGATGCTGGCCGCGGCTGCCGCTTCACCGGGGGTGCGGAGCCAATTGCGAAGGCGGGCACATGGCTTGTGCAGTGCGGAAAGTCAACCTCGACAGGCCCTTGGCCGCCGCTAAAGAGGCGCCATGGACAGAGTGAAACCGCACCGGTGCCGGACCATGGCCGAGGTCCGCGCCGGCGTCGACGCGCTCGACGCCGAGATCGTGGCTTTGCTCGGCCAACGCTTCCGCTACATGGAGGCCGCCGCCCGCATCAAGCCCGACCGCGCCGCCGTCCGCGACGAAGATCGCAAGGCGGACGTGCTGGCGAAGGTGGCCGGGCACGCGGAGGCGGCGGACGTGCCGGCCGCGGTCGCGGCCGAGCTCTACGAGCGCCTGATCGAAGCCTCGATCGCCTACGAATTCGAGCGGTATGATGCGTTGCGGAGTTGATCCTTCGAGACCCGGTCCTTCGAGACGGGCCTTCGCCGGGCTCAGTCCCTCCTCAGGATGA
>DASVSD010000015.1:0-77370 GCA_036388255.1 Allosphingosinicella sp. | reverse complement strand
TTTTCGACGTTGAACAGCTCCCCGACGCTCTTGAAGGCGGCGGAATATTCGCCGTGCGGGTCGATCATGACGATGTGACCCTCGGGCGCTAGCTCGCAGATCCGGTGCATGATCAGCGCGGCTGAGGTCGACTTGCCGGTGCCGGTCGACCCCAGAAGCGCGAAGTGCTTGCCGAGCAGCGCGTCGACGTAGAGCGCGCCGCGAACGTCGGTGGTGGGATAGACGGTGCCGATCTCGATATGGGCGCGCTCGTCGGCCGAGAACATCTGCTTGAGGTCCCGGCCGGTGACCGGGAAGACGCGGTTGCCGGGGATCGGGTAAGAGGTGATGCCGCGGCGGAAGTCGACGATGCGGCCGCTTTGCTTGTCCTCCTCGCCTTCGCCGAGGAAGTCGATCTCGGCGATGACGCTGCCGCCGGAGCCGTCGCCCGATTTCAGCGAGCGGACGTTGGCGAGCAGCCACTTCCTGCCGCATTCGAGCTTCACCTGGCTGCCGACCTGGCCCGACATGGCGACGCTCGGATCCGGATCCTCGGCGAGGGCGTTGAGCCGGGCGGGGTCGATCTCCAGGCGGGCGCCGCCGCCCGAAATGTCGACCACGCGCCCGATCGGCCCCTGCTCCACCGGGATGTCCATCGGCACCTGCACCGACGCGGGCCGCGCCGGCTCTTCGGCAGGATTGAACGTGCGCTGATGGAACATCTCGGTCATAAAGCGTCGTCTTCTGCTGTTGTCGTGCGACGCGACCCTTAACCACGACCCGTAAAGAAGTGATTGCCGGAGAGGCGCTCCGGGCCGCGTCGCCGCCTCAGCCGCGGCGGAACACGGCGCTCGCCGCCCAGCCGAGCAGCAAAGAGGTCGCGACTGCGACGACGCCGTAGGCGAAAGACCAGCGCTCGGCGGCGCGGGCGACGAAGCCCTCGAAGCCGAGCTTCTCGATCCGGATCTCGCGCACCGCGCCGGCGATCACCCGGCCGCGCTGGATCAGGAAGGTCTCGGCCGTGTAGGTGCCGACGGGGACGCTCGCCGGAATGCCGATCCGCGCCTGATAGAGCACGCCCTCGCTGATCGCGACTCCGCGCGAATCCTCCTGATAGAGGCGGTTGCGGCGCATCAGATCGATCAGCCCCGCCTCGAAACGGCGCAGCTCCTCGGGCGCGATGCCGCCGCCCGGGGAGAGCTGGAGGTTGCCGAGGCCGAGCTCGTAGATGGCGGCGTTACGCTCGTCGATGATGTCGCGCAGCGGCCGCGACGACGCGACGGCGTAGAATTGCGGCGCCGAGCGGAATCGTGCGCGGCCGACGTTCATCCAGATGCCGGCGACCCGCCGGCGCTCGCGCACGACGATCGGCTCCATCGGCCCCTTCAGCACGACGGCGACGTCGGTGCGCTCGTTCGGCAGGCGTCCGCGCGGATAGAGGATGGCTCCGAACAGCAGCAGCTCCGCGCCGGTGAAGCTGTAGCGTATCTCGACCTGGCGGTGCGAGACTTCCGGCACCAGCCGCGGCTGCATCTGGCCCAGTGCAAGCGGCGCGAGCAGCAGCAGGAGGAGCGCCCGCAGCCGCGTCACAGCAGCTGCACCGTGTAGATTTCGGGCGGGCGCCAGGTGAGCTCGAGGCCCATCCGCAGCGCGACGCCCAGGACGACGATCGCAAGGAACATGCGCAGCAGCTCTGGCTTCATCTTCTGGGCGAAGCGCGCGCCATATTGCGCGCCGATCACCGAGCCGAGCAGCAGCAGGACGGCGAGCACGATGTCGACGGAGCGGGTGGTGGTGGCGTGGACGAGGGTGGTGACGGCGGTGACGAACAGGATCTGGAGCAGGGACGTGCCGACCACGACCTGGGCCGACATGCCGAGCAGGTAGATCATCGCCGGCACCATGATGAAGCCGCCGCCGACGCCGAGCAGCACGGTGAGCATGCCGGTGACGAAGCCGAGCGCCAGCGGCGCGAGCGGCGAGATGTAGAGCCCGGACCGGTAGAAGCGCCAGCGCATCGGCAGCACCGCGATCAGCGGGTTGTGGCGGCGCTGCGGCTTAGGCGCGCGCCTGGGCTTGATGATCTCGAGTTCGGTCGCCGCTTCCTTCGCCATCAGCAGGCCGATGCTGCTCAGCAGCACGACATAGAGCAAGGAGATGACGGTATCGATCTGGCCCATCTCCTGGAGCAGCCGGAAGAGCAGGCCGCCGACGAGCGAGCCGAGCACGCCGCCCGCGATGATCACCGCGCCCATCCGGTAGTCGACGCCGCGGCGGCGCGTGTGGGCGAGGACGCCCGAGATGCTGGTGCCGGTGATCTGGGTGGTCGAGGAGGCGACGGCGACCGCGGGCGGGATGCCGAAGAAGATCAGGATCGGCGTGGTGAGGAAGCCGCCGCCGACCCCGATCATGCCGGTCAGCAGCCCGACCACGCCGCCCAAGGCGATGATCACGAGCGCGTTCACGGAAAGGCCGGCGATCGGCAGATAGATGTCCATCGGCCGCGGACCCTAGACTCTCCGGCGCGGGGGCGGAAGCGGCAGGTCCCACTCGTCATCCCGGCGGAGGCCGGGATCTCGGGACGAGAAGGCGGAGGCGTAAGTGGAGCGCTCCACGAACGATCCGCCTTTCACCCCGCGAGATCCCGGCCTGCGCCGGGATGACGGTCTCGGGCTAGGCCAGGCGCTCTGCGAGCAGCTTTTGGACCGGTCCGAAATCGGTGTCCGCGCTGGCGCGCAGGTGGAGCGGATGGCCGTCCGATTCGAGCAGGATGCGGAACTCGCTGCGCGCGGCGCCGTCGGCGGCGCGGTTCAGCGAGAACTGGCGGACGGCGCGGTAGGAGATGGAGGTGGTCTCGATGCGCTCGGCGATCACCACCTGGACCTGGACGGTGACGATGCGGCGGTCGGTGAACAGCACCGTCGTCGACTCGCCGCGGAAGCCGGCCTCGATCCGCTCGCCGTCGAGCAGGTGAGCGGTGTAGTCGCGGAAGTCGGCGCGATCGATCGCGGCGACGTCGAAGGTGCGCATGGCCATGCCCGGCTGCTAGCGCAGCGCGGGGCCAAGCGGAAGGCCGGCGGTCGCCCGCCGGCCTTTCCGCGCAGGCTTACCAGCGGCGGTCGCGATAGCCCCAGCCGCCGCGGTGGCTGCGGCCGTAATAGCCGCGGCGGCGGTCGTCGTAGCGGGCGTCGCGAAGCTCGCGGCGGCACTCGCGCAGCTCCTCGCGATATTCGCGGCGGCTGTCGGCGCGGCGCAGCTCGCGGCGGCATTCGCGCAGCTCGCGGCTGGTCTCGCTGTTGTGGCGCTGGCCATAGCCATGGCCGTAGCCCGAGCCGTAGCCCTGGCCCCAACGCTGGGCGGAGGCGGTGGACGGGATGGCAACCGCGGCGGCGAGGCCGGCGGCGAGAACGAGGATACGCATGCTCTTCACTCCTGGGTCTGGACGACGTCCCGCCGACGCGCGACGCGCGTGCGAAACGAGCGGAGACTAGGCGCTGTTGCATGAACCCAGAACTACGCGCCGTTCATCGGCGGTTTAGGCGCGGCGCGTTGCGGAGGCGATCCGGATCGGCGATACAGAAGCGGGGAGGGACGGGCGATGTTCGGCAAGGACGCGAAGGGCGACGGGGCGGGCCGCCGGGGCACCGTCTCGGTGATCGGGGCGGACATGACCATCTCGGGCGACGTCCGGACCGGCGAGGAGCTGCGGGTGGACGGCCGGATCGAGGGAAACGTCGCCTGCGCGAGCCTCGAGCTCGGCGAGGGCGGGGCGATCGAGGGCGACGTCGCGGCCGATTCGGTTCGGCTCTCGGGGACGGTCCGCGGCCGGGTCGCCGCCCGCTCGGTGACGGTCGAGGCGGCGGGGCGGGTCCATGGCGACGTCAGCTACGACAGCCTCACGGTGGCGGCCGGGGCCCGCCTCGAAGGTCGGCTCGGGCATCGCGAAGGCGCAGCCGAGGCGGTGCCGGCGGGCGGCGCCCTGGCCGAGCTCTTCCCGGCGGCGGCGGAATAGCGATCAGCCGGCGGCGGTGAGCGGCGCGGCGGCGGCCCGGTCGGCTTCCTGGCGGGCCCGCATCCGGTCGGTGCGCGCGGCGCGATCGGCCATGTCCTCCCAGGCGGAGGCGGCGCGCAGGCAGCGCTGGCGGACGTTCTCGAGGCTGGCCGCTTCGGCCTCGGCGCGCGCCTCGGCGGCGCGGGCCCGGTAGAAATCGAGCTGGGCGGACATCAAAAAAGCATCCTTTCTGGGCCTCGCCCTGGGCCGGGCGGGCAGGGGGCGCCGAACAGCGGCGGCCAACATTGAAGGACGAGGATTTACCCGGCGGACGGTCGAAAATCAATCGATCTGGTCGCCGCAAGCGCGCGGCGCCGTGTCCCAATCCGCTACTTGTCGCCGCCTCCCTTTCCGCCGCCGCGCAGGCTGTCCTGGACGTCCCGCGCGCCGCGAACCCCGGCGGAAATGGCGTCGGTGCTGGTTCTGGTGCGCTCGGCGTCGAGACTCTTTTCGAGGTCTTTGACGGCGCCCGATTCCGCGGCGCCGGCATCCAGGCTTCGATTGGTGATCTCGTCGCTGATGGCCTTCATCTGCGCCAGGAGGCGCGCGCGCTCAGCGGGATCCGTGCTCGCGTCACGCTTCGCCATGAGAGCGTTGCGTTCGGCACGAAGCTCGTCGGTCGTCTTGGCCATCTCTTCCTCCTACCTCGGGACCATCAATTCGGTCACGGACCGGCGCAGCCCATCCGCATAGGCGCGCAGATCGGCGGCGCCGGCTCCGGCGCGCTCGAGCAGCGGCACGGAGCGCGGGTTCTCGATCGCCTCCTTGAGCACATTCAAACGCTCCTCGACCGCGTTCAGCAGGAACACATAGTCGGCGAAGACGCGGTGCCAGCGATTGATCTCCTCGGCGATCGGAGCACGGTCGGCCGGCGTGGCCTCCCGCGCGCGATCCTGAATCGGTCTGGTGATGATCTCATATTGGTGGGGCGCGAGGCGCCGAAGCACGTCGACGAGACCGACGATCTCGTCATGGCCGCCGAGGACGCGCTGACGGAATTGCGCGCGATTGTCCCGCTGGATGAGCGGCCGGAAGGCCTCCAGGGCCAGTCCGGCAAACCGGTTGAGCGCCGCCAGCGGCGTACCCAATGGAGCAGCGACCGCCGAAAGCTCCGAAGTCACCTGCTGCAGCTGGGCGCGCGCTTCCCCGATGTTGCGGTCTTCGGCGAGAGCGACGAGCGTGTCGTTGTAGCGCGCGATTGCGGCGAATGCGCGGGTCGCGGCTTCCGCGCCGGGCGGCAGCCCCAGCACGGAAAGCGTCCGCACGTCGTCGAGCCGGAATTCCTCGAAGAAGCCGGCGGGCGCGCGTTCCTCCTGGAGACGGCGGCGCCATTCCGCGCGTTCCCGCGTGCCATAATTTTCCATGATCGGCGCGGCAGCCGTCTGGGCGGCGGCGAAGGCGTCGCGATATCCCTGGAATTCGGCGCGCGGCAAGGTCGAGCAGGCGGCGCAGACCGCCGCGGCGAGGACGACGATCATTCGCTTGAGCATCTCGGCACCCCCCATGCGAGAAAGGCCGAGGCTGAGCGAGCGCGTGATCGGCGTCAAGCTGAATGTGGCGATCGGGGCCCGGTCATTCGGTCCTCTCGTCGCCCTTGTCCTTGCCGCCGGTCCGCTTCTGGGTGACGGTGGACAGCAAATAGCCGAGCAGCGCACCGATCAGCGCGCTCACCGCGTCGCCGTCCAGCACCTCCTCGAAGGCGAGCACGGCGAGCGTCGGGAATGCGACCGACACCGTCAGGAACTGCATCGATCGCACTCCGAGCCCCTTGTCGCGGCGCACGCGCGCCCAGAGCACGCCGACGATCGCGATCGGAACCGTCAGGCTGAAGATGATTTCGACGATAAGAAGGCGATCGATCATGATGCTCCCCCGATGTTCGGCACGCGAGACTAGCACGGCGCCGCCGCGACACGAACCGCAGCCGTGCGCCGGCCGCGAAGGCCCGATCCCGCTCAGTCGTAGTCGAGCTCCGGGTACCAATCGGGGCGGCGGCCGGCGGGGGTCAGGTCGAGGATGTTCCAGAGCGGGGCGAGATCGGGCGCGCCGCGCGGATCCTGGCCGGGATCGGCGGTCTCGAAGCCCATCTCGCCGCCCCAGAAATGGAAGACGCGACCGTCGCGCCTGACGAAGACGTTGAGCGCGGCGGTGTCGGTGACGCCGTCGGGCATCAGGCCGCGATAATCGTCCGCGAAGCGGTTGCCGGCCGAGCAATGGAGCTTGAGATGGCGCCAGCCGCGCTCGATCGCGAATTCGAGCTGCCGCGCGACCGGCGACAGAGCAATCACGGCGAGGGCGCAATTGCGCTCGATGTCGGGGGCGTTGGCGTCGAGCGGCCCGAGCAGGTTGGTGCACATCGGGCAGGGCCGTTCCCGCTGCGGGCCGTACATCCAGAAATAGGTGACCAAAGTGTCGTGCGGGCCGAACATCTCCGAGAGGCGGATTCGGCCGCCGTCCGGCCCCTCGAACTCGTAATCCTCCGGCACTTCGCCGCCGAGCGGCAGCGCGGAGCGCTGCGCGGCGACGCGAGCGAGACGACGGCGCAGCGCGATCTCCTCGGCGAGCAGCGCCTCGCGCGCGGCACGATAGCCTTCGGGCTCGTTCGGATAGGGGCGCGAGGCGGCGCGGGCGAGCTCGGCGGCGGGGGAGAGGCTGTCTGGCATCTCAGTTCGCAACGCGCATTGCCACATTCGTTTCCGGCCCGAAAGGGCTTGCGCGACTCGGCGCGGAGGCAGAGAAACCGTTCCGCCGGCGCACCGGGCCTGTCCAGCAGCGGGAGACGGCCGATGACAGCGATACGCAAGCTCAGCAGAAGATCCTTCCTCGAGCGGGTGGCCGGCGGCGCCGCGATCGCCGGCGGCGCCGTGGCGCTCGTCGCCGGGCGCGCCGAGGCGCAGGGCAATTATACCGGCGTCACCGATTCCGACACCGCGCCGGGCCACCGCGACCGTCCCGGCTACGGCACCGGCACGCGCAACCGCTACACCGACCGCGACACCGGCCCGAACGCCGACCCGCAATTCGGCGGCCGCGGGCCGCAGGGCGAGATCAGCGGGCAGGGGAGCTACGGCGAATATCCCTCCGGCTGCTCGGACAGCGACGGCGGGCCGGGCGCCGATCCGGGCGGCCGCGGCGTGCGCTGCAACGGCCAGCAGCCGCCGGTCCGCCGCCCGCCCGGCCACACAAGGCACTGCACCGATTCGGACCGCGGCGGCAGCGCGGATCCGGTCCAGCAGGGGCGCAATTGCTGAGCGAAGATTAGCCCGGGAGCGCCGCGGCCTTGGCGGCGGCGACCTTCGAGGCGAGCTTGTCGTGGGCGGCAACGACGCGCCTGGCGCGAGCGGCGAGATCGCGCCAGCTGCGCTCGGAAAGCAGGAAGCGCTCGCGCACATTGTCGAGCGTCGCGGCGCGTGCGGCGCGGCGGCTGTCGGCGGCGCGGTCGAGATAGAAACTGAGCGGTGTCGCGGACATAAGCGGGCCTTTCGGGCGGAGGGGGGCGGGGCCGAGACAAAAAAAGGGCGCCGCGCGAAGCGGCGCCCCCTTCGAGATCAGGCGTTCTGGAGGTTGACCGCGCTGGTCTTGCCCCGATTGTCGGTCTCGAGCTCGTAGGAGACGCGCTGGTCCTGGACCAGGCTGCTCATCCCGGCGCGTTCGACCGCGCTGATGTGGACGAAGGCGTCGTTCCCGCCGCCCTCAGGAGCGATGAAACCGAAACCCTTCTGGGTGTTGAAGAATTTGACTGTGCCTGTCGGCATGATGTTTTCCTTTGGCATTCAGATTTCCGGCGAGGCCAGCTTGGCCTGCTCGGGCTTTAGAGGCGTGTAGAGAAGGAAAAGACCGACCGAAGAAGGCAAGATCCGCCGCATGCTACTTTAGCCCGCATCTTATGCACTATTTCAACGGGAAAAGCAAATCGGGGGTTCTGGCGGCCGATATTCGAAGGGAGTTGATCAGGGGACGCATCCGACTCCTTGATCCGGCTGGCCGGCCTCAGCCGCTCCGGAGGCGCGGCTTCGGCGGCGGCCGATAGACGATGAGGCCGGAAGCGGGATCGGGCATCGGGGCGTGCGCGGGCTCGGCCGGTCCGGCGGACGCGAGGCCAGCCGGCAAAGTGGACGAACTGGACGCGATGGCGGGGTCTTCCGCCGCTTCCGCCGAAGTGGATGAACTGGACGAACTGGACGCGATCGCGGGGGTGTCGGGGGGCGTTCCCTCACCCTGCTGCGGCTGCGCCGCGCCGTCCCTCTCCCGAAATGGGAGAGGGGTGGCGGGGGCCGCGAGCGTCCCGTCGGCCGGAGGCCCCTCGCCGGGAAGGCGGCGGCCCCATTCGGCTTCGGCGGCGGCGAGGCGGTCGAGGGCGCCGTCGACGTCCGGCGGCGGCTCGAGGCCGCGGCGCTTCAGCCAGCCCTCGATCTCCGAGAGCGGTGCGTAACGCAGCGGCTGGCGGGCGCGCAGCATCTGCATCAGCAACTTGTTGTCGTACCTCCAGCGGACGCCGACGCGCCGGCCCTGATAATAAACGATCTCCTCCTGGCCGTTGATGCAGCGTTCGAACGCGGTCGACTCGAGGATGGTGTCGATTCCGCGCCCGGCTTCGGCGATCGCGTCGCGGAAGGCGCCGCCGTCCGGGCTGTTGAGGAGGTTGTAGGCGGTGCTGCGCGAGATGCCGGTGAGCCGCGCGGCGTCGGTGAGGCTGCCGGTGTCGCGATAATGTTCGACGAACTGCTGCTGGCGCTCGGCGTCGAAGCCGTCGCGCCGCCGGCGCCGGGGCGGCGGGGCCGGGAGGCGGCCGTCGCCGTCGCCCATCGCGGCGAGCTCCTCGTGCGAGCAATAATAATAAGCGGCGAAGCTGCCGTCCTCCTGGCGCGGGAGGAGGTGCATCGGGCCGTGGTCCGGATGCGTCGGCGGGATCGGCTTGCCGTTTCTGTAATAGAAGCCGGAGTCGGAGAGGGCGGGGACGTGGAGCGGGGGCTCGGGCGGAGCGGCGGTCCTTCGAGACGCCGCCTCGTCCCTCGACCGGTTCGGGGTCGCCGGCGCCTCAGGATGAGCGGCAACGGGGTCCGGGCTCGGGACCGGCCGGTATTGCGCCAGCTCGGGGTGGAGGAGGATGTCGATCTCGTCGGGCACCCACGGCGGTTCCGGAATGCTCGAATCCTGACCGTCCCAATCCTCCCGCCAGTCACGGCCGGAGCGCGAGTCGCCATTCCTGTTCTGTTCCATCTTCGAGGATAAACCAGACGGAATCCTACATTGCAAGGGGGGGCATTTCCTTGCGTGCCGGAACGGCGCCCGAACCCCGGGCCTACCGCTGGACGACGAAGAAGTCGGAGGGGACTTCGGGGTGATCGAGCGGCGAACTCATTCGCATGATCCCGCTGACTCCGGATCCTGCGAAGGCCGCGGTGAGCTGCGGATTGACGATGGGCAGGATCCACGCCGGCGGAGAACGGACCTTGGCGACGTGCGGCAGCAGGTCCGGCGGATTGCTCGATGGGGCCTGCGTCTGCGCCACGATGCTGCGTCCCGAAACGACGTTGGCGATTTCCGGATCGGAACGATTCTTGTGCCAGGAGAAGGTGTAGCTGTGCTGGCAGGTCCACCGCGCGACCGCCAGCGGCTGGCGTTCCCCGCTCGGGTGGACGAAGACCGCCAGCGTGATGAATTCGTCGAACCGCTCCATTCTCCACAGGAAATGCTTCGCGCCCGCGAAGAGCGGATCGTCATGGGCCACCACGAGCCAGCTCGGCTCGACGGTGCCGGGCTTGTCGAAGCACTGGTTGATGAAGTGCCCGGCGCGCGTGTTCGGCCTGAACCTTGCCGCGCTCACCAGGCTCATCCAGGGAAAATTGGCGGGACTAAGATCGCTGGAGCCGGACGTGTGTCCGTCGAGGAACAGGTTATTTTCGACGGCCGCGGAGAACTGGACGCGCGTATGGCCTCCCTTGATGCCGGCATAGACGGCTTCGTAGCGGCGCGGCGTGACGAACTGCATGAGCTGCAGATCGCACAGCGCCCGGTCGGCTTCGGCATGCAGGCCGACCTGGACGTCTGCGATCAGGCTGACCGCGACGTTTCCCCGGAAGTCGAACCGAAAGGTCTCGGGGACGTCGGGACCGCCGCCTGCGCGCCGGGTGACACCCGCATTGCCGGCGACCGACCCCATCAGGCCGAAGTCGAGATGAACGTTCTCCGGCCGGACGATCGGATTCGGCCGCGTCACTCCCCCGCCCTCCTCAGGTGTAGAAAACCATGCGGGCGGCGTGCAGGCCGAGCGATCTCGCCTGTATCATCGCGCTATAGTCCCCCGGGCTGGCGGTGTCGAAGCAGGGCCGTTCGACCAGCAGTCCGTCCAGCGCCTTCAGCGTCAGCCCGCCGATCACCCCGTCCGGCTGCAGCCCGAATTCAGACTGGAACCGACGGGTCGCCGCTTCGGTCTCGGGTCCGTAGATGCCGTCCGGCCGGCCGTTCCGCACCGAGCGCGGCAAGGCGTAACCGAGCACATGCAGAACCAGCTGGACGTGCGCGACACCGTCGCCGCGCGAGCCGATCCGGACGAAGGCGCCGCCGCGCTCGACCTCGATGAGTTGCGCTTGACCGGACAGACGGTGCGACTTCAACTTCCAACCCTCCCTCCGGCTTGAAGCGAAGGCCCCGCATCATTCGAGGCGGGCGGTGCGACGATAGGAAAGGAACCGTCGCGAGTAAAGCATGGCGGGGGACGGCCATCCGGCCCCTCCCCGCCAGAAGCCGAGTAAGTAGCGGTTAGAGGTACGTACCTGTCACCAGATGCGATCGGCCGAGGAGAAGGGGATGGGCGCCAATCCAGCTCGCTCGCAAGATTCGTTCTGGACGAAATGGGGCCGCAACCTAGAATCGATCGTCAGTGGGGGCAGCCATGAACGACAAGCAGAAGTGGACGTGGAGCTGGGCCTGGGCGAACCATCCATGGACGCTGCTCCTGTGCGGCGCCTTGATCACCACCCTGCTGGCCATCCCCTCCGGGCTGATCGTCCACTCTCTCAGCACCAGGGGAGAGCGCCAGCCGGAGCCGCCGCTGCTCAATGAGTCGATGCCGGTGGAAGACCCACCGTCGGGACGAGAACCCAAACCGGCTCCTTCTCCGCAGGCTGCGGGGCAGGAAGAGCCGCCGGCCGGGCCGGTGAACCAAATCGCCGTGGCGGACCCGCCTGCGCAGCCGCGCACGGCGTCGCCGGAGGAGGGTGCGTCCGTCGAGGAGCCTGCGATTCCATCCGAGCGACGCCCCGTCTCGCCGGCGCCGCCGCCTGTCGCGGCTCCGGAGCCGAGGCTCAACCAAGCCGGATGTCCCGCTAGACAGGCATCGCTGCGCTTCGAATGGCCGGAGCGGCCGCTCCGGGCGTTCATCAGCCTCGCTGGGACCGAGCTCGTGACGCTTCACGACTGTGACGGAGGCGATTTCGCGACCTTGCTGGAAAAGGAGGCGGGCGCCCTGATCGGCTTGCGCGGCTCCTGGAATTCCGACTTCTTCCAGATGCGGTTCGGCTATCGCAGCGACAATGCGTGGGGCAACATCGTCTGTTCGGTGTCGGCGGACAGGGTCGGCGAGCGGCGCTACGAAGGCCAGATGAGCTGCAGCGCCAGCGGCGGCCGGCGCGGATCGGTGCAGGCTTCGACCACGGTCACGGTTCGCTTGTAATCCGGAGGGCGCGGCTCACGGCCCTGGTGCGGCGGTTCAGAGGATCTGGGCGAAGGTGATCCGGAAGCGGTTGGGATCGCGGACGACGAAGATGCGGTGGCCGTAGAAGGTGTCGTTCAGCTCCTCGACGATCTCGGCGCGGCCATCGATGCGGCGGCGGACCGCGGCGACGTCGATCATCGCGACGACGCCTTCGGCCGTCGGCGCTCGAAGCTCAGCAGAGCGCCTGGCGGAGGCTGGCGAACAGGGTGTTCGGCCGGATCGCGGCGAAGGCCATCGGCGCGGTGTCCTCGCTCGCGACGCTGCCGTCGGCGCGGTGGTTGACCGTGCGGATCACGCGCGCCTCGCCGGCGGAGCAGCGTATCTCGACCGTGCCGACGACGTAAGCGGGCTGGGTTGCGGCGGCGCCCGGGAAGCGGGTGAGGAGCCGCGCGGTCAGCGTCTCGCCGACGCGGGCCACGGGGGCCGGATCGTAGAAGAGGTGATAGCCGCGCGCGACGCCGAGATCGCGCCAGGGCGCCGAAGTCGAGGGCGCGTCGGGCGGCTGGGCGGCGGCGAGAAGGAGCATTGCGGCGGCCAGGATCATTGGCGGGGTCCCTTGTTTGCCCGGCGAGGTTGCGCCGCGCCCGGACCAGCGTCAAGGCCGCCGCCGGCCGCGGACGATCGAGCGCTTCCTTTCGGGGCGTGGAGCCCTCTCGACCGGATCAGTTGGCGTTGGCCGGAGGCGGCTCCGCGGCGCCGGCAGCGGCCGGGAGCGGCGGCGGGTTGGTCCCCTCGCAAAAGAAGACGCTCACCGAATTGGGGGAGGGATAGAAGGTCAGCACCTTCGCCGCATCCGAACCCAGCCCACGGATCATCTGCAGCAACCGGTCGGCTGCGTCTTCTTCTCCCGGATTGTAGCGGATTTCGTTGCGTGCAAGCCGGTAGTTCGGGCGCGCGTTTCCTTCCGGACTGAGATAATCCCGGCGCCACCGCCCGGTCATTCCGGCAGGGCGCGCAATGCGCAACGCTTCGGCCCGCTGCCTATTCTGTGCGGGCGATCCTGTGCAGATGAGGATTTGAACCTCGATCCGCTCGAGGGGAATCTGCGGGGGGCGGTCCCCCGCGGCCTCATCGCTGGCCAGTTCCACCGCACGCGTCAACTGGGCCGACTGGTCCGTTTCCCGCGCGGCATCCTTCATCGCCTCGAGCGCGCCTTCCGCCGACCGCTGGGCGTCGCGCGCCTCGCCAAGGAGGATGTTCAGGTAGATTAGCGAACCGATCAAGGAGCCCAGCACGATCAGCAGGCCGATGATCAGGAACGGCCTGAAACGCCGGGATCGCCGGGTCAGCTCGGCGATGATCTCGTCGGTGGTGCGATCAGCCATGTCGGGTCGCGAGCGCCAGTTCGCGCAGGAGATCGAACGATTTTCCGAAATAGAACATCGCCCCGCTTCCAGTGGCCATGAAGACACCGCCCGAGCCGAGCAAAGGCAGCATCGAGGCCAGCGTCGGTTCCCTGACGACCATCATGAAGATGCCTACGCCGGTCGCAAACAAGAGGGAGAGAAAGCCGCCGGCGATAAAAATCATGCGCTCGAGGAGATAGGCCTGCTGGAGCTCGCGTATGCCCTGAAGGGCACGCGCAATCGGATCCGGCTCAGGCGGATGCGCCGGAGCGGCGCGGGTCTGACGCCTTGCCTGCCCGTCGTTCGCCATGTTCGCACCTCCTTCGCGGGAACATAGCGCAAGCGCGGAACGGCGAAAGCACTTTTCATCGACAGCGGCGCCGCGCCTTCGATGCCCTCCCGCGCCGCGGTGACGGGTGCGCCCCTGCACCCGTTGCGGGGCGAGTCTGGCGACGGCGAAGCGGGGGCGCTAGCATGAGCGGCGCAAATCTTTCGGGGGATGCCATGCGATCTTCGACCTGCCTCATCGCCTTGTCCGGCCTCGCGCTCGCCGCCTTGCCCGCCGCGGCGGCGCTGCCGCCCAACCACCAGCGGCTGGCGGAGCTGCGCGCCGTGCTCGGCCATGCCGGCGTGATCCGCGCCTTCGGCACCAACGAGCCGATCGACCGGGTCGAATATGTCCGCCACGATCTCTACCGGGTGACGTCCGGACGCTGCCACATGGAGGTGGCGATCGTCGGCCTGCCGACGCCCGCCCGGATCGCGGGGCCGCGGCGCTTCGAGGCGCGGCCGGGGCGAAAGGTGTGCGGCGGCGGGGGGCGGCGGTAGGGGGTGCGCTTGATCGGCTCGCCGCTTGTCGGGCATAAGGCGCCGCGGGCGGACAGCAGCCGGAGGGACCCTGGGATGGAGCGCACGCCGATCGCGCAATTCTGGACGAGCCGGATCACCAGCGACAGCGAATTCTACCAGCTCGCCCTCTACGAGGACGAGCTCGTGGTCGCGTTCGGCAAGCGCCCCTCGCGCAAGACCAGGCACGGCGAGACCGTCCCCTGGGACGGGGCGGTGACGATCCCGGTGCGCGACGCCGATTACTTCCCGGACCGCGGCGGCCTCTTCTCGAACCCGTCGGTCCTGTTCGTCGGCAAGGTCGACAAATCGCGCAGCTTCCTCGCCCGCTATCCGGCGAAGGACCGCCAGCGCATGCTCGATTTCCTGCAGGCGCTCTGCGACCAGCAGGAGCGGCTGCTCGCGGCCGACAAAGCCGCGCTGCATGCGGCGGCGGACGATGCGGCCGGCGAAGGCGGCGGGGACGGCGCCGCCGGCGCCGGGACCGGCGGCGGGGATCTCGCATCGCAGATCAGGGAGATGGCGGCGCTGCACGCGCAGGGGGTGCTGACCGACGAAGAGTTTGCGAGCGCGAAGCGGCGGCTGATCGGCTGAGCCGCCGCATCCGCGCAAGAAGGGGAGGGGTCGATGAATCGCGCGTTCAGGGCCAAAGCGACGGTCGGGATCGGGGTGGCCGGATCGCTCGCTTCGGTGGCGGCCTTGTTCGTGTCGGGCGGCGGCGCGCCGGCTCCGGCGCCGAGCCAGGCGCAGGCGTCGCCGCAGGCCGGCGCGGCCCAGGCGCCCGCGCCCGCCGCCGCGGCGCCCGTCGCGCCGCCGCGGCAGGAGCCGTCGCTGAGCTGGCTCGCCGGCTCCTGGGTGCCGGCCGGCGAATCCTGCTTCACCGACGCCGGCTGGATGCTGTCGCCTGATCTGGCGTTCAGCGGCGACTTCCTGAACGGCCTGTGGGAGCTTGCCGGCGACCGGCTGACGATCGACTGGCACAGCCTCGACGAGGACGCGCCAGAGGCGAGCCGGCACGGAATCTGGCGCTTCCGGGTGGCGCGGGCGTCGGAGGACGAGATGATCCTCACCAAAGACGGCGAGACGACGCGGATGCGGCGCTGCCGGCGCGGGTGAGGGCGGCGGCGCTGCGAGCGGGGGCGAGCGGTCCGCGTGTTTCGAGGGAGGTTGGGCATGACGGCATTCAACGCGGTGCGCTTCAGGGTGAAGGCCGGGCGCGAGGGTGCGTTCCTCGACGCGCATCGCGGGATCGCGGCGCGCTGGCCGGGCCTCAGGCGCGCGCACATCGTCGAGACCGGCGGGGGCGGCTATTGCCTGATCGCCGAATGGGACGACATGGCGGCGCTCGCCGGCGCGCGCGAGGCGATGATCGCGACCCTCGATTCGTTCAGGGACACGCTCGAGGAGGTTGCGCCCGGGCGGGGGGTGACCGATCCGGTCGCGGGGCCGGCGGTGCTGGAGGCTTAGGCAGGATCGGCTCGCGCCAGGGCGCGAAGGCGCGGAGGAGAAAAAAGCAGGGTGGCTCACGCGAAGACGCGAAGGCGCGAAGGCCGAGGCGACGGCGCCGCAGGCCTCAATCCCTTCTCCTCTTCGCGGCTTCGCGGCTTCGCGTGAGATCATTTCAGCCTCGGCGGAGGCGAGACGCGGCTCAGCGGGTCTTGCGGCCGAAGCCGGGGGGCGGCGGGGCGGCGGCGGCGGGAGCGGGCGGAGACGGGGGACCGCCGGCCTCGCGGCGCGCCAGGTAGCGGGCGATTGCGGCGTCCGCATCGAAGTCGCTGCGCTCGTCCGCGAGCGGCTCCTGGCGCGGCGGGGAGCCGGGCCTGCGCGGGGGCGGCGGGCCGAGCAGGCGGGCGATGCGCAGGACCAGCGGGATGGCGAAGAGGAGGGTGAGCAGGCCGAGCCCGAAGATGGTGGGGGTCAGCGCGTCGCCGACCGGCACGCCGGTCCAGCGCTCGACGCCGGCGAAATAGACGAGGAAGCCCCCGCAGAAGAGGACCGGCATCAGCGCCCGGAAGATGCCGAGCGCCGGCGAGTACGTTCTACCCATGCGAGATCCTTTCGACCCGCGACGGGATAGCGCAATGCACGGAAAGGAATGGTGAATGGGGAAAGGGGGAGACGAAGCAGGAAGGGTGGTTTCACGCGGAGGCGCGGAGGGAAGGCGGAGACAGAGATCGCTCGCGCAGAGACGCAGAGGCGCGGAGGAGGAAGATGATAGATTTGGCTCACGCGAAGACGCGAAGGCGCGAAAGACGGAAGGATGAGGCGGTCTGGCGCCGCAGGCCTTCCTCCTTCTTCTCTACGCCTCCGCGCCTCCTTTGCCTTCCTCTCCGCGCCTCCGCGTGAAATCATTTTCAGCCTTCGGCCCAGGCGAGGCGGAAAGCGGTGCCGGCGGGCGGCACACGGGCCCGGCGACAGGTGCGCACCGTTCAGCGCTAAACCCGCGGGGTCTCCGCATCGAATGCCCTGGAAATCCACCAGCCACAGTGATTAGATGTTGCAAAAGCCGTTGCGGTCCGTCAGGACGTGAAGGTCTGAGGCGCGGAAGCAAACTCCGTGTTAACCCGCGTTCGCTACAGAGCCGCGAGCTGGAGCTAGATTATGCGCTTCCCTGAAGGTTGGTAATTCACCGGAGTTCGCTGAGTCGTCGGCGTGCTCGTCGCTCATGCAATTCGTAGAATAGCTCGAAGACCGCTTTATCTTCACCATGTTTCTGAGCCCATTTTCGCGCCTTGTCGCAGAGGCGCTGACCCTGCCAGACCTGCTCGGCGTCAGTGGCTGTCATAATGAGAACTGCGCCGCGAGTGTCCAGAATGGACATCCGATTGCGCTCGTCTTCGCCAGTGAACCTCATTTTTAAGAAATCTTCTACTTCTGGAGCGCTTGCCCCGGCGGCAGCATTCTTCGAAATAAAAAAGTGTTCAGCAACATAATAAGCTAGATTAGCCCTAAACTTTCTTGATTTCAGCCCATTGTCATCTAAGTAACGCACCGCAACCCTAGCCGCGTCGATTGCCCTCGCCAAGTCCCCGAGCGCCCAAAGCGCCAGAGCTTTATATGTGAGGGCCCCGGCTCTTTCTTCATTAGACGTCGATCGTTCGATCCAACTCTCGATTGTCTCAATAGCTTCGGAGTCAAAGTCTCGCGCTGTGCGGACCAGTGCCAGCAAGACCATGAATCGGCTTACGACGCGGCACTCTCCGGTTGTTGAGTTTACTCTCTTCCAGCGGTCGAGTAGAGCTACAAGCAACGGATCATTTTCTGGGCACTTGGCGAAATAGTCGCGGCCGCCTAAAAGAGCACTAGCCATGTCGGAAATTTCGCTCTCAGTTTCCGTCGCTGGCCGCTGCGTTGTTTGAAAAAAGAGTTGAGACACTGCTCCATCACGTCGGACTTCATCGTCTTCGTCGTCCTTCACTATATATGAGCGGAGAACATCGCTCTGCTCCTCCAGAGACTTTACCAGCTTTGTAAGAGCAGAAACCTGCTCTTCGATTCTAGGGTCCTTTCGCTCTTTAGTCTTATATGTTAAGTCGTGTGTACGAGTCGCCCACCCATCATGTAAAAGCGACTTTACCTGGATCTCGCATAAGAGTTTCACCGACAACCGTTCGCGCGCTGCACCGACCCTCTTACCAACTATTATATGTCTCGCGTTATAGTCGTCCTTGGATATCAGCTCATCGCTTACAATCTCGAAAACGTCTGATCTCATATCGGTTAAGCCGTGGCAGAATATAGGAATCTCTTTTTCAAAGTACACTACAACCGTAATACCAATAATATCGTGTATTTCGCTTACTTTGCATCTCGAGTTCTTCTCCCTCCATTCTGCCAGCTTCGTAGCTATTCCTAATCGGCTCTTTAGCCTCTCGCCACGCGCTTGTTTGTCGGCGCGACTATAGACCCGATATACTACAGAAGAGTTTTTTCGACGTTCACGATACCGAGCCAGCTCCCGTAGAACATCCTCAAGAAATCGCTCGTAGTCCGGTCCCTTTTGTTCCAGAAAGCGATCGACGTCCGCAAGCGCGGCATTGACGGAATCCACCATATCGGCACAGCCCCCTCAGCCGAAACTGAGAACTTTAGCATTCTGCCGCTTCCAAGCAAGCTGTATGACGAGCTGTGCTGCATATAGCCCCTAGCGAGCTAGACGTCCGGATTTAGCAACCAAAGAAGGGGAAGACAAAATTTCTCTAGACCGGGCCATCGGAGAGGAAAGTTACGTGCGGCGGTGACAGTCACGTGACTGTCACGGGCCGGGCGTGACTGTCGCCTGGCCGGGTACCGGCCGGGCTCCGCGGCTCAACGCGGCGGAGGGGTGGTCAATGCAGGCCGCCGTCAATCCCGAACGCGCGTTGCGTGCGCTGCGTCACCGCCCGGCCCCTGCCCAAGGTGTCGAGGACGTTGCGGGGATTGGGCGGGCCTGGGCCGTAGAACAGCAGGAAGACATCCCCGACACGGCCATAGGGGGCGTTGCCGGCACCGTGATCGCAGCTGTCGGCCGACAGGAAGTGGACCCTGAGCCGCCGCGCGGAGCTGGAGCCCCTGAGCCATCGGATCGGGCGGAGCGTCACCAGCGGCGATTGGTACCTCTGCCCCTCGCTGCCGCGCAGATATGTCGACCCGACGCTTTCGATGCGGGCGAGCACGATCCTCCGCGCCGTCGCCCAGAGGCGGTCTTCCTCGGCCGCCCATCGGGGGAGGGCCTGCTGCCTCTGGCGTTCGGCGAGGTTGCGGTACCAGGCGTCGCGTCGCGCGGCGAAGTCCGCTTCGCTTTCCGCGGCGGTGCGCGGCCGGGGAGGACCGTGCATGCGGCCGCGATCTCAGCTACGGAGGACGTCGATGCGAGAGCGACGAAGCATCCGAGGCGGAACAGTCTGCGCACGGTCTAAGTATCGCCGCCCAGCCGGCCGCTCGCAAGCGCGCTAACGAGGCCCCGGAGCGGAATCAGCCGTCACTCGGCCGCTTCCGGCTCGCGCACGCGGGCCGCTGCTCCGCGTCTCTTCTTCGCGACCTTGAGGCCGCTCGCTTCGTCGGCGCGGACCGACTTGGCGAGGAGCTCCTTGAGATAGCCGCCGGTGTAGGAGCGGGGTTCCTTGGCGACTTGCTCGGGCGTTCCCTCGGCGACAACCTCGCCGCCTTTGTCGCCGCCTTCGGGGCCGAGGTCGAGGACCCAGTCCGCCGTCTTGATCACCTCCAGGTTGTGCTCGATGACGACGACGCTGTTGCCCTGCTCGACCAGGGCGTGGAGCACTTCGAGGAGCTTGCGCACGTCTTCGAAATGGAGCCCCGTCGTCGGCTCGTCGAGAATGTACAAGGTCTGCCCCGTCGCCCTCCGGCTCAGCTCCTTGGCAAGCTTCACCCTCTGCGCTTCGCCGCCGCTCAAGGTCGTCGCCTGCTGGCCGACCTTGATGTAGCCGAGGCCCACTTCGGCGAGCATCGCCATCTTTTCTCGGATGGGGGGCACCGCCTTGAAGAATTCCACCGCGTCTTCCACCGTCATGTCCAATACGTCGGCGATGCTCTTGCCCTTGAACTTCACCTCCAGCGTCTCGCGATTGTAGCGGTGGCCGTGGCAGACGTCGCAGGTGACGTAGACGTCGGGGAGGAAGTGCATCTCGATCTTGATCAGGCCGTCGCCCTTGCACGCCTCGCAGCGGCCGCCCTTGACGTTGAACGAAAAGCGGCCGGGCTTGTAGCCGCGCGCCTGGCTTTCCGGGAGGCCGGCGAACCAGTCTCGGATCTGGGTGAAGGCGCCGGTATAGGTGGCGGGGTTGGAGCGCGGGGTGCGGCCGATCGGCGACTGGTCGATGTCGATCACCTTGTCGAGATTGTGCAGCCCCTCGATGCCCTCGCACGGGCCGCAGATCATGCGGGCGCCGTTCAGCGCGCGGGCGGCGCCGGCATAGAGGGTGTCGACGGTGAAGCTCGACTTGCCCGAGCCGGAGACGCCGGTGATGCAGGTGAAGGTGCCGAGCGGGATCGAGGCGGTGACGTCCTTCAGGTTGTTGGCGCGGGCGCCCTTCACCGTCAGCTTGCGGCCGTTGCCCTTGCGGCGCCTGGCGGGGACGGCGACGGCCTTGCGGCCGGTGAGATAGTCGGCGGTGAGCGAGGCGGTGTTGGCCAGCACGTCCTCGAGCTTGCCGCGCGCCACGACCTCGCCGCCATGGGCGCCGGCGCCGGGGCCCATGTCGATGACGTAATCGGCGGCGCGGATCGCGTCCTCGTCATGCTCGACGACGATGACGGTGTTGCCGAGATCGCGCAGGCGCTTGAGGGTGATCAGGAGGCGGTCGTTGTCGCGCTGGTGGAGGCCGATCGAGGGTTCGTCGAGCACATAGAGCACGCCTGACAGGCCTGAGCCGATCTGGCTGGCGAGGCGGATGCGCTGGCTCTCGCCGCCCGACAGCGTGCCCGACGTGCGGCTGAGGTCGAGATAGTCCAGGCCGACATTGTTGAGGAAGCCCAGGCGCTCGTTGATCTCCTTGAGGATCGCGCGGGCGATCTCCTTCTGCTGGGCGCTGAGCTTGTTCTCGAGGGTCGAGAACCATTGATGGGCGTGGCGGACGGAGCGGCGGGTGGCGGTCGAAATGTCCTCGCCGGCGATCTTGACCGCGAGCGGCTCGGGGCGGAGGCGGGCGCCGAGGCAGGTCTCGCAGGGCGCGGCGGACTGGTACTTGCTGAGCTCCTCGCGCATCCAAGCGGACTCGGTCTGGAGCATGCGGCGGTTGAGATTGCCGATCACGCCCTCGAAGGGCTTCCTGACGTCGTAGCTCTTGCGGCCGTCGACGAAGGTGAGGGTGACCGGCCTGCCCTTGGTGCCGAAGAGGATGATGTCGCGCTCTTCCTCGAACAGTTCGTTCCACGGCGTGTCGAGGCTGAAGCCGAATTCGCGCGCGAGGCTGCCGAGGACCTGCATGTAATAAGGGCTGGGCGGGTTGGATTTCGCCCAGGGGACGACCGCGCCCTTGCGGATGCTGAGATTCTGGTTGGGGACGACCAGTTCGGGATCGAACAGGAGCTTCTCGCCGAGGCCGTCGCAGGCCGGGCAGGCGCCCTGCGGGGCGTTGAAGCTGAACAGGCGCGGCTCGATCTCGGCGATGGTGAAGCCGGAGACCGGGCAGGCGAATTTCTCGGAGAAAGTGATGCGGCCCGGGGGGGCGTTGTCGGAGAGGACGCCTTCCTTGCCTCCCTCCCCTTGAGGGGGAGGGATTGAGGGAGGGGTGGAGTCGATGAAGTGCGGTGATTCTCCGGAGACTCCACCCCCACCCAAACCCTCCCCCCTCAAGGGGGAGGGCTTTTCCGCCTGCGCAGGCCCATCCGCAGGATCGAGATAGACCAGGCCCTCCGCCAGCTTGAGCGCGGTCTCCAGCGAATCCGCCAGGCGCGTCTCGATGCCTTCGCGGACGACCAGGCGGTCGACGACGACCTCGATGTCGTGCTTGTACTTCTTGTCGAGCGCGGGGGCGTCCTCGATGTCGTAAAATTCGCCGTCGATGCGCACCCGGGTGAAGCCGGCCTTCTGCCATTCGGCCAGCTCCTTCCTGTACTCGCCCTTGCGGCCGCGGACGACCGGGGCGAGCAGGTAGAGCCGGGTGCCCTCGGGCAGCGCCATCGTCCGGTCGACCATCTGGCTGACGGTCTGGGCGCTGATCGGCAGGCCCGTCGCGGGGCTGTAGGGTATGCCGACGCGCGCCCAGAGCAGGCGCATGTAATCGTAGATTTCGGTGACGGTGGCGACGGTCGAGCGCGGGTTGCGGCTGGTCGTCTTCTGCTCGATCGAAATGGCCGGCGAGAGGCCCTCGATATGGTCGACGTCGGGCTTCTGCATCATCTCGAGGAACTGGCGCGCATAGGCGCTGAGGCTCTCGACGTAGCGGCGCTGGCCCTCGGCATAGATGGTGTCGAAGGCGAGCGAGGATTTGCCCGAACCGGAGAGGCCGGTGATCACGGTCAGCGTCTCGCGCGGGATGTCGACGTCGATATTCTTGAGATTGTGCTCGCGCGCGCCGCGGACGGAGAGGTGGGTCAGCATGGCCGGTGCAGTTCCAGTTTTGTTCCGAAGCTAAAGGAGCGCGCGCGACGCGTCAACGCGGGTGACGCGGAGATGGGGGCGCGGGGACGCGGGGGCAAGGTGGGCGCGGGCAGCGAAAATCCGAGCCGGGCGTGACGACCGTCACGGATTGAGCCGTCCTGGTGAGCCATATGTATGCTTCAACCAGGGAGGTGGTAATGGGCACGATCAGAGTGGAAGCCACGCCGGCCGACGGCTTGGGCGAGTTCCGGTTCCAACTGGACGATCACCGACAAAACATTCGAATGCTCCCCCAGGAGGGGACCGATCCTCCAGTGTATATCGGCACGGACGATGTTGAGGGAGCCTGCGGCGATGGTTCTCTGCATAGATTATATTACACCTTGGTTGGACCAATTGGTTCGATCCTACGTCTCAAGATCTTCTGCGACGACACGCTTCGGAAAAGCATCACCCTCGAGATATATGGTCCCGCGGCGGTCGTGCACGCCAACGTGAGGTTCCGGCTGTGACGGGCCGTCGCCTCTGTAAAGCGCTGATGCCGACGCTCGGTCTCTGCCTCGCGTCCGCTCCAGCCTTCGCACAGCCCTCGGTTCAGACGCCGGCGCCGGCGCCAACGGCCGAAGATCCGAAACAGCCGCCTGCTGTTTCCCGCGGCACGGATGGACCGGCCGATCGCTTTGGTGCGCTAAGAGGCGGGCAACTGCAGGTTTCCAGCGGCACCGACGACGGCCAGTTGACGTTTCGCGTTGCGCTTCCCGACCTCCCGTCGACAGCAAGCCGCTTTTCGCTCAGCGCATCAACGCCGCTGGGCGATGGCGACAACGCCATGCCGGCGTCTCTCGATGCTCTAGCGAATGGTAGCAGGGTTACGCTCAGCTGGGGCTATTTTGATATTCGAGTCGGTCGTCCGAGTGAAGCGCAGCGACGCGTCGAGGATCGAGCCAGCCTGGTCTGCTGGGACACATTACCGCGGAGAGACGACAATCGGGACGGCGAACGATGCGACGACTCGAACTATGCCATGAACTGGTACGACAGGACCAATTATCGCAAGAACCAGCGCGGGTATCCGGCAGCCACTGATTTCGGCATCGATGCGAGCATCGGGTCCAATGAATTCGAATGGTTCGACCGCGTTTCGCTGGTCCCGCGGAAGGAGCGGCGGACGGACTGGTCGGTTGCGGCGCACGTCGCGCGCTATTTGCCGGGCAGCCACACTGCGCTGACCGGCTCGGTTTCCTACCAGCGGGCGTTCGAGGCGGCCGAAGAGGAACGCGTCTGCCCGCCGGGCACGACCGATCCGGAAGCGGAATGCCCGGACATGCGAACGGCCGGACCGACGCGTAACGAAAATCTGCTTCTCGCGGTCGGCCTGCGTCATCGTATCCTGGGAGCGGACGGCAATCTGGGCAATTTCGCCGTGGCCCCGATCGTCACGTACGACGTCATCGACGACGTCGTCGGCGTCGATGTCCCCGTCTACTACACGCCCGACGGCGAGGGTGGTCTGAACGGCGGCGTAAGATTCGGCTATCGGTCTGATCGGGAGAACGAGTTCAGCGTCGCGTTCTTCGTCGGCACCACGTTCGACATTTTCGGAGGCCGGTGAGCGTAAAACCGGGGCGACCGCGCGCGTGTCCGCTGGGACACAGCGCAGCGCAGTCGTCGCGAGGGACGTGTGATGTAAACGGAGGGAATGATGGCAAATAACAGCATCACAGCTGCGAATGCAGTCGGCGGGAATCCGACCGGATCCGCGGCCGCCAACGCCTCGAATGCAGCCGGTAACGTATCCAACACGGCAGCCGGCACGAGCGGATCCGGGGGCCGCCCGGCATCCGCGTGGGTGACCGACTTTTGCAACGCTTATGGCGACATCATCGTCTACACGGCGCTCGCATTCCTGGTGGTCGCGCTGCTGCTGGCGCTCGGCAATGGCATCGCCGCGCTTCGGAGGACGTGGAATGCCACCGACACCAATACGAATTTTACGGACAATGTCGGCGACCCGGTGAAATTCCTCGACGCGCTCAAGGGCCTCGTCGACGCACTGGCCAAGGCCCCGGCGTGGTTCGCTATGTTCCTCGGCGGCGCATTGCTGCTGTGGGTGGCCAGCGGCCTCGCCGAAAAATTGTGCCTTCCGGAGGTGGCGCAACGTTCCACCACCGAAAGGAGCAACAGCGCAAACGGCACTACAAATCGTACTTCGCCGACGACCCAGGCGGGATCCGAACGCACGCCGGCGACAAACACCCAGTCGACCGAACGTCCGGCTCAGAGACCTTGAACGGGGGGTGGGCGTCCGCCGGCAATTGCTGCCGGCGGACGCTTTTTCGCCTGGTCGGCCTTTAGACGCGCGGCCGATTGCGACCAGGCCGTCCCTCTGGCATCCTCCCTCCGAGTCGCGTGCCGCTTATCATCAATTCGCCTCGCGCCGACCCGGCGCGGGCCGGGGAGGAGCGAAGAGATGTCGATTCCGTTCAGGCGCAAGACCTTCACCCTGACCCAGCCCGACGGCAGCACGCTGGAAGCGATCGGGACCGGCGACCAGCACGAGGCGCGCTTCGCGACGCTCGACGGCCGGCCGATCGTCAGGGAGGATAGCGGCTTCTACCGTGCGATCGAGCCGACCGGCTCCGGCGCCGCTGCGATCGGCCGGTCAATCGGCACGGCGGGCGCGACCGGCGGCGGCGGCGGGCTGCTCTCGATGGCCCAGGCGGCGATGAAGGGGCTGCCCACCGAAGGGCCGCGCTGGCGGGAGCGGCGCGCCGAGTTCCAGGGCGCGCTGCGCGCCGCCGAGGAAGCCGCGGGCGCGCTTCCCGCGCCGCCGGCGCGCCAGACCGTCGGCACCTTCGTCGGCCTGACCCTGCTGATCGACTTTTCGGACGAGCCGGCGACGATCTCGCGCGACGAGATCGAAGCCTTCTGCAACCGGCCCGGCTATAGCGGCTTCGGCAATTCCGGCTCGGTACGCGACTATTTCCGCGACGTTTCCGACGGCAAGCTCGATTACACCAACATCGTCATGCCTTATTATCGCGCGAAGCACCCGCGCTCGCATTATACGGACGAGACCAAGCGCTATCCCAGGCGAGCCGCCGAGCTGATCGAGGAGGCCCTCCAGGACCTCAAGGCCAAGGGCTTCAATCCGGCGCCGCTGACCGCCGACCGCAAGCGGTTCGTCTATGCGCTCAACGTGCTCTACGCCGGGGTGTGCGAGAACAATTGGAGCCAGGGGCTGTGGCCGCATGCCCACACGCTGCCGAGCGCGTTCAGCCTGAGCAGCAGCCGGAAGATCCGGGACTATCAGATCACGGACATCGGCGACGAGCTCAGCCTCGGCACCTTCTGCCACGAGAACGGCCACATGATCTGCGACTTCCCGGATCTCTACGATTACGGGCAGGATTCGTACGGCGCGGGCAAATTCTGCCTGATGTGCTTCGGCGGGAGCGACGAGCGCAGCAAGAATCCGGCGCAGGTCGGCGCCTATCTGAAGCATGCGGCGGGCTGGGCGACCTCGGTGACGAGGCTGACGAACGGGACCACGGTGACGCTTCGCGCCGGCCGCAACGAGTTCGCGCTCCACCGCCGCAACGACCGCGAATATTACATCATCGAAAATCGCGCCTCGGCGGGGCGGGACGCCCTGCTCGGCGCCGCCGGCCTCGCCGTCTGGCACGTCGACCAGCGGGGCAGCAACAGCGACCAGGCCGGCACCGCGCGGGCCCATTACGAATGCGCATTGGTCCAGGCCGACGGCCTCGGCGAGCTCGAAGGCAAAGCCGATATCGGCGACGCCCACGACCTGTTCTGGGCAGGCCATAAGGACAAGGTTTCCGATCTGACGACGCCGCACGTCAAATGGTGGGACGGAACGCCGTCCGGCCTTTCGCTCAGCGCGATCAGCGCCCCCGGCGCGGCAATGACGTTCCGCGTCGGCTGATGCGAAAGGCCCGCTATCCGGACGGCTAGAAGGCTCGCGTGATCCCGAAGTTCACCGACGTGCGCCGGTAATCGTAGATGCCGACGGTCGAGGCATTGCGTTCGTAGCTCAGGCGGACCAGCGGGGCGAACCCATTGACCGTGAAGTGGCGGAAGGTGCCGCCCGCCGCGAGGCTGTACAGCCATTCCTTGCGGCGGTCGGTGAACAGGAAGAGCCGAGCGTCGCCTTCCAGGCGGCGCAGGCCCGCCGACGCGAAGACGGTGAGGCGGCCGAGATCGCGCCAGTAGAGCAGGGACGCTCCTCCCGCAGCCGTCGAATAGCCGGCGTCGCGCGCCGCCTGGCGCGACGCGTTCAGGGACACCGCGCCTCCCGAGCGCGAGTCGAAGGCGCGCTCGTAGCTGGTCGAGAGATCGAACAGCCAGGCGTCCTGCAGGTCGTTCACCCGATAGTCGGCGCGGGCGATCGAGACGGTGGCGTCGAGCTGCGCCTCGCGCCCGATCGCGTGCAGCCAGTTGAGCGAGGCCGACGCGGTTCGGGAGTGGAGGTCACCCCCGTAGAAGCGCGCGCTTCGGGCGATCGACGGGCGAAAGCGGTCGGCGGCGCCATTGATCTCGAGGCCGATCGCAGCGGAGATCGCGATGTCGTTGAACTGGCTCTGCCGATAGAGCTCGGCCTCGCCGGAGATTCGGGGCAGCAGGTTGATGCTGTCGGTAAGCCGGACGCGGGCGAATGCCTGGCCCCCCGTCCTGAGGCCGATCCCGGACTGGGCGCGCGCCTCCTCAGAGAGTTCGAGCGGCGCGATCACCGTGTCGAGCGTCTGCGCGTCGGTCGCTCGATTGATGTTGCTGTCCGGGACGAGCGCGAACGAGAAAGAGCCTCCGAACGGCTGGCGGGCGCGCAGCGCTCCGGCGAACTGGTTCACCACCAGAGCAAGCGCGCTTGGCAGGCCGCCGGCCTGGGCCTGGCGCAGCTGCCGGGCGGCCGCCCCCTCGTCCCCCAGCCGGACCAGGACCTGGGCGAGCTCGATCCGGACGCGGCCTGCATCGGGGCGCTCGTCGAGGATCCGCCGGTAGAGCAAGGCCGCCCCTGCATGGTCGCCCCGGGCGGCGAGCAGGCGTCCGTGGCGCCAGCGCGCCTCGCTGCGCACGTCGATGTCGGGATCGGCAGCGAGAGAGGTATAAGCGGCGATCGCCGAGTCGGCGTCGCCGGCGGCGGATGCACGCTCGGCAAACGCCATGACTTCGGCGGCCGAGAGCCCGGTGCGGGTCTCCGGCGGCGACTGGCCGAAAGCGGGCGCGGCGCAGCACAAGAGCGCCGCCGAAGCGGCGCCGAGAGCGCGGGACGGGAGGCGCATCAGTCCCGCGTACCGACCGCGCCGCCGACGACGCTGATCCGCGGTCCCGTCCCGTCGAAACGGGTGAAGCCGAAGAGAAAGCCGAATTCCGCCGCGTTGGGACCGAAAAAGCGCCCCTGGAGGTAGCCTTGGGCCTCAGAGTCGCCGAAGACATGGGCGGTGTACAGGTTCTCGCTGGTGAACCCGCCGCGATAGTCGATCACCCCGTAGCGCGTGAACGGGCCGGTCCCCGCGGGCCGGGTATCGAGCGTCACAAGCGAGCTGACGGTGTGCTCGCCGAAGTCGACCGACAAGGTGGCGCTTCCCTGGACGTCGATCGGCGCCCCGGTCAGGTCGCCATGGCCGAACACGATTCCGGAATATTGGCCGGTCCCCGAACGCGGCCGCTGCGATGCGGGCGCGACCGAGCCGTACACCACCCATTGCCGGTTGCGGTGCCCGAAGCTGTTGACCACCGTGATGTCGGCATAGCTGGTGTAGGTCAGCGCGATGCGCGGATTGTCGGGCGTCGGATTGAACAGCGAAGCGGTGAAGCTGTCAGTCTCCGTGAACTGGCCGGCCGGCCCGGTCCCGGCATAGCCGCTGAACGTCGCATTGGTCTCCGCGGCCACCGCCTGGGCCGGCCCGAACTGGTAGGCGTAGGCCGGGACGTTGATCGGGCCGGAGGAATGATAGGAATAGGTGCGGCTGTTCGCATCGTAGGCGAAATAGGCGTCATCGATATTCCGCAACGACGGGTTCTGGATGCCGAGCGCCTGCAGCCGGGTGAAGCCGGTCAGGTCGCGCAGCGCCGGGACCGGTTCGGTCAGGCTGGGATCGCGCCGGCCGACGAGCGAGCCGCTCGCGCTTCCGCCGCTGCCGTCGCTCGCGGTGAACGATCCGCCGATCTCCTCCGCGGCGGGGCCGAAGAGCCGGCCGGTCAGCCCGCCCGAATAATTGCCGATGCCGGTGAAGGCGAGTGTGCCGGAAAAGCCGTTCGCCGCGCTCGACAAGGCCGCGTTGAGGGTGAAGGTGCCGTCGGCGGTCCGGGTGGCGCGGCCGGCGAGGCTGAAATCCTCGCGGAACGCCATCCTGCCGCTTCCGGTCAGCGTGCCCGCGCCGAAATCGACGAGCGCGGTGCCGCCTCCCGAGATGTTCATCAGATTGGCATAGTCGCCGTCGGCCGCCGAGCCGCTCAGCCCGATCACGAAGCCGCCGGTCCCGGTCCGCGGGACCGCCGCATTGGGCGTGGCGATGCCGTAAGCGAAATCGGTGATGCTGTAGCTGGTCGCGCCGCCGCTCCCCTGCGATACGAGCCAGCGCGCGGCGCGCGCATATTGGAGGCCCTGGAGCAGCTGGCTGTTGGTCACCAGCGCCGGGTCGGGCGCTGCCGGGAAGCTCAGCACCTCGCGGACGGTGCCCTGGCCCCGGTCCAGCGCGGGCGTGCCGCCCGGCCGATCCGGGCCGAAATATTGCGACCGGTCGGGAGCGATCAGCGAGTAGCTGCGCTGGGCGCTGTCATAGATCACCGCGACCGCGCTGGGGGCGGCCGCGCTGTTGCTGAACGTCCCCGAATTCACGTTCCATCCCGACGAGCCGGTCAGGGTCGTCGACAGCCGCGCGGCGTCGCTCGGCAAGAAGGCATTGGCGGTGAGGTTCGTCACCGTCGCGTTCGATCCCGTGGGCGCCTGGCTGCGGCCGACCAGGACTCCGGCGGCGACGCGGCCGTCGCCCTGCCTCACCGCATAGGCGGCGCCCACTTCCTGGGCGGTCGGGCCGTAGAAGGCGCCGTTGATGCTGCCGGAGAGCTCCCCGAAGTCGCCGTAGCGGAAGGTGCCGGTGAAGCCGTTCGTGCTGCTCGCCAGGCGGGCTTCGCCCGAAAAGACGGTCGCGCCGGTGATCGGCGCGCCCATCGTCCCGACGGTCGCCACGGCGCCGCTCGCAAAGTCGACCTGAACGATCCCCTGGCCGGTCACGGCGGCGACATTGTCGTTCACCGACTCCACCCCGACGAGGTCGACTGCATATTCGCCGGTGCCGGTCCGCGGGACGGCCTGGGCGGGCGTACGGACGCCGTAGGCGACGGCGTCGAACGATCCGCTGATCGTCGAGCTGCTCTCGGCCGTTCGCTGCCAGAAGGCGCCGCCGACATAGGTGTAGGTGAAGCGGCCGGATCCGCCGGCATTGGTCAGCGTCAGGCTGTCGACGGTCGAGCCGCTGACCCTTTTGTAGACGGTGAGGGTGGCGGTCGTCTGCGACGCGTCGATGTGGGCGGGCGTGAAGGCGAGCGAGCGCCCGCCGGCGGTCAGCGTATAGCTTTGCGAACCGGCGTCGTAGCTGATCGTCCCGGTGGCGAGAGCCGTGTCCGTCGTCGGCGCGCCGCCGGCGCGGGGAAAGGAGGCGGTCGCGGTCGCGGTGTCGTTGGGGAAGCTCTCGCTGACCTGGAGATTGGCGAGGCTGCTGTTCGACGCGGGAGCCGGAGGCGGCGGGGGCGGCGGCGGCGGTGGCGGAGGCGGGGGTGGCGGAGCAGGCGGAGCCGGCACCGGCGTGGGCGTCGGATTGATTCCGCCGCCCCCACCGGCGCCGCAAGCAGACAATAAAGCGCACGCCGCCACCGTGGCGACCAACCGAGCTCTCAACATTTTCTGGAAACTCCACCCCCGAACAAGTCTTTCATAAGACGTGAAAAAGCAGTGTCAATGCGTTCGCGCCAGGTTCCCTCCAACACGAAAGACGGAGCTTTCCCGGTGCCGCGGCGCGTGGACGCGACCCGCCTGAATCCGTTTGGAAGCGCGCCGGCAGGGCGGTAGACCGAAGCGGAGGGGGACGTACGAATGCGGCCGATTCCAACCATCGCTCTGGCGCTCGCCGCCGGGGCCTGCTCGCCGGTCCGTCCCGTCGTCGGCGAGATCGGGCGGATCGGGGCGCCGCAGTCGCCGATCCTGAGCTCGGCCCAAGTTCCGCCGGGCTACCGGCTGGTCTATGTCAGCGGGACGGTGCCGGACGCAGTCGATACCTCCGCGCCCGCGGGATCGGTGCAGCGTTACGGCGATACCGCCACGCAGACGCGCTCGGTGCTGCGCAAGATCGGCGCCGAGCTGGCGCGGCACGGCCTCGGCCTCGGCGACATCGTGATGATGCGCATATTCCTGGTGGCCCCGCCGGGGCAGGACCGGATGGACTTTGCCGGAATGATGACCGCCTACCGCGAATTTTTCGGGACGGCGGCGCAGCCGAACCGGCCGGCCCGCTCGACGATGGAAGTGGCGGGGCTGGTCGATCCCGGCTGGCTGGTCGAGATCGAGGCGACGGCGGCGGCGCCGCCGCGGTGACGAGGTGAGAATCGAAAAACAGCCGTTCATCCTGAGTACGGCGGAGGCGGAAGGGGGGACGGCATGGCGTTGACGCGGCGGACATTTCTCGAGCGGCTGGGTGCCGTCGGCGGCTACAGCGCGGCCTATCTCGGCATGGAGGCGCTGGGGCTGCTCAATTCGCCCGCCGCGGCCGAGCCGCTCGACCTGCCGCGCGCAGGCGGGAACGGGCGGAAGGTGGTGATCCTCGGCGCCGGGATCGCCGGTTTGGTCTCGGCCTACGAGCTGAAGCGCGCCGGCTGGGACGTGATGGTGATCGAGGCCCGCGACCGGATCGGCGGGCGGGTCTGGACGGTCCGCGGCGGCGACCGCGTCGTGCAGACCGGACGCCCGGATCAGCTGTGCACCTTCGCCGAGGGCCACTATCTCAATGCCGGCGCCGCGCGCATCCCGCATCAGCACCACATTATGCTGGGCTATGCGCGCGATCTCGATGTCCCGATCGAGATCATGGTCAACGCCAACCGCGCCGCGCGCTGGGAGTTTAACGGCCGGGTCCACAGCAACCGCCAGATGCAGAACGACCTGCGCGGGCGCCTCGCCGAGCTGTTCGCCAAGGCGATCGACCGCGGCGCGCTCGACGGCCAGATGAGCCCGGCCGAGAAGACCCTGATGCGCCAGTTCCTGGCGTTCTACGGAAGCCTGGCGGAGAATGGCGACTACGCGCCGGACGGGCGATCCGGCTATGCGGAGATGCCCGGAGGATATGAGGCCGCGGGGCGGACGCTGCCGCCGCTGCCCCTCAGCGAGATACTGAGCGGACGCCCGGTCGGGCTGCCATTGCTGTTCGAGGAGTTCTTCGACCAGCAATCGCCGATGTTCCAGCCGGTCGGCGGCATGGACCGGATCGCCCACGCTCTCTACCAGCGCGTCCGGCGCAACGTCCGGCTGAACTCGCCGGTGACCGAGATCCGCCGCGTCGGCGAGCGGGTGCGGGTCGTCCATGGCGGGCGCGCGACCGAGGCCGATTACTGCATCTGCACCCTGCCGCTGCCTTTGCTCGCACGCGTCGAGAACGACTTCTCGCCGGCCAAGAAGGCGGCGATCCGCGACGTGCCCTATCTGCAGAGCTCGAAGGTCGCGTTCGAGGCGCCGCGCTTCTGGGAGCAGGAGGGCATTTACGGCGGCCTCGGCTGGACCGACCGCGTGAACGAGAATCTGATCTATCCTTCCGACAATTGGCACGCCGAGAAGGGCGTGCTGGTCGCGGCCTATGTCGCGGGCTGGACCGGGCAGGACCATCCCGAGCGCTTCACCGCGATGAGCCACGAGGAGCGCTTCCGCGCCTGCCGCGAGTCGGTCGAGGCGCTGCATCCGGGCAAGTCGCGGCTGCTCGCGAAGCCGGTCACGGTCGCCTGGGGCCTCACGCCCTGGTCGGAGGGAGTCGGGCCGAACAGCGGCGACTGGTTCGCGACTCCGCGGGCGCCGCGCTACGCCGAGCTGCTCCGGCCGGAGGGGCCGGTCTTCTTCGCCGGCGAACATCTGAGCTATGTGATGTTCTGGCAGGAGGGCGCGGCCCTGTCCGCGCACGCGGCGATGCGGCTGCTCACGGCACGAGCGCGCGAGCGGGCCGCCGCCGCCTAGCTTCAGCTTTCCGTCAGGTGCGCTCGTCCAGGCAGTGTTTCCCTTGTCCGACAAAGGCTTGCCGATGCGCCGCCGCCTCTTCCTGCTGCTCGCCTGCGCGCCCGCCGCTTTGTCCGCCCAGCCAAATCCCGGCAGCTATCCGACGATCGAGACGGCGCCGCCCGCCGGCTTCGGCGACGCGCCGCCCGGTCCGGACGGGCGGCCGAGCGGCGAGGCCGGCTGGTACGCACAGGCGCACGGCGTAAGCGAGGCCGAGGCGCAGCGGCGGATGCGGCTGCAGCACGAGGTCGTCGGGGAGATCGGGCGGATCGGGCCGCGGCTCGAGGCCGAGCAACGCGGCAATTATGCCGACATCTGGATCGAGCATACGCCCGAATGGCGGGTCGTGGTCGGCTTCGTCCGCGATCCCGAGGCGACGCTGAGGCGCTACACCGCCAATCCGTTGTTCGTCGCCCGCCAGGTCCGCCACTCGCTGGTCGAGCTTCATGCCGGGCAGGCGGATGCGTTCGGGCAGCTGCGGCGGCTCGGGATCCCCGCGGAAGGCGGAACCTATGTGTCGGACAACGAGGTCAGGATCATTGCCGCGGTCGACGCGGCCGAGGTCGCAGCCCTGCTCGCGAGCGGGCGGCTGCGGGTTCCGCCGTTCGTGCGGGTCACCGGCGCCGACGCGCTCGATCCGGCCGAGCCGGTGGCGCAGGCGGCGCGCCGCTTCGTGCGCATCCTGCCGCAGGCCCGGCACCGCACCGGCGCGGAGACGGCCGAACTCAATGTCGGCACGATCGTGCTTCGCGACGGCTGCTTCCGGCTCGACGGCGCCGGCGAGGACGACCCGTTCGCCTTTTTCGGCGCGGAGACCGGAATCAGGCTCGACGATTCGGGCGCGCTTATCCTCTACCAGCGCGGCGCGGGCGGCTATGGCGGCGATCCGGCACGGGTCGGCGAGCGGATGGTGCTCGGCGGCGGGGCGGGCCGCGAAATCGCCGACGCCGAAGCGACCGCGGCGGTCCGCGCGGCCTGCGGGCCCGGGCGGGTCGTTTTTGTCGGCAACCCGCGCAGCTACTACGCCTTCCGCCGCCGCCATTCCGCGTGGCGGGTCGACGCCATCGCGCAGCGCCAGCGCGTCTCGCGCGAGGAGGCCTGGCGGCGACTCTCCGCCTGCTGGGCGCGCGAGGACGAATTCGCCGACCGCGTGCGCCGCGGGACGGCCGGCCCCGATCCGGTGCCGCCGCAGCCCTGCGAAGACCCGCCCCCGCCGCCGCCGCCGCCGCGGCGGTGAACCCCGGCTCTCGAATCGCTTTGGGCAGGCGGCCCCGCCTGTTATTCCTGGTCCGACACGAACGAGGGGACGGACCATGGTGAAGCGCGCTCTTCTACTGCTTGCCGCGATCGTGACGGCTCCGCTCGCCGCGCAGAGCGCACGCCAGCCGCTCGGCGAGGCGGAGCTGAGGGCGGCGGTCGCGGCGCCGGGCCGGCCGGCCGACCAGATTGCGCTCGACGAGGTAAGGCGACCGGCCGAGTTGCTGCGCTTCATGGGCCTGCGCCGCGGCGACCGCGTCCTCGATTACTTCACCGGCACCGGTTACTATGCCGAGATCATGGCCCGCGCCGTCGGCCCCCAGGGGCTGGTGGTCGGCTGGAACGGCGAAGGCTTCATGCGCAACGAGCGGGTGCGCACGGCGCTGGCCGCGCTCCGCGAGCGCAGCCCCAACACTTATTTCTACGGCACGCCGATGACGGCGCTCTCCTTCGCCCCCGAGAGCTTCGACTTCGTCATGCTCCACCTCGTCTATCACGACGCTTATTGGGAGAGCGCGCGCTTCGGCCTGCCGCGGATCGACCCGAACAGCGCCGTCCAGGCGATCTGGAACGCGACCCGGCCGGGCGGAATCGTCGCGGTCATCGACCACATCGCGGATCCCGGCGGCGACACCCGCGCCGTCGTCGAGGCCACGCACCGGATCGACCCGGCGACGGTCCGCGCGGACTTCGAGCGCGCCGGCTTCGTGCTCGAGGCGCAGAGCGACATGCTGCGCAATTCGGCCGACGACCACAGCCGCAACGTCTTCGACGAGTCGATCCGCGGGCGGACCGACCGGGTGGTGTATCGGTTCCGCAAGCCAGCGCGGCGGCGCTGAGCGGGACGGTCATCCCGGCGAAGGCCGGGATCTCGTGACGAGAAGTCGCCGAGGCTTGCGCGAGACTCCTTTCGGCGCTCTCCATCGATGCTGTCGCCTACTCTCCCTGAGATCCCGGCCTTCGCCGGGATGACGGGCTCGGTCGTTCATCGCGGCTTCAGGCTTTCGGCGGCGAAATGAGGGGCCGACGCGACGAACGGGGGTTGCGTTGTGCTACAAACGTGGCATGCTACGAGGGTAGCAGGAGAGAGTCCTTGATCGAATCGCTGCCGCGCCGCGAGCGCGAGATTTTCGAGATCCTGGTGAGCGCCGGCGAGGCGACCGCCGCCGAGGTGCGCGAGCGCATGGCCGATCCGCCTTCCTACTCGGCGGTGCGGACCCTGCTCGGGCGGCTCGAGGCCAAGGGCCATGTCCGCCACACGATGCGCGAGCAGAGCTACGTCTATCGCAGCGTGCCGCAGCGCTCGAAGGTGCGCGAATCCGCGCTGAAGCAATTCGTGAAGACCTTTTTCGACGGCTCCGCCGCGACCGCGGCGACCGCGTTGCTCGGCCTCACCAAGACGATGAAGCCGGAGGAGCTGGAGGCGCTTCAGCGCGCCATCGACGATGCGAAGGAGCGGCAGTGATGAGCTTCGAGTTCCTGATCGAAATGGCCTGGAAGTCGGCGCTGATCGCCGGCGTCGCCCTCGCCCTCGCCGCGACCCTGCGCTCGCGCGCCGCCGCCGACCGGTCCGCGGTGCTTCGCGTCGCCGTCACCCTGCTCCTGCTCCTCCCGCTCTTCTCGCTCATATTGCCCAAGCTCCAGATCGAGGCCTGGGCAGCCGAGCCGGCGGAGGCGATCGCCGCCGCCTCTCCCGCCGATTTCTCCGCGGCCGCTATGCCCGCCGCCACGCCCGCGCCGCGCGCCGCGGAGTTCGCCTCCGCGCCCTCGCCCGAGCCGATGCGGGACGATCCCAGCCTGCTCTTCCTGATCCTCTATCTGGGCGGGGTCGCGATGGCGGGCGCCCGGCTCGGCGCAGGCCTTTGGACCTTGCGGCGCTGGACCAAGGCGGCACGCGAGATCGACTGCCCGCAATGGAATGAGGCGTTCGAGCGCGCCCGCTGGGCCGCCGACGCGCCGCGCGGGTTGAGGCTGCTGGTCTCGGACGAAGCGCCGTCGCCGCTCAGCTGGGGCCTCGCGCGCCCGGTCATCCTGATCGATCGCGACACGCTCGACGAACCCGAGGACGCGGACGCGATCCTGGCCCACGAGATCGCGCACGTCGTCCGCCGCGATTGGGCGGTGCTGATGCTCACCCGGATCGCGGCGGCCTTGTTCTGGTTCAATCCCTTGGTCTGGCTGCTCGAGCGCGAGGTCGTCCAGCAGGCGGAGGAAGCGGCGGACATCGAGGCGGCGCTCTGCGTCGAGCCCGCGCGCTACGCCCAGACCCTGGTCCACTGGGCGCAGTTCAGCGCCGGCGCGCTCGTCCCGGCCAACAGCATCGCGCCCTCCGCTTCGGCGCTGTCCCGACGGGTGCGCGCGATCCTCGACGCCCGCCGCCGCTCCGCCCAGGCCGGCTCGCCGTGGGCGCTGGCCGCCACCGCCGGCTGCGCCTTGTTCGCGGTGACCCTCGCGGTGCTGCAGCTGATCCCGGCCGTCGCCGAAGCGCGCGACGGACCGCGCGCCCCGGCGGCGCCCGCTTCCGTCCCCGCGGCCCCGCCCTCCCCGGCTGCGGTCGCGGCGGCGCCGATCCCTCCCGGCGCGGCGCCGCCTTTGGTGGTGATCGGCGCCGCCGCGCCTGCCGCGCCGCCGCCGCCTTTGGCCGCCAAGCTGGCCCTCCATCCCCACCCGGCTTATCCCGCCGTTCCCCCGGCTGCGCCGGCGCCGGCTCCGCTTCCCCCGATCGTCGATGTGGACGAGGCGGCGATCGCCCGGCACGTCGAGGCCGCGGTGGCGGTTGCGACCCGCATGGCCGCCGTGGAGACCCGGCGGATCGCCGCCGAGGCGACCGCCGCTGCGCGCCGCGGCATCGCGGCCGGCGCCGTCGGGATCGAGCGCGGCGCTGAAGGGCTCAGCGACGGCGCCCGCCGGATGGAGCAGGAGGCCGACCAGCTCGGCTCTGCCCGCTACCGCGAGCGGCGCATCGCCGAAGCCGCCGCCCGCGGCGAGCATCTCACCCACCAGGAGCTGATCGCGCTTTCGCGGGACCTGCGCGACGGCGCACGCGGCATGCGCGCGGGCGCGCGCGACATGCGGCGCGCCGCCGCCGAGATGCGTCGCGAGGGCCGCGACTGAGCCGCACCGCCGGTCAAGCCGCCATTGTAGTGAGCGTTCGCCACGCCTAGCTGTGCGTGATCGGCTTGGATGGGTGCTCGGTTGCGCGTTTCATACATCAATGCGATCGGCACCGCCGTCCCCGGCCACGACGTCCATCGCGCCTTCATCGAATGGGCCGAGCGCCGGATCGAGGATGAGCGCGCCCGCGCGCTGTTCCGGCGGATGGCCGAGCGCTCGGGGATCGAGCATCGCTGGTCGGTGCTCGCGCCGGGCGAGGGCGGCGGCTCCCCGGTCGCGCCGGGCGGCTTCTACCAGGGCGCCGCCCCCCCGACCTCGGAGCGGATGAAGGTCTATGCCGAGGAGGCGCCGAAGCTGGCGCTCGAGGCGATCGCGCGGCTCGCCAGCCAGGTCTCGCTGGCCGGAATCACCCATCTCGTCGTCGCCAGCTGCACGGGCTTCACCGCGCCGGGCATCGACCAGATCATCGCCGAGGCGCTCGGACTCGCCGAGGTCGAGCGGACCCTGGTCGGCTTCATGGGCTGCTACGCCGCCGTCTCGGCGCTTCGCGTCGCCGACCATATCGTGCGCGCCGAGCCGGAGGCGCGGGTGCTCGCCGTCACGGTCGAACTGTCCTCCCTCCATCTGCAGGAGGAGCGCGAAGTCGAGCCCTTGCTCGCGATGCTGCAGTTCAGCGACGGCGCGGCGGCGGCGCTGGTCACCGCCGAGCCGGAGGGTTTCGCGATCGAAGGCAGCTTCGCGACGTCGCTCGAGGATTCGGCCGGGCTGATCACCTGGACGATCGGCGACACCGGCTTCGCGATGCATCTTTCGGGCGAGGTGCCGTCGCGGATCGGCGCCGCTTTGCACGACGACAAGGTGCGCTCGAAGATGCTCGGGCGCTGGCAAATGGACGAAGTGGACGCCTGGGCGGTCCATGCCGGCGGGCGCTCGATCCTCGACGCGGTCGAGAAGGGTCTGGGCCTGGACCCGAAGGCGCTGGCGGCATCGCGGGACGTGCTCGCGCGCTTCGGCAACATGTCGTCCTCGACCCTGATGTTCGTGCTCGCCGATTTGCTCGGCCGTCCCGAGGCGAAGCGGGGAGTCGCGCTCGCTTTCGGACCCGGGCTCGCGGCGGAGGGCTTCCGCTTCTCGAGGGCGGGATGAGCCGGCTCTCGCATCGGCTGGTCGCCGACGAGCAGATGGATGACCCCGCGCTGGATCCGAAGGTCTATGCGGCGGTGATCGGGGATCTCGCCAGGGTCAATTCCTTGCTGATGGTCTACCGGCCGACCATCGCCTTCATTCGCCGCACGCTGAACGGCCGGCGCAGCTTCAGGCTGCTCGACGTCGGTTACGGCCAGGGGGACATGCTGCGCGCGATCGCCTGCTGGGCGGGACGGCGCGGGTTCGAAGCCGAGCTGGTCGGCGTCGACCTCAACGAACGCAGCCTCGCCGCGGCGTCCACCGCGACTCCTCCCGGCCTGCCGATCGAATACCGCACCGGCGACTATGCCGACACGGCCGGCGCGGGCTGGGACTATGTGATCTCGAGCTCGACCACCCATCACATGACCGACGCGGAGCTGCACGCCTTCCTCCGCTTCATGGAGGCGGAGGCGCGGATCGGCTGGTACGTCAACGACATCCACCGCCACCCGCTCGCTTATTGGAGCTTCCCGATCCTGGCGCGCACCATGCGCTGGCACCGGATGGTGCGCGAGGACGGCTGCACCTCGATCCAGCGCG
This sequence comes from Allosphingosinicella sp., assembly GCA_036388255.1. Taxonomy (GTDB): domain Bacteria; phylum Pseudomonadota; class Alphaproteobacteria; order Sphingomonadales; family Sphingomonadaceae; genus Allosphingosinicella. Next base: position 39,015 of record DASVSD010000015.1, on the reverse strand, counting down.
GCTTCAGGCGTGGCGACTGGGAGCGGCTGATCGCGGAATCGGGCATCGATCCGGCGGGGCCGAAGGTGGTCCGCCGGTTCCCGCTGCGGCTGTGCGTCGAGCGCGCGCGCTGATCGCCGGCGGCGGGCCGGCCGGGTCCGCCGCCGCGATCGCGCTCGCCCGCTCCGGGCTCGAGCCCGAGCTGATCGAGCGCACGGCCGGGGAGCGCGACGTGGTCTGCGGGGGCTTCCTCGGCTGGGACGCGCTCGCCGCCTTGCGCCGGCTCGGCGTGGATGCGGCGGCCCTGGGCGCGCGGCCGATCGAGCGGCTGCGGCTGGTCTCGGGCGAGCGCGTCGTCGAAGCGAGGCTCCCGCGGCTCGCCGCCGGCCTTTCGCGGCGCCGGCTCGACGCGGCCCTGCTCGACGCGGCCGAAGCGGCGGGCGCGCGGCTGGTCCGCGGCCGCGCCGTGCGGGCCGCCGAGGGGCGCCGGCTGCGGCTCGACGACGGCGAGGAGGTCGAGGCCGAAGCCCTGTTCCTCGCCACCGGCAAGCACGAGCTGCGCGGCCTCGCGAGGCCGCTCGAGGGACAGCGCGAGGAGCCGGCCGCCGGCCTGCGCGCCGCGCTTCCCGGCTCGCCGCGTCTCGCGGCTGCGCTCGCCGGCTTCATCGAGCTGCATCTGTTCGACGAGGGCTATGCCGGCCTTTTGCTTCAGGAAGATGGAAGCGCGAACCTCTGCCTCTCGGTCTCGCGGCGCCGGCTCGCGGCGGCCGGAAGCCCGGCGGCGCTGGTCGAGGCGATCGCGGCGGAAGCGCCGCGGCTCGGCGACCGGATCGGCGGCGCGGCGCCGGAAGCGTGGGAGGCAGTGGCGGGCGTGCCTTACGGCTGGCGCGCGGTGACGACACAGCCGGGCCTGTTCCGGATCGGAGACCAGGCGGCGGTCATCGCCTCGCTCGCCGGCGACGGCATCGCCATCGCGCTCACCAGCGGCATCGGCGCGGCGGAGGCGTTTCTCGCCGGCGGACCGGGCGCGGCCGAGGCCTGGCAGCGCGGCTTCGCCCGCCGCGCGGCGCGCCCCGTCGCGGTGGCCGAGCGCCTCCGCGGCGCGGCGGAGCGCAGCGGCCCGCGCGGCGCCCTGATGCGGCTGCTCGGCGCGTTGCCGATGCTCGTGCCGCTCGCCGCCCGGCTGACGCGGATCGGTTGACTTCGGCCTTTTCTTGGGCAGTCTGCGGCGAGCATTCAGGGGGTGACAAGAGCATGATTCGCAAGACGATTATGACCGCTTTGCTGGCATCGTCCGCTTCGCTGGCCGCGGCGCAGCAGCCGCCCGCGACGGTCCCGGCGCCGGTGGCGGTCCAGACGGTTCCGGCCGCGGCGGAGCCGGCCGCGCCCGATGCGGCGCGGCTGGCGGCGGCGCGCCGCCTCGTCGACGAGGCGCTCCCGCAGTCGCTGCTCGAGCGGGCGATCGACGCCGGAGTCCAGCACGCCGCGGCACAGGAAAGCCGCGACCCCGAGGAGGCCCGCCGCGATCCGCACCTCGCGGAGCGGACGCGGATCACGGCGCGGGTGGTCGGCGAGGAGGCGAATCGGATCCTGCGCGAGATCGATCCGAACCTCAGGAGCCTGCTCGCCGATTTCTACGCCCGCCGCCTCTCGCTCGCCGAGCTGGAGGAAGGCGCCCGCTTCTACGCCAGCCCGATCGGCCGGCGCTTCTACGAAGGGGCGATCAACGTCGCGCTCAGCCCCGAATACGACCAAGCGATGCGGGCCCTCACTCCGCAGATGGAAAGGGCGATGGAAGGCGCCGACCAGCGCTATCTCGCGGCCACCGCCGACCTGCCGCCCTTCCCCGGGGAGACGAGGCCGCCTGCAGGGTCGACGCCGCCTCCCGCCCCGCCCGCGCCGCCGCGCGCGGCGCCGGCCGTGCCGCCGCTGCCGGCCGCCGATCCCGCGAGGCTCGCCGCGGGGAACCGGATGGCCGAGGCGGTGTGGCCGACCGGCCTGTTCGATCAGCCTCTCAACCTGGAGCCGGCGCTGAATGCCGTGCTCGCGATGCGCGTCGGCGATTTCGGGATTCCGCTGCCGCCGCAGGCCCAGGTCGATCCCAATGCGACCCTCGCCGCCATCGCCAGCGCCTTCGACCCGCATTTCAGCCGCCGCCTGCCGGTCATCGCGCGGTTCGCCGCGGGCGAGATGGCCCGGATGGGGACGGCGATCGAGCCGGACTGGAAGCGGATCGCGGCGGTCTTCTACGCCCGCGAGTTCACCGTCGCGGAGCTCGATGCGATGGCGGGCTTCTTCTCGTCGCCGGCCGGCCGCCGCCTCAACCTCGAGACCTACCGCGCGTTCGAGGACCCGGCGCTGGTCCGCGGCCTGGTCCAGCTGCTGCCGCGAATCGCCGTGCAGATCCCCGCCGTGTCCCAGCGGATCGAGCGGGCGACGGCGCACCTTCCGCGGCCGTCTCCGCCACCCGGCGCCGACGAATCGGGCGAGGACCACGACCATGGCGAGGGCGGCGAGCAGCACGACCATTGAGACGCCGTTCAGGATCGGCTCAGGCGCGGCGGCTAGGCTGGCGCAACCGAGTCGCGCGCCCGGGCGTTTTCGCCGCGTGCGGCACCTGTCGAGTTCGAGGAGGCTTGTATGCGTAGGATCCTGATCGGCCTTGCCGCTTTGGCGGCCGCCGGACCGGCTGCCGCCCATCCCCACGACGATGCCGACCGCGACCTGGTTCGCGCGATCCCGCATCCGGCCGAGGTCGAGGCCGCGGGCGTAGCGGTCGACCGCGTGGTCGGGGCGCTGCTCGATGTGCCGATCGGGCCGCTGGTCGACGCGATCGATGCGGCCGATCCCCGCGGCGCGCGCCATCGCCGGCCGCATCGGCGCGACGAGACGCTCGGCGACCTGGCCGCCGACGGCGACCCCACTTTCGAGGCGCGGCTTCGCGACGACATTCGCGCCGCGACCGCGGGCGCGGGCGCCGCGGCCGAGCAGCTCGCAATCGTCGCCCCCGAGATGCGGCGCGCTCTCGAGCGGATGGAGGCGGACGTCGCCCGCGCCATCGACGCGGCCCGCGCCAGGCGCGGGCGCCGCTGAGCGCGGTTTTCCGCCTCCCCGCTGCTCGGCCTGCAAAAGGTCCGTAGACCTATTCGGCGCGGGCGCTAAAGCCTGTGGCGATGTGGCAGCTCTACCAGTTCCCGCTCTGCCCGTTCTCGCGCAAGGTCCGGCTGCTGCTGGGCGAGAAGGGCGTGGCGCACGAGCTGGTGCGCGAATCGCCCTGGCTGAGGCGCGACGAGTTCGTCGACATGAACCCGGCCGGGCAGACGCCGGTGCTGGTCGACGACAAGGTCGGCACGGTGCTGATCGACAGCGGCGCGATCTGCGAATATTTCGAGGAGACGATCCAGAAATCGCCGATGATCCCGGGCACGGCGGTCAACCGCGCCGAGGTCCGCCGGCTCGTCGCCTGGCTCGACGACCAGCTCTATTGCGAGGTGGTGGCGCCGATGATGGAAGAGCGGATGACCAAGCGGCTGGTCGCGCGCGATCCGCCCGACACGCGGGTGCTGCGCGAGGCGATGAAGGTGGCCAACAACTATCTCGACTATCTCGATTATCTGCTCGATCACCGCCGCTGGCTCGCCGGCCCGGTGCTCAGCCTCGCCGACCTCGCGGCGGCGGCGCATCTGTCGGTCGCCGACTATCTCGGCGGCATCGAGTGGCGCGGGCACAAGCAGACGACGGACTGGTATTCGGTGATCAAGTCGCGGCCCAGCTTCCGTCCTTTGCTGACCGAGCGGATGGAGGTGATCTCGCCGCCCGCCCATTACGACAAGGTCGACTTCTTCTAGGCGGGGGAGGGGCTGTCCCCTACCCTCGTGCGGTCGCGATCGCCTCGGCGTAGATGCTCGCCGCATCGGGGCTGAAGCCCACGAACAGGATCTCGTCGAAGGCGTCCGGATGCGCGGCGAGCTCGGCGGCCACGGCCTGCGCCGCGACTGCTGCCGCGAGCGGCGGCGGATAGCCGTAGATGCCGGTCGAGATTGCGGGGAAGGCGACGGTGCGCAGGCCCTTTTCGCGGGCGAGGCGCAGGCTGTTGCGATAGCAGGCGGCGAGCTTCTCGGGCTCGCTTTTGTCGCCGCCGCGCCAGACGGGGCCGACGGTATGGATCACGTGGCGCGCCGGGAGGCGGTACCCTTTCGTCATCCGCGCCTCGCCGGTCGGGCAGCCGCCGACGATGCGGCATTCGTGGACCAGGTCGGGCCCCGCCGCGCGGTGGATGGCGCCGTCGACGCCCCCGCCTCCGAGCAGCGAGCTGTTCGCGGCGTTGACGATCGCGTCGACCGCGAGGGTGGTGATGTCCGCCTGCACGGCGCGCCACTCGGTCATGTGCCGTCCTTCAGAAAGCGACGTATCCATGCGGCGACGCGGGCGCGGTCGTCGGGCCGGTCGAGCGAGGCCGCGGCGGCGTCGGGATCGGGGAGGATGTCGCGGCGAAGCGCGATCAGCGCTTTGGCGTAATCCGGCGCGAACTCCGGGTGGAACTGCATCGAGATCGCCGGCTGGTCGCGATAGGCGAGCATGCCGAACGGAGTGAAGGCGGAAGCGGCGAGGATTGTGGTTTGCGGCGGCTGCACGACCACCTGGTCCTGGTGCGAGACCGGGACGGCGATGCGCCCGGCATCGTCCATCCACGGGGCGCGGGCGGCCACCTCGTAGGTCTGGAGGCCGACGCCCCAGCCCTTGTCCGACTTCTCGACCCTGCCGCCGAAGGCCTCGGCCATGATCTGATGGCCGAAGCAGATCCCGACCAGCTTCGCCTTGCCCTTGGCCCCGCGCAGGAAGCCCTCGAGCGGGGCGATCCAGGGCAGGTCGTCGTGGACGCCTGCCGGCGAGCCCGTGATCAGATAGGCGTCGTGCACTTCCGGCCGCACCGGCAGCTCGCCCGCTGCGGCATCGTAGGTGGCGGTCTCGAAGTCCGAACCGAGCAGGTCGCGGAACATCGCCGGATAGTCGCCGAACCGCGCCGCGAGGTCGCCCGGCGGGCGCCCGGTTTCGAGGATGGCGACGTTCATATTCCTCCCTGCCGCGAAGCGGTGGGGAGGGTGTTCGAGCTTTGGACTGCCCCCGGCAGTCCAAGATCGTGTCCGGGGGACACGATCTCGCTCGAACACATGCGACGCATGGTGGAGGGGTAGCTGCGCAGGCCTCGGTGAGTCGAGCGCTTCAATTTGCGGGCCTGCGCCAATTACCCCTCCACCATGGTCAGGTGGACAGTCCCCCGGACTGTCCAGCCGTGTCCGGGGGACACGGCGACCTGCCCATTTCGTGTGGTCCCCCTCCCCATCTGTCGTTGGGGAGGACCCTTCAGAACGTGAAGCGGACCGTGGCGCGGAGGGTGCGGGGGGCGCCGGGGGCGATGTTGTTGTCGTTGTGGGCGGTGGCGAAATAATCGGCGCCGGTGACGTTCTCGAGGTTGAGCTGGGCCTCGATGCCCTCGCTGAGCTCGAAGAAGGCGGCGGCATCCAGGCGGGCGTAGCCGGGCAGGGTCACTGCGTTGCCGATCGAGCTGTACATGCGCGAGCGGGCGACCAGGCCCAGGCCCAGGCCTAAGCGCTCCGCGACCTCGTAGCGGTTCCACATCGAGAATTGGTGGCGCGGAACCAGGGGCACGGCACGGCCGGCCGGCGCGGCGGCGGTGGTGCGGCTGATCTCGGCCTCCTGGAGCGCGTAGCCGGCCGAGACCTGCCAGCGGTCGGTGACGTTGCGCTCGAGGCCGATCTCGATGCCGCGGCTGCGCTGCGCGCCGGTGAGCACGATCGTGCCGGGGGTCGGCCCGGGCGCGCGGGTGTTGGTGCGGTCGAGCTGGTAGACGGCGAGGGTCGCGAGCAGGCCCGGGACGGGCTCCCATTTCGCGCCCACCTCGTAATTGTCGAAGCGCTCGGGCTCCAGCGCCGCGCCGGTGAGGTCGAGCGAGGTGAACTGATCGCCCGCGCTGGGCAGATAGGAGCGGCTGTAGCTGGCGTAGAGCGTCAGCTCGGGTGCCGGGCGGAAAATCAGGCCGAGGCGCGGCGAGACCAATTCGTCGGTGCGGCCGAACCGCACGCCGTTGTTGAGGTTGACCGCGTCGAGATCGAAGCGGTCGAAGCGCAGGCCGGCGAGGATCTCGAAGGCGTCGGAGATCCGGATCTGGTCCTGGACGTAGATCGCGGCGACGGTCGCCTCGGTCTCGTTCCAGTTTGCCGGCGTGCGGGTGGCGTTGGTATTGACCGGGCGGAAGATGATGTCGGCGTCGATCGTCGGGGAGGACACCGGGACGCCGAAGCTGGCGCTGTCGCTCGGCTGGAAGAAGCCGTTGAGGCGGCGGCTGCGAGTCTCCTGCCGGGCGAGCTCGACGCCGAACAGCAATGTGTGGCCGACGCCTCCCGTGTCGGCGCGCCAGACGAGGTCGGTCTGGCTGATCAGATTGTGCCGCCGGGCGGTGTCGCGATAGGCGGAGAGGCTGACGACGCCGGTCGCCTCGTCGAGGTCGGAGGGATAGATGTTCTGATAGGCCTTGTCGTAATCGGCATATTGGGTGCGGTTGCGCAGGGTGAGGCCCTCGGCGAGCCGGTGCTCGACCGCGAAGCTGCCGATATGGACATCGACGTCGGCGAAGCTGTCCTCGGGATCGCCGAAGAACAGGCGGTCATGCCCTTCGAGCGGGCGGTCGTTGAAGGCGGGGACGCCGCGATCGGTGGTGCGGCGGTCGTGGAAGAACTCGTAGGAGAAATCGAGGCGGGTTTCACCGAGGGTGACGCCGAGCGTCGGATTGACGCCCCAGCGGTCGATCTCGACCCCGCGGCGGAAGCTTTCGCCATGCTCCCAGACGCCGTTGACGCGCAGCCCGATGCCGGAGCCGAGCGGCTGGTCGACGTCGCCGGTGATCCGCACGCCGCCCTCGCTGTCGCCGGCCAGCGCGAACTCGCGATAGGCCTCGCCACTGGCGCGCTTGGTCACCCGGTTGACGACGCCGCCGCCGCCGCCGCGGCCGAAGATCATCGCATTGGGGCCCCGCAGCACCTCGACCCGGTCGACGTTGTAGAGGTCGCGGAAATATTGGGAATCGTCGCGAAGGCCGTCGAGGAAGAAGTCGGCGGTCGTGTTGTTGCCGCGCAAAGTGATCTGGTCGCGGTTGCTCTCGCCGGTGCCCGGCGTGGCGCCCGGGACGTAGGTCAGCACGTCGGCGATCGAGCGCAGCGCCTGGTCCTCGATCTGGCTTTCCGAGATCACCGTCATCGCCTGGGGCACGTCGCGGATCTCGGTGTCGGTGCGGGTGGCGCTGCGGGTCGAGCGGGCGCCATATTCGGCGCGCTGGCCGGTCACCACGATCGCGCCGCCTTGCGCGGCTTCGGCTTCGGCGGCGGCCAGCTCGACCGACCCGGCGGAGGCCGCGGACTCGTCGGCCGGGGCTTCGGCCCAAGCGGGGGCGGCGAGCGCGGCCGATACGGCAATCAACGAAACGGTACCAACGACCAACGAAACACTCCCTCTGCGCACTCTGCGTCGGGAGGGGCTATCGCTCTTGAGAATTATTCGCAATAGCAAATCACGCGGATCGCTTCTCCAGCGCCAGCGGGAGCCCGCCCTGGGGGCGAAGGGTGACGAGGCCGTGGACTCGCACCTCGCGGCCGGGCGAAGGCGAGAAGCGCCAGGCGGCGAGCCAGTGAGCGAGGATGGCCAGCGCCTCGACGGTCGCGAAGCGGGCGCCCACGCAGAGCCGCGGCCCGCCTCCAAACGGGATGTACTGGAAGCGATGGCGGCCGGCGCGGTGCTCGGGGAGGAAGCGGTCGGGGTCGAAGCGGTCGGGCTCGTCCCACAGGGACTGGTGGCGGTGGAGCAGCCAGGGCCAGATCGAGACGATGTCGCCGGCCGCGACCGTGTGCCCGCCGAGATCGTCGGCGGCCACCGCCTGGCGGTCGAAGCGCGGGGCGGGAGGATAGAGACGCAGCGCCTCCTCGAGCACGCGGCGCAGCAGCGACAGCCGCTCGGCCAGCTCGGGTCCCTCGCCGCCGGCGAGGGCCGCCGCCGCTTCCTCCGCGGCCGCCTGCTGCAGCTCGGGCTGCTCGGAGAGGAGGTAGAGCGTCCAGCTCACCGCATTGGCGGTGGTCTCGTGGCCGGCGAGGTAGAAGGTCATCGCATTGTCGGCGGCGAGCGCGGCGGCCTCCTTCGGCTCGAACTTCGCGTTGAGGCCGCGGATCAGGCGGCCGAGGAAGTCGTCGGGCCCGCCGTCCGGAAGCCGCTCCCGGACCACCGCCTCCAGGGTCCGCCGCAAATAGGCCTGGCCGCGCTTCGCCTTCCACCCGCGCGGCGTCCAGGGGATGCGCGGCAGGCCGAGCATCGCCTGCAGGCGCGCCTCGCTGAAGCCTTCGAGCGCCGCGGTGATGTGGGCCATGGCCGCGTCGCTGGTCAGCCGCGCGTCGCCGCTGAACAGGGTGTTGGAGATGACGCGCATCGTCGCCTGGGTCGCCTCGAGCGCCATGTTGCGCACCCCCGGCTCCCACCGGGCGAGCGCCTCGCGCCCCACCGCGCCGAATTCGGGCACCAGACCGTCCACCGCGGCGGGCGAAAAATTGGCCGCGACGATCTTCCTCTGCTCCCGCCACAGGGCGCCGTCGGAGGTGAGCAGGCCGCGGCCGATCGCGGGAGCCAGCAGGCCCTTGACGATGTCGGGCTTGGCGTAGTTCGCCGCATTGTCGAGCATGACGTGCTGGACCAGCTCGGGGTCGAGCGGGATGTGGACGTTGAAGCCGAGGATCCGCCGCCGGATATAGGTCTCGCGGAAGGCGAGCTCCGACCAGCCATAGACCGCCGTCCGCGCCCGCTCGCCGACGAAGCCGCGCCAGGTCGCCACCGGCTTCTCGCCGCGCGGCGGATGCGAGGGGACGAAGGGCGCGTTCCTGTTCCGGGCGGTCTGCATAAATGCTCCCTATCACCATGCGCTTGCCCCGGCGAGCGCTTGACAGATGCCGTGTCTTCTATCATTTTTAGTCTAGAAGACGACATAAGGAGACAAAGCGGTGTCGTTAGAGGCATTCAAGCAGTCGGCAAAGGGGGCTAAGCTGGCCAGCCTTTTCGCTTCGAACGACGCGGTTTCCCGGATGATCCGCAAGTCCGAGGTCGGGCGACCGGCAGTCGAAGCGATCGGCGCGGAGGTCGCGGCGCGAGTAGGGCGGCTGAATAACGAGGAGAAGAAGCTGGTCGGGCGTTGGACCCGCGAGGTGCTCGAACCCCGAGGGTGGACGCCGGACCGCAAGGGTCGTGTCGCTGCCGGCAATCTTTTCTCGCGCGGGACCATCTACCGGCGCGCCCGTCCGGCAAATGCCAGGGGAGACGGGCCGGTCAGGCTGGCCGCCGCTCAAACTTTGGTCGCGCGGCTGTCGCACCGGCCGATGAGCTCTGACGAGCTGCTCGCCGATCGGCGCCGCGCTTTCGCGCTCGGCGAGTGAGGGTCGTACTCGACGCATCGGCGCTCCTTGCCGCGCTGCTCAAGGAGCCTGGCGCCTCTCGCGTCGGCGTGGCGCTCGACGCCGCAATCATATCGGCCGTCAACGTGGCCGAGGTGGTAGCCGGTATAGTCAGGAACGGTGCGAGCGAGCGCGAGGCCCGCGCCGTCATTCGGGCTCTCGCGATGACCGTTGTGCCCGCCGATGAAGAATTGGCTATCGATGCCGGCCTGATCCGACCGATCACCGACCGCGTTGGCCTGTCGCTGGGCGATCGCTTCTGCCTCGCTCTGGCGCGCCGAGTCGGCTCTCCGGCCCTGACCACGGACCGGAGCTGGACGAAGATCTCGGAGGCGCTCGGCATCGAGATCGAGCTGATCCGCTAGGCACTTTCGATCGCAGCGCGGCGCTCGGCGGCCGCACGGATGCGAGCTTCGCGGCCGGGCGCCAGGGCCTCCATGCGCTTGCGGTAGACAGCGATCAGCTCCGGGGCGGCGCGTTCGGGCGAGCCCGAATCGAACGGCGGCGCGGGGTCGTATTCGAGCGCGAGCTGGACGATGCGGGCATGCGCCTCGCCGCGGATCGCCGCGATCAAGGCGAGCGCGAAATCGATGCCGGCGGTGACGCCCCCGCCGGTGACACGGTTGCGGTCGAACACCACGCGCTCCGCCACCGGCTCGGCGCCGAACAAGGAGAGATGCTCGCGCCAGGCCCAGTGGCTGCCGGCGCGGTAGCCCTCGAGCAGGCCGGCGGCGCCGAGGATGAGCGAGCCGGTGCAGACGCTGGTCACCCATAAAGCGCGATCGCCGACGCTGCGCACCCAGGCGAGGGTCTCGTCGTCCTCGATCACGTCGACGCAGCTGATCCCGCCGGGGACGCAGATGATGTCGGCGGCGGTGATTTCGGCGAAGGTCGCGGTGGGGAGGATCGAGAAGCCGGCGTCGGTCGGGACGGGCTCCGCGGTCTTCGCCACGTAGTGCATCGTGCCGCCGATCCGCGACAGGAACTGCGCGGGTCCGGTCAGGTCGAGCTGAGTGACTCCGGGGTAGAGGAGGAAGGCGATGGAGAGGGGCGCGGGTTCGGGCATGGCGCATGTGTAGCAAGTCTCGTCATCCCGGCGAAGGCCGGGATCTCAGGACGAGAAGTCGCGGGAATAAGCGCAGCGCTCCATTGGCGTCTGCGCATATTCCCCTGAGGTCCCGGCCTTCGCCGGGACGACGGTCCCGGGTCATTCCGCGGCGAGGAGGCTTTCGGCGCCGCCGAGGTCGACGCTGACCAGGCGGCTGACGCCTTTCTCGACCATAGTCACCCCGAACAGGCGGTGCATGCGGCTCATCGTCACCGCATTGTGGGTGACGATCAGGTAGCGCGTGTCGGTCTCGGCGGTCATGCGGTCGAGCAGGTCGCAAAAGCGCTCGATATTGGCGTCGTCGAGCGGCGCGTCGACTTCGTCGAGGACGCAGATCGGGGCGGGCTTGGTCAGGAATAAAGCGAAGATCAGGGCGATCGCGGTCAGCGCCTGCTCGCCGCCGGAGAGCAAGGTCAAGGTGGCGAGGCGCTTGCCGGGGGGCTGGGCCATGATCTCCAGCCCGGCCTCGAGCGGATCGTCCGATTCGACCAGCTCGAGATGGGCCTGGCCGCCCTGGAAGAGGGTGGTGAACAGGCTGCGGAAGTGGCGGTCGACCTGCTCGAAGGCCGCCAGGAGCCGGACGCGGCCCTCGCGGTTGAGGCTTCCGATCGAGCCGCGCAGGCGGTTGATCGCCAGGCCCAATTCCTCGCGCTCGGCCTGCGAGCTCTCGCGGCCCTCGTCGAGCTCGGCCAGCTCGCGCTCGGCGACGAGGTTGACCGGGCCGATCCGCTCGCGCTCCGCGTTGAGCCGATCCATGCGCGCCGATTCCTCGGCGGCGGGCGCGAGCGAAGCCGCGTCGAAGCCGATCTTCTCGGGAAGCAGAGGCGGCGGGCATTCGAAGCGCTCGCCCGAGATGCGGCCCATCTCGACGCGGCGCGCTTCCTGATTCTCGTGGCGGGCGACGGCGCCGGCGCGGGCCTCGCGGGCGGTGGCGAGCGCTTCGCCGGCTTCGGCCAGGCGGGCCTCGGTCTCGCGAAGCGCCTCCTCGCTGCCGCGCTCGCCCGCCGCGGCCGCCTCCGCCGCTTCGAACGCCGCGAGGCTCGTCGCCTCCATCTCGCCGAGCTGGGCGGCGATCCGCTCGGGGGCGCCGGCGAGGCGCTCGGCCTCCTCCTGGGCTTCGGCGATGCGCCGGCCCATGTCCGCGTGGCGCCGGTCGGCCTCGGCGGCACGGACGCGCCAGTCCTCGCTCTCCTGCTTCGCCGCGGCGGCGCGCTGCTTGTCGGCGGAGACGGCGCGGGCATGGGTGGCCGCCTCGGCGCGGACTTCGGCGAGCGCCTGCTGCGCCGCTTCCGCGCGGCCGCGAAGCTCGGCGACGCGCGTTTCCGTCGCGCCTGCGTCGGGCAAAGCGGCGACCATCGCGGCGGCCTCGTCGGCGGCGCAAGCGGCGTCGGCGCGGTCGGCCTCGGCGATCTCCGCGCGCTCGGCGAGGCCGGTGCGCCTGAGCTCGAGGCGTTCGATCGCGACATTCGCGGCATCCTCCGCCTGCGCGGCCGCGCGGATCGCGGCCGAGGCTTCCGCTTCGGCACGGCGCGCGGCGTCGGCGTCCAGGCGGGCCGCCTCGATGGCGGCCCGGGCCGCGTCGATCCGGGCTTGCGCTTCGGCCACCGCCCCGGCGGCGTCCGGCAGCGCCTGCTCGATCTCGGCCAGACGGTTGACCCGGATCAGCCGCTCGGCGGCGGCGGCGCCGAGCCCGCTGGCCGCGAAGCCGTCCCAGCGCCGCAGCCGGCCGTCGCGAGTGACGAGGCGCTGGCCCGCGGCCAGCACGATCGAGCCGTCGTCGGCCTCGACGACGCCGATCTGCGCCAGCCTCCGCGCCAGCGCGGCCGGGGCGGTGACGCGATCCGCCAACCGCTCGCACCCGCCGGGGAGCGAAGGATCGCCGGGGGCGGAAGCGGCTCCGGTCCAGCGTCGGGGCGCATCGCCTTCGAGTGCGGCGTCGAGGTCGTCGCCGAGCGCCGCGGCGAGGGCGCGCTCGTAGCCGGGCGCGGCCTTGACGTGGTTGATCGCCCGGTCGCCGCTGCTGCCTTCCACCGCCTTGATCAAAGCGGTCGCTTCGGATTCCAAAGCGGAGAGAGCGGCGCGGGCGGAGGCGCCCTCGCTCTCGGCGGAGTCGCGTTCGGCGGCGGCCTGCTGCCGGCGCCCCTCCGCGGATTCGATCGACCGCTGCGCCTCGGCGAAGCGGGCATCGGCAGCCTGCTTCGCCTGCAAGGCGGCGCGCTTCGCCTCGACCAAAGGCGCGGCTTCGCCGACCTCGTCCAGCTGCAGACGGAGGCGCTCGGCCTCGCCCTCGGCGCGGGCGAGGCGGGCCTGCGCCGCTTCGAGACCCGCCGAGGCGACCCGCGCCTCGGCCTGCTCCGCGGCCTGCACCGCGCGGGCGCGGGCCAGCGCCGCCTCGGCCTCGCGCGCCTGGTCCTCGAGCGCGACGGTGCGGATGTCGATCGTGCCGCGACCGGCCTCGGCCTCGGCCAGCCGCCGCGCGATGGCCGCGCCTTCCTCTTCCAGACGGGCGAGGGCGGCGCCGGCGTCCTCGCGAAGCGCCGCCTCGCGGGCGCGGTCGGCGACCAGGGCCTTGTGGCGCTCGGCGAGCTCGGCGATGCGGCGGGCGACGGTGTCGCGTTCCGCCCGCAAGGTGGCGAGGCGATGGCCGAGCGCGGTCGCCTGCTCCCGCGCGGCCTGCGCCGCCGCGCGCTTGGCAGCGAGCGCCTTCGCCGCCTCGTTCTGGTAAGCTGCCGCCGCGCGCTGGGCTTCGGCCGCGCGCTCGACCGCGGCGACCGCCGTTTCGGCCTCGGCCTTGGCCGCGTCGGCCGCCTCGGCCGCCTCGCGCCAGCGCGCGAAGACCAGCCGCGCCTCGGCGACCCTGATCTGTTCGGAGAGCTTCCTGTACCGCTCCGCCGCCCGCGCCTGGCGGCGCAGCGCATTGGCGCGCTGCTCCATGTCGGAGAGCATCTCGTCGAGGCGGACCAGATTGGCCTCGGCGGCGCGGAGCTTCTGCTCGGCGTCCTTGCGGCGGACGTGGAGGCCCGCAATCCCGGCCGCCTCCTCGAGCATCAGCCGGCGCTCGGTCGGCCTGGCGGCGATCACCGCGCTGATCTTGCCCTGGCTGACGAGGGCGGGGGAATGGGCGCCGGTCGCCGCGTCGGCGAACAGCAAGGCGACGTCCTTGGCGCGGACGTCGCGGCCGTTGACGCGGTAGGCCGAGCCGGCGCCGCGCTCGATCCGGCGGGTGACTTCCAGCTCGCCTTCGCGCGGGACTCCGAAATCGCCGGCGAGGTCGTCCCCCTCCGCCTCGACCAGCAGCGACACTTCGGCGAAGTCGCGCGGCGGCCGCGTCGCGGTGCCGGCGAAGATGACGTCGTCCATGCCGGCGCCGCGCATTGATTTGGGCGACGATTCGCCCATCACCCAGCGGATCGCCTCGAGCACGTTCGATTTGCCGCAGCCGTTCGGGCCCACGACCCCGGTGAGGCCGGGCTCGATCCGGAGCTCCGCCGGCTCGACGAAGCTCTTGAAGCCGGAAAGCTTGAGGCGCCTTATCTGCAAGCGAGCCCCCCCGAGCCGTTCACGCCGCCCCTACCTCCCGCGCAGAAGGGGCTCGAGGGCCGTCCAGTCGTGGACGTGGTCCTGGAGCCGGCCGTTGATCAGGAAGCTCGGCGTGCCGCTGACGCCGAGACGCTCGCCGCCGGCCCTGATCGCTGCGATGCGCTGCGCGCCTGCTTCGTCGGCGAGGCAGGGACGCAGCCGCGCGGCGGCCACGCCGTGGCGCGCGGCGATCGCGTCGAGCTGCATCACCGATGCCAGCCGCACCCGCAGCTCCGGCTCGGGGAGCTGCTGGAGCGCGCTCATCTGCTCGTTCGAGAGCGCCCGGAGCCGTCCGATCCATTGGTCCTGCGCCGCGAGCATCGCGTCGTTGATCGCGAACTGCTGGCTGACCGGGGCGCAGCGGGCGAGCTGGGCCGCCATCGCGGCGACGGGATCCAGGGGAAAGGCCCGGATCTCGAAGCTCGCGGCGCCCGTGCGGACGTAACGGTCGACGAGCTGGCGGGCGCCGGTCGCAGCGAAGTCGCGGCAGTGCGGGCAGGTCAAGGAGATGAACTCCACAACCTTCAGCCGCGCCGCCGGATTGCCCATCCGGAAGCCGCCTTCGGGCGTTGCGACGATCGTCCGCGTCCAGTCGCGCCGCGCCTGGGCGGCGGCGCTGTCGGGCACGATGGCAAGGGGCGCCGCGAGAAGGGCGACGGCGGCCGCGAGGATGGCGAGAACCCGCTTCACGTCAGCCTCCGATCCGGTCGCGGAGCAGCGGCTCGAGGTCGCGCCAGTTGGAGACGTCGAGCTTGTCGCCGTTGAGAAAGAAGGTCGGCGTGCCGGCGACGCCCTCCTGGCTGAACGCGCGGTTGGTGCTGTCGGCGAGCTGTTGAATGGCCTGCTGGTTGGCAAGGCACTGATTCTGGCGTCCTTCCGGAAGGCCGCGCTGGGCGAAGAAGCCGCCGACCTCCATCGCCCGCGCCGCCGCGGCGACCTGCTGGTCCGCCGGCATCGCGCCGATCTGGCGCTGCTCGCTCTCCTCGAAGCGGCTCACGATTTCGGGCTGCTGCTCGTAAAGGTCCTCGATCGTGCGGAAGAAAGCGGATTGCGGCTGGCAGTCGGAAAGCATCGCCAGCACGACGTCCGCGGCGCCGTGGATGATCAAATGGCGGAATTCCCAGCTGACCTGGCCCGAGCGCACATAGGTGTCGCGCAGCGACTGCGTGGCGGTGTCGGAGAAGGCCTTGCAGGCGGGGCAGGTCAGCGAGCCATATTCGACCAGCTTCACGGGCGCGTTGGGATTGCCGATGCGGGTGCCGCCTTCGGGCGTGCGGCTCACCACCTGCGTCCAGTCGCCGTTGTTCGGCGCCGCGATCTGGGGGATCGGGCCCTGGCTGCTGACGTTGGCGGCGCCGTCGCCGTCCCCGCAACCGGCCAGCATGAGCGAAAAGGCAGCCAGCGCGGCGCCAGTCACAGTCTTCATCGTTTTCTCTCTCCACCGATGGTGCCGACGACCGGGATCGCGGCGATGGCAGGCTCATCGCGGGTGCCGAGGCCGCGCGCAAGCGCTTCGAGGCAGGCGCGCAGCTCCGGATCGTCGATCGCGCGCAGCGAATCGCCGAGGCCCGCAGGCACGGGCCTCAGCGAGGGCGGCGCGGCGCGCGACCTTGCCTTCGCGACCTGAACCAGCCCTTGCCGGAACGCGATCCGCTCGACCGCCGCATAGCCGAAGAAGCGGTTGACGCGCTCGGCGATGGTCGGCGCGACATGCTGCATCATCGGTGCGTGCGCGCCTTCGACGACGAGGGTCAGCACGCCGGACGAGCGGCGGCCCGGCGGGAAACGGATCGATTCCGGCGCCGACACCGCCGCATAGCGCTCGCCGACGATCTCGCGCCAGCGGCTGACGATCGAGGACTGGACGAAGCCGAACCGGCGGAAGGCGGCGCCGCCGACCGCGGGCAGCATGTCCGAAACGGCGCGCGCCCGCTTCGAACGCGGCGCCTCCGCGGCCGCCCTGCCGCCCTTTCCGCCCGGTTTGCCCATGACGCGGAGCATGGCATAGCGGGAGCATGCGCGTCGATGCATCAAATGCCCTGCTCGGCTGGTATGCTGTGGATAAAAGGCGCCTTCCCTGGCGCTGCGTCGCGGGCGAGCGGCCCGATCCCTACCGCATCTGGCTGTCCGAAGTGATGCTCCAGCAGACCACCGTCGCGGCGGTGAAGCGCTATTTCGAGGCCTTCACCCGGCGCTGGCCGACGGTCGAGGCGCTCGCCGCCGCGCGCGACGAGGAGGTGATGCGCGCCTGGGCGGGGCTCGGTTATTATGCCCGCGCCCGCAACCTGCTCGCCTGCGCCCGCGCGGTGGCGCAGGGCCGTGGCGGCAGGTTTCCGGACAGCGAGGCGGAGCTTGCCCGGCTCCCCGGCATCGGCCGCTACACGGCTGCGGCGGTGGCGGCGATCGCGTTCGGCCGCCGGGCGGTGGTGGTCGATTCCAACGTCGAGCGGGTCGCCGCCCGGCTGTTCGCCGTCGAGGAGCCGCTGCCCGGCGCGCGCGAGCGCATTCGCGCGCTCGTGGACGCGGTGACTCCGGTGGGGCCGAGCGGCGATTTCGCCCAGGCGATGATGGACCTCGGCGCCGCGATCTGCACGCCGCGCGCGCCGGCCTGTGCGCGGTGCCCGCTCGCGCCGCACTGCGCCGCCCGCGCCGCCGGCGAACCGGAGCGTTTCCCGGTCAAGGCCAGAAGGAAGCCGCGGCCCTCGCGGAGCGGCACCGCTTACTGGCTCGAGCATGACGGCCACGTCCTTCTGGTGAAGCGCCCTCCGCGGGGCCTGCTCGGCGGCATGATCGCCCTGCCGAGCGATGCGGCCCCGGCCGACGCCGAGTGGGTGGAGGCCGGCACCGTCGATCACGTCTTCACCCATTTCGCGCTCAACATGCGCCTGCTTTGCGCCGCGGCGCCGCGGCGGGAGGCGGAGGGGATCTGGTGGCCGGTCGAGCGCGTCGCCGAGGCGGGCCTGCCCACCCTCTACGCCAAGCTCGCGGCCAGGGGCGCCGAGTGGCGGGGCGGTAGAGCGCCGGTCTGACCAGGACCGTCATCCCGGCGAAGGCCGGGATCTCGTCGGGTGAAGAGTTCCGCCGCCCGGGGAGCGCTGCACATCCTCCGGTGCTTTTCACCCCCTGGGATCCCGGCCTTCGCCGGGATGACGGATTTGCCTTAAAGCCCCCGGATCAGGCGGGTGGCGACGGCGAGCCAGGGCGGGTCCGCGACAACCGATTGGCGCTGGCCGGCGCCCAGCGGAAGGACGTGGAGCTTGCCCTCCTCGCGGCCGATCAGACGGCCGAAAGCGAAACGCCCCGCGGGCCGCGGGATCAGCACGTCGCGGTTCATCGCCCGTCCGAATTCCTCCGGCCCGAGGCGCTGGCACCAGATCTCGTCGCCGGCGCGATAGTCGCCGATGCTGCCGTTCACCGTCACCGCGACGACGCCGGGCTCCGGCTGCGGCGGGATGATCACGCCCTCCCGCCTGGGCGCCCTGGCGCCGTCATGCTCGAGCGTCGCGGCGATCGGCACGTCCTCGCGGTCGGGCAGCTTGACCAAGTCGCCGGCCTCGACGCCCAGCGCTTTGGCGATGCGGTTCAGCCATCCCACGGAGACGGTGCGGGAGCCGGTCTCGAGCCGCCCGACCGTCTGCGGCGTGGTCGGCGGCTGGCAGCGGTCGGCGACCTCCTGCAGCGTCATCTTCTTGGCGCGGCGCACTTCGCGGATGCGGGTGATCATCTCTTTTTCCTAACCCATGCGGTTCGGCCTCTTTTCAATAATATATCCGGCGTGGCAAGCCCTTCTTTCCAGCGATTCGCAGGGGTGCGAGACCATGAAGGAAAGAAGGAACCGGCTGCTGGTCGAGCGGGCGCTGCCCGACGACGAAGCGCCGCGGCGGCCGCGGCCGGGCGGCCGCGCGCGCAACCGGACGGCGCGCTCGGTGACGGTGAATCTCGTCGAATCGCCGCTCGGCTGGCTGAAGGCGCGCGGCCATGTCAGCGGCCGGCAGCATGACGCGGCGGAGCGGCTGCGCGAGGATTGGGAACGCTCGCAGCTGCCGCCGAGCGTGACGATGCGCTGGAGCGGCGCCCCGGTCGGCCGACCGACCGGCGGCGCGCCCGAGGAGGCGGATCCGAGCGACGCCGCCGTCGCGGCCAAGCTCCGCTTCGAGGCGGCGGTGGCGGCGGTCGGCGGAGGCCTCGACGACGTGCTGTGGCGGGTGGTGTGCGCCGGAGAAGGCATGCGCGAGGTCGAGCGCGCGCTCGGCTGGCCCGCCCGCGCCGGCAAGCTCGTGCTCACCCTCGCCCTCGACCGGCTCGCCGACTATTACCGGATCCGCTGATGGCGTCCGTCCCTCGATTCGCATTGCTCGCCGCGTTCCTGGCGGGGCTCCTCGGCTGCGGTCCTGCGCCGGCGCCCGAGCTCGCGCGACCCGAGGAGCGGATCGGGCGCATCTACTCCTATGTGCGCAGCAACCGCGACGGCAGCGAGGCGGAGCGGATCCACGTCTATCGCGCCACCCGCACCCATATCGAGGTCGCGAAGATGCGCAGCCGCTGCACCAACGCCGCTTTGGTGACCGCCGATCTCGACCTCGCGCGCGGACAGGCGAGCCGGATCACCGGCGGGCGGCTGCGGCCCAATGCCGGGCGCGAGGCGTTCGCCTTCCTGACCTACGATCCCCTCGCACGGCGGATCGACGTGCGCGTCGACCTTCCGGACGGGCGCCTCGCGGGCTCGCTGCCGATCCCGGACGAGCCCTGGCACATCTTCGATTTCGATCTCGCCAGCCTCACCGTCACGGCGCAACTTCGGCCCGACCGCCGCGCCGACTTCAGCTTCGGCCTGCCTCTCATCTGGCCGCCGGCGGGGCCGGACGGATGGCTGCGCTATCTCGGCCGCGCGGACGCGCGCTTCGTGCGCGAGGAAGAATGGCAGGGACGCCGGGCGTTGCGCTTTGAAGTCGGGGGCCCGGCCTTCGGAGGAAATGGCGGCCCGCTCTGGTTCGACGCCGCCGAAGGGCATGTCCTCGCCGCCGAATGGGGCATCCCCAATCACGAAGAGTATCGCGATTTCGCGCTCCGCCTCACCGGAATCGACGACGGCGGCCCCGAAGCCTGGCGGGCGCTGCTCAGCGCGCATTTCGAGGGATGCGGGAGCGCGTGAGCGAGCGCTCGTCGGGGCGCGACGAGACTTGCCGGGGGGCACTGGGGGGAATAGTATCGAATCGAAACTAAAAAGGGAGTGGATCATGATCGTCTACGGCTCTTCGCTGTCTCCCTTCGTGCGCAAGGTGCTGGCCTTCGCCGCCGAGAAGGGGATCGAGGTCGAATCGAAGCCGGTCGGCTTGGGCTCCGAGGATCCCGAATTCCGCGAGGCGAGCCCCTTCGGGAAGATTCCCGGCTTTCGCGACGGCGATTTCGCCATCTCCGATTCAACCGCGATCATCGCCTATCTCGAGGCGATCCGGCCGGAGCCGAACCTCATTCCCACCGAGCCGAAGGCCCGGGCGCGCGCCATCTGGTACGAGGAGTTCTCGGACACGATCCTGTGCGCCTGCGGCGCCAAGATGTTCTTCAACCGCATCGTCGCGCCCAAATTCCTCGGCCGCGAGGGCGATCTCGCCGCGGCCGACGTCGCCGAGCGCACCGAGCTGCCGCCTTTGCTCGATTATCTCGAGGGCCGCATTCCGGAGAGCGGCTTCCTTGTCGAGGACCGGCTGACCCTTGCCGACATCGCCGTCGCCAGCCCGTTCGCCAACCTGCGCCATCTCAGCGTCGCGATCGACCCGGACCGCTGGCCGAAGATCACTTCTTATGTCGCGGCCATCCTCGATCGGCCGAGCTTCAAGGCCTGCACCGACCGCGAGGCGGCGTTCCTGCAGCGCGCCGCTTAGGGGACAGTCCCTAGTGACTGTCCCCGTGGACCCGCGTTGACACTCCGGGCCCTGCTGCCTATCTCGCCCGCCGGCCTCTGCCCGATCGTCTAATGGTAAGACTACGGACTCTGACTCCGTCAATCGAGGTTCGAATCCTCGTCGGGCATCCACTTCTCCGGCTTGACGCTCAATCCGCCTCGCCCAATTCTCGGCGCGCCGAGTCGCTGGGGTGCGCTGTCGTGCGGCCTCTCCGTCCGGCTGGGGGAGAGCAGCCATGCCGGACGTCCTGAAGCCGAGCCGCGGCATCGTCACCTTCGAGAGCGAAGGCGTCGAGCAGCCGGGCAGCAAGTTCCACAGTCGCGTCTTCCACGTGCCGACGCCGTCATCGGGCCTGACCATCGGCCGCGGCTACGACATGAAGATGAAGACCAAAGCGAAGACCGTCGCCGACCTGACCGCCGCCGGCGTCGCCCCGGCGGACGCCCAGAAGATCAGCGGCGCGGCGGGCCTATCGGGCCAGGCGGCGAAGAATTTCGTCGCCGCGAACGGGCTGTCCGGCTTCTCGATCAGCCAGGAGACGCAGGTCAAGCTGTTCGAGATCAGCTACCGGGACGAGGAAGCGGAGGTGAAGCGTATCTCGGCCAAGCCCGATTGCGTCGCCAAGTTCGGCAAGGCCGACTGGGACAAGGCCCACCCGGCGATCCGCGACATCCTCGTCGATCTCAAGTTCCGCGGCGACTACACCCCGGCGAGCCGCAACCTCGTCCAGAAGCTGCTGGTCAACAACGACCTCGGCTCGCTCAAGAGGGTGATGGCGGCCCCTGCGAACTGGAAGGGCGTCCCGCCGGACCGTTTCAAGCGCCGCAACGACTTCCTCGCCGCCGCCGTCTGAGGGTGACGCCGCGGCCGCCCGCCGCTACAGGCGGCCGCGTCGGCAGCGGAGGCTGAAGTGGCGGACGGCGAGACGGCATTGCTGCTGGCGCGGGCGCAGTTCGCCTTCACCGTTTCGTTCCACTTCATCTTTCCGGCTTTCTCGATCGGGCTGGCGTCCTGGCTCGCCGTGCTCGAGGGCCTGTGGCTGAAGACGGGGCGCGAGGCCTATCTCACCCTCTACCGCTACTGGCTCAAGATCTTCGCCATCGCCTTTGCGATGGGTGTCGTCTCTGGCATCGTCATGTCCTACCAGTTCGGCACCAACTGGTCGGTCTTCTCCGACCGCGCGGGCCCCATCATCGGCCCGCTCATGGCCTATGAGGTGCTGACCGCCTTCTTCCTCGAGGCGGGCTTCCTGGGCGTCATGCTGTTCGGCATGGAGCGGGTGGGCCGCAAGCTCCATTTCTTCGCGACCTGCATGGTCGCCGCCGGCACCTTGATGTCCGCCTTCTGGATCCTCTCGGCCAACAGCTGGATGCACACGCCGACCGGCTGGACGACCAATGCGGCGGGACAGTTCGTCCCGGCTGGAAGCTGGCTCGACATCGTCTTCAATCCGAGCTTCCCCTACCGGCTCGTCCACACCGTCATCGCCGCCTACCTCACCACCGCTTTGGTCGTCGGCGGGGTCGGCGCCTGGCATTTGCTGCGCGGAAACGACAATCCGGCCGTTCGGACGAGCTTCTCGATGGCGATGTGGATGGCCGCCCTGGTCGCGCCGGTCCAGATCTTCGTCGGGGACATGCACGGGCTCGCCACGCTCGAGCACCAGCCGGCCAAGATCATGGCGATCGAGGGCTATTATCGAAGCTATCCGGAAGGGGCGCCGTGGATCGCCGTCGGCCTTCCCGACCAGGAGGCGGCGACGGTGCGCTACGCAATCTCCTTCCCGGGCATGGGCTCGCTCGGCCTCCACCACGACCGGCACGCGCCGATGGCCGGGCTCGACACCATCCGGCGCGAGGACTGGCCGCCCGCGCCGATCGTGTTCTGGTCGTTCCGGATCATGGTCGCGCTCGGCTTCCTGATGTTGGCGCTCGGCCTCGCGAGCCTCGCCGCGCGCTGGCGGCGGCGGCTGTACGACTGGCGCTGGCTGCACCGCTTCGCCCTCGTCATGGGCCCGGCGGGGTTCGTCGCGGTGATTGCGGGCTGGGTGACGACGGAGGTCGGGCGGCAGCCCTGGGTGGTCTACGGCCTCTTGCGCACCCGCGACGCGGTCTCGCCGATCGCCGCCCCGGCGGTCTCGGCGTCGCTGGTCGCCTTCGTGATCGTCTATTTCGCCGTCTTCGCGATGGGGACTTGGTACATTCTTCGCCTGATGCGCCAGCCTCCGGCGGCCGGCGAGGGCGAGCCTGCGCGCGCCCCGATCCGGACGGCCGGCATCACCCCGGCCGCCGCGGTCCGCGGCCGCGGCGAGGGAGAGGAAAAGTGATGGGGCGCGTCAATTCCTCCCCGGTACGGGGAGGGGGACCAGCCGCAGGCTGGTGGAGGGGGCCCCGGCCTCCATGCTCGCTGCGCTCGCCCCCCTCCACCGCACTTCGTGCGGTCCCCCTCCCCGTGCCGGGGAGGAACTGATGGACCTCACCATCGTCTGGGCGTTGATCATCGCCTTCGCGGTCGCGGCCTATGTCGTGATGGACGGGTTCGACCTCGGCATCGGCATCCTCTTCCCCTTCTTCCGGGTCGGCAGGGAGCGCGACCAGGCGATGAACGCGGTGGCGCCGGTCTGGGACGGCAACGAGACCTGGCTGGTGATGGGCGGCGGCGGCCTGCTCGCCGCCTTTCCGCTCGCTTATGCGATCATCCTTCCCGCGCTCTACGCTCCCTTGCTCGCGATGCTGCTCGGCCTGGTCTTTCGCGGCGTCGCCTTCGAGTTCCGCTGGCGGGATCCCCGCCACCGGCCCCTCTGGGACGCCGGCTTCGGCCTCGGCTCGCTGGTCGCGGCCTTCGCGCAGGGGATCACATTGGGCGCATTGCTCCAGGGGATCAGCGTCGAGGGCCGGGCCTATGCCGGCGGCTGGTGGGACTGGCTTTCGCCCTTCAGCCTGCTCACCGGCGCCGCCCTGGTGGTCGGCTACGCCTTGCTCGGCGCCTGCTGGCTGATCTGGAAGACGCAAGGGTCGATCCAGCAGGATGCGCGCCGCGCCGCGACCTGGCTGGCGCCCGGTCTCTTGCTCGCGATCGGCGCGGTCAGCCTCGCCACGCCCTTCCTCGAGAACAAATATCACGAGCGCTGGTTCGAATATCCGGGGTTGCTGGTGACCGTGCCGATGCCGCTCTTCGTGGGCGCCACGGCGCTGGCGCTCTGGTGGAGCATCCGCGGCGCGCGGCGGGACTGGCTGCCCTTCGTGCTGACCCTCGCCCTGTTCCTGCTTTCGATGATCGGCCTCGCAATCTCGATCTGGCCGGACGTGGTCCCCGGCCGCGTCACCATCTGGGAGGCGGCCGCCCCGGAGAGCTCGCAGCTCTTCATGCTGGTCGGCGCGACGGTGTTGATCCCGCTGATCCTGGCCTACACCGCCTGGTCCTATTGGGTGTTCCGCGGCAAGGTCGGCGAAGAAGGATATCATTGATGGCGGGGCCCCCGCCCGAGCTACCGCTCCACCGCCGCATCGCGTGGTTCGTCGGCCTGTGGGTGGCGGGCGTAGCGGCGGTGGCGGCTGTCGCCGGGTTGATCAGGATGTGGATCGACTAGTCCGGCTTGATAGTGATTGTACCCGCTGCTAATAATTAGCCGAGAGCAATCATTGTGTAGGCTAAGTGTCGATGCCTGGGGATGTTCGGGCGGAAGTGATGGCGGCCCGGCTGCACGCGGCGGCGGTGCGGTTGCTCCGGCTGACGCGGCAGGGCCGGGCCGACGCTCCCAACGCGCCGCATCTGTCGGCGCTGGGCTCGATCGCCGCCGCCGGACCCCTGTCGCTTCGCGATCTCGCCGCCCGCGAGGGGGTGAGGGCGCCGACCATGTCGCGCAGCGTCGAACGGCTGGTTGCAGCCGGACTCGCCAGCCGCGAGCCCGATCCCGGCGATCGGCGCCGGGTCCGCATCGCCGTCACCGAGGCGGGGAGGAGCCTGCTCGCAGCAGACCGAGGTCCGCCGGGCGCGATCGCCGGCCGCCTCTCGCGCCTCGCCGAAAGCGAGCGCCGGGCGCTGGAGCGCGGCGTCGAGCTCATCGAGCGCCTGGCAAGGACGTGAGGTTTCCGATCTCGTCGCCGCACTTGCTGCAGCGCAGCATGATCGCTACAGCCGCCGGAACATTCCCACCCTGAAGAGTTGTACCCCCATGAGCCTCCGCAACGTGGCCATCATCGCGCATGTCGACCACGGCAAGACCACCCTGGTCGACCAGCTGTTCCGCCAGTCCGGCACCTTCCGCGACAACCAGCGCGTGGAGGAGCGGGCGATGGATTCGAACGACCTCGAGAAGGAGCGGGGGATCACCATCCTCGCCAAATGCACCTCGGTCGAATGGGAGCATGACGGCGAGACGACCCACATCAACATCGTCGACACGCCCGGCCACGCCGATTTCGGGGCCGAGGTCGAGCGGATCCTGAGCATGGTCGACGGCGTCATCCTGCTCGTCGACGCGGCCGAGGGGCCGATGCCGCAGACCAAGTTCGTCACCGGCAAGGCGCTGGCGCTGGGCCTGCGCCCGATCGTCGTCGTCAACAAGATCGACCGCCCCGACGCGCGCCCGGCCGAAGTGCTGGACGAATGCTTCGAGCTGTTCCTCAGCCTCGACGCCACCGACGAGCAGCTCGACTTCCCGACCCTCTACGCGTCGGGCCGCGCCGGCTATGCGGGCCTCTCCGACGACGTGCGCGAGGGCGACCTGACGCCCCTGTTCGAGACGATCGTCGCCCACGTCCCCGCCCCCGACGCGAACCCGGAGGGGCCGTTCCGGATGATCGGCGTCCTCCTCGACCGCGACCCCTTCCTCGGGCGCATCCTCACCGGCCGGATCGAGAGCGGCCGGCTCGAGGTCAACGCGCCGATCAAGGCGCTTGACGTCGACGGCAACGAGGTCGAAGCCGGGCGCGCGACCAAGGTCTTCGCCTATCGCGGACTCGAGCGCGTCGCCGTCGAGCGCGCCCAGGCGGGCGACATCGTCGCCATCGCCGGCCTTACCAAAGCGACCGTCTCCAACACCATCGCCGAGCCCGCCGTCACCCGGCCGATCGCGGCCCGCCCGATCGACCCGCCGACGCTGGCGATGAGCTTCGCGGTCAACGACAGCCCTTATGCCGGCCGCGACGGCGACAAGGTGCAGAGCCGCGTCATCCGCGACCGGCTCGAGCGCGAGGCCGAAGGCAATGTCGCGATCCGGGTGACCGAGAGCGCCGACAAGGACGCGTTCGAGGTGGCCGGCCGCGGCGAACTCCAGCTGGGCGTGCTCATCGAGACGATGCGGCGCGAGGGCTTCGAGCTCTCGATCAGCCGCCCGCGAGTCCTGTTCCGCGACGGTCCCAGCGGCCGCGAGGAGCCTTACGAGACCGTCGTGGTCGACGTCGACGACGAATATGCCGGCACGGTCGTCGAGAAGATGGCGCAGCGGAAGGGCGAGATGACCGACATGCGCCCGTCGGGCGGCGGCAAGACCCGGCTGACCTTCTCTGCCCCGTCGCGCGGCCTCATCGGCTATCACGGCGAGTTCCTCTCCGACACGCGCGGCACCGGCATCATGAACCGCCTGTTCGAGCGCTACGGCCCGTACAAAGGCCCCATCACCGGCCGTCAGAACGGAGTCCTCATCTCTATGGAGCAGGGCGAGGCGGTCGCCTACGCGCTGAACGCGCTCGAGACGCGCGGCATCCTCTTCATCTCCCCCGGCGAAAAGCTCTACGAAGGCATGATCATCGGCGAGAACGCCAAGCCCCAGGACCTCGAGGTCAACCCCTTGAAGTCCAAGCAGCTCACCAACTTCCGCGCGTCCGGCCCCAAGGACGAGAGCATCCGCCTGACCCCGCCGAAGCGGATGACGCTCGAACAGGCGATCGCCTACATCCAGGACGACGAGCTGGTCGAGGTGACGCCGAAGAGCATCAGGCTGCGCAAGCGCTATCTGGATCCGCACGAGCGGAAGCGGCAGAGCCGGAGGAGCGAGGCGGCTTGAACTTAGTCAACAACTTGACTAAATAGCCTTCATGACCAGCGTCAGCGTCCATGAAGCCAAGACCCACCTCTCGCGCCTGCTGCGGCACGTAGCCGAGGGCCGCGAGGTCGAGATCACCAACCGCAATCGGGTCGTCGCCCGGATAGTGCCGCCGGCGCCGCCAAAGAAGAAGAAGCCGCTGCTCGGCGCGCTCAAGGGGCAGGTTGCCTTCGATGACAGCTTCTTCGATCCGCTTCCGGACGAGGAACTCGCCCGCTGGAACGGCCAGGCGGATTGAGGCTGCTTCTCGACACTCACACGCTTTTGTGGGCGGTGGAAGCCAACCCCCGTCTCTCCCGCCGCGCCGCCGACGCCTTGGGCGCCGCTGCGGAAAAGTTGGTCAGCTCCGTGTCGGTCTACGAAATCTGCCTGAAGCACAGGCTCGGGAAGCTGCCGGGGTTCGCCGCGCTGGTGAACCGGTTCGAGCCCGTGCTGCTCGAGACCGGTTGTGACGTCCTTCCGGTGACCTTCGCTCATGCGAGGGAAGCGGGGCTGCTTTCGGCCGAGCACAAGGACCCGTTCGACCGGCTGCTGATCGCCCAGGCGCGGATCGAGGGCGTCCCGCTGGTCTCGAACGAAGCGGCGTTCGACGCGTTCGGCGTGGAGCGGATCTGGTAGGTTCGCGCCCGCAGCGGCGATCGCGAAGCGGGACTCAGGACCCGCAGGCCCATCGCGGTCCGTGCGACACCGCGAAGCTGCGCCCGGCGCGCGCGACCGTCACGCTCGCATCCCGCTCGACGAGTTCCTCATAGCGCCCGACGAGCGCGCCGGCATCGACCTCGACCGTCAGCTCCGCCGAGGCGAACCGCCCGCCTTCGCCCAAAGCGGTCCAGTCGCGCGCTTCCGGCATGAGACGGACGATCCTGCCGCGATCCTTGACGACCGCGCCGCCCACCCTGGCCGCCATCAGCGGGCGCCCGCCGTCGCTCAGGGTACAGAAGGGACCCGCACCGAGCTCGGCGCGGACCTCCGTATCGTCCAGCGGGACCAGGCCCAGCAGGCTCTCCACCGGCGGCGGAGGCGCGGGCGGATCGGGCGGCGTTCCGCTTGGTCCGCGCAAAGAGTCCTCCGATCCGGCCCCGGCGTCTGCGGGCGCTGGCGCGGGCTCCGAGCCGCACGCGACGATCAGAATCGTGGACAGGGCAAAGAGCGCGCGCATCCTCCTACTCATCGCTCCGGCGAGCCCCCGTCGTCTCCGTTTGCCCTCAGCGCCGCGGCGTGGCCACGCCGCGGCGCATCAGCAACCACGCCACGCACGCCGCGGCGGCGACGTCGAAGCCGATGCAGAAGTCCGGCCACCAAACGGGAACGCCCGGATTGGCAATGAGGCCGCCGCGCAGGAGGTCGAAGACGGCGTGGGCGGCGAGGCCGGCGGCCACCACCCACAAGCTGGTCCTGAAGCCGATGACGGCGAGCGCCGCGAACAAAGCGAGCGACAGGATCTCGGGCGCGAGCGCCGAATTCGCCGCGGCGAGCGCAGCGAACAGGACATAATAAGAAGCGGTGACGATCAGCACGGTCGGCCAGAAAGCGCGGTCGCGGTCGAAGCCGCTGAGAGCGGCGAACGCCGCGACGCCGAGCGCGATGGCGGCGCCCACGATATAGCCCATCGGACCTCCCCGATCCCCTGTTGCCGCATCCCTACCATTGAGGAATGCTTCTGTCAGCCGCAGGCACTGCAAGGGGTCGGACGCTCCCTCGGGAGTGCGCTGCGAACAGCCGCGCCCGGTTTTGCACGCCCCGTCCCGACCCACTATGCTCTGCCTGAGCGACTCGCCCGGCATGAACCATTCGAGCGCTCGGCCTCGCACGGGGTGCGCCGAGGCCTGTTTTCACCACGCGTGAAACAGGGGGTCCGCCATGAAGCCGACGCGCAATCTCAACCGCCGCTCGTTCCTTGCCACCGTGGCCGGGTCGGCCGTCGCCGGGGGCGGGCTGCTCGCCGTCTCCGGCGAAGCAGGCGCGGTGCAGGTGACGGACCGCGACCCGTCCGACCCGATCGGGCGCGGGCGCGGCGGCGGAGGCTCGCGCAGCGGCATCACCGACCGCGACCCCTCCGATCCGATCGGCAACGGGCGCGGCGGTGCGGGCGGCGGCAATCGCAGCGGAGTGACCGATCGCGATCCGTCCGATCCGATCGGCAACGGGCGAGGCGGCTCCGCGGGAGGCGGGACGCGCAGCGGATGCTCCGACAGCGACCCGTCCGATCCCGGCGGGAACGGACGCAATTGCGGCGGCGGCGGCGGCCACGGCGGCGGCGGGAGCGCCTATCAGACCGGGCGGCGCGAGCGGCGCTACGAGGTGTGCTGGGTCGACCACCCCGGCCGCTCGAACGAAGAATGCAACATGCAGACTTATTCGGAATGGCAGATCACCTGGTCGGACGGGCGGGTCGAGCACGACACTGCCGAATCGGCGCGGCGCCGCGCGGAAATGGAGCAGCGCGGCTATACGGCGCGCTGGCACCGCTTCATCGTTCAGGAATGGTGAGGGGCGGGGGCCGGCGATCCCTCATAGCGGCCTTTACCTGTCGTAAACTCAGCGCCGCCTAACCCTTCGCCATATCCGGGTGGGGGTGAGCATGATCGTACAGGGCGCTGGCGCGAACGAGGCCGCGGGTGAAGACGAAGCGGCGAGCTATGCGCCGGCTGGGCCGGAATTCACGGTCAACTCGACCTACGAGCGGTCGCAATATGACAGCGCCGTCGCCAGGCTCGCCAACGGCAATTTCGTGGTCGTCTGGTACGAAGCGACGCCCGGCACCTCGGTCAACCGGCTGCTCAAGGGCCAGGTCTTCAGCGCCGACGGCGCGGCGGTCGGCGGCGAGCTGACGCTCGGCTCGGGCGGCTCCAGCCCGACGGTCGCCGGGCTCACCGGGGGCGGCTTCGTCGTCGCCTGGACGAACGGCGGGCTCTACGCGCGGCTGTTCGACGATGGCGGGTCCGCGGCCGCGCCGGCCTTCCAGATCATCCAGTCGACGGTCAACGCGTTCGGCCAGAACGAGCCGGACGTGGCGGCGCTCGCCGGCGGCGGCTTCGCCGTCGCCTGGGAGGACGAACGGACCGCGGGCGGAGACGCCGACCGGCTCGGCGTCCATCTGCGCGCGTTCGACCGCAACGGCGCGGCCGTCGGCGGCGACGTCCTGGTCAACAGCGCGACCTTCCGCAGCCAGTTCGACGCATCGGTCGCCGCGTTCGCCGACGGCGGCTACGTCGTCAGCTGGACGGACACCGGCGCCGGCGGCCTGATCAAGGCCCGTCTGTTCGACGCTGCCGGCGCGAAGATCGGCGGCGAGATCGTCGTCGCCAACACGGCTTCCGTCGGATCGTCGGTGGCGGTGCTCGCCAACGGCAATTTCGCGGTCGCCTGGTATTCGTCCTCGGCGCATCACGTCCAGGTCTTCACCGCCGCCGGCGTACCCGTCGGGGCTGAAGCCAGCGTCGCCACCGCGCTGGGCGGCGTCCAGGTCGGGCCCGAGCTGACCGCCCTCGCGGACGGCGGCTATGCGCTCGCCTGGACCACCGAAGGCGCCGAGCTTCCCGGCGACGGCTCCGGCCGGTCGATCGCCGTCCAGGTGTTCGATGCCGAGGGCCAGCCGGTCGGCGGACCGCAGCTCGCCAACGGCCAGACCGGAGGCAACCAGGCCGAGCCGGGGATCGTCGGCCTGGGCGACGGCAAGTTCGTGGTCAGCTGGAGCGACGCCAACGGCACCGGCGCCGACGACGACGAGGTGAAGGCGCGGATCTTCACCAACGAGATCGTCGTGCCCAACGAGCGGCCGACGATCGTGTCGGACGGCGGCGGCACCTCGTCGACGGGGGTGCGCATCCGCGAAGGCGAGACCGCGGTGACGACGGTCGTCGCGACCGACGACGGCGCGCCGGGCCCGGTGGTTTATTCGATCACCGGCGGCGGCGACGCCGGCCTGTTCGTGATCGACGCGGCGACCGGCGTGCTGAGCCTGGCCGCAGCGCCCGATTACGAGGCGCCGGTCGACGGCGGCGAGGACAATTTCTACAACGTCGTCGTCACCGCCAGCGACGGCGAGCTCAGCACCTTCCAGCTGATCCAGTTCCTGGTCGAGAACGTCAACGAAGGCGTATCGATCACGTCGGGCAGCGGGGGCGACGTGGCGAGCGTATCCGCCGATGAGAGCCACCCTTATGTGATCAAGGTCGCGGCGGCTGACGTCGACGGCGATGCTCTCGCTTTCTCCATTTCTGGGGGAGCGGACGCTGCGCTGTTCGAGATCGACGCGCTGACCGGCGACCTGTTCTTCCTCGCGACGCCCGATTTCGAAGCGCCGGCGGACGCCGACGGCGACAATGTCTACGAGGTCGCCGTCCGCGCGAGCGACGGCGAATATGGCGACCACCAGCATCTGTCGGTGACGGTCGGAAACGTCGACGAGGACCTCGCCATCGTCTCTTATGCCGGCGCCGGCTCGGTCGCCCTGGCGATGAGCGAGAATGGCCGGCAGGTCGGCGCGGTCGCGGCCGTGGACCCGGACGGCGGCCCGGTCGCTTATTCGATCTCGGGCGGCGCCGATGCCGGCCTGTTCGCGATCGACCCGGACAGCGGCGCGCTCACCTTCGTCTTCGACGACCGCCCCGATTTCGAGGCGCCGGCCGACGCCGACGGCGACAATGTCTACGAAGTCACCGTCGTCGCGGCTTCGGGGGCGTCGAGCGCCGCCCAGGCCTTTGCGGTCACCGTGGTCAACGAAAATGAGGGGATCTTCATCAGCTCGAACGGCGGCGGCACCAGCGCCGCAATCGCAGTCGGCGAGAACAATGCCGCGGTGACGAATGTCGTCGGCTACGACCCGGACGGCACGGTCCCCGCTTACGCGATCCTGGGCGGCGCCGATGCGTCGCTCTTCACGATCGACGCGGCGACCGGCGCGCTCGCCTTCGTCTCCGCGCCGGATTTCGAAGCGCCCGGCGACGCGGACGGGGACAATGTCTACGACGTGGATGTCGGCGCCAGCGACGGCACCTATACGACCTGGCAGACGCTCCAGGTCACGGTCGGCAACGTCAATGAAGGCGTGGCCATCACCTCGGCGGCGACCGCCTCCGTCCTCGAGAATGAGACCGCGGCTGCCGCAATCGCCGCCAGCGACGCCGACGGCGACTCGGTCGCGTACGCCATCGCCGGCGGAGCGGACGCGGCCCTGTTCGCGATCGACGCCGCCACGGGAGCGCTGCGCTTCCTCTCCGCTCCCGATTTCGAGGCTCCGGCCGACGCGGACGGCGACAATATCTACGCGGTGCTGGTCTCGGCGAGCGACGGCGCCTTTACGGCCATCCAGTCGGTGGCGGTGGCCGTCGACGACGTCAACGAGGGGGTCACGATCAGCTCGGGCGGGGGCGGCGCATCTTCCAGCGTCACCGTCGCCGAGAACCAGGCCGCGGTCTCGACCGTCGCGGCCAGCGACGCCGACGGCGGCGCGGTGGCCTATGCGGTCGCGGGGGGAGCCGACGCCCATCTTTTCGCGATCGACGCCGCGACCGGCGCGCTCGCCTTCCTCTCCGCGCCGAATTTCGAGGCGCCCGGGGATGTCGGCGGCGACAATGTCTACGAGGTCGTCGTGTCGGCGAGCGACGGCACCTTTGCCGACAGCCAGGCGGTGTCGGTCCGGGTCGGCGACGTCAACGAGGCGCTGGCGATCACCTCGAACGGGGGCGGTGCGAGCGCGTCGCTGTCGATCGGCGAGAACGGTCGCAACGTCACGACGGTCGCGGCGACCGACCCCGAGGGCGCCGCTTTGGTCTACGCGATCGCCGGAGGCGCCGACGCCGCGCGGTTCACGATCCACGCCGCGACCGGCGCGCTCGCCTTTGCCGTCGCGCCCAACCACGAAGCGCCTGGCGATGCGGGCGCGAACAACGTCTACGAAGTGGTCGTCTCGGCGAGCGACGGCGCGTTCAGCGACAGCCAGGCGCTGAGCGTGACCGTCACCAACGTCCGCGAGGGCAACACGATCGTGGGCACGTCGGCGAGCAACACCATCTCGACGACGTCGAGCGTCTCCGGGCAGCCGCGCGCAACCGAACTCGAGGACACGATCTACGGCCTCGGCGGCTCGGACACGCTGAGCGGGGGCGGCGGCGCCGACATCATCGACGGCGGCGCGGGCAATGACGCGATCACCGGCGGGCTCGGCGCGGACACTTTGATCGGCGGGACCGGCACCGACCGCTTCGTCCTCGCCTCGGCCGCCGAGAGCAATGTCGCCGCGCCCGACCTCATCGTCGACTTCATCCGCGCCGAGGGCGACAAGATCAACCTCAGCGCCCTCGACGCCAACCTCAATTCGGGGGGCAATCAGAGCTTCGCCTTCATCGGCGCGGCCGCATTCTCGAACCGGGCGGGCCAGCTGCGCTACGAGCAGTCCGGCGGCGACACCTTCGTCAGCGGCGACGTGAACGGCGACGGCAAGGCCGATTTCCTGATCCAGCTCGACACGGCCGTGACCCTGATCGCGTCCGACTTCCTGCTGTGAGGGAAGCGCCCTTCGCCTAAGCGGGGCGGTCCGCCAGCTCGAGGACCGCCGCCCATTCCTCCTCGCGCACCGGCGAGACGGAGAGGCGGGACTGGCGGATCAGCTCCATTCCGGCGAGGCGGGGCTCGGCCTTGATCTCCTTGAGCGTCACCGGGCGCGCGAGAGCGCGCACCGGCGCGACGGCGACGGCGACCCAGTTCGCGTCCTTCGGGTCGGGCTGCGCGCCGCGGGCAATTCGCATGATGCCGACCGCGGCGCGGACATCGCCGCTATGGTAGAAGAAGGCCTCGTCGCCGGGCTTCATCGCCTTGAGGTGGAGGCGCGCGGCCGGGTTGCGGACGCCGTCCCATTCGGTGGCACCGTCGCGCAGCAGGTCGTCCCACGAGTAGCTCCCCGGCTCGGATTTCAGCAGCCAATAGGCCATGACAGCGCCCTTTTCCTCCCCTCCGCCGCCGCGGGTTTAGACCGGGCGCGTCACGGTCTCAACCCGCTGCCACACCCCATTCCGGCCGCGGCCTCGGCCGCAAATCTACTCAAGCGATTGAGTTTACGTTGGATTTACGTTCGTTCCTCAACTCACCGACAGCGTTAACCATTTCGTCCGAAATGTGGCGGTGCGCTGTTGCTTCGACTCGCAACATAGGTCAGGGACCCTGCAGCGAATGAACGCGAGAGCGGGCGCCGCCAGAGCCTGAGGGCCGGCGGCAAATGCGAGACGGGGACCTGATCGGGATGCGCGAGCCGCATCCGGGGGATCAGCACACCGCACTGAAAAGAACGAGGTTCGATGATCCGCACGTTTCGTGCCGCGGCGCTTGCCGTCGCTGCCTTCGCCCTGTCCGCTGCCACCGGCGTCAGCGCTCCCGGCCAGACCGCACCGATCGCGACGGCAGCTTTCTCGGGCACGCTCGAGCAGCAGGTGGCGAGCGCCGCCCGCGTCGAGACCGACAGCCGGGAGCAGGATTGCCTCGCCAGCGCGGTCTATTTCGAAGCGCGCGGCGAGCCGCTGAAGGGCCAGCTCGCGGTCGCCGACGTCGTCCTCAACCGGGTCCGCTCCGAGCGTTATCCGGACACCATTTGCGAGGTGGTCGAGCAGCCCTGGCAATTCTCCTTCGTCAACCGCACCGGCCGCATCCCGAATGCCGACCGCTCGTCCGAGGCGTGGAGCAATGCCGTCGCCATCGCCCGGATCGCGCTGGCCGGCACCGCGCGCGCGGTCGACAGCGACGTGCTCTGGTACCATGCCGATTACGTGTCGCCGAGCTGGGGCCGCCGCCTCGCCCGCCAGGACCGGATCGGCCTCCACATCTTCTACAGCTAGAGGCGGGGGCGCGAGGGGACGGTTCCGGGGGGAGCCGTCCCCTTCGCTGCGCCCGGCGATCCTTCGAGACGGGTCTTCGATACGCGCTTCGCGCTACTCAGACCCTCCTCAGGATGAGCGGAGTGGAAAAACGCTCATCCTGAGGAAGGGCTGAGCTTGACGAAGCCCGCCTCGAAGGATCAGCGCAGAGTTCTGAAGGTCACCGAGTAGCGGAGCGCAGCCACGGGGGCGAGGCTGTGCTCCCACTCGGTCCGGGCGGCTCCCCGCAGGCAATAAGCCGAGCGGGGGGCCGCCTGCAGCGTGAATCGCTGCCACTTGTCCCCCAGCTTGCGCCGGAAGCGGAGCGGGGCCTCGGAGAGCAGCGACACTCCGACGACGTCGCCGAACACGGGCCGGTCGCGGTGCCAGCCCAGGCCCGCGCCTTCGTCATATTCGATCAGCAGGGCATGGACGAGGGCGTCCCGCTCCAGTCCCGCAAAGGCGGCGGCACGGGCGCGGAGCGGTTCGAGCCAGTCCGGGATCGGCTCGGCTTCGGCCAGGCCGCTGCCGTCGAAACGATATTGATGGCCGAACGAGACGGTGCGCCTCTTGCCGAGGAAGCCGTGGAATTCGAACGGCGCGAAGGGCAGGGCAGCAAACCGCTCGATCAGCGCACGTTCCTCCTCCGCGCCGATGAGCTCGGGCGCGTAAGCAATGCCCTCGGGAGCGCCGGTAGGGGGGTCGAACAGAGCGAGCTGATCCATCGCCCTCCAACGCACGAACGGCCTTCAGCGCCCGTATCTGAGCAGGAACGATCCCCGGTGCCATGTTCCTCTCGTTCGAGGCGGCATCAGCGCGGCAGATGCTCGAGGATCTCTTCGGGGGTCCTGAGCTCCAGCTGCTGCGACGGCTCGGAGTCCGAATAGCCGAGCTCGCGGAGCCGCGGCCGGTCCTCCAGAGCGTCGCGGCCGAGGCCGTGGCAGGCGTCGAGATAGATATAGGCGGACGATTCGGCGAAACCGGGCAGGTCGAACAGGTTCAGCTTGTGGGCGATCCAGGTCCCGTCCTCGCTCCGGAACATCGAAACCGGGGCTCTCGGCGAGCAAAGGACCCAGCCAACGCTCGGCTGGGCGTCCCAGCGGATCGGAAGGCCTGGGCGGTAGCGCGCCGGGTAATGCGACCCTCCGCGGCTCCCCGGGCGGTGGACCGACGTGCCGTGCCGTGCGGTGACGCGGAGGAGGCTCCAGCCCTCGCCCTGGCGAACCGCGCGCGACGTGAGAGGCCGATACCAGCCGCACTCCATCATGTGGCAGCGCAGCATGATCACTCTGGGTGCGGCCGGCGCCGGCGCCGGAGCCGCGAGCAAAGCGGCGGCGAGCAAATCGAACATCGGGTTCCTTTCACGCAGTCACCGCGTGAACTTCTCTCCCGCTTCGGCCTTGGAGACAAGCAGGTTCGACAAGGTGAAATCGCCGCCCAGCCGCTCCTGCTGGCGCCGCAGCCCCTCGACGATCTTCGCCGGGCCCTCGGTGTCTGCCCAGAACATCGGGCCGCCGCGATAGACCGGCCAGCCATAGCCGTAGACCCACACGACATCGATGTCCGAGGCGCGCTGGGCCATGCCTTCCTCGAGGATCTTCGCGCCCTCGTTGACCATCGTGTAGAGGGTGCGCTCGATGATCTCCTGATCGGAGATCTCGCGCGGCTCGACGCCCTCCTTCACGCGGAAATCGTCGATGATCTTCGCGACCACCGGCGAGGGGGTGGGGCGGCGCTTCTCGTCGTAATCGTAGAAGCCGGCGCCCTTCTTCTGGCCCCAGCGGTCGGCGGCGCAGAGCGCGTCGCGGACATTCTCGATCCGGGCCGGGTCGCGGTGCCAGCCGATGTCGACCCCGGCGAGGTCGGCCATCTGGAACGGGCCCATCGGCATCCCGAACTCGACATGGACGCGGTCGATCTGCTCGGGCGTGGCGCCTTCGAGGAGCAGGCGGTTGGCCTGGACCTGGCGCGGCATCAGCATGCGGTTGCCGATGAACCCGTAGCAGACGCCCGCCACGACCGCGACCTTGCGGATCTTCTTGGAGAGCATCATCGACGTCACCAAAACGTCCGGCGCCGTCTTCGCGCCGCGGACGACCTCGAGCAGTTTCATGACGTTGGCGGGCGAGAAGAAGTGGAGGCCGACCACGTCCTGCGGCCGCGAGGTGCTCGCGGCGATCTCATCGATGTTGAGGTAGGAGGTGTTGGAAGCGAGGATCGCGCCCGGCTTCGCGATCCTGTCGAGCTTGCCGAACACCTCCTTCTTGACGTCCATATTCTCGAACACCGCCTCGATGATGAGATCGCAGTCGGCGAGGTCGTCGAGGCTGAGCGTCGGCGTCAGCAGCCCCATCGCGCCCGCGACCTGATCGGCCGTCATCCGGCCCTTGGCGGCCGACGCCTCGTAGTTTTTGCGCATCACGCCGGTTCCCCGGTCGAGCGCGTCCTGCTGCTGCTCGACGATCGTCACCGGAATCCCGGCGGAGAGGAAGTTCATCGAGATGCCGCCGCCCATCGTGCCCGCCCCGATCACGCCGACCCTGCGGATGTCGCGCGGCTTCGTGTCCTCGGGCAGGCCCTCGATCTTCGACGCCTTGCGCTCGGCGAAGAAGAAATATTGCTGCGCGCGCGCCTGCGTTCCGCTCATCAGCTCCATGAACATCCGCCGCTCTTCCTGCACGCCCTCGGCATAGGGGCGGGCGACGGCCGCCTCGATCGCCCGGATGTTCGCCTCGGGGGCGTCGAAGCCGCGGAACTTGCGCGCATTGGCCTGGCGGAAGGCATCGAACAGGCCGGGATTGTCGCGCGCTTCGCCGAGCTTGTCGTCGCGTTCGCTGGTCTTCGGGATCGGCCGCACGGCCTTCACCTCGTCGGCGAAGGCCACCGCATGCTGCTCGAGATCGCCCTCGACGATCCGGTCGACCAGCCCCGCGTCGCTTGCCTCGCGGGCGCCGATCGGATTGCCCGTGGCGGCCATTTCGAGCGCGAGACGGACTCCGGCCGCGCGCGGCAGGCGCTGGGTCCCGCCCGCGCCCGGGAGGAGGCCGAGCTTCACTTCGGGCACGCCGAGCTTGGCGGACGGGACGACGACGCGGTAATGCGAGGCCAGCGCCACTTCGAGCCCGCCGCCGAAGGCGGTGCCGTGGATCGCGGCGACCACCGGCTTGGTGCAATTCTCGATGATGTCGACGACCTGCGGCAGGGCCGGATATTCGAACGACTTGGGCGTTCCGAACTCGCTGATGTCGGCGCCGGCGAAGAAGGTCTGGCCCTCGCATCGTATCACCACCGCCTTCACCGCATCGTCGGCGTCGGCTTCCTCGATCGCCTTGACCAGACCCTCGCGCACCGCGTGCCCGAGGGCGTTGACCGGCGGATTGTTCGAGCTGACGATGAGGATGTCGCCGTGACGCCGGGTGGTGATTGGGCTCATGAGGGTCTCCGAAGCTGCGGTTCCCGGCGCAATGCGGCTTCTTTACGTGAACGTCAACCGGCGGGCGCTGCGCAACGACTTCGACCATCTGTGCGTCGTGGCCCCGCCCAAAGCGCTCGGCGTGCTGCGGGCCGCATTGACCAAGCAGGTCGAGCAGCGCCTGGCATGCACAATCAACAAGGAAATG
Organism: Allosphingosinicella sp.; assembly: GCA_036388255.1. Classification (GTDB taxonomy): domain Bacteria; phylum Pseudomonadota; class Alphaproteobacteria; order Sphingomonadales; family Sphingomonadaceae; genus Allosphingosinicella. The sequence goes on along the minus strand of DASVSD010000015.1, from coordinate 1,430 downwards.
AGCGGCCGCCCCATTCCCGACATCGAAGCGCTGATCGTCGCCCATACCGCGCCTAGCGAGCCAGCGGACGTCTGACGCCGCTTACTGCGCGATGGGTTTTGGCTGGGGCGGCAGGATTCGAACCTGCGAATGCCGGTACCAAAAACCGGTGCCTTACCACTTGGCGACGCCCCAGCATGGGCGTGGCGGCGCCTTATCGCCCGCGGCGCGGCATTGCCAGCCCCCGCGGCGGCTTTGCGTGGGAGCAGCGGCGGCGCTAAGCAGGCGCCATGGCCACCGAACGGATATGGACTGCCGCGCTCGTCATCATCGGCGACGAGATCTTGTCGGGCCGCACCCAGGACCGCAACGTCGCGCAGATCGCCGCCTGGCTAAATCTGCAGGGCATCCGCCTCTCCGAAGTGCGGGTGGTGCCGGACGTCGAGGACAGGATCGTCGCGGCAGTGAACGCACTCAGGGCGCAGAACGACTATCTCTTCACCACCGGCGGCATCGGCCCGACCCACGACGACATCACCGTCGACGCCATCGCCGCCGCGCTTGGCGTCGAGGTGGTCGTGCATCCGCGCGCCCGCGCCATCCTCGAAGACTATTATGCCAGCAGGGGCGGCATCAGCGAGGCGCGGCTGCGGATGGCGCGGGTGCCTGCCGGCGCCGAGCTGATCGAGAACCGCCTGTCGGGCGCCCCCGGCATCAGGGTCGGCAACATCTTCATCCTGGCGGGCGTGCCGCACATCACCACGCTGATGCTGGAGGCGTTGTCGGGGACGATCGAGGGCGGCAAGCCGATGCTGTCGCAAACGATCGGCTGCTGGGTGCCGGAAAGCGAGGTCGCGCAGCTGCTGCGCGAGACCGAGCGCGCGCACGAGGGAACCCAGATCGGCAGCTACCCCTTTTTCCGCGACGGCAAGGTCGGAGCCGATTTCGTGATCCGCAGCACCGACCCCGCCCTGCTCGAAAGCTGCGTCGAGGATCTGATCGGCCGGCTCGAGGCGGACGGCCGCGCGGTCGTTCGCGGCGGCGCGTGAGGCAAGGGCCGGCGGGCGAGCGGAAGCCGCGCAGCTAGAGCGTGCGCAGCTTGAAACCGGCTATCTTGCCTTCGTAGCGGCACTCGAACGACTGGCGCTTGCCGGCGGCTTCCACCGTGCCCCAGACGATCAGCCTGGAGGCGCTGCGATACTCGGTGTCGATGATCCGCACCGTGCCGCGCCGCTCGGCCTCGGCGGTGCACGCCTGTCGCGCCGCCGGTCCCGGGTCCTGCGTAGGAGGTGCGCCGGGCCGATCCGCTGCCCGCACTGCGGCGCCGACGGCCTTGGCAGCGATGCCCGCGACGCAGCCGCCGAGCGGCAGGGTGAGCACGGCAAAGGCGAGGAGCGAGGGCAGCTTCATCTGCGAGCCGTAGCACCCCGGAAGCGTGCTGTCAGTTGCGG
>DASVSD010000014.1:0-223853 GCA_036388255.1 Allosphingosinicella sp. | reverse complement strand
CCAGGGCCAGGTCGAGGCGCAGATCGCCGACATAGAGGACCGCCTCAGCCGCGCCCAGGTGATCGATCCGACGACGCTTTCCGGCGACAAGGTCGTGTTCGGCGCCACCGTCCACCTGCTCGACGAGAACGACAACAAGGTGAAGTACCAGATCGTCGGCGAGACCGAGGCGGACGCGCGGATCGGCCGGATCAGCTACAATTCGCCGCTCGGCCGCGCGCTGATCGGCCGCAACGTCGGCGACGAGGTCGAGTTTTCCGCCCCTTCCGGCGACAAATATTACGAGATCGAGAAGATCGAATTTCTCTGAGGCTCGCAGCTGTGCGGCCACCCGAGAGCTGGCGCACGGCGAGGGCGACGCTCGCCATCGCCGCCGCGACGGCGGCCGCCTTCGTCCTGGCCGAGATGGCCGGGGTCCAATTGCGCGCGATGAGCTGGGCCGGCTTCCTGCCCTACCGCTTCAGCTTCGACGGCTACGGGCCCGGCGTCCCCCTGTGGCTCACGCCGCTGACCGCGACCCTGGTCCATATCGGCTGGGTTCACCTCCTCTTCAATCTCCTGTTCCTGCTGTTCTGCGGCCGCGCCGTCGAAGGGGTGCTGGGACCGGTCGCGATCGTTCTGCTCTACGTGCTGGGCGCGTATGCCGCCGCCGCGGGCCATTTCGCTTTCGATCCGCACAGCACCGCACCGATGATCGGCGCGAGCGGCGCGATCTCGGCGGTGCTCGGCGCCTATGCGATGCTGTTCGGCCGCAACAAGGTCCGGGTGAAGAGCCCGACGCTCGCGCTCTGGCTCCAGGCCTTGTGGCTGATGGCGGCATGGATCGGCCTGCAGGTGGGGATCGGCATCGTTTCGCGGCAGCTCAATGTCGGCATCGCTATCGGCGCGCATATCGGCGGCTTCCTCGTCGGGATCGCGTTGGCGCGGCCGCTCCTTCTGTTCCGCTACCGCAGAGCCTAGTTCCTCCCCACCGCTTCGCGGCAGGGAGGAATTATTTCCCGCTTATCTCCGGCTCGAGCAGCCGGTGGAGATGGACGACGACATATTTCATCTCGGCGTCGTCGACCGTGCGCTGGGCGCTGCCCCGCCACGCGTCGAGCGCGCTCGCATAATCGGGATAGAGGCCGACAATGTCGATCGTCGAGAGGTCGAAGTCGAGGCCCTGCGGGTCCGTGACCCGGCCTCCGAACACGAGGTGAAGCTTGCTCATCGCGCCGCTTTAGGGTGCGTTTGTAAGAGGGGACAGTCACTTTCAGGCGACACCGTGACCGATTCTCGTCGGCGGTGCGGAAAGTGACTGTCCCTGCGCTCAGCCCTTGTTCTCGCCGCCGGCGCCGGTCGCGCTGGCGACCGCGCCGATCACCGCCTCGCCGACTCGCGTCGCCGCAGTCTCCGAAATCTCTTCCACCTGCTGGCGGCCCGCGTCGACCGCGGACCGCGTCGCCTCGCGGGCGGCTTCGGTGATCCTGTTGCCGACGCCGCCGAGCAGCTCGGCCTCGCGCTCGGTGCGGGGCAGGACCGCGGCGACGAGGGCGCCGAGCGCGAAGCCGCCGGCAACCGCCGCCATCGGGTTGGCGCTGATCTCCTCGCCCGTCCGGCGTCCCGCACCGGCGGCGCGCTCGCGAACGCCGGCGAACGCGGCGCTGGTGCGCGCCCGAGTCGCTTCATAGGCCTCGCCGGCGCGGCTGCGCTGGCGGGTGCCGCCGCCGCCGCTCGTGTCGGTGCCGGTCGTCTCGGTCCTGGTATCGGTCATCTCGAACGCACTCCTTTGCTGAGCGGCGCGTCGATGAGCGGCGCGGCCGCGTGATAATTGTCGCTTGTCGTATCGATGCGGGTGGTGATCCGCCCATCTTCCTCATTCTCGTCGCCCCGCAAGAAGGCACGGCCGACGGCGCGGCCCAGCGGCCGCCGCGCGAAGAACAGCAATGTAGCGCCGATCGCCAGCGAGACTGCGGCGGGCCGCTGCTTTACTGCGTCGAGCGCACCCTCGGCGAGATCGCTGCTCTTCTCCTTGACGCCGTCCCAGGCCTCGGTCGCGAGCGACTTGGGGTGGAGCCGCTGCTGCAGCGCCGCCAAAGTCGAATCGAGCCGCCGCCGAGCCGCTTCCGCCTCGCGCTTCGCCGCTTCGATCGCCTGTGCATTCATGGCCGGTTCTCGCCCCGCTCGATCGCCGCGCGTTCCTCCTCGTCGCCGGAAAGCGCCTTCATTCCGGCCAGACCCTTGCGGAGAAGCATGTAAGCGAGCCCCGCCATCGCGAGCGCGAGCCCGAGACCGGCGGCGAGCGGGCCGATCAGTGTGGCCAGCGCCAGCACGGCTCCGAAGGTCAACGCGAGACCGGCGAACCAGGCAAGGACTCCCGCCGCGACCAGCTGGACGAGCCCGCTTTTCGCCTTGGCCGAGCGGCGAAGAGCGATCTGCCTGTAAAGGTCGACCTCAGTTCGCGCGACTTCGCGCGCTTCGTCGATCAGCCGCGAGACGAGCTCGCCGATCGATTCCTGCTGGGGATCGCGGACCGGGGCGTCCAAGCCTCAGGCTCCGCCGCCGGAACGGCCTCCGCCGGTGCGCCCGCCGCCGTCGCCGGTGCCGCCGCCGTCGTTCGGCTCGAGACCGCTCTTGACCAGTCGAACGAGCACGAAGCCGAGCAGGGCCGCGGTACCGACGGTGACGGCCGGGCTCTTGCGGACGATCGAGCGCGTGCCTTCGACCAGATCCTCGAGGCTTTTGTCGCGAAGGTTTCCCGCCAGCCCGGCGATCGCGTCGCCGGCCTTGTGGGCATATTCGCCATATTGATCGCCGAGCCGGTCGTCGATCGACCGCGCGGCGTCGTGGATGATCTCGGAAAGGTCGTCGAGCAGCTGCGTCGTCCGGTCCTTGCCGCCCTCGGCGAATTCGCGCGCCTTGCCGGTCGCCTGCTCGCGCAGGTTCGTGACCTGCTCGCGGACCTGGCCGACGATCTTGTCCGCCGAGAACCCGGCGCCGCTGCCGCCGTCGGACGCGTCGCCGGTGTCGTTGGCGCTTCCCCGCGCGACGAACCCGCCGCCGGAGCCTCCGCCGCCGCTACCGCCGCGAGCACCGCCTGTGCCGGTGCCGGTGCCGGTATCCGAGCCAGCTCCGGTGTCTGTCTTCGATGCGCCGGCCACGATCTTGTCGGTGCCTTCCGGAAGGTCTTGGTCGCGAGGGGGCATGTCTGATCTCCGTAAGCTCTACGTGGGGTTGATTCCGTCTCCCACAAACACTCGCGCGGCGGCTTCCGTTCCGGCCCCGCCGGGAAAGTTGCGTCTCCCCCGGCGGCCCGATAAGCCGCGCTCGCATCCCAAGATAGTTCATGACGAGGCCGTAACAAGATGACCGCGATTCGCGACCTGCACGCCCGCCAGATCCTCGACAGCCGCGGCAATCCGACCGTCGAGGTCGAAGTCCTGCTCGAAGACGGCTCGACGGGGCGCGCAGCGGTGCCCTCCGGCGCCTCGACGGGAGCGCATGAGGCGGTCGAGAAGAGGGACGGCGATAAGGGCCGCTGGCTCGGCAGGGGTGTCAGTCAGGCGGTCGATGCGGTCCGCGGCGAGATCAGCGAGGTGGTCGTTGGGCTCGACGCCGAGGACCAGGCCGAGATCGACTCGCTGCTGATCGACCTCGACGGGACCGAGAACAAGAGCCGGCTCGGCGCCAACGCGATCCTGGGCGTGAGCCTCGCCGTGGCCAAGGCTGCCGCCGACGCACGCGGCCTCCCGCTTTACCGTTATGTGGGCGGCGTCTCGGCGAGCCTGCTGCCGGTGCCGATGATGAACATCCTGAACGGCGGCGAGCATGCCGACAATCCGATCGACTTCCAGGAGTTCATGGTGATGCCCGTCGGCGCCGACAGCCTCTGCGAGGCGGTGCGCTGCGGGTCGGAGATCTTCCATACGCTGAAGAAGCGCCTGCACGAGGCGGGACTTTCGACGGCTGTAGGCGACGAAGGCGGTTTCGCGCCGAACCTCGCTTCGACTCGGGACGCGCTCGATTTTATCATGCGGTCGGTCGAGCAGGCGGGCTACAAGCCCGGCGACGACGTCGTCCTCGCGGTCGATTGCGCGGCGACGGAATATTATCGCGATGGCGCCTACCGGATGGAAGGGGAGGGGCAAGTCTTCTCGTCCGCCGAAATGGCCGACTGGCTCGCCGAGCTCGCCCGAGACTATCCGATCCGCTCGATCGAGGACGGTATGGCCGAGGATGATTGGGAGGGTTGGAAGCTGCTCACCGAGCGGCTCGGCCGCGAGGTCCAGCTGGTCGGCGACGACCTGTTCGTGACCAATCCGAAGCGGCTGGTGCGCGGCATCGAAGGAGGCATAGCCAATTCGATCCTGATCAAGGTCAACCAGATCGGAACGCTCACCGAGACGCTGGAAGCGGTCGAGACGGCCCACCGCGCGGGCTACACTTCGGTCATGTCCCACCGCTCGGGCGAAACCGAGGACACAACCATCGCCGACCTCGCCGTCGCCACCAATTGCGGACAGATCAAGACCGGCTCGCTGGCGCGCTCCGACCGGCTCGCCAAATACAATCAGCTCATCCGCATCGAGGAGGGGCTCGGCACCAGCGCGCGCTATGCCGGAAGGGGGATTTTCGATAGATTCGGCGCGTGATCGCCACGCTCGCTTCGTTGCTGCTCGCCGCCGTTCAGTCGCAGCCCCAGGAGACGGCCTGCACCGCGCGCGTCGCCGTCCCAGCCGACGTTCGCCAGATGGCGCGGGAACCGGAGCGCTGGCTCGGCCGGTGCGTGCGCCTGGACGGTTATGTCGACTACAATCGCTTCTATTCAGACGTCGTCGGCTTTTATCGCTACTTCGCGACCGATTACCAAGACACGCGCAATCTGGGATGGCTGGGGCTCTACCCGGCGCGCCGCTACGGCTTTCAAGGACCGATGCGGCGCGGCAGCGTGTTCGGAATCGTGCACGATTGCGAAACCGACCACGCGCGTGCGCAGGCGCGATCGCTCGACAGTATCGTCATGATGACCGGCTTTTGTCACTATCGCGCCGGACTGGTGTTGAGGCGCGTCTCGTTTCGGCCTGAGGCCCGGGCCGACTTCGAGCGGCAGATGGGCGAAGCTGAGCGGCGGGATTTCGGCGATCTCGAAACGACAAGCGAGGCGGGGCTGCCCCCGGCTGAAGTCAGGGTCCTTTTCGACCGCTTCCTCGCCGCGGTCCGCGCTGGCGACGAGGAGACACTGCGCCGCCTCGCCGCCTTACGGGACGGCGACGAGCAGGACGCGCCCAGACGCGCGGCCGCCGACCGGGCGTTTCTGCTCGGCGAAGACGGCTCGCCCTTGGCCTCGCTTCGCGGAGCGCCGGTACCGCCTCCGGTCGTCTTCTTCCGTCAGCGATCGCATCGCCCTCCCCAGGGTTCCGGAAGCTGGCATGCATGTTTCTGCAGGATCGAAGATTGTACCGGCTTGTGGCCGATCAGCGCCGAAGATGCGACCGCCGACCCGGTCCGACCTTATGTCTGCGTCCAGGCCTTCGGATATGATTACCGCCAGGCTCCCGATCGCATCGGCATCGTCCGCCAGTCGGGCTACCCCCTGGAGCCGCGCCGCACCGCATTTCGCCGCCGCCCTGAGTCGTCTCGGCGATAATCTCAGATGAGCGCTTGATTCTCGGGCATTTTCCTGATTCTGTGACAATCGATGGCGGGGGTACGGAATCCGGGTTCACTGATCAGGCGCGCGGCTCTTCCCGCGGTCGCCTTCCTCATCATCGCCAACTTCGCGGGCTATGCCGTCGTGGGCGACAATGGCGTCCTCTCCTGGGGCGATTATCGCCGGCAGAAAGCCGAACGCACCGTCGTCCTCGCCCGCCTCGAAGCCGAGCGGGCTCGGCTCGAGCACCGCAACCGGCTGCTCGATCCGCGTCACGCCGATCCCGACCTTGCCGAGGAGCTGGTGCGGCGCGACCTCGGCCTCGTCCGGCCCGACGAAGTGATCATCCACACCGACCGCTGACGCTTCGCCTCAGGGCCGGGCACGAGTTGCGCGCATTCGCGTTTGCCGCCATAGAGCCGCCGCAATCCAAGCCCGAAAAGGACAGCAGCACGCCGTGGCCAGGGCCGCATCGCCGAAACGCACGAACGCCAGCAAGGACGCTCCGACTCAGACCGCCGATCGCCAACGGCCGCCGCAGCCGGGCCGCTACGTCGCGAGCCGCGAGGAGCTCCTGGAATTCTACCGCCAGATGTTGCTCATCCGCCGCTTCGAGGAGCGCGCCGGCCAGCTTTACGGCCTCGGCCTGATCGGCGGCTTCTGCCACCTCTATATCGGCCAGGAGGCGGTGGCCGTCGGCCTCCAGTCGGCGATGGACCCGAAGCGCGACAGCGTCATCACCGGCTATCGCGACCACGGCCACATGCTCGCCTACGGCATCGATCCGCGGGTGATCATGGCCGAGCTGACCGGCCGCGCCGCCGGTATTTCCAAGGGCAAGGGCGGCTCGATGCACATGTTCAGCGTCGAGCATAAATTCTACGGCGGCCACGGTATCGTCGGCGCCCAGGTCAGCCTCGGCACCGGTCTCGCCTTCAAGCACAAATATAGCGAGGACGGCGGCGTCTGCCTGGCTTATTTCGGCGACGGCGCGGCCAATCAGGGCCAGGTCTATGAGAGCTTCAACATGGCTCAGCTCTGGGGCCTGCCGATCGTCTACGTGATCGAGAACAACCAGTACGCGATGGGCACGAGCGTCAATCGCTCCTCGGCTGAGGACCAGCTCTACAAGCGAGGCGACAGCTTCCGCATACCCGGTCTGCAGATCGACGGCATGGACGTGCTCGCCGTCCGCGCCGCCGCCGAGACGGCGATGGAGTGGGTGCGCGGCGGCAAGGGGCCGATCCTGCTCGAATTGAAGACCTACCGCTATCGCGGCCATTCGATGTCCGATCCGGCCAAATACCGCTCGCGCGAGGAGGTCCAGTCGGTCCGCGACAAGTCCGATCCGATCGAGGCGGTGAAGCGCGAGCTCGCCGAGGCCGGCGTGGACGAGGCCCAGGTCAAGGCGATCGACGCCGAGATCAAGCGCATCGTCGTCGAAGCGGCCGATTTCGCCGAGCAGTCGCCCGAGCCGGACTCGGGCGAGCTTTATACCGACGTGCTGGTCGAGGCTTATTGATGATCGCCGCGTTGTTGCTTCACGCCCTTCTCTCTGGGGCTGGCTCGCCGGACGCACTGCCTCTGCCACCGTCCCTGCGCGAGGATACGCTCGCTGCGTGCGCCCCGACGACGCTTGAGCAGGCCGAGCAGTGCCTGCGCACTGCGCTGTCGCCCGCCGACCTGGCGATCGTTGAGGACCGCATTCCGGCGCGGCAGTTCAGGCCAGGACTGGACCAGGCCCTCGTCCGTGCGTGGCGGCTGGACGACCCTGCCTCGCCCATGGGCCGGCTGATGCAGACGCTAATCGGGATCGATTGGCCGGACGCGGCCGCGAGCATGATCATCTCGGATCTTCAGGTCCGCAGCTACGACCCGCGCGGGCTCGACTTCGAGATCATCCGGCGTCATTTCCGAGAAAACCCGCGGCCGCCTGAAGACCCTGTCCAGAGGAAAGATGGGGGTGAGGATTCCGATGCCGATTGAGCTGAAGATGCCTGCATTGTCTCCGACCATGGAGGAGGGGACGCTGGCGAAATGGCTGGTCAAGGAGGGGGACGAAGTGACCTCCGGAACATTGCTGGCCGAGATCGAGACCGACAAGGCGACGATGGAGTTCGAATCGATCGACGAAGGGATCGTCGCGAAGCTCCTGGTGCCCGAGGGCACCGACGAGGTGAAGGTCGGGACGGTGATCGCTATCCTAGCTGCGGACGGCGAGGACGCCTCCGCGGCCCCGGTCGAGCAGCCGAGCGACCAGAAGACCGAGGCCACCCCGGTGGAGACCGGCGAGAAGCAGCCGCAGGCCGAGACCGGCGCGCAGCAGCTGGTCGCCGCCGCCGAGCGGAATCTCGAGAGTCCGGAGGTCCCCGAAGGCACCGAGACGGTCCGCCAGACCGTCCGCGAGGCGTTACGCGACGCCATGGCCGAGGAGATGCGCAAGGACGAGCGCGTGTTCGTGATCGGCGAGGAGGTCGCCGAATATCAGGGCGCGTACAAGGTGACGCAGGGCCTGCTCGACGAGTTCGGGCCGAAGCGCGTGATCGACACGCCGATCACCGAATATGGCTTCGCCGGGGTCGGCACCGGCGCGGCGATGGGCGGCCTCAAGCCGATCGTCGAGTTCATGACCTTCAACTTCGCGATGCAGGCGATCGACCACATCATCAATTCGGCGGCGAAGACCAACTACATGTCCGGCGGGCAGATGCGCTGCCCGATCGTGTTCCGCGGCCCCAACGGCGCCGCCAGCCGCGTCGGCGCCCAGCACAGCCAGAATTACGGCCCCTGGTACGCCAACGTCCCCGGCCTGATCGTGATCAGCCCGTACAGCGCGGCCGACGCCAAGGGGCTGCTGAAGGCGGCGATCCGCTCCGAGGACCCGGTCGTCTTCCTGGAGAACGAATTGCTCTACGGCCAGAGCTTCGACGTCCCGAAGCTCGACGACTATGTTCTGCCGATCGGCAAGGCGCGGGTCGCCCGCGAGGGCACGGACGTCACCCTGGTCAGCTATTCGATCGGGGTCGGCGTCGCGCTCGATGCGGCGACGAGGCTCGCCGAGGAGGGCATCGAAGCGGAGGTCATCGACTTGAGGACGCTGCGCCCGCTCGACCGCGAGACGGTGCTGCGCTCGCTCGCCAAGACCAACCGGATGGTCTGCGTCGAGGAAGGCTGGCCGACCTGCTCGATCTCGGCCGAACTGATGGCGATCGCGATGGAGGACGGCTTCGACGATCTCGACGCGCCGGTGCTGCGCGTCACCGACGTCGACGTGCCGCTCCCTTATGCCGCCAATCTCGAGAAGCTGGCATTGATCCGGGTCGACGACGTGGTCGAGGCCGCCAGGAAGGTCTGCTACCGGTGATCAATCCCCCTCCCCTAGAGGGGGAGGGGCTAGGGGAGGGGTGGCCTTTGAGCCCCGCCGAGCCTTCCCGGAGACTCCACCCCCACCCAAACCCTCCCCCCTCAAGGGGGAGGGCTTCAGTGCCGCCGCGCCGATGATCCCGCTCGATCCCGACCGCATGCTCGCGCTCGCCTACGTTCCGGCGCGGCGGCGGGCTGCGGTGGAGGCGCTGTGGAGCCTCGACGCCGCGCTCGCTTCGGTGCTCTCGACCGGACGCGAGCCGCTGATCAGCCGGATCCGGCTCGCCTGGTGGCGCGAGGCGCTGGAAGCGCTCGACCAGCGCCCGCCGCCGGCCGAGCCGGTGCTGACGGCTCTCGCCGCGCACGTGCTTCCGGCAGGGGTTAGCGGGACGGAGCTGGCTGCGATGGAGGCGGCGTGGGAGGTCCTCCTCTCGCCGGATCCACTCGGGGAGCCGGAACTCGAGACCTACGCGGCGCGTGGCGCTCTGCTGTTCCGATATACGGCGCGACTGCTCGGTGATCCTTCCCCTGGCGTCTCCGTCGAAGCCGGGGGCGCGGCCTGGGCGCTGGTCGACCTCGCGCGCCGAAGCGCCGGCGACGCCGACTCCGCCATCGCTGCTGCGCGCGCGCTCCGGGCCTCGCACTGGCCTTCGCGCCTCCGCCCGCTCGGCATGCTCGCCGCGCTCGCGCGACGCGACGGCGACCCGACCCGACCGCGATGGGAGCAGCAGGGCGCACCGCGGCGGATGCTGCGCATGCTGAGGCACCGGCTCAGCGGAAAATAATCCGTTTTGAACCTTTTCTGGTCCGTTTCCGATGAATTTCTATCGTCCGCTCCACGTTTTGATGGGAGAGGGCGATGTCTCGTTACCTCGCGGGAGGCGGATCGGCGCTGCTGCTCATCCTCGCAGGCTTCTTCATCTGGCGCAGCCAGGCGCAATCGGAGGAATCGTTGCCGCCTGCGCCCGCTTCGGCCGAGGCCGACGAGGAGGGGGACGAGGGCGAGGGGCCTGCCGCCTCGCGTCCGCGGCCCCCGCCCTCGGCCCCCGAACGCAGCAAGGAAGAGCGGCGCTTCAACCGCGCCGACCGCAACAATGACGGCCGCATCACCCGCGACGAGATGCTGCAGCCGCGGCTCAAGGCCTTTCAGCGCCTCGACGCCGACCGCAACAATGCCCTGAGCTTCGAGGAATGGGCCGCGCGCACGGTCACCAAGTTCGGCAGCGCCGACTCGAACCGCGACGGCGCGCTGACCAGGCAGGAATATGCCACCACGGCGCCGCGGCCGCGGACAAGGCCGAAGGGCCAGAATTGCGCCTGCTAGCCGGGTTCCTCCCCATCGCAAGATGGGGAGGGGGACCAGCTGAAAGCTGGTGGAGGGGTAACTGGCGGTGACATCCGAGAAACTGGCGCGGGCCCTCTGAGTCGGAGCCTTCTACCCCTCCACCATGCTTCGCATGGTCCCCCTCCCCATGACTTCGTCACGGAGAGGAATTGTCGCCATCCACTCGGCGAGGGCCTGCTTGGCTCGGCTTGTGTAGAGGAGCTTGCGGTCGGCCTTTTTCGAACGGCCCTCGATCGGGGGGAACAGGCCGAAATTGACGTTCATCGGCTGGTAGGCCGACGGGTCGGCGCCCCCGGTGATGTGGTTGAGGAGCGCGCCCAGGGATGTTGCCAGCGGGGGTGGGGCGAGAGCGTTCCCCTGCAGCTCGGCGGCGGCGAAGCGGCCGGCGAGCAGGCCAATCGCGGCGGATTCGACATAGCCTTCGCAGCCGGTGATCTGGCCGGCGAAGCGGATGTGCGGCGCCTTCTCAAGCCTCAGCGTCGCGTCGAGCAGCTGCGGCGAATTGATGAAGGTGTTGCGGTGGAGACCGCCCAACCGGGCGAATTCCGCATTTTCGAGCCCCGGGATGGTGCGGAACAGGCGGACCTGCTCGCCGTGTTTGAGCTTGGTCTGGAAGCCGACCATGTTCCACAAGGTGCCGAGCGCATTGTCCTGGCGGAGCTGGACGACGGCATAGGGCCAGCGGCCTGTCTTCGGATCGTCGAGGCCGACCGGCTTCATCGGTCCGTAGCGCAAAGTGTCGACGCCGCGCGCCGCCGCCACCTCGATCGGCATGCAGCCTTCGAAATAGGGGGTGTCCTTCTCCCACTCTTTGAACTCGGTCTTCTCGCCGTCGAGCAGGCCCTGGTGGAAGGCGAGATACTGCTCCCGGTTCATCGGGCAGTTGATGTAGTCTTTCGTCTCGCCCTTGTCCCAGCGCGACGCCATCCAGCACAAGTCCATGTCGACGCTGTCGCGGTGGACGATGGGCGCGATCGCATCGAAGAAAGCGAGGGCGTCGGCGCCGGTCGCCGCGCCGATCGATTCCGCCAGCGTCATCGCGGTGAGTGGGCCCGTCGCGACGATCGCGGCGCCGGAGGAGGGGAGGGCGTCGACCCGTTCGCGCACCACCTCGATATTCGGGTGGGCGAGGATCCGCTCGGTCACCTCGGCCGAAAAGCCGTCGCGGTCCACCGCGAGCGCGGAGCCCGCCGGAACCTTGTGCCGGTCGGCGGCAGACATGATCAGCGACCCCAGCGTGCGCATCTCGGCGTGGAGCAGGCCCACGGCGTTGCGCTCGGCATCGTCGGAGCGGAAGCTGTTCGAGCAGACCAGTTCCGCAAGGCCGTCGGTCTGGTGGGCCGGGGTCATATCCCCGCTGCCCCGCATTTCGCTGAGGCGCACCTTTACGCCCGCCTCGCCGAGCTGCCACGCGGCTTCCGACCCGGCGAGCCCGCCGCCGATGATATGCACCTGATGAGTCATGCCGAGTCGTCATTGCGAGGAGCGCAGCGACGAAGCAATCCAGTCTTCGTCCGGCGCCGCTCTGGATTGCTTCGCTTCGCTCGCAATGACACGGTTTGCGCCGTAAGGCTTCGCCATGAGGATCTTCACCATCGGCTATGAGGGCGCGACGCAGGCGGAGCTGGTCGCCGCGCTGCTGGCGGCAGGGGTCGAGCGGGTGATCGATGTGCGGGCGGTGCCGCTGTCGCGAAAGCCCGGCTTCTCCAAGAACGTGCTGGCGGCGGGCCTGCGCGAGGCCGGCATCGATTACGTCCACCTGAAGGCGCTGGGTACGCCGCCGGAAGGGCGGGAGGCGGCGCGCAAGGGCAGGCACGACGTGCTCGAGCGCGTCTATGCGGCACAGCTGGAGACCCCCGAGGCCGCCATACAGGCCGCGCAGATGATCGAGCTGGCCGGCGAGAAGCCGTCCGCGCTGCTTTGCTTCGAGCGCGATCCGGCCGCGTGCCACCGGACGCTGCTTCGCGAGGACGTCCTCCCCGATTGGGAGGCTGTGGATCTCGCGCCCTAGCGCCTGAGCAACACACGGCAGGAAAACCCCGGATTTCCGGTATTTTCGGTTGTCACAACGATGAAGCCTGCCATGGTGGGCGCGGCGCTGCTGCGTGGTCTCCGTTCGGGGCGGAGCGGCGGATCATGCAGGCGCGAGAGTCTGGCCGGATATGGGGACCGGCCGCCCTAAGAAGTTGGAGTAAAGCGTGGATCCGCCTTTCGATCCCCTGCGCTACATCGCCTCCTATGCGGATCTCATTCGTGCGTTCGGCACCAACGCCGAGCTCGGGCGCCGGCACTGGGAGACATCCGGAAAAAGCGAAGGGCGCGATCCCAACCGCTTCGATCCGACGGCCTACGCCGCCGCAAATGCCGACCTCGCGCGGCTCTACGGCTTTGATGCGTCCGGGCTGACCCTTCATTATCTGAGCTCCGGCTTTTCCGCCGGCCGCCCGATCGGCGGCTTCGACGCGATCGCCTATGCCGCCGCCAATGCCGACCTTGCGCGGGTGTTCGGCGCCGATCCGGCGCGGCTCACGACCCACTGGATCGGCAACGGCGTCCACGAGGGCCGCCGGGCGACCGGCTTCGATCATCTGGGCTATGCCGCGGCCAACCCGGCAGTGGCGCGGCTGCTCGGGGCCGACGCCCCGGCTGTGGCTCTCCATTATGTCAGCGAAGGCGCGCGCGCCGGGCTCAGGATCGGCATCTTCGATCCGCTCGCCTACGGTGCCGCCAACGCCGACCTCGCCCGCCAGTTCGGCACCGATGCGCGGGCGCTGACCGACCATTTCATCGGCACAGGCGCCAAAGCGGGGCTGCCGACCAGTGGTTTCGACGCGATCGCTTACGCGGCCGTGAATGTCGACCTTGCGCGGGTCTTCGGGGCGAATGGCGCGGCGCTCACGCTCCACTGGCTCGGCAACGGTGCCGACGAGGGCCGCGCCACGAGCGGCTTCGATGCGCTGGCTTATGCCGCCGCCAATCCGCAGCTCGCAAAGACCTATGGCGCCAACGCGTCCGCCCTGGCACTCCATTACGTGACGGAAGGGGCCCGGGCAGGGCTGAAGACGAGCGGCTTCGACGCGATCGCCTACGCCGCCGCCAATCCCGATCTCGCCCGCGCCTTCGGCGCTAACGTACCTGCGCTGCTCACCCATTTTGTCACGCGCGGCGTTCACGAGGGACGGGTCACGAGCGGTTTCGACGCGATCGCCTACGCTGCCGCCAATCCGGAGCTGGCGCGGCTCTACGGCGCCGACGCCCAGGCGCTGACCGTCCATTACGTGACCACAGGTCTGAGGGCAGGCCTGAAGACCGGCGGCTTCGACGGCCTCGGCTATGCCTGGGCGAATCCGGACGTCGGCCGCGCCCTCGGCCTCGATCCGTCGGTCCTCGCCCTGCATTTCGTCACCGAGGGCGCGCAGGCGGGGCTCGCGACCCCGCGGTTCGATCCGATCGCTTATGCTGCCGCCAATCCCGATTTGGCCCGCATCTTCGGCGCCAGTCCGGCCGCGCTGACCGACCATTTCGTCCGGGCAGGCTTTGCCGAGGGACGCGCGATCTCGGGCTTCGATCCGCTCGCCTACGCGGCCGCCAACCCGGACCTGGTCCGCACCCACGGCTGGAATGCGGCTTTGCTCACCACCCACTTCGTCACGACCGGGGCCGCGCAGGGACTACAGCGGTTCGGGTTCGACGCGATCGCCTACGGTGCCGCCAATCCGGACCTCGCGCGGGTCTACGGCGCCGATCTCCACAACCTCACGCTGCACTGGGTCACCAAGGGCATCAGGGAAGGCCGCGCGACGAGCGGTTTCGACACGATCGACTATGCCGCGGCCAACGGCGCGGTCGTTCTCGAGGTCGGGCTCGACCCCGGCGCGCTCGCGCTGCATTATGTCGACAAGGGCCTCCGCGCGGGGCTTCCTACCGGCGGCTTCGATCCGGTCGCCTATCTGCTCAGCAACAGCGACCTGATGGCCTCGGGCATCGGCGCGGGCGCCGCCTTCACCCACTGGCTCAACAACGGAATCGAGGAGGGCCGCACGGGCGACGCGCTGTTTGGGCGGGAGCAGCCGTCGCACGCGCTCGCCCTGGGAGCGCCCGCCGAAAGCGTGTTCGCCACCGCGGCCGATCGCGACTGGTACGAGGCGACCTTGTCGGAGGGGCA
This sequence comes from Allosphingosinicella sp., assembly GCA_036388255.1. GTDB lineage: Bacteria > Pseudomonadota > Alphaproteobacteria > Sphingomonadales > Sphingomonadaceae > Allosphingosinicella. The sequence continues at coordinate 209,351 of DASVSD010000014.1, read as the reverse complement.
AAGCTACGTCGTCGAGCTGACGGGGGCCGACGGCGCCCCGCTCGACGCCCAGATCCGGATCCACGATTCCGGCGGCCGGCTGCTCGCGTTCCGAAACACTGCCGGGGCCGGCGAAGCGCTGCTCGCCTTCACCCCTTCGGCGTCCGGATCCTATTATGTCGCGCTGGCGTCGTCGGGGCAGGCCGGCGACTACAGGCTGAGCGTCGCTTCGGCGCCGACGCTGGACGAGGACGGCCCCGTGTCTACGGCTGCGGGCGACCTGATCGGGCCCGAGTTCGAGGGATGGACGCTGACCGGTGTCGAGGGCGTTGCGGTGCCGGAAGAGGGAGTCACCATCCAGGGCGTTTTCGGGGCGCTCACCGTCGCAGCCGACGGAGGCTGGAGCTACGCGCTCGACGATTGGGATCCGGACACCAATCGGCTGCTCGCGGGCGAGGTCGGATCGGAGCGGTTCGATTATGTTCGGGAAAGCGACGGGGAGGCGGCGGCGGCCACGCTCCGCCTGTTCATCCGGGGGAGCGCCGATTTCGAGGAGGCGGCGTCGCCGTTCCGGGACCCGACGATCATCGGCTCGTTCCCGAGGCAATATTTCATGCCGTCGATCGCCGATTTCGACGCGGACGGCTGGCTGGAACCGTTCGGCTTCCTCGCCGACGGGTTGGGCGGCTTCTTGCCGAACCCGGCGGCGCAGCTGCCTATGGCGCTGCGGCCCGACCGCGTGAACCGCGACGCGCGGATCTTCGATATCGACGGCGACGGGCATGTCGACGCGGTCATGAACGTCTATTCGAGCCCGAGCCTGGAGGCCTCGTTCGGCCTCGTCCTGCTGGGCGACGGCGCCGGCGGGTTCGCGCCGGAGATCGAGCGGCGGGACCTCACCGGGTTCGGTGAGACCATCCTCTCCGCCGATTTCGACAATGACGGCGACCTCGACGTGTTCGTGCCGGTCTACACCCATGCCGGCACCTCGCCGTCGACCTATCTCCTGTTCAACGAGGGCGGCGTCCTCGGCGAGAACCGTGCCCTCGAGTTCGGAGTCGGGCTTGCGGACCAGCCGGCTCCGCTCCGCGTCGAGGGCGCCCAGGCGGTCGACGTCGATTTCGACGGCCGCATCGACCTGTTCACGGCCAGCCACCTGTTCCTGAACGAGGGCGGCCATTTTCGCGAAGTGGTGCTCGATCCGCAGCGCTTCGACGAGGGCGCAAAGCTGTTCGACTACGACAATGACGGCGATTTCGACCTCGTGCTGATGGACGAGCATCAGGGGCCCGCGCTCTACGAATGGGAAAGCGGACGTTTCGTCAGCAGGGGGCTGCTCGGTTCGGGAGGATTCAACCCGGGCGTCTCGCTCAACGTCTACGACGTCGATGCCAACGGCTGGGAGGACGTGGTCACGCGCACGACCCCGTCCGGCGTCGCGTTGTTCCTGAACTTCGGCGGCCAGTTCGCGCGCGCCGACATCGAGACCGGGTTCGGGGCCGACTCGTTCGCCTTCTTCGACGCGGACAGAGACCGGCGGATCGACCTGATCGCCCGCGCCGACCAGGTCTCGTTCGCGCTGTTCACCAACGCCGGCGCGGCCGGGACGACGCTTGCGCTTTCGGTGCTCGGCGCGGGCGGCGAGCAGAACCAGCAGGGGCGGGTGGTCACGCTCGTCCACCCGGACCATCCCGAGACCGTCCTGGCGCGGGCGGTGGACAGCGGCTCGGGCTATATGGCGCAGAACCAGTATGAGCTGCTGATCGGCCTTCCTTATTGGGGAAGCTACGAGGTCGAAGTCACGTTCGCGGACCGCCGTCTCGCCTTCGTCGCCGGCGAGCGCCACAGTGCCAGGGCCTTCGCGGACGGGCGTGTGGAAATCGTCGGCAGCGATGCGGACGACCGGCTGGGCGGCTCCACCGGTGCCGACGTCATCGCCGCGGGCGTGGGCGACGACCTGATCTTCGGAACCGCCGGCGCCGACAGGCTCGACGGCGGCGACGGTACGGACACGCTCGATTTCGGAGCGCTGGAGGAAGGCGTCACGGTCGACCTCGCCGAAGGGCAGGCATCTGTCGGGAGCGCGGCGCAACAGCTGATGGGAATCGAGAATGTCTCCGGCACGCCTTTCGGCGACCGGCTCGGCGGTGACGCAGGCGCGAACCGGCTTGCAGCGGGCGCCGGAGACGACGTCCTGCTGGGGACCGCGGGCGCGGATGAGATCGACGGCGGCGACGGCGTCGATCGCGCCGATTACTCCGCCGTCGCGGGACCGGTCGAGATCGATCTGGTGCGTGGCGAGGCCCTGGCAGAGGGCGTGGTGCAGAGCCTCGCTTCGATCGAAGACGCGACAGGGGGCGGCTTCGACGATTGGATCGTCGGCGACGACGGCGCCAATCGCATCGATGGCGGCGGCGGCACGGATTCGATCGAGGCCGGCGGCGGAGACGATATGGTCGTGGGTTCGGCGGGAGCCGATACGCTCGATGGAGGCGAGGGGAGCGACCGGATCGATTATTCCTTGCTGGGCGCGCATGTGGCCCTCGACCTCGAAGCGGGCACTGCCCATGCGGGTGGCGAGGCCCAGACGATCGAGGGCTTCGAGGACGCGACCGGCACCGCCTTCGCTGACAGCCTCGCCGGCGACGCCGGCGCAAATCGGATCGACGGCGGCGCCGGCGACGACCTGATCCGGGGGACGGCCGGCGCCGACGCGCTCGACGGCGGCGAGGGGCGCGATCTCCTCGACTATTCCGCGCTCGCCGTCGCGGTGGAAGTCGACCTCGAAGGGTGGGCGCGCGTCGGCGACGACCTGCAGATCCTCGAAGCGATAGAGGACGTTATCGGAACGCCGCAGGACGATCTTCTCGCGGGCGACGCCGCCGGCAACCGCCTCGCCGGCGGGCTCGGCGCCGACGGGATCGCCGGGCGGGGCGGGGACGATCTGCTGACCGGCTCCGAAGGCGCCGACACGCTCGACGGCGGCGAGGGCAGGGACCGGGTCGATTATTCCGGCCTCGCTGTCGCTGTCCGGGTCGACCTGGCGGCGGGGGAAGCGCAGGTCGGGGACGTCGTGCAGCGGCTTGCCGGCCTCGAGGAAGTCAGCGGCACCGATCACGACGACGTCATTGCCGGCGACGGCGGCGCCAACCGCCTCGATGGCGGTGCCGGCACCGACGATGTCGCGGGCGGCGGCGGCGACGACCTGCTGATCGGGTCGATCGGAGCCGACGCGCTCGACGGCGGCGAGGGCGTAGACCATGCGGACTATTCCGCGCTCGCGTCGGCGGTCGGGATCGATCTCGCCGCCGGTACCGCGACTGTCGGGACCGACGTGCAGTCGCTGGCCTCGATCGAGGATGCGACGGGAACCGGGTTCGCGGACAATCTGGTCGGCGACGGCGGCGCAAATCGGATCGACGGCGGCGCCGGCGACGACCTCATCCTCGGCTCGGCCGGCGCCGACCGGATCGACGGCGGCGAGGGAATTGACCGGCTCGATTACGCGGCGTTCGCCGGAGGGGTGAGGGTCGATCTCGCCGCCGGCGAAGCGCAGGTCGGCGTCGAGATCCAAGGCGTGACCGGCATCGAGGAAGTGGTTGGGACCGCGCAGGAGGACATCCTCATCGGCAGCTCGGCCTCGGACACGCTCGACGCCGGTGCCGGTGGCGACCGCGTGGTGGGCTCGGCAGGTGCCGACGCGCTCGACGGCGGGGACGGCGACGACATTCTCGATTATTCCGGGCTCGACGCGGCCGTCACGGTCGACCTCGCCGCCGGGGAAGCGATCGTGGGCGGCGCAGTGCAGACGCTCGCCGGCTTCGAGCAGGTCGTCGGCACCGCATTGGGCGACGCGCTGACCGGTGACGCCGGGCGCAACGGTCTCTCCGGCGGCGACGGCGACGACCGACTCTCTGGCGGCGGGGACGGCGACGTTCTCGAAGGCGGCGGGGGCGCAGACCTGTTCCTCTTCGCAAGCGCCGCCGAGTCCGCCGACGCGCCCGACCTCATCGCCGATTTCTCCCAGGCCGACGGTGACAGGATCGATCTGTCCGCGCTCGCAGCCGGCGGGGTCGCGTTCGCGTTCGTCGGCGATGCGGCCTTCAGCGGTACTGCCGGAGAAGTTCGCGCGATCGTCGACGAGCTGGCCGGGTCGACGACGGTGTTTGCCGATCTCGACGGCGATGGCGGGGCGGACATGGAGATTCAGCTCTCCGGGCCCGTCATCCTCGCCGCGACGGATTTTCAATTCTAGGCGAGCGGCGCCTCGCATCGGCAAACGAAGCTGCTAAACTGCGCCCGGCGCCAAATCGCGGAGGAACCGTGCAGTCGGACGAAAGCGAGGGCTACGACGTCGCCGAGATCATGGGCGGCCTCTACGGCGAGGGCATCATCGGTCTCAAGGGCGCGTTCGCCCCCGATTGGGCGGACCGGATGCGCGAGGATATCGAGATCCTGTTCGCCGAGGCGCAGCAAGTGCCGGGCGGGTCGCTGCCGCGGGGTCCGCAGCGCTGGTATGTCGAGGTGCAGCCTGAGCGCGTGCGCGGCTTCGTCGATATCGTCACCCATCCCTGGTTCGTCGCGGTCAGCGAGGCGGTGCTGACCCGCGACTACCGGATCGTCGAGCTCGGCTTCGACATTCCGTTCCCCGGCGCGGCCGATCAGCCCTGGCACCGCGACTTCGCAGTGCCCGAAGCGATGACGCGCGACCGCCGGCTGAATTCGCTCGCGTTCAACCTGACCGCAGTCGACACGCGGCCCGAGCACGGTCCGTTCGAGATCGCGCCGGGAACGCAATGGGACGAGTTTGAAGGCTGCCCGAAGGGGATGTTTCCGCCGCGCGCGCTCTGGCGGCGCTATATCGAGCGGGCCGTGCAGAAGATGCCGCAGCGCGGCGACATCTCGGCCCGCTCCGCGCTGACCGTGCACCGCGGCACTGCGAACCGCTCGAAGGAGGCGCGGCCCGTTCTGGTGGTGGGAGTCGATGCGCCGGACGCGACCAACTCCGCCCATCACGACCTTCAGGTGACCCGCGCTTATTACGACGCACTGCCGCCCCGCGTCTGCGACCACCTGACCTGCCGGATCGTCGACCGGCTCGAGCCGGTCGTCCAGCACCACGTCATCGAGGGGCTGCTCGAGCCGGAATATTGACGGGCCTCAGGCCAGCTCGACGCGGTCGGCAGTGAAGCGCAGCCTCGCCGTCAGCAATGCGCGGAAGGCGTTGTAGCCGCCCTTTCCGGGAAAGAAAGCGTGGAAAAAGAGCTGCGGTGCGCCGTCGGGTCCCGGGGCGACGGAGGCGTGGCCCGGGGCCCACCAGGTGCGGGTCGATTTGAGCAGCGGCTTCTCCTGCTTGCGATAGGGGCCGAGCGGATGGTCGGCGACCGCGACGCCGATCCCGTATGCCGGGGTCGAGAAATCGTTGCCGGCGTAAAACAGCCAGTAGCGGCCGGCCTGGCGGGTCACCCAGGGGCCTTCGATCAGGTGCCCCTCCCAGTCGAGGTCGTTGGCGAGGACTTCCGCCGGCTCCCCGAGCAGCGACAGCCCGTCCCGGGCCAGGCGCTGGGCGAGGATCGGAGTGCGCATGGCGGCCACGATGTCCCCGGCTTCCGGACACAGATCGAGCGCGGCCCGGACTCTCGGCCAGGAGCCCAAAGCCGCCTCGATCAGCGGCTGCATCAGGAAGAAGCGCTCCATCGGGCGGCGCCCGTTCGCCCAGCCGACCAACGCGGCCGCGAACGACGCCGTCCTCCGGTCCACCTCGTTGTCGAAGAGGCGCGGGATCAGCTCCGGCCGGTCGCGCAGGAGGGCTGCGAGCGGGCGCGGCCAGACGCCGTTGGTGTCGCGCTTCCAGAACAGCCAGGGACCGCCGTCCTCGTCGATCAGGATGTGCGAATCGATGACCCCGCCGCTCTGCGCGGGCGGCGGCTGCGACGGATCGGATGGGGCGAACAAGGTGATTCCGCCGGTAATCAGCGGCCGGCCGGTGTCGCGCCAGGGCCCGGTGGGGGAGGCACTCTTCGCGAGGCCGATGGCGAGCGCGTTGGTTTTCTCTCGCGCGCTGTAGACCAGCCAATATTCGTCGCCGACGCGCGCCATTTCCGGCGCCCAGAAGTCGGCGACCTTTGCGCCGGTCGCAGTCCATTCGGGCGCTTCGCCCTCGGGGAAGACGAAGCCGACATGCTCCCAGCTCTCGAGATCGGCAGACCGCAGGATCGGAAAGGCATCGGGCGCGTCGTTCGATGTGGCGACGAGGACCCAGCCCTCGTCGGTCTTGAGAACAGCGGGATCGCCATAGCCGCAGAGGATCCGCGGGCCGATATTCTCGGTGATCAGCGGGCGCCACATCAGCCCGTCATCGGCCGCGTCGGCAGGCTCTTCGTAGATATGGGGCACGCGGGTGCCGAAGTCCGCGGCGAGATCGCGGAAGAAGCGGCTGTAATCGCCCTGCTCGCCCCCCGGGACGCGGTAGGTACGCGTTTCGCCCCCGGCGGTGACGGTGAGCAAGGTCGCGGCGCCTTCCGCGGCGGCTTCGACGGTAAATGCGTACGAATCGATTTCGGCCATAGGGGGGCGCGTTAGCCGCCCCGGCCGGCGGATGAGAAGAGGGGAGGCGTTTTCGCGCGGGCAATTCGCCTTCGGTGCCGCGCAGCGCCCGCAGGACTGCGACAGAACCGGTCAATATTCGACAGAACTCATGGTCGCGTTCGTTGCCTGACCGCAATAAAACGAGGTCGGGTCGCAAGGCTTGTTTAACCGCTTTTAGGCACAAGTGTCCCTATGGGGATGCCAGCGCATCGATGGAGGCCGCGGCCGAAGCGGCCCGGCCGGCCGCGCGGTCGAGGACGCTGAGCCGATGCTGCGCGTCGATCCGAGCGGCCTCGAAGCCACACCCGCCGATCCGCAGGACGAGGTGGCCGCGCTGCGCGCAGCGCTCGCCGAGACGCAGGAGGCTTTGCGGGAGTCGCGCCGTCAGTTCAGCCATCTCGTCGGCAATCTCTCGGGCATCGTGTATCGCTGCACCGTCGCCGCGCCCTGGCGCATGTCCTTCGCGTCGCACGGGGTCGAGGCGCTGACCGGTTACGGGCCCGAGGTTCTCGAACAGGAGAAGGGCTGGGCGGGGATCGTGCATGCCGCCGATCTCCCCGCGGTCGAGGCGGAGGTCGCCGCGGGCGTCGCCGAGCACCGCGGCTTCAGCCTCTGCTACCGAATCGTCCACCGCTCCGGCGAGCTGCACTGGGTCCGCGAGCATGGCTGCGCAGTCTACGGCGAGGACGGGGAGCCCCTGTTCCTCGAGGGCGTGATCACCGATGCGGGCCCTGAAAAGCAGCTCGAGCTTTCGCTGCGGGACGCCGAAGCCGAAGCGAGCCGCCGCGCGGCCGGGCTGCACGAGCAGCTGGACGCGGTGCCGCAGATGCTCTGGTGCTACGACGTCGCGACCTCGACTCCGCGGTTCAGCCAGCAATGGGCGGCTTTCACCGGCCGCGATCTCAACGCTCCCGGAGCGCCGAAGCGTATGGCCTTCGTCCATGACGAGGACCGCGCCGACGCGGATCTGCGCTGGCACCACGCGCTCGCGACGGGCGAGGATTACGAGGCCAAATATCGTATCCGCCACCATAGCGGCGAATATCGCTGGATCCTCAGCCGCGGCCGTCCCCAGCGCCGCGACGACGGCACGATCGCTGCGTGGTACGGCAGCTGCACCGACATCCATGAGCTGATCCTGGCAGAAGCCGCACTCGATGCGAGCGAGCGACTGAGCCGCGGCATCATCGACGCGAGTCCCGACTGCATGTCCGTGCTCGATCTGGAGGGACGGCGGCTGTTCGCCAACCGCGCGGTGATGGACACCTACGGGATCGACGACCATGCCGACCTGGTCGGCGAGACCTGGGGCCTGCGCTTCGACGAGCCTGGCCGCAGCCTCGCTGCAAAGGCGCTGGCCGCGGCTCAGGCCGGGGAACAGGCGCGCATCCTCGTCCAGCACGGCGAAGCCGGGCGGTGGTGGGACATCATGGTCGTGCCGGTTCGCGACGAGGACGGCAAGGCCGTGCGGATCATCGTCCTTTCCCGCGACGTCACCGACCAGAAGCTCGCCGAGGACAGGGCGAGCTGGGCGGCCACGCACGACGCCCTCACCGGCCTGCCCAACCGCTCCTTCTTCCAGAAAAGGATGGATGAGGCGATCGCGGCTTCCGCGGCCGAAGGCGAGAGCTTCGGCATCCTCCTGCTCGACGTCGACGACTTCAAGCGGATCAACGACATGCTCGGCCACGATGCCGGCGACGCTTTGCTCTGCACCTTCGCCGAGCGCATCCGTGCCGCCCTGAGGCCGGAAGACATGGTCGCGCGCCTCGGCGGCGACGAGTTCGCCGTGCTGCTCGCAGGCGCGGGCGACGAGGAGTCGATCGCGGGCGCGGTCGAGGCGATCCTGACCAAGCTGCGGGCTCCCTGCGTCCATGGCGGGCGGGTGCTCGAATGCCAGGCGAGCATCGGCGCCAGCCTGTTCCCGGCGCAGGGGACCGATCGCGCCGAGCTGCTCAAGAATGCCGACGTCGCCCTCTATGCCGCGAAGGCCGCGGGGCGGGCCAATTTCAAGATCTTCCGGCCGAAAATGCGGCTGGAGATGCAGAAGCGCGTGTCGATGCTGAGCCTCGCCCGCGATGCGCTCACCCACCGGCGCATCGTGCCTTTCTACCAGCCGAAGGTCGACCTCAGGAGCGGCGAGATCGCCGGGTTCGAGGCCTTGCTGCGCTGGACGCACCCGTCCAAGGGCGTCCAGTCCCCGGCGACCATCGCCGCCGCTTTCGAGGACCTGTCGCTCGCCGCCGAGATCAGCGACGCGATGGTCGCGGCCGTCATCGCCGACGTGGTGCGCTGGCGCGACGCCGGGATCGACGTCGGCCATGTCGCCATCAACGCCGCCGCCGCCGAGTTCCGCCGCGGCGATTTCGCCGACAAGCTGCTGGAGCGGCTCCACATTGCCGGGCTGCCGCCGAACCTGTTTGAGGTGGAGGTGACCGAGACGGTGTTCCTCGGCCGCGGCGCGGAGTCGGTCGAGCGGGCGCTGAAACTGTTGAGCGCAGCCGGGGTCGGCATCGCCCTCGACGATTTCGGCACCGGCTTCGCCTCGCTCTCGCATCTCAAGCAATTCCCGGTCGACCTCATCAAGATCGACCGCAGCTTCGTCCGCGACCTAGAGGAGGATCCCGACGACGCCGCAATCGTCGACGCGGTCGTCAACCTCGGCCGCAGCCTCGGCATCCGGATCGTCGCCGAAGGCGTGGAAAATGAGCGGCAGCATGGCTTCCTGGCCTCGCTCGGCTGCGATTTCGGGCAGGGCTATCTCTACGGCAAGGCCGCCCCGGCGGCGGAGGTGGCAGGGATGGCCGGCCGGGCGAACCGCTTGCTGCGGCTGGCGAGCTGAGCCCGAACGGCAAGTGCCCGGCTCTTGTGGAGCCGGGCACCGCATGACGACAAGTCGTCACCCCCTTTTTGGCGCTTCCGCCCGCGCGCTCCTTCCCCTCGCAAGAAGGAGCGGGGCCGAAGCCTCCCCGAACCGTGGCCTGTTGACCCTGGTTGCGGAGGCGGACGCTATTCGAGCTCCTTTTCTATGTCATGACTTTATCGGCCAGAGTTGACACTTTGCAGCACGCCTGTGTCGAAAGCGCCACAGCGCGGATTCTTCTGCGGTAGCGCGTGCCGGGCACCGCGGTTGCCACGTCTCCGGACGCTCTCTAGAGGACCGGGCGATGCGCCTGTCCCGATACTTCCTCCCGGTCGCCAAGGAGACGCCGGCCGACGCCCAGATCGTCAGCCACAAGCTGATGCTGCGCGCCGGCCTCGTCCGGCAGACCGCGGCCGGTATCTACGCCTGGCTGCCGCTGGGCCTGCGCATCCTCAAGAAGATCGAGCGCATCGTGCGCGAAGAGCAGGACCGCGCCGGCGCCGTCGAGCTGCTGATGCCGACGCTGCAGCCGGCCGATCTGTGGCGCCAGTCGGGCCGCTACGACGCCTACGGGCCGGAGATGCTGCGCATCACCGACCGCCACCAGCGCGAGATGCTCTACGGCCCGACCAACGAGGAGATGATCACCGCCATCTTCAAGGATTCGGCGAGGAGCTACCGCGATTTGCCGCGTACGCTCTACCACATCCAGTGGAAGTTCCGCGACGAGGTCCGCCCGCGCTTCGGGGTGATGCGTGGCCGCGAGTTCCTGATGAAGGACGCCTACAGCTTCGACCTCGACGAGGCCGGGGCGCGGCACAGCTACAACAGGATGTTCGTCGCCTATCTGAGGACGTTCGAGCGGATGGGCCTCCGCGGCATCCCGATGCGCGCCGACACCGGTCCGATCGGCGGCGACCTCAGCCACGAATTCATCGTCCTCGCCCCGACCGGCGAGAGCGAAGTGTTCTTCGAGCCGCGCGACGAGGGCGGCGCCGGCGAATATCCCGATTTTGAGGATGAGGAGGCGCTGCAGCGCTTCGTCGCCGCGCAGAGCGCCCGCTACGCGGCGACCGACGAGAAGCGCGACCTCGATCGCGAGAGGGACCTCGGCGACCGCCTGCAGACGTCGCGCGGCATCGAGGTCGGCCACATCTTCTATTTCGGCACCAAGTACAGCGCCGCGATGGGGATGAGCGTCCAGACGAAGGACGGCGGCCAGGTCCATCCGGAGATGGGCAGCTACGGCATCGGCGTGTCGCGGCTCGCCGGCGCGATCATCGAGGCCGGCCACGATGAGGCCGGCATCGTCTGGCCGGAGAGCGTCGCGCCGTTCCGCGTCGGGCTGATCAACATGCGCGCGGACGAGCCGGTCTGCTCGGCCGCCGCCGACGATCTCTACGCGAAGCTGCAGGCGGCCGGCGTCGAGATTTTGTACGACGATCGCGACGAGCGGGGCGGCGCGAAGTTCGCGACGATGGACCTGATCGGGCTTCCCTGGCAGCTGATTTGCGGTCCGAAGGGCGTCGCCAACGGGGTCGTCGAGCTCAAGCGCCGCGCGACGGGCGAGCGCGAGGAGCTTTCGGTCGAAAGCGCGCTGGCAAGGCTGACAGGATGAGAAGCAAGCACGTCATCCCGGCGAAGGCCGGGATCTCAGGACAAGAAGTCTCGGCAGGTCTCCCTGAGACGCGGGTCTTCGCCGGGGTGACGCGCTGATGGGCGCGTCATGATCCTTTCCCGTTACGAGCGGATGATGGCGCGGCGCTATCTGCTGCCGGGCAAGGGCGAAGGCTTCATCTTCCTGGTCGCCTCGATCAGCCTCGTTGCGGTGATGCTCGGCGTCGCCGCCCTGATCATCGTGATGAGCGTGATGAACGGCTTTCGGGCCGAGCTGTTCGACCGGGTGGTCGGCCTCAACGGTCACGCCGTCATCCAGGGCTATGGCGGCCGGCTCGAAAACTGGCAGGAGATCGCCGAGCGCGCCCGGCGGACCCCCGGCGTGGTCTCCGCGCAGCCGCTGATCGAGCAGGGGCTGATGGCCACCTCGGAAGGGCGCGTCGCCGGCGTGCTCGTGCGCGGCGTCCGGCGAGAGGACATGCTCGCCAATCCGACGATGCGCGACAATGTGCTCGCCGGCTCGCTCGAGGCGTTGCGCCCGGGGTCGGACAATGTCGCCCTCGGCTCGCGGCTCGCGCAGACGCTCGGCGTCAGCGTCGGCGGCCAGATCAGCCTGGTCAGCCCCGAGGGGCGGACGACGCCGTTCGGGACCGTGCCGCGCATCGTCTCCTATAATGTCGCCGCCATCTTCGAGATCGGCCTTTACGATTTCGACAAGACGTTCGTCGTGATGCCGATCGAGGACGCTCAGACCCTGCTGATGCTCGGCGACGCGGTCGGGATGGTCGAGGTGCAGACCGTCGATCCGCACCGGGTGCAGGAGATTCTGGCGCCTGTCTCCGAAGCGACCAGGGGACAGGCGCTCGTCAGCGACTGGCGGAGCATGAACTCGGCCTTGTTCGAGGCGCTGCAGGTCGAGCGGGTGGTGATGTTCGTCGTCCTGTGCATCATCGTCCTCGTCGCGGCCTTCAACATCCTTTCGTCCTTGATCATGCTGGTCCGCGCGAAACGGCGCGACATTGCCATCCTGCGGACGATGGGCGCCACGCCCCGGGCGGTGATGAAGGTGTTCCTGACCGTCGGCCTCACCATCGGCGTGCTCGGCATCGTCGCCGGTCTCGTCCTCGGCGCCGTCGGGCTCTACTTCCGGCAAAGCGTGGTCGAATTCTTCCAGCGTGCCTCGGGGCAGAATCTGTGGGATCCGTCGGTCCGTTTCCTGACCGACCTTCCCTCGAAGCCCGACCCGGTCGAGGTGGTCGCCACAGTGCTCGTCACATTGACCCTCATTTTTCTCGCCACCCTGATCCCGGCGTGGCGGGCTTCGAAGACCGATCCGGTGCAGGTGCTGCGCTATGAGTGACGCGCTCGTGGTCCGCGGGCTGCGGCGCAGCTTCGAGCAGGGGGGAGTGAGAATCGACGTGCTGCGCGGCGTCGATTTCGAAGTGCGCACCGGGGAGATCGTCGCTTTGCTGGGGCCGTCGGGCTCGGGCAAGTCGACCCTGCTCCAGGCGGTCGGCTTGCTCGAGGGCGGGTTCGAAGGCTCGATCCGGATCGCCGACGAGGAAGTGTCCGAGGTCAGCGACGCCAACCGCACCCGGGTCCGCCGCGAGACCCTGGGCTTCGTCTACCAGTTCCACCACCTGCTGCCCGATTTCAACGCGGTCGAGAACGTCATCCTCCCGCAGCTGGTGAAGGGCGCGACGCGCGAGCAGGCGCAGGAGCGCGCCGAGGCGCTGCTTCGCGCGCTCGGCGTCGGCGAGCGGCTGAGCCACCGGCCGAGCAAGCTCTCGGGCGGCGAGCAGCAGCGCGTCGCCGTCGCGCGCGCCCTCGCCAACCGTCCCGCGCTCGTCCTCGCCGACGAGCCCACCGGCAATCTCGACGAAGCGACGGCGGAAATCGTCTTCGGCGAGTTCCTGTCTCTGGTCCGCGACGAAGGCAGCGCCGCCCTGGTCGCGACCCACAATGAGCGCCTCGCGGCGCGGATGGACCGCGTCCTCCGCCTCCACGAAGGCCTGCTCGAATAGGAGGTGCCGATGGGACCATTCGCCTTCGTCTCGGCGGCTTTGCTCGCGAGCGAGATCGCTGCCCAGACGCCGACGCCTGCGCCCGTCCCGCCGCCGCCGCCGCCCTGCACCAGCGCCGAGCATCGCGCTTTCGACTTCTGGGTCGGGCGGTGGGACGTCTACCGCGCCGACACCAATGCGCTCGTCGCCCACAGCCTGATCGAGCGGATGTACGACGGCTGCGCGATCCGCGAAAACTGGATGCCGCATGGGCGCGCCGGCGGCGGCAGCCTCAGCACATGGGACCCGGCCGCGCGGCGGTGGCGGCAGACTTGGGTCGATTCCGCCAACACCTACGCCGTTTTCGAGGGCGGCTTTTCGGGCGGGGAGATGGTGCTGACCGGTCGCTGGCTCGGCTATAACGGTCCCGGCACGGACGTCCCGGCCAGGATGACCTACAGCCTGCAGCCATCGGGCGCCGTTTTGCAGCGTGTCGACATCTCGGACGATGCCGGCGAAACCTGGACGCTCGGCGCCGCCTTGCTCTATCGGCGCGCCGGCGCGGCTTCCCCGCCGGACCGCTAGGGAGATTTCCGCCGGGCCGTGCGTTGCCGGGCCCGAGGTCGGTTTGCTTATGAAATCTTTCGTGGCGGTCGGCGCCGCCTTGCTCCTGCTCGGCGCGTGCGACTGGATGCAGAAGCCCGACCCGCCGGGCGCCAAGAGCGAGGCGGAGCTGCGCGACGAGCGCGACCAGCGCATCCGCCGCGCCTGCTCGTCCGCGGCCACCTACGACCGGCTGAAAGAGCTCGCCTTCGACGAGGCGGCGCGGATCCGCGGCCGCGACCCGCGCGAGCTCGACGCGCTCGCCGCCGCCTCCGTCGTGCGGATGGAGAACCCGGTCCCCAAGTCGCGGGACGAAAATCTCAACGTCACCGTCTGCCGCGGCCGCTTCATCCTCGAGCTGCCGCCCGGCGTCGAAAATGCCTTCGACGGCCAGCGGCGGCTCACCGCCGACATCGAATATGCGGCCCAGGCCGCCGCCGACGGCAGCGGGCTCGTCTACCACATGGAGGGCGCTGAGCCGATCGTCTACCGGCTCGCCACGGCCGGCGGGGTGCTGCCGCGCGTCGTCGCCGAGGCGCCGCAGCCGGCACCTTCGCCCGCTCCCGCGCCGCCCCCTGGGCAACGCCAACCGCAACCCGCGCCGCGCGGCAATCCGGCGCCCGAGCGCGAAGCGGCGCCGGCGCCGAAAAGCGAGCCTCCGCAGCAGGCACGAAGCGCGCGCAGCCCGAGCTTCAACTGCAGCTACGCGCGGACCCGCAGCGAGCGCCTGGTGTGTTCCAACGCGACGCTGGCGGCACGGGATCGCCAGATGGCGGCGCTTTATTATTCGGTGATGGCGAACGCCGATGTCGGCACGCGGGCGCACCTTCGCCGGAGCCGCGACGCCTTCCTGATCCGGCGCGAGCGCTGCGGCACGGAAGACTGCGTGATGTCGATCTACGACGCGCGCATCCAGGAGATCAGGCGCATCGCCGAAGGCCAGTAACTAACTGTGGAGAAAAGGGGCCGCCGCCCTTCCATCGCGCGGGTGCGCTGGCCATAAAGCGGGGATGGCCGCGCCCTATGTCCCCCTGCGGATCTTCTCCTGCTACACCATGCTCGAAGGCGCGATCGAGCCCAAGGCGATCGCCAAGGCGGCCAGGAAGCACGACTTCCCCGCAGTCGCCCTGACCGACCGCAACGGTCTCTACGCGGCGATGGCGTTCACCGAAGCGTGCGTCGCGGAAGGGGTGCAGCCGATCGTCGGGGCGATGCTGGCGGTGGCGCGCCCTGGCCGTCCTGTCGACAAGGCTCCCGAGCTCGATTGGCTCGCGCTCTACGCGCAGGATGAAAAGGGGTACGACAATCTCTGCGCCCTGGTCTCGGCCGCCCATCTCGGCCGTCCGGTCGAGGAGGAGGCGCATGTCGAGCTCGGTGCGATCGAGGGGCGCAGCGAGGGCCTGATCGCTCTGACAGCGGGCGGTGAAGGGGCGCTCGCACGTCTGCTCGCCGAAGGACAGGACAAGGCGGCGCGAGATGTGCTGGAGCGGCTGGAGGCTTTGTTCCGGGGCCGGCTCTATGTCGAGCTGTGCCGCCGGGGCGACCCGATCGAGGAGGCGGCCGAACAGGCTTTGATCGACCTCGCCTACGAGCGCGATCTCCCGCTCGTCGCGACCAACCCGGCGCGTTTCGCGGAAGCCCATTTCCACGCCGCGCACGATGCGATGCTGTGCATCGCGCAATCGAGCCAGATCGACCGCGACGATCGGCGCCGCTCCTCGCCCGAGGCATGGATCAAGCCGCCCGAGGAGATGCGCAGGCTGTTCGCCGACATTCCGGAGGCGATCGAGAATACGGCCGTGATCGCCCGGCGCTCTGCGATCGGCGCACCGAGGCGCAAGCCGATCCTCCCCTCCATCGCCGGCGACAAGGAGGCCGAGGCCGAGCAACTGCGCAGCGATTCGCGGCTCGGCCTCGAAGCGAGGCTCGCCGAATATGAGGATCTCGGCGAGGCGGAGCGGAAGGCCTATTTCGACCGGCTCGACTACGAAGCCGACATCATCGTCCGGATGGGCTTTTCGGCCTATTTCCTGATCGTCGCGGACTTCATCAAATGGGCGAAGGAAAACGGCATACCGGTCGGCCCCGGCCGCGGTTCCGGTGCCGGCTCGGTGGTCGCCTGGGCGCTCACCATCACCGATCTCGATCCGATCCGCCTCGGCCTGCTGTTCGAGCGCTTCCTCAATCCCGAGCGCGTGTCGATGCCGGATTTCGACATCGACTTCTGCGAGACGCGTCGCGGCGAGGTGATCCGCTACGTCCAGCAACGCTATGGCGAGGACCGCGTCGCTCAGATCATCACCTTCGGGAAGCTCAAGGCGCGGGCCGTGCTCAAGGATACGGGCCGCGTGCTGCAGATGCCCTACGGCCAAGTCGACCGGCTGGCGAAGCTGATCCCCAACCACCCGACCGACCCCTGGACGCTGGAGCGGGCGCTGAACGGCGTGACGGAGCTGGCGGCGGAATATCGGAACGACGCGCAGGTCCGCCGGCTGTTCGATCTGGCGATGAAGCTTGAGGGGCTTCCGCGCCACGCTTCGACCCACGCGGCCGGCGTGGTCATCGCCGACCGCCCGCTCGAGCAGCTCGTCCCGCTCTATCGCGATCCCCGCTCGGAAATGCCGGTCACCCAGTTCGACATGAAATATGTCGAGGCGGCCGGCCTGGTGAAGTTCGATTTCCTCGGGCTGAAGACTCTGTCGGTGCTGCGCAAGGCCGTCGAGATGCTGGCGAAGCGGGACATCGAGGTCGATCTCGACCGGCTCAAGTGGGACGATTCCAAGGTCTACGAGCTTTTGAAGCGCGGCGAGACGGTGGGTGTGTTCCAGCTCGAATCGGAGGGGATGCGGCGCACGCTTTCGGCGGTGAAGCCGACCTCGTTCGAGGACATCATCGCGCTGGTCTCGCTCTACCGGCCGGGGCCGATGGACAACATCCCGATGTTCGGCGCCCGCAAGAACGGCCGCGAGCCGATCTCCTACCCGCATCCCTTGCTCGAGCCGGTGCTGAAGGAAACTTACGGTATCTTCGTCTACCAGGAGCAGGTGATGGAGGCGGCCAAGGTGCTGGCCGGCTTCAGCCTCGGCGAGGCCGATCTGCTCCGCCGCGCGATGGGCAAGAAGATCAAGGCGGAGATGGACGCCCAGCGCGAGCGCTTCGTGTCGGGCTGCGCCCAGAACGACATCGCTCGGCCCAAGGCGAACGAATTGTTCGATTTGATCGACAAGTTCGCCGGCTACGGTTTCAACAAGAGCCACGCCGCGGCCTACGCGCTCGTCGCCTACCAGACGGCCTGGCTGAAAGCGCACCACCCAGTCGAATTCTATGCCGCGTCGATGTGCTTCGACATCCACCAAACCGACAAGCTCGCCATCTTCGTCGAGGACATGCGGCGGCTCGAGGTCGCTTGCCTGCCGCCGTCGATCAACGCGTCCGAGGCCGAGTTCGCCGTCGAGCCGGCGGGGGAGGGTTATGCCGTCCGCTATGCGCTCGGCGCGCTCAAAGGCGTCGGCGAGAAGGCGATGGAGCAGCTGGTCGACGAACGCCGCGCCAACGGGCGCTTCCGCGATCTCGACGATTTCGCCGCCCGGGTCGATCCGCGGCTGCTCAATCGCCGTCAGATCGAGAGCCTCGCCGGCGGGGGCGCGTTCGACGAGATCGCGCCCGACCGCGCCACCGTGTTCGCCGCCGCCGAGACCGTCCTCGCCGTCGCCGCGAGCGCCGCCGAGGCGCGGACCAGCGGGCAGGGCGGCCTGTTCGGCGAGGGCGCGGCCGATGTCGCGCCGATCCGGATGCCGACGGTGAAGGCCTGGAGCCTTGCCGAGCGCATGGGACAGGAGAAAGAGAGCTTCGGCTTCTAT
Source organism: Allosphingosinicella sp. (assembly GCA_036388255.1). Taxonomy (GTDB): domain Bacteria; phylum Pseudomonadota; class Alphaproteobacteria; order Sphingomonadales; family Sphingomonadaceae; genus Allosphingosinicella. The sequence continues at coordinate 191,838 of DASVSD010000014.1, read as the reverse complement.
TTCTCGGCGCATCCGGTCGACCGCTATCGCCACCTCGTCGTCGCCCACGGCGCCAGGAGCTTCGCCGAGATCGCCGCGCTGCCGGCGCCGGCGGACGGGGGCCGCTCGGGGGCGGCGATGGCGGGCCTGGTCGAGGAGGCGCGCTGGCGCACCTCGGCGAAGGGACGCCGCTATCTGATGGCGACGCTGTCGGATGCCTCGGGACAGTATGTGGCGACGATCTTCGACGACCAGCCCGCCGCCCAGATCGAGGCGGCCGCGAAAGAGGGACTGTGCGGCCTGCTGAACGTCGAGCTCGACCGGCGGCCGGGCGACGACGCGCCGCGGGTGACGATCCGCTCGTTCCAGTCGTTCGAGGGCCTGTCGCGGCGCACCCGCCTGCAGCTCGAGGTCGCCGTCGACGGCGCCGGGGCGCTTGCCCGGCTGCGCGACACCCTCGGCGAAGCCCGCGGCGGCAACGGCATCCTCAAGCTCAAGGTCGCGATCGAAGGCGGCCGCGCCGACCTGGTGCTCGGCCGGGACTTCCAGCTCGACGCCGAGCTCGCGGCGCGGATCGAGCGGGTCGACGGGGTGGTCGGCGTCCATCTCTCCACCGCCGAACCGCCGCGGCTTGCCCTCGCCTCCTAGCCGCCCCTAAGATGGACTCCTGCGGGAGGGTCTATGCTCGGGGGAATGCAGGATTTCGAGCTTCGCATACCGCGCCTGATCGACCATGCCGAGCGCGAGCATGGCGGGCGCGAGATCGTCTCTTACTGGGCGGACGGTACGATCAGCCGAACCGATTGGGCCGGGATCGGACGCGATGCCAGGAAGCTCGCCCAAGCCCTTGAAAGTCTTGGCATCAGGCGGGGCGATCGCGTTGCAACGCTCGGCATGAACCATGCCCGGCACCTGATCGCCTGGTACGGCGCGATCGGCATGGGCGGCGTCATCCACACGGTCAATCCGCGTCTGTTCGACGAGCAGCTCGTCTACATCGCCAATCATGCCGCGGACAAAGTGCTCCTCTACGACAAGGCCTTCCAGCCGATCGTCGACCGGCTGCGGGCGCAGTGGACCACGATCGACCATTATGTGTGCTTCGACGGCGAGGGCGGCAACGGCGAGCCGTCGTTCGAGGCCCTGATCGGGGCGTTCGACGGCGACTATCGCTGGGTCGAGGGCTCGGAGCGCGAGCCCTGCATGCTCTGCTACACCAGCGGGACCACCGGCAATCCGAAGGGCGTGCTTTACGAGCATCGCTCCTCGATGATCCACGCCATGGCCGAAGTCGCGCCCTCCTGCTTCGATCTTTCGACCAGCTCGGTGGCGCTGCCGATCGTGCCGATGTTCCACGCCGCAGCCTGGGGCCTTCCCTTTGCCGGCGCGATCGCTGGGATCAAGTTCGTCTATTCGGCGGTCAACGATCCGGTCGTGCTCTGCCGGCTGATGAACGAGGAGAAGGTGACGCACTCTGCGGGCGTGCCGACGGTCTGGCTCAGCATGTTCCAGCACATCGATTCGACGGGCCAGAAGCCGGAGCATCTCAAGATCGTCACCATCGGGGGCTCGGCCGCGCCGCGGGCGATGATCGAGCGCCTGATGAGGATGGGGATCCGCGTCGGCCACGCTTGGGGGATGACCGAGACCTCGCCGATCGGCACCATCGGCTCGCCGCCGCATTATTGGGACGACCTTTCGTTCGAGGAACAGGTCGACCTCGTCGCCAAGCAGGGCAGGGTGCCGTTCGGAGTCGAGCTGCGCGTCGTCGACGACGAGGGCAAAGAGCAGCCCCGCGACGGGCAGAGCTCGGGCCGGCTGCAGATCCGCGGCCCGTGGGTGATCAAGCGCTATTTCCAGGACGAGGGCGGCGACTGTGTCGGCGACGACAATTGGTTCGACACCGGCGACGTCGCGGTGCTGCATCCCGACGGCACGATGCAGATCACCGACCGCTCGAAGGACGTGATCAAGTCGGGCGGCGAGTGGATCAGCTCGGTCGAGCTCGAAAATGCCGCCGTCGGCTGCGATGGGGTCGCCGAGGCCGCCGCGATTGGCATCCGTCACCCGAAATGGGACGAGAGGCCGCTGCTTCTCGTCGTCCGCAAGGAGGGAAGCGACGTGTCGCGCGCCGAGATCCTCGACCACCTCTCCCGCCACGTTGCGAAATGGTGGCTCCCGGACGAAATCCTGTTCGTCGACAGCCTCCCCCACACCGCGACCGGCAAGCTGCTCAAGACCGCGCTGAGGGCCCAGTATCGCGACCACCAGCTGGCGACGGCGTAAATATTCCTCCCCGGCACGGGGAGGGGGACCGCACGACGTGCGGTGGAGGGGCCGGCGCCATCGGCGCCGGTTGCACCGTCGCCGCCCCTCCACCATGCTCCGCATGGTCCCCCTCCCCGTTTCGGGGAGGAGTTACAATAAGCGCAGCTGCGGGCCCGAGGGCGGCACGAACAAATCGGTCCGCAGCGACGTCTTCTCCTTGTTCAGCCCGTGCTTCCTCACGGCGATGTCGAAGCGGGTCCTGAGCAGCTCGGCCCAGGGACCCTGGCCGCGCATGCGGGTGAACCAGTTCGGGTCGTTGTCCTTGCCGCCGCGGATCGAGCGGATGGTGTTCATCACCTTCGCCGCGCGCTCGGGATGGTGCTCGTCGAGCCAGGCCCGAAAGAGCGGGGCGACCTCGTGCGGCAGGCGCACCGGCAGGTAGAAGACGCCCTGCGCGCCCGCCTCGGCGGCAGCCTCGACGATCGCCTCGAGCTCGTGGTCGGTCACCTGCGGAACCACCGGGGCGATCGCGACCGTGGTCGGGATGCCGGCCGCGGCCAGCCGCTTCACCGCGGCCAGCCGGTTGCGCGCCGCGGGTGCGCGAGGCTCGAGGGTGCGCGAGACCGCCGGGTCGAGCGACGTCACCGACAAAGCCACCGAGACGAGTCGGTCTCGCGCCATCTCCGCGAGGACGTCGAGATCCCTCAGGACTCGGTCCGACTTGGTGGTGATCATCGCCGGGTGGCGCGTCTCCGCCAGCACTTCGAGGATGCTGCGGGTGATCCGCCACTTGGCCTCGATCGGCTGGTAGGGATCGGTGTTCGTGCCCATGGCGATCGGACGGACACGGTATCCGGGCTTGCCCAGCTCGATCCGTAGCAGCCGCGCCGCGTCGGGCTTGGCGAACAGCTTGGTTTCGAAGTCGAGGCCCGGCGACAGATCGTGGAAGGCGTGGGTCGGCCGGGCGAAGCAGTAGATGCAGCCGTGCTCGCAGCCCCTGTAGCTGTTGATCGAACGGTCGAAGCCGATGTCGGGCGACCGGTTCCAGGCGATGATCGTCTTCGGCTGCTCGACCGTGACTGTGGTGCGCAGGGGCGGGGGCCCGTCATCCACCTCTTCGCGCGCGTCGAGCCAGTCGCCGTCGGCCTCGCGGACGGGCAGGTTGAAACGGGTCGGCGTCCTGTTTTCCGGGGCGCCGCGGCCGTGGCGGGCATCGGGACGGTTCACCCCTTCGAATTAGGGGAGGGTGTCGAACAAATCAAGAACTTCAGCGCGATCCGATCGCGGTTCTTTGCGGCCGCGGCATCCGGACGGCGTTGGGGCCGGGCAGGCCCGGGAACCGGGGCCAGAGGCCCTGGACCAAAGCGGCGCGGCTGGCGCCGGCGCGGCCGATGCGCTGCTCGTACACCCAATAGTTTCTGAGGATGATCGGAACGTATCCGCGCGTTTCCCAATAAGGCAGCGACTCGATGTAGAGCAGGGGATCGCCGTCGCCGACATTTTCGGCGGTCCACTCCGCGATCGGCGACGGGCCGGCATTGTAGGCGGCGGCGACGCGCGGGAGGAGGCCGCCGGTGCCGGGCAGGTCGCGCAGATGTTCGAGATAGGACTGGCCGAACTCGACATTGGTGTTGGGCTCGTTGAGATCGATGCCGGCGGCGCTCTCGCCCCGCCAGCGGGCGATGTCGCCGGCGGTGCCCGGGCGGACCTGCATCAGTCCGCGCGCGCCGGCCGGGCTGACGGCGTCGGGCCGGAAGTTCGATTCCTGGAGCGCGTGGGCGAAGGCGAGGGCGCGGTCGACGCGCCAGCCGCGCGGCGGCTGCCAGTCGGGCAACGGATAGCGGGCGAGCGGATCGACGGTGACCCCGCGCGGGGCATTGTGGGCGAGCCACATCTGCGTGACGGTGAGGTTGAGCCGGGCGGCGACGTTGATCAGCGCCTCGTGCTGATTGGGCCGGCCGATCCGGGCCTGGTGGCGCAGCAGCTCGTCGGCGCCTTCCCGCTCGCCGATCTCCGCCAGCGCGATGGCCGCGCGCACGTTGCGCTCGCCGGCGACTCCGCGCCAGTCGGCGCGGGCGAGGCTGCCGCTGTTCGGGATGGTGCTGTGCCTGAGGCCGAGCGCACGCGCCGCGAGCATGCCGTAGAAGGTCTCTCCCATGCGGGCGGCGCTTCTGAGGTGAGATTGAACTCGCTCGGGATGGCGGCAGACCATGTCGGAGCGCGCCGCCCAATAATGGCCGGCGGCGCCGAGCTCCTGGTCGGTCGAGCGGGTCGCGACCGAGCGGAAGGCCTGGCCGGCGGCTTCGCAATCGCCCATCCGCCAGCTGGCGAGGCCGGCGGTCCAGTCGGCCTGGATGACCCATTCGCCGGTGCCGCGGCGGGCGCGCTCGGCAAGCTGACGCGCGGCGACGTCGTTGCGGTTCAGATAATAGGACCAGGCGACGCGCTGGCGGAACTCGGTCAGCGCCTCGCCCGGAAGCTCGGCCGACCGCGCCTCGACCAAGGCCTCGGCCTCGGCGGGCCGGTCGGCGACGATCAGGGGCTGGACGAGCGCGTCGAGGCTGGCGACGTCCGACGAGCCCCTGAAGCCGCGGGCGCGGGCTCGGCGCGGCTGCTCCCCGCCCCAGACCAGGCGCTGCTGCTGCGGAAGCGCCGGCAATTCGGTCGCGCCGCGCGTCGCGGCGAGCCGGGCGAGCTGCTCGGCCTGGGGCAGCTCGCGGGCGCGCGAGAGCAGGCTGAGCAAGGGCTCGAGCTCGACCCGCGGCGACCCCGGCGCGAGATAGAGGCGGGCACGGGCATAATCGTGCAGGGGCCCCTCGCTCGTTCCGTCGAGCCGGACGGCCGCCGCCAGCCAGTCCCTGCCGCGGATTGCGGCGAACACCTCGCGATAGAGACTGCGCTGCTCCGGGGAGAGCACGGGTGCGGCGGAGGCCTGCGCCTCGGCCGAGGCCTCGGCCGCGGCGTCTGCGGCGGGGGCCGGGGCGGGCATGGCGGCGGCTGCAGCCAGAAAGAGGGCTGCCTTGATCCTCATGGCTTCAGTCCTTCGACCAGCAGCTGGAGGTCGGCCCAGGCATGGGCCTTTTGCGCCGGATGCTGGAGCAGCTGGCGCGGCGAGATCGTCGCCAGCGCGCGCACCGGGCCGGCGTGGGTCGCGACCTCGTGCCAGCGGCCGCGCGCCCGCGCGACCGTGAGGCCGAGCAAGGCGCGTGCGGCTCCGTCCCCGAACAGCAGCAAAGCCTTCGGCGCGGCGAGGCCGATATGGTGGCGGGCGAGGCGGCCGCAGTGCTGCTCGGCCTCGCCGGTCATGCGCCCGTCGGCGGGGCGCAGGCAGGAGAAAGCGGCGAAATAGATGCTGCTCCGATCGCGTCCGATCGCCGCCAGCATCCGATCGAACAGCCGCCCGACCTCCCCGGAGAGCAGAGTTCCCGCGGTGCAATCCTCGGCCGAGGGCATGTCGATCATCACCATGAGTCCGGCCGCAGGATCTCCGGCGGGACAGACGCGCGGTGCGGCGGGGGCAGCGAAGGGGAGCCGGTCCGACTTGGCGAGCCAGGCCTGGAACAGGTCGAGCTGTCCGGGAAGCTTTTCCTCCGGTTCCGCGACGGGGGCGGCGGACTTGGTCTCGAGCGGAGAGGGAGGCGCTTTCGGGCGCAGCCAGTCGCGCGGCTCCTCGCCGGCGACGACGTCGACTCCGGCGTCCACCCACCAGGCGAGCGCGCTGGCCGCCGCCGCCTCGAAATCCGGATCTCCCCGCTCCACGGTGCGCACCTGACCGCGCCCGCGGCGGGCTGGTCAACCGTCGGAATGCCGCTTATCTGCAAGCCGTTGGCCGTTTGCGACGACATGAGTCCGCACGCGGCGTCCGGAGCGGAGGAGCGAATGGCCGAACGCGAGTCGATGCCCTACGACGTGGTCGTCGTCGGCGCCGGCCCCGCCGGCCTCGCCGCCGCGATCCGCCTCAAGCAGCTCGCCAACGAAGCCGGCGCGGAGCTCAGCGTCTGCGTGCTCGAAAAGGGCTCGGAGGTCGGCGCCCATATCCTCTCCGGCGCAGTGATGGATCCGAAGGGGATCGACGAGCTGATCCCCAATTGGCGCGACCTCGACAGCCCGCTCACCGTCCCGGTCACGAAGAACGAGCATTGGGTGCTGACCGCGCGCAAGAAATACAGCCTGCCGCACATCTTCATGCCGCCCTTCATGAGCAACGAGGGCACCTATACGCTGAGCCTCGGCAACTTCTGCCGGTGGCTCGCAGGCCAGGCGGAGGCGCTCGGCGTTGAGATCTTCCCGGGCTTTCCCGCGGCGGAGGTCCTCTTCCACGACGACGGTTCGGTGAAGGGGGTCGCCACCGGCGACATGGGCGTCGGCCGCGACGGTGAGCCGAGGGCCGACTACCAGCCGGGGATGGAGCTCCACGGCAAGTATACCTTCTTCGCGGAAGGGGCGCGCGGCCACCTCACCAAGAGGCTGAAGCGGGACTTCGGCCTTGAGAAGGACAGCCAGCCGCAGGTCTACGGCATCGGCCTCAAGGAGCTGTGGGACATCGATCCCGAGAAGCACGAGCCCGGCCGCGTCATCCACACCCAGGGCTGGCCGCTCGACGACGACAGCTGGGGCGGCGGCTTCCTCTATCATCAGGAGAACAACCAGGTCGCCCTGGGGTTCGTCGTCGCGCTCAATTACAGGAACCCCTATCTGTCGCCCTTCGAGGAGTTCCAGCGCTGGAAGCAGCATCCGGCGATCCGCTGCTTCCTCGAGGGCGCGCGCCGGGTCAGCTACGGCGCGCGGGCGATCAACGAGGGCGGCTGGCAGGCCGTCCCCAAGCTCGCTTTCCCCGGCGGTGCGCTGATCGGCTGCGCGGCCGGCTTCGTCAACGTGCCGAGGATCAAGGGCAGCCACACCGCGATCAAATCCGGCATGCTCGCGGCCGAGGCCGCCTTCGAGGCGATCAAGGCCGGACGCTCGAACGATACGCTCGATGCCTACGAGACCGGCCTTCGCTCGAGCTGGGTGGCCAAGGAGCTGAAGACGGTCCGGAACGTCGAGCCGCTGGTGGCGAAATGGGGCGGGGCGATGGGCACCGTCCTCGCCGGCGCCGACATGTGGATGCGCCACCTCAGGATCGGCCTGCCGTTCACGATGCGCCACCATGCCGACAACGAGACCTTGTGGCGCAAGGACCTGGCGCGGCCGATCGAGTATCCGAAACCGGACGGCGTGATCAGCTTCGACCGCCTGTCCTCGGTGTTCGTCTCCAACACCAACCACGAGGAGGACCAGCCGGTCCACCTCCGCCTCAAGGACCCGGCGATCCCGACCGCGGTGAACCTCCCGGTCTATGACGGGCCGGAGCAGAGATATTGCCCCGCGGGCGTGTACGAGTTCGTCGAGGAGGGCGGGCAGAAGCGGCTGCAGATCAACGCCCAGAATTGCGTCCACTGCAAGACATGCGACATCAAGGACCCGACCCAGAATATCGAATGGGTGACACCGGAAGGCGGAGGAGGCCCCAATTACCCCAACATGTAGATCCGCTCTCGCCCCGCTCCTCGCCGGTGCGCTGGTGCTGCCCGCCGCCCCGGCCGCGGCGCGCACCGACGAGCCCGCCGCCATGCGCACCTACGTCCAGGCCCGCGCCGCAGCGACCGAAGGCGCGCTCGCCGAAGCCAGCCGCTCCTACGCCGCCGCGCTCGCCGCCGCGCCGGACAACCGCATCCTCGCCTCCAGCGCGCTCGGCCATGCCATTGCTGCGGGCGATCGCGCCCTCGCCGTCGCCGCGGCGCGGATGCTCGAATCGACCGGCGAAGCGACGCCCGAGGTGCGCCTCACCTTGCTCGTCGAGGCCGTCCGAGCCGGCCAATGGCGGGCGGCCGAAGCCCAGGTCGAACGGATTTCCGCCGATCGGGCCTTCGCCTTCATGGCGCCGGTGCTCCGCGCCTGGGTCGCGCAGGGTTCGCGGCGCGGCGATCCGATCGCCATCCTCGACGCCATTCCCGGCGACAGTCCCGCGCAGGGCTATGTCCCTGAGGCAAGGGCGCTGCTCCAGCTCGTGCGCCGCGGCCAGGACACCGCTGCCGAATATGCCGCTTTCGCGGACGAGAGCGGGCCGCGCGCTCAGCGTTTGCGCATCGCCGGGGCCGCCTTGCTCGCGCGGCGCGACGGTCGTCGCGAGGCGCTGGCTCTGCTCGCCGGCCCGGGCGAAGCGCTCGGGCGTGCGCGCGCCGCCGTCGAAGCGCGGCAGGCGCTGCCCGGGGCGATCGCGACCCCCGCCGAGGGGATCGCCGAGTTCCTCGTCCGGCTGGCCCTCGATCTCAACTCTCAGGAAGTCCGCCCGCTCGCCTTGAGCTTCACCCGCCTCGCCGGGTTTCTCGCGCCGGACAATAGCGAGATCTGGCTGGTCGCCGCCGAATTGCTGCGCGATCTCGAGCGGCCGCAGGCGGCGCTCGCCGCGCTGGCGTCGATTCCGCCGTCCGATCCGTTCATCGGCTCGGCGCGGGACCTGCGCATGAACCTGCTGGTCGCGAACGAGCAGAACGACATGGCGGTCCGTGAGGCGCAGGCGGCGACCGCGGCGTCCGGCGCGCGGGTCACCGACTGGACCCGGCTCGGCGACCTCTATGTCGAGCTCGATCGCTATCGCGAGGCTGCCGAAGCCTATGAGCGCGCGATCGCGCTCGCCGGCGCCGGCTCGTCGGACAATCCGCTCTGGGCCTTGTGGCTGATCCGCGGCGGCGCGCTCGAGCGGGCGGGCGACTGGCCGGCCGGGAAGGCGGCGCTGGAGCGGGCGCACGCGCTCGCGCCCGAGCAGCCGCTGGTGCTGAACTATCTCGGCTATGCTCAGCTGGAGCGGCGGGAGAATATCGCGGAGGCGATGCGCCTCGTCTCCGAGGCGCATCGGCTCGCGCCCGAAAATGCTTCGATCACCGATTCGCTCGGCTGGGGCTATTATCTGACCGGGGACTTGCCGCGGGCGATCGAGCTGCTCGAGCGCGCGGCGCAGGGCGAGCCCGCCGACACCACGATCAACGAGCATCTCGGCGATGCCTATTACCGCGCCGGGCGCCGCATTGAGGCGCGCTTCGCCTGGAAGGCGGCCCTCGTCTATGCCGAGCCGCGCGAGGCGGAGCGGCTCCGTGCCAAGATCGAGGCGGGACTGACGCCGCAGCTGGCCGCCCGCTGACCTCCGCATGGAGGAGACCGCCTTCGCCAAGATCAACCTCGCGCTCCATGTCCGCGCCCGCGAACCGGACGGTTTTCACCGGATCGAGACCATCTTCGCTTTCTGCGAGGACGGGGACGGGCTCGAGGTGAGCGGCGGCGATGGCCTGAGCCTGCAAGTGTCGGGGCCGTTCGCGGCGACTCTGACGTCCGGCGAGGACAATCTGGTCCTTCGGGCCGCACGGGCGCTGAAGGAGCGCTTCGCAGTGGCGGCCGGGGCGGCGCTGAAGCTCGACAAGAGGCTGCCCGTCGCAGCCGGCCTCGGCGGCGGATCGGCCGACGCGGCGGCCGCTCTGCGGCTGCTCTCGCGTTGGTGGCGCCTCGATGCGGGGGAGAGGGACCTGCTCGCGCTCGCCGCGCCGCTCGGAGCTGACGTCCCCGCCTGCGTCGCCAGCCGCAGCGCACGTGGCGAGGCGCGCGGCGACCGGCTGGCGCCATGGGCCGACGAACGCGTCGCCGGAGCCCCGGTGCTGCTGGTCAATCCCGGCGTTCCGCTGTCCACGGCCGCAGTGTTCCGCGACTGGGACGGCGAGGATTCGGGGCCGCTCGGCGCGCTCGAGGCCTTCCGCAACGATCTCGAGCCGGCGGCCACGGCCCTGGTCCCGGAGGTGGCCGATGCGCTGGAGGCGCTGGAGGGTGCGCGGATCGCACGCATGTCCGGCTCTGGCGCGACCTGCTTCGGCCTCTATTTCAGCGAAGCCGAGCGCGACGCGGCGGCGGCCCGGATTCGCGCCGCCCGCCCGCTCTGGTGGCAGCTTTCGACCCGTCTCCGTTGACCCGCCGGTCCCGTCGCGGGACGCTCTCGGCAGGCCGTTTACCATCGTCGGGCGCAGCTTTGCGTCGTGGCACGGCTCTTGCTGACGGAACGGCACGGGTCGACACGGGGGCACGCCTCTTCGTGGACATTCGACCGCGGCCCCGGCCTCCCACCGGCAGGCGCCGCGGACTCATCGGGGCCGGGCGCCGCATGCGGAGGTGCCCGGCCTCTTTTTTTTTGCGCGACAGCGCCGAGCCGCCGGGCCAAGTGGGGGGATGTTCGAGCTCCGGCTTCAGGACGACGGGCTGGCGCGGCTGAAGCTGACGCGCCCCGAGGCGCGCAACGCCATCCCCTCGGACGGCTGGGACTCGCTCGCCGCTCATGCCGGAGAGGCGGTGTCGCGCGGCGCGCGGCTGCTGCTGATCGAGGGAGACCGCATTGCTTTTTGCGCCGGCGCCGATCTGCGCGACTTCGAGGCGATGCACGGCGACACAAAAGCCGCCGGCGATTTTCGCCGGGCGATGCGGCGCGGGCTCGACGCGCTCGCGGCCGTGCCGGTGCCGGTCGTCGCGCTGGTCGAGGGGCCGTGCTACGGCGCCGGCGTGGCGCTCGCGCTTGCTTGCGACATCCGGCTGGCCGGCGCAGGCGCGGCGTTCGCGATCACGCCGGCGCGGATGGGCATCTCCTTCCCGCAGGAGGACGTCGCCCGGCTGGTCGCGACCGTCGGCCGCGGAGTGGCGGCGCGCCTGCTGTTCGCGGGCGCGTCGATCGATGCCGGTGAGGCGCTCCGGATCGGCCTCGTCGACGGCCTCGCAGAAGAGCTCGACGCGGTTTGCCGAGCGATCCTCGAAAATGACGCCGACAGCATCGCGGCCTTGAAGCGCGGCATCGGCCTCGCATCGGCCGGAGCGGGGAGCGACCCGGAGCAGGATAGGCTGTTCGACGCGCTGCTGGCATCGGAGGGCCTGGCGGCGCGGCTTGCGGCGCGGCGGCTGCGGTGACAGGAGGGCCGCATGAGGATCGGTCCGGCACTGGCGGCGCTCGCTCTGGCCTCCTGCGGTGGGGGCGAGGATGAAAGCGCGTCTCCGGCCGCGACCAACGGCCTCGTCCCAAATGAAAACGCCGCGGCCGCGGCGGTCGCCGAAGACGGCACGATCGAATGCGCGATCGGCGGCGGCGGATTCGAGCGCAGCTGCAGGATCGAGCGGCGCGAGGGGCCGGAGGGGCTGAGGCTCACCATCCGCCACGCCGATGGCGGCTTCCGCCGGCTGCAGCTGCCGCGCGACGGCAGCGGCGCGGTCGCGGCCGACGGCGCCGAGCCGGCGCAGGTGACCGTGATCGCGGACGGCCGGGCCGAAGTCTCGATCGCCGGCGATCGCTACCGCCTGCCGCCGGCGCTGGGCCCGGAGCCGCGGTGAACGGCCGTTTTATTCTGACCGCCGAGGAGATGCGCGAGGCCGAGGCGCGCGCGATCGCCGCCGGGACATCGGTCGAGACGCTGATGGAGCGCGCCGGCCTCGCTGCGGCCGAGGCGGCGTGGCGCTTCGCCGGGCCGCTTCCCACCCTCGTCCTGTGCGGGCCGGGCAATAATGGCGGCGACGGCTATGTGATCGCCCGAGCGCTGAGGGATCGCGGCGTCGACGTGCGCATCGCCGCGCTCGCCGAACCGGCCGGCGGCGCGGCCCGCGCTGCGCGCGACGCCTGGGGCGGTCCGGTCGCGGCGCTGGAAGAGGCAGAGGCCGCGCCGCTGCTGATCGACGCCTTGTTCGGCACCGGGCTCAAGCGGCCGCTCGCCGCTGAAGCTGCGGGGCTACTCGGCAGGCTCGCAGATGCGGCGCGGATTCGCGTCGCGGTCGACCTGCCGAGCGGGGCCGCGACCGACGACGGCGCGCTGCTGTCGCCGGTCCCCGATTTCGACCTCACGGTCAGCTTCGGGGCGCTGAAGCCTTCGCACCTCCTCCAGCCCGCCGCCCGCCACATGGGCAGGATCGTCGTCGCCGATATCGGCATCGCGGCCCGAAGCGAGCTTGCCGAGATCGCTCCGCCTCGGCTCCGCGCACCGGGCCCGGACGATCACAAATACAAACGCGGCTACGTCCTCGTGGTCGGCGGTGCGATGCCGGGAGCGGCGGCGTTGGCGGCGGCCGCGGCGGCGCGTGGCGGCGCAGGCTATGTCGTGCTGGTCGGGGAGGGGGGCGCCATCCCGAACGCGGTCGTCCGCCGCCCGGCCGAAGCGCTCCAGGAGGCGCTCGCCGACTCCCGGGTGAACGCTGTCCTGGTCGGCCCCGGCTTGGGCCGCGACGAACGGGCGCGATGGATCCTCGAAACCGTGCTGGCGGGCCACCATCCCCTCGTCCTCGATGGGGACGCGCTGTGGCTGATCGGCGATAAAGCGCGTTTCGACAGGCGTTTGCCGCCGACTATTGCGACTCCGCATGAAGGCGAGTTCCGCCACGCCTTCGGCGATGGCGGGAGCAAGATCGAGGCCGCTCGCGCCGCCGCGGCGCGCAGCGGCATGAGCATCCTCTACAAAGGCGCCGACACGGTCGTCGCCGCGCCGGACGGGCGCGCCGCTATCGCGCCGACGGCGCCGCACTGGCTGGCGACGGCTGGCACCGGCGACGTGCTTGCCGGCCTCGCCGCCGCCCGGCTCGCCGCTTGCGGGGATTCGTTCGAAGCCGCATGCGCTGCCGCCTGGCTGCACGGCCGCGCGGCCGCGCGCGCCGGTCCGGCTCTGATCGCCGACGACCTTCTCGCCCACATTCCGGCCGCGATCGCCGAATGCCTGTGAGCGAGCGGGTCGTGCGGCTCGCCGCGCGCGGCGACGGCGTGACCGAGAGCGGCGGCTTCGTGCCGATGGCAGCGCCGGGCGACCTCGTCGCGCCGAACGGACGGGTGACGGCCGGGCCGCACCGCGCGGTCCCGCCCTGCCGGCACTTTCCGGAATGCGGAGGGTGCCTGCTCCAACATGTCGCGGACGCGGCCTATGGCGATTTCCTGCGCGACCGGGTCGCCTCGGCGCTGGCGGCGCAGCAGCTGCCGGCGCCGGACATCCTGGCGCCGCACCTCTCGCCGCCCAACAGCCGCCGCCGCGCCACGCTCAAGGCCGAAAAGAAGGTCGGCCGAACCACAATCGGCTTCAACGCGGAGAAATCGCACAGGATCGTCGACATGCGCGAGTGCCACATCCTGCGGCCGGAGCTGTTCGCGCTGGTCGAGCCGGTCCGCGCGCTTCTCCACGGGCTGTTCGCCGCGCGGGATTCCGCCCGTATCCAGCTGACGCTCGCGGACCAGGGAGTCGACCTCACCATCGAGGGCTTCCACCGGCACGGTCTCGCGTCCGCGGAGCGGCTCGCTGCGTTCAGCGATGCGCACCGCCTGGCACGGCTGGCGGTGGACGACGGCGGCGGACCGGAGACGCGCTGGGAGCCCGAGCCGGCGACGATCACGCTAAGCGGGGTCGCGGTGCCGCTGCCGCACGGCGCGTTCCTGCAGGCCACGAAAGAAGGCGAGGCGGCGCTCGTCGCTTCCGTCCGCGACGCGATCGGCCCGGCGCGGACCGTGGCCGACCTGTTCGCGGGCCTCGGCACCTTCGCTCTGTCGCTGGAGGGGAAAATCCTCGCCGCGGAGGGTGCGCGGGACGCGGCGGCGGCGCTCAACGCCGCCGCGAGGCGGGCGGGGAGGGCAGTGTTCGTCGATCATCGCGACCTGTTCCGCCGCCCGCTCCCCGCCGCCGACCTCGGCCGGTTCGAAGCGATCGTGCTCGATCCGCCGCGCGCGGGGGCGAAGGAGCAGGTGGCCGAGATCGCGCGCTCGGCCGTCCCCCGCCTTGCCTATGTTTCCTGCAATCCCAACACCTTCGCACGCGACGCAAAGACCCTGTGCGAGGGAGGCTACCGACTAGATTGGGTGAAGCCCATCGGCCAGTTCCGCTGGTCGACCCATGTCGAGCTCGCCGCTTCCTTCAGCCGATGAGCGCGATAAGCGCGTGCACGGTCAGCGCAACCAGCGCCAGCGTCGAGAGCAGGAAGACGATGAAGCGGTAGCGGATGATGTTGACCGTCGCCTGGATCAGGCTGTGAATCACCCTCAGGCCGACATAGACCCAGGCGATGATCGCATTCAGGCCGTCGCCCTGGCCGATCAGCGCCAGCGTCAGCGCGATCGCATAGAACAGGGTCGGCTGCTCCATCAAATGGATGTAATTGTGCGCCTTCCACTGAGCCTGGTCGTCGATGACGCCGTCGAGGACCCCCGGCCGCCCGCCGACCGCGGTCTTGAGGCTGATCCCCTTCGCCCGCATCGCCGGCAGCCGCGCCGCGACCATCCAGAACATCATGAACAGCGACCAGCCGACGAGCACCGCGACCGGCAGCAGGATTTCCGAGCGTTCCATCGAAAGCGCCTCCCCTTCGAACGGCGCAAGGGTGCGAGATTGTTGCGGCGGTGTAAACTAGTCGCGTGCCGTGGCGATCGCCGGCAGCGCGTCGAGCAGCGCGCGCAGATAGACCGAATAACGCTGCCAATCCTGCGCGGAGGAAAAGCCCGACAACTCCGTCTGGGGATCGGCGCGGGCCCAGAGCTGCAGCCACGCTTCGGCGATGCGCCGGAAACGGGCCGGTGCGCTGACGGGGGAAACGTCGTCCAAGGCCTGTTCAAGCTCGAACATCGCGCCGGTCAGATGCTCCCTCGCGTGGAAGACGTCATTTGTCTGGTCGAGCTGGCGGCGATACTCGCCGGCGCGCATCAGGCGCAGGCGGAGAAGGTCGTCCGCAGCTGCCGGACGACAGCAAGTGGCGCTCGACGCCCCCCATCCGCGGAGCAGCAGCTCGTGAGCGAGGTTGAGATTCCGCTGATCGTCTTCCCCTGCGATCAGATCGAGTTTGGCGCGGTTCACGATCCAGGAGACGATGCGCGCCTGGAGATCCTGCTGGGCGTTGCACGCGTCGTTGGCTGCGTCCCAATCGACCTCCGGATCGATGGCGCAGGCATCCCTGCCGCCCATGACGGTCTCGGCAAGACGCCGGTAGTTGGGACGCTCCGCCGCGTCGACCAGCATTTCCGCACGCACGAGATCGGCCGGCGCGCGGGTGAGATAAGCGCGCCATACGGCCGCCCGCACGCGCAGATCGTCGATGCGGAACGGCTCGAATTCATCTTCGAGGAGCGGGGCGACGGACGCCGCCACCTCGGGCTGCGCGAGGAACGCGAGCGTTTCCGAAATCGCGCGCAAATGGCGTTCGGCGCGGTCGAGCAACGGTAGCGACACGAACTCCTCTGCTGCGAGCAGCTCATACTCCGCCAGATAGAGATAGTCGGCCGCGCCATCGATCAGGGCGCTCAGCCGGCCGGCGGCCGCGCTTTCCCGCGCCAGATCGAGCCGCCCGACATAGCCCCCATTGTCCTGCTCCCGAGACGCGCGCCGCAGGGCAGGCAGTGCCGCGCGTCGCGCTTGTTCCACTGCACGGCGATAATCCGCGGCCGGTGGAAGGCCGCTCGAATAATATCCCTCGAGATAGTCGAAGGCAGCCGTGGTGCTGCGCTCGCTTCCGAACCCGATATGCCACGCAATCAGATTGTGGAACATCTGCGAGGAGCGCCGGCACGCGAAGGACCGGCCCATCCGGCGGTAGCGCTCCGGCACCGGGATCGTTTCGATCGCGCGCACGTCCGCGCCGCTGCCTTGCCAGGTCGGGTCGTGGGAGATGCAGATCGCGACTTGTTCGGGCGGAGCCTGCGCCTGGCCCGCCGCCGGGGCCGACGCGAAGAGCAGGAGCAGCCACAATGCACGCATCGATCGTCCCTTCCGCGCTCGAGAAGGGATGATGGCGGAAAGGGCGATGCGAGTCAGCCCGCGGGAGAGCATTAAGGCGCTTAATCCGCGCCCGCGGCGATTGCGTCTAGGAGCGGCAGCGTCTGTTGGAGGTATGAGGCGAACCGGGAGCGACGGGAGCTGTTCCAGTCTTGATTGAGAGCCGCGCCCGAGCGCTCCCAGAGATGGAGGTAGAGGGTGGCGACGCGGCGGAACCGCGCCGGCGCCTCGTGCGGAGGCGAAAAGCGCTCTGCCTCGATCAGTGTGTCGAGAGCCTCTCTCACCCGCTCAGCCGCTTCTTCGGCGTCGGACTGCTGCAGCGCATGGGCAAGGCGGGCGCAGGCGTCGGCCCGCGCCACGAGGAGGAGAACCAGCTCGGCCGCGTTTCCGTGCGGCAGTGGCGAGGCATCGCGCTTCAGCTCGGGCGAACGAAGCAGCCAGACCGCCGTCTCCCACGCATCGCTCCACCTGTCGGGGGCCGCGGTCCGGTCCGGCTCTGCCCTCCGCTGGAACCCCGATCCGCTGAGCCGCCGGTTGCGAACATGCGCGTAATGGAGCGGGTCGGAGGCCATCAGCATGTCCAGACGTGCCTGGTTGCGCCAGAAGTTCGTCAGCCGCCTGCCGAAGCTGTTCTCCTCGCGGCAGGCACGACGGAGCGCCTCCAGCTCCGCGCTTTCAGGCTCGCCGCCCATCTCACAGGCTTCGCCGCTATGCGAACGCGCTTGTTGTGCAGCCGCATCGAGCACGGGACTGTAGTTGCGCTGGAGGACCGACGCTGCGGCATCGATGTCGGCCGGATCCCGGCTGCTCCGCGCACGCATGATGACGAGCCGCATATCCAAGTCGTGGATCTCGTTGATCCGGTGAGCGTGCAGACTCAGGACGCGGCGCGGCTCCGCTACGAAATCGGCCATCGCGACCTGCTCGTTGCGATAGATGATTTCGTGCGCCGCCTGCACCGGCGCATAATAGGTTTCCGCTTTGCCAAGGAAGGCCGGCGAGTCATAGGTTTCGGCCGCACCCAGATAGAGCTGCGCAAGCAGCAGATAGCGTTCGAAGTCGGCGATCAACCCGCTGATACGGCGAAGGGCCGCCTGGTCGTGCAGTCGTCGTTCGAGCCGCTCTCGTTCCGGGCCATATTCGTGCGGAAGGCGCGCGGCCGCGATGGCAGCGAGAGCGGCGGGCCAGGCGGCGGCAAGTTCTCTCCGATACCGGTCCGGGGGCGTGGCGTCCATCGTTTCGCGGCGCTCGAGGTAGGCAAGCGCCGCTGCCGTGCTGCGCTCGTCGCCGAATGCGAAGTGCCACTCCGTCAGCGAGCCGACCACGAGCCCCCAGCGCGTGCAGCCGCCCGCCTCGTAGCTGCGACGGAAGCTTTCAGGCACCGGCTCAGCGTGGATGCGCCTTATCTCTTCAGCTCCGCCGCGCCACAGCTGTGCCGATGAAATGCAGATGGTGCCTTCGCCCTCTTCCTGCGCTCTCGCCGTCGAGCCGATCAGAATGAGAATCGCGAAGAGCCAGCGTGACAGCGGCATGAGAGCCCTCCTCCAGACCGCGTGGAGTCTGGAGGAGGATTGTGAAGCAAGGGTTGCGCTCAGTCGAACATCTTCGCGAAGCGGCGCTTCTCGCGATCCTTCCACAGCCCGCGATGATAAGCGTCCGAGGCGAGGAGGGGCATAACCGAGGTCGCCTCGGCGAACACCATCTGCTCCATCGCGGTCGAGACCTTGCCCCAGCTCGCCGCCTCCTGGAGGGTCGAGGAGGAGCAGGCGCCGTCGCGCACGTCGGCGACGGTGATCTGGACTGCATATTTATGCACTTCGACGTCGTCGTGGCCGAGGATTTCGGCGCAGACCACCGTGTCCTGGATGAAGTTCTTCGGGACGCCGCCGCCGACCATCAGCAGGCCGGTCGTGCCGGCCGCGATCTTGATGTCGGTGAGCTCGCGGAAATCGGCGATGGAATCGAGCGTCATGTAGGGCTTGCCCGCCTTCATCGCGTCGACCTGGTGCTTGACCAGGCCGAAGCCGGCCGACGAGTCGGTGAAGGCCGGGCAGAAGATCGGCACGTCATGCTCGTAAGCGAGCTTGACGAGGCTGTTCTCCTTCTTGCCGTGCGTCGTCAGCCACTTGCCCATCTCGCGGATGAAGGCGCGCGAGGAATAGGGTCGCGGCTCGAGCGTCTCGGCGATCTCGAACACCGTATGGTCGACGTGCTGGAGATTCTCCTCGTCGATATAGGTGTCGTAGATGCGGTCGATATAGAGCGAGCGCAAAGTGTCGTCGTCAGGAATTTCAAGGGCTTGATAGTGCTTGTGACCAAGCGATTCGAAGAAATCCATGTCGACGATCGTGGCGCCGGTGGCGACGATGCCGTCGACCATGTTGCTGCGCACCAGCTGGGCGTAAAGGTCCATGCAGCCCCCGGCCGACGTCGACCCGGCGATGACGAGGAAGATCGAGCAGTCCCGGTCGCCCAGCATCATATTGTAGATTTCGGCGGCCCGGCCGAGGTCGCGCGAGGTGAAGCTCATCTTCCGCATCGCCTCGACGATCGGGCGCGCGTCGAAGCTCTTAATGTCGACATGCTCGACCCGCGTTGAGAGGAGCTCCGCCTTGCGGGTGTCGTTGATCTTGGCTTGATCGTTCATCTTCAATTCCAGACTTCCACAATGGACCAGCGTCGTTCGAGGGGACGCGGAAACCCGTTCGTTCCCCTCCCTGCAAGGGAGGGGTCAGGGGTGGGTGCGAGCGCAGCGAGCGTCTCGCCGGGGATGGTGTTCGCCCGGCCTTGCAGCCGGACCCACCCCCGCCCCCTCCCTTGCTGGGAGGGGAGATTCGTTACAGCGTGACGACGTTGCTCGCGGCGGGGCATTCCTCCGCCGTGCCGTACAAGGTCGCCATCGGCTCGTCGTCGACGATCACTTTCGTCACCGCGCCGAAGCCGTTGAAGCCGGTTCGCATCGCGCAGCCATAGGCCCCGAGCATGCCGATCTCGATATAGTCGCCCGGTCCCACGTCTGCCGGGAGGTGGAACGGCCCCGCCATATGGTCGAGATCGTCGCAGGTCGGCCCGTAGAAGCTGAACGGCATGTCGCGCGCGTTGGACTCCTCGTCGCGCACCAGCCGCACCGGGAAGCGCCAGCCGATATGGGCGGCGTCGAACAAGGCGCCGTAGGCGCCGTCGTTGATGTAAAGCGTGTCTCCGCGCCTTTTTTCGACGCGCACCAGCAGGCTCGCATATTCGGCGCAGAGGGCGCGGCCCGGCTCGCACCAGAGCTCCGCCGAATAGGAGATGGGCAGGCTCTCATAGGCGCGCGAGATGACCTCGAAATAGGCTTCGAGCGCCGGGGGCTCCATGCCCGGATAGACGGAGGGGAAGCCGCCGCCGACGTCGACGATGTCGACCGTCACCGCCGCCTCGACGATCGCGGCGCGGACCCGCTCCATCGCCTCGGCATAAGCGGCCGGGGTCATGGCCTGGCTGCCGACGTGGAAGCAGATGCCGAGCGCGTCCGCGGCCTGGCGGGTCGCGAACAGCAATTCGCGCATCTCGTCCGGCTCGGCGCCGAACTTCGAGGCGAGGCTGAGCTTGGCATGGTCGGAGGAGACGCGGATCCGGACGCAGAGGTTCAGGTCGCCGGCGGGCCGGCCGTCGGTGGCGGTCGCGCGGACGATCTTGTCGAGCTCCTCCATCGTGTCGAGCGAGAAGGTGCGCACGCCGAGCGCATAGGCTTCGGCGATCGCCTCCTCGGCCTTCACGGGGTGCATGAAGCATTGGACCGCGTCGGGCAGCGTCTGGGCGAGCAGACGCACCTCGGCGATCGACGCCACGTCGTAATGGGTGACGCCCTCCTCCCAGAGGAGGCGGAGCAGGTCCGGCGACGGATTGGCCTTGACCGCATAGAGCGACCGGCCCGGAAACTTCTCGATGAAGAAGCGGGCGGCGCGCCGGGCGGCGTGCGGACGGATGAGCGTGACCGGCTGGACCGGTCGGGAGGCTATGGCTAGCCCCAGCGCGCTATGATGCTTGTGCAACTCAAGGGACCTCCAAAGGCGGTAGTTGACGAGAAAGCTGCCTTGCGGTTGTTGGAAGTCCCCATGGGGCAGCGGCGCCGATATATTGGCGGCGTCCTCCCCTGTAAAGACCTGCTTTTTCCCTCGATATTCCAGAGGCTTGCGTGACAGAGAGACGGGCGTCGCCGGAGGGTGCAGCAGCTGCGGCGAAGCGTGTGGCGGGCCATGTGACTCGCACGCCCCTGCTTCCGGCCGAGCATCGCGGGCAGCGTTTTCTCGTCAAGGCCGAGTGCCTGCAGCAGAGCGGAAGCTTCAAGCTGCGCGGCGCCACCAACCGGCTGCTGCTGCTTTCCGAGGCGGAGAGGCGGCGCGGCGTGGTCGCCTTCTCGTCGGGCAACCATGCCCAGGGCGTCGCGGTGGCGGCGCGGCGGCTCGGCATCGAGGCTGTGATCGTGATGCCCGCGGACGCGCCCCAGGTGAAGCTGGACGCCACCGCCGCGGAGGGCGCGACGATCGTGCTCTACGATCGGGCGACGGAAAGCCGCGAGGAGATCGGCGCGCGCCTGGCGGCCGAGCGCGGGGCCGTGCTGGTCCCCTCGTTCGACGATGTCGACGTGATCGAAGGCCAGGGCAGCGTCGGGGTCGAGATCGGCGCGCAAGTGGACGGGCGGCCGGACAAGGTGGTGGTCCCTTGCGGCGGCGGCGGCCTCGCATCCGGGATCGCGCTGGCGCTTCCCGAGACCGAGACCGAGATCGTTCTCGCCGAGCCCGAGGGGTGGGACGACATGGGCCGCTCGCTCGCCGCCGGAGAGATCCTGCCCGTCGGTCCGAACCCGCCGCCGACGCGCTGCGACGCGCTGCAGACCTTGCGCGTCTCGCCGCTCACCTTCGATATCCTCATGCGCCGCGGCGCCCGAGCGGTGGCCGTGAGCGAGGACGAGGTCGAGGAGGCCGTCGCTTTCGCCTTCCGTCGGTTGCGGCTCGTCGCGGAGCCCGGCGGCGCGGCGGCGCTGGCGGCGGCTCTGTCCGGCAAGGCCGGGCCGCTCAGCGAGCGGACCGTGGTCGTGGTCTCGGGCGGCAACGTCGATCCGGCGCTCTATGCCGCGATCCTGGCACGGCGATGAGCGGCGCGGCCACGGCCCTTCTCTCGATCATGATGATCGCGGCTTTCGCCCTGGCGGGAGGCGGGGGATGGGCGATCGCGCGCGGGCGCGACCGCAAGAAGGGCGCGCTGATGCTGGTCGCCGCTTTGGTGCTGCTCGGCAACGTCCTCATCCTGTCGCTCTAGCCGCTCGACCGCCGCGCGAATCGTGCTAACCCACCGCGCCGAGGGGGGAATCATGACGGACAGGAACGGCCGCTGGGCGGATGCGGCGAAGCTGGCCGCGTGGGCTGCGCTGATGACGCCGCTCACCATCCTCATCCACGAGCTCGGCCATTTTTCGGTCGGCCTCGCCACCGGCCTGCCGGTCGAGCTTCACCCGACCTCGGTCTCCGGCGGCGCCGAGCCGGGCGCGGCCGCCGACTGGCTGGTGGCGCTGCAGGCGGGTGCCGGGCCGATCCTGACCGTGGTCATGGCCGTGGCCTTTGCGGCGCTCAACAAAAGCGGGCCGGGGCGGCTGTGGGCGCTCGCCGGCGCGATTGCCGCGGCGAGCCGGCTGCTCGTGACGACGGCCTTTCTCGGCATGCGCTTGCTCCTGCTAGTCCTCGGCCGTCCCTTCCAGGGCACGCCCAATTTCGACGAGCACAATGTCGCCCGCGCGCTCGGCCTGCCTCCGATGCTGCTGGCCGCGGCCGCGAGCTTGTTCCTGGTCGGCCTCTACGCCTGGCTGCTGCGGCGCATTCCTCGCGGGCGCCGCCTGCCGTTCGTCTTCGCCTCGATCGCGGGCGTCGCGGCGGGAGCGGTCGCCTGGACCGCACTGCCGCCGCCGGTGTTGCTGTCCGCCTAGCGGATCGGGCAGCCGGGGCTGAGGCGATAATCGAGATATTCGTCCACGGCGCGCATCAGCAGCGCCATCTCCTGGACGAAGAAGTGGTTGGCGCCGGGCACCGTCTTGTACTCGATGGTGATGTGACGCTGGGTGCGCAGCTTGTCGACCAGCTTCTGGACGGCGGGCGGGTTGACCACCTCGTCCCCTTCGCCCTGGATGATGATGCCCGAAGAGGGGCAGGGGGCGAGAAAGCTGAAATCGTACATGTTCGCCGGCGGCGCGATCGAGACGAAGCCGCGCACCTCGGGACGGCGCATCAGCAGCTGCATGCCGATCCAGGCGCCGAAGCTGAAGCCGGCGATCCAGGTCGATTCGGCTTCGGGATGAACCGACTGCACCCAGTCCAGTGCCGAGGCGGCATCCGACAGCTCGCCGACGCCGTTGTCGAACACGCCCTGGCTCTTGCCGACGCCGCGGAAATTGAAGCGCAGGGTCGCAAAGCCGCGCCGCACGAAGGTCTTGTAGAGCGCCTGGACGATGCCGTTGTTCATCGTCCCCCCGCCCTGGGGGTGCGGGTGGAGGATCAGGGCGACGGGAGCGCGCGGGCGCAGGCCGGGGCTGAACCGCCCCTCGAGGCGGCCTTCGGGACCGGGGAAAATGACTTCGGGCATTGCACCTGCAGGCAGCTTGGCATCAAAGGAGGCGGCGAGGGATGAACCCTCGCCCGGCGCGGTCTATATAGGCCGCGCGCCCGCAAGCGCAATTTATAAGGGAAAGCCGCGCCTTGGCCGGACGTATCTATCTCGATCATGCCTCGACGACTCCGATCCTGCCCGAGGCGCAGGCGGCGATGGCGGAGGCGTTCCGCAACTGGGCGAATCCCTCGTCGCCGCACGCGGAGGGGCGCGCGGTGCGCGCGCTTCTCGAAGGCGCGCGGCGGCGGATCGCGGCCGCCTTCGGCTGGGACGGGACCCTGGTGTTCACTTCCGGAGCCACCGAGGCGATCGACATGGTCCTGCGGCGCGCGAGGGCAGGGGCGAGGCTCGCCTCCGCGGTGGAGCATCCGGCGGTCCTGCGCTGCGAGCCGGATCTGCTGTTGGCCGTCGGCCCCGACGGCCGGCTCGATCTCGATTCGCTCGAAGCGGCGCTGGAAGGGCGCGAGCGGCCGCTCGTCGCGCTGATGGCCGTGAACAACGAGACGGGAGTGGTGCAGCCGGTCGACGAAGCCGGCGAGCGGGTGAAGGCGGCGGGAGGCCTGCTGCTCGTCGACTGCGCGCAGAGCGCCGGCAAGCGGCCGCTCCCGGAGGCGGACTTCATCGTCCTCGCCGCGCACAAGCTCGGCGGCCCGCCGGGGGTCGGCGCGCTGCTCGTCCGCGATCCCGCAACCCTCGAGGCGGTCGGCGGCCAGGAAGGCGGCCATCGCCCGGGAACGCCCGCGGTCCCCTCGATCATGGGCTTCGCAGCCGCGGCCGAAGCGGACCATCGCTGGTACGAGGAGGCAATGCGGCTTCGCGCCCGGCTCGACGCCGGAATCGCTGCTGCCGGGGGCGAGGTGGTCGCGGGCGGGTCGCCGCGCATCGCGACCATCGGCGCCTATCGCATGCCCGGCGTTCCCGGCGCCGCCCAGATGATGCAGCTCGATCTCGCCGGCATCGCCGTCTCGGCGGGCAGCGCCTGCTCTTCGGGAAGCCTCAAGACCAGCCACGTGCTGACCGCGATGGGCTGGAGCGAGGAGGCGGCGCGCGAGGTCATCCGGGTGAGCTTCGGCCCCGCGACGAGCGAGGCCGAGATCGACGCCCTCCTCGGGGAATGGCGGGCGATGGCCGGGAAGCGCAACGCCGCGTGATCCGCGTCCGCTTCGTCTCGGTCGACGGGTCCAAAGTGGACGAAGTGGACGCATCCGCCGGCGAGCGGCTGCTCGACGTCGCCCAGGCGGCGGGCCAGCCGCTCGAGGGGACGTGCGAGGGCCAGATGGCCTGCTCGACCTGCCATGTCATCGTGGCGGCCGAGGATTTCGGCCGGCTGCCGCCGGCGAGCGAGGAAGAGGAGGACCTGCTCGACCTCGCCGCGGGCGTGACCCGTCATTCGCGGCTGGCCTGCCAGATCCGATTGAGCGAGGCCCTAGAAAAGCTGACGGTGCGGATGCCGGGGGCCTCGCATAACATGCAGGGACGATGATCGACCGCCGCAGCTTCCTCGCTTCCGCCGCCGCCGCCTTCGCTGCCGCCTGCGCGCGCCCACTGCCAGGCGACGCGGCGTCGCCCGCGGGACGCCGCGATGAGACCGCCTCAGACCAGTTCGAGGCGATTCGCGGCACCCTCGGCGCCGGGGGCCGGATCGGAGTCGCGGCGATCGATACCGGCAGCGGGCGCCGCCTCGTCCACGATGCCGACAGCCGCTACGCCATGGCCTCGACCTTCAAGCTGCCGCTCGCCGCCTTCGCGCTGGCCGAGGTCGAAGCGGGGCGGCTGCGGCTCGACGAGGAGTTGGCCTTCGCTTCCGAAGACCCGCTCTCCAACTCGCCGGTCGTCGAGGCGAACCTCGCCCGGAGAAGCCTTCCGGTCGAGCGGCTCGCCGCCTCGATCGTCGAGCGCAGCGACAACAGCGCCGCCAACATGCTGCTCCGCCGCTTGGGCGGCCCGGCGGCTCTGACCCGCTTCCTTCGCGCTTCCGGCGACATCGTCACCCGCCTCGACCGGATGGAGATGGAGCTCAACTCCAACCTTTCGGGCGATCCCCGCGACACGACCAGCCCCGCAGCGATGGCCGAAACGACGCGCCGCCTGGTCCTCGGCGACCGGCTCGGCCCGGCCTCGCGCGCCCGGCTGGTCCGGTGGATGACCGATTCCGTACCCGGCCGCGACCGCCTGCGCGCCGGCCTCCCGGCCGATTGGCGCTGGGGCCACAAGACCGGCACCGGCGCGCGCGGATCGGTGAACGACGTGGGCATCGCCTGGCCGCCGGGCCGCGCCCCGATCGTCATCGCCTGCTATCAGGACGGCGGCACCGTCCCCACCGCGATCCACGCAGCGGCGCATGCGGCGGTCGCGCGCCTGGTGGTCGAGACGTTCGCGTAAGGGGCGTCGTCCTCGCTCCGCTTGCGACGAAGAACATTTTTCCCCATATGCGCCGCGGGAGTCGGGCGGACGGCGCTCTCGCCAACCCGGTCAGGTCCGGAAGGAAGCAGCCGTAACGAGTTCAAGCGCCGGGTCGTTCCGGCTCCCACCTCCTCAAATCCGGCTCTCCCCGAACAGCCAGTTGAGGCCTTCGGACACCGGCTCCCATCCCCAGAGGATCGAGGTGAAGCCGAGGCCGACGATGATCCAGTCGGCGAGCCACAGCCAGCGCTTCGCGGCGACGGGCGTGATCCCGAGCTCCGCCGGATCGAGGCCGCAGCCGGCAGCGAGGCCGCTCACCTTGCGATCCACATAATGGGCCGGAATCGCGGTCAGGACGAAAGCCGCCACGACCAGCAGCCCGCCCGCAATATGGATATTCTCGGTCTGAGACAGGGGCGAGCGCGACCAGATGATCGTGTGGATCATGAAGACCGCGATCAGCCAGCGGGCGAGGACGAAAGCGTGGCCGAAGCGGAGGAAGACCCAGCGCATCGCTTCGACCTTTCGGCACTCCTCCGGCTGGAGCGACCTCGCCAGGATCACCGCCGTCTGCGCGATCGAGACGTAGTTGAGAGCGGCGAGGATCGTGATGAAGAGAAAGCCGAACGTCATGAAGGCATAATAGATGCCGGCGCCGTTCAGCACGCGGATGCCGGCGACGCGGTCGTTGAACCAGTAGGTCTGGCCGCCGGTACCGACCGCGACGTCGGCGATGTAATTGGCGGCGAAGACGGCGGCGAGCGACAGCGCCAGCGTCAGAGCCATCGGCGAGCGAAGCGAGTCGATGCGCGACGGCGGACGCCTGCCGACCGGCGACGGAACCGGATAGTGCGACGAGATCATGACGATCTGCAGGCCGAGGGAGACGTAAGCGGGGCAGATCAGGAGATAGAGGGCGATGTTCCAGCGATCCTCCAGGAAGTTGATCGTGGCGTCGGTCGAGTCCCAGAGGAGGCGGCCCTCGACCAGCGAGAACAGGAAGTTGAACCCGAAGCTGAACAGCAGCACGAACGGGACCAGGAGAAAGGTGGTGCCGAGCAGGGATCGTCGCTGCCGCCGCGCTTCGTCGCCGATCGCGATCGCGGGCGAGACGATGAGACCGAAAGCGTAGAGCAAGGACCGGAATTCGGGCCGCACCGACCGGCAGGCCCTGAACACGAACTGGTAACCCGATTCCACGACTGGATGGCTCATCGGTACCCCCCGGCGCCGGCGAGCCTTTCGCTTCCGTCCGGGGAAGTGCGCGGCTCGGCCGCCGGAACGCTACTTGGTTTCGGCCCGGCGCAAAAGCTCGTCCTCGCTCCCGGCAGGCTCGAGATGTCCCGCGGTGCGACAGGCGTAGGCATGCTCGGGCCGACCGGCTAGTGTCCTTGCGATGGCTTCCGAATCTCCCGAATCCACCGGCGAAACCGCGCTCGGCCTCGGCCTCGACGAGCCCGCGCAGCCCGCCCGCGCGCAGCCCTATCGTGTCCTCGCGCGCAAGTACCGGCCGCAGAGCTTCGACGCCCTCGTGGGACAGGACGCGATGGTCCGGACCCTCGGCAACGCGATCCGGCGCGACCGGCTGGCCCACGCCTTCCTGCTCACCGGCGTCCGCGGCGTCGGCAAGACCTCGACCGCGCGGCTGATCGCCAAGGCGCTGAACTGCATCGGCCCGGACGGCGAGGGCGGGCCGACCATCGAGCCCTGCGGAGCCTGCGAGCCCTGCGTTGCCATCGCCGAGGGGCGGCATATCGACGTGGTCGAGATGGATGCCGCCAGCCACACCGGCGTCGACGACGTGCGCGAGATCATCGAGGCGGTGCGCTACGCGGCGGTCTCGGCGCGCTACAAGGTCTACATCATCGACGAAGTCCACATGCTGTCCAAGAACGCCTTCAATGCGCTTCTCAAGACCTTGGAAGAACCCCCTGCGCACGTTAAGTTTCTGTTCGCGACGACCGAGGTCAACAAGGTGCCGGTGACGGTGCTGTCGCGCTGCCAGCGCTTCGATCTGCGCCGCATTCCCGCCGAGCAGCTCGCCGCCCATTTCGCCGAAGTCGCGGGCAAGGAGGGCGTCGAGGCCGAGCCGGAGGCGCTGGCCTTGATCGCGCGTGCCGCCGAGGGCTCGGCGCGCGACGGGCTCTCGATCCTCGACCAGGCGATCGCCCACGGCGCCGGCGGAGTCACCGCCGATCAGGTGCGGACCATGCTCGGCCTGTCGGATCGAGGCGCGATCCGGCGGCTGCTCGGCCTGCTCCTGGCGGGCGACGCGCAGGGCGCGCTGGCCGCGGTCCGCGACCAATATGATCTCGGCGTCGATCCAGCGGCCTTGCTGCGCGGCCTGCTCGAGGCGGTGCACGGCATCACGCGCGCGAAGGTCGGCGGCCCCCAGGACCCCGCCTGGTCGCATGAGGAGCGCGAGGCCTATGCCGATTGGGCCAGCCGGCTCTCTTTCGCCACCGTCCACCGGCTCTGGCAATTGCTGCTGAAGGGCCTCGGCGAGGTTCACGCTGCGGCTCTTCCGCTCGAGGCGGCAGAGATGGCCCTGCTGCGCGTCATCCACGCCTCCGAGCTGCCCGATCCCGCCGAGCTGATGCAGCGCCTGGCGAGCGGCGAGGCCGTTCCAACCCGCTCCGCGGCTCCGGCCGCGCCGCGCGAGCCGACCCTGCCGGGCAGCTTCGCGGAGCTGGTCAAGCTCCTGGGCGGCGGCGGCAAGGCCTTGCTTGCCCAGCAGCTCCACGATTTCGTCGGCCTCGTCCGCTATGCGCCGCCCGAGCTCGTCATCCGCCCCTCAAAACCGCTCTCGGGCGACTTCCTCCGCGATCTCGCCGCGGCGCTCAAGGCGACGACCGGAACCGCCTGGCAGGTCCGCGCGTCCGACGAGCAGGCCGAGCCGACCTTGCTCGAGCAGGAGAAGGCGGCCGCGGACCGGCTGCGCGACGAGGTGCTCGCCTCGCCGATGGTTGCCGCCGCCTTCGACGCCTTTCCCGAAGCCGAGCTGACCGGCTTCACCCTGAACGACCAACGGAGCGCGTGAATGCCCAATCTCGACGAACTGATGAAGATGGCCGAGGAAGCCCAGAACAAGCTGATGCAGGCCCAGGAGGGTCTCGATCGCGTGATCGTCGAGGGCCTCTCGGGCGGCGGACTGGTCAATGTGCGGGCCAGCGCCAAGGGCAGGATCATCGGCATCGAAATCGACGAAAGCCTGCTGCAGCCGTCCGAAAAGCAGATGGTCGAGGATCTGGTCGCGGCCGCGATCAACGATGCCCGCGCCAAGGCCGACGTCGCCGCCGAGGGGGCGATGCGCGAGGTGACCGGAGGGATGCAGCTCCCGCCGGGGTTCAAGATGCCGTTCTGACGCCGCCTTGGTGGCGTCACCCCGGCGGAGGCCGGGGTCTCAGGGAGACCTCCTGAGCGTTCTTGTCCTGAGATCCCGGCCTTCGCCGGGATGACGTGTCTGCTACAGCCCGTTCGTCTCGGGCGCCGGCTCTGGCTTGGGCCCGGCCGGGGGAGGCGCGGGCGCAGGGGCAGGCGCGCGCGTCTCGAACTCTTCACCTGGGAGCGGGCGGGGACGCGGGAGCGGCGCCGAGCGGGGGATGACGGGTTCCGGCCGCTCGCGCGGGGCGGCGACGCCGCGGTAAACGCAGGCGTCGAGGCGGTCGCGGGCGACCACGTTCATCCGTGCCGCCAGCATGTTGCCGTAGCGGCGCGTGAAACCGCTCGGCGCGATCGCCTCGCGGCGTTTCGGCAGGGGAAGGATGGCCGCGATGCGCGCCGCCTCGGTCCGGCTGAGGTTCGAGGCGTCGTGGCCGAAATAACGCTGCGCCCCGGCGTCGACGCCGTAGGTGCCGATGCCGGTCTCGGCGACGTTGAGATAGACCTCCATGATCCGTCTCTTGTCCCAGAGATGCTCGATCAGGAAGGTGAACCACGCCTCCAGGCCCTTGCGGAAATAGCCGCCGCCCTGCCAGAGGAAGGCGTTTTTCGCCGTCTGCTGGCTGATCGTCGAGCCGCCCCGGACGACCGAGCCGCCGCGCGCGTTGCGCCGCATCGCGGCCTCGATCGCCTGCCGGTCGAAGCCGGAATGCGAGCAGAATTTGCTGTCCTCGCCGGCGATCACGGCGCGGACCATGTCGCGGTCGATCCGCTCGATGCTCATCCACGAGCCGCGCGCGCCGTTGCCGGCGATCATGTCCCCCAATTGGGTGAAGGTGATTGGCGGGTTCACGAAGCGGTAGGCGAGCACCCACAGGATGCTGCCGACGAGGAAGACGAGGACGGCGTAGGCGATCCAGCGGACGATGCGCCCGAACCAGGAACGGCGCGGGCGAGGGGGCGGACGTGTGGCGACGGCTCTCGTCATCGCGCCGTCATTGCGAGGAGCGTAGCGACGAAGCAATCCAGCGGCGTCTTCCCCTGACTGGATTGCTTCGCTTCGCTCGCAATGACGGTCGAGGGTGAGCCCTCACCCCGCGGGAAGCAGGCGGCGCTCGCCGGCGAGGCCCATCAGCGCCTTTTGCAGCTTCTCGAAGGCGCGGACCTCGATCTGGCGGATGCGCTCGCGGCTGACATCGTAGACCTGGCTCAATTCCTCCAGCGTCTTCGGATCGTCCGTCAGGCGGCGCTCGGTGAGGATGTGCTTCTCGCGGTCGTTCAGGCTCTTCATCGCCTCGACCAGCAGATCGTGGCGAACCCTGGTCTCCTCGGCCTCGGCGACGCGCTCGTCCTGGAGCGGCTCCGAATCGACCAGCCAGTCCTGCCAGGTGCCTTCGCCGTCCTCGCGCAGAGGCACGTTGAGCGAGGTGTCGCCGCCCATCGCCATGCGGCGGTTCATCGAGACGACGTCTTCCTCGGAAACGCCGAGATCGGTGGCGATCTTGGTGACGTCCTCGGGCTTCAGATCGCCGTCCTCGAACGCCTCGATCTGGTTCTTCATCCGCCTGAGGTTGAAGAACAATTTCTTCTGCGCCGCGGTGGTGCCCATCTTCACGAGGGACCAGGAGCGCAGGATGAATTCCTGGATCGAGGCGCGGATCCACCACATCGCATAGGTGGCGAGGCGGAAGCCGCGATCGGGCTCGAACTTCTTCACGCCCTGCATCAGGCCGATATTGCCCTCGGAGATCAGCTCCGAGACGGGCAGGCCGTAGCCGCGATAGCCCATCGCGATCTTGGCGACGAGCCTGAGGTGCGAGTTGACCAGCTTGGCCGCGGCATCGGTGTCCTGATGCTCGGTCCAGCGCTTGGCCAGCATATATTCCTCCTCGGGGGCGAGGATGGGGAATTTCTTGATTTCGGCGAGATAGCGGTTGAGCCCCGCTTCCCCGCCGGTGGCGGGGATCGTCGCCGGAACGTTTCTACCGCTTGCCATGGCTAATCTCATTCGACTCCCTGCGAACCGCGCGGATCGTCGCCCGCGTCGGCCTTTCTCTCTATACGGTGAGGACCCCGAACAGTTCCTGAATATCCGACGGAAGGGGGCTTTTGAAGGACAAGTTTTCTTTCGATACCGGATGCACGAAGCCGAGCTCGGCGGCGTGCAGGGCCTGGCGGTGAAAGCCGAGGGTTTTCAATATCTCACGGTGCGCCGCGCGGGTCCGTCCGTAGACCGGATCGCCGAGCAGGGGATGGCCGAGCGAGGCCATGTGGACGCGGACCTGGTGCGTCCGTCCGGTCTCGAGGCGGCATTCCACCAAGGCCGATTCGCGGAGCGGGCGGAGCAGCCGATAATGGGTGACGGCACGCTTGCCCCGCGCCCCTTCGACGATCGCCATCTTCTTGCGGTCCGCCGAAGACCGGGCGAGCGGCGCGTCGACACTCCCCGCGCGCGGGCTGGGCACGCCCGCCACGATCGCCAGATAGAGGCGGTGGATGTCGTGGCGCGCGAACTGGGCGGCGAGACCCTCATGGGCGCGGTCGGTCTTGGCGACGACGAGCAGCCCGGACGTGTCCTTGTCGATCCGGTGGACGATGCCCGGCCGCGCCACGCCGCCGATGCCCGACAGCCGGCCGGCACAATGGTGGAGCAAAGCGTTGACCAAAGTCCCGTCGGCATTGCCCGCGGCCGGGTGGACGACCATGCCGGCAGGCTTGTCGACGACGAGGAGGTGCTCGTCCTCGTGGACGATTTTAAGGGCGATATCCTGGGGCCGGTTGTGGGCCGGCACCGGAGCGGGAACGCGCACCGAATAAGCGCCGGCGACGGCCTTGGCCGCCGGATCGCGCACGAGGCCGCCGGAAGGGTCCGTCACGCCGCCGCTCGAGATCAGGGCCTTCAGCCGCTCGCGCGAAAGCGTCGGGACGGCGGCGGCAAGCGCGCGGTCGAGCCTCCAGCCGGCAGCCTCCGATGCGACGGTCGCGGTGATGATCGACTCCCCCCGGGTCATCCGAACGGCGATGTGGCGACGAAAGGCGCGCGTTCAAGCCCGCTCGTGCGCCGCCATGCCGCCAAACGCTTGCCAGCGGCTGGCGCAGAGGCCAAAGGAGAGCCGGCGTTCGAAACAGGGTCAGGGGCGAAGCACGTGAAATCGCACGAATTTGCGAGCCTGCTCTGCTCGCGGCTCTGCCACGATCTGCTTTCCCCGGTCGGCGCGCTCAACAACGGGATCGAGCTGCTCGCCGACGAGCACGACCCCGAGATGCGCGCCCGCTGCCTCGACCTGCTCGGCGAGAGCGCACGGGCCAGCGCCAACAAGCTCAAATTCTTCCGTCTCGCCTTCGGCGCCGCCGGCGGCTTCGCCGACCAGGTCGACACGCGCGAGGCGCGGGTCGCGATCGAGGGCCTGTTCGGCGGCGACGGGCGCATCCAGCTCGGCTGGATGGTCGACGAGCCGACCATGTCGAAGTCGGCGCTGAAGGTGCTGCTCAACATCGTCCTCATCGCCGGCGACGCCTTGGTCCGCGGCGGGCGGCTCGACGTCGGCGCCGAAAAGCACGATAGCGGGCTCGACATCGTGGTCCGCGCCGAAGGGCCGCGCATCGTGCTCGATCCGGAGCTCGCCAAGGTGCTTCGCGGCGAGATCGACGAGCAGGAGATCGCACCGCGGGCGGCGGCGGCGTGGCTCGTCCATCTGCTCGTCGACGAGGCCGGCGGCGAAGTCCAGGTCGCCGACGGCGGCGAGGAGAACATGCTGCTGCTGGGCGTCGCGTTGCCGGCTTAGGGCGCAGGCCGCGCCGGGCACTCGGCGCCGGGCGCCGCGCGGCGGTAGCGCAGGACCATCCGCTCGAAGCGTCCGCCGCGCCCGTCCGGAGCGGTAAAGCGCGTGATTTCTTCGTCCGGCGAGATGCGGCGCGTCTCGGACGACACTTCGATCATGCGCCCGTCGGCCCCGCGCTCGCGCGAGACGGTGCGAAAGATGCCGGTCGCAGGGTCGAAGCGCCCCTCGACGGGGATGGGGATGCCGCGGGTGCCGTCGATCCAATAGCCGGTATAGAGGGCCCGCTGCGGGTCGTAGCCGTTGACGCCCAGACCGCTGAACCCCATTCCGTGCAGCTCGGTGACCAGCCAGCGGCCGCCCAGGAAGCGTCCGTCAGCCGTTGCCGCGACCGACAGGGCCGGCGCTTCCGGTCGCAGGCGCAGGTGCGCCTCGACGCACCAACGGCCGACGCGTCCGGCCAGCAGCTCGGCCATCGGCCCGAGCTGCGCTGCGTTGGGAGCGCTGCCGGGCGCGCCCGGAACGGCCAGCATCAAGGCTGCAACAAATGCGATCGAGATCACGTGCATCCTCCCTTGCGGAACCAACGCATAAGGAATAGCTTATCTGTCGAAGCCGTTCAAGGATAAGTCTTCGCTTATGAGTTCTCGCGCTGAAGACCAGGTGTTCCGTGCTCTCGCCGATCCGACGCGGCGCGCGCTCGTAGGTCTCCTGGGCAGGGACGAGCAGTCCGTCTCCGCCCTCACGCGGCGCTTTCGCGTGAGCCAGCCCGCAATATCGCAGCATCTCAAGGTGCTGAGGGAGGCCGGGCTGGTCCACGAGCGCAGGGAAGGGCGCCACCGCCTCTACCGGCTCGATCCCGATCCGCTCCTTCTCGCCGCCGGCTGGCTCGACGAACATACCGGCTTCTGGACCGAGCGCCTTGACGATCTCGGCCGCCATTTGAGGAAAAAGCATGGCAAGAACGCTCAGGTTTGAAGCCCTTTACCCTTATTCCCGAGAGCAGGTCTGGATCGCGCTCACCGATCCGGAAGCGATTGCCGACTGGCTGATGCCGAACGATTTCTCGCCTGTCGTCGGGCATCGCTTCACCTTCCGAACCAAGCCCGGGCCGGGATTCGACGGCATCGTCCATTGCGAAGTGCTCGAGGTCGAGCCGCCGAGGCTGCTCGCCTATAGCTGGAAGGGCGGCGGCATCGAGACGGTCGTTCGCTATCGCCTGGAGGAGGAAGCGACCAACACGCGCCTCTTCATGGAGCATGCGAACTTTGCCGGCATTCGCGGCTTCTTCATCAGCCGGATACTGGGCAGCGGCTGGAAGCGGATCGTGGCCGATCGGATTCCGGCTGCCGCGGCGCGGGTTTCCGCCGGGCGCTATCGCCGCGATCCGGATGCGCCGCTTCCTGGGTGCGACTGAGTCGGCGGTTGCGATTTTCCGGCCGGACTTGACGACCCCGCCCTTTTCGCGCGCAAAGGCGCGGTGAGCGAAATCGTCGACGCCCCCTCGCCGAACTTCGACGAACGCGACCATCCGGTCTCGATGATCGTGCTTCACTATACCGGCATGAAGGACGCCGGATCGGCGATCGACCGCTTGCGCGATCCGGGATCGGGCGTCTCCTGCCATTATCTCGTCGACGAGGACGGCACGATCCTGCGCATGGTGCCCGAAGAGAAGCGCGCCTGGCATGCCGGCCGCTCCTGGTGGCGCGGCGTTTCGGGCGTCAACGGCGCCTCGATAGGGATCGAGATCGTCAATCCCGGCCACGAACATGGCTATCGGCCCTTTCCGGAAGAGCAGATCGACGCGCTCGTCCGGCTCGTCGCCGACGTCAAGGAACGGCACGGCATCACCCGCGGCAACGTCGTCGGCCATTCCGACGTGGCGCCGGCGCGCAAGCAGGATCCCGGCGAGCTCTTTCCCTGGTCGCGTCTCGCCAGACACCGGCTGGCGCTGCCGCGGCCGACGCACAATCTGATGGACCCGTGCTGGACCGACGCCGGCTTCCTGCTCGCTCTGGAGCGCTTCGGCTACGACGTCTCGGACAGGCTGGCCGCGGTGGTCGCCTTCCAGCGCCGCTTCCGGCCGGAGCTGATCGACGGGACGATCGACGGCGAATGCCGCGCGATCCTGCTCGCCCTGCTCCTTCCCAAGCCGCGCGGGGACGACTAGATGGAGGGTGCCAGAGGGTCGGGCGGCCGCCCGCCTTCGCTAAAGCTACGGCGGGCAAGCTCGAAAGGGTTTACCCGCCGAAGCCTTGGCGTAGGCGGGAGGAAAGTCCGGGCTCCACGGAACGACGGTGCCGGGTAATGCCCGGCGGGGGCGACCCCAGGGAAAGTGCCACAGAAAGCAGGTCGCAAAGACTTCGGTCCTGCGACAGTGAAAGGGTGGGGTAAGAGCCCACCGCGGCCCCGGCAACGGCGGGCGGCACGGCAAACCCCACCGGGAGCAAGACCGAATAGGGATGGCGCGGGCTCGTTCCGCCCTATGCCGTCCGGGTTGGTTGCTTGAGGGGCGGAGCGATCCGCCTCCCAGACGAATGGCCGCCCATCCGCCTTAGCCTCGCGCGACGGCGGGGGACAGAACCCGGCTTACAGACCCTCTGGCACTTTTTTCCTCATTGGGTCGTGCGCCGCGCCCCTCGTCCGACTAGAGAGGCCGAATGGCGAAGCAGACGCGTTCGAACGATTGGGGTTTTCCGCGCTGGCGGGGCTACGGCTCCGGCCGAGGCGCGCAGCAGGTGCGCCTCTGCGACCGCGACGGCTGCGAGGAGCCGGGCGACCGCCCCGCGCCGAAATCGCCCAACAGCCCCGAGCGCTGGTATTTCTGCGAGCGCCACGCCGCCGAGTACAATCGCAACTGGAATTATTTCGAGGGCCTCTCGGCCGAGGACGCGGCCGCCCGCGAGGCGGAGGAGACGCGCGGCGCCGAGGGATTCCGCAAGGCGAACTTCTACGGTTGGGGCGGGCCCGGCGACGGCAGCCGCAGCCCGGACGAGATGCGCGCCCTCGGCGTGCTCGAGCTCGATTCCGACGCGGGTTTCGAAGAGGTCAAGGCGGCCTATCGCCGGCTCGCCAAGGCCAGTCATCCCGACGTCGCCCCCGGCGACGCCGAAGCCGCCGCCCGCTTCCAGGCCGCGCAGGCGGCCTATGAGGTGCTCAGAAAGGCCGAGGAGCGCCGCGAACCAACTCGGGGCTAACGCGCGCTGCACCGACCTGGAGCTTCGATCGTGACGAGCGCCGTTCGCGTGAGATACTCAACGTCGAATCGCTCGTCTCCGGCCCGGCTCTGATCTGCGGTGGGGCGGCGGGCCGCCATCTCGTCGAAGCTCAACCAACTGTCTTCTTCATGCACCTTCACACCAGGACAATCATTGCCGCGGCACAGTTCGCCCTGAAGCGCTCTCGCCACATGCCTGCTGCGCCGGTCTGCAAGCTTCAGATTGCGCTCATTGTCGAAGGCTGCTCGTCCCGGATAGCGCGCGGAACTGGCGAAACCGCGCACCGACAAGATCAGCGGCTGGCCTTGATGGGGCGAAACGCACGGGCGAAGAGCCAAAGCGAGGTGTCGTAGAATGACGGCGCCGTCCGATGTTAGCCTGTCGACGTCCTGCTCGAAGGGAACTGCATAGGCCGGCTGGTTCGCCCCGTCACTGCTCCCGCGAAGAGCTATGATCACCGGCGGGGAACGGGCAGGTCGCGTGTCGCCTTCGACGGAGATCGAGAAAAGGTTGTCCAATCTCGCGTTGATGATTGTAACCCCGCCGACCGAAAGACCTGCGATCACGAGGCAGGAACGGGAAGGCTTGCTCACGCACCAAAGGATCGCTGCGAGCCCGATCAGACCGAGCAAGACTGAACCGACGAACCGCGGGGATGACATCGCGGATCGGTTCAACCCTCCTGCTTCGATGCGCGCCATGCGTTCGATCAGGTTCTCCCACTCTGCCGCGGTTGGACCTTGCGCCAGAGGCGGCGCACGGCTTGCCCCGAGGCTCCGATTAATCGCCTCCAGTTGCTCTGCGACGTGTCGCAGTTCCGTCGACGACTGACAACAGGGGCGACCGCCCCATGCCAAAACAACGAGCATCGCGAGCAGAACAATTATCACTACGGCCAGGCTGACCGGCGAAGAAATGACAATTTTTACCCGCCGGGCGAAAATGGATTCCTTAGCCATTCCCGTCTCCCACTTAGGAGGGCGGATCGCCCCAGATCAAAATGGCTCCAGGGTCGCAATCGAACACATGGTCGTACTAGGCGCTACGCTCGCATCGAATATACGCGAGGTATTTGTGCTGTCGATAGCAGCAAAAGCAATCACTCGGTGAACATGAAGGTGCCGCTGACGTGGGCGACCGGGTCGGCCGGGTCGCCGTCATGGGCGACGCCGCGGACGAAGCCGACGCTGCGCGTCGTGCGGTAGCATTCGCCGCGGCCGATGATATCGCGGCCGGGGACTGCGGGCCGCAGATAGTCGACCCTCAGGTCGAGCGTTGCCTGGTGACGGAAGCGGCCGAGGCGGATCCAGATTGCGAGGCTGGTCGCCATGTCCATCAGGCTGATCATCGGCCCGGAGGCGATGACGCCGCTTTCGACGACCCCGATCAATTTGTCGTCATAAGGGAGGACGAGCTCGGCCCAATCCTCGCCATGATCGCGATAGGCGATGCCGAGCGCGCCGCCGTGGCCGACGCGGCGCACGTAGGACATGAACAATCTGGGGTCGAAGCCCGGCATCTCCCCGAAGTCCGGCCGGGTCATCCGGCGAGCCTTCGCGCGGTCTCGCGCACCAGCGCGATCATGTTGGGTATGCCCTGGGTGCGGTTCGAGCTCAGCTGCTTCTCGAGCCCGAACGGAGCGAGGGCGGCCTCGATGTCGGCCCCGGCAATCTCCTCCGGCCGCCGGTCCTGCACCGCGAGCAGGACCAAAGCGACGATCCCCTTGGTGATCGCGGCATTGCTGTCGGCGAGGAAGTGGAGGCGGCCGTCGGCAAGGCGGGTCGGGTAGACCCAGACCGAGGCCGAGCAGCCGCGCACCAGGGTCGCGTCGGTCTTGAGCGCGTCCGGCATCGGCTCGAGCGCGCGGCCCAGATCGATCAGCAGCCGATAGCGCTCGTCCGCCTCGAGCAGCTCGTAATCGTCGTAAACCTGGTCGAGGGACTGGAAGGCCATGGCCTTTCCTAGCGGCGGTGCTCACCCGCGTCATCCGGCGAAGGCCGGGATCTCAGGACCAGGTCGCGCTGCGGGATGCGGAGGGCGCCCTCCACTCAGGTTCGAGACTTCTCGTCCTGGGATCCCGGCCTTCGCCGGGATGACGGTTTGGATCAGCGGTCGCGGAGGCGCTCGATCTCGCGCTCGAGGCTGTTCTCCTTCTCGACCGTGATCCGCTCGAGGACCTGCAGGCGTTCCTTCAGTTGCTTGACCTCGTCGCGCAGCCGCTGCGCTTCGGCGTCGTCGCGCGCGCCATGCTGATTGTCCCTGGAGTGGCGATGGACGCCCATCTTGGCGCGGACGATCCCGGCGATCATGACGATCGTCACGATCAGCACCACCATCAATTGTCCGCCGTTCATCCTTCATACCCCTTTTTGCGAGTTCGTGTTCAGTTGAGCGGCTTGTCGCGCAGCCGCTCGATCTCGTCGGAGAGGTCGATGCCCTTGTCGGTGACGATCCGCTCCAGCACGCGCACGCGCTGCTCGAGCCGCTCGGTCTGCGCCGCATATTGCGCCGCTTTCTCGGCCGTCATGCGGGCCTCGATCTCCATCCTTTTCTCGCGGTGCTCGATCAGCCTTTTGATCAGGCCCTGGCCGAAGATCAGGATCGTCGGAATGCCGATGATGATGAAGGCGAGCAGGATGTCCGTGATGCGGTGCATGTCGTGTTCCTCAGCCTCGCGGTCGGTCAGCGCAGGTTTTCGATTTCGCGGGCGGTGCGCTCGGCGGGATCGGTGGCGATCCGCTCGAGCACGGCGAGCCGGTCCTCGAGGCGCCCGACCTGCGTCTTCAGGCGATGATTCTCGCCGGTAAGCTCCCCGATCCGATCGGCCGCCTCGCTTCCCGCGCGCTCGGCGATCAGGCGGTGGCGCGACCTGATCCAGGTGGTCGTCACGATGAGGATCACCGCCGAGATCATCGCCAGCGTGATCACCAGGAAGATTGCGAGATTGTCGTCCATCGAAAGGATACCCCTGTTCGCGCGCTCAGCGCAGGTTCTCGATCTCGCGCGACAGGCGGCCGTGCGAGCTGGTGACATAGGCTTCGACGTCGGCCAGGCGGCGGTCGATGTCGCGGATCCGCGAGCGGACCAGCCGGGCGGTGCGGCGCGGATTGGTCCGCACGCCCTGCCAGAATTTGGCGTCTTCCTTGCTGCTGTAGGTCAGCTCCTGCGGCTTGACCGGCGCCATCCAGGCGGTGACCAGATAGGCGATGATGCCGACGCCCGATCCGAACAGGGTGAGCAGGATGAAGCCGATCCTGACCAGGGTCACGTCGAGGCCGGTATAGTCGGAGATGCCGGCGCAGACGCCGAGCCACTTCTTGTTCTGCTTGTCGAGATAGAAGCGGGTCCTCGGGGACGACATCAGAGCCTCCTCTCGGGCTGGTTGGAGCGGGTGCCGCCGAGCGTGCCGGCGCCGCGATCCTCGAGGCTGAGATCGGCCGGATCGCAGGCGATCGAGCGCCAGTTCGGATTCTCGGCCTGGAGGATGCGCTCGATGGTGCACATCCGCTCGTCGAGCCGGCGGGCGACGTCGTGCAGCTCGTCGAGCAGATTCTCGTCCTCGTTGGTCAGCGTCGCGGCCGTCTTCCATTTGGTGATGTAGTGAAAGATGATCCACGGCAGCCCGATGAACAATACCGAGACCACGAAGATCGGGATCAGGAATTCGCCTTCCATCTGATCAGCCCTCCTGGCTCGCGGCGGATCCGGCGCGCTTCGCCTTCAGGGCTTCGAGCTCGGCATCCACCTTCTCGGAATTGCGCAGCTCGGCAATCTCTTCGTCGAGCGTCTTGCCCGCGCCGCCGAGGTTCATCGCGTCGGCGCGGCCCTCGGCGAGGTCGGCGCGGCGCTCGAGCACGTCGAACCGCGAAAAGGCTTCGTCGACCTTGGTGCCGGCGTACATTTCGCGCATCTTGATCCGGTTCTGGGCAGTCTCCAGCCGGTTCATGATCGCGTTCTGGCGGGCGCGAGCCTCGCGCAGCTTGGACTGCAGCTTGGCGATGTCGGCCTCGGAGGCGCGAAGCGCGTCGTCCAGCACGGCGATCTCGGAGCCGAGCTGCTCGGCCATGTCGGCCGCTTTCTGCTTCTCGACCAGAGCCGCCTTGGCGAGGTCCTCGCGGTCCTTCGAAAGGGCCAGCTCGGCCTTCTCGGTCCAGCTGTCCTGGAGCGCCTCGAGCTTGGCGATCTGGCGGCGCATCTCCTTCTGGTCGGCGATCGTCCGCGCCGCGGACGCGCGCACTTCGACGAGCGTTTCCTCCATCTCCATGATGATCATCCGGATCATCTTGGCGGGGTCCTCGGCCTTGTCGAGGAGATCGGTGACGTTGGCTGCGATGATGTCGCGCGTCCGGGAAAAGATACCCATGGGGAGAAGCTCCTGCAGTGATTTGGGGACTTGGTACGATCTTGGCGCTTCCGGCGCCTCGGGCGCAAGGGGCGCAAGCGGGGCCAGCGGCGGAAGCGGCGGCATGGCGACGATCGCCCGGCCGCTTCCTTGGCTGCGCCGCTCAGCCATGCGCGCTGTCGGCTGTGCCGGCAGATGCGTAGACCACGGCCGCCGTGCGGCTGGCGGCATGGCCGTCGACGGCCGCGCCGACGGCGACCGTGGTTAGCATCAGCGAGCAGAAAGCGGCGGCGGCGACGCGGATGAAATTGCTGGACATGAGTGCCTCCCTTGAAAAACCGTTTCCTGCCACCCCGGCGGGATTTGCCAGATCAGATACAAGCTGCGTGCCAATCCGTGAAAACGCCGGGAAACAGCCGAAAACGCCTCTTTTCGAACGGTTTGGAAGCGATCCAGGCTTGCCAAATGGTGGGGAATCGTCCCAATTGATGGGATGGAACGGAATACCCATCTGGTCGGGCAATCGTCGACCTTTCTCGATGCCATCGAGCGCGCCAGCCGCGCCGCGCCGCTCGACCGGCCGGTGCTGGTGATCGGCGAGCGCGGCACCGGCAAGGAGCTGGTCGCAGAGCGCCTCCATCACCTCTCTTCGCGCTGGGACGGTCCGCTGGTCGTGATGAACTGCGCCGCGCTCCCCGAGACTCTGATCGAGGCGGAGCTGTTCGGCCACGAGGCCGGGTCGTTCACCGGCGCGTCCAAGGCCCGCGCCGGGCGCTTCGAGGAGGCGGACGGAGGCACCCTGTTCCTCGACGAGCTGGCGACCCTGTCCTCGGGTGCCCAGGACCGGCTGCTGCGCGCCGTCGAATATGGCGAAGTGACGCGGATCGGCGCCTCGAAGCCGGTGACCGTCGACGTCCGTATCGTCGCGGCGACCAACGAGCATCTGCCGAGGCTGGTCGAGGAAGGCCGCTTCCGGGCCGATCTTCTCGACCGGCTCTGCTTCGAGGTGATCACCCTGCCGCCGCTCCGCCACCGCGACAGCGACATCCCGGTTCTCGCCGACCATTTCGCGCGGCGCATGGCGCTCGAGCTCGAATGGGAAAGCTGGCCCGGCTTCAGCGAAGCGGCGATGGGACGGATGCTCGCCTATCCCTGGCCGGGCAATGTCCGCGAGCTGCGCAACGTCGTCGAGCGCGCCGTCTATCGCTGGCAGGATCCGACGCGGCCGATCGACGCGATCCAGTTCGACCCGTTCGAATCGCCATGGCGCCAGGTCGCCAACGACAACAAGCCGGCCGAAGCGCCGACGGCGTCCCTGCCGGCGCCTGCTGCAGGCCAGGCGGTGGGAGTGTCGCGCTTCGATCCGGACGGCTGCGCGGATTTCCGGCTCGCCGTCGCGGAATATGAGAAGGCGATCCTCTCCGCGGCGCTGGAGAAGTGCCGCTGGAACCAGCGTGCCGCCGCCGCCGCCCTCCAGCTCAGCTACGACCAGCTTCGCCACGCGCTGCGCCGCCACGAGCTCCAATAGAATCCGAGCGCTTTTCCTGCTATTTCAGGCGGCTCGAGAGGAATCGCTCATGGCCCTCCGCACCCTCTTTGCTTCAATTGCCTGCCTCGCTTTCGCCGCCCCGGGAGCCGCCTCGGTGACGGTGATCGGCGGCAGCGCGGCGCGCCAGTGCTACGAGGCGGCGGGATCGCCGCTCAGCCCGCGTCCGGAGACGCTGCAGCTCTGCGACCAGGCGATCGACGCGGAGCCGCTCAGCGAGGCCGATCGCGTCGCGACCTTCGTCAACCGGGGCATCCTTCGCGTCCGCGACGGCCGCATCGTCGAGGGCCTCGCCGACTTCGACGAGGCCATCCGGCGCGATCCGAACCTCGCGGAGGCCTGGTTCAATCGCGGCGTGGCCCTGATGCGCACGGGCGGGCCGGAGCGGGCTTTGCCTGCCTTCGAGGAGGCGGTGGCCCTCGGCACGCAGCCGCCGGCGCTGGCTTATTTCGGTCGCGCCGCCGCGCACGAGGCGCTCGGCAACATGCGCGCCGCTTATGCGGACTATCGCCGGGCGAGCGAGCTCGATCCCGCCTGGGACCGCCCGCGCGCCGAGCTCGCTCGCTTCAGCGTCCGCCCCCGCTAGCGCCGGGAACCGCAACGGGCGCCGCTCGTCTCCAGTGCGAGGAGACGAACTCATGCCGTTCCCCTTCCAGCTTCCCGATTTGCGTTTCGCCCACGACGCGCTCGGGCCGCACATGTCGGCCGAGACGCTCGAATTCCATCACGGCAAGCATCACAAGGCTTATGTCGACAAGGTCAACGACTTGGTGGACGGGAAGGGGCTCGAGGGGGCCTCGCTCAGCGCGGTCATCCGCGAGGCGCGCAAGCGCGGCGATACGGCCCTGTTCAACAACAGCGGCCAGATCTGGAACCACAATTTCTTCTGGCAATGTCTCGCACCCCCCGAGGGCCAGCGGCCGACGGGACGGCTGGCGGCCGCGATCGACGATTCGTTCGGAAGCGCGGGGGCGTTGCTCACGGCGCTGAAGGAGGAAGCGGTCGGCCATTTCGGCAGCGGCTGGGCGTGGCTGTCGCTCGACCGCGGCACGCTCCGCATCAGCTCGCTCCACGACGGCGATTCCCCGGTCGCCCACGAAGGCATGCAGCCGCTGCTGACGCTCGATGTCTGGGAGCACGCTTACTACATCGACTATCGCAACCGCCGTCCCGACTTCGTCGACGCGGTGCTGGGCAATCTCGTCAACTGGGAGTTCGTGGCGCAGAACCTCGACGGGGAAGGGGTTTCCCGCGCCGATCAGGAAGGCTAAGTGCCGTCGTCGAGCTGCGCGGTGTCCGGGGCCGCGGCGGGAGGCTCGCTGCCCAGCTCTTCCGCGACCATCTCCTCCGCCTCGTTCTCCGGCTCGTCCTCCTCGTCGATCCGCGCGGCGGACACGACGTGCTCGCCGTCGCCGACCCGGAAGATGGTGACGCCCTGCGTGTTGCGGCCGGCGATGCGGATGTCGCCGACGGTCGTGCGGATCAGCTTGGCCTGGTCGGTGACGAGCATCAGCTGCTCGCCGTTATGCGCGGGGAAGCTGGCGACGACGCAGCCGTTGCGCGCGCTCGTCTCGATGTTGGTGATGCCCTGGCCGCCGCGGTTGGTGCGGCGATATTCGTAGGCCGAGGTGCGCTTGCCATAGCCGTTCTCCGTGACGGTGAGGATGAACTCCTCGGCCGCCGCGAACTCGGCCATCCGTTCGGGCGACAGAGAGGGCTCGTTCTCGTTTTCCTTCCAGGGCGCGGCGCGAAGATAGGCGTCTCGCTCCTCGACGGTCGCGTCGAAGCCCTTGAGAATCGAGAGGGAGATCACCTCGTCGCCTTTGCGCAAGGTGATGCCGCGCACCCCGGTCGAGGTGCGGCTCTGGAACTCGCGCACCGCCGTCGCCTCGAAGCGGATCGCCTTGCCGTGCTTGGTGGCGAGCAGGACATCGTCCTCCTCGGTCAGCAGGGCGACGCCGATCAAACGGTCGGTCGCGTCCTCCTCGAAGCGCATGGCGAACTTGCCGTTCGAGGGGATGTTGGCGAATGCGTCCATGCTGTTGCGCCGGACGCCGCCATGGGCGGTGGCGAAGATGACGTGGAGCTTGGCCCATTCCGCCTCGTCCTCGGGGAGCGGCAGCACCGTCGAGATCGTCTCGCCCTCCGCGAGCGGCAGCAGGTTCACCATCGGCCGGCCGCGCGCCTGGGGGGCGCCTTCGGGGAGGCGCCAGACCTTGAGCCGGTAGACCTTGCCCGCCGTCGAGAAGAACAGGACCGGGGTGTGCGTCGAGGTGACGAACAGATTGGTGACCGCGTCCTCGTCCTTGGTCGCCATGCCGGCGCGGCCCTTGCCGCCGCGGCGCTGGGCCCGGAACGTGTCTAGCGGCGTACGCTTGATGTAGCCGCCCAGGGTCACGGTCACGACCATGTCCTCGCGCTCGATCAGGTCCTCGTCCTCGATGCCGTCCCAGGCGGGAGCGATTTCGGTGACGCGCGGCTTTGCGAACTGCTCGGAGATCTCGTCGAACTCGGCGCGCATGACCTCGTAGAGGCGCGCCCGGTTGCCCAGAATCTCGA
The DNA here is from genome assembly GCA_036388255.1 of Allosphingosinicella sp. Classification (GTDB taxonomy): domain Bacteria; phylum Pseudomonadota; class Alphaproteobacteria; order Sphingomonadales; family Sphingomonadaceae; genus Allosphingosinicella. Next base: position 147,934 of record DASVSD010000014.1, on the reverse strand, counting down.
GCAGCTCGCCGATCGACGTGGCGAGCGTGCGCAGCTCGCCGGCGATCTCGTCGCGGCCGAGGCCGGTCAGGCGGTGGAGGCGCAGCTCGAGGATGGCGCGGACCTGGGGGTCGGAGAGGCGGTAGCTCTCGCCGCCGGACGCGTGCTCGACCGCTTCGACCAGGGCGATATAGGGCGCGATCTCGGCGACCGGCCAGTCGCGCGCGAGCAAGGCGGCGCGGGCCTCGGCCGGCGAAGCGGAGCCGCGGATGATCCGCACCACCTCGTCGAGATTGGTGACGGCGAGGACGAGTCCGAGCAATATGTGGGCGCGGTCGCGGGCCTTGGCGAGCTCGAACTTGGCGCGCCGGGTGATCACTTCCTCGCGGAAGCGGACGAAGCTCTCGATGATGTCCCTGAGGTTGAGGGTCTCGGGCCGGCCGCCGCGGATCGCGAGCATGTTGGCCGGGAAGCTCGACTGGGCGGGCGTGTGCCGCCAGAGCTGGTTGAGCACGACCTCGGGCGTCGCGTCGCGCTTCAGCTCGATGACCACGCGGACGCCCTCGCGGTTGGACTCGTCGCGTATGTCCGAGACGCCCTCGATGCGCTTGTCCTTGGCGGCCTCGGCGATCTTCTCGACCAGCCCGTTCTTGCCGACCTGATAGGGCATCGAGGTCAGCACGATCGAGACGCGGTCGCCGCGGCCCTCCTCGATCTTGTGCCGGGCGCGCATGATGATCGAGCCGCGCCCGGTATGATAGGCCGAGCGGGCGCCGGCCTGGCCCAGGATCAAAGGCGCGGTCGGGAAATCGGGTCCCGGGACGATCTCGAACAATTGCTCGATGGTGATCGCCGGATCGTCGATATAGGCTTTGCAGGCGGCGATCACCTCGCCGAGATTGTGCGGCGGGATGTTGGTCGCCATGCCCACGGCGATGCCGCCGGCGCCGTTGACCAGCAGGTTGAGGAAGCGCGCCGGAAGCACTTGCGGCTCCATCCGGGAGCCGTCGTAATTGGGCGTGAAATCGACCGTGTCCTTGTCGAGATCGTCGAGCAGGGTGGCGGCGACCTTGGCGAGCCGCGCCTCGGTGTAACGCATCGAGGCCGGCGGATCCGGGTCCATCGATCCGAAATTGCCCTGGCCGTCGATCAGCGGCACGCGCATCGACCAGTCCTGGGTCATGCGGGCGAGCGCGTCGTAGATCGCGCTGTCGCCGTGCGGGTGGTAGTTGCCCATCACGTCGCCGACGATCTTGGCCGACTTGCGATAGGGCCGCCCGGGCAGGAATCCGCCTTCCTGGCAGGCGTAGAGGATGCGGCGGTGGACGGGCTTGAGGCCGTCGCGCACGTCGGGCAGCGCGCGGCTCACGATCACCGACATCGCATAATCGAGATAGGAGGTCTTCATCTCCTCGACGATCGAGATCGGGGAGATGTCGCTGGGTTCGATGGTCGGCGGTGCGCTGGCCAATGGCTGTTCCTGTGCTCGGTTGTTGCGGCGCGCCCCGCGGCGCCGTGGAGAGGATTGGGGACCCTTAGCGAAGCGAACCCGCCGGCGGAACCCCGCGCGCGCACGTACGTACGCGTACGCGCGCGACGGTCCCTAGATAGTCATGTCCGCGAGAAGCGCCACCTCCGGCCGTCGCTATTTTCGGGATCGTAGCGGTAGCCGTCGCTGTCGAAGCCCTTGAGCGCCTCCGGATCGCCGAGCCGATGCTCGCAGATGTAGCGCGCCATCATGCCGCGGGCGCGCTTGGCGGCGAAGGTGTCGAAGCGCAGGCCTTCCGGCCCTTCCTCCCGGAAATCGATCTCGATCACCTCGAGCCGCGGGTCGAGATGCCGTTCGGCGGCGCGCCAATATTCCTTGCTGGCGAGGTTGACGACGACTCGGTCGCCCTGCGCGGCGGCGTCCGCGGCCAGCGTCTCGGCGATGCGCGCACCCCAGTAGGAATAGAGGTCGCGCCGGCGAGGAGCCCAGCGCGTGCCCATTTCGAGCCGGTAGGGCCGGATCGCGTCGAGCGGGCGAAGCAGGCCGTAGAGGCCGGAGAGGATGCGAAGATGCTCCTGCGCGAACAGCACCGCCTCCTCGTCGAGGCTGCGGACCTCGAAGCCGACATAGACGTCGCCGGCGAAGGCGTAGAGGGCCGGTCGCTCGGGCTGCCCCGCGAAGCCGCGGAATCGGCCGCTGTTGAGCTCGGCGAGCTTGGGGGAAATGTGCATCAACGCGCCGAGCTTCGCCTTCGACAGCCTGGCGGCGGCCGCGGCGAGGCGGTCCGCGTCGCCGGCGAAGCGGGGCGCCGTGACCGGCAGGTCGGGCAGCGGACGCGCAAAGTCGAGCGTCTTGGCCGGCGAGATGACAGCGAGCATCCGCGCCGGTTAAAGAGCCCCGCGGCGGCCGTCAACGCGGTTGAGAACCCGCTGAAAAGGTACGATTTCCGCCATTTTCCGGTTCAAGCGGCGTTCAGCGGGGGAACGCTAGAAAGCGCCGCGGATTGACGCTAAGAGCCACCCGCTCGATTGCCGTTGACGGACAGGGATTCGCCGCGCCCCGCACGCGGCAAAACAGGAGGCGTTCCAGATCATGATGTCGGTTTCCAGGATGGCGCTCGTCGCGGCGCTCGGCGGCTTCGCCGTCCTTTCCGCCGCCCCCGCCGATGCGCAACGGCGCAACCGCCAGCAGCAGCCTGCCGCCGCCCCGGCGCAGCCTCAGGGACGGGTCCTCAATCTCAGCCGCGAGGAGCGCGCCGTCCTCGTCCCGCTCGAGACCGCCGCCGGCGGCACCGACCGCGCCGCCCAGGATGCCGCCCTCGCCGCGGCCCAGCCGGTGGTGCGCGGCGCGGACGCCCGCTACGCCTTCGCCCGCTTCCAGATGCGGATCGCCGACCAGCGCCGCGACAATGCGATGATGGCCCGGGGCATCGACACGGCGGTCGACAGCGGCGCCGCTCCGCCCGAGGAGCTGATCGTGCTCCTCCGCGCCCAGGCCGATCTCGCCCTCGGTGCGAACGACAATGCCAAGGCGGAGCGCGCCTTGACGCGTCTCGGCCAGCTGCAGCCGAACGACATCGACGTCCAGGCCCGCCTGGCGCAGCTCCGGATCAATCAGGGCCGTGTCGGCGAAGGCCTCACCGCCCTGCAGAACGCGATCACCGCCAGCACTTCGGCGGGACGCCCGGCCCCCGAGAGCTGGTACCGGTTCGCCCTCGCCCGATCGTTCGAGTCGCGCGATCCGGCGATCCGCGCGCGCTCATTGGGCTTCGGCCGCGCGCTGGTCGGCGCCTATCCGACCGCGGTCAACTGGCGCGACGCCTTGCTCACCTATCGCGAAGTCGCGGGCCTCGACGCCGCCGCGCAGCTCGACCTGTCGCGGCTGATGCTCGCCGCCGGCGCGCTGGCCGGGGAGCGCGATTATTACGAGTTCGCCAACAGCCTCAACCAGGGCGGCTACCCGGCCGAGGCCAAGGCCGTGCTCGACGCCGGCATCGCCCGCCGCATGGTCGACGCCAGCCGCTCGCCTTTCCGCGAGCTGCTCGCCACCGCCAACGGCCGCCTTCCCGCCGACCGCGCGGATCTGCCGGCGTCGCAGCGCAGCGCGCTCGCGGCCGCGACCGGCACGCCGGCGCTGCGGACCGGCGACGCCTTCCTGGGCTATGCGCGCTATCCCGAAGCGATCGCGCTCTACCAGGCGGCGCTCCAGAAAGGCGGAGTCGACGCCAATCTGGTCAATACCCGCCTCGGCATCGCCTACGCGCTCGCCGGCCAGCGTCCGCAGGCCGAGGCTGCGTTCCGCGCGATCACCGGTCCTCGCTCCGAGCTCGCCGCCTACTGGCTGCTCTGGCTCCAGCAGCCGGCCCGCTGAGGACAGCGTTCGAGGCAGAATGAGAGGGCGTCGGCCGGGTGCCGGCGCCCTTTTCTTTCGGAATGCCCCGCGTCCCGAAACGCGACGCTCCGAAATGACGGCTTCCGCACTTCGGGCGGCTCCGTTAACCCGGCCTATCGGGCGGCCTTTGCCGCTCCTGTAAGGCGAGGAAGAGCGTGCGGTTCGACGACGCGATCGCGACGGTCCTGGCGCAGCCTGCCGGCGGCGCTGGCGAACGCGCGGCCAAGTGGCGCCAGCTCGTCGACCTGCTCGCGCAGCGCCGCGGCGCCCCCGCAGGCGCCGAGGCGGACGAGGCCTTCCTGTTCCTCGGCGAGCACCGCGACGAGGTCGGCCTCGCGGTCCGCCAGCAGACGGCCGTGACGCTTTCCTGGCGGCGGATCGAGCCGCGGCTGCTCGCCTTTTTCGCGGACGATCATCCCTCGGTCGCGCAGCCCCTGATCTCGACCTGCCGCCTCGGCGCCGACGAATGGCTCGAGCTGCTGCCGCGCCTGACCCCGACCGCGCGCGGGCTGCTGCGTCATCGCCGCGACCTGCCCCACGAAGTCGAGCAGGCGCTCGCCTCGTTCGGGTCCAGCGACTTCGCCCTCGGTGGGCCGGAAGGCGCAGCCGGCGCTGCCGCGACGGACGGCGGCGAGGCGCAGATCCGCGACCTCGTCGCGCGCATCGAAGCCTATCGCCGGCAGAAGGAGGCCGCGCCGCCGCCCGAGATCGAGGAGCCGGAGGCGGAACCGTCGGACGGCTTCCGCTGGGAATGCGGCACGGACGGGATCATCCTCTGGGTCGAAGGCGCGCCCCGCGGCCCGCTGGTCGGGCAGAGCATCGCGTCGATCGCCGAGCGCGGCCAGTTCGGAGTCGACGGCCAGGCCGCCGGCGCGTTCGAGAAGCGCGCGCCGTTCCGCGACGCCCGGTTCAGCGTCGCCGGCGAAGGCGCCGCGGCCGGCGACTGGCGCATCTCGGGCGTCCCATTCTTCGATGCCCATCGGGGCCATTTCCTGGGCTATCGCGGCAGCGCCCGCCGCCCCCGGGTCGACGAGGTCGCGCGCTCTTTGGCCGAACGGGAAGGCGAGGGCGTGTTCGGGACCCAGCTCCCCGCCGACTCGCTGCGCCAGCTCATCCACGAGCTGAGGACGCCGCTCAACGCGATCGTCGGCTTCGCCGAGATGATCGACGGCGAATATATGGGGCCCGCCGAGACGTCCTACCGGACGCGCGCCGCCGACATCATGACCCAGGCCGGGCGGCTGCTGACGGCCGTCGACGACCTCGACACCGCCGCCCGGATCGAAACGCGGCGGCTCGACCTCGACGATGCCCCGATCGACGCCGTCGCTTTGCTGTGCCGCCTCCACGACGCTTATGAGCGGGTCGCCGGCCAGCGCCGCGCCACCATCGCGATCGAGATCGCGCGCAACCTCCCGCCGGCGCGGGTCGAGGCAGGCGCCGCCGAGCGCATGTTCTCGCGCCTGCTCGCGGCCACGGTCGGCCTCGCCCGCGAAGGCGAGTCGATCGCCGCCTCGATGACGCTGAAGACCCTCGGCGGGGAGCGCATGCTCTGCCTCTCCATCGAGCGGCCCCGGGCGATCGACGGCCTGGACGAGGGCGCCTTGCTCGATCCGGGCTACAGTCCGGAGGGCGACTGGCCGGGCGCGCCGGTGCTCGGCTTGGGCTTCTCGCTGAGGCTGGTGCGCAACCTCGCCGAAGCGGTCGGCGGCGCGCTGGTCATTGGCGAGGAGCTATTCTCCCTCTATCTTCCGCCGCACGAACCCGCCGAACGCACGGCCGGGCAGGGCGGCGAAGGCAAAGGGTGACGGGGGCCAAAGGCGCAGAGGACGCGGATTTCGGCCGGCTCGACCGGGCGCCGCCGCGCGATGCCTATATCGACCTGCCCGAAAGCTTCGGACGCCGCTTCACGGTTTCGGTCGACACCGAGGAAGAGTTCGACTGGACGAAGCCGTTCACCCGGGACCGGCACGGCACCACCCACATGCGGCGCCTGGGCGAGGCGCACCGCCGGCTCGCCGACGGGGGCGTGAAGCCGCTCTATCTGGTCGACTATCCGATCGCCGTCGATCCGGCGAGCGTCGCCGTCCTTCGGCAATTCGTCGACGCCGGAGAGGCGAGCATCGGCACCCAGCTCCATCCTTGGGTGAACCCGCCCTTCGACGAGGAGATCTCCGTCCGCAACAGCTTCGTCGGCAACCTTCCCGAGGCGCTGGAGCAGGCGAAGCTCCTGCGGCTCACCGAGGCGCTGGAGCGCGCGTTCGGCCGTCGCCCCACGGTCTATCGCGCCGGCCGCTACGGGATCGGCCCGCACACCGCGCGGCTGCTCGCCCAAGCCGGCTACGAGGCCGACGTCTCGATCCGTCCGCTCCACGATTACCGCGCCGAAGGCGGGCCCGATTTCACCGCCATGGAGCCGCGGCCCTATCGGGTGGGGCGGCTGATCGAGGTCCCGCTGAGCACCGTCGACCTCGGCCTGCTGAGGCGGTGGGGACGCTTGCTCTACCGCGCCGCGGGCAAGGTCCCGCGCGGCCGCGGCCTGCTTTCGCGGGGGCGGCTGCTCACCCGCGTCGCGCTGACCCCCGAGGGGGTTCCGCTCGCCGAGGCGAAGCGTGCGATCGACCGGCTGCTCGACGACGGCGTGCGCCTGCTCAGCCTCTCCTGGCATTCGCCCTCGGTCGAGCCCGGCCACACGCCCTATGTCCGCGACCAGGCGGACCTCGCTTTCTTCTACCGCTGGTGGGACGGCGTGCTCGATCTGCTCGCGGCGCGCGGCGTCGCGCCCGCTTCGATCGAGGAGATCCTCGCCGCCTGCCGCGGGGGCCGCGCGGCCTAGCGCGGCGGCGCCCGCGCCGCTATCCCGGCTGACGGTGGGGCCTGTAGCTCAACGGTAGAGCCGGCCGCTCATAACGGCTAGGTTGGGGGTTCGAATCCCTCCGGGCCCACCAGGATTTTCGGCCAAAGTGGTACTTTGGCCGAGGAAGGGAGGGGAGCCTTTTCTCTTCCTTCCTGCCCCGGGTGAAAGTACCACTTTCACCCGATCCGTCGGGGAGTGGCGCAGCCTGGTAGCGCATCTGCTTTGGGAGCAGAGGGTCGCAGGTTCGAATCCTGTCTCCCCGACCACCAATCGGCAAGAGAGCCATCCAGGGATGCTGTCCTCCGATCAATCCGCCCATACTGGAAGTGCGCAAAATGGCAGAGCCGACGATCATTTGCCCTGAGTGTAAGCAGGAGATCAAGCTTACGGAGTCTCTGGCTGCTCCGTTGATCGAGGCAACGCGTAAGGAGTTCGAGGAGCGGATTTCCAAGCGCGACGCCGAAATTAGCCAGCGGGAGCAGGCACTGAAGGACCAGCAAGCGCGCTTGGAGAAGCAGCAAACCGAAATCGAGGAGCAGCTTGCCGAGCGTTTAAAGCATGAGCGCGGTAAGATCGCAGCAGAGGAACTCCAGCGAGCACGAACCTTAGTTGGCGATGAGATCGCTGAGACGGCCAGCGAGCTTGCTGCGTTGAAGGAGGTGCTGAAGGCTCGCGAGGAGAAGCTAGTCGAGGCCGCAAAGGTTCAAGCTGAGGTCGCCCGCAAAGAGCGGGAACTGGATGATCGCACCCGCGAGCTCGATCTAACCATTGAGAAGCAGGTTCAGAGCGCCTTGGTCTCGATTCGCGAAACGGCGACGCGTGAGGCTTCGGAGGCGATGCATCTCAAGGTGCGGGAGAAGGAGGAGCAGATCGCTTCAATGGCGCGGCAGATCGAAGATTTGAGGCGCAAGGCAGAGCAGGGTTCGCAGCAGCTTCAAGGAGAAGTGCAGGAACTCGAGCTAGAATCGATGCTTGCAGCGAAGTTTCCTCGCGACACGATTGAGCCGGTCGCGAAGGGTGAGTTTGGCGGCGACGTGCTCCAACGGGTCTTTGCATCCAACGGACAGCCATGCGGCACCATCTTGTGGGAATCCAAGCGGACGAAGAATTGGGCCGATGGGTGGCTGGCCAAGCTGCGGGCTGATCAGCGCGCGGCCAAGGCCGACCTAGCTCTCATCGTGTCGGAGGCTTTGCCACGCGACATGAAAGCCGCCTTCGACCTGATCGACGGCGTATGGGTCACCGAGCCGAAATGCGCGGGGGCTGTCGCGGTGGCGCTTCGGGAGTCGCTTATCGCCCTGGCTGCGGCTCGCCAGGCTGGCGAGGGGCAGCAAACCAAGACTGAGATGATCTACGAGTATCTCACCGGTCCGCGATTTCGACAGCGTGTCGAAGCGATCGTTGAGAAGTTCACGGACATGCAAGACGACCTGAACCGGGAGCGCAGGGCGATGATGAAACTCTGGGCGAAACGCGAAGAACAGATCAGGTCAGTCATCGAATCGACAGCAGGCATGTACGGAGACTTGCAGGGGATAGCGGGACGCAATTTGAAAGAGATCGAGAGCTTGGACATGCTATCGATCGGCGGACCGGAAGAAGCCTCGCCAAGCTAGCTTAATTCGCGATCGGCGCGACGGGACCGAAGCTCCCCGGCGCTTCCGCCGCGACCGCCAGCATCGCCGTCCAGGCGGCGACGTTCTGTCTGAGCTGCGCCGGGTCGATCTTGTCGAGCGTGTCGTCGGGCGTGTGGTGGAGGTCGAAATAGCGGGTGCCGTCCTGGCTCAGCTCGAAGGTCGGTACGCCGCTCGAGACGAGCGGGAAGATGTCCGATCCGCTCGCCTCGGTCACCGAGCCGCGCACGATGCCGAGCGGGAACAGCAAGCGGGCGATCTCGTCGACCACCGGGCGGGCCGCGGGGTTGAGGCGCGACTTGAACTGCCAGACGCGGTCGGCGCCGAAGTCGCTCTCCGCGACCACCGCATGATTGTCGCCGCGGTGGCGCCTGAAATAGTCGTAGCCGCCCAATAGCCCAACCTCCTCGGCGCCGAACCAGACGATGCGGATGGTCCTGAGCGGCTGGCCGGCGCGGCGGATATAATGCGCGGCGGCGGTGACGATGCCGCAGCCCGCCGCATCGTCGACCGCGCCGGTGCCGAGGTCCCAGCTGTCGAGATGGCAGCCGACCAGGACGATTCCGGCGGAGGGATCGCGTCCCGGCACCTCGGCGATGACGTTGCCCGACTGGCGGGTGCCGACGTTGCGCGGCGTCAGCACGAGGCGCATTCTTATCCGCGCGTCGCCGGCATGGACGAAGATGCGCTGGAGCTGCTCGGCGTCGGGGATCGAGAGCGCTCCCGCCGGGATCGGCCGCACCCCCTCGGCCCAGGTCTGGACGCCGGTGTGCGGATTGCGGTGATAGTCGGTGCCGATCGATCGGATGACGATCGCCGCGGCGCCCTTGCGGCTCGCGATCGACGGGCCGTCGCGCCGGGCACGGCCGAAATAGGCATAGCCGGAACCGTCCTGGGTCGGCCGCATCGCGTGGCTCACGAAGACGATCCGGCCGCGGACATTCTCGTCGGGCGCGCGCTCCAGATCCTCGACCGTCTCGAACGCCACCACCTCGGCGGTGATGCCGCGCGCCGGCGTGGCGCCGCTGTTGCCGAGCGCGGTGACGACCAGATTCTGCGGGAAGGGCGAGACGATCTCAGCTTGCTCCTCGCCGCGCACCCAGACCGGCATGTCGAACGTCTCGACCCGCACGTTCGAGAAGCCGAGGCCGGTCAGCGTCCGCACCGCCCAGGTCCGCGCCCGCTCCTCGGCCTCGGTGCCGGCGAGCCGCGCGCCGACTTCGGTGGTGAGACCCTGGGTGATGTTCCACGCTACATTGTCGCGATGCAGGGCTTCGTCGCGCAGCTCGGGCGCGCGCTGGCGGATCGAGCGTGTTTCCTGAGAGAGGGCGGCGGAGGACAGGAGGGGAAGGGCGGCGAGGGCGAGCAGGAGCTTTTTCATCGCGCCGGCTTAGGCGCGGCTCCCGGGTTTGCCAATCCCGCCGCGGGGCACTAGGTAAGCGCCGCAATTCCCGCAACATTCCAGCATCGACCGGAGAGCGAGCGCCGCCATGGCCGCACAGTATAGCTTCGTCATGAAGAACCTGACCAAGACCTTTCCCGGTCAGGCCAAGCCGATCCTCAACGGCATCCATCTGCAATTCTATCCGGACGCCAAGATCGCGATCATCGGCCCGAACGGGTCGGGGAAGTCGACCCTGATGAAGATCATGGCCGGGCGCGACACCGAATATAGCGGCGAGGCCTGGCCGGGCGAGGGGATCCGCGTCGGCTATCTGGAGCAGGAGCCGCAGCTCGATCCGGCCAAGACGGTCAAGGAGAACGTCATGGACGGGGTCCGCCCGGTCGCCGACATGATGGACCGCTTCAACGAAATCTCGACCCTCATGGGCGACCCGCCGGAAGACGCGGATTTCGACGCTCTGATGAGCGAAATGGGCGATCTTCAGGAAAAAATCGACGCCGTCGACGGCTGGTCGCTCGACAACCAGCTCGAGATCGCGATGGACGCGCTCAGGTGCCCGCCCGGCGACAGCCCCATCGACACCCTCTCCGGCGGCGAAAAACGACGCGTCGCCTTGACGAAGCTGCTTCTCGCGAAGCCCGACATCCTTTTGCTCGACGAGCCGACCAACCATCTCGATGCCGAGAGCGTCCAGTGGCTCGAGAAGCATCTCGTCGATTATGCCGGCAACGTCATCCTCGTCACCCACGACCGCTATTTCCTCGACAATGTGGTCAACTGGGTGCTCGAGCTCGATCGCGGCCGCTACTATGTCTATGAGAGCAATTATTCGGGATATCTCGAGAAGAAGGCGAAGCGCCTCGAGCAGGAGGAGCGCGAGGAGCAGGGCAAGCAGAAGGCGATCCAGGAGGAGCTGGACTGGATCCGCCGCTCGCCCAAGGCCCGCCAGACCAAGTCCAAGGCGCGGATCAAGGCGTTCGACGAGCTGGTCGAGGCGCAGGAGAACCGCACGCCGGGCAAGGCGCAGATCCTGATCCAGGTCCCCGAGCGGCTCGGCGGCACGGTGATCGAGGCCAACGGCCTCAGCAAGGCCTATGGCGACAAATTGCTGTTCGACGATCTGAGCTTCAGCCTGCCGCCGGGCGGGATCGTCGGCGTGATCGGCCCCAACGGCGCCGGCAAGACGACATTGTTCAAGCTGATCACCGGCGCCGAGCAGCCGGATTCGGGTTCGATCCGGATCGGCGATACGGTTCATCTCGGCTATGTCGATCAGTCTCGCGACGCGCTCGATCCGAACAAGAACGTCTGGGAGGAAGTCTCCGGCGGCTCGGACGTGTTCCGCTTCGGCAAGCACGAGGTCGGCACCCGGGCTTATGTCGGCGCCTTCAACTTCCGCGGTCCCGACCAGCAGAAGAAGGTCGGCCAATTGTCGGGCGGCGAGCGCAACCGCGTCCACATGGCCAAGATGCTGAAGGAAGGCGGCAACGTCCTCCTGCTCGACGAGCCGACCAACGACCTCGACGTCGAGACGCTGCGCGCCTTGGAAGAGGCGCTCGAGAACTTCGCCGGCTGCGCCGTGGTGATCAGCCACGACCGCTTCTTCCTCGACCGCCTCGCCACCCACATCCTCGCCTTCGAGGGCGACAGCCACGTCGAATGGTTCGAAGGCAATTTCGAGAGCTACGAGGAGGACAAGAGGCGGCGGCTGGGCCCGGAGGCGGACCGCCCGCACCGGGTGACGTACCGGAAGCTGACGCGTTAAGTGTGGAACGTCGTAAATGCCTTATTTTGGATGGATGAAGCCCTCTGAAACAAAGGAGAAGTCCTTTGATATATCTATCGAGGGCGATCCACTCGACCAGGAAACTTACTCTGAATTCGAAAGGGCAGCAAAATTCTTTGCGGAAATCCGGCGTACCCTGATAGACTTTTTGATTCTTTCTGAAGAATACGGATCTTTACTGGACGTTCCGAAACAGCTCTCGGATATATATATCCAGTCGGGGGAGCTCATTCAAAACTCGGGAGCCCTCTTTATTCGATCGCATGTCGTTGCGGATCGCGCTGTGACCGGTTTCCTGAGCGCAGGCGGGACGTTCCGTGACCGTCTGTTTCACCGTTTGAGCATTAACACTCAGTCTGACCATCCAGTCTCTAATAGGCTTCGCGCTACTTACGACCGCTCATTCGCGTATCGGCTCTGTTACAACCTCCGAAATTTCGGTCAGCATGTAAGCGCAATCCTCAACGTGATACCAATCTCAATAAAGGATCTACAGGGAAATCCTGCTGTGAGCGTGGCTCTCGCGCTTGATCGGAACCGGCTAATTGCAGAGATGGAGAAGGCGCAGCCACGCCTCAAGGCTGACTTGAAAACCCAGCCTGACAAAATTGAGCTCCTACCCATTGTTACGGAGTATTTCCATGCACTCCGGCACGCACTTATGGATTATGTTCTTCTGAGCGCGGACGATCTCATTTTTACGATGGGGTTTGCAAACGTGTTAGAGGCGGGCGCGCGAGGTCTGCCTCCTGGAGCGACGCCTCTGTTATTTAAAGAGCTACCATCTGCAGAGTCGATCCAGGCCTCCGCCGAGCGTGAATTTGACTTCAAAGCCCAAATTGAGCATTTCTCCTTAGATGAATTGGGCATGTTGCTGAAATGTCTCCCTGAGTTGCAAACCTGGAAACAACAGCTCAAGGCCACTCAGGTTCAGATTTCGCCAGATGCGGTTGACGGCCTATCTTCATCGGCCTCCGCCCCTCCCGTCTAGCGCACCCTCTTCACATAGACCCGCCCGTCCTGCCGCCGCTCGGTGGCGAAATTGGGGATGTCGTCGATGAGCTCGGCGAGGCCGGGATAGCCGTAGCTGCGCGCGTCGAACGAGGAGCGGTTGCCGGCGCGCTGGCCGACTTCGGAGAGGCTGGCATAGCCGCGCTCGTCGCGCTTCGAGGCGCGGAAGGCGGCGCCGAGCAGCTTGACCAGCTCCTCGTCGATCGGCTGCTTGGCCGGGGGCGCGGCGGGCGTCTTCCCCGCCGGCCTGTCCTCGACCTCCTCCGCCTTGGCGAGCGCGCCGACGTCGATGAACCGGCTGCACGCCTGCTGGAAGGAGACCGGCGCGCGCTGCGTGCCGAAGCCGTAGACCGGCACCCCGTCCTGGCGGATGCGCATCGCCAGCGGCATGAAGTCGCTGTCCGACGACATGATCCCGAAGCCGTCGACCCGGCCGCCGAACAGCAGGTCCATCGCGTCGATGGTCATTTTCATGTCGGTGGCGTTCTTGCCCTTGGTGATGTCGAACTGCTGGTGCGGCTCGATCGCGTGGCGGTGGGTCATCTCGGCCCAGCCCTTCAGCGCCGCCTTGCTCCAATTGCCGTAGGCGCGGCGGATGTTGACCGTGCCGAGCTCGGCGAGGACGGTGAGCACCGAATCGAGGCTGTCGGGCGAGGCGTTGTCGGCGTCGATCAGCAGGGCGACGTTGCCGGTCTGGGCATTGCGGGTCTCTGGCATGCTCCCGCTGTAGCGCCGCGCGGCCGCATGGCAAAGCCGCGCGAGCGCGCCGCTGGCCGCGGGGCGTGCGCAAGGCTAATCAAGAAGCATGATGCGAAGCGGAATCGCACTGGCGCTGCTCCTCGCGCCCGGCTGTTCGGGCGGCGGGGATGCGGACCGACCGCCCTGGGCGGACGGGCAGGTGGTCGTCAGCGAAAGACCGGCGGCGGGACGGCAGGACCTGGCGGACTTTGCCCGCCGCATCCTCTCCCTCCACAACCGGGAGCGCGCGGCGGCCGGCGCGCCGCCTCTCGCCTGGGACGGGAACCTCGCCTCGGCGGCCGCCTCCTACGGCCCGGCGCTGGCCGCGCGCGGCCGCCTGGCCCACTCGCCGCCGGGCACCCGGCCCGGCCAGGGGGAGAATCTGTGGATGGGCACCGCCGGCGCCTTCTCGATCGAAGAGATGGTCGGCAGCTGGGCCGCGGAGAAATCGATCTTCGTCCCCGGCACCGTCCCGCACGTCAGCCGCAGCGGCGAATTCGGCGACGTCGGCCATTACACCCAGATGATCTGGCGGACGACCGCGCGCGTCGGGTGCGCCCTGCATCGCGGCCGCGCGAACGATTTTCTGATCTGCCGATACGCGCCCGCGGGCAACGTGGTCGGGGAGAGCGTGCCCTAATTGGGGCGGTCGAGCGCTCCGGCTTCGGCCTCGTACTCGGCCGCCATCCGGCTCAGCGTCTCGACCGTGCCGCGGTCTCCGATCGTCCCTGCGAGGCGCCGGCAGCGCTGCGCCTGGGCGGCGAGATAGTCGGCCCGCTTTCGGTTGCTGATGTCGACCAGCAGGTTCACTGCGCCGGTGAACGCGCCCGCATCGTCGAAGATGGGGGTCGGAAACGGTCGGAAATGAAGACGACTGCCGTCGGGACGCTCGGCGATCGCCTCGACGCCCCGCACCGGCCGCCGCTCGCGTACCGCCACCGCCATCGGACATTGGTCGTGCGGCAGGAATTCGCCGTCCTCGGTGAAGAGGCGCCAGGTCACGCACCATCGGTCCTCGCCGATCACGGGCGTGCGGCCGGCGAAGGGGATGCAGGCCTGATTGAAATAGGCGACCGCGCCCTCGGTGTCGGTCACGTAGATCGGCGCATCGATCTCATCGAGCGCCTGCTGCACGGCGTCGCCGCGCGCACGAAGCGCGCTCAGCGCACGGCCGATGATTTGTTCGGGGCCCCCCGCCGGCTCTGCCAAGGAAATCGTCTTGCTCCCGCTCGTCGAATAGCGCTCGTCGAATAGATTTTCGCCACCCCTTAACGCAGATTAAGAGCGTTCGTTCCGCCGATTTGCGGCATTTTCGAAAGCGCGGCAACCAGCGGGGCAGCGGCGGGAATGTCCCGAAACGGGACAGGCGCAGGCGCGATGGTTAAGCTACCGAAACTTTTTCGGGCCGCGCTCATTGAGACCCTGACAGCATCAGCTTGAGGGAGAGCGAAGATGCGCCTGATTCTCGCGCTCGCGGCGGCGTCGGTCCTGGCGGGCTGCGCCACCTACGACGATTACGGCTCCGGCCGTTATCGCTACGAGGGCAGCGCCTGGGCCGAGCGCCGGGGCGGCGGCGGCCTCACCGGTCCCGGCGTCGACATCCTCGATCCCTGGCTCGCGGAGACTCCCGAGGGGCGGCGGATCGTGCGGAGAGGGTGGCCCGGGGCGCGGGGCGGCCGGATCGACGAGCGTACCGCCGAGCGCGCCAATGTCTGGTTCCGCCGCCACGCCGATGTCGACCGCGATCTGTGTCTCACCGACCTGGAGATCCGCTCGGCGCTCGCGCAGGGTGCCTGGCATCTCGCCCACCGCCGTCTCCGCTAGGAATAGGAAATCGAAACGATCTCGTAGTCGCGCTCGCCTCCGGGCAGCGCGACGCGGCGAAGATCGCCCACGGCGGCGCCGCGGATCGCGCGGCCGAGCGGCGAGCGCCAGCTGATCCGCCCTTCGCCGGCGTCGGCCTCGTCCTCGCCGACCAGGGTGACGACCCGCTCCTCTTCGTCCTCGTCGACGAGCGTCACGGTGGCGCCGAACCAGGCGCGTCCGCGGTCCGGCTGGTCCGCCGGATCGGTGACCCTCGCGCACTTCATCCGCTTCGAGAGCCAGTCGATCCGCCGGTCCACCTCGCGCAGCCGCCTGCGGCCGTAAATATAGTCGCCATTCTCGGAGCGGTCGCCATTGGCGGCGGCCCAGGCGATGGTCTCGACCAGCTTGGGCCGCTCGACGGCGTAGAGCGTCTCATATTCCTCGCGCAGCCGGCGATAGCCCGCAGGCGTGATCGGGTTCGCGCGCTCCGTCATCCTGCGCCGTCATTGCGAGGAGCGACGCGACGAAGCAATCCAGATCGCGTCGGACGCCGCAGTGGATTGCTTCGCTTCGCTCGCAATGACGGCTCTGTCACAGCCGCTGCGGCGGGCGGCCGAGATACCAGCTGGTGCGCCCGTTGGCCGGGCTCCGGGCCCGCTGCGGATGCATCGCGTCGTAGACGACCGCATTCTCGATCACCCGTTGCACGTAGCCGCGGGTTTCGCTGAACGGGATCGCCTCGATCCACTGAAGCACGTCGACATGCGGCATGCGCGGGTCGCCATTCTCGGCGATCCAGCGGCGGACGTTGCCGGCCCCGGCATTGTAGGATGCGGCGGTCAGCACCGCATTGCCGCCCCATTGCTCCATCAGCGTGGCGACATAGGAGGAGCCGAGGTTGACATTGTAGCTCGGGTCCGAGGTCAGCCGGCCGAAATCGTAAGGCAGGCCCATCCGGCCCGAGACCTCGCGGGCGGTGCCGGGCATCAGCTGCATCATGCCGCGCGCGCCGGCATGGCTGACGGCGGCGCGATCGAACGAGCTTTCCTGGCGTATGATGCCGTGCGCGAAGGACCAGTAATTGCTCTGCGCCGGCGGGATCGAGACTTCCGGCCAGGAGGGGCGCACATAAAATGCCGAGCCGCCGTTGCGCGCGCTCCGGGCGACCCAGACGGCGAGGTCGGGCCGCGCGATCGCACGCGAGAAATCGACTGCGAGCTGGCGGTCGCGGTCGGTGTCGACAGCTTCCGAAAGGGCCCGCACGAACAGCGCCTGATCCCCCCAATTGCCCGCCTGGCCGAGATGGCGCGTGGCCTGGACCAGGCTGCGCTGCTGGAAGGCGAGCCGCTCGGCTTCGGTCGGCTGGACGGCTGCCGCCGCCGGCGCCGGCACCGGCCGGCCGAGCCGCTCGAGCGCGAGCTGGGCGTAGAACAATTCGGGGTAGCGCGACGCCGCCTCGTAATGGGCCGCCGCCTCGGCGCTGCGGCCCGCCGCCTGCGCGGCGCGCCCCGCCCAGAAGCGGCCCTTGGTGAGCACCTGCAGCGAGCGGCCGCCGCGCGCATAGGCCTCGAACATCCGCTCGGCGTCGAGCGGCCGGGCGAGGCGCTGGAGGGCGGTGGTCCCGGCGAGCCAGGTGAGGCTGGTATAATCGTCCCGCTCGCCCATCGAGCGCTGCGAGACGTCGGTGCCGGGCGCGAACGCTGCGTCGGCCTGGCTGGCGATCCGGTAGGCGAGCGACCATTGCCGGTCGGCAGCCGCGGCACGGGCCATGGTGAGCAGGGTCTCGAGGAAATTCTCGGCGTCGTGCGGCCGCGCGGTCAAGCTGCGCGACGCGGCGAGGAGCTCGCGCGCGGCCTGCGACTGGCCCGTGTTGCGAAGCCAGTTGGCGCGGTCCATCAGCAGGCCGGCATCGCCCGACGCCTCGGGCGGAAGCGACGCGACGCGGTTCGCGGCGTCGGGCGCGCGCGTCTGCAGCGCCAGCCGCGCTTCATAGACCGGCCGCCGCGCGAAGGAGGTCATCGCCAGCAATCGCTGGGCGCTGGTCCGGTCCCCATTGTCGAGCAAGGCGTCCATCCGCGAATCGTGGTCGCGCTGGGTGAGCTGCGGGCCGAAAACGCCGAGCAGCCGGCTCTCCACGTCCTGTCCCATGGCGCCCGTGTGCCAGGCGGCGCGCGCTTCGCCGAGCGCGCGGTCGCGTTCGCCGGCCGCGAGCAAAGCGAGGGCATGGTGGGCGCGGCCGCCGGCGGTGAGCGGCGGGTGGACGCTGAAATAGCGCAGCACCTCCGAAGGGGAGACGCTGTTCGGATCGATCTTGCGCTCGGCCGTGCGCCGCGTCGCCGCTTCGCCGGGCCAGCCCCGGTGGGTGGCGAGGAAAGCCGCATAGGTCGAGAAGGGGAAGGCCTCGCTTTGCCTGAGGCTGTTCCATCGCGCGATGTCGGAGGCAATCGCGGGCGCATAGGCGCCGCCCGGGGCATAGCCCGATTGCAGCGCGGCGACCGGCACCAGCGAAGCCTGATCGGCCGCGCCCGGCGCGTTGTCGAAGCGCAGGTGGCCGGTCGCTCCGGCGGCCAGAGCCGCTGCGGAAATACCGAGGAACGCGAAGCTTACACGCCGTGACTGCATGCTGGACAGAATGGCGACCCCCTCCTTAGTACACGCTGAACACATGGCCCGGCGGCCTCGTAAACGACCTATTGCCGGTTCCGCCGCGTGCGTGAAGGAGACGTTGATGTTCCGCGGCTCGATCCCGGCCCTGGTGACCCCTTTCCGCGACGAAGCGTTTGACGAGGCCCTCTTTCGCGACTTCGTCGAGTGGCAAATATCCGAAGGGAGTCATGGGCTTGTCCCCTGCGGCACGACCGGAGAATCGGCGACCCTGGATGCGGGCGAGCAGCGCCAGGTCATCGCGGCCTGCGTCGAACAGGCGCAAGGCCGCGTTCCGGTCATCGCCGGCTGCGGCTCGAACTCGACCCGGATCGTCCTCGGTCACATGAAGGCAGCCGAGGAAGCCGGCGCGGACGCGGCCCTGGTCGTGCTTCCTTATTACAATCGGCCCAACCAGGACGGCATCTACGCCCATTTCGCCGCTCTGGCCGAAGCGAGCGCTTTGCCGATCGTCGTCTACAACGTGCCCGGCCGCACCGTGACCGACGTCCTTCCCGAGACGCTCGGCCGGATCGCGAAGCTGCCGAGCGTGGTCGGGATCAAGGATGCGAGCGGCGACCTCGGCCGCGTCACCGCGCACCGCGACCTGTGCGGCGAGGACTTCGTCCAGCTCTCCGGAAACGACGACGTCGCGCTCGCCTTCCTCGCCCTCGGCGGGGTCGGGACGATCTCGGTCACCGCCAACGTCGCGCCGCGCCTCTTCGCCGAAATGCATGACGCGCATCGGGACGGCGACGCCGCCAGGGCGCTCGAGATCCAGGACCGCCTCTTCCCCCTTCACAAGGCGCTGTTCAGCGACGCCTCGCCCGGTCCGGCAAAATACGCCCTCAGCCGCATCCGCCCGGGCTTCCCAACCGGCCTCCGTCTGCCGATGACCGAACCGTCGGAAGGCAGCCGCCGCGCGGTGGATGCGGCCCTCGAACATGCGGGGCTTCTGTAGGACATGCTGCATCCGGTCGCGGCAGACCTGACGAAGGTCGCGCCGCAGCTCACCAGCGCTTTACGCCAGGACCAGTTGGATGAGGCCGTGCGGCTGCTCGACGCATTGCCCCACCCGCTTGCGCGAGAGGACATCGCAGCGCTCGTCTTGCTGCTCCCAAGCGATGGGGACGACGCCTGTGGGCTCAACTGGACGATCCTGCACGCAATCGAAGCCTCTCCCGCGTGGCCGATATGGGAGCTGCTCGACGATCCGGCCCACGAATGGATCGCGATCCTGAGGAGCCGGTTGCGAAACGCGGGCCAGCTCCACAGCTGACATTCCGGTGCGTGAACGAGCAGCTATGCACGCCCCGCACTTCATATTAGCTGCAACAATCTGATGGTCCGCCCCCGCACCGCCACGTTCGACAAGAAGAAGGTCGTCGCCGAGAACCGGCGGGCGCGCTACGATTATGCGCTCGACGAGGTGTTCGAGGCGGGGATCGCGCTCACCGGCACCGAGGTCAAGTCGCTGCGCTTCGGCGAAGGCTCGATCGCCGAGAGCTATGCCGAGGTGAAGGACGGGGAGGTGTGGCTGGTCAATGCGAACATCCCCGAGTTCAGCCACGGCAATCGCTTCAACCACGAGCCGAAGCGGCCGCGAAAGCTGCTGCTCACTGCGCGCGAGATCAACAAATTGTTCGGCGCGGTGGCCCGGCAGGGCATGACCCTCGTCCCGCTCTCGGTCTATTTCAACGGCCGCGGCCGCGCCAAGGTCGAGCTTGCCCTCGCCAAGGGCCGCAAGACCCACGACAAGCGCGAGCACGAGAAGGAAAAGGACTGGAAGAGGGAGCAGGGCCGCCTGATGCGCCAGCATGGCTGAGCCCAGGGGCCGCGGCTGGCTGGCGCGCCACATGCCGACCCGCGAGGAGCTGGAGGGCAGCCGCTGGATCAAGCCGTTCGGCACGCGCGTCATGCGCTCCGAATATTGGCGCTTCACCCGCCGTTCGGTTCCGCGCGGAGTCGCCGTCGGCCTGTGGGTCGGCATCTTCGCCCTGATCCCCGGGGTGCAGATCATCGGCTCGGCCTTGCTGTCGCTGCCCTTCCGCGCCAACATCCCGGTCGCGGCGGCGATGACCTTTCTCACCAATCCCTTCACCACGCCCTTCCTCATCCTCCTCGCGCTCGAAATCGGCAGCCTGCTCGGCTTCCGCACCGACATCGCCAGCTTCTACGCCTTGCGGGACAGCGGCGCCGGGCTTGGCGAGTGGGTCGCCTGGATGTTCTCGGACGCCGCCCCGGCGCTCGTCGGCGGCCTGTTCATCATCGCCACCGCCACCGCCGCGGTGAGCTATTTCGCGTCGGTCCTGTTCTGGCGCTGGTGGACGGCGCGCAAGTGGCGCCGCCGCGCGGGCCGCGCGAAAGCCGACATTTGATCGCCGCGCTGCGCCTGCTATTCAGCCGCTGCCTTCCAGACACGGGACACCTTTATGCGTAAGCTTCTGATTCTCCTCACCCTGTCGACCGCCATCGCCGGGTGCGCGACCGGTGCCGAAGACGCCGCCCCTGCTGCCGAGGCCTCCGCGCCGGCACAGGCGCTCGCGCGTCCCGCCCCCCAGATCGGCGCGTTCGGCTTCGACCTGGGGGGCATGGACCGCAGCGTCTCCCCGGGCGACAATTTCTACCAGTTCGCCAACGGCAACTGGGATCGCCTGACCGAGATCCCCGCGGACCGCTCCAATTACGGCATGTTCACGGTGCTCGACGATCTGTCGAAGAACCGCACCCGCGCGATCATCGAGGAAGCGGCGCAGCGGCCCGGCTCGCGGATCGGCGACTTCTATGCGAGCTTCATGGACGAGGCGCGGATCGAGGCGGCGGGGATCGCACCGGTGCGGCCGCTGCTCGCCGAGATCGGAGCGATCCGCACGCGCGCCGATTTCGCGACGGCGATGGGCCGTTTCCTCCGCCGCGGGGTCACCGGGCCGGTGGCCGGCTTCGTCACCACCGACGACCGCATCCCGACCGAAATGACGGTCCGCCTCACCCAGTCCGGCCTCGGCCTTCCGGACCGCGATTATTATACGCGCGACGACGCCGCGATCGTCTCCCAGCGCGACGCGTACCGCAATTATCTCGCGCAACTGCTGACGCTGGCGGGCGAGGAGAACGCCGCCGCGCGCGCCGCGGCGGTGCTCGCCTTCGAGACCCGGATCGCGCGGACGCAGTGGACCCGCATCGAGACGCGCGACGACGAGCGCAGCTACAATAAATGGACTCCGGCGGAGCTGGTCCGCAACGCGCCCGGTTTCGACTGGCCTCGCTACCTCGACGCGGCCGGCTTCGCCTCGCAGCCCAACCTTCTGGTGTCCCAACCGAGCGCCTTCACCGGCTCGGCGCGCGAGATCGGGGCGACGCCGGTCGGCGTGCTTCGCGACTATCTGATGCTGCGCCTGCTCGACGACGCCGCACCGCTTCTGTCGTACGCCTTCGTCAACGCCAATTTCGCTTTCCGCGGCACAGCGCTCGGCGGGACGCCCCAGATCGAGCCCCGCTGGAAGCGCGGCGTCACCCTGGTCACCGCGGCGCTGCCGGACGAGGTCAGCCAGCTCTACGTCCAGCGTCACTTCCCGCCGGAGACCAAGGCGGCCGCCGACGAACTGGTGCGCAACGTCATCGCCGCGATGGACCGGCGGCTCGCCAATCTCAGCTGGATGGCGCCCGAGACGCGTCAGCGCGCCCGCGCCAAGCTCGCCGCCTTCACGCCCAAGATCGGCTATCCCGACCGCTGGATCGATTATTCGAGCCTGCGCATCGATCGCTCGAACCTGGTCCGGAACGCGATCGAGGCGACCGAGTTCGAATATCGGCGCAATCTCGCCAAGCTCGGCCGTCCGGTCGACCGGACCGAGTGGGGAATGACCCCGATGGAGGTCAACGCCTACGCCAATCCGGTGTGGAACGAGATCGTCTTCCCGGCCGCGATCCTGCAGCCGCCCTTCTTCGATCCGAACGCCGATCCGGCGATCAACTATGGCGGCATCGCCGCCGTCATCGGCCACGAGATCAGCCACCATTTCGACGACCAGGGCAGCCGCTACGACCAGACCGGCGCGCTTCGCGAATGGTGGACGCCGCAGGATCGCGAGCGCTTCAATGCGCTGACTGCGCAGCTCGTCGCCCAGTACGACCTCTACGAACCGCTGCCCGGCCACCGCGTCCAGGGACAGCTGACGCTGGGCGAGAACATCGCCGACCTTGCCGGCCTCACCGTCGCCTACGACGCCTATCGGATGGCGCTCGGCGGCGGGGAGGCTCCGGTGATCGGCGGCCTCACCGGGGACCAGCGTTTCTATCTCGGCTGGGCGCAGGTCTGGCGCCGCAAATATCGCGAGGCGAACCTGCTCCAGCGCCTGCTGACCGATCCGCATTCGCCCTCCGAGCAGCGCGTCGCCGTCGTGCGAAACCTCGACCCCTGGTATGCCGCCTACGCCGTCCAGCCGGGCGCGCGGCTGTACCTGCCGCCCGAGCGGCGCGTCCGGATCTGGTAATGGCGAGCGCGGGGGCCGCGAACCGAGGACAGCGGCGCGGCCCCGCCGGCGCTCTCTTGTTCCTGCTCGTCCTCGGACTGGCAGCTGCGTCGGCCGCTTTGCTGTTCTGGGCGGTGCGCGACCCCGTCTTCACCGCGGCGTTCCTGGCGGGGATCGCCGCCGCCGCGGCCCTGATCGCGACTTTCCCACGCCCGCGCGCCGGCGAAGCGGAGCCGTCCGACGCCGCCGGCGCCGACCTCGTCCTGCTCCGTGCCGCCCTCGACGCCGCGGGCGCGGCGGTCGCGGTGACCGATTCCGGAGGCGCCCTGGTCTGCGCGAGCCGCTCCTACTGCAGCTGGTTCGGCGGCGCGGTGCCTCCGCAGCGCTTCCGCGATTTCTCCGAGGAGATCAGGGCGGCCCGCCGCGACGGGCGGCTGGAGGTCGACGAGCTGCCGCTTCAGGGCGAGCTCTACGCCATGGAGCTCCGCGCCGTTTCCGGCCACGTCGTCTGGACCTTCCGCCGCAATAGCGAGGCCGATCTGCCGCGCGAGGCCGAGCGCCTGCTCGCCGGCGACGCCGGCCGCAGGCTCGGCGAAGCCGGAGTGATGGCCGTGCTCGCCGACGAGGCGGGCACCATCCTCGCCGCCAACCCCGCTTTCGCCGTCCGCGCGCTCGGCGAAGCCGGCGGCGGAGTCGAAGGTTCGTCCCTGGTCTCGTTCCTCGGGGCGAGCGAGGAGGGCTGGTTCCAGTTCGCGAGCGAGGGGAAGAACGGGTCGCCGCTGCGCATCGTCCAGGTCGCCGCCGCCGAATCCCCGCATCCGCTCGCTTTCTTCCTGTTGATCGACGATGCGGGGGCGCCGCGCCTCGGCGAGGACGAGGCGGCCAACATCCACGCTTTGCTCGACAGCCTCCCGCTCGGCCTGGCGCTCGCCGACCGGGACGGCCGCTTCTCCTATCTGAACCGCGCCTTCCGCCGCGCCGCCGGCCTCTCGTCCGAAGCCCAGCCGGTGTGGCCGGGCGACCTGCTGGTCGACGAGGACAAGGCGGCGGTTTCGGACATGGTCTATCGCTTCGGCCGCGGCCGCGCTTTGTCGGGCGACATCGCCGTGCGCCTCAAGTCGAACCCGGACGAGCCGGTCGCGCTCACCGTCGCGGGCGCGCGCGGCCTCGGCGACGCCGCTGTCCTGCTCAGCCTCAAGGACAATAGCGAGGAGGCGCGGCTGAAGCGCGAGGTCGCCCAGGCGACCAAGATGCAGGCGATCGGCCAGCTCGCCGGCGGCGTCGCCCACGATTTCAACAACATCCTGACCGCGATCCTCGGCTATTGCGACCTCATGCTGATGCGCCACACGCCCGGCGACAGCGACTATGACGACATCCAGCAGATCCGCTCCAATTCGAACCGCGCGGCCAATCTCACCCGGCAATTGCTCGCATTCTCGCGCCAGCAGACGCTGCAGCCGCAGGTGCTCCAGCTGCCCGACGTCGTCTCCGAGGTCTCGAACCTGCTCAAGCGGCTGCTCGGCGAGACGGTGAAGCTCACCGTCAAGCACGGCCGCGGCCTCGGGGCGGTCCGCGCCGACCCCGGCCAGCTCGAGCAGGTGATCGTCAACCTCTCCGTAAACGCGCGCGACGCGATGCTCGCCAAGGGGGGCGGCACGCTGACCATCCGCACTTTCTCGGTGCCGACCGACGAGGTCCGGAGGATGGGCTCGGACATCCTCCCGATCGGCGATTATACCGCGCTCGAAGTCGCGGACACGGGCACCGGCATCCCCCCGCATCTCCTCGCCAAGATTTTCGAGCCCTTCTTCACCACCAAGGAGGTCGGCAAGGGCACCGGGCTCGGCCTTTCGACCGTCTATGGCATCGTCAAGCAGTCGGGCGGCTTCATCTTCGCCGATTCGCGCGAAGGGAAGGGCGCGACCTTCACCATCTACCTCCCGGTCCACCGCGCCGAGACGGCGAAGGAAGCCGGCCGCGGCCGCAAGGCGAAGGAGAAGGTCGGCGAGCTCTGGGGCAGCGGCACGATCCTGCTGGTCGAGGACGAAGCGACGGTGCGCGCCGTCGCCGAGCGCGCGCTGACCCGGCACGGCTACACCGTCCTCACCGCCGAGAACGGCGAGGCCGCGCTCGAGATTCTCGCCCGCGAAGGCCCGGTCGACCTGATGATCTCCGACGTCGTCATGCCGACCATGGATGGCCCCACCACCGTCCGCCTCGCCCGCAAGAGCTGGCCGGACCTGCCGATCCTGTTCATCTCCGGCTATGCCGAGGAGCAGCTGCGCAAATCGATCGACCTCGATCGCGTCGCCTTCCTCGCCAAGCCCTTCTCCGTCCAGCGCCTCGCCGAAGCGGCGCGCGATACGATGGCGGGGAAGGGGTAGGAAAGCGGCCCCATGGCGGGGTCGCGCAGGTCACGTCATCCCGGCGAAGGCCGGGATCTCAGGACGGAAAAGCGCAGGCAGGAATGCAGTCCTCCATCGACGTCTGCGTTCTTCACCCGCCGAGATCCCGGCCTTCGCCGGGATGACGAGTGGGGGTCGGCAACTCCGCCCCCCCTCCGCCCCCGAGAAAATCTCTTTTCCTTTGCGGAACAATTGCCTAAGCGTCGCGACATGTCCGGGGGGCGTTCCATCCTCATCGTCGAAGACGAGCCGCTCATCGCGATGATGCTCGAGGATTTCCTCGACTCGCTCGGCCACCGCGTAGTCGGCACCTGCGAGAGCCTCGAGGACGCGCTCGCTCATGTCGAGCGAGGCGGCTTCGACGTCGCCATCATCGACGTCCAGCTGAAGGACGGCAAGAATGTCTGGCCGGTCGCCGACCGCCTCGCCGACGCCGGCAAGCCGTTCGTCCTCGCCACCGGCGGCCATGTCGAGCCGCCCCCCGCGCGCCACGTCGCGGCACCGGTTCTCGCCAAGCCCTATACGATCGACGCCATCGAGCCCGCCCTCGCTTTGGCCTGCGCGGCCTGATTGCGATCCATGCCTTGACCTGGGCCGTCGAATGACGGCCTCTGTCCGTTGTCCGCGCGGGACTCCTGCGTTGGCGGCGGAGGCGGCTCGATGAACAATTTCGAGGAAGATGTCGCCGACACCGTGCCGAGGACGCGGTCCGAGCACCGGCTCGACGACGTTCGCGAGCGCGGCGGCTTCTTCGTCGAGGCGGTCCGGCTGACGCGGATGCCGATGCTCGTCACCGACGCCGCGCTGCCCGGCAATCCGGTGATCTTCGCCAACGAGGCCTTTCTGATGCTGTCGGGTTACAGCCATGAGGAACTGACCGGGCAGGATCCGCACTTCATGAACGGCGAGGACACGGATCCCGCGACGATCCGCGACTATCAGTCCGCGATGGCGGCCGGGCGCGACATCGACATCGAGATCGTCCAGTACCGCAAGGACGGCCGCCCGTTCCGTGCCGCGCTTTTCGCAAGCCCGCTTGGGGACGGCCAGGGCGCTGTGCTGCACCATTTTCTGTCCTTCCTCGACATCACGCGGCGCTTCGAGGCCGAGCAGGATCTGCGTCGCCTGACCAGGTCGCTGGAAGCGACCGTGGCGGCGCGCACGTCCGAGCTGCAGCAGGCCAACGCCGTCCTCGCAGGTCTCCTCGCCGAAAAGGAGGCGCTGCTCGCCGAGGTCAACCACCGCGCCAAGAACAGCCTCGCCATCGCCTCCTCGCTGCTCGGCATCCAGGGGCGGCGGCAGGGCGACCCGAAGGTGAAGGCACTGTTTCAGGAAGCCCAGGACCGGCTGATGGCGATGGCGCGGGTCCACGATCTGCTCAGCAAGTCCGAAACCTCGCAAAGCGTCGATCTGGCCGCCTATCTCGGCGACCTCTGCGGCGCGTTGCGGCCAATCACCGAGCGCGACGACTGCGTGCGGCTGGAGAGCGTGGCGGATGAGGGCATGCTGCTGCACGCCGATATCGCAATACCTCTCGGCATCATATCCACCGAGCTCATCACCAATGCTGTCAAATACGCTTTTCCCCCGCCCGCCTGCGGCACCATCCGGGTCGAGGCGCGCCGCTGCGGCGAGGGCGCGTACGTGTTCACCGTTTCCGACGACGGCGTCGGCATGGCCGCATCGCGCGAAGGCTCGCTCGGCTACGGCCTCGTCGAGACGCTCGTGCGCCAGATTGGCGGCACCCTCGAGGTGGCGTCGAGCAGCGGCGGAGTCACCGTCGCGGTCCGTTTCTCCTGCGCCGCCCGCAGCCCGGGCTGAGCGATCTGGCGGGTTTCGCGATGGCTTGGAAGCTCCTCCTGGTCCCGGTGGCGCTCTACCTCGTCGTGGTCGCCGCTCTCTTCTTCTGGCAGACCGCGCTGGTCTTTCCCGCGCACATGGCGCAGGGGCCCCGCGCGCTGCCCCCCGGCTCGGAGCGGCTGGTGGTGGAGACTCCGGGCGGCGAGCGGCTGCACGGCGTCATGATCCGCGCGCGGCAAGGCGGGGAGGGGCGGCTGATCCTCGGCTTCGGCGGCAATGCCTGGAACGGAGAGGACGTGGCGATCACCCTCGCCGGCCTGTTCCCCGAGCGCGACGTCGTCGCCTTCCACTTTCGCGGCTATCGGCCGAGCAGCGGGAGCCCCTCCGCCGCGGCTTTGCTGGCGGACGCGCCGTTCCTGTTCGACGAGGTGGTGCGCCGCTACCGGCCCGCGAGCATCGTCGCGGTCGGCTTCAGCGTCGGCAGCGGCGTCGCCGCGCGCCTCGCCGCCGAACGGCCGCTTTTGGGCGCGATCCTGGTCACGCCCTACGATTCGCTCGCCTCGGTCGCCGCAGACCATTATCGCTGGCTCCCGGTCCGCCTCCTGTTCCGCCACGAGATCGAGGCGGCCGCCGACCTCGCCCGGACCCGCGTCCCCGTCGCGATCCTCGCCGCCGGCCGCGACGACCTCATCCTCCCCCCGCGCACCGAGGCCCTCCGGCGCCGCGCCGCCAACCTCGTCTACGACCGCACCTTCGCCGCCGCCGGCCACAACGACATCGTCCAGCAGCCCGGATTCGATGCCGCGATCCGGGAAGCGCTGGCGCGGATCGAGGCCCCCCACGAAAGGCGTTGAACTCGTGGCGATTCGCGTGCCTGATCCGGTCGAGCGGGGGAGCGTGGTTATGGCCAAGCGGGATCGGGACATTCTGAAGCGGGCGGTCGCCGGCGCAATTTTCGCGCTTTCTCTCGCCTTGCCCGTTCGCGCCGTCGCGGGAGACGTGGCGGAGCTCGACTGCGCGGTGGCGGGACTCACGGCCGCCGACGGCGCCGCCCTCATCCAGCCTCACGCCGCCGGCGACGCGCCCCCGTCCGCGGCGGTGCAGACTCTCGTCGCCTGCGCGCGCCGCTTCGAATGGACTCGCGAGGAATTCGCGGCCGCCGCGCATTACATCCCGAGCTATCTCGGCCGGATCAACTTCTCGAACGTGCTGCAGGGCCATGGTCTCGATCTCGACAGGATCGCGCGCGACGTGCTGGCCGACGCCGCATTGATCGGGGCTGCGGTCGAGCTTCGTCGCGACCCGCCCGAGCTCCGCGCGTTCATGCAGAGGCTGCTCCCCACCCTCGGCTCCTGGCCGGCCCGGCACGGCAGGGACCGGGCTTCGCTCGAAGCGCTGGGCGGCTTCGTCGCCGCTACCGCCCTCGCCGAGGGGGCCCGGCGGCGCTTCTCGCGCTACTGACCGAGCCGCGGAGTTCCGCACTTGTTCTGTAGGAACAGACATGGTACACGCTTCAAATCGCGTTGAACGGTCGGCGCGGAGTGAATAGGGGAGCGTGGACGCCATGACGGCATCTCTCAAGGTCGTTTCCGACAGGACTTCACAGGACATGGACAAGCAGAAGGCCCTCGAGGCCGCCCTCGCGCAGATCGACCGCGCGTTCGGCAAGGGCAGCGCGATGAAGCTGGGCTCGCGCGAGGCGGTCGAGATCGAGACCATCTCGACCGGGTCGCTGGGGCTCGACATCGCGCTCGGCATCGGCGGCCTGCCGCGCGGCCGCGTCGTCGAGGTGTACGGCCCGGAAAGCTCGGGCAAGACCACGCTCGCCCTCCACGTCATCGCCGAAGCGCAGAAGAATGGCGGGACGGCGGCCTTCGTCGACGCCGAGCACGCGCTCGACCCCGTTTATGCGAAGAAGCTCGGGGTGGACGTCGACAACCTCATCGTCTCGCAGCCCGACACCGGCGAGCAGGCGCTCGAGATCACCGACACTCTGGTGCGCTCCAATGCGATCGACGTGCTCGTCGTCGATTCGGTCGCCGCTTTGGTGCCGCGCGCCGAGATCGAGGGCGAGATGGGCGACAGCCATGTCGGCCTGCAGGCGCGCCTGATGTCGCAGTCGCTGAGGAAGCTCACCGGCTCGATCTCGAAATCCAAGTGCATCGTCATCTTCATCAACCAGCTCCGGATGAAGATCGGCGTCATGTACGGCAATCCCGAGACGACCACCGGCGGCAACGCGCTCAAATTCTATGCGAGCGTGCGGCTCGACATCCGCCGCACCGGCCAGATCAAGGATCGCGACGATATCGTCGGCAACACGACGCGGGTGAAGGTGGTCAAGAACAAGGTCGCGCCGCCCTTCAAGCAGGTCGAGTTCGACATCATGTACGGGGAAGGCATCTCCAAGGTCGGCGAGATCCTCGATCTCGGCGTCAAGGCCGGCCTGGTCGAGAAATCGGGCGCCTGGTTCAGCTACGACAGCGTCCGCATCGGCCAGGGCCGCGAGAACGCCAAGGCCTATCTCAAGGAGAATCCCGAGGTCCGCGACCGGCTCGAGCGCGCCATCCGCGGCAAGACCGAGACCGTCGCCGAAGCCTTGATGACCGGACCGGGCCCCGACGACGATTTGTGAGTTCAGGGACAGTTACCGATCGCGGAGGCCGGGGCGAAACAGGCGACGCCGAGCGGATCGGTAACTGTCCCCCTCCCGACGGACGGGACCGGCAACCAACCCCTCCATCGCGTCCAGTTCGTCCAAGTCGTCAACTTCCGGAGTCCGGGGACAGTTACCGATCGCGGGGCCCTGCGCGGAATGGTCGAGGCCCAGGGGATCGGTAACTGTCCCCCCCCTCCGCCCCTCCACTCACGCCGGACGGGCGCCGGTCTCCTGGATCTCGACCTCGGCGGGATCGTGCGAATCGCGGCACGGCAGCCGGTTGGCCCAGAAGGCCACCGCCAGCGCAGCCGCGCCGCAAAGGGTGAAGCCGGCGAGGAAGGGCAAGGTGGTCCCGTCGAATTGCTGGCCGATGGCGAAGCCGATCAGCGCGCCCCCGATTGTGGTGATCACGCCCTGCACCGAGGAGGCGGTGCCTGCGACGTGGCCGAGGGGCTCCATCGCCAGCGCACCGGCATTGGCCCCGATCAGGCCGAAGCAGGCCATGGTCAGCGCCTGGAGCAGGATGAAGCTCGCGATCGTCTCCCCCGCCGTCTCGGCGACGCCGAGATGAACCGCCGAGGCGAGCGTGAAGGCGGTGAGCGCGGCGAGCAGGATGCGCCGCGATCCCAGCCGCATCACCAGCCGCGAATTGGCGTAGGAGCTGAGCGCCATCGGCCCGGCGATCGCCGCGAACACCCAGGGAAGCAGGTCCGGCCGGGCGAAGACGTCGAACACGATCTGCTGGATCGAGCCGATGAAGGCGAACAGGGCGCCCATCAGCAGGGTCTGGGAAACGGTGTTGCCGATCGACTGGCGCGTCGTCAAAGTGAGCCGCGTCGCCTCGGCGATCTTGGCGACCGACAGCGGCCGGCGGTTTTCCGGGGCGAGCGTCTCGGGTAGCCGCAGCATCGCCCAGAGCGTCAGCAGGATTCCATAGACGCCGAGGCCGATGAAGATGTAGCGCCAGCTCGCCACCGCCAGCACCGCCTGGCCGAAAGCGGGCGCGAGAATGGGGATGATCATGAACACGATCATCACCAGCGACATGACCCGCGCCATGCCCTCGCCCTGGTAGCGGTCGCGCACGATCGAGACGACCAGCACCCGCGTCGCCGCTGCCGCCGCCCCCTGCATTGCCCGCGCTGCGAGCAGCAGCGCGAAGCTCCCCGCGAGGCCGGCCAGGGTGGCGAAGAGGCCGTACAGGACCAGTCCGCCGATCAGCAGCCGCTTGCGCCCGAACCGGTCCGAGACCGGCCCGTAGAAGAGTTGCGCGACGCCGAAGCCCAGCAGGTAGAAGGTGATCACCAGCTGGCGGCGATTCTCCTCGTCGACGCCGAGCGATTCGCCGATCGCCGGCAGCGCCGGCAGCATCGCGTCGATGGCGAGCGCGTTGGACGCCATCAAAGCCGCCATCAAAGCGATGAACTCGGCCATTCCGGGGCCGCTCCACGGCTTCGGCTCCGGCGGCGCTCTGCGGTCGGTCATGGTCGTCGCTTCGTCTTCCGGGAATGGCGCTCGTCCGCTCGACGCGGCGGTCGCGGACAAGTTCCGCGTATGCGCATTGCCCATATTGGGCTAGCCGCAATCGGGATGATCCTGGTCCACCATCTCGAGAATTCGCGCTCGCAGCGCATCCTCTGGCTGCTCGAGGAGCTCGGCCTCGCCTACGAGGTGCGCCGCTACGAGCGCGATCGCAAGACGATGCTGGCGCCCCCGGAGCTTCGCCGCGTCCATCCGCTCGGCAAGTCGCCTTTGATCGAGCATGACGGCCGCGTGCTCGCGGAGACCGGCGCGATCGTCGACTATCTCGTCGACCTCGCTGGTGGCCGCCTCGGCCCACCCACCGAGCGCGACGGGGTCCTGCGCTACCGCCACTTCCTCCATTATGCCGAAGGCTCGCTGATGCCGCCGCTGCTGGTCATGCTCGTGCTGCGCCGCCTCGGCCTGCTCGGCCGGCCCGCGCGGCCGACCATCCAGCGGATGATCGACGGCCATCTCGACTGGCTGGAGAGCGAGCTCGCCTCGCGTCCCTGGTTCGCCGGGGAGGCGTTCAGCGCCGCCGACGTGATGATGAGCTTTCCGCTCGAGGCGGCCCGGCACCGCGCCGGCCTCGATGCGCGCCGCCCGAACCTGGTCGATTGGCTCGAGCGCATCCACGCCCGCCCAGCCTACGGCGCCGCGCTGGCGAAGGGCGGGCCCTACGCCTACGCCTGAGCGCGCCGCCGTTGACAATCGCGCGAAACATCGCCCCGATGCGCCGCTCAGACAGGGGACCGAATCCATGGCGGCGACGACAGACCGGACCGGGAAGCGCGGCGTCGCGCTGCACGTGCAGATGCTGATCGGATTCCTGGTCGGCCTCGCTGCCGGTCTGCTCGTCTACACTACGCAGCCCGATGCCCCCTGGGTCGAGACCGTCACCACCTACATCACCGGCCCGATCGGCGAGATCTTCCTGCGGCTGCTGTTCATGCTGGTCATCCCCTTGCTGTTCTCGGCGCTGGTCGTCGGCATCGCCGAGATGGGCGACATACGCTCGCTGAAGCGGGTCGGCCTCAAGACCCTGTTCTTCACGATCCTGCTTTCCGGAATCGCCGTGGCGATCGCGCTCGCCGCCGCCAATCTGCTCCAGCCGGGCGCCGGCGTCGATCGCGCGCTCTCGGGCGAGCTGCTCGCCCAGTCGGCCGAGCGCACCGGCCAGCTGCTCGAGACCAGCGCCGAGCAGCCGTCGGGTCTCCAGGCCCTGCTCAACATCATTCCGCGCAACGTCTTCGCCGCCGCCGCGGCCAATGACATCCTCGCGGTGATGTTCTTCGCGCTCGCCTTCGGGATCGGGCTATTGCTCGTCAACAACCCCGCCGCCCAGCGCCTGCAGGAGGCGATCGAGGGCCTGTTCTCGGTGACGATGCGGCTGATCGAGTTCATCATCCGTCTGGCGCCGCTCGCCGTCGCGGCCTTCATGTTCAACCTCGCCGCCGTCTTCGGCTGGGACCTGCTCGTCCGCCTCGGCGCCTATGCGGGAGTCGTCGTCCTCGCGCTCGCCGTCCACATGTTCGTGACCTATTCGATCGCGATCAAGCTGTTCACCGGCCGCTCGCCGCTCGGCTTCTTCCGCGACATCCAGGAGGCGATGGTGATGGCCTTCTCGACCGCGTCGTCCAACGCGACGCTGCCGACGGCCCTGCGGGTCGCCGAGGACAATCTGAAGCTGCCGCCGCGCGTGTCGCGCTTCGTCCTCACCATCGGCGCCACCGCCAACCAGAACGGCACCGCCATCTTCGAGGGCGTCACCGTCCTCTTTCTCGCCCAGTTCTTCGGCTACGAGCTGACGCTTTGGCAGCAGACCACCGTCCTTTTGATGTGCATCCTCGGCGGCATCGGCACCGCCGGCGTTCCGGCGGGATCGCTGCCGGTGGTCGTGATCATCCTCGCCATGGTCGGGGTGCCGGCCGAAGCGATCGGCCTCATCTTGGGAGTCGACCGTTTCCTCGACATGTGCCGCACCGCGCTCAACGTCACCGGAGACCTCGCCATCGCGACCATGGTCGCGCGCGGCGAGGAGCATTCGCCCGTCGTACGGACGACCCCGCCCCCGGAGCCCTCCGCCGTCCCGACCCCCTGACTCTTCGTGGCGTCATTGCGAGGAGCGTCGCGACGCGGCAATCCAGTCGGAGTCCGTGAGAATCTGGATTGCTTCGCTGCGTTCGCAATGACGGTGGTTAGGGCTCAGGCCGCTTCGAACGGCAGATCGAGGGCGTCGGCGACGGCCTTGTGGCGGATCTTGCCGCCCGAGACGTTGAGGCCTTCGGCGAGGTGCGGGTCGGCGGCCATCGCCGCTTCGGCGCCGTTCCCGGCGATCCTGAGGACGAAGGGGAGGGTGGCGTTGTTGAGCGCGAAGGCCGAGGTGCGGGCGACCGCGCCCGGCATGTTGGCGACGCAATAATGGATGATGCCGTCGACCTCGTAGACCGGGTCCTCGTGGGTCGTGGCGCGCGAGGTCTCGAAGCAGCCGCCCTGATCGATCGCGATGTCGACCAGCACCGAGCCGCGCTTCATCGTCTTGAGCATGTCGCGCGTCACCAGCTTCGGCGCCGCCGCACCGGGGACCAGCACCGCGCCGATCACCAGCTCGGACTTGGCGACCGCATTCGCGATCGCCGCCTTGGAGGCGTAGGCGGTCTTGATCTGGCTGGAGAAGAACATGTCGAGCTCGGCCAGGCGCGCGTTGGAGATGTCGTAGATGGTGACGTCGGCGCGCATGCCGACCGCCATCTGCGCGGCGTTCACGCCGGCGACGCCGCCCCCCAGGATCGCGACTTTCGCCGGGAGAACGCCCGGGACGCCGCCGAGCAGCACGCCGCGGCCGCCCTGTTCCTTCTCGAGATAATGGGCGCCGACTTGCACGGACATGCGTCCCGCGACTTCCGACATCGGCCGCAGCAGCGGCAGCGAGCCGTCCCGCGCGGTCACCGTCTCATAGGCGATGCAGGTCGCCCCCGAGCGCATCAGCCCCTCCGCCTGCGGCCTGTCCGCGGCGAGGTGGAGGTAGGTGAAAAGCGTGTGCCGCGCCTCGAGCAGCGCGATCTCGGGCTGGAGCGGCTCCTTCACCTTCACGATCATGTCGGCCGCGGCGAACACTTCGGCGGGCGTCCCGACGATCCGCGCCCCGGCCTCGACATAATCCGCATCGTCGAAGTCGATGCCGCGCCCGGCATTGGTCTCGACGATCACCTCGTGCCCGGCGGCGGTGAGCTCGGCGACCGAGGCGGGCGTCAGCCCGACCCGATATTCGTGGACCTTGATCTCCTTGGGCACGCCGACGCGCATTTCGAAACTCCGTCTGTGGGGCTGTTCGCGCGCCCCTATAGCGGCGGCATTTCGCTTTGTCGCGCCCGCTGCGGCGGTGTAGCGGGAGCGCGATGACCGTGCCGGCAGCCCCGATCGTCGTGACGGCTCTGTTCGCCCCCGGCGACGACGGTTGGCTTCAGGAGCTGCGGCGCGCGCACTATCCGCCGGAGCGCAACCGGGCCCCCGCGCACCTCACCTTGTTCCGCCAGCTGCCGCCGTCGGCCGCGGGCGAGGTCTCGCGCCGCCTCGCTTTTTGCGCGGCGGGGGCGCCGCCGCGCGCTACGCTCGCGGGGGTGATCGATCTTGGCGAGGGAACGGCGCTTCGCGTCGAGAGCGAGGCGCTCGAGGACATACGCGACGATCTCGCCGAGGCCCTCCACGGCTTGCTCACCCCGCAGGACCAGGCGCCCTGGCGGCCGCACGTCACCATCCAGAACAAGGTCGACCCGCGCGCGGCGCGGGCGCTGCAAAAGCAGTTGCGCACGACCTTCGTGCCGCGCCCGCTGGCGATCAGGGCGCTCGCCACCTGGCGCTATGTCGGCGGATCCTGGGAGAAGATTCGGGACTATTCGTTCAGGGGATAGCCGGGACCGTCAATCGAGCTGGCCGACGCCGTCGCAGCTGTAATCGAACGCGGCGAGGCCGGCTTCGAGGTACGAAGCGAGCAGCGGCATGTCCATCAGCTCGTCGATCGACGATTCGGGATCGACGTCGTTCGCTTCGGCATAAGCCTCGTCCCACTCGCTGACGTCGTAGGTACCGCGGCCCACCCAGGCCAGGGCCAGCGTCTCGGCGAGCTGGTCGTCGGCGAGGTCGTCGAGAGTCGCCCGCATCTCCTCCTCGACGCCGCTGTTGAGCTCGTCCTCGAGCACGGAAAGCGCCTGGCTCTCGCCCTCGTCGTCGAAATCGTCGACATTGTCGGCATCCTCGTCCGGGTCCTGCGCGGGAACCTGCGCCTCGAGCTCGCGCGCCCGGATGATCAGGCGGCACAGCGTCTCGAGCGGTGTCAGCAGTTCCATCTCGCCTCTCCAGGTAACGCTCGACTTGGCTTGCAAACGACAGGCAAGGCGGGGGGTTCCGGAGGGCGCAGGCGCGCGCCGCAGCCTTGAAAGGAGCCGGCCGCCGCTCCAGTTGACCGGCCAAAGCGCGCTTTCTATAGCGCGCCGTCGCGGCCGAGGCCGCACGGCCCACATCTGGGGCGGAGTAGCTCAGCTGGTTAGAGCAGCGGAATCATAATCCGCGTGTCGGGGGTTCAAGTCCCTCCTCCGCTACCATCCTTGCACGCTGTGTCGAACCTGAATGAGAAATCGGGCGGTCCGGTAGAAAATTGTTAACCCGCTGCGCGTAGTCAGGCTCGTCGGGAGGCTTGGACACCTCTCGTTGAGGAGACCAGACATGCAGTTCATTCGCAACATCTTCAAGAGCAACAAGGGCGCCACCGCCATCGAGTACGGCCTCATCGCCGCCCTGATCGCGGTTGCCGCGATCACCGCGATGACCCAGCTCGGCACGCAGCTCGGCACCACCTTCAACAACGTCAAGAACGCGATGGATTGATTCGTCGCGCGTTCGACGAAACGGCGGGACGCTGCGGCCTTTTTCAAAGCCGCCGCGTCCCGCTTCTCT
Source organism: Allosphingosinicella sp. (assembly GCA_036388255.1). GTDB lineage: Bacteria > Pseudomonadota > Alphaproteobacteria > Sphingomonadales > Sphingomonadaceae > Allosphingosinicella. The sequence continues at coordinate 112,382 of DASVSD010000014.1, read as the reverse complement.
TTGGGCCCAAGCGTTCCAGTTCGAGGGCCCGGCGGGGGCGGGGGCTTTGCTCCCGCCCCCTTCGTTTCGCCGGGCCTCCCGCACGGGCGGGCGCGGCGGCCCCCGGCCCAGCCCGGGGGACGCTGGTAAAGCGGCCTTCTCCACCTATATCGGCGGCATGAAGACGCTCGCTCTGATCCTCGTCGCGCTTGCAGCCGCTCCCGCGGCGGCGTCGGAGACCGCGGCGCCGGACGGCAGGGCGCGGTTCCACGGCATGTTCGTCGACTGGAGCGCCGCGGGCCGCCAGTCGATCGAGGCGGAGCGGCAGGCTTCGCTCCGTCCCGTTCTGCCTGCGGCGACCCCTGCGACGGCGGCGATGGCGACCGCGGGCTCGCGGGAGCTTGGCGAGCGTGTCGGCGACATCGTGGCTTTGGGCGACTGCGCCGAGGGCGAGCGCGTCGCCCGCGCCGCCGGCGATTTCGCCCTGGTCGCGGCCGTCCGCGACCATTGCAACGCTCGCCCCGGCGCGGAGCGCTGACCCCCAATCTTCCTCGCGCGTCCCGCGCGAGATGCTCGATTGTCGCCTTTCTCCTTTTCCGATAGGCTGGGGCCTCGGCAAAGAGGGGATGTGGCATGAAGATCACGCGTAAATTGAGCCGCCGGTCGTTCCTGGGAACGGTCGCGGGCGGCGCCGTTGCAGGCGGGGGCGCGCTGATCGCGCTCACCGGGGTCGCGCGCGCGCAGGTGACCGACAGCGATACAGGTGGAAACGCCGATCCGGTCGGGCGCGGCCGGGGCGGAACCGGCGTCACCGACGGCGACCCCAGCGACCCCTCGGGCCGCGGCCGCGGGGTGACCGACAGCGATCCGGGCGATCCTGTAGGACGCGGGCGCGGCGGAGTGACCGACAGCGATCCGAGCGATCCGGTCGGGCGCGGCCGCGGGCGCACTGGAGTCACCGACGCCGATCCGGGCGATGTCCCGAATTATGGCCGCGGCGGGGTGACCGATGCCGATCCGAGCGATCCGGTGAATCGCGGCCGGGGACGGACCGGGGTCACCGATCGCGATCCGGGCGACGTCCCCAATTACGGCCGCGGGCGGCGCCCGTGCAGCGACAGCGACCGCGGCCGCTACGCCGACCCGATCGGACGCGGGCGCCGCTGCTGACCCCGGCGGGAATGTGAAACAGGCCCGGCTCCGTCACGGAAGCCGGGCCCTTTTCGCGGGAGCGCCTTCGCGGCGTTCAGTCCGCTTTCTCGAGATAGCCCGCCGACCACAGAAGCCGGATCATCTCGGCAGGGTCGCCGCATTTGAGGTCGGCCTCGGCGAACGGCTCCCCCGATAGCGCCACGTCGAGCGCGTCGCCGTCGGCCTCAGCGAAGCGCAAGTCGCCGCCCGGGCCCACGATCACCAGCGCGCCTTCGTCCTCGGCGGCGTTCCACGGGACGAATCGGCGGCGGCGGAAGCGCTGGCCGGGCTGCGGCACCGGCGGGTGCTCCATGATGACTCCCGCGAGATTCGGCCGGCGGCCCCGGATGAAATTGTCCGCCATCAGGTCGAAGGCCGAATCCATGCTGGCCTTGTCGGCGACGAGCGCGATCAGCTGGTCGAAATGCCGCCGAGCGAGCTCGCGGTCGAACTCGCGGGTGGCGAATCCGGGCGGCAGCGAGCGGCGGAACCCCGGTTCCTCCAGCGCCAGCTCGGAGACCGCCTCGAGCAGCAGGTCCGCCCAGGTCTTCGTGATCATGCCGACGGTGACGTGGAGCGACGGCTCGTCGCCGACATTCTCGGCGTCGTGCATCAGTCCGCGCGGAATGTAGACGCAATCGCCTGCGCGAAGGGTGAACTCCTGCTTGACCTCGCTCGGCTTGTGCCGCTCGAGCGAGAAGCGCTCGCCGCGATAGGGGGTCGCGACCGGCGTGTCGTAGAGCCGCCACGCTTTGGCGCCCGCGATCTGCATGATGAAGACGTCGTGATTGTCGTAATGCGGGGGGAAGCCCTGGTTGCCCTCCGGCGTCAGGTAGATGTTGGTCTGGATGTGGCAGGAGAAAATCTCCTCCAGCGAGCGGGCGAACTCGCCGAGCTGGAACAGCGACTCGTGCAGATGGGGGAGGATGATGGTGGCGCCGCGCTGATATTCCCGCGCGACCGCGTTGCGGCTGATCCGGCCGTCCTCATAGGTATAGTCCTCGCGACTGATCGGGTTCTTGCGGTTGGTGACCTCGATCATGCCTTCGCGCAGGTCGGCGCTGGCGATGAAGTCGTCGACCATCGCCAGGCTGAGCAGCTCGCCATAGCGTTCCGGCTCGCCGCGTATGTTGAGCAGCGGGCGCTGTTCGTAATAGTCCTCGACGAAGGCGGCGCGGCCGACCGGCGCCATCAGGAAGCCGAGCGCATCCTCGCGCCAGGATGGGGAGGGCCCCGTCGCCTCTTCCCCGCCGCGCGCCAGAGCCAAGCTGTTCATATCACGTCCCCGCTGATCCGGTCGAAGCGCCCTTCTATCCGCCGCCGATGGCTTCCGGAAGCGGCTAAAGCCCGAAAGGGGAGTGCCTGCGCAGCGCGAGGGGACAGTTACTTTCACGCGGGGCGGCGGCAGGTTCGGCACCGCCGCGGATGAAAGTCACTGTCCCCGGTCCAGGTCGCGCGGGTGGGGACAGTTACTTTCGCGCGCGGCAGCGTCAGGTTCGGCACCGCCGGGGATGAAAGTCACTGTCCGGCGGTTCCTAGCGAGGACCGCGGCCGGCTTCTTCGAGGGCGGCTTCGAGCATCCGCAGCGCGCCCAAAGCGGGGCGGGGGAGCTGCCGGTCCTCGATCTCCTTGCGGAGCGATGCCAGCACGGCACGGGCCGCGGCGACGATCAACTCGTGGTCGCGCTCTGCGCGGTCGCTATTCACGCGATTCCCCGAACAGCGAAGCTGGGATGAGCGAGCATTACTGCGGTTGGATTGGGGCTGGGGCCGTGCGGAGAGCACAGCAAAGACAGCGCGCCACTTGCAATTGGCGCGACTATGCGGCTTTTCATGTCCTCGTGCACTTACGCCCTGACGACGAATCGATCCATAATTTCTCCATTTCGGATGAATTGTCAACGAGGATTTTTCGAAACCGATGAGTTTTGGTGCAAGACTGGCAGAAGAGCGCAAGCGACTCGGGCTGAAGCAGGCCGATTTCGCCGGTCTGGTGGGCACCGACGTGCCCAAGCAGAGCCTCTACGAGAACGACCGGCGAGAGCTGCGGGCCGAATATCTGGCGCGGCTGGTCGATGCCGACGTCGATGTGGTCTACATTCTCTCGGGCCGGAGAAGCGGCGCCGAAGCGTTGGGCGAGGGCGCCAGCCAGCTTCTATCGGCCTATCTCGGCCTGCCGCCCGAACTTCGCCAGGCGGTGGAGGAATTCGTCGGCGCTATCCGTCTCCAGTTTAGCCGCGGTCCGGGAACGACCTTGCATGGCGCGAGGATCGACTATCGGCCCGAGGAGCGCGCCGACTGACCTTTTGGAAGATGGGGGCGATCGCGCCGGCGATTGGGACCGAATCGCCGACGATGGACAATGCTCAGGCATGCTCCTGGGCGGCGGGAAGCACGCCGCGGCGGATCTGGTCGAGCTCGATCGATTCGAACAGCGCCTTGAAATTGCCTTCCCCGAAGCCCTGATTGCCCTTGCGCTGGATGATCTCGAAGAAGATCGGGCCGAACATATTCTCGGTGAAGATCTGGAGCAGCAGCCCCTCGCCGGTCTCGGGCGAGCCGTCGATCAGGATGCGCCGCTTCTTCAGTTCGGCCAGATCGTGGCCGTGCCCCGGCAGGCGCTCGTCGAGCATCTCGTAATAGGTGTCGGGGCTGTCCTGGAAACGGATGCCGGCCGCCCGGAGCGCATCGACCGTGGCGAAGATGTCGTCCGTCGCCAAGGCGATGTGCTGGATGCCCTCGCCGTTATAGTCGCGCAGATATTCGGCGATCTGGCTGAAATCGTCCTGGCTCTCGTTGAGGGGGATCCGGATCTTGTCGTCGGGCGCGGTCATGGCGCGGGAAAGCAAAGCGGTCTGCTGGCCCTCGATGTCGAAATAGCGGATTTCGCGGAAGTTGAAGATCGTCTCGTAGAAACTTGCCCAATGGTTCATCCGGCCGCGGAAGACATTGTGGGTGAGGTGGTCGAGGGTGTGAAGGCCGGCGCCCTCGAAGCCCTGCGCCGCGCCGGCCGCGGGCTGGAAGTCGCTGTCGTAGATCGAGCTCTCCCCGTACCGGTCGATCAGATAGAGGTAGGACCCGCCGATTCCCTCGATGCACGGATAGCCATATTCGCCCTCGACCTGGGTGGCGCCCCGTTCGATGGCGCGCCTCAGCGCTTCGCTGCCGTCCTTCACCCGGAACGCCATCGCGCTGGCCGAAGGGCCGTGCGCCTTCCTGAACGCGTCGGCATGGCCGACCGCCTCCATGTTCAGGAGGAAGTTGATGTCGCCCTGCCGGTAGTGGCGCGCCGCGATCCGCCTGTGGTCGCCCGCATGGACGAAGCCGAGCCTGCCGAACAGTTCCGCCATCGCCTCGGGATCGGGGCTGGTGAACTCGACGAACTCGAAGCCGTCGAGGCCGAGCGGATTGTCCTGGTGGGTCGCGTTCATCGGGTCGAGGCTCCGGATTTCATCGGGGGTCGGCGGCTTCTATCAGCGGCCGGCGAGGGCGGCAAATCGGTGGTTGCGCCCCGCCCGGCCGGCCCTTACCTCCGGCCCATGCCCGCCACCCATTCCACGCGCATGCTGATCCTCGGCTCCGGTCCGGCGGGACTCAGCGCCGCCATTTACGGCGCCCGCGCCGGCCTCGCGCCGATCGTCGTGCAGGGCATTCAGCCCGGCGGACAGCTCACCATCACCACCGACGTCGAAAATTATCCCGGCTTCGCCGACGTCATCCAGGGCCCGTGGCTGATGGAGCAGATGACCAAGCAGGCCGAGCATGTCGGGACGCAGATGGTCTGGGACCATATCTCGGAGGTCGATCTCTCGGAGCGCCCGTTCCGGCTGAAGGGGGACAGCGGCACCGTCTATGTGGGAGACGTGCTGGTGATCGCGACCGGCGCCCAGGCGCGCTGGCTGAACCTGCCCTCCGAGGAGCAGCTCAAAGGCAAGGGCGTCTCCGCCTGCGCCACCTGCGACGGCTTCTTCTATCGCGGCAAGAAGGTCGCGGTGATCGGCGGCGGCAACACCGCGGTCGAAGAAGCGCTTTACATGACCAACCACAGCCACGACGTCACCCTGATCCACCGCCGGGACAGCCTCCGCGCCGAGAAGATCCTGCAGGACCGGCTGTTCGCGCATCCGAACATCAAGGTGATCTGGAACAAGGTCGTCGAGCGCTTCGTCGGCGGCGGCGAGCCGGAGGGGCTGGTCGCGCTCGAGCTGCGCGACACCATGACAGGCGAGCTGAGCGCGGTGGACGTCGAGGGCGGCTTCGTCGCGATCGGCCATTCGCCGGCGACCGAATTGTTTCGCGGCAGGCTCGAACTCGACCCGGAAGGCTATATCCTGGTCGAGACCGGGACGACCCGGACCAGCATCCCCGGCGTGTTCGCCTGCGGCGACGTGATGGACAAGGTCTATCGGCAGGCCGTGACCGCGGCCGGGACCGGCTGCATGGCCGCGCTCGACGCCGAAAAGTTCCTCGCGGAAGCGGATTTCGAGGTCGCCGCACACGCGCCGGCCGCAGCTAGCCTCCAAGACGCCTGAGCAAGGCCAGGGTCGCTCCGAACAAGGCGCCCGAATCGCCGGGCCGCGCAAACGTGTGAGAATCGCTCGGCACTGTCTGAAGAAAGCTGATCAAGCCTTTGAATTCCCGTCGCTTCAGTTCGTGCCTCGCCGCGATGGCGGTGGCGTCACGCTCGGCGAGGACGACGGCGCAGGGCAGGCGCCTCGCGCGCATCGCCTGCGCCGCCTCACCGGCGAGCGGTGAGCTCCCGGTGGCCGTGGACCGGCGCAGGCCCGCGGCGAGCTTGCGCCAGTCGACGGCGCCCGTCGCCAGCTTCTTCCAGCCTTCGAGGCTGAGCAGCCGCTCGCGATAATGGCTGCGGACGGCGGCCGGCGCGGGTGAGCCGGCTTCCGCCTCCACCAGCCAGGGATTGACCAGGATGAGGCCGTCAAGGCCGGCGGCGGCGCCGTGCAGCGCAAGCGCGGTGGCGCCGTCGCAGAGGCCGAAGCCGAACAATTTGTCGACATGCGGCGCTTCCTTGCGGAACGCCGCCGCCGCCGCCGCGAGGTCCGGGCCCGAGCCGCGGAAGCCCGGATCCTCCCCCTCGCTGTCGCCGACGCCGCGCCGGTCGAAGCGCAGCGACGCATAGCCGGCAGCGGTGAGCTGGCGGGCGAGCCGCTCGTACATTCGATGGGAGCCGATCCGAGTCTGGGTGCCGCCGGTGACCATCAGCAGGCCGCTCGCGCGCGGCGCGCCGACTCCCTCGTCGAGGCTGGCCCCGAGCAGCGCCCCCTCGCATTCGACCGTCAGCAGCCGGCGCATGTCTTCGCCCAGCCGGCGAGGTCGGCCGCCAGAGCCTCGGCGAGCGCCGCGGAGGTGCCCGGTTCGGACCGCCGCCACAAAGCCGGGCCGGCGACCTTGGCGTCGGCCTCGCCGCGGTCGCTCGCCAGCCGCACGGTGCGCAGCCGCGCCTCGGGCTCTGGGAGAGCCGCCTCGAGCTCGGCGCGCAGCGAAGGCGAGGGCGCGTAGCCGGCCCAGGCCACCCCCGCCATTCCGGATCGTTCCATGTCCCGGGTGAGCGAGGCGCCGACGACCGGCGCCAGCCGCCAGTGGCCGGCGCCCTCGGCGGCGTCGTCGATCAGGCAGCCGCCGCGGACCCCCGCGACCACCGGCGCGCGGCCGCTCGCCGCCGCCGCATGGTCGGCCGCCTCGCTCACCGCCGCGCGCCAGTCGTCCCAGCTCACTTCGTCGAGCGCGCGCTCGCTCTCGCCGGTCCCGGGCAAATCGGGGAGCCAGCAGCAATAGCCGCGGCCGGCGAGCGCGCGCATCATCGCCGCGAGCAGCGCGCGGGTGCGGTTCATCTCCTCGAAAAAGGGCGGCACGATCAGCAGCGGCGGCGCCTCGGCCGCCCCGATCCGCATCATCCATTCGCTGCAGCCGTCGACGGTATAGCGATCGTAAGCGAGACCGCCGCTCGCGCTCACTGCATCGCCTTGGCGCGAAGGAAGCTCAACAAAGAACCAAAGCTTTCAAGCATGTCGGCATCGACATCATGATCTTCTATGAGGATTCCGAGCCGCTCCTCGAGCTCGGTGAGCAGCCCCGCCACCGCCATAGAATCGAATTCGGGGAGCGCGCCGAACAGGGGCGTGGCCTCGTCGAACTTCGCCACACGCGCCTCGTCGAGGCCGAGCACATCGGCGAGGACAGCGCGCAAGGTCGCCGTCACCTCTTCTTCGTCGTTCAAGCCCGTCATGCTGCCTCGTTCCCGTCCGCGCGGCGCCTAACGGCTAAGCGTGCGCCCGACAAGGGAGGAGGCGGCGCGGCGCGCGGCGCCGGCGAGGCCGCGCAGCGTGCGCCGGTTGTAGGCGCGAAGCCGCCACAGCGTCCTGCGTTCGTCCATCCAGTCCGCTTTGTACGGCTCGTCGCCGGTGCCGTAGTCGATCAGCCCGACGCGGTCCTCGTCGAGCGCGCGGCGGAACATGGCCATGCTGAGCACCGTGCCCGGCGAGAGGGCCTTGGCGTCCTCGCGATAGGCGAGCTTGTGGATCGTCGCCTCTCCATTCTCGATCAGCCAGAGCTGTGCAGCGACGGCGACACCGTCCTTGCGCGCCACGCCCAGCCTCAGGGTTCCTGCGGCCCCCTCCTGTTCGGCGAGTGCGCGAAGGAAAGCGGGGGAGCCCTCGCCGGGCTTCCAGCTCGCTTCGTAAACCGCCTCATATTCGGCCCAGCCGGCCTCGTCGAAACGGTCGAAAATCTCGACCTCCAGTCCCGCGGCCTTGGCCTTGCGCTTCGCGGTGCTTCGCAGCTTTCCCGGCCGCCCGGCCCAGTAGGCGTCGAAGTCCATGCCTTGCGTGAAGGCGCGCCAGTTCGCCTTGGCGGGCTCGACGAAAGCGATCCAGCCGCTCTGTTCGCAGGCGCGGACGAGCGCCTCCGTCTGCTCGAGCGGCGCGAGGTCGAGCGCGGCGACGCGGCGGGCGCACAGCGTCGCGAGGATATGCCGGAGCAGGTCCGGCTGCCCGATCGGCCGCCAGCGCAGGCTGTACCAGCTCGCCCAGGCGCTCGCCTTCGCATCCGCGAGCGCGAGGAACATCCAGGCCTGATCGTGCCCGTGCCGCGCCCGTGCGACGATCGGGCGCCCGGGGAGCGGGCAATGCTCGGCGACCAGAGCGAACCAGTCGAGCCGGTCGTAGAGCGACGGCTGCGCCGGCCGATCGAGTGCCCCCCCGGCGTCGAGGGCGGCTTCGTTAACGCTATCGAACAGTTTAACCTCTACGCTCACCGCGTTATCCCGCCCCACAGACCGCGTTCGCAACCGCCTTCATGCCTCGGCCAACAGGAGCCCCGGTGCAAGCCCTCGATCCGACCCCGCATCCTCTCGACCATCTGACGAAGCGGGGGGCGCCCGACGCGCCGGCCCTCGTCACTCGCGAGGGCGCGCTCGACTATGCCGGCCTCGAGGCCTCCGTGGGCGCCTTGGCGGCTGCGCTGAAGGGGAGGGGCCTCGCCCAGGGTGCGCGCGTTGCGAGCTGGCTCCCCAAGACGCTGATGACGAGCCTGCTCCCGCTCGCCTGCGCGCGCGCCGGCCTCGTCCACGTGCCGATCAACCCGCTGCTCAAGCGCGCCCAGGCGGTGCACATCCTGGCGGACAGCGGCGCCTCCCTGCTGATCGGCAACCAGGCCCGCCTCGCGACCCTCGAAGGCGGCGAGCTCCCGGATGGTTGTTCCGCAGCCACCGACGCGGAAGCCGCGGCCATGCTTGCCGCGGGCGACCGCCTGCCGCCTTCGAAAGCGGATCCCGACGAGTTGATCGCCCTGCTCTACACTTCGGGGTCGACCGGACGGCCGAAGGGGGTGATGCTGAGCCACGCCAACCTCTGGCTCGGCGCGATCTCGGTCGCTTCCTATCTCCGTCTCGCGCCCGAGGACCGCACGCTCGCGGTCCTCCCCTTCGCCTTCGACTACGGACAGAACCAGCTGCTCTCGACCTGGGCGGCGGGCGCCTGCGTGGTGCCGCTCGAATATCTCGCCGCGCGCGACGTCATCCGCGCGGTCGAGCGGCACGAGATCACGACCCTGGCGGGCGTGCCGCCGCTCTGGGTGCAGCTGGTCGAGGCGCCGTGGCCGCCGCGCGCGGCTTTGTCGCTGCGCCGCCTGACCAACAGCGGCGGTCGCCTGCCAGCATCCGTGGTCCGCCGGCTGCGCGAGCTGTTCCCGGCCGCAGAGGTCCATCTGATGTACGGCCTCACCGAAGCTTTCCGTTCGACCACCCTCGATCCGGCCTTCGTCGATCTCCACCCCGATTCGATCGGCACCGCCATCCCCTTCGCGGAGATCCTCTGCGTCCGGCCCGACGGCAGCCTGACCGCGCCCGACGAGGAAGGCGAGCTTGTCCATTGCGGGCCCCTCGTCGCCAAAGGCTATTGGCAGGACGAGGCGCGCACCGTGCTCAGATACCGGCCGGCGCCGCCCGGCTCGCGCTACGGCGGCACCGCCGTCTGGTCGGGGGACAGGGTGCGCCAGGACGGCGAGGGGCTGCTCTATTTCGTCGGCCGCAACGACGCGATGATCAAGACCAGCGGCAACCGCGTCAGCCCCACCGAGGTCGAAGAGGCGGCGGTGGCGAGCGGCGTCGCGCTCGAGGCGGTGGCGCTGGGCCTTCCCGATCCGCGCCTCGGCGAGGCGATCGCGCTCATCGTCCGCCCGGCCGCCCCGGAGCGCGAAGAGGAGCTTCGCGCCAGCCTCAGGCGCGAGCTGCCCAATTTCATGCAGCCTTCCACGATCCTGTGGCGCGACGAGTTGCCGCGGAGCCCGAACGGCAAGCTCGACCGCGAGAGGCTCAAGAGCGAGCTGATGGCATGAGCAAGCCGATGGGGCCGATCCCGGCCGAGTTCCGGGCCGATGGCGACGGCATGCTGCTGATCGGCGGGCGCCGCGCGGACGCCCTCGTCGCTGAAGCCGGGGACACGCCGCTCTTCGTCTACGACCTCGACATGGTGGACGCGCGCATCGCCCGCTTCCGCGCCGCTTTCGGTCCGGTGGATCTCCATTATGCGATGAAGGCCAATCCCTATCGGGCCCTGCTGGAACATGTCGCGTCGCGGGTGGACGGCCTCGACCTCGCTTCGGGCGGCGAGCTGCGCATCGCGCTCGAAGCGGGCGTCGACCCGCGCACGACCAGCTTCGCCGGCCCCGGCAAGCGCGATTCCGATCTCGCGGCGGCGATCGCGGCGGGGGTGACGCTCAATTGCGAATCCGAGGGGGAGGCCGATAGGGCGACCGCGATCGGCGAGCGCCTGGGGACGCCGCCGCGGATCGCCGTCAGGGTCAATCCCGATTTCGAGATCAAGGGCTCGGGGATGCGCATGGGCGGCGGCGCCAAGCCGTTCGGGGTCGACGCCGAGCGGGTAACCGCTCTGGTGCGCTCCCTGGTCGCGCGCGGAGCGGACTTCCGCGGCTATCACATCTTCGCGGGCTCGCAGGCCCTGTCCACCGACGCGCTGATCGAGGCGCAGCGCGAGAGCGTGCTGCTGGCGGAGACGCTCACCGACGCCGCCGGAATATCGCCGCCTTTGGTCAATCTCGGCGGCGGCTTCGGCATCCCCTATTTCCACGGCGAGCAGCCGGTCGCGGTCGAACACATCGGCGCCGAGTTGCAGCAGATTCTGAGCAAACGGTCGGAAACGCTTGCCGAGACGCGGTTTGCGATCGAGCTCGGCCGCTGGCTGGTGGGCGAATGCGGAGTCTATCTGACCCGGATCGTCGACCGCAAGGTCAGCCACGACAAGACGTTCCTGGTCACCGACGGCGGCATGCACCACCAGCTCGCGGCGTCGGGCAATTTCGGCCAGGTGGTCCGCCGCAACTATCCGGTCGCGATCGCGAGCCGGTTCGGAACGGATGCGGAGGAGGAAGCCAGCATCGTCGGCTGCCTCTGCACCCCGCTCGACCGGCTCGCCGATGACGTCATGACGCCCAGAGCGGACGTGGGCGATCTGGTCGCCGTGTTCCTCGCCGGCGCCTACGGCCTCTCGGCGAGCCCGCAGGCCTTTCTCGGCCAGCAGCCGGCGCTGGAGATGGTGGTGGGCGCAGGGCGTTAACCGCCCCCTCCGCCGCCGTCCCGATCCGGGACTGGGCCGACGAGGCCCCTCGTTCCTAACGGTAATTTTACCTCTTCCACCCCATAGCAGCCCCAAACCGCCGCGCCTGTGCGTGCCCTGGCACGGCCGGCGCGTCGGCAGGGCAGCTGAAGAGGACCGAACATGCTTCATCACGCGAAAACGAAGCTCGCGATTGCCGTCAGCCTAAGCGCGCTCGCGGTCGCCGGCTGCGCCGGCACGCCGCGGACCGGAAACAGCCTCCCGCCGGCACCGTTCGCGGGCAGCAGCGAGGACAATGTCACCGAGAGCTACGTGATCGGCCCGCTCGACGAGATCCGGATCTTCGTCTGGCGCAACGAGGAGCTCGGCGCCCAGGTCCAGGTCCGTCCCGACGGGCGGATCACCACTCCTCTGATCAGCGACATGGTCGCCGCGGGCAAGACGCCGGCGCAGCTCGCCGAGGACATCCGCGTCGCCTTGAGCCAATATATCCAGGACCCGCTCGTCTCGGTGATGATCAACCGCTTCCAGGGGACCTTCGCGCAGCAGGTGCGGATCGTCGGCGCGACCGAGCGGCCCGCCTCGATCCCCTATCGCGCCAACATGACGTTGCTCGATGCGATGATCGCGGTCGGGGGGCTTTCCGAGTTCGCCGCCGGCGACCGCGCCCGGCTGATCCGCCGCGACCGCGCCACCGGCCAGCAGCGCGAATACGACCTGCGGATCGCCCGGCTGCTGCGCCGCGGCGACACCAGCGCCAACGTCGCCCTTCAGCCGGGCGACGTCATCATCATCCCCGAAAGCATGTTCTGAGCGAAAGGCGGGGCAGGAACAGCGCATGGACGGACTTTACGAACAGCTGCGGATCGCAGTGCACCAGGTCTGGCGGCGCCGCTGGCTGGCGGTGGCCGTCGCCGGGGGCGTCTGCGTCCTCGGCTGGCTCGCCATCGCATTGATCCCCAACAGCTACGAATCCCGCGCCAAGGTGTTCGTCCAGGTCCAGTCGATCCTGCCCGAGCAGATCGGGATCGGCCCGGCCGAGCGGCAGAACCAGATGCTGCGCCTCCGCCAGACCTTGACCTCGACGGCCAATCTCGAGCGGGTGGTGCGGCGGACCGACCTCAACGGCCAGGTCCGCTCGGAGCGGGACCTCGCCCGCGAGGTGCAGGCGCTGCGCGAGCGGATCGAGATCATCGCGACCCAGGACAATCTCGTCGAGATCGTCGCCAAATCGAACCTCAGCGGCTTCTCCAACGCCCAGAATGCGCGCACCGCGACCGCGGTCGTCCAGGGCCTTCTCGATCTGTTCGCGCAGGAGAGCTTCGGCGACGATCGCACCGAGACCGGCCAGTCTCTGGCCTTTCTCGACGAGGAGCTGCGCCGGCGCGAGACCCAGCTGCGCGAGGCCGAGCAGCGCCGCGTTGAGTTCGAACAGCGCTATATGGGCCAACTTCCCGGCGAGGGCTCGATCAGTCAGCGCATGGCCGCGGCGCGGATGGAGCTTTCCAATCTCGACCAGCAGCTGATCGCCGCCCGCAGCGCGGTCAGCAGCCTGCGCGCCCAGCTCAATGCGACTCCGGCGATGCTCCCCGGCGCCGCCGGCGGCGGCGGCGGCGCGGCGGGCCAGCTCGCCCAGCTCGAGGCCCAGCTCAGCTCGCAGCTCGGCATGGGCCGCACCGACCAGCATCCCGACGTCATCGTCACCCGCTCGCAGATCGCGCGCCTGCGCCCGCTCGCCGAAGCCGAGCGCCGCTCGGGCGGCGGGGGCGGGATGGCCAATCCGAGCTACGTCTCGCTGCGCGCCATGCTCGCCGAGCGCGAGGCGCAGGTCAGCGCGGCCAGCATCCGCCGCGCCCAGATCGAAGCCGACCTCCAGCAGCTCACGGCCCGCCAGTCGACCGAGCCCGGCGTCGTCGCCGAGCAGTCGCGCCTCAACCGCGACTATGACGTGATGAAGCAGCAATATGACCGGCTGCTCGCCAATCGCGAGCAGGTGCGGCTGAGAAGCGACCTGCAGAGCCGCACCGACGCGCTCAGCTTCCGCGTCATCGACCCGCCGAGCCGGCCGACCGTCCCGGCCGCGCCGAACCGGCCGCTGCTGCTCAGCCTCGTCCTGATCGTCGCCCTCGCCGCGGGCGTCGGGGCCGCCTTCGTCCGCGGCCAGCTGCAGACCACGTTCCCGACCGAGAACCGCCTCGCCGCCGCGACCGGCCTGCCGGTCTTCGGCACGATCGGCGAGGTCGTCACCGCCGCCGAGCGCGCCTTCCGCCGCCAGCGCCTGCGCTGGCTCGGCGGCAGCGTCGCCGCCCTCTGCGCCGCCTACGCGGTGCTGATGGTGATCGAGTTCTGGCAGCGAAGCACGGTCGCATGAGGGGATCGGAAGAGATGAAGCACGTGCCGATCCGCACCGGGCCCTCCCTGCTCGAGCGCGCCGCCGAAATCTACGATTTCGGTTCCGGCGCGCTGATCGCGCCCGCGCCGCCCGTCGAGGCCCGCCCCGCATCCGTTCCGGTGGCCGAGCCGGCCTCGCCCCGGCCGGAGCCTGAGCGGAAGCCCGAGCCGGAACCGGTCGCCGAGGCCCCCGAGCAGCCGCTGCCGCTTCGCCATGCGCCCGCTCCGCGCCGCGCGGCGATTCCCGGCCGCAGCGCTGCGATCGACCGCGTCCGGCTCCGCGAGCGCGGCTTCGTGCTTCCGGAGTCCGGCAGCAGCACGCTCGCCGAGGAGCTTCGGCTGGTGAAGCGCCAGCTGCTCCGCGGCGTCGCCGGACGCACCGGCATCGGCGCCGACAAGCGCCGCACCGTCCTGGTCTGCTCGCCGCAGCCGGGCGAGGGAAAGACCTTCTGCGCGCTCAACCTCGCTCTCTCGCTCGCCGCCGAGAGCGACGTCGAAGTGCTGTTGCTGGATTGCGACGTGGCCAAGCCGGAAGCGCTGGCCCTGCTCGGCATCGAGAGCGGCCCCGGCCTGATCGACGCGCTCGCCGACCCGGCGCTCGACCCCGAATCCTGCGTCGTCCGGACCGATGTCGACGGCCTGTCCGTGCTGCCCGCCGGACGCCAGGCGAACAATGTGCCCGAGCTGCTGGCCTCCGCCCGCACCGGCGAGGTGCTCGCCGGGCTGGCCGCCGCCGATCCGCGCCGGATCGTCCTGATCGATTCGCCGCCCGTTTTGATGGCCTCGCCGGCGGGGATCCTTGCCGGCCATGTCGGCCAGGTCGTGGTCGTCGTTCGCGCCGACCGCACCACCGAAAGCGACCTCAAGGAGGCGATCGGCCTCCTTTCCGCCTGCGACCATGTCGGCTTGCTGCTGAACGGCGCGGGCTTCGCCGCCAGCGGCCGCCGCTTCGGCCAATATGAGGAATCCTGAATCATGAGCATGCGCAGGCTGTTGTGCGCGGGCGCCCTCGCCGCCGCTCTGTTCGCCGCCGGGCCGGGCTTCGCCCAATCCGGTCCGCCCGCCGATGGCGGCGACGACGAGCTCGCCGGCGAGGCTGCTCCCGAGGGCGCCTCCGAGGCCCAGCCTGCCTCGCCGCGTCGCCGCGGCGGACGCCAGGCGGTCGCGCATCCCCGCGCCGAGATCCGTCCCTATGTCGAGGTCAATGCCGGAATCAGCGCGGACCTCAGCGGCGGCGACGACGACGTCCTCACCTACACTTCGGTCGCCGCCGGGGTCGACGGGCGGGTCGAGACGCGCCGCGTCACCGCCCAGGCGAGCTACCGCTACGAGCGCAGCATCGCCATCGACGGCGAAGTCGGCGACGAGGATTCCCATAGCGGCGTCGCCATGGTTCACGCCCAGATCGCGCCGGGCCTCAGCCTCGACGCGGGCGCGCTTGCCGCCCGCGGCGGCGGCGGCGCGGCCCTCGCCGGTCCCGGTCGTCAGTCTTCGGGACAGGTGTTCAGCGCTTATGCCGGCCCGACCCTCAGCACTCAGGCCGGGCCGCTCGAGGTCAACGCCGCCTACCGGCTCGGCTATGTCCATGTCGACGACGACGGTCTCGCCGGCGGTTCGGGCGGGGAATTCGGCGATGCGGTCGTGCACAATGCCAGCGCCAGCGTCGGCATGGGTCCCGGCCGGCTGCCGGTCGGCTGGACGGTCGGAGGCGGCTATGTCCGCGAGGAATCGGGCGGGGACTTCGACAACCGGTTCGAGGCGGCCTATGTGCGCGGGGACGTCGTCTTCCCGGTCGGCCCGACGCTCGCGCTCACCGCGGGCATCGGCTATGAGGATATTTCCTCGAGCCAGAGCGACGTGCTGCGCGACTCCAACGGCGCCCCGGTGCTGATCGGCGGCCGCTTCGTCGCCGATCCGACCCGCCCGCGCCTTCGCGGCTTCAGCAACAGCGGTCTCATCTACGATGGCGGCATCATCTGGCGGCCGACGCCGCGCACCGAGCTGCAGGCGCGCGCCGGCCACCGCAACGGCGGCACCGCCGTCACCGGCTCGCTCCGCCACCAGCTCCCGCGCGGCCTCGGCCTCAGCGCCCAGGTCTACGACACCGTCGGCACGACCTCGACGCATATCGTCAACAATCTCAATGCCCTGCCGACCGAGTTTAACGCCAACCGCAACCCGCTGACCGGCGCGTTCGACGGCTGCGTGTTCGGCCGCGACCCCGGCACCGGCATCTGCTTCGATCAGGCCCTGCAGGCGCTTTCCAACTCGAGCTTCCATGCACGCGGCGCCAACGTCCTGCTTTCCGGCACGCGCGGTCCGTGGAGCTTCGGGCTTGGCGCCGGCTACGCCCATCGCAGCTATTCGGCTTTGTTCGAGGGCGACATCACCGCCTTCGATCCGCTGAGCGACCAGAGCTTCGTGGTCAATGCGGGCGTCAGCCGCCGTCTCGGCCGCTTCTCGTCCATGTCGATCGACGCGGTGGCGAGCTGGTTCGACAGCGACCGCGCGGCCTTCGAGCCGGTGTTCAGCACCGGCGTCACCGCAGGCTATTACCGCTCGTTCCTGATCCCGGGGCTGCAGCTCAACGCCGCGCTCGGCATCTCGCACACCAATTCCGGCCTCCTCGACAGCACCATCCTCCAGGCCCTGATCGGCCTGCGCTACACCTTCTGAGGGCATCGACCATGTACAGCGACCATTTCGGCCTCTCCGGACAGCCCTTCCAGCTCACGCCCGACGCGCGCTTCTGGTTCGGCAGCCGGACCCACAAGAAGGCCATGGCCTATCTCGGCTACGGGCTCGCCCAGGGCGAGGGCTTCATCGTCGTCACCGGCGAAGTCGGCGCCGGCAAGTCGACCCTGGTCGGGCATCTGCTCGCGACCATCGACCGCGCGCGCCTCAATGCGCTCTCGATCGTCTCGACCCAGGTCGAGGGCGACGACATGCTCCGCCTGGTCGCGCAAGGCCTGGGGCTCGCGACGGCATCGGTCGAGAAAGCGCGGCTGCTCGATCTGGTCGAACGCCGGCTGGAAGAGGAAGCGCGTGCCGGCAAGCGGACCTTGCTGATCGTCGACGAGGCCCAGAACCTGCCGGTCTCGGCGCTGGAAGAGCTGCGCATGCTCTCCAACTTCCAGATCGGCGGCCGCGCCCTCGTCCAGATCTTCCTGCTCGGCCAGCCCGAGTTCCGCGACAAGCTGTCCGATTCGGAGGGTCTCGAACAGCTTCGCCAGCGCGTGATCGCCAATCACCATCTCGACGCGATGGGCAGCGACGAGATCGAGGCCTATGTCACCCACCGGCTGAAGCTGGTCGGCTGGCAGGGGCGCCCCGCCTTCGCCGCCGATGCCTGGCCGGCGATCCATCGCCACACCGGCGGCATCCCGCGCCGGGTCAACCAGCTCGCCAACCGGCTGATGCTGTTCGCGGCCGTGGAAGGCCACGGGGAGATCGGCGCCTTCGCGGTCGATTCGGTCGTCGCCGACCTCGCGGGCGAGCGCCTCGACGTCCGCGCCGCCTTCGCAGAGCGGGTCCTGCCGCTGCGCAGCGTCGGTTCCGCTCCGAGCGGGCCGCGCGCGGTCGGCGAGCCCGCGCCCTCGCCGCCGCAGCAGTCCCCGGTGGCCGACCTCGCGCTCGAGCGCCGCGTCGCCGCCCTCGAGGCGCGCGCCCAGGAGCAGGAAGCGGCGCTTCGGCGCGTCCTCGCCATGCTCGTCGACTGGGTCGAGAATGCGGAACCGGGCTACCGCAGCAACGCGGCCTGAGCGGAGGGGACGTGCTGAATGCCCTCTCGGTCGATGTCGAGGACTGGTTCCAGGTCGGCGCCTTCGAGAAAGTGATCTCGCGGGCCGACTGGGATCGGCTCCCCGCGCGCGTCGAACGCAACAGCGAGGCCGTGCTCTCCCTGTTCGCCCGTGCCGGCGTCAAAGGGACCTTCTTCACTCTGGGCTGGGTCGCCGAGCGCTACCCGGCCCTGGTTCGCCGCATCGTCGCCGAGGGCCACGAGATCGCCAGCCACGGCTGGGACCATCGCCGCGTCTTCACCATGGATGCCCCGGCCTTCCGCGCCGATCTCGAACGCGCGCAAAAGGCGATCCGGGACGCTTGCGGCTCGGAGCCGACCGGTTACCGGGCGCCGAGCTTCTCGATCGACGCGCGCACCCCCTGGGCGCATCGGGTTCTCGCCGATCTCGGCTTCGCTTATTCGTCCAGCGTCGCGCCGATCGCGCACGACCATTATGGCTGGCGCGAGGCGCCGCGCTTCGCTTTCCGGCCGGTCGAGGGCTCCGGCCTGATCGAGCTTCCCGTGACCACCGTCGAGATTGGCGGCCGGCGCCTCGCCGCGGGGGGAGGGGGCTTCTTCCGCCTGCTTCCCTATCGCTTCAGCGACTGGGCGATCGGGCGGGTGAACCGGCGCGAGCGGCGTCCGGCGGTCTTCTATTTCCACCCCTGGGAGATCGACCCCGGCCAGCCGCGCGTGGAGGGCGCACCGCTCAGATCGCGTCTGCGCCATTACACCAATCTCTCCGTCATGGAGGACAAGCTGTTGAAGCTCCTCGGCAATCATGACTGGGGCCGCACCGATGCGGTGGTCGCGGCGGAGCGGGAGCGGATGCAGTGAATGCGCTCGCCCCCATCGCTTCGCCCATCGTCCGCCGCGCCGCGTTCGAGGACCGGGCGGCGATCGACGCGTTCGTCGCCCGCCACGAGCGCGGGACGCCGTTCCATCGTCCGGCGTGGCTTCGCGGCGTGGAGCAAGGATGCGGCCACCGGGCGCACCTGCTGGTCGCCGAGGCGGGCGGGGCGGTCATCGGCTATCTGCCGCTCAGCCACGTCCGCTCGCGCCTGTTCGGCTCGGCTTTGGTCTCCACCGGCTTCGCGGTCGGCGGCGGCATCCTGGCGACCGACCCCCTCACCGCAGAGCGCCTCGCCGCGGCAGCCGTCGATCTCGCGCGCGAGCTCGGCTGCCCGACCGTCGAGCTGCGCGGCGGGGAGCCGCCCGCCGGCTGGCGGCGCTGCGAGGGGGTCTACGCCAGTTTCGCCCGGCCGCTTCCCGCCGGCGACGAGGCGATCCTGAAGGCGATCCCGCGCAAGCAGCGCGCCGAAGTGCGGCGGGCGATGACTTTCGGGCTCGACGCGGACGTGCATCGCGACGCCGCGCTCCACCACCTCGTCTACGCCGAGAGCGTCCGCAATCTCGGCACGCCCGTCTTCCCGCGGGCTCTGTTCGAGGCGGTGCTCGCCGCGTTCGGAGGCGACGCAGACATCCTGACCGTCCGCAAGGACGGCCGCGCCCTCGCCAGCGTGCTCAGCCTCTACCATGAAGGCACGGTCTACCCTTATTGGGGCGGCGGCACCGCCGAGGCGCGGGGGCTGCGGGCCAACGAAAAGCTCTATTTCGAGCTGATGCGCCACGCCGCCGCGCGCGGCTGCACGCGCTTCGATTTCGGCCGCTCGAAGCTCGGCACCGGCGCCTTCGCCTTCAAGAAGAACTGGGGCTTCGAGCCCGAGCCCTTGACCTATGCGGTCCACGGCGCGCTGCGCGACACCAATCCGCTGAGCGCGAAGCACCGCCTCAAGGTCGCGCTCTGGAAGCAGCTGCCGCTGCCCATCGCCAACCGCCTCGGCCCGATCGTCGCGCGGGGGCTCGGCTGATGGCCGAATTCCTCTTCCTCGCGCACCGGATCCCGTTCCCGCCGGATCGGGGCGACAAGATCCGCTCCTGGCGGATGCTGAAGCGGCTCGCCCGCCTCGGCCGCGTCCATCTCGCCTGCTTCGCCGACGACGAAGCCGACGCCGCCCACCTCCACGCCCTCCGCGAAGCGCTCGGCGGTGCCTTGGGCGAGTGCCATGTCGAGATTCGCCGCACCGGGAAAGCCGTCGCCGCGGCGCGGGCGCTGCTGGAGCGCCGTCCGGTCTCCCTCACCGCCTTCGACAGCGCCTCGCTGCGCGGCTTCGTGGCGCGGCTGGCGGCGGTGCGCAGGATCGACGCGGTCTTCGCCTTTTCAGGCCAGATGGCGCAGTTCGTGCCCGCCGGAGCGCGCCTGGTGATGGACTTCGTCGACGTCGATTCGGCCAAGTTCGAGGCCTATGCCGAGAGCGGCCCGGCCGCCTTGCGCTGGCTGATGCGGCGCGAGGCGGAGCGCCTCGCGGCGTTCGAGCGCGCCGTCGCCGCCCGCGCCGATTCCTGCCTGTTCGTCTCCGAGGCCGAAGCGGCCTTGTTCCGTGCCCGCACGGGCCTTTGCAACGTCGTCGCAATCTCCAACGGCATCGACGTCGATCATTTCGACCCCGCCGCCGATTTCCCGCGCCTGACGAGCGAAGAGCGGGGGGAGGGGCCCTTGCTCCTGTTCACCGGCCAGATGGACTATCGCCCCAATGTGGAGGCGGTGACGGCGTTTGCGGAGGAGGTGCTGCCGCAGCTGCCAGGCGTCCGCTTCGTCGTCGCCGGGCGCAAGCCCGCTCCTGAGGTGCTGGCGCTGCGCGATGC
The DNA here is from genome assembly GCA_036388255.1 of Allosphingosinicella sp. Classification (GTDB taxonomy): domain Bacteria; phylum Pseudomonadota; class Alphaproteobacteria; order Sphingomonadales; family Sphingomonadaceae; genus Allosphingosinicella. The sequence goes on along the minus strand of DASVSD010000014.1, from coordinate 92,244 downwards.
CGGCGTGATCGTCACCGGGGAGGTTGCGGACATGCGCTCCTGGATCGACGCCGCCGACATCGTCGTGGCGCCGCTCGGCATCGCGCGAGGCATCCAGAACAAGGTGCTGGAGGCGATGGCGATGGCCAGGCCGGTGGTCGCCTCGCCCGCCGCCTTCGAGGGGATCGAGGCCGAGCCCGGGCGCGAGCTGGTCCTCGCCGCTGCGCCGGAGCAGGCGGCGGCGATCGCGCATCTCCTCGCCCATCCGGCCAAGGCGCGCGACATCGGTCTCGCCGCCCGCCGCAGGATGGAGGCCGACTATCGCTGGGACGCCCGGCTCGCCCCGCTCGACGCGCTCGTCCTGTCCGCTGAAAGGGCGGCGGCATGACGGCCTTGCTTCCGATCGAGGCGGCGCCTCTGGCCGCCCACGACTCTCGCTGGCGTGCGCATCTTACGGCCCTCGCCGCGGCGGCGGCCGCGATCCTGATCCTGTTCCACCGCGACGCCGCGCACATGGCGACCGTCTGGTGGACGAGCTCGACATTCAACCACATCCTCCTGATCCCGCCGATCCTCGCCTGGCTGGTCTGGCAGCGGCGCGCCGAACTCGCCTTGCTGCGGCCCTCGGTCTGGTGGGCGCCGCTCGCTTTGGTCGCTGCCGGGGCGTTCGGATGGCTGCTCGGGGAGGCGGCCGGAGTCGCGCTCGCCCGCCATGCCGGGCTGGTCCTGATGCTGGAGGGCGCGGTCGCCTGCTGCCTTGGCAAGGCGGTCGCGCGCGGCCTCGCTTTCCCGCTTTTCTATCTTCTGTTCCTGATCCCCGCCGGAGAGGAGCTGGTCCCGGCCTTGCAGACGGTGACGGCGCAGATCTCGATGGTTCTTCTCGGATGGGCCGGGATACCCGCCCTTCTCGACGGCATCTTCATCACCACGGCGACCGGCTATTTCGAGGTGGCCGAAGCCTGTGCGGGCGCCAAGTTCCTGATCGCGATGATCGCCTACGGCGCGCTCGTCGCGAACCTCTGCTTCCGCTCGTGGAAGCGGCGCGCCGCGTTCATGCTGGCCGCGATCGTGGTGCCGATCCTCGCCAACGGCGTCCGCGCCTTCGGCACCATCTACATCGCCGACCGCTCCGGCATCGAGTTCGCAGCGAGCGTCGATCACGTCGTCTACGGCTGGTTCTTCTTCGCCTTCGTCATCGCCCTGATCCTGGGCGCCGCGTGGCGCTTCTTCGACCGCCGCGTCGGCGATCCCTGGTTCGATCCGGCCGCGCTGCAGGCGCCCGGCGGCCGTACCCGCCCAGGCGCGGCCGCGGGGGCGATCGTCGCGCTTGCCGCCTTGCCGTTGCTCTGGTCCTCGGCCGTCACCGCCGCCGGCGCCGCCCCGCCGCCCCGCGCTATCGCCTTTCCCGAATTGCCGGGCTGGGAGCGCGTCCGCGCGGACGACGGCCGCGTCTGGCAGCCGCATTTCGACGGCGCCGATCTCGTCCGGATTGCCCGCTATCGCGACGCGCAGGGCAGGGAAGTCGATCTCGCAATTGCCGTCTTCGCCCGGCAGAGCGAAGGACGCGAGCTTGTCGGCTACGGCCAGGGCGCGACCCGGGAGGGCGGCGCCTGGGCGTGGACCGCGGCTGCCGCCGCGCCGCCGAACGGCCGCGCCGAGCTGATCGCGTCGAATCGCGTCACCCGCGAGGTTGTCAGCTTCTACCGGGTCGGCGATATCCTGACCGGAAGCGCGATGGGGGTGAAGCTTGAGACGATGAGGACGCGGCTGTTCGGCGGACCGCAGCGGGCAGTGGCGGTTTTGGTCTCCGCCGAGGCGCCTCCCGGCGGCGGCAGCGCGCGCCCGCAGATCGACGCCTTCCTCGCCGCTTTGGGCTCCGTCGAGCGTCTCGCCGACCGCGCCGCCGGCCCTTCGACTTCGCTCAGGACAGGCGCGCGCTGACATGTGCGGCATCGCCGGCCTGTTCCACGCCGACGTGCCCAAGCCGGTCGATCCGGCCCGCATCCGGGCGATGGCCGACCGGCTCGCCCATCGCGGCCCCGACGGCAGCGGCGTCTGGACTGCGCCGGGGGTCGGCCTCGGTCACCGCCGCCTCTCGATCATCGACCTCGCCGGCGGCGCCCAGCCGATGCTGACGCCGGACCGCCGCGTCGCGCTCACCTACAATGGCGAGATCTACAATTTCCGCGAGGTGAAAGCCGAGCTGGAAGGGATGGGCCATGCTTTCGCGACCAGCTCCGACACCGAGGTGATCCTCGCCGCGTGGCGCCAATGGGGCCCCGATTGCCTGTCGCGGCTGAACGGCATGTTCGCGCTCGCGCTGTACGATGCCGATCGCGACGCTCTGTTTCTCGCTCGCGACCGGCTCGGCGTGAAGCCGCTTTTCTATGCGGAGCTTTCGGACGGTGCCCTGATCTTCGCTTCGGAGCTCAAGGGCCTGCTCGTCCACCCTCGCCTGCGGCGCGAGGTCGATCCCTGCGCGGTCGAGGATTTCCTCGCTTACGGCTGGGTGCCGGACGATTCGTCGATCGTCGCCGGGGTGAAGAAGCTGCCCGCGGGCCACTGGCTGCTCGTGCGCCGCGGGCATCCCGTTCCCGCACCGGTCCTATGGTGGGACGTCGATTTCTCCAATCCGTCGTCCAAGCCTTTGAAAGCGCTGGAGCACGAATTGGAAGACCGGCTTCGGGCCGCGGTGCGGTCGAGGATGGTCGCCGACGTGCCGCTGGGCGCCTTTCTCTCCGGAGGAGTCGATTCCTCGGCCGTCGTCGCCTTCATGGCCGAAGCCTCGCGCGCGGCGGCCTTGACCTGCTCGATCGGCTTTGCGGAGGCCGATCACGACGAGAGCCGCTACGCCGCCCTCGTCGCCGAGCGTTTCGCCACCAGCCACCGCAGCCGCATCGTGGCCGCGGACGACTTCGCGCTGATCGACACCCTCGCCGACGCGTTCGACGAGCCGTTCGCCGATGCCTCCGCGATCGGCACCTACCGCGTCTCTCAGCTCGCGGTCGAAAAGGTCAAGGTCGCGCTTTCGGGGGACGGCGCCGACGAGATCTTCGCGGGATACCGGCGCCACGTCTTCTTCTCGGCCGAGGAACGCACCCGCCGGCTCCTCCCCACCGCCGTCCGCCGCGGCGTCGGCGCGCTCGGCTCGGTCTATCCGAAGCTCGACTGGGCGCCGCGCTACCTGCGCGCCCGCACCACCCTGATCGCAATCGGCCGGAGCGGCGAAGATTCCTATGCCGACGCTGTCACTGCCTGCTCATGGCCAATCAGATCAAGCTTTTATACGGCGAACTTCACGCGTGCTCTTCGCGGCCACCGCGCCGAGCGCCGCTATGTCGAGACGATGCGCGCCGCCCCCGCCGCCGACGCGCTCGGCCGCGCCCAATATGCGGACATCAAGCTCTGGCTGCCGGGCGACATCCTGACCAAGGTCGACCGCGCCTCGATGGCGGTCAGCCTCGAGGCCCGCGAGCCTTTGCTCGACCATCGTCTGGTCGAGTTCGCCGCGACGCTTCCGCTCAATGCGCGCATCCATCGCGGATCGGGCAAGGTTCTGATGAAGCGGGCGCTCGCCTCGCGCCTGCCCGCCGAGATCCTCCACCGGCCGAAAATGGGCTTCGTCACGCCGGTCGGCGCGTGGTTCCGCGGCCCGCTGCGCGCCGAGGCCGAGGCGATCGCCCACAGTCCCGCTTTCGCCGAGCTGGGCTGGTTCGAACCGGAGGCGATCGCCCGCCTCGCCGCCGCCCACGTCTCCGGGCGAGCCGAGCACGGCCGGCTGCTCTGGCAGCTGCTGATGCTGGAGAAATCGCTTCAGCGCATCTTCGGCTTCGGCGAGACGTCCTCCTCGTACAGGGCCTCGGCGAAATAGAGCCCGTCGGGCGGTGCGTTGAACCCCAAAGCGGCGCGGTCCCTGGCCTCCAGCGCCTCCCTCAAGTCCCGCGCGCTCCATTTGCCGCGACCGACCAGCTCGAGGCAGCCCACCATCGAGCGGACCTGATGGTGGAGGAAGGAGCGGGCCGACGCCTCGATCTCGACGATTTCGCCGAAGCGTCGGACAGTGAGCCGGTCGAGCGTCTTGACCGGGCTGTCCGACTGGCAGTGGGCCGAGCGGAAGGTGGTGAAATCGTGCCGCCCGACGAGCAGCTGGGCCGCTTCGTGCATCGCGTCGGCGTGCAGGACGACGGGCACCCGCCAGGCCCGTCCGGCGTCCAGCGCCAGCGGGGCCCTGCGGTTGATGATCCTATAGACGTAGCGCCGGCCGACGCAGCTGAACCTTGCGTGCCAGTCGTCCGCGACCTCCTGCGCGGCCAGCACCGCGACCGGCAGCGGCCGGAGCTTGGCATTCACTCCGTCGGCAAGGCGGAACGGCGTGATCGGCTTGTCGATCTCGACATGGGCCGCCATCGCCAAGGCATGGACGCCGGCGTCGGTCCGTCCCGCGGCGTGCAGCACCGCGTCCTCGCCGGTGATCGCCTTCACCGCCTCCTCCAGCGCCTGCTGCACCGAAGGCCCGTGCGCCTGCCGCTGCCAGCCCATGAACGGCCGTCCGTCATATTCGACCGTGAGCCGAAAGCGGGTCACCCGAGCACCGTCCCTGGGGGCATCGGAAAGCCGCGCAGCAGCTCCTCCGCCGTCATGACGCCGCGCCCGGCTCTCTGAAGCGTCAGCGGCCGCAGCGCCCCTTGCGCGCAGGCGATGGTGAGCGCTTCGTCCATCACCGTGCCGGCAGGTCCCTCGACAGAAGCAAGCTCCGCCTGGTGCACCTTGATGCGTTCTCCGCGATGCTCGAAATAGGCTCCCGGCGCGGGATTGAAGGCGCGGACCCGGCGCTCCGCATCGACGGCCGGGCGCGTGAAATCGAGCCGCGCCTCCTGCTTTTCGATCTTCGCTGCATAGGTCACGCCGTCATCGGGCTGCGGCACGCGCGGCAGCGCCTCGATCCGGTCCAGCACCTCGACCATCAGCCGGGCGCCGATCCCGGCAAGCTCGGCCGTCAGCTCCCCGAAAGTCTTGCCTGTCGCGCCGGTTTCGCGAACCGCGAGCATCGGTCCGGTATCCAGCCCCTTCTCCATCTGCATGATCGTGACGCCGGTCCTCTCGTCGCCGGCGAGGATCGCTCTCTGGATCGGCGCCGCGCCGCGCCAGCGGGGCAGCAGGGACGCGTGGACGTTGAGGCAGCCCAAGCGCGGCGCCTCCAGCGCCGCGACGGGGAGGATCAGCCCGTAGGCCGCCACCACCGCCGCATCGAGACGGAGCGCCCGCAGCGCCTCCTGCTCGGCCGGGTCGCGCAGGCTCGTCGGCGTGCGCACCGCGATCCCCGCCGCCTCGGCGCGCCGCTGGACGGGGGAGGGGACGAGCTCGCGCCCGCGCCGCCCGCCGGGCCGGGGCGGCTGCGTATAGGCCGCCGCCACCTCGTGCCCCGCCGCCAGCAAGGCGTCGAGCGTCGGCACCGCGAAGTCCGGCGTTCCCATGAAGGCGAGGCGCATGCTCCGTCATTGCGAGGAGCGGAGCGACGAAGCAATCCGGTTCCGCGCCATGGATCGCTTCGCTTCGCTCGCAATGACGCAGTATGCGAGCTACATCGCGCCGCATGGCCTCCTCCGAGATCGACTTGCTCACCCAGGCGCTGGCGCGCCTGCCGGGACTTGGACCGCGCTCGGCGCGCCGGGCGGTGCTCCACCTGATGAAGCGGCGCGAGACCGCGCTGGTGCCGCTGCTGCGCGCGCTCGAGAAGGTCAGCGAGACGCTTTCCACCTGCTCCGAATGCGGCAATGTCGACACCCAGGATCCGTGCACGATCTGCGCCGACCCGCGCCGCGACCGCCGCATGCTCTGCGTCGTCGAGGAGGTGTCGGACCTCTGGGCGCTGGACCGTTCGCGGCTCTTTCCGGGCGCCTTCCACGTGCTCGGCGGCCGCCTCTCGGCCCTCGAAGGAGTGCGGCCGGAGGATCTGTCGATCGATCGCCTCGTCTCGCGCATCGCCGCCGGCGGCGTCGACGAAGTCGTGCTGGCGATGAACGCGACCCTCGAAGGCCAGACCACGACCCATTACCTCGCCGAGCGGCTCGAGCGCTTCCCGATCCGGCTCACCCAGCTCGCCCACGGCCTGCCGGTGGGGGGCGAGCTCGACTATCTCGACGAGGGCACCCTGGCCCAGGCCTTGAGGGCGCGGCGGCCGGTCGCCTGACCGGGGTCGGGCGGCCCCGGAATCCGCCTGTGCCACCTGTCCCGCTGCGGGGCATGCCCCGTTTTGGCACTGATTCGACGCGGTTCTTTGTCACTGGACAGTTGCTGCGGCGCGAGTCAGTCTGACTGCTTCACAGCACAACCAAGAGGCGAGTCGCAGCGCTCCAAGTCTCTAGCGCAGGCGGTTCGTTTTTCTCTCGAAGTACCTCTTGGATGCGGCTGATGCGGGAAGGTCAGGGCGGGGGCTCTCGGCGTAAGATGATCCTTTGATCATCTGAAATGCTGTAGTTTCTCGCCCAGATCATCGTAAATCGGGGAGGGAATGCACGTGGCCTGGGACGACAACATCAAAGGAACCAACGGCGCCGACATCATCAGTGGCGGAAACGGCGACGATTTCATCCAGGGCAAGCTCGGCAACGACGCGCTCAGCGGCGACGACGGCAACGACCAGCTCCACGGCGATGCGGGCGACGATCATCTGCGCGGCGGACGCGGCGACGACCTGATCCACGGCGGCATCGGCACCGACACGGCTTATTATTCCGGCTCCGTGGTCGAATACAGCTACATGATCGACGGCGAGAATCTCTATCTCAACCATGTCGGCGGCTCGATGATCGACGGCAACGACCGGCTGCTCCACGTCGAGCGGCTCGTCTTCGCCGACGCCGTGATTGACCTCACCCAGAACAATGCGCCGATCGCGTTCAACGATGTCGCCGCCACCCACGAGGATGTCGGCACCTATTCGGGCTCGAGCGTGCTCGCCAACGATTTCGACTGGGAGGGCGATTCGCTCAGCGTCACGCCGGCGACCATCGACGGCACATACGGCCAGCTCGTCCTCAATTCGGACGGCACCTACACCTACTCGCCTTTCGCCTCGACCCAGGCGCTGGCGCAGGGCCAGATCGTCCAGGACAGCTTCACCTACACGGTCAGCGACGGCAGCCTCAGCGACACCGGCACGCTCACCATCGCGGTCACCGGCAATAACGACGCCCCGGTCGCCAATCCGGACACGGCCTCGACCGGCGAGAACGCTTCGGTCAGCGTCAACGTCCTCGCCAACGACAGCGACGTCGACAATGGCGCGGTCCTCACCGTCACCGCCGCCTCGGCGCCGACGGGCCAGGGCAGCGCCTCGGTGGCCGCCAACCAGGTCGTCTTCAATCCCGGCACCGATTTCGATTATCTCGACGACGGCGAGACCGCGCAGGTCCTCGTCAGCTACACGATCTCCGACGAGCATGGCGCCACGTCGAGCTCGACGGTCACGATCACCGTCAACGGCGCCAACGACGCGCCCGTGGCCAATGACGATGCCGCCTCCACGAGCGAGGATGCCAGCGTCGCCGGCAACGTCCTCGCCAACGACACCGACGTCGACGGCGAGCCGCTGATCGTGGCGAATCCGGGCACCTATGTCGGCGCCTGGGGGACGCTGACTTTGGCCGCCGACGGAAGCTACACCTACGCGCCCAACGCGGCGGCGCAGGGGCTCGACGACGGCGAAACCCGGCAGGACGCCTTCTCCTACACCGCGTCCGACGGCACCGCGTCCGATACGGCCACCCTCACCGTCACGGTCAACGGCGCCAACGATGCGCCGGTCGCGAACGACGACGCCGCCTCCACGACCGAAGACGGCACCGTCGCCGGCAACGTCCTCGCCAACGACACCGACGTCGATGGCGAGACGCTGACCGTGGCGAGCCCCGGCACCTATGTCGGCACCTACGGCACGCTGACTATCGCCGCCGACGGCAGCTACACCTATGCGCCCGGCGCGGGTGCGCAGGCGCTCGACGTCGGCGAGAGCGCGCTGGACGTGTTCACCTATGCGGCCTCGGACGGCACCGCCTCCGATACGGCGGACCTCACCGTCACGGTCACCGGGCTCAACGACGCTCCGGTCGCGAACGACGACACCAACGCCACCGACGAGAACAGCCCCGTCTCCGGCAACGTCCTCGCCAACGACACCGACGTCGACGTCGAGCCGCTGACCGTCGTCAACGCCGGCACCTTCATCGGCGCCTACGGAACGCTCGTGCTGGCGGCCAACGGCAGCTATACCTATACGCCCGGCGCCGGCGCTCAGGCGCTCGTCAACGGGCAGATCGCGAACGACGTGTTCACCTACATCGCGTCGGACGGCACCGCCTCGGATACGGCGACGCTCACCATCGCGGTCAGCGGCCTCAGCGGCGTCCCGAACGCCGTCGACGACACCGCCTCGACCACCGAGGACAATGCTGTTTCGGGCAACGTGCTCGCCAACGACACCGACGCCGAGAACGACCCGCTGACGGTGTCGAACCCGGGCACCTATGTCGGCGACTTCGGCACCCTGACCCTCTCCTCCAACGGCAGCTACACCTATACGCCGAACGCGGCGGCGAACGCGCTCTCCGCGGGGGAGGTGGTGGACGATGTCTTCACCTACACCGCCTCCGACGGCACCGGAACGGACACGGCGACGCTGACCGTCATCGTCACCGGCACCAACGACGCGCCGACTATCGACGCCGGCGGCACCGACGCCAGCGGCGCGGTGACCGAGTTGCCCGATGACGATCCGAACGAAGGGGGGACGACCGTCCACAACGACAGCGGCACGGTCGCGTTCGACGATGTCGACATCAACGACACGCACAGCGCCACCGCCACGCCGCAGGGCGCCTTCTATCTCGGCACTTTCACCCTCGATGCGGTCGATCAGATGAGCGACAGCGTCACCTGGAACTTCAGCGTCTCGGACGCCGCGCTCGAGGGCCTCAGCGAAGGCGAGATCCGGACGCAGACCTATGCGGTCCAGATCAGCGACGGCCAGGGCGGCACAGCCACCCAGAACGTCACCATCACGATCACCGGGGCCGGCGTCGGCGTCGGTCCGCAGACCGTCTGGTTCATCGACAACAGCACGATCGGCACCAGCGCCAATCTGGGCACCGCGGCCGATCCCTACACCTCGATCGCGGCCTTCAACGCGGCGCAGGGCTCGCTGGGCGGGCCGCAGGCCGGCCATACCGTGCATCTGCGCGCCGGCACCGGCACCTACGCCGAGGCGGACGGCATCAACCTGCTCGACGGCCAGATCCTGATTGGCGACGCGGACGGCGCGCTGCGGCCGACCATCGTTGCGACGGCCGGCGACGGCATCGACGTCGCGGAGAACAACACTATTTCCGGCATCGACATCGGCAGCACCAGCGGCGCCGGCATCGACGACGACGGTGGCACGGTCGGCACGCTCACCGTGACCGACGTCGGCATCGGCGGGGCCCGCACCGGCCAGATCGTGGACATCGACAATGGCGGCATCCTCAACGTCACGCTGAACGAGGCGGCCTCGACCGGTTCGACCGGCGGCGCGGTCGACCTCGCCGGCGTCGGCGGAAGCTTCACCGTCAGCGGCGCGACGACGATCACCGGCGTCCACGCCGGCGGCGGCGTCGACGTCACCGGCTCGTCGGCGACCGTCACCCTGAACGGCGGCACGGTCTCGACCGGAGCCGATGTCGCGGTCAACTATGTCGGCAACAGCGGCGCTCTGGCGCTCGACGGTGGCCTGGCGATCGTCACCACCAGCGGCGCCGGTCTCAACGCCACCGGCGGCGGCACCGTCACCGTCACCGGCGCGGGCAACAGCGTCGCCTCGACCACCGGCACTGCCGTGACGATCAGCGGCACGACGATCGGCGCCGCGGGCGTCACGCTGGACAGCGTCTCGAGCAGCGGCGCGGTGAGCGGCATCGTCCTTGCCAATACCGGCTCCGGCGGGTTCAGCGTCACCGGCACCGGCGCCGCCGGTTCCGGCGGCACCATCGCCGGCAGCACCAACGCCGGCATCAGCCTGATCAATACCGGGCCGATCAGCCTGACCGACCTCGCCGTCAGCGGCGGCGGCGACGACGGCATCAGGGGCAGCGGCGTCGACGGCCTCGAGCTGGTCCGCACGACGGTCGCCTCCAACGGCAACGCCCTCGGCGAGCGCGGAGTCGACCTCACCGGCCTGACGGGCATCGCGACCGTCACCGATTCGTCCTTCACCGGAAGCGGGGAGGACAATTTCAGCGTCGTCAACACGTCCGGCACGCTCGATCTGACGGTGACCGGCTCGACCTTCGGCGACCTCGCCAGTCCGCTCGCATCGACCGCGGACGACGGCCTGATCATCCAGGCCAACGGCACCTCGATCGTCCGGGCGAGCGTCACCGGATCGACCTTCTCTAACAATCGCGGCGATCACTTCCAATATGCGACCGACGCCGTCGCGACGTCGACTGGGCACATCACCTTCAACGACAATGTGCTGACCTCGACCTTCGCGGGCGTCCTCGGCGGCGGCGTTACGATCAGCCCGGCGGGCGGCGCGGACGTCTATTTCGCGATCGAGGACAACAACATACAGGGCGCCTTCAGCAGCGCGATCAGCGCCGCGACCAGCGGTTCCACCGCGGCCGGCGAAGTCCACGGCACGATCGCCGGCAACACGATCGGCACCGCCGGAGTCCTCAACTCCGGCTCGGCCTCGGGCAACGGCATCAACGCCACCTTCGCCGGCGCCGGAACGATGACGGTCTTGATCGACGAGAACGACATCCAGGGCTGGAGCAACAACGGCATCAACTCGCTGGCAAGCGGTTCGGGACGGTTCAATCTCACGATCACCGACAACGTCATCGACACGCCGGGCGCGTTCGCGCTCAACTCGATCCGGGTCGTCGCCGGCGCCACGACCACCGACACCGCGCAGATCCATCTCGAGCTCAGCGGCAACGATGCCGATAGCGTCCTCGCCCAGGACATCTTCGTCCGCACCCGCTTCAACGCCGACATCCTCATGCCCGGCTATGGCGGTGCACCGGCCGATGGTGTCGCGGCGGACGCGTTCATCACGGCGGACAACCCGCTCGGCGGCGAGGTGATCGTCCAGCCAAACGCGCTGGCCGGCTCGGGCTTCTTCGATACGCCCGGCAGCGCCGCGGTGCCGCTGCCGGTCTATCCGGACGCGCCGTTCGCCTGACAGGCGCGCGGAGGGGGAGGCGGCCCTCCGGGGCCGCTTTCCGCGCCCCGGGGAGGGTGGCCATCGTCTTGAAGGGAAGGGCGATTCGCCCTACATTCGGGCCATGGCCATCCTCCCGATCCTGGAAGTCCCGGACCCGCGGCTGCGGCAGATCTCGACGCCCGTCGAGGCGGTCACCGACGACACGCGCGCTTTGATCCGCGACATGTTCGAGACGATGTACGCCGCGCCCGGCATCGGCCTCGCCGCGATCCAGGTCGGGGTGCCGAAGCGCCTGCTGGTGATCGACCTGCAGGAGCCCGAGGTCGAGGGCGGCGAGCCGGTCCGCGAGCCGCGGATCTTCGTCAATCCCGAGATCCTCGAAAATTCCGACCGCGATGTTCCCTATACCGAGGGCTGCCTTTCGGTCCCCGATCAATATGCCGACGTCGACCGGCCGGACCGCATCCGGGCGCGCTGGCTCGACGAGAACGGCGCGCCGCACGAGGAGGAGATCAGCGGCACCTTGGCCGTCGTCCTCCAGCACGAGATGGACCATTTGAACGGCATCCTGTTCATCGACCATCTCTCCCGGCTCAAGCGCGAGATGATCCTGAAAAAGATCGCCAAGGCCCGCAAAGAACAGTCCAAGCGCGCGGCGTGACGGCGGGCGAGACCGAACGGTCGAGCCAAGCCGTCATCCCGGCGAAGGCCGGGATCCCAGGGAGAGTCTAGCGCAGCGCACCTGCAGGACGCCCTGCACAGCAACCGAGTATAATCCCCCTGAGGTCCCGGCCTTCGCCGGGACGACGCTTTTCCACAGCAAAATCATGCCTCCGCTTGAGCCGCGGCCGCGCCTGCTCTAGGTTCGCCTTCCGTTCCGCACGAAGGGAAGGCGAATGGACGCCGCCGCATTGCTCATCGCCGCTTTGGTGCTCGCGCTCGGCCTCGCTCTGGGCTGGTATCTCGGCAGCCGCCAGGCCGCGGCCTTTCGCAAGGAGCGCGACGAGCGGCTCGACGATTTCCGCCGCGCGATCACCGATCTCGCCGCGGCCGAGGAGCGGGCGAAGCAGGTGCCTGCCCTCCAGGAGCAGCTCGCCGCCGTCCGCCAGGACTGCACCGACGCCCGCAGCGAATGCGCCCGCCTCTCCGCCTCGGCCGACGAGCGCGAGCGGGCGTTCGAGGCGAGGCTCACCGAGCTGAAGGAAGCGCGCGAGGCTTTATCGGCCCAATTCAGCGAGATAGGCGGCAAGCTTCTCGGCGAGGCTCAAAAGAATTTCCTCGAGCGCGCCGACGCCCGCTTCAACCAGGCCGGCGAACGCCACGAGGAGAAATTGAAGTCTTTGCTCCAGCCGGTCGAAGCGACGCTGAAGCGCTACGAGGAGGGCCTCAGGAAGGTCGAGAAGGAGCGCGTCGACAGCTATGCCGGCCTGCGCGAGGCGGTCGAGCTGGTCCGTTCCGGCCAGACCCAGGTCCGCGACGAGACCGCCAAGCTGGTCAGCGCGCTTCGCCACAGCCCCAAGTCGCGCGGCCGCTGGGGCGAGCAGAGCCTCCGCAACGTGCTCGAGCAAGCCGGCCTCTCGCCTTTCGCCGATTTCCAGTCCGAAGTCTCGGTGGACACCGAGGACGGGCGCCTGCGCCCCGACGTGATCGTCCGCCTGCCCGGCGGCCGCAAGCTGATCATCGACGCCAAATGCTCGTTGAACGCCTTCCTCGACGCATCCGAGGAGGTCGACGAGACGGTCCGCGCGGCCCATCTGAAGGCGCACGCTTTGTCGATCCGCAACCATGCCCAGCAACTGGGCGGGAAGAATTACTGGGACCGGTTCGGCGACGCTGCCGACTATGTCGTCATGTACATTCCCGGCGAGCATTTCCTCACCGCCGCGCTCGAGCAGGATGACGGCCTCTGGGAATGGGCATTCGAGCGCCGCGTGCTGCTCGCGACGCCGACCAACCTGGTCGCCATCGCCCGCACCGTCGCCAGCGTCTGGCGCCAGGAAAAGCTCGCCGAGGAAGCCGCCGAGATCGCGCGGCTGGGCAGGGAGCTTCACGCCCGCCTCGCCACGATGGGGTCCCACGTCGCCCGCATGGGCCGCAACCTCGAGCTCACCACCAGCGCCTACAATGCGATGGTCGGCAGCCTCGAAAGCCAGGTGATGACCCAGGCCAAGCGCTTCGAGGCCCTTGAAGTGTCGAGCGGAGCGAAAGAGATCGAGCCGCTGCCGATGGTCGAGACCAGTCCGCGGCCCCTGACCAAGCTGACGTCAGCCTCGGAGGACGAGGCGATCGCCGCCGAGTAGCTCAAGCCCTCCCCCTCGATGGGGGAGGGTTGGGTGGGGGTGGACTCGTCAACTGGGCAGCGTCTCCTCCGGAGACTCCACCCCACCCCAAACCCCTCCCCATCGAGGGGAGGGGCTTTCCGCCGCAACACGCGGGACCGCCCCCTTCAAATGTAGGACTCCCTCTGCCATCCTCGCCGCGACTCAGCTCTTTCTCATCGTCTGCACTCAGAAATTCCCGAAACAGGCCGCGACTGAAAACAAACAGTTTTCTCGCACCTCTCACAGCAATTTGATCAATTTTGAACGTCCCAGTCGATCCGCCTCGCGCCGCCGCAGCCTTTGAAGCGGAGGCCGTCGGCGACCACCGTTACCCGGTCCTCATGGCCGAGGCCGGTCAGCAATTCGTTGCAGCGGGCGCGGACGATGTCGACGGTGAGTCGCGGCGTCCGGAAGCGGCGTCCGTTCGCGATCGTCCGCGGCGGCGGCTGGGGGACGGTGATCCGAATTTCGCGATAATCGCCCATATAGTCCATCCGCCCGCCGTCGATGACGAGATACCATCCCGGCTCGTGCCCGCTCGCCACGTAGCGCGGCGCGGCGGGTGGGGAGGTGGTGATGGCCGGGACGGCGCAGGCGGCGGCGCCCGCCAGCAACAGCCATGCCGGCCAGAGCGGCATGGTTGCTTTCTTACGCATCGACGCAACTCCGTAACCGCGCGAGAACGGACGCGAGTGTCCGCGGTTCCCGTCAACCGGACGGGCGGCTGCGCCACTGGTTGACCACCTCATAGGCCATCACCGCGGTGGCGACGGCCGCGTTGAGGCTGTCGGCCTTGCCGCGCATCGGAATCTTCACGAGCAGGTCGCATTCCGCTTCATAGGCCTCGGGAAGCCCCTGCGCCTCGTTGCCGACGAGGATGAAGACAGGGGCCTCGTAGCGCGGTGCCTGATAGTCGAGCGTCGCATCGAGGCTGGTGCCGACGAGCGCGCCCGGGCCCGCGCGCAGCCAGGCCACGAACTCGTCCCAGCGCGCCGCGGCGATCCGCTGGGTGAACAAAGCCCCCATCGAGGCGCGCACGGCTTCCACCGAGAAGGGGTCGACGCAGTCGTCGACCAGGATCAGCCCGCCGGCGCCGACCGCGTCCCCGGTCCTGAGCATGGTGCCGAGATTGCCCGGATCGCGCAGCGCCTGAGCGACGATCCACAGCGGCCAAGCCGACCGGTCGACCCCCTCGAGCCGCGTATCGAACTGCTCGTAGACGCCGAGCACGGTCTGCGGATTGTCCTTGCCGGAGAGCTTGTGGAGGATGTCGGCATTGGTCTCGATCACCTCGCCGCAGGCGTGCTCGACTTCCTCGATGAGCATATCCATCAGCGGGTGCCGGGTTCCCGCCCCGTAGAACAGGACGCGCGGCAGATGGCCGTCCTCGCGTGCCTCGATCAGGATGCGCAGCCCCTCGGCGACGAACAGCCTCTCGGCGCGCCGGTGCTTCTTGTCGCGCAGGCTCCTGACCAGCTTGACCAGCGGGTTCGAGAAAGCGGTGATCGTGCGGGGCATTGGCCGTCATTGCGAGGAGCGGAGCGACGAAGCAATCCAGTTCCGCGTCGGAGGCCGCACTGGATTGCTTCGCTTCACTCGCAATGACGGGGGCTTATTCCTCGCCGAAGCGGGCTTCGACCAGGGCGACCAGCGCGCCGAGCGCGTCCTCCGCCCCCTTGCCTTCGGCGTGGATGGTGATCCGGTCGCCATAAGCGGCGCCGAGCATCATCAGGCCCATGATCGAGGTCCCGCAGACGCGGCTGCCGTCCTTCTCGACCTCGACCTCGACCTCGGGGGGCAGGGTCGCGGCGAGGGTCACGAACTTGGCGCTGGCGCGGGCATGGAGGCCGCGCTTGTTGGTCATCTCGACCGTCCGGCTCGGCATCAGGCGGCGGCTTCCCCCAATATCTCGGAAGCGACCGAGATGTACTTTCGTCCCGCCTCGCGCGCCGCGGCGACGGCGGATTTGACGTCCATCTTCTTGCGGGCGCCGTCGAGGCGGATCAGCATCGGCAGGTTCACGCCCGCGATCACCTCGATATTCTCGGTCTTCATCAGCGAGATTGCGAGGTTGGACGGGGTGCCGCCGAACAGATCGGTGAGGATGATCACGCCCTTGCCCTGGTCGACGCGGCCGATCGCTTCGGCGATGTCGTTGCGGCGGCTCTCCATGTCGTCCTCGGGGCCGATGCAGATCGATTCGATCCGCTCCTGCCGCCCCACGACATGCTCCATCGCGACGATGAACTCGGCCGCGAGCCGGCCATGCGTCACCAACACCAAACCGATCATCTATTCACCTTGAAGCTCTCTGCCTGCCCCCGCAGCACCTTCGATCAGGTCGCGCGGCGGCGAGGCGAGGTCGCGATGCTCCACCGTGGGCGAAAAGCCCTCGGCGCGCAATCGGGCCGCGACTCGCTCGGCGACGTGGACCGAGCGGTGTCGCCCTCCGGTACAACCGAACGCGACCGTAACATAGGATTTTCCTTCCGCCGCATAGCGCGGAAGCAGCGCCGCCAGCAGCGCCTCGATCCGCTCGAGCGCGTCCGCATAGGCCTCGTCGCCGGCGATATGGGCGGCGACCCGCGCGTCCGTGCCGGTGAGGTCGCGCAGCCCCGGCTGCCAGTGCGGGTTCTTCAGGAAGCGCATGTCGAAGACCAGGTCGGCGTTGCGCGGCAGGCCGCGGGCGAAGCCGAACGACATGACGCTGAGGGTCGGCGCGCGCGCGTCGGTCGCGAAGCGGGCGCGCACCTGCTGCTGGAGGCGGTTCGCGTCGGTGTCGGTGGTGTCCAGGACATGCTCGGCCCAGCGGCGCAGGGGCTCCATCAGCTCGCGCTCGGCGGCGATTCCGTCGGTGGCGGGCCGGTCCGGCGCCAGCGGGTGGCGGCGGCGGGTCTCGGAATAGCGGCGGATGAGCTCCGCTCCGGCGCAGTCGAGATAGAGGGTCTCGACCGGATATTCGAACTCGCTGGCGAGCCGCTTGATCTGGCGGACGATCCGGCCCGCGTCGAAACCGCGGGTGCGGGTGTCGACTCCGATCGCCAGCGGCCGCGCTGCGGAGCCGCGCGGCGGCGGCGTCGCCAGCAGATTGTCGAGCAGAGCGAGCGGAAGGTTGTCGACCACCTCCCAGCCGAGATCCTCGAGCGTGTTGAGCACCGTCGACTTGCCGGCGCCCGAAAGGCCGGTGACGAGCAGCAGGCGCTGCGGGCTGGCGGTGCGGTTCACGGCAAGGGAAGTCCGAAGCTGGCGAGCGCCAACTCTACCTTGATCGCTGCCGAAGCCTCAAGCGCGGCGAGCCCGACCGCCGGCACGTCGAGCCCGAGAAAGGAGACGGAGCCCGGCTCCGGAAGCCGCTCCGGCGCGCGGTCGAGATCGACCAGCAGGCAGACGGGCGCCTCCGCCAGCGCCTCGACCGCGACGAGTCCGATTCCGCGCACCTCGATCCGTCCCGCGATCGCCGGCGGGGGCGTCGCGTAGAGCCGCCCGCCCGCCGCGCGCAGCAGGCAGTAATCGTCGCTGACGAGGCGGGCGCCGCGATCGACCAGGCGCAGTGCGAGATCGGATTTGCCGCGCCCCGACGCGCCCGCGATCAGCACCCCGCGGCCGTCGATCGCCACGCAGCCGGCATGGACCTGGCCGTCCATTGGGCCGCTCATCGGGCGGCCGCCGGAAAGCGGACGACGAAGCGGGCGCCGGCACGGCCGTCGCGGCGGTCGGCGATCTCGATATGGCCGTCATGGCCCAGCGCGATCGCCCGTGCGATGGCGAGGCCGAGCCCGGAATGGCGGCCGAAATCCTCGTCCGGACGGTCCGAGTGGAAGCGGTTGAAGATCGTCTCGCGGGCCCCCTCCGGGACGCCGCGCCCCTCGTCCTCGACGCTGATCGTGACATGCCCGCCCGAATTGGCCGCGACGACCTCGACCAGGCCCCCTTCGGGCGAGAAGGAGATCGCATTGTCGACGATGTTGTCGATCAGCCGCACCAGCCGCGCCTCGTCCCCCATCACCACCGCCGACCCGGTCCGCGGCCGGGCGAAAGCCACTCCGATGCCACGCTCGGCGCCGCGCTGCTCCCAGATCGCCAGCAGGCTCTCGATCGTGCGCCCGAGATCGACCGGCTCGAAACGCGCCCGCGACAGCTCGGCGTCGAGCCGCGAGGTCTCGGCGATGTCGACGATCAGCCGGTCGAGGCGGTGGACGTCGTGACGCACCACCTCGAGCAGCTGCGCGCGGAGCGCCGGATCCTCGACCCGGTCGAGGCTGTCGACCGCGGAGCGGAGCGAGGCGAGCGGATTCTTGAGCTCGTGCGTGACGTCGGCCGCGAAGGATTCGGTGGCGTCGATGCGGTCGCGCAGCGCCTGGGTCATGTCGTGGAGGGCGCGGGCGAGGCGGCCGATCTCGTCCCGCCGCGCCGGGAGGAGGGGGACGTTGACCTCGCGGTCGCGGCCGAGCCGGACCCGGTGCGCGGCATGGGCGAGGTGCCGCAGCGGCCGGGCGATGGTGCGGGCGAGGAACAGCGACAGCAGCACCGAGACGGTGATGGTGGTGAACAGGACCAGCCCGAGCGTGACCCTTTCGTCCCGGACGACGCGGCGGATGTCGCGCGCGTTGACCGTCAGCAGCAGCACCTCGCCGTCTCCGCCGGCGACCGGCGCCGCCGCCGAGACGAACGGCGTTCCCTCCGGCGCGCGACGCAGCCGGGTCGAGACCCCCCGCCGGGCCAGGGCCTCCTGCGCTTCCGGCCAGGCGGCGAGCGCGTCCTCGGCCGGCTCGTCGAACGGGGGCGGCCGCCGTGCCCCGACGACCGCGTCGAAGACGTTGTCGAGCGCGCGCGCGACGTCGCGGTTCCACGGCTCGCTGCGCGGGTCGCGAAGCTCGTAGGTGGGCGGCGCGCCGTCCCAGCTGTCGAGGCGCTTGCGCCCGTCCGGCCCGTAGAGCCTCAGCCGGGTGCGCGAATCCTGGCTCAGGCTGATGAGCAGGGCCTGGCGCCGCTCGGGAGGGACGGCGGCGACGATGTCGGCGATCATCGTCGCTTCGCTCGCCATCTGCTCGATCCGCACCTGGGTCAGCCGGCTGCGGAAGCTGTCGAGATAGAACAGGCTCCCGGCGAGGATCGCCAGCGCGAAGATGTTGACCGCGAGAATGCGGTGGCGAAGCGCGATCCGCCCGGTCCAGCGCAGCGAGAGGGCGGAATCCTCGCTCTTCTCACTCCTCGGCAAAGCGGTACCCGATGCCGTAGAGCGTCTCGATCGCCGCGAAATCGTCGTCGGCTGCGCGGAACTTGCGCCGCATCCGCTTGATGTGGCTGTCGATCGTGCGGTCGTCGACATAGATGTCGTCCTGATAGGCGACGTCCATCAGCTGGTTGCGCGATTTCACCATGCCGGGCCGCTGGGCGAGCGCCTCCAGGATCATGAACTCGGTCACCGTCAAGGTCACGTCGCGCCCCGCCCAGGTGACGCGGTGGCGCGCCGGGTCGAGCGTCAGCCGTCCGCGCTCGACCAGCGGGGCGGGCTCCTCCTCCTCCCCGCCGGGAGGGGCTTCGCGAAGCTCGGTGCGCCGCAGCACCGCGCGGATGCGCGCGATCAGGAGGCGCTGCGAGAAGGGCTTGGCGATGTAGTCGTCCGCCCCCATCGCGAGGCCGAGGGCCTCGTCGAGCTCGTCGTCCCTGGAGGTCAGGAAGATGACCGGGACGGCGCTCTTCTCGCGCAGCCGGCGGAGCAGCTCCATGCCGTCCATCCGCGGCATCTTGATGTCGAGCACGGCGAGGTCGGGCGGATTCTCGACCAGCGCCTTCAGCGCCGCCTCCGGATCCGAATAGACGCGCGTGACGAAGCCTTCGGACTGGAGCGCGACCGACAAGGATGTGAGGATGTTGCGGTCGTCGTCGACGAGCGCGATGGTGACCGACATTCGAGCGCCTTTAGCCCCGGGGGAGCTTTCTTACCCCAGCGCGCGGGAAGGGCGCTACCCTTTCACTCCGGCCTTTGACCCGGGGCTTTGACGGAACCGGCCGGCTCGACTATGCGCTCAGCCTTCGAAAGGCGGCGATTTCCGCCATATTTGTCATATAAAACAGGAGGAATCGACGTGGCCAATCGCGTGCCGGCTCACGGTCTGAATGAGCAGGGCATCCTCACGCCCGCCGACATCCACTGGAACCTCGGCACTCCCCACCTCGTCGAGCAGGCGCTCCGCCGCGGCGAGGGCGTGCTCGCCAAGGACGGCCCGCTCGTCGTCCGCACCGGCCGCCACACCGGCCGCTCGGCCAACGACAAGTTCATCGTCCGCGACGCCGAGACCGAAACCACGATCTGGTGGGACAACAACAAGGCGATGACGCCCGAGCATTTCGACGCGCTCAAGGCCGATTTCCTCGCCGCATTGGGCACTTACGACGAATTGTTCGTCGCCGACCTCTACGGCGGCTCGCAGGCGGAGCACCGGGTGCGCGTGCGGGTGATCAACGAGCTCGCCTGGCACAACCTCTTCATCCGCACGCTTCTCGTCCGGCCGGAGGCCGGCGAGCTGGCGGACTTCGCGCCCGAGTTCACGATCGTCGACCTGCCCAGCTTCCGCGCCGATCCGGCGCGCCACGGCACGCGCAGCGAGACGGTGATCGCGGTCAACCTCTCCGAGCGCATGATCCTGATCGGCGGCACGGCCTATGCGGGGGAGATGAAGAAGTCCGTTTTCGGCATCCTGAACTATTTGCTCCCGGTCGAGGGCGTGATGCCGATGCACTGCTCGGCCAACATCGGCCCCAGAGGCGACACCGCCGTCTTCTTCGGCCTCTCCGGCACCGGCAAGACCACCCTCAGCGCCGACGCGAGCCGCACCCTCATCGGCGACGACGAGCATGGCTGGTCCGATACGGCGGTGTTCAATTTCGAGGGCGGTTGCTACGCGAAGATGATCCGGCTGTCGCCCGAGGCGGAGCCGGAGATCTTCGCGACCACCAAGCGCTTCGGGACGGTGCTCGAGAATGTGGTGCTCGACCCCGAGACCCGCGAGCTCGACCTCGACGACAACAGCCTCGCCGAGAACACCCGCGGCGCCTACCCGATCGACTTCATCCCCAATTGCTCGGAGCGCAACATGGGGCCGGTGCCGAAGAACGTCGTCATGCTGACCGCCGACGCGTTCGGCGTGCTCCCGCCGATCGCGCGCCTGACGCCCGACCAGGCGATGTACCACTTCCTCAGCGGATACACCGCGAAGGTCGCCGGCACCGAGATCGGCGTGACCGAGCCCGAGGCGACCTTCTCGACCTGCTTCGGCGCCCCGTTCATGCCGCGCCACCCGAGCGTATACGGCAACCTTTTGAAGGAGCGCATCGCCCGCGGCAACGTCTCCTGCTGGCTGGTCAATACCGGCTGGACCGGCGGCAAATACGGCACCGGCAGCCGCATGCCGATCAAGGCGACCCGCGCCTTGCTCAATGCCGCGCTCGACGGCTCGCTGAACGGCGCCGCCTTCCGCCAGGACCCGAATTTCGGCTTCGAGGTCCCGGTCGCCGTCCCCGGCGTCGACAGCGCCATCCTCGACCCGCGCGCCACCTGGGCCGACAAGGCCGGCTACGACGCCGCCGCGGCGAAGCTGGTCGACCTGTTCAACGCCAATTTCGCCAAGTTCGCGGACCATGTCGATGCGGGCGTGCGCGCCTCGGCCCCGCGCGTCGGCGGAGCGCCCGAGCCCCGGCAACAAGCGGAGATCGCCACGGTAAGCGCCGCCTGACGCGACATTCGCTCACTCGAGAAGGAGCGTGTCGGCTGCGGCCGGCGCGCTCCTTTTCTTTGTGCCCGAGGATGACGACGATGACTCACGAACCCCGCCTCTTCCCCTCCGACGCCGCCGTCCGCCGCATCGGAGAGGGGCTTCTCTCGCGGACCTTGCCGCGAGCGGACTGGACCCACGAGGCCCATCTGGCCGCCACCGCCTGGCTGATCCTCGAGCGGCGCGACGTCCTGCCCGAGCGCGACCTCCCGGCGATCATCCGCGGCTACAATGAAAGCGTCGGGGGCGTGAACAGCGACACCGAAGGCTATCACGAGACGATCACCTTGGTCTCGATCCGGGGCGTGCGCAGCTACCTCGCCCGAAGCGCCGCGGCACCGGCGCTGGTCGAGACGGTGAACCGCCTGCTCCGCGCGGAGGAGGGGAGGCGAGACTGGCCCTTGCGCTTCTATTCGCCCGATTTGCTGTTCTCGAGAGCGGCGCGGCTGGGCTGGGTGGAGCCGGATTTGGCGGCGCTGCCGCCTGCGCCGTAACGTCGGCTGCAGGCGGAGGGCGGACATCGGAATCCGTCCGCCGGCCCGACGCTCTTGCGAGCCTGAAGCACCGTGCGCTAACCTGCGCCTTCGGCCCGGGCCCGACCCGGGGTCCACCTTCCCCCGAGCTGGCGACCGCTTCAATTGGAACCCTCGATGCCCAGCAGTGTCGCCGGCCAGGACCGAAGACAGCGGGTCGCGCTGCTGCTGGGGATCGCGCTCGCCTCGATCGCGCTGTGGCAGACCGCGCTCGGCCGGCTCCTCCTCTATCCCTTCACGATCCTGGCGACCTGGTTTCATGAAATGGGCCATGGCGTCGCCGCGATGCTCGCCGGCCGGGGCTTCGAGCGGCTGCTGATTTTCGCCTACGGTTCGGGCGTCGCCGAGTCGCTTCGCCCCGCCGACGGCTATGGGGTGACCGACGCGCTGGTCGCCGCGAGCGGACCCCTCGGGCCGGCGATCGCGGGAGCTCTGCTGATCGTCTGCTCTCGCTCTCCCGCCGCGACGCGCAACGCCCTGACGACGCTGGGCGTCGCGCTGGTCGTGTCCACGGCGATCTGGGTCCGGTCGCCGGCGGGCTGGCTGGTTCTCCCTGCTTTGGGATTGGCGCTCTTCCTGCTCACGCTGCGCGGATCCGAGCCCTTGCAGCGCTTCGTCATTCAGCTCGTCGGCGTCCAGGCCTGCATCAGCGCGTGGCAGCAGTTCGACTATCTGTTCAGCCCGGGCGGGATCGTCGGCGGCGAGCTGCGTCGATCGGACACCGGCGCCATCGCGGACGCCCTGCTTCTGCCTTACTGGTTCTGGGGCGCGATCGTCAGCGCAGGGATCCTGGCCCTGCTTTGGTGGAGCTTCAGCCTCGCCTTCCGGCGCTGACGAGGGCGCGGCCCGGCGCGGATCGGCGTTCCCGCCTCGTCCTAGAGAAATGCCATCCCTCAGGTGGCGCTCCGCCCAGCCTGCCCGATGGCATCTCTCCGCGATGTCATCGAACGGCTCTGGAGGCACATTTTCTTGTGTAACGAGCATGCCAGGATTATGCGTTGCGCTGGCGTGCCGATTTGAACGGACGGGCGCAAAGCTTCGGACGCCCAGAACAAGGGGATTGAATATGCGAAAGTTAGCAGTTGGGCTTTCCAGTGTCGCAGCCATCTTGGCCTCGCCCGCGCTGGCACGCGACGGGGTGTATATTGGCGGCGACTTCGGCGCGATGAGAGTCGGCGACATCGACATCGACATCGGGGCGGTCGAAAACGCCGTCACGGTCGAGCACGAATATGGCTATGACGGCGGCGTTTTCATCGGTTACGATTTCGGTGCGTTCCGGCTCGAGGCCGAGGCGGCATACAAAAACGCGGATCTGGACTCCTACGAGACCTTGATCAGGCTTCCGCTGGAAGGCGCGGTCTTCGCGTCTACGCGCGAGGCGAGCGGCAATACCACGGCGCTCAGCTTCATGGCCAATGCCCTGCTGGACTTCGGCAACGAGGACGGCGTTTCCGGCTTCGTCGGCGGCGGTGCCGGCATGGCGCGGGTCCGGGCGAACCTGTACCGGAACTTCGCCAATGCCACGCCTTTCCTCTCCGGCTCCGACTGGACGCCGGCCTGGCAGCTGGTCGCCGGCCTGCGTCAGGCGATCTCGGACAATGTCGATGTGACCGTCCGGTACCGCTACTTCAACACCCGCAACGTCGAGCTGACCGCGTTCAACGGCGGCGCGACCGAGATGCGCATGCGTTCGCACAGCATCATGGGCGGCATCACCTTCAACCTGGGCGGTCAGGAGCCCGCCGCTCCGCCGCTTCCGCCGGTCGTGACGCCGGCGCCCTACGTGGCGCCGCCGGCCCCGACCCCGCCTGCGCCGACGCCGGTGCAGTGCCCGAACGGCACCCAGGTCATGCCGGGTGAGACGTGCCCGGCGATCGGTCCCTTCATCGTCTTCTTCGATTGGGATCGCGACGAGATCACGCCGCAGGCAGCCGGCATCCTCGACAATGCCGCCGAGCAGTATCGCGCGACCGGCAATGCGCAGGTCGTGCTCGCCGGTCACGCCGACCGGTCGGGCTCCGATCAGTACAATGTCGGGCTGTCGCAGCGTCGTGCCGACAATGTTCGCCAGTATCTGGCGGGCCGCGGCGTGACAGAGGGCGCGATGCGGACCGAAGCGTTCGGCGAGAGCCGCCCGGCGGTCGATACCGCCGACGGCGTTCGCGAGCCGCAGAACCGGCGCGTGGAGATCACCTTCGGCCCCGGCTCCGGCTGGTAGGAAGGCCGCCGCTGCCCCGGCAGCGCGCGAACGAAGATCGGGAGCCGGTCCGCAGGGACCGGCTCCCTTTTTTGCGCCCGGCGCTCCTCCTCCCGTCTTCGACCAACGTTTCGAGCGGGCGCGAACGGTCCGGCTTCGGTCAGGCGTCGGATGCTTCCAGCTCGACGGCGAGCGACATCTTGATGCGCCGTTTGACGAAGCTTGTCTCATAGCGGCGGACGAGCGGCTGGCCGCCGATGCGGTCGCCGAGCTCGTTGAAATGGGCCATGTCGCGCGTGGAAGCGATGATCAGCATGTCGCTCGTGCCGGTGATCTCGACGCAGATCAGAACCTCCGGAGCCGCCGCGAGGGTCCGCTTCAGCTCCGCAAGCTCGGCCGGACTATGCCGGTCGAACTGGAGCTGGATGACGGCGATGATGCGCGCTTCCTGCACCTTCGGCCCGAGAAGCGCGACCTCGCGTTCGATCGTGCCGTCCGCACGCAACCGGTGCAGGCGGCGGGTGATCGCCGTCGGCGAGAGGGGGACGTCCTCGGCGAGCTGCTCGGCGGTGCGCCGACTGTCCTTCTGGACCAGGTTGAGCAGCCGCCGGTCGATTTCGTCCATGCTGCCGATATGCGCGCGAGGTCGGGAATTTGCAAACAGGGTGCCGGCGCGCCGCATTTTTTGCAGTTTAGATGCATCGCTGCGGCGTATCCTGAGGCTCGGTAGCCCGTGGAGACAAGGGGACGGAAAGATGAAGCCTGCACATTGCCTCCTTTCGACAGCCTTCGCCCTGGTGCTCGCCGGATCGGCCTCAGAGGCGAGCTCGCAGGCCCAGCCCCGCGACCCGACCATCCTCGTGACCGGCCAGGCGCCGGTAGAGGGCGATGCGGCCCGACGGATCGTCGAGCGCATCGCAGTCCGCCGCGACGGCCAACTCGCCCGCTTCGAGGCGCCGGTCTGCCCCGAAGTGAGCGGCTTCCCCGAGCCCTATGCAGGGATGGTCGCGGAGCGCATCCGCGCGGTGGCCCGTGGAGCCGGTGCGCGGGTGGCGGGCGCCGGCTGTACGCCCAACCTCCATCTCGTCATCGTCGACGACGGCCCCGGCTTCGCGCGGGAGCTGCATCGCGCCCAGCCCGGCGCGTTCGCGGGAATCGCGCGCGCCGAGCTGCGCCGCCTGACGCAGGAAGCAGGGCCGACGCGCGGCTGGACCAAGACCATGGTCCGCGACGCCAACGGCCGCGTCCCCAACGTCGCCCCGAGCGACCGGGGAACGGAATCCGCGGCCTCGCCGGTCAGCCAGCCCAGCTCGGCCATCGGCGGCACCAGGGTGCTCCGTGTCGACAGGACGTCCCTGGTCAATCCGCAGGTCGTCCAGTCGATCGAGCACAGCTTCGTCGTGCTGGAGACGCGCGCGATCTTCGGAATGGATCTGCTTCAGGTCGCCGATTACGCGGCAATGCGCGGCCTCGCGATCACCGCGCCGGCCCTGCCCGCGGGGGAGCACAGCATCCTGACTTTGTTCGCCGGGGCGCCGGATCGGGCGCCGCGGCGGCTGACGCCGGTGGACCGCGGCTATCTGGCCGGCCTCTACGGCGCCCCGGCCAATCTCACGGCCGCCGCACAAAGCGCGGCGATCGCGCGGTCGATCGAGCGGGAGACTGCGGCGCGGATCCGCTAGGGCGCACTGCGGGCTCGGCAATCCGGGGAGGGTCGTCCGCTTAGGTCCAGTTCAGCACCGGCCAGCCGGCCGCCGCGGCGTGGGAGCGGAACCGGCGCGGCGGGTTCACGACATAGGCCTCGTTCGCCCAGCGAAAGACGGGTCGATCCGAGGGATGGTCCGAAAAGAAGCGGACGTGGAGCGATCGCGGGTCGAGGCCCGCCGCGCTGAAATGCGCCTGGAGCATCGCGAGCTTTTCGCGGCCGTGACAATTTTCGCCGGCGATCCGGGGCGTGAGGTAGTCGCCGTCCCACGTCGATTGCGTGCAGACGATTTCGTCGATGCCGAGCTCCCTGGCGATCGCTTCGACGTAGAAAGCGTTGGCGGCCGTGGCGAGCACGATCCTCCTGCCCGCGCGCCGCTCGGCCTCGATCGCGCGGAGGGCGTCGGCGTGGAAGCGAAGCCGCCCGACGAATTCCGCCGCCAGCCCGGCGACCCGCCCGCGCGGCGCCCTTGCGCCGAGGAACAGGGCCTGGAGCCGTTCCTTGAGGCCTTTGCGGCTCGATGCCCCGCAAAGATAAGCGAGGAAGGCGCAGACCGCGAGCGGCGTCAGCAGCAGCCGCCACGGCGCGCGGCGCCAGGCCGCATAGAGGAGGAACGCCGTATAGGTGCCGCGCCGAGTCAGGGTCCGGTCGAGATCGAACACCGTGACCGGCAGCGGCGGCGCGTCCGGCGGCGGCGCGGCGCTGGAGAGGAGCCGATCGGCAAAGCGCCAGTCCTCGAGCGAATCGACGTCGATCCCGGCCTCGGCGAAGGGGAGGCTGACGACGGCGGGCTTCAGCCCGAAACGCGTGGCCGCCCGCTCGACGAATCGTTCGAGCGACAAGGTCCGGACCCACGCTGCGAGCGCCAGCAGCGGCCCGAAGTGCCAGAGCAATCTGAGCTGGTTCTTGCGGCTGGCCTCGGCTCTCGCCATGACCCGCAGGACTTCGGCACAGCCGGGCGTGCGCGCGGCAAAGAGGTTGGCCCCCGTATAGGCGCCGCCTCGAAAGCGAAGCCAGGTTCGCCGGCTCCCGGGATAATGGGCCGAAAGCAGCTCGCGAGCGACGACGGCAAAGCTGAAGTCGGCGGCTTCGCTGCGGGCCAGGAAGTGCTCGACCATCGGTTTGGTCAGCAACGGATTGTCGGCCGTCGTGATGAGCAGCGGCCAGGGTGCGGCCTTCGTGCCGACGAGCGTCGCGAGGCTCTCGGCGATGCCGTCCTTGCCGGCGATCCAATGGACCGGGCAGCGGTCGGACACGCCGCGCAGCTCGGGGAGGTCGAGCCATTCCGGTCGCTGCGCCACGATCACGACCCGGGTTATTGCGGGGCATTGCGCAAGCGCGCGTACGACGTGCGAGATCATCGGCGCGCCGGCGACCGGGACGAGGGCCTTGAGCGGCAGCCCGAAATGCGCGGCCAGGGGATCCTTTTCCGGTCGCGAGCCGGCGAGCACGATCGCCGTCCACCCCGGCCGGCCGGCCTGCGCGTCGCCCGGGGCCGCCGCACGTGGCCCGCCCACTTCCCCTGATCGAATAGGATCGGCCCCGCTCATTCCCCATCAAATGTTGCACCAAAGGCCTCAACCCTGCAATCCCGGCGCTGGAGGCGATGACGGGGGGCGTCGATGGCGGGTCGCAAGCGGGACTATCGGGCAATCCTCCTGAGTGCCGGAAAGGGGTCTCGCCTGCTCCCCCTGACCGCCGACCGCCCGAAATGCCTGATCGAAATGTCGGGGCGCACGCTTCTGGAGTGGCAGCTCGATGCGCTCCTCGCCGCCGGGATAAGCGACATCGTGGTGGTCGCGGGGTTCGGAATCGAACTGGTCGAGACCCTTCTCGCCCGGCGCGCCCCGGACCGGGGCTGCGTAACGACGATCTTCAATCCCTTCTATCACGTCGCCGACAATCTCGGCTCGGCGTGGATGGCTCGAGACGCCATGGACCGCGACTTCCTGCTCCTGAACGGCGACACTCTGGTCCCGCCCGCGCTGGTGGCGAAGCTGCTCGCCGCCCCGCCTGCGCCGATCACGCTCGCGGTCGACGCGAAGGAGGCTTACGACGCCGACGACATGAAGGTGCTCTGCGACGGCGATCGCCTCGTCCGCGTCGACAAGGGGCTTGCGGCAGGCGGCTGCAATGCGGAAGCGATCGGCCTCGGCCGCTTCACCGGGGACGGCCGCGGCGCCTTTCGCGAAACGGTCGAGCAGATGATGCGGACGCCCGAAGGGACCTCTCAATTCTATCTTCGCGCCATCGATAGGCTTGCGGACACGGGCATCGTCCACGCCGCGCGAATCTGCGGCCTGGAATGGGCCGAGGTCGATTATCCGGCCGATCTGGAGGCGGCCCGGCGGATGACCGACCGCTGGGCCGCTGCCGACCTACTCGGCGACGGGCCAGTGCGAGCGGAGCCACGCGCGTAACGCCTCGATCTGTGCGGGATCGAGCGCGAGGGCATCGCCGAGTTCCGGAAGCTTGGGCCAGCCCTTGTCGGCGACCGTCACTCCTGTCGCCTCGCGCGTGCCCTGGTAGCGGGGAATGACGTGCCAATGGACGTGCGGGTCCACCATCATCAGCATCAGATAGTTGATCCTGGCATAGCCGACCGCGCTCCCCAGCGCCGCCTCGATGTCGCAGACGGCGCGCCGGAGCTCGGCAAACGCTTGCGCGGGCAGATCGGACAGCGACGTGAACTCGCCTGAAGCGGCAAGCACCAGCGAGCCGAGCGTCGGCTGTTGCGGCCGCAGCAGGACCAGCCAGTGCCGGTATTCGGCAACGAGGGTGTCCGGATAGCCGAAGCGGAGGATCGTCTCGTTCACTGTCGCTCCAGCCAGGAAATGATCGGCGCGCCGCCGTGACGCAGCCGCGCCTGGACGATCCTGACCAGGTGGAACAGGCATGACAAGACGGTCCAGGCGGCGATCGCAACCAGCCCGATGTCCGGCCGGCGGAAGACCAGGGCCGCGAACAGCAGCACCATGTTCGGATTGCGGCGGGCGGTGACGAGGCGAAAGCGCGTGTCGAGCCGCTCCCAGACGTGGATGTGGATCCGGAACCAGAGGATGAACAGGCCCTCGATCAGCCGCTGGACGACGTAGCCGCCGACGAGCGCGGCCATGACGCCCACGAACAGGTGAGGGTCGAGAGGCCGGCCGTAAGCGGCGAGGCCGACCCCCCACGCCCACCACCAGATCAGGGGATGGACGAGATCGATGCCGTGATCGAGGACGTCGCCGATCCTGGAGGAGGTGATCGTGCAGCGGGCGAGCTTCCCGTCCACCGTGTCGAGAACCATGAAGACCAGGGCCGCCGCCATTCCGGGCCAG
This sequence comes from Allosphingosinicella sp., assembly GCA_036388255.1. Classification (GTDB taxonomy): domain Bacteria; phylum Pseudomonadota; class Alphaproteobacteria; order Sphingomonadales; family Sphingomonadaceae; genus Allosphingosinicella. Next base: position 63,202 of record DASVSD010000014.1, on the reverse strand, counting down.
TAGTCGCCGCGATGGAAAGCAACGCCGGCCGCGACGCAAAAGATAGCCCCGATCAGCGTCACGGCATTGGGGCTCAGGCCCAGCCGCGCTGCCAGCCGGGTGAGATGCAGTGCCCATTCGGGCCACAGATATTTGGTCAGCAGGTCGGTGACGCCCTTGTAGGCAGCATAATAAGTCCGCCTCTCGATGGCGGGTGCGCGCTCCCCGGTCAGCCGCTCGATGAAGGGCTGCGCGCGCTTGCGCAGCTGCCGGTCGTGCCGCGCTTCGAAGCCCTCCTGCGCGACCAGGACGGTCGCGACCGACGCGGCGGGCGGGCGGCGCTCGACCATCGCCAGCCGGACCTCATCCGCGGATGCGCGATCGATGCAATAAGCGAGGACGGCCTCGCCTTCCCGCGTCACGACATGACCCGGGCGTTCCGAGATCCACTTCAGCCAATAGGGATCGAACGCGAAGTCGAGGTTGGCGAGGATGCGCGGCATCTCCTCGCCGGCCTCGAGGCCGAGAGCCTTGCCGATCCGCCGCAATCGCTCCTCGCTCGTCAGGCCCCAGAGCCGGGCGGGATTCTGCCCGACCGTCTCGATGCAGGGGGGAGGGGGAGCGGTCATGCCCGGGAGGCCGATGCGGCCGCCGGACCGCGCAGCGCTTTCGAGACCTCGTCCGCGGTCCGCAAAGCGAGCGCGACGATGGTCAGGGTCGGATTGGCCCAGCCGCTGGTGGGAAAGAGCGAGGAGCCGGCGACGTAGAGATTGCCGATCCCGTGAACCCGCGTCCGCGCGTCGGTGACGCCGCGGCGCGGGTCCTCGGCCATGCGCGTCGTCCCCATATGATGATAGCCGCCGATCGGGTGGGCGGAGACCAAAGGGTCGGTCCGCCAGCCCCCCTCCGGATCCCTCAGCCAGTCCGCCGCCTCGACCCGCCCCAGCCCGAGCCGGGCGAGCTCCTCGCGCAAGGTCTCCACCAGCACGGCGACGCTGTGGACGTCGAGCGGCGACAGCCGCCAGTCCAGCCTCGCCCGGGGCAGGCCGAGGGCGTCGCGCTCGCTGCCCAGGGTCACGCGGCTGTCGCGGTTCGGCGCCTGCTCCGCGCGGACCAAAAGCGCAAGGTCGAGCTTGCCTGCCTTGTGCAGGAGCCAGGGCCTCAGCGGATCCACGACGCGCTGGGCGAAAGTCGCGGCGCGCTTCGTGGCCATCCACAGCGATCGCCCGGACCGCGTCGGCTTCATGTCGTGCTTCAACGAGGAATAAGCCCGCATCCCCCAGAATTGCGAGGCGCGCTCCGGCTGGCGGGCGACGACGACGAGCGAGCTGTTGAGCGCGCCACGCTCCGCCTGCACCCCAGGCGCCAGAGCGATGAGCGCGGCGAGGTCCTCGCCCTTGACGCGATGGCGGCGGCCGAACGCCATCAGCAGCTGCCAGGCTTTGGCGTCCAGGATGCGCCCGCCGCGGGCGTGGGGATGCTCCATGAAAAAGCGGCCGACCATGTCGTGATCGTTGCCCAGCCCCTGCGGCATCAGCCCGTTCGACACGAGCAGCAGCCGCGGATTTTCGATTCCCCCGGCCGCCAGGATGAACATGCGCGCGCGCACGATCATCGTCGCGCCGCCATGCGCCCTCGCCACGACCCGCTCGATGCTCCCCCCGGACAAGGCGGCTTCGATGGCGGTTACCGTCGCATGCAGGACGATCTCGCACCGCGGATGCCCGAGGAGATCGCGGCAGCTTTCGAACGCGAAGCGGTTGAAGCGATTGTCGAAGGCCCAGACCGGGGTGACCAGACGATCGCGGTGGAAGCGGGGAAGCGGAACGCCGGCGGCCCTCAGCGTCTCCGCCGAGGCGCGCGCCGCCCGACGGCCGAACAGCCGCCACGCCTCGTCATAATAGGGTCCCAGCGTCTCGTGCGCGAACGGCCAGCCGGAATCGGGCACCCAGGGCTTCGCCTGGAAATCGTAGGGATCGAGCTCGGCGCATCGCCCGCCCCAGATCGCCGTCGTTCCGCCGAAGAAGCGCAATCGGGCGTGATCGAGCGGATAATAAGGCTCGCCGACATTCTCGCCGGCGTTGAGGTCCGCGATCGGCGCCTCGAAATCGCGGCCGCCGCTCTCCAGCAGCACCACGCTGTGGCCGGCGCCGAGCAGCCGCCGCGCGATCGTCAGCCCCGCAGCGCCGGCGCCGATGATGCAGACCTCGCTTTCGCGGTCGAGGCTGCCCCGAACCTCGGCCAGATCGCTGAGCATGCCCCTTCCATCCCTCCCGGCCGGGTCATTCGGCCCCATGACGCGTGGCGACGTTGTTGCCCGCCAGGCGGCGCCAGGCAAGGGAGCGGGAATCGGCCTTTGCGCATCCGGTCGACGCGCGGCTAGGCTAGGGCCCCATTCTCGGCAGGTCGGGAGCATAGGATGACCCCCACCATCACCGCCTTCGAAAGCTCGCCCGACCGGGGGAGGGGGTTGGCGCGGGACATGCGGGTGCGTTGGGCGCTCGAGGAGGTGGGCCAGGCCTACGACGTGCGGCTGGTCTCCTTTGCGCAGATGAAGCAGCCGGCGCATCTCGCGCGCCATCCCTTCGGGCAGATCCCGACCTACGAGGAGGGCGACCTCGTCCTGTTCGAATCGGGGGCGATCCTGCTCCATAGCGCCGAGCGCCATGCCGGCCTGCTGCCCGAGGATGCGGATGCGCGCGCGCGGGCGATCGCCTGGCTCTTCGCCGCGCTCAACACGGTCGAGCCGCCGATCGTCGAGCGCTCCGCCGCGGTCATCCTGGAGCGCGACGAGCCCTGGTACGAGGCGCGGCTGCCGATCCTCGACGAGCGCGTCCTGGCGCGGCTCGGCCCGCTGTCGCGCCGCCTCGGCGATTCCGACTGGCTCGATGGCCCGTTCAGCGTCGCCGACCTGATGATGGTGACCGTGCTGCGCAGGCTGGAAGGGTCGGGCCTGCTGGAGGAGCATGCCAACCTCACCGCCTATATCGCCCGCGGCGAAGCGCGCCCCGCCTACCGGCGCGCCTTCGCCGATCAGCTGGCGGTGTTCACCGGCGGGGCGGACCAGCGGGGATGAAGGGCGGTTGAGGTCGAAAGTGGAGGGTTCGTGGCACGAGCGGCGGGGGTGGGTCCGCCGGTCCGATAATTTACCGGGCCTTCCGCCGGCGCGACGTTTTACGACCTGCGACAACCGACCCTACGATCAAAATCAAGCCGACCGTAAAAACGATCCAGGATACGGCAAGGCCGACTCGGACGACCGTTATGGATCTGCGGGACCAAAGGCTGACGGCCTCCCAACCCGCGTCCTGGTACGCCTCACTGGACAGATCCGGACACGCATCGCCGTGGACGAGGATGGCGTCGCTGGTGCATTCGAACCCGCGGATGACTCGAATCCCCGACGCGGGGATAGTATCGATGAAAAGCGAGTAGATGATCAGATAGGTCAAAAGCCCCACGCACGTCGTTGCGATGGCCGTCGCGATCCACCAGCGGCGACGCTGAACCTTCGCCGCGCGAGTCCATTCCCAAGCTACAAGCGCTCCGACGAGAACGAGGGCGGAAGAGACATATCCAATGGCGGGCGGCCAAGGCGGTTGCAGGTCGGCCAATGACGCGAAAAACGGAAGCGCGGCGAGCGAGGTGCCGAGTCCCAGGACGACCCCCAGACTCCTCAGAAAACCCGGTATCATGGTCGTATGGTGACGATGGCGGCTTGGTCGGAACCGCCTCCCGCCGCCATTGCCGTTCCTTCATCGAGAACACGGTTGCCGCGGATCGAGCGTCCGCCCGGCCACGTTGCCTGATAGACGTACCTGCCGCTGAGGTATGAAGGCCTGTCGCCGTCCATTTCGAGCCATCTGCACGCGTTCAGATCCCAAGGCCTCCCGGTCCGGATGCGGCAAAGGTGGAAATCGTAGGCGCGAAGCATCCAGACCCGGCCGTTCCGGGGGTCGGCCCGCACGATGAATGGAGATTCCCCCGCGCCGCACCCGCGGTCGACTCCGGTGGGCGGGGCGGTGACGCGCAAGTTTTCGCGACGCTGGTTGATGTCGCGGGCAAGCCGGTCGAAAACAGCATCCTCCGCCGTTTGGCCTTCCCCGTCCTCGGATTCCGACCTTGGTCGGATCGATGCCTCCGACGGTTGAGGACGGCTGAAATGCTCGAGCGTTGACGCCTCGTACGCCGCGAGCGGTTCTTCATATGCAGCGGGGGGATAACCGGACCGGGCAAGCCTATGACGAATTCGCTCCACTCTGCGCGCCAACCAGAAATGTTGCTCATTCGCCCCGGTCGGAGCCAGTGGACCCGCCAACATGCCGTCTTCCACGCAGTCGAGCAGGTTTATGAAGGGGGCCTGCCCCGGAACCTCGGTCAGTTCGTCGTCGTCGCGTGCATCGTCGGAGCCGAACTCCCTGCGATAAGCAGCGGCGGCATCCCGCAGTTCAGCATATCCGGGAGGATAAGGGGACTGCGGCTCTACTGGGTGAGAAGCCGCGGCAACCGTCTGAGCTGGAATCCCAATATCATTCTGGGCTGCGTTCTGGTTGGACGCTGTCGGTTCGGATGAGCACCCTGCGAGAAGCATGAGGCAACCAATCCCATGTAACCGCCAAGACGTCCTGGTGATTCCCATAATGCTCCCCTCGACTCGCTACTACTCGAATACCCATGATGGTTGAAGTGAAAACCGCGCAAAGTCACAAAAAGAAAGATGCAAAGAGCCACGAAGAGAAAACAGGGCCGCTGCATTTTTATGATCTAATCACGAGCGATGCGTCCGACCGCAGAATTTCAGACCCGCGCGGTTTCTTGGTAACGGGGTGGACAGCTACGCAATTGTTCCCAGCTCGGCCGAGCGGGGCGGTCTGACCGGCGCCTTCGAACTCTGTCCCGATCCGGGACGGAAGCGGCGGGGGCGGTTAATCGGGCGTTGACTCGGTTCGCCGGGGAGAGTGAATCTCGCGCGCCCCCGAAAACGGCGTATCTGTCGGCCGGCCCGTATTCCGCGAAAAATCCAGCTCCTTCAAACCAATAGGAGGAATGCAAATGAAGAAGCAGCTTCTTGCGACCGCAGTGGCGTGCGCCGCCGTCGCGATGATCGGGACGACGCCTGCGGTCTCGGCCCCGAAGGGCAACGCCTACGGCTATTGGGCCGGCCGGCTCTGCGACCATGTCGGGCCGACCACAAGCGGGACCAGCTACTGGCAGAGCCGGGGCTATGCGAGCCGGGGCGCCTGCATCACCGCCGAAGGCCAGTCCCTGGCGCGCGGCGAGTGGGACCCGGACACGCTCGATCCGGTGACCTACCCGATCTGACCCGCACGACCGAAGAGCGGCAGCCATCGCGCTGCCGCTCTTCGCATTTCACGAGCTGGTCTTCCTGCCAGTCGAACGCGGCCATTCGCGGCGCGTTCAGCATCAGCCCTGTCTGAATCATTATGAGATACAGGCGGCAAGTCCTTGATGATGAACGTGTTCTCATGATTCCGACTATGCGCACCCGATGTTCAAACGTCGTCTGAGTATCTCTCCCACAACATATTGAAAATGTGGGTGAACCCGTTGAGAAGATAGGGCCACCTGTCCCGATCCGGGATCGGCGCCCGAGGCGCGCCGTCGTGCGGGCAGGGCCGCGACGTTATTCTTTCGAGGCGATGCGGAGCCCGTTCCATCTGCTTTGGCGGTTCGCCGCTTTGGCGCTCATGCTGCAGGCATGGGCGCCCGCCCGCGCGCAGTCGCTCGATCAGCCGCAACGGCCTCCGCACCAGGAGCAGGGTGCGATCGTCGTCACGGCGCAGCGGCCGATCGGGGCGGCCATCGGCAATCCCGAGCCGGAGCGGCAGCTGGATCCCGGCGACGTCGCCGCCTACGGCGCGGGCAACCTTCGCGAGCTCGTCGAGGCCCTCTCGCTTCAGACGCGGGGCAGCGGCGTCGGCGCCGGCCCCGCGCTGGTGCTCCTCAACGGACGTCGCATCGCGAGTTTCTCCGAGATCGGCGACATTCCGCCGGAGGCGGTCCTGCGGATCGACATCCTCCCGGAGGAAGTGGCGCGGCGCTACGGCCATCCGGTCGGCTCGAAGGTCCTCAACATCGTGCTGCGACCGAGTTATTCGGTTCGCGCCGCCGAGCTGGCCTACAGCGAATCTACCGCCGGCGGGCGCGCCAGCCCGGAGGGGAGTTTCACGATCGCGCGGAACGGTTCCGGGCTGCGCTGGAACCTGAACGCCACGGCGGCGCATAACGAGCTGCTCTTGGAAAGCGAGCGGCGGGTGAGCGGCGGCTTCGGCAGCTTCCGCAGCCTCCTGCCCGGGCTGGACCGCTTCACGATCGCGGGCACGGTGGCGAGAGCCCGGCCGACGGGCGTCTCCTACTCCGCGAACGCCAGGGCGGAGATCCGCCGCAGCCTCGACTTGACCGGACCCGCGCCCGGGCCGTCTCCCGCCGCGAGAGCGCTTCGCCGCGAGCGCGAGGACACCAGCCTGCGCCTCGGCGCCTCGGCGCACGGGCAGTCGGCCGGCTGGCAGTGGACGGCGGTCGCGGACGCGCAGTTCCTCGCAGGCGAGACGCGAGGGGAGCGCGGCGGAGCCGCTCCCTACCGGGCCGAGGTCGAGCGGGTGGAATTCAGCCTCGACGGCCTGGCCAACCGCACCATCGCGCGTCTGCCGGCCGGCGAAGCGGGGCTGAACCTGCGCGCCGCCTTCAGCGAATCGGTCCTGAGAAGCCGTTCCTCGCTCTCGCCGGGTCCCGAGGCCGCACTGAGCCGCTCGCGCGGGACGGCGTCGGTCGGTCTCGATCTCCCCCTCAGCAGCAGGGCGCAGGGCGGTCTCGGCGACCTCAGCCTGGGCCTCAGCGCGGACGCGATCGTCGACAATCTGCGCCGGACGCTGTTTCGCCTCGACGCGAGCGTGAACTGGGCTCCGGTGCGGCCGCTGACGATCGGTCTCGGCTTCAATCGCGACGAGGACGCGCCGTCGCTGGAGGATCTCGGCAGCCCCGCCGTCACGCTCGAGAATGTGTCGGTCTTCGATTTCACCCGCGGCGAGACGGCGATCGTCCGCTTGAGGACCGGCGGAAACCCGTCCTTGCGGCCCTCCAGCCGCGAGACCTTGCGCGCCGGCGCGACGTTGCGGCCGGTCCGGGGCCTCAATCTCTCCGCGACCTTCACGCGCTCGCGCGGCGCCGATACGGTCGGCCCGTTCCCGGCGATCACGCAGGAGGTGGAGCAGGCTTTCCCGCAGCGTTTCTCTCGCGACGCCCAAAGCAGGCTGACCGAGGTCGACCAGAGCCCGATCAATTTCAGCCGCGAGGCCCGGGACCAAATCCGCTGGGGCTTCAACTGGGACCTGTCGATCGGACGGCAGGGCCGGGTGCGCGGCGACGGCTCCGCGTCGGCGCGGGAAGCGGCGGCGGCCGTGGACAGGGACGTCCGCCTCAACCTGTCTTTGTTCCATACCTTGAGGCTCCGCGACGACCTGCTCGTTCGCGAGGGGCTGCCGCGGCTCGACTTCCTGGCGGGGAGCGTCGCCGGCATCGGCGGCGGGCGCGCCCGCAACCTGATCGAGACCCAGGCCTCGGCGGCCGCCGGCGGCCTCGGCGCTCGCCTCAGCGGCAGCATCGAGGGGGGCAGCCGGACGGTCGCGACAAGCGGCGAATTGCTGCGCTTTTCCGCGGTCGGCCGTTTCGACCTTCGCCTGTTCGCCGATCTCGGCCAGCTGATGCCGCGCAGGCGCTGGACGGCCGGGACGCGGATCAGCCTTCAGGTCGGCAACCTGTTCGATTCGCGGGTGCGGGTCCGCGGCGCCGCCGGGACGGCGCCCGACGGGCTTCAATCCGCCTATCTCGAACCGCTGGGACGGACGGTGCGGTTCAGCCTGCGCCGCATATTCTGAGAAGGTGGGGACAGCCTATCTGGCTGTCCCCGGGCTGTCCCCTCTCAGGACACCCGCGTCCAGGTCTGCGAGCGGCAGACGAGGCCGCCGACGATGCAGCCGCTGACGATCGCGCTGCGGCCGGTGACGCGCAAAGTGCCGGCGACGGTCCGCGCCCGGTCGGGGACGAAGACGCGGCCGCCCCAGGTGCCGGTGCCCTGCGGCTGGAGCTGGCGGAAGAGCTGGGCTCCGATCAGGTTGCGGGTGCCCGCCTCGCGCGCCTTCTGCTGGGCGCGGGGGCTCGCCCACACGACCGTGCCGCACATCGCGCGGCCGCAGGGCTGGATGCGGACGTGGACGGTGTTCCTCGGATTGCGCCACACGCCGGTCGGCTGCTGGGTCTGCGCGTCGGCGGTGCCGGCGAAGCTGGTGACCGCGAAAAGGGCGGCGGCCGCTGCTGAGAATAGCTTGTTCATCGAACGACTCCCTTCGTCGAAAGCGTGGTTATGCGCCGCCGGTTATGCGAGTCGTTTCGGGTCGTCAACGACTGAAACCACTGAAACCATTACTGAAATAGTTGAAACAATCGCGGCTTGCGGCCTGGGCTGCGGCGGCCGATTTTACCGCTTCCTTTGCCGCCGCCTTGCCGCCATCCATGGCCCGGCGCGCACAGGCAGACGGGGTTTCCAGGATCCATGGCACCGGCAGGTTATCGCTTCGAAGGGTACCGCCTCGATCCCGCCGACCGGCGGCTGAGTCGCGACGGCGTCCCGGTCGAGCTCAACGCCCGCTATCTCGACGCTTTGACCCTGCTGGTGCGCGAGGCGGGCCGGCTGGTTTCGAAGGATCGCTTCATGGACGAGGTCTGGCGCGGCGTGCCGGTCACCGACGAGGCGCTCACCCAGTGCATCCGGACGCTCAGGCGGCAGCTCGGCGACGAGGCCGCGAGCCCGCGCTTCATCGAGACCGTCCCCAAGCACGGCTACCGATTCGTCGCCACGGTCGAGCGGATCAGCGACGCGGCCCCGCCTGCCTCGCAACCGACGCTCGGAGCGGCCGGGCCTCGCGACTGGCGCCAGTTCCTCCTCCTCGGCGGGGCGGGGACGCTGGGCGCGGGCGTCGCCGGCGCGATCGGCGGCCTGGTCTACGGCTTCGCCGGCGCCGCGGATCCGGCGGGCGCCGGCGCGGCCTCGGTCCTGCTCGTCCTGCTCTGGCTCACCGTCGCCGCGGCACTGATGGGGGGCGCGGGGGTGAGCTTCGGGATCGCCGCCTCGCGCTTCCTGGCCGCGCCCGGCTGGAGCGTCGCGGGGGGCGCGCTCGGCGGCATGGCCGTCGGCGGCGCGGTCAAGCTGCTCGGGCTCGACGCGTTCAACCTGCTGGTCGGGCGCGCGCCGGGCGACATCACCGGCGCGGGGGAGGGGGCCGCGCTCGGCGCCGCGGTCGGCTTCGGCGCCTGGCTCGCGTGCCGCAGGCCGCAGACGGTGCGCCGCGCCGCCGCCGCCGCGGCGCTCGCCGGCGCCGCCGCCGGGGCGGCGATCCCGCTCGCCGGCGGCCGCCTGATGGGCGGCAGCCTCGATCTCCTCGTGCGCTCCTTTCCCGACTCACGCCTCCGGCTCGACCCGCTCGGCGCGCTGGTCGGAGAGAGCGGCCTCGGACCTTTGAGCCAGGCAGTCACCGGCGCGCTCGAGGGCGCGTTGTTCGCCGCCTGCATCGTCGGCGCGATGCTGCTCGCCCGGCGGAGCCTGCAGCCGAGAGGGGACAGTCCCTCGTGACTCTCCCGAACTCAGCGCAGCACGACCCGGATCGTCTCGCACAGATTGACGCCCGGCCAGCTCTGCGCGCGCCCGTCCTCGAATGTGGCGCGCACGTCCCAGAGGCACAATTCGACGTCGCGCGTGTAGGACGCGGCGGCCCGCTCGCCGTCCGGGACCTCCGGCTGCACGAGGATGTCGTCGCTCCACGCGGAGTCTTCGCCGCTCGGCGTGATCGCCAGCGCGACGACCGTCCGGCCGGTGCGGTTGACGAGGATGAAATCGAGATTGGCGGCGCCTTCCGCGAGTTCGCGCCCGTGCGAGGGCTGCGCGACGGCGGGGCCGGCCAGGGCCAGAGCCGCGATCATCCCGGCGAACATGGTCTTGCGCATCTTCGAAGCCCCCCTCGATAGGACCTTATAGCGGATCGAACCGCGCTTGCCATTCCAGCCAATTGGTGTATTGGTCACCTAACACGGCGAGGGGCCAGGCGATGACCGAAGCGATCGCGAGCACACCGGCGGAGCCCGACGGCGCACCCCGGATCGAGGTGCTCGACATCCTGCGCGGCCTCGCCATCCTCGCCATCCTGTTCATGAACATCAACGACATGGGCCAGTCGTTCGAGGCGTCGGGCAGCGACATCCGCCACCTCGGATGGGCCCCGGCCGACCAGATCGTCTGGTGGATTCGCGAGATCCTCGGCAACGGAACCGCGCGCGGCCTCCTCGAAATGCTGTTCGGCGCCGGCATGGTTATCCTCACCGAGCGCGCGGCGGCGGCGGCGGAAGGGCGCTGGACCGTCATGCGCCAATATTATGTGCGCAACATCGTCCTGTTCCTGTTCGGGGTGGCGCACATGCTGATCCTGCTCTGGCCGGGCGACATCCTCCACACTTACGGCCTCGCCGCTCTGGTCGTCTTCCTGTTCCGCCGCCTGAGGCCGCGCTGGCTGATCGCGATCGGCCTGTTCCTCGCGACGATGCAGCTCTTCGCCGGCGGCTATTTCGCTTATTACCAGCCGCTCCAGGAGCAGGCGGAGGTGGCGCGGATCGAGGCGCGCCAGCAGGCCGGCCAGCCGGTGACCGCGGAGGAGCGGACGCTCGTCGCCGAAGCCGTCCAGAACCGTCGGGAGCGGGCGCAGCGCCAAGCTGAGAGCCAGCGCACGATCGCGACCGAGGACCAGGCTCGCGGCCCCGGCGGCAATTTCTACAGCTGGGCGGCCGACCAGTGGCGCGTGACCTTCCAACGCGCCCAGATCGAGCTCGTCTTCGTCCTGGAGGCGGCGACGACGATGCTGATCGGCTGCGCCTTGTTCAAGCTCGGCATCCTCCAGGGACGGCGATCCCGGCGCTTCTATCTCAACATGACGCTGATCGCTTATGCGCTCGGATTCGTCATCCGGACCTGGGGCGCCTGGGAGCAGAGCCGGTTCGGCGACGGCCCGATGCTGATCCACGTGACCAGCGAATATGGCCGGCTGGCGATGACCCTGGGCCATGTCGGCCTCGTGAACCTGCTGGTGATGAGCGCGGGCGGGGAGAGGGCGCTGCGCCCGCTGGTCGCCGCCGGGCGGACGGCGCTCAGCATCTATATCGTCCAGACGATCATCTGCCTGTGGATCCTGTTCCCGCCCTTCGCGCTCGGCCTCTACGGCCAGTGGAGCTGGGCGCCGTTGATGCTCGCCGCCCTCGTCATCAACCTCGTGCTGCTGTGGGCGGCCAATATCTACCTCCGCCATTTCAGGATCGCGCCGGTGGAATGGGCGTGGCGCTCGCTGGTCGAATGGCGCTGGCTGCCGTTCCGCAGGCCCAAGCCGGTTGCGGTGGCGGCGGCGGCCTGAGTTTCCCCCATTCGAGTTCGGGAGACCGCGCATCCATCTGCGGCGCCGGTCGTTGAGCCTGCGAACCTATTGCAAGGGAGAAGAGACATGGCCGACCTCAGCGGCATCAGGCAGCATATGGACGTGATCGGCGCGGACGGCGCCAGGATCGGCACCGTCGATTCGGTCGAGGGCGACCGGATCAAGCTGACCAAGGCCGACAGCGGTTCGCACAGCGGCCACCACCATTATCTCTCCGGCGGCCTGGTCGCGGGCATCGAAGGCGAGACGGTGCGCCTCTCCGCCAATGCCGACGCCGCCATCCTCCTCGAAGAAGAAAAAGGCGGGGAAGCGCTCGCCGACCGCCGCATCTTCAACTGGCGCAACGCCGGCATCGGCGCCGCCGCGGTCGGCCTGGTCGCCGCCGGCGCCACCTGGTTCAGCCGCCGCGGTGGCGGGCGCAGCGAGAGCTGAAGTTCCTCCCTATGTGAGTGGAAGGGGACAGTCACCAGTGACTGTCCCCGCTCGCCTGAAGAGCTGGGCCCGGGCGCTCAAACGCGACGCCGTCGCACTCTGGATCGCCGCCCGCGACCCGCGCGTGCCCTGGCATGCGAAGGCGGTGGCGGGGGCGGTCGCGGCCTATGCGCTGAGCCCGATCGACCTGATCCCCGATCTCATCCCGGTGCTCGGCTATCTCGACGACCTGCTGATCGTCCCGGCCGGGATCTGGCTCGCGCTGGAGCTCATCCCGCCGCCGCTGATGGCCGAGCTGCGGGCGGCAGCGGAGCGGCGGGCGAAACCGGCCAGCAAGGCCGCTGCGGCGGTGATCGTCGCCGTCTGGCTCGCGGTGGCGGCCGCCTTGGCCTGGCTGTGGCTGCGGTAGGACCGGCGCAAGCGGGAAGGCTTCAACAGGCGGCGACGCGCCGCGCGAGCTGGTCGAACCTCGCCTCGATCGCCCTCAGCTCGCGCTCCTCGCGTTCCAGGCTCGCCCGTCCGGCGCGGACATGCTCTTCGCCGGTCCAGCGCATGCCGAGGCAATCGACGGAGATGGCGCTCGCCGCCTCGTATGCCTCGCGCTCCACGTCCGCCACGTCGCCGCCCAGCTCCGAGGCGCGCATCCGCGCGAGAAGCTGCCGGCGGAAAGCGGACACCCGGTTCTCCTCCGGGATCAGTATTTCGGGGCGGGTCGAGGGGCAGGGGATGGAGCTGACGACCGGCCCCAGCGCCCGCCGTAACTCCGCCCTTTCGCCGGCATGGGCCTCGAGTCGGGCGGCGAGCGAACAGTCTTGGGTGGGGACGCCGCAGCCCGCAAGTGCCAGCAAGCAAAGACACCAGACCGAGCGAGGCGCGCGCCTGCAGGGACAGTCACTGTGACTGTCCCCATTCACCCCCGGCGCCGCTCGGCGATGTGACGGTCTATGTCGCGGGCGAGGATGGTGAGGGGCCTCGGGCCGCCGCCGACGACGAGGTCGTCGAAGGCCTTGAGGTCGTAGCGGGAACCGAGGGCGGCCTGCGCGCGGGCGCGCTGGCGGACGATCTCGCTGTGGCCGACCTTGTAGGCGCAGGCCTGGCCCGGCCAGACGCTGTAGCGGTCGACCTCGCTCGAGACGTCGGGATCGCCGGTCGCTTCGGAGAACCAGGCCAGCGCCCGCGCGCGCGACCAGCGCTTGGCGTGGAGGCCGGTGTCGACCACCAGCCGCGCCGAGCGGAAAGCCATGGACGAGAGGAAGCCGAGGCGGCCCGCAGGCTCGGTGTCATAGACTCCGAGCTCGCCGGCCAGCTGTTCGGCATAGAGGCCCCAGCCTTCGCTGTAGGCGCTGAAGCCGTCGCCCATCAGCGAGCGGATCAAGGGCAGGCGGAACGTATATTCGCCCTGCCAGACATGGCCGGGGATGGTCTCGTGATAGGTGAGGCTGGGCAGGCTCACCCGGCTGTGCGAGCGCGGGTCGTGCAGGTTGATCCAGAAGCGACCCGGGATGCTGCCGTCGATGGAGCCGGCGCCGCCATAGGCGCCGGGCGCGCCCATCTCCTCGGCCGGCGGGATGCGGCGGACCTCGACGATGCCCCGCACGAGCGTGCCGAAGGCGCGCGGCAGGCGCGGGCGGATGTCCGCGATCCGGCCCTCGATGAACGTCATGATCTCGGCGCGGCCGGCGTCGCCCTCGGCGAAGACGTAGCGCGGATCGGCCTCGATCGCGCGCATCCGGTCGGCGAGGCTGCCCTGGGCGAAGCCGAGCCGGCGCAGAAGCACGTCCATCTCGCCTTGATAATGCGCCAGCTCCTCGAGGCCCTGGCGGTGCACCTCGTCGGGGGTCCGCGTCGTCGTCGTCGCGGCACGCAGGGCCCAGGCATAATAAGCCTCGCCGTCGGGGAGCCTGAGCACGCTCGGCTCCGAGCCCGCTACGCGGCGATGCTCCTCGATTTCGGCGAGCTGGCGGTCGAGCGCGGGCGCGATCTCGCTTGCGGCGATGCGCTCGGCGCGCGCCGCCCAATCGCCCGGAATCGCCTCGACGCGGCGGGCGATCGAGGTCACCACCAGCCATTCGCGCGGCTCGCCGGCGCGGGTCCGGCGCAGCGCGGCGAGGGTCCTGTCGAGGACCACGTCCGACGCGAGGACCCCCCGGCCGCGGGCGTCGCGCATCTGGGCGGTCTCGTCGTCGAGCTGGCGCGCATGCTGGCGCAGGCGCGAGAGATAGGCTTCGGCATCCTGCGCATTCTCGACCTTGTGGCTCGAATCGAGGAAGCGCGGGACGTCGAGATAGGAGCCCATATTCTGGGCGACCACGTAGGGCCCGTTGCGCCAGCCGCCGATGGCGACGTCGCCATAAGGGAAAGCGAGGCCGTCGAGCGCGGTGCGGGCGACGGTGAGCGCGATCTCGGCTTCGGCGCGGTTGCCCTGGCTGAGGCGGGCGAGCGGGAGGCTGGCGAGCCGGTAGGCGGCGGACTGCAGCCAGCCGATATCGTGCACCCGCCGCTCCAGGCCGCGCTCGGAGAGGAGGCCGCGCAGGCCGGCGCGGCCGCCGGTGTCGATGCCGAGGCCGGACGCGGTCTCGGGCGAGATCCAGAGATATTCCTCGACCAGCTGGGCGAACAGGCGCTCGGCCTCGGCGTCGGGTCCCGCGGTCTGGAGGGCGAAAGCGGGGGCGGGGAGGAGCGAGGCGGCGGCGGCCGCGCCGGCGCCGTGCAGCAGCTCGCGGCGGGTGATACGCATCGGAGGGACGTCCTTTATTCGGATGGGCGGGATTCACGGAGCGATGGGAGCGGCTCGACGCGCAGGCACGAGCCGTCGGCCCCGGTGACGCGGACCTGTGCGCCTTCGTCGGCGTCGATGCCGCGGGCGGCCCAGACGCTGTCGCCGATCTTTACCCGGCCCTCGCCGTTGCGGAAGGGGACGACCACGGTCACCGTCTGGCCGGTCAGCCGGGCGGTGCGGTCGTTGAGCATCGGATCGTCGCTGTCGACCGGGTTGCGCTCGTACCAGTGGCGGCCGGCATAGACGGCGCCGATCGAGAGCAAGGCGAACAGAGCGAGCTGGAAGGCGAAGGGGAGGTCGAAGGCGAGCACGGCAAGCCCAGTCGCCGCCGCCGCGCCCGCGATCCAGATCGAGAAGATGCCCGGCGCGACCAGCTCAACGAGCGCGAGCAGGGCGGCCGCGAGCAGCCACCACCAATGGGGCTCGAGGCTGCCGAAGTTCATTGGCCGCCGCCTTCGAACGGGCCGCGCCGCGCGGGCGCTGGACCGTCACCGCCGTCGCCGCGGCCGAGCGCGTCGCGGGCGAGCTCGCCAATGCCGCCCAAAGTGCCGATCAGAGCCGTCGCCTCGACGGGGAAGAGGATCGTCTTGGCGTTCGGCGAGGTGGCGAACTGGGAGATCGCGTCGACATATTTCTGGGCGACGAAATAGTTGATCGCCTGGGTGTTGCCGTCCTTGATCGCCTCGGAGACGACCTGGGTCGCCTTGGCTTCCGCCTCGGCTGCGCGCTCGCGGGCTTCGGCGTCGCGGAAGGCGGCCTCGCGGCGCCCTTCCGCCTCCAGGATCTGGCCCTGCTTCTCGCCCTCGGCCCTGAGGATGGCGGAGGCGCGGCTGCCCTCGGCCTCGAGGATCACGGCGCGCTTCTCGCGCTCGGCCTTCATCTGGCGGCCCATGGCGTTGACGATGTCGGCGGGCGGGCGGATGTCCTTGATCTCGACGCGGGTGATCTTGACCCCCCAAGCCTCGGTCGCCTGATCGACCACCACGAGCAGGCGCGAGTTGATCTCGTCGCGCTTGGAGAGGGTCTCGTCGAGGTCCATCGAGCCCATCACCGTCCTGAGATTGGTCGTGGTGAGCTGCATGATCGCCAGATAGAGGTCGCTTACCTCATAGGCCGCCTTGGCCGCGTCCAGCACCTGGAAGAAGACGACGCCGTCGGTCGAGACCATGGCGTTGTCCTTGGTGATGATCTCCTGGCCGGGAATGTCGAGCACCTGCTCCATCATGTTCACCTTGCGGCCGACGCGATAGAAAAAGGCCGGGTAGAAATTGAGGCCCGGGCGCGCGACCACCGTGAAGCGGCCGAAATATTCGATCGTGTACTGATAGCCCTGGCGGACGATCTTGATGCTCGCGAACAGGAACAGGAGCACCACCACGACGAGGATGGTGATTACGGTCTCGATCATGCGGCTTCTCCCCTCCCTCGGGATGCGCATATCATGTAGGGAAGCTCGCCCTCTTCCAAGCGGAATCGGACGAACGTGAAACCGACCGACCTGCGCCTCTGCCGGAGCCTGCTGTTCCTCCCCGCGTCGAACCCGCGCGCGATCGAGAAGGCACGGGGGCTGGAAGCGGACCTTGTCGTGCTCGATCTGGAAGATGCCGTGCGCAGCGAGGACAAGGCGGCGGCGCGGGCGGCGGCGGTGGAGGCGACACGCGAGGGATTCGGCGACCGGATCGTCGCGGTCCGGGTCAACGCGGCGGGCACCCCGCATTATGGCGAGGACGTCGTCGCCTTGCGGCGGAGCGGCGTGGATTATGTCGTGCTCGCCAAGGTCGAGGGGTCGCGCCAGGCGGCCGACGCGGCCTGGCTGACCGGCAAGCCGGTGCTCGCGATGATCGAGACTCCGCGCGGGGTGATCGACGCGGCCGCGATCGCGCCGGCGACGCGGGGGCTGATCGCGGGCACCAACGACCTCAGCGCCGAGCTCGGCATCGCGCCGGGGGGCGGGCGTGCCGGCCTCACCTACGCGCTGCAGCGCATCGTCCTCGCCGCGCGCGCCGCCGGCGTCGCGGCTTTCGACGGAGTCCATAACGGTCTCGACGACGAGGAGGGCCTGGCCGCGGAATGCCGGCAGGGCCGCGCCTTCGGGTTCGACGGTAAGTCGGTGATCCATCCGGCCCAGATCGCCGCGGCGAACAGACTGTTCGGCCCGAGCGAGGAGGAGGTCGAGGACGCGCTGCGGGTGATCGCAGCTGCGACGGACGGGGCCGAGCGCTTCGAGGGGCGGATGATCGAGGCGCTGCACGTGCGGCAGGCCGAAGCGATCCTCGCCAAGGCGCGCCGCCCTAGCTAGGCCCGGGCGCATGGCGATTCGCCCGATCCTGCTGCTCGCTTTGCTCGCGGCCGCGCCCGCCGCCGCTGGACAGCGCGACGCGCCGGTCACGCCCCGCGACCTGATGCGCCACGTGGAGGTGCTGGCGAGCGACGCCTTCGAAGGCCGCGCGCCGGGAACCGACGGCGAGCGTCGCACCATCTCCTATATCGCCGCCGAGCTGGCGCGCCGCGGGGTCGAGCCGGCCGGCGCGGACGGCGGCTGGTACCAGCCGGTGGCCCTGATCCGGCGCCGCAGCGGGACCCACCGGGCGCGCTGGACGGCGAACGGCCGGCCGCTCGCGTTCGACGACCGCCGCATCACCCTGATCGGCAGCCGGGCCGAGCAGCGCGTCGCGGACGCACCGGTCGTGTTCGCCGGCCACGGCTTCGTCGACGACAGACGCCGCATCGACCAGCTCGCCGGGGCCGATCTGGCAGGCGCCGTCGTCCTGCTTTTGGTCGAGCCGCCGCACGTGGCCAGCTTTCCGTCCTACCAGGACCGTGTTCATGCGGTCGCCGCGAGGGGCGCCGCCGCGGTGATCGGGATCGTCTCGGACGATCTTCCCTGGCGGATGCTGGCCGAAGCCGGCGCGAACAACAGGGTCGAGCGCGACGACGGGCTCCCGCCAGTGTCCGGGACCATCCCGGCCGGGGAGGTGGCGCGGCTGGTCGCCGAGGGCGGCGGCGATTTCGCGGCGCTGCTCGACGAGCGAGCGGGGCCGTCCTTCCGTGCCGTCCCGCTCAACCTTCGCGCCAGCTTCGAGGTGATGAGCGAGGTGCAGCTTTACGGATCGAACAACGTCGTCGGCCGGATCCGCGGCACCGCCAGGGGCGGGGGCGCGGGCGGAGAGAGCGTGCTGCTGCTCGCCCATTGGGACCATCTCGGCCTCTGCCGGCCGGAGGGCGAAGCGGACCGCATCTGCAACGGCGCGGTCGACAATGCGAGCGGGGTCGCGACTTTGATCGAGGCCGCGGGCCGGCTGGCGGCGCGGCGTCCGGACCGCGACGTCCTGATCCTCGCCACCACCGCGGAGGAAGACGGCCTGCTCGGTGCCGAGCATTTCGCAGCGCACCCGGCGGTGCCGATCGGCTCGATCGTCGCCGCCCTCAACATGGACACGGTCGCGATCCACGGCCGCGGCGAGCCGGTCGCCGTGGTGGGGCGAGGCATTGCCCCGCTCGACCAAGCGATCGCGGACACCGCCGCTTCGCTCGGGCGGCGGCTCGACGACAGCCACGGCGCCGACGTCTTCCTGCGTCGACAGGACGGTTACGCGCTCGCCCGGGTCGGGGTCCCCGCCGTCATGGTCGGCGGCTCGTTCGCGAACATGGAGCTGCTCCAGGCCTTTCTCTCGAGCCGCTATCACGCGCCCGACGACGAACCCGGTCCCGACCTCCCGCTCGAAGGCGCGGCCGAGGATGCCGACCTGATCGTGGCGCTCGCCCGCCGTCTCGCCGACCCCGCGCTCTACCAGCCGCCGGGGGGCGGCTAATGGACTTCGACGACCAGCTCCGCCGCTATTTCGGCACGGCGGACCTGCATTCGGTGCCTCCGGCGGCGCTCGAAGCCGGGATTGAGCGGATGAGGGTCGACCTCGGCCTTGAGACCGACCGCCGCGCCCGCTTCGCCCTCTGGGTCCTGCTCCACATGCTCGGCGCCGCGCCCGACCTCGACGTCGCCTTCAAGGAGGAGGCCGACCGCGAGGCCGCCCGCAACTTCATGGACCTCGCGGATCGAGCCGTTGAGGAGTGACCCTAGCGCCTCGCCGGGCGCCTTCCTATAGAAGCCCACCGAATCCTAACGAGACCCACATGGACATCCGCCTCGGCCTCACCTTCGACGACGTGCTGCTGCAGCCCGGCGAATCGAGCGTGCTGCCGAGCCAGGCCGATCTGCGCACCCGGGTGACCCGCGAGATCGCGCTCAACATCCCGGTTCTGTCCTCGGCGATGGACACGGTGACCGAGGCCGACATGGCGATCGTGATGGCCCAGCTGGGCGGCCTCGGCGTCCTCCACCGCAACATGGAGCCGGAGGAGCAGGCGGCGGCGGTGCGCGCGGTGAAGCGCTACGAGAGCGGAATGGTGGTCGACCCGATCACCATCCGCCCGGAGCAGAATCTGGCCCAGGCGCTCGAGCTGATGGCCAGGCACAGGATCTCCGGCATTCCCGTCACCGAGGCGGGCGGGCGCCTGGTCGGCATTCTCACCAACCGCGACGTCCGCTTCGCCGAGAATCCGCTCCAGCCCGTCTCCGAGCTGATGACCCGCGACAATCTCGTCACGGTCGGCCCCGGCGTCGGCCAGGACGAGGCGCGCCGGCTGCTCCACCAGCGCCGCATCGAGAAATTGCTCGTCGTCGACGGCGAGGGCCGCTGCATCGGGCTGGTGACGGTCAAGGACATCGAGAAAGCGGTCACCTACCCCGACGCGACCAAGGATGCAGCCGGGCGGCTGCGCGTGGCGGCGGCGACGACGGTGGGCGACAAGGGTTATGAGCGGGCGCAGGCCCTGATCGACGCCGGCTGCGACCTTATCGTCATCGACACGGCCCACGGCCACAATCGCGACGTCGGCGCGGCGGTCGAGCGGATCAAGCGCGCCTCGAACGCCGTCCAGGTCGTCGCCGGCAACGTCGCGACCGCCGAAGCCACGCGCGCCCTGATCGATGCCGGGGCCGACGCGGTCAAGGTCGGGATCGGCCCGGGCTCGATCTGCACCACCCGCGTCGTCGCGGGCGTCGGCGTTCCCCAGCTCACGGCCGTCATGGACGCGGCCGCCGAAGCCGCGAAGTCCGGCGTGCCGGTGATCGCGGACGGCGGCATCCGCACCAGCGGCGACGTCGCCAAGGCGCTGGCGGCCGGCGCGTCCTGCGTGATGATCGGCTCGCTGCTCGCCGGCACCGAGGAAGCGCCGGGGGAGACCTTCCTCTACCAGGGCCGCTCCTACAAATCCTATCGCGGCATGGGCTCGGTCGGCGCGATGGCGCGCGGCTCGGCCGACCGCTATTTCCAGCAGGATATCAAGGACCAGCTGAAGCTCGTCCCCGAAGGCATAGAGGGGCAGGTGCCCTACAAGGGCCATGCCCGCGACGTCGTCCACCAGCTGGTCGGCGGGGTGAAGGCGGCGATGGGCTATACCGGATCGGCGACGATCGGGGAGCTGCAGCGGCGCGCCAAGTTCGTCCGGATCACCAATGCCGGCCTGCGCGAGAGCCATGTCCACGACGTCGCCATCACCCGCGAGGCACCCAATTATCCGACGCGCGGATGACCCCTGCCGCGCGGGTGCAGGCGGCGATCGAGCTGCTCGACGCGGTGATCGAGGCGGCCCGGACGGCGGGGCCTGCGGCGGACACCCTGATCGGCAGCTATTTCAGGCAGCGCCGCTATGCCGGCTCGAAAGACCGGCGGGCGGTGCGCGAGCTCGTCTACCGCGCCATCCGGAGGAGCGGCGAGCGGCCCGCGTCGGGACGGGCGGCTTTGCTCGGCCTTGCCGAGGAGGCGCCTGCGCTGCGCGCTCTGTTCGACGGCGGCCCGCACGCCCCCGCACCGCCTGTCCCTGGCGAGGAGTGTGCTTCCGCCGCGCTCGCCCCGGTTTGGCTCGCCGACCGGATCGACGCCGCGGAGCTCCCGGCATTGCTCGAACGGGCGCCGCTGGACCTGCGGACCAACCGCCTCAAAGGCACGCGCGACGAGACGCTGGCCGCGATCCCCGAAGCCCAGCCTACGCAACACTCGCCGATCGGACTCCGCCTCCCCGAGGGCTTCCGCGTCGAGGAGACCGACGCCTGGCGGTCCGGCCTGGTCGAAGTGCAGGACGAGGGCAGCCAATTGCTGGCGCTGGCCTGTGCGGCCGCACCGGGCATGACCGTCGTCGATCTGTGCGCGGGGGCGGGCGGCAAGACGCTCGCGATCGCAGCGGAGATGGCGAACGAGGGCCGCATCCTCGCCTGCGACACGGACCGCCAGCGCCTGTCGCGGATGAGGGCTCGGCTGGAGCGGGCAGGCGTTTCGATCGTCGAGACGCGCCTGCTCGACCCCGGCAAAGAGGCGGAAGCGCTGGCGGACATGGCGGGTGCGGCTGATCTCGTCCTGGTCGATGCGCCCTGCTCGGGAACCGGCACTTGGCGGCGCAACCCGGAGACGCGCTGGCGGCTGACCCCGGAGCGGCTGGAGCGGCTGGTCGCGCTCCAGGCCCATCTCCTCGACCTGGCCGCGCGACTGGTGAAGCCCGGCGGCGCGCTGGTCTACGCGGTCTGCTCGCTGCTTGCGGAGGAGGGGAGGGGGCAGGCGGAGGCGTTCGGCGCCCGTTCAGCCATGGTTCCGGAAGCGATGCCTATCCCTGCCGGAAGGGCCGCCGGGCCGGGGAGGATCCTGTCTCCCGCGCATGACGGAACGGACGGCTTTTTCGTCGCGCGGTGGCGGGCGCCATGCTAAGCCGCCGGAAAGACAGGTATATGGAGACCGTGATGCGTTTCACCCCCGTCGCCCTCGCCGCAGCGATCGCGCTCGCCACCATCGCCAGCGCGGGCCACGGCCAGCGCGCCGACGACCAGATCGACCCGCGCTCCGTCGCCCTCGTCCAGCAGGCGCAGCCGCACAGCGCTGCCGGCCGCTTCAACGAGGCGATCGACCTGCTCGAGACGGCGCTCGCGGTCGATCCGCGCAACCGTCCCGCTTATATCGCGCTGGCGCGGGTCGCCCTGGCGCAGCGGCTGCCGGGCAAGGCGATCCGCTTCTTCGGCGCCGCGCTCGCGATCGAGCCCAACGATGCCGACGCTCTCGCCGGTCAGGGGGAGGCCTATGTCCAGCGCGGCGCCGTCGATCGCGCCCGCGCCAACCTCGTCCGCCTGCGCACTTTGTGCGGCCAGAATTGCGCGCAGGCGACGACGCTCGCCGCGGTGATCCAGCGCGGCCCGCCCGCCGACGTCGTCCAGGCGCAGCGGCCCGAGACCGCGCCGCCTCCGTCGCCGCCCACCAACCAGCGCAACTAAGCCGTCATGCCGGACTTGATTCGGCACCCATGAACCGAAGAGCTTGCGGATGATCTGAGGCGCCCGTGTTCCTGACCCCGGATCAAGCCCGGGGTGAGGGGCCGAGGCATAGCTCTCTGGCGATCGCCACCAAGTCTGCGACTTCCAGCGTCTCCGCGCGCCGCTCGGCGTCGACGCCGAGACGCTCCAGGGCCTCGATCGCGCCGGGGAGGCCCTTCAAACTCTGGCGGAGCATCTTGCGGCGCTGGCCGAAGGCGGCGGCGGTGACGCTTTCGAGGATGCGGGCGGAGACCCCCTCCGGCTGCGCGGCGGAGACGATGTGGACCACCGCCGACATCACCTTGGGCGGCGGGACGAAGGCGGAGCGGTGCACCTTCATCGCGAGGCGCGGCTGCGCGCGCCATTGCGCAAGCACAGCGAGGCGGCCGTAGGCCCCGCTGCCGGGCCTGGCGACGATCCGTTCGGCCACCTCCTGCTGGAACATCAGGGTGAGGCTCTTCCACCAGGGCGGCCAGGCCTCCCCTCCGAGCCAGCGGACGAGCAGAGCCGTGCCGACATTGTAGGGCAGGTTGGCGACGACATGGGCGCCCGCGCCGGCTTCGGAAGCCTCGTTGAGGGCGAGGGCGTCGGCTTCGACCACGCGCAGCCGGCCTTCGAAGTGGCGGGCGAGGTCGCCCAGCGGCGCGAGGCAGCGGCGGTCGCGCTCGACCGCGACCACCTCGGCGCCGGCGCGAAGCAGCGCGCGGGTGAGGCCGCCGGGGCCCGGCCCGACCTCGTAGACGCGCTCGCCCGCCAGCGGCCCGGGAACGCGGGCGATCCGGTCGAGCAATTGCTCGTCCAGCAGGAAGTTCTGGCCGAGCGCCTTCGATGCGCTGAGGCCGTGGCGGGCGATGACTTCGCGCAGCGGCGGAAGCGCCTCGCTCACCCGGCCGCCATGCGCGCCGCGCAGGACGCCGCGAGCGCGATCGCCGCCATCATCGCCGCCGGGTCGGCCCGGTCCCGGCCGGCAATGTCGAAGGCGGTGCCGTGATCGGGCGAGGTGCGGACGATCGGAAGGCCGAGCGTGATGTTGACGCCTTCGTCGAAATGGAGGGCCTTGAGGGGGATCAGCGCCTGGTCGTGGTACATGCACAGCGCCGCGTCGTAGCCCGCGCGGGCGCGCGCATGAAACATGCTGTCGGCGGCGAGGGGGCCGGTCACGTCCGCTTCCTCCTCCCGGCGCAGCCGCTCCACCGCCGGGGCGATGATCTCGATATCCTCGCGGCCGAGCGCGCCGTCCTCGCCGGCATGGGGATTGAGCCCGGCCACGGCGAGCCGGGGTCGCGCGATCCCGAACTGGCGGCGCAGGCCCCGGATGACCGTGCGGCCCTTGCCGACGATGAGGTCGGCGCTCAGCGCTCCCGGCACGTGGGCGAGCGGCAAATGGGTGGTCACCGGCACGGTCCGCAGGGTGGGTCCGGCGAGCATCATCGCTACCCTGCCGGCCGCGATTCCGCAGCGCTCGGCGACGAACTCGGTCTGGCCGGGATGGACGAAACCGATCTTGTAGAGCTGGGCCTTCGAGACCGGACCGGTCACGATCGCCGCCGCCGCTCCCGAGCGGGTCAGCCCGACCGCGAGTTCGAGCGCGTCGAGGGCGCTGCGCGCGCCGTCGCCGTCGGGCCGGCCGGGCTCGACCCGGCAGGCGTCGCCGACGCGCAGCACCGGCAGGGCGCGCCGGAAGACGCTATCGGCTTGCTCGGGGGAAGCGATCGTCTCGAGCGGCCCGTTCCAGACCGCGGCGAAGGCGGCGATCTCGCCGACGACGAAGAAAGGCGGCAGCGCTCGGCTCTCCCGCCTTTCCCAGCTTTTCGCGATCACCTCCGCGCCGATGCCCGCCGGATCCCCCAGCGAGACGGCGAGCGGCAAAGGCAAGCGCGCGGCCCTAGCGATATTCGATGACGGCGTCGCGCCTGAGGTCGCGCATCACCCGCTGGGCGCGGCGGTTGACCCTTTCGTCCTCGATCTGCTGCTGCAGCGTCTCGAAGGTCGGCAGGGTCGGCTGCGGATCGTCGCGGCCGCACAGCACGAGGACGCTGACGCGCGTGTCCATCGAGCCGAACGGGCGCGTCGCCTGGCCGATGCTGAGGTTGAGCAGCATCTCTTGGAGCGGGGGCGGCAAATCGCGGACGCGGATCTGGTCGTTGGTGACGATCTCGGCGCCGAGCCGGGTCGCGGCCGCCTGGGCGCCGCCGCAGCCTCCCATCGTCTGGCTGGTCTGGACGAGGCGCTCGATCGCGGGCCGCGCCTGGGCCTCGGTGGAGCCGGCGGGGAAGGCGATCGACATCTGGATGAGGCTGAGCACCGCGTCGCGCGCGTCGGGCATCAGGATCGAGCGGGCATCGGCGAGGGCGATGATCGAGAAACCGCCGGGCACCGCGATGGGCGGGCTCACCGAGCCGACCGGCATCTCCTGGACGGCGCGGGACAGCGGCTCGGGCAGCTGCTCGGCGCGGACCCAGCCGAGGTCGCCGCCGACCGCGGCCGTCGACGCTTCGGAAAATTGCCGGGCATAAGCGGGGAAGGAGGCGCCGGCGCGCAGCTGCTGGAGGATGCGAAGCGCGTTGGCCTGGACCTCCGCGGCATTCTCGGGAGTCGCCGACATGAAGATCTCGCTCACCCGGAATTCGCGGGTGCCGCGCGAGGCGTTCATCCTGTCGAGGATCGCGCGGACCTCCTCCTCGCCGACATTGACGAAGATGGCGATGCGCTGGTTCATGTAGCGCTGCCAGGCGAGCTCGGCATGGATCTGCCGGCGGACCGAGCGCTCGGACGAGCCGATCGAGCGGAGATAGGCGCCGAAATTCTGGCGCGTATGCTGGGAGCGCTCGGCGACCCGGGTCCAGGCTGCGTCGACGTCGCGCTGGCTGACCTCGATCTCCTGCTGCTGCGCGGCCTGGATCTGGAGGGATTCGTCGATGAGGTTGCGCAGCACCTGCTGGCGGATGCGCTGCAGCTCCTCGGGCGGAATCTGGATGTTCTGCGAGGCGACGATCAGCGCCAGGCGGTGGTCGATGTCGGACTCGGTGATGACGTCGCCGTTGACGATCGCGGTCGCCTTGCGGACGTTCGGATCGCTGCGGCCGAGAAACTGGACCTCGTCGGGAATGGTGAGGCCGCCCTGGGGCGGAGGCGTCTGCCCGGCGGTCTGGGCGGCGGCGACGACCGAAAGCAGCGAGCCGGCCAGCACCATCGCCGCCCTGGAAAGAGTACCGAGCTTCATCATTCCTCCAATAAATGCAGGCGCCTAGTTCTGCCCCGGCGTTGCTGAACCGGACCTTAGCGTCCGAGATTGCGGAGCGCCACCCGGAACAGGAAGGTGTTGCCCCTGCGCGCATCGAACGTGGTCTCGTAATCGCGCCTCCAGGTGAGCCCGAGCGTGATGCATTCGTCGTCGTAGAGGATGCCGAGCCGGTGGCGAACCGGGGAGAAGCCGTCGGTGGTCGTGGTCGGGTCCTCCTCGGCGCTGGTGAGGTCGATCACGGCCGAGCCGAACAGCGACCAGTGGCGCGCGACCTGGAGCCGTCCGCCGAACCGGATCTCCTCGCGGTCGCGGAGGTCCTCGATCGCGGGGTCGACGTTGCGGTCGAGCCGGAGATAGCCGATCGAGGCATAGGTGCGGCGGCCGCCGACCACCGCGTCGACCTCGTTCCTGCGGACCGCGAACGTGTCCTTGTCGATCCGGAAGCGGTGGGTGAAGGCGATGTCGCGGCCGAGGCGGACGTTGGTCCGTCCGACGATGTCGGAGAAGCGGTCGGAGAGGCCGGTGCCCTGGGGCAGGATGCTGGTGCGGTTGTTGAGCCGGTAGCTCTGGCCGATGGTCGAGCGGATCGCGATTCCCGGAAGGTCGAGGTCCCAGTCGGCGCCGTAGGTCAGGCGCACGCCGTCTTCCCACCTGTCGTATCCGGGAAAGCGGTTCAGCGCGAAAAGGTTCGAATCCTCGAGGTCGACCGCGCGGGCATCTTCATTTGGAATGTCCATATTCTCCGTCGGCAGCGACGCCACCAGCTGGAGGCGCGGTGTGAGCCGCTGGGTGCCGCCGAGGAACGGACCGACCAGCGGCCAGCGTATGTCGGCGGCGGCCGCCCCGATCACGCGGCCGTTCCAGCCCTCGACGCCGCGATAGATGGCCGTCTGGGTGAAGTGCGTGTCGTTGGCGTGATAGACATCGCCGCGGGCATAAGCGGTGAGAGTCAGCTCCTGGCCGAGGCCGGTGATCGAGCGGCGCTCCCAGCGGGCGCTGGCGAAGGCGCGCTGGCTGTCCTGACCCTCGGTCCTGAGGATCGAGAGGCTGTTCGCCTGAATCTCGATGCGCCCGTCCCAGACCGGGTCGGCGAAGCGGAAGCGCGCGTCCACGGCCGGAAGCGCGATCGGTTGGCGGCCGGGGCTGTCGTCCGGCCGCAGGCTCTGGAAGGCCCAGCCGGCGATCGAGACGTAGCTGTCGGCGGTGATCCGCTCCACGTCGACCAGAGAGCGCAACCTGTCCTCGCGCGAAATGTCGTAGCGCCGCAGGAAGGTGCGGTCGGTGGCGTAGCGCAGGGAACCGGTGACGCTCCAGCGTGGATCGAGCTGGAAGCGGCCGTTCGCGTCGACATAGGCGCGGATTCCGCTCTCGACGCCGAGCGGCGGCGGCACGTTGGGGTCCGCGCGAAGGCGCGAGCCCTGGGTGGCGTAAGCGTGGATCTGGTAGGCGCCGAGGCGGTTCAGCGCGCGATACTGGCCTTCGAACATGGGCAGCACGTCGCTGTAGACGTGCGGAGTCAAGGTGAGGTCGCGGTTGCGGGCGAGGCGCGCATAATAAGGGGCGACGATCTCCAGCCCGTTGGAGCGGGTGAAGCGCAGGTCCGGAATGAGGAAGCCGCTGCCGCCGCCGCCGTCCCCGCTTCCGTCGGGATGGGACAGGCCCGGAAGGCGCAGGATCGGGCTGCCGAACAGGTTCAGCGTCGCGCCGCGATAGTAGATGCGCCGGCGGACCGGGTCGTGGGTGACCCGGACGGCGGTGATGTGCCAGGTCGGGTCGCGGGGGCAGCCGTCCTCGCCGATCACGGCGCAGGGGGAGTAAGTGGCGCGGTTGAGGGTGGTGCGGCCGTTCTCGCGTCGCGCGTCGAATGCGGCGAGGCGGCCGCCGTCCTCGAGGACGAGCAGCAGGTTCGAGACCACGCCGTCCCTCAGGGTGTCGGTGAGTTCCACGCTGTCGCCATAAGCGACGTCGCCTTCGGGGCTGACCACCCGGACATTGCCTTCGGCCTGGACCTGGCCCGTCGCGCGGTTCCACGACACCTGGTCGGCGCTGAGCCGATAGCCTTCCCGGGTCATGCGCACCGCGCCGGTTGCGGTCACGACGTCGGCGCCCTCGTCATAGGTCAGGCGGTCGGCGCTGAACGAGACCCGAGACTCGTCGTCGTCCTGGGCAGGCTGCGTGCCGATGGGGGACGCGGAGGCGGGACCAGGGGCATCCTGCGCCGCTGCCGCGGCAGGCGCGCACAGCAGCAGGGGCAAAGCGGTGCGGCAGATCAGTTCGAACTTCTTCATCCCCGCCGCTTCTGCCAGGCTCCGGCAGCCGCCTATCGCACCCGCGGCGCGGGGCTGCAATGCCGGGCTTTGCCAGAGCCCTTCTCAGCGCCTAAGGCTGCGCGCCCGAAGATCGAAGGAGTTCGAGCCCGATGCGAGTCACGTTCGCCGCCAAGCGCCCCGAAGGCGCTTATGCCCTCGCCATATTGGTGCGCGGCGACGACACGCTGAACGACCGGCTGGCGGGGCTAGACGAAGCGGCGCGGCGACTCGCGGCCCGCTCGGCCGAGGCGCAGCGCTTCGAGCGCGAGGCGGCCGCCGTCGCGGAAACTTTCGTCGCCGAAGGAGAAACCGCACGGCGCCTGCTCCTGGTCGGCCTCGGCGCGGGCAAGGAGGACGAGGCGGTCTACGAGAAAGCTGGCGGGGCGCTCACCGGGCGGCTGCTCACGTCAGGCGAGACGCGGCTGGTGATCGACGTCTCCGGCCTCGATCTCGAGCCGCGGGCGGCGGCGCGGATCGGCTTCGGCGCCGCGGCGCGCAGCTGGCGCTACGACGTCTATCGGACCAAGCTCGGCCGCAAGCAGAAGCCGACGCTGGAGGAGGTGGTCATCGTCGGCGCCGGCGACGGCGCGGAGGCGGCCTGGAGCGATCATGCGGCGTTGCTCGAAGGGCTCGGCCTCACCCGCAGCCTCGTCACCGAGCCGGCGAACGTCGTCTATCCCGAGACCTTCGTCGAGCGCTGCCGCGAGGCCATGGAGGGGCTCGACGTCGACTTCCGGGTGCTCGACGAGAAGGAGATGGGCGAGCTCGGCATGGGTGCCCTGCTCGGCGTCGGCCAGGGGTCGGCCCG
The DNA here is from genome assembly GCA_036388255.1 of Allosphingosinicella sp. Taxonomy (GTDB): domain Bacteria; phylum Pseudomonadota; class Alphaproteobacteria; order Sphingomonadales; family Sphingomonadaceae; genus Allosphingosinicella. The sequence continues at coordinate 34,808 of DASVSD010000014.1, read as the reverse complement.
TCCGCCGCGGCTGCTGGCGATGCGCTGGAAGGGCGCGGGCAAAAGCAAGCCGGTGGTGTTCATCGGCAAGGGTATCACCTTCGATACCGGCGGGATCTCGATCAAGCCGGCGGCCGGCATGGAGGCGATGAAATGGGACATGGGCGGCGCCGCGGCCGTCGCCGGCACCATCCGCACGCTTGCCGCGCGCAAGGCGAAAGCCGACGTCGTCGGCATCTGCGTCCTCGCCGAGAACATGCCGGACGGCGGCGCGCAGCGCCCCGGCGACGTCGTCACCTCGATGTCCGGCCAGACCATCGAGGTGATCAACACCGACGCCGAGGGCCGCCTGGTGCTGTGCGACGCGATGACCTGGGCGCAGCGCGAGTACAGGCCGGAGGTGATGGTCGACCTCGCCACCCTCACCGGCGCGATGATCATCTCGCTCGGCCATGAATATGGCGGCCTGTTCTCGAACGACGACGGGCTCGCCGATCGCCTGACCGAGGCGGGAAAGGAGAGCGGCGACCGGCTGTGGCGGATGCCGCTGGGCGAGGCCTACGACAAATTGATGGATTCGCCGATCGCCGACATGAAGAATGCAGGCGTGCGCGAGGCGGGATCGATCACCGCGGCCTGCTTCCTCGGGCGGTTCGTCGAGGAGGGCGTCAAATGGGCGCATCTCGACATCGCCGGGATGGTCTGGGCGGACAAGCCCTCGCACCTCTACGACAAAGGCGCGACCGGCTACGGCGTCGCGCTGCTCGACCGCTTCGTCGCCAAATATCATGAGGCCTGAAGCCCTCCCCCTTGAGGGGGGAGGGTTTGGGTGGGGGTGGACTCGTCATCTGGGCAGCGCCTCCTCCGGAGACTCCACCCCTCCCCAAACCCCTCCCCCTCAAGGGGAGGGGCTTAAGTCTGCATCCCCCCCATGATCGTCGATTTCTACCACCTCGGCGCCTCGCCGCTGGAGCGGGTGCTGCCGGCGATCTGCGAGAAGGTGCTCGCCGCCGGCGGCCGGCTGCTGATCGTCGCCGAGGAGCCGCTGCTCGGCGCGCTGGACCGGCTGCTCTGGACCCATGCGCCCGACAGCTTCCTGCCGCACGGGCGCGCCGACGCGCCGTCGCCCGAGGCGCAGCCGATCCTGCTCTCGGTCGCGCCCGAGCCGCTTAACGGCGCGACGAACATCGCCCTTGCCGACGGGGTCTTCCGCGACGAAGCCCTCGAATTCGAGCGAACCTTCTATTTCTTCGACGCGGCGCACCTGGAAGCGGCGCGGGCGAGCTGGCGCGCGCTGAAGGGGAGGGACGGAGTCGAGAGCCGCTACTGGAAGCAGGTCGACGGAGGCTGGGTCAAGGGTCCATGACGGTTGCAGAATGGTCCCGCCGCCATTAGACGCCGCGCCAAATCCCGCCCTTCAGACACGGAGTCCGATCGCAATGGCGACCGAACGCACTTTCTCGATCATCAAGCCCGACGCGACCCGCCGCAACCTCACCGGTGCGGTCACCAACATGCTGGAGAAAGCGGGCCTGCGCGTCGTCGCCTCGAAGCGCATCCGGATGAGCCGCGAGCAGGCCGAGGGCTTCTACGCGGTCCATCGCGAGCGGCCCTTCTTCAACGATCTCGTCGCCTTCATGACGTCCGGGCCGGTGGTCGTGCAGGTGCTCGAGGCCGAGGGCGCGGTGGCGTTGAACCGCAAGGTGATGGGCGCGACCAACCCGAAGGAAGCCGAAGAAGGCACGATCCGCCGCGAGCTCGCCGAATCGATCGAGGCGAACAGCGTCCACGGCTCGGACAGCGCCGAGAATGCCCGGATCGAGATCGACTTCTTCTTCACGCCGGATGAGATTGTTGGGTGAGGAGGTACGGCTCGCCCCGCGAGCCGTAGCCACGTCCGGGGGACGTGGCGGCCTCCTAACCCAACAATCTCGTCGGATAACCGTCGTCCTGCGCACAAAAGAGGCGGCGGCCCCACAAAGGAGTCGTTGCCCGCACAAAGATGTAAAACGCTGGAATCTTAGACACCTGGGATTGTCGCTTAAGCGCGTCTGATAGAGAATCGCCGCGAACCGATTGGGGGCGCAGGCGATGCGAATCCGGCACAAATTTCTTCTCGCACTCGATCGAACCCTCGTGCTGTTCGTCGGCCTCGGCGTCGGCGCCGTGGTCGGGGCCTCGCTGCTCGGCGGCGCGGCGGCGCCCGAAGCGCAGGCGAGCGCTCCGCCCGCGCCGCCGGCAGCGGCCGCGCCTCGGGGCCAGCCGATGCCGCGCCTTGCCCGCGCCGCCGCTGAAGGGCGGCCGGTCCATGTCGGCGTGTTCGGCGACAGCTTCGGCGATGGGCTCCATGCCGGCCTCTACGAGCAGCTGCCGAGCGCGCGGGGCATCGTGGTCCACAAGATGAGCCGCCAGGCGACGGGCTTCACCCGCTACCGGACGACCGACCTGCTCGAGGACACGCGCCGCCGCCTCGACGGGCAGCCTGTCGACATCGCCGTCCTTTCCTTCGGCGCCAACGACATCCAGGGCATCTATTTCGAAGGCCGCGGCTCCACCTTCATGAGCGAGCGCTGGCGGCAGATCGTCGAGGGACGCGTCGCCGCTTTGGTCGCCCTGCTTCGCAGGCACGGGGCAGCGATCTACTGGGTCGGGCTGCCGACGATGCGCGATCCGGCGTTCGAGGCGCAGATCCGCCAGATCAACGCCTTCTACGCCGAGCTGATGCCGCGCCTCGGTGTGCCCTATGTCGAGACGGCGCGGATGACCGCCGACGCCTCCGGCCGCTACGCGCCCTATCTCGCCCATCCGCGCAGCGGCCGCCGCTTCATGGCGCGGGCCAATGACGGCGTCCACATGACCATCCCCGGTTACATGCTGCTGACCCGGGGGCTCGCGGCCGACATCGAACGATCGATCGCCGAGGCGCGTGCGAACAGCGGCGCCGGCGGGCCGCAGCGGGCGCGATGATCGCTCTGTCGCTCTTCCTCGCCGCGGCCGCCTGCGAAGCGCCCGCTGCTCTGGTGCGGCACTGCGCGGGCGAGACCTTCCACATCCTCCAGCTGGGCGACAGCCACACGGCCGGCGACATGATCACCCAGCCGCTCCGCCGCCTCCTCCAGCTCCGCTCCGGCGCGGGCGGCCGCGGCGTGCTGGCGCCGGGGCGCCCCTATCCGGGCTACCTCACCTTCGGGGTCACCGTCTCGCAGAGCGGGGCCTGGACGGCGAGCGCGATCTTCGGGCCCGGTTACCCGGGAGCGCGGCCGGTCGGCCTCAGCGGCTACACGCTGACGAGCGGCGGCGCCGGCGCCTCGATCGCGGTGGCCAGCGACGACGAGGTCAATCGCTTCGACCGGTTCGTCGTCTGCGCGCTGCGCGAGCCGGGAGCGGGGACGCTCCGCCTGCGGCTGGGCGACCGCGAGGAGGATTGGCCGCTCGCCTCGCCGCGACGGGAGGCCGCCTGCCGCACCCTCGACAGCGACGTCCCCGCTGCGGCGGCGTCCCTCGCCGTCTACGACGAACATCGCGTCGGCATTACCTCCATCGCGACTTTCCGCCGCGAAGGGGGGGTCGTCGTCTCGAATCTCGGCGTCAGCGGCTCGCAGCTCGCCCATCTCTCTCGCGAGCACGAGGCCGTGGTCCGCGCCGAGCTCGACGCCTACCGGCCGGACCTTGTCGTGCTCGCCTTCGGCACCAACGAAGCGTTCGCGCCGCGCTTCGATGCCGATTCCTATGAGCGCGAGCTGCGCCGCGGCATCGCCCGGATCCGGCGCCTCGCCGGCGCGGAGCTGCCGATCCTCCTCTCCGCGCCGCCGGACGCGGCCACACGCGACGTCGCGCTCGCCAGCAATGGCGGCCTCCCGGTGCGCACCTGCGGTCCCGGCCTCTACGCGCCGACGGCGCTCGACCGGGTGCGCGAGCGCCAGCGTCTGGTCGCCCGCGAACTCGGCCTGGGCTTCCTCGACGCGCGCGCCGCGATGGGCGGCCCCTGCGCGGCGCCGGCCTGGGCCGCGCGGGGCTGGATGCGTGCCGACCTCGTCCACTTCACCCGCGCCGGCGGCGAGCAGCTCGGCTGGATGTTCGCCGCCGCCCTCCTGCAGCCGGAGACACGCTGATGCTGTTCCCGACGCTCAGCTTCGGCCTCTTCTTCCTCGCGGTGTTCGCCGGGGCGTGGCTGCTCAAGGGCAGCAACGAGTGGCGCAAGATCCTGCTGCTGGTCGCATCCTGGATCTTCTACGGCTGGTGGGACGCACGCTTCGTCGCCTTGCTGATCGCCAGCGGCGTGCTCAACTGGGCGATCGGGCGCCTGATCGGCGCCGCGCAGGACGACGAGAAGCGCCGCAAGCTGCTCGTCGGCCTCGGAGTCGCCGTCAATCTCTCGATCCTCGGCTGGTTCAAATATTACGGCTTCTTCATGGAGCAGGCCGAGGCGACGTTGCGCGCGCTCGGCTGGGGCCGCGACCTCGCGATCATGCAGGTCATCCTGCCGGTGGGGATCAGCTTCTTCACCTTCCAGGGGATGAGCTACATCATCGACGTCTATCGGCGCCGGACCGAGGTCGCCGGGCTGCTCGACATGACCCTGCTGATGAGCTTCTTCCCGCACCTCGTCGCGGGGCCGATCGTCCGCGCCTCCCACCTCATCCCGCAGTTCCGCAAGACGCCTGAGCTCACCCGCTCGATGGTCGCGATGGCGCTGCTATTAATCGTCTGGGGGCTGTTCAAGAAGACGGTGATCGCCTCCGAGCTCGCCACCGGCTTCGTCGGTCCGGTCTTCTTCGACCCCGCCGCCCACACCAGCCTCGACCTGCTGCTCGCGGCTTACGGATACGCCGTCCAGATCTACTGCGACTTCTCGGCCTACACCGACATGGCGATCGGCATCGCCGCCTTGCTCGGCTACCGCTTCCCGCACAATTTCAACCAGCCCTATCGCGCCGCGTCCCTGCAGGATTTCTGGCGCCGCTGGCACATCAGCCTGTCGAGCTGGCTCAGGGACTATCTCTACATCCCGCTGGGCGGCTCCCGGCACGGGCTCGAGCGCATGTGCCTCGCGCTCGCCACGACGATGCTGCTCGGCGGCCTCTGGCACGGCGCGAGCTGGACGTTCGTCGTCTGGGGCGCGATCCACGGATCCGTGCTCGCGGCCGAGCGGCTGTGGCGCGAATTCCGCCCCGAAGGCTGGCCGGAGCTGCCGCAGGCACTCGGGATCCTGCTGACCTTCCACATCGTCACGATCAGCTGGATCTTCTTCCGCTCCCACAGCTTCGAACAGGCGCTGGCTTATTTCGGCGGCCTCGGCGCCGGAAGCTGGTCCGCGACGATGCTGACGCCGCTCGGCGCGGTGCTGATCGCGATGGGAATGGCGCTCCACTTCCTCCCGGCGGACGGCACCAGGCGCGCGGCGATCCGGGTGCGGGGGATGCCGGCGGGATTGGTCGGCGCGCTCACCGGCTTCGCCATCCTGGTCGTCGACGCGATGCGTCCCGAAGGCGTCGCGCCCTTCATCTACTACCAGTTCTGAGAGGAGGGGGGAGTGAACGCACCCTGGATTGTCCCACAGATCCCGGCAGTCACCGGCGCTGTCCACGTGCCGTCTCCGGTCGATCTCGACGACGATGCGGCGGCCGGGGGTCGGCCGCTGCTTTGGACCAGCCGCGTCGTGGCGACAGCGTCGCTCTTCCTGCTATTGTTCAACGCTGGCGCGCTGCGTTCCTGGGCGAGCGACCTTCCGCCCGGCCCGGCGACGGACCCCGTGGTCGCCGCAGCCGACCGCTGGCATGCGGCCACCAGCATGCTCGGCCTCGACGTACCGGTCGAGACGATGCGGGGCTGGTGGCAGGCGGCTCAGGCCGCCCGCCTCTCAACAGGTGACGATCAGCGGTAGAAGATGTGCCCGCCGAGCTGCGCCACGCGGGTGCGGCCGCGGAAGGCCGGGACGTGGCGCGCGTGGAAGAACAAGGCGTTGCCGACAGAGGCGACGCGTCCACCCGAGCGCGCCTCGCGGGCGACGGCGAGGGCGCGGGCCCAGCGGGCGCCGCCGGGAGCGCGATAGCTGCGGATCGACGCGAACTGGCCGCGCTGGTTGATCACACCGCAGATGGTGCGGGGGAAACGCCCCGAACGGGTGCGGTTGATCACCACCTGGGCGACGGCGAGCTGGCCCGCGCGCGATTCGGCGCCGGCTTCGTAGAGGATGACCCGGGCGAGGCAGTTGAGCTCGGCGTCGGAGCCGCCGGTCGACGCGGTGGCGCGGCGCGCCGGTGCGGCGGGCGCCGCCGGGGCGGCGACAGCAACGGGGGATATGGCGGGAGCCGCGGGCTGCACTTCGCTCGGCTGAGCGGGCTGCGCCTCGACGGCGGGAGAAAGAGAAACCGGCGGTTCGGCCGAAGGAAGGGCCGGGACATTGGCGCCGAGCATTTCCGCATCGGCAGCGGCGAAAGTGACGCCGGAGAGCAGGCAGACACCCAGGGCGCCGGCCAGGAAGTTACGGGACTGACTCACAGAAGCTCCAAAACAGGCGCCGAACCGAGGGGAAGCGCGGGCAACCTGCCCGGCAACGCGTCGCGTTCCACGTCTTGTCAGGGAGAAATACGCCCACCCCGCTGACCGGGACCGACCCTTGCCGTTGTGCGGTGCAGCATACAACTTCGTTACGGCGGAGTGAGCATGCAACGGGACGAACCGTCCGTGCGAATCGGGAACCATTCCGCGTTCGCTACCGCAAGACGCTGCGAGTCCTGTCCTTTTTTCTCCGCTCGCCGAATTCGGTCCCTGGGGGCGTTTCGGGCGCTCGTTAGCCCCTCTGGGCGGCGATTCGCGACTCGAGGATGGCGCGGCAATAATCGTCCAGCGCCTGCGGGTAGAGGCGATGCTCTTCGGCAAGGACCCGCTCCGCCAACCGTTCCGGCGTTTCGCGCGGGCGAATGCGCAGGCTTGCCTGGGCGAGGATCGGCCCGTCGTCGAGCGCGGACGTGACGACGTGCACCGAGCAGCCCGCGAAGGCGTCGCCCGCCTCGATCGCGCGTCGGTGGGTGTCGAAGCCCTTGTGGGCCGGGAGGAGGCTCGGATGGACGTTGAGGATCCGGCCTTCCCAGCCGTCGACGAAGGCGGTGGAAAGCAGGCGCATATAGCCGGCGAGGGCGACGATCTCGACGTCGCGGGCGCGCAGCTCGGCGTCGAGCAGCCGGTCGAATTCCTCCCGAGCCATGCCCTTGTGGCTCCGGGTCCAGACCGGGATGCCGAGCCGGCGGGCGAGGACGACGCCGCGCGCTTCCGGGACGTTCGAGGCGACCAGCACGATCTCGTAGGGCCGGTCGGGATCGCGCCTTCTGTGCTCCGAAAGGGCGAGCATGTTCGAGCCGCGGCCCGAGATCAGGACCGCGACCCGGATCTTGTCAGCCATGGTGGGTTGCGGACCAGTCGCCGCGCGCGCTCCAGGTGCCGCGCGTGCCGGAGACGGTGCAGCCCCGCCGGCCGGGCGTCACGCGGCCGATCGAGATTAGTGTTTCTCCTGCCTCCTCAAGCGCTTGCGTTACGTTGCTAAGATCGTCAGGAGCGACGATGACGGCCATGCCGACGCCGCAGTTGAAGGTCCGCGCCATCTCCCCGGGCTCGATATTGCCCTGGGCCTGGAGGAAAGCCATCAGCCGCGGCTGCGGCCAGGCGGCGGCGTCGAGGCACGCGTGGAGCCCTTCCGGAAGCACGCGCGGGATATTCTCCAGCAGTCCGCCGCCCGTGATGTGCGCGAGCGCTTTCACCCTGCCGGCCCGCACCGCCGGCAGCAGCGAGCGGACGTAGATCCGCGTCGGCTCGAGCAGCGCGTCGATCAGCAGCCTGTCCGGGTCGAAAAGGGCGGGGCGGTCGAGCTTCCAGCCTTTCTCGGCGGCGAGACGGCGGACCAGCGAGAAGCCGTTCGAATGCACGCCCGACGAAGCGAGGCCAATTATGACGTCGCCTTCCGTCACCCGCTCGCCGGTGAGCGCCTCGCCGCGCTCGACCGCGCCGACGCAGAAGCCGGCGAGGTCGTAGTCGCCCTCGGCGTACATGCCGGGCATTTCGGCGGTTTCGCCGCCGATCAGGGCGCAGCCCGCTTCCTTGCAGCCCTCGGCGATCGACGCGACGACGCGTTGCGCCACTTCGGTGTCGAGCCGGCCGGTCGCGAAATAATCGAGGAAGAAGAGCGGCTCGGCGCCCTGGACGACGAGGTCGTTGACGCACATCGCCACGAGATCCACGCCGACGCCTTCGTGGCGCCCGCTTTCGATCGCGAGCTTGAGCTTGGTGCCGACCCCGTCGTTCGCGGCCACCAGCAGCGGGTCGCGGTAACCGGCCGCCTTGAGGTCGAAAAACCCGCCGAACCCGCCGAGCGCCGCGTCCGCTCCCGGCCGCGCCGTTGCCCTTGCGAGCGGCGCGATCGCCCTGACCAGCGCGTTGCCCGCCCCGATCGAGACACCGGCTTGCGCGTAAGTCCAGGATTCGCCGTCGCTCAATGCGCCCTCGCGGAAATTCCGCTCATCCTGAGGAGCCGTTGAGCCTGGCGAAGTGATCAGGTGAAACATGCCCCCGGCATGTTTCAGGATCATCTGGGGGATGATCCGACCTGATCACCGTCTCGAAGGACCTTCGCCCCGTCCTTCGAGGCGGGCTTCGCCAAGCTCAGCCCTTCCTCAGGATGAGCGGGGATGCTGATAAGCCCGCGCTAGCCACAACGCGCTTGGATTTCCACGGCCAACTCGCCAAAAAGGCGCCCGTGACGCTTGCCCGCCGTTTTCGCCCCTCCGCCAGCCGAGCGATTCTGGCCGCGCTCGCTTTGGCCGGCGCCGGCGGGGCGCTCTGGGCGCAACTCGACGGGGCGGAGCGCGGCATCCCGCCGGTCGACAGCGCCAGCGCGTTCGAAGTCACCGGGGTCGAGGTCGACGTGGTCGCGGAGACCGCTCACGCGGCGAGGATCGAGGGCTGGCGAAGGGCGATGGCGCAGGGCTGGAAGATGCTCTGGGCGCGGACCAACAACCGCCCGGTCTCGGAAGCGCCGTCGATCGCGGAATCGGTGCTGAGCGGGATCGTCTCCGGGGTGATCATCGAGGAGGAACAGATCGGCCCGCGGCGCTACATCGCCCGGCTCGGCGTGCTGTTCGACCGCGGCCGTACCGGCCAGATGCTCGGCGTCCCCGGTCTCGTCCGGCGTTCCGCGGCAATGTTGGTGATCCCGGTCATGGTGACGGGCGGTACCGCCTACTCGATGGAGTTCCGCAACCCATGGCAGCACGCCTGGGCCCGCTTCCGCACGGCCAACAGCCCGATCGACTATGTCCGCAGCTCCGGCTCCGGCGCCGATCCTCTGCTGCTCAACGCGATGCAGACAGGGCGCCGCAGCCGCGGCATGTGGCGCGTGCTGCTCGATCAATATGGCGCGGCGGACATCCTCGTGCCCGAAGTGCAGCTGCGCCGGCTCTGGCCGGGGGGGCCGGCGGTCGCCACCTTCACCGCGATGCACGGACCGGACCGGGAGGTGCTCGGCCGTTTCACGCTGCGCGCCCCGGATGCCGCGTCCATCCCGCGGATGCTCGACGAGGGGGTGCGCCGCCTCGACGCCTTGTTCGTGGCCGCGCTGGGAGAGGGGCGGCTGACCCCCGACCCGACCCTCTACATCGCCCCCCAGATCGAGGAGCTGCCCCCCGAGGAGGCGGAGGAGCGGGCGCAGGCGCGCGAGGATTCGGCGGCCGAGGGGCCGGACCAGCCCGTCAGCGGCGCCGCGCAGGCCTACCGGATCCAGTTCGATTCGCCCGACGCCGAAGCGGTGCAGCGGGCCGAAGTGGCGGTGAGCCGGGTGCGCGGCGTCACCTCCGCGCTGACGGTCAGCACCGCGCTGGGCGGCAGCTCGACGATGCGCGTCACCTTCACCGGGGACCCGGAGGCGCTTGCCGCCGCTTTGCGGGCGCAGGGCTGGTCGGTGAGCGGCTCCGGCACCACCCTGCGTATCTCGCGCTGAGCACTGAAATGAGCCAGATCGCCCTGCCGTTCCACTGGCCGGTGGCGGACAAGGACGAGGATTTCCTGATCTCCGAGGCGAACCGCGCCGCCTTCGACCATTTCAAGCGCTGGTCGCTGTGGCCGGTCATGGCGACTCTGCTCACCGGACCGCGAAAATCGGGGCGGAGCCTGCTCGGCCGAATTTTCGTGCGCAAGACAGGGGGGCGGCTGTTCGACGATGCCGAGGAGCATGAGGAAGAGAGCCTCTTCCACGCCTGGAACGAGGCGCAGGAGAGCCGCAGGCCGCTGCTGATCGTCGCCGCCGCGCCGCCGCCGCGCTGGGAGGTGAAGCTCGCCGACCTCCGCTCCCGGCTCGCCGCCACTCCCCAGATCGCGATCGCGCCGCCGGACGATGCGCTGCTGGCGGCTCTGATCCTGAAGCTGCTCGGCGACCGCGGCATCGCCGCCCCGCCCGAGATCGCCGACTTCCTGGTGCCCCGGATCGAACGCTCCTATGTGGCGGTGCTCCGGGTCGTCGACGCGCTCGATCGCGCCGTTCTCTCGCACCACAAGAGGCTGACCGTGCCGGTGGCCAAGCGCGCCCTGGTCGAGGCGCGGCTGATCCGAAGGGCGAAGTTCAGGGACAGTAAGGGGACAGTTACGTAACTGTCCCCTTACTGTCCCTATCAGGCGTCGGCTTCGGCGCGGGTCATCACCATCTTGCCGCCGCGCACCGCGAAAGCGAGCCGGCCCTCGACCAGGTCGAGAGCGTCGCGGCCGAACTCCTCGAAGCGCCAGCCTTCGAGGATGGCGAGCCCTTCGCGGCGGCCGGCGGCGAGCTGCTCGAGCTCGTCGGCGCGGGCGATGAGCCGCGGCGCGACGTTCGATTCGCGAGAGCGGATCTTGAGGAGGAGCTTCAGGAGGTCGGCGATCAGCGCGCCCTCCTTGCCGAGGCCCGGCGACTTGTCGTCGCGCGGCGGCAGCTCGGAGGCGGGGAGGGGATCGGCGGCGGCGAGCGCCTCCATCAGCCGCGCGCCGATATCGTTGGTCCGCCAGGACGGCGACAGGCCGCGAACCTGCGCGAGCTTCTCCTGCGAGGCCGGCGGATGGAGGGCGACGTCGGCGAGCGTCTCGTCCTTCATGATCCGGCCGCGCGGCAGGTTCTTCGAACGCGCCTCGATCTCGCGCCAGGCGGCCATCGCCTTCAATCGGCCGAGGACCTCGGGCTTGCGGCTCTGGACGCGGACCTTCTTCCACGCGACCGCCGGATCGTTGAGATAATTGGCCGGGTCGGCGATCCGCTCCATCTCCTGATCGAGCCAGGCGCCGCGTCCGGTCCGCCGCAGCCGCTCGAGCATCTTGGGGAAGAGGACGGCGAGATGGGTCACGTCGCCGATCGCATAGTCGATCTGGCGCGCCTCGAGCGGCCGGCGGCCCCAGTCGGTGAAGCGCGCGCCCTTGTCGAGGGTCTTGCCAAGCAGGCTCTCGCACAGGTTCGAATAGCCGATCTGCTCGCCGAGCCCGAGCGCCATCGCGGCGATCTGGGTGTCGAAGATCGGGTGCGGCGTGCCGCCGGTGAGGTTGAAGATGATCTCGATGTCCTGGCCGCCGGCGTGGAAGACCTTGATGACATGCTCGTTGTTGACCAGCAGGCTGAGCAGGGGCGTGAGATCGATGCCCTCCGCCTTGGGATCGATCGCCGCCGCCTCGTCGCTGTTCGCGATCTGGAACAGGCACAGGTCCGGCCAGTAGGTGTTCTCGCGCATGAACTCGGTGTCGACCGCGACGAACGGGGAGCGGGCGAGCCGCTCGCACAGCGCGGAGAGCGATTCGCTGTCGGTGATCAGGGGATGGATGTGCATATTGGGGCGGCCTATAGCGCGGGCTATCGCCTTGACAAAGCGGACCTGCGCCGCGAAGCGCGGCCCCTGTCCAAATCACCAAAACCTGAATCAAGGCGCCAGCGATGCACGCATACCGGACCCATAGCTGCGGCCAGCTCCGCGCGGCGGAGGTCGGCGAGCGCGTCAAGCTGTCGGGCTGGGTCCACCGGAAGCGCGACCACGGCAATCTGCTGTTCGTCGACCTTCGCGATCATTACGGCATCACCCAGATCGTGGCCGACGTCGCGGACCCGGCCTTCGCGACGCTCGACAAGGTGCGCGCCGAGAGCGTGATCACCGTCGAGGGGCAGGTCGTCGCCCGCGCCGCGGAGGCGGTGAATCCGAACCTTTCGACCGGCGACATCGAGGTCCATGCGGACGAGGTGGCGGTGCAATCGATCGCCCAGGAGCTGCCGCTGCCGGTCGCCGGGGAGGCCGATTATCCCGAGGACATCCGCCTGAGATATCGCTTTCTCGACCTGCGCCGCGAGCGCATCCACCGCAATATCGTGCTGCGCTCGAACGTGATCGCCTCGATCCGCAGGCGGATGGTCGAGCAGGGCTTCACCGAGTTCCAGACGCCGATCCTCACCGCCTCGTCGCCGGAAGGCGCGCGCGACTATCTCGTCCCCAGCCGCGTCCATCCGGGCAAATTCTACGCGCTCCCCCAGGCGCCGCAGATGTTCAAGCAATTGATCATGGTCGCCGGCTTCGACCGCTATTTCCAGATCGCCCCCTGCTTCCGCGACGAGGATGCGCGCGCGGACCGGTCCCCAGGCGAATTCTACCAGCTCGACTTCGAGATGAGCTTCGTCACCCAGGAGGACGTCTTCCAGGCGATCGAGCCGGTGCTCGCCGGTGTGTTCGAGGAGTTCGCCGAGGGCCGCGCGGTCACCCCCGCGGGCAGCTTCCCGCGCATTCCCTTCCGCGACGCGATGCTCAGATACGGCTCCGACAAGCCGGACCTCAGGAACCCGATCCTGATCTCGGACGTGTCGGATCATTTCCGCGGCTCGGGCTTCGGCCTGTTCGCCCGGATCGTCGAGGGCGGGGGCGTGGTCCGCGCGATCCCGGCGCCGCGGACCGCCGAGAAGAGCCGCAAGTTCTTCGACGAGATGAACGACTGGGCGCGGGGCGAGGGCCATGCCGGGCTCGGCTACATCACCCAGAAAGGCGGCGAGCTCGGCGGGCCGATCGCCAAGAATCACGGCGAGGAGGCGACGCGCGCTTTGATCGCTGAGCTCGGCCTCGGCCCCGACGACGGCATCTTCTTCGCGGCCGGGAAGGAAAAGCAGGCGGCGAGGCTCGCCGGCGCGGCGCGCACCCGCGTCGCCGAGCAGCTCGACCTGATCGACGAGGACCGGTTCGAATTCTGCTGGATCGTCGATTTCCCGATGTACGAATATGACGAGGAGGCGAAGAAGGTCGACTTCTCGCACAATCCCTTCTCGATGCCGCAGGGCGAGCTCGAGGCGCTGGAGACGAAGGACCCGCTGGAGATCCTCGCTTACCAGTACGACATCGTCTGCAACGGCGTGGAGCTCTCGTCCGGGGCGATCCGCAACCACCGCCCCGACATCATGTACAAGGCGTTCGAGATCGCGGGCTATTCGAACGCGGACGTCGACCGCGATTTCTCCGGAATGATCAATGCGTTCAAATACGGCGCGCCGCCCCATGGCGGCTCGGCGCCGGGCATCGACCGGATCGTCATGCTGCTCGCGGGCGAGCCCAATATCCGCGAGGTCGTGCTGTTCCCGATGAACCAGCGCGCCGAGGACCTGATGATGGGCGCGCCTTCGGAAGTGACGGCGAGGCAGTTGCGCGAACTCCACATTCGCGTGGTCGAGCCCGCCGGTGCGGCGCCGAAGAAGGATCCGGCCAAAGCCGTCGCTCCCGAATAGCCGGATCGCTCATCGCGCTCCGCCGTTCTGACGGCCGACAGGAGCGCGAGCCATGCCCATCTATACGCCGTCCCACAATGTCCGCTCGGTGTTCGTCACCGGGCTGCAAAATGCCCATGCGGTCGAACGTCAATCTTTGGCGTTGATCGACCGGCAGCTCGACCGGCTGACCCGCTATCCCGAGATCGCCGATCGCCTCCGCGCGCACCGAGTCGAGACGGAGGGGCAGCTCCGCCGGCTCGAAGAGATCCTCCACAGCCTGAACGAGACCCATTCGAGCTGGCGCGACGCGGCGATGTCGCTGATGGGCAATATCGCCGCTTTGTCCAATTCGATGGCCGGCGACGAGGTGCTCAAGAACCACATCGTCAATCACGCTTTCGAGAATTTCGAGATTGCGAGCTACACCTCGCTGGTCGCGATCGCCGAGGCGGGCGATTTCGCGGTCGCCGTGCCGCTGCTCAGGGCCAGCCTTTCCGAAGAGCAGGCGATGGCTTCCTGGGTGCTGGACAGCCTCGCCGACCTCACGCTCAAATATGTCGGCCTGAGCGCCGAGGGGCGGAGCTCGACCCGCTAAGCCTCTTTATTGGCTTCTCTTTTTCGGGCTGGCGGGGGCGGATCGGTTGCGGCAATATGCCGGAGCGAAATGGCCAGGCCCTACAGCTTCTACGATGACCTCAGCGTCACGCCGGACGCGCAGCCCGCCGTCGTCGAAGCCGCCTATCGGGCGCTGATGAAGCAGCACCATCCCGACCACGCCGGCGCGGCCGAGCGGGCCGCCCAGATCAACGCGGCATATGCGGTGCTGCGCGATCCGCAAAGGCGGGCCGCCTACGACCAGCGCGAATGGACTCGCAAGCAGGAGATGCTTGCGGCCGAGGCGGAGCAACTGATCGGGCCGAGCCGATTCTCCGCCCGCGCCGGCTGGATCGTGGCGGCCTTGCTCGGCCTGCTCGTCGCGGCGCTCGGCGGGGAGCGCTACGGCCTCAGCGTCGTGCCCGAGCGCTCCGCCGAGGCGAAGGCTCCGGCCAGGCCCGCCCCGGTCACGCTGGAGGAGGAGGTCGACGAAATGGCGGCGGCCGCGCTCGCTTTGGCGCGGCCCGCGCAGAGCGCCGTGGCCGCGGCTGCTTCCTCGCCCCAGCTGGTGATGCCCACGGGCGATCCATTGCCTCCCGCGAGTCGTGTCGCCGAAACCAGGCCGCATGCGCAACTGCGCCGGCGCCCGCCGTCGCGCCCGGCTCCGGCCCCCGCAGCGGCGGCGCCGCGCCGCGAGGCCGCCGAGGGCGACTTCCTCGAGCGCGAGGGCTTCATCTACTAAAAGGTTCAGCGGCGGCGGCAGGGGACCCGGCAGGCCTGTGGAGGCTCGCGCGGCGCTTTTTGCCGCTCGCCGAGGGCGCGGTCGACCTGCGCCGCAAAGTCGCCCTCGTCGCGACGGTAGCCGCGTGCTTCCAGGCAGTCGTAGGAGCGATACAGCGCCGCCACCGGGTCCATCCAGTAGCGGCGATGCGCCCGCTGCGTGCAATGTTCGATGTCGACCTGCATCTCCGCCGCTGTCTTGGTCGGATGGGTGACCGAGGCGGTGCAGGCGGGAAGCACGGCCGCTGCGACGCTCACGGCGGCGATCGACCCGAGGGGGAAGGGGCCAAGCGTCATCCCGCCGCCCGCCGGCTTCGACGCGCCTCCGCAAGCTCCTTCGCGCTTTCCTCGAAAACCCGCACGACTTCGGGCGCCGGCGGCGCGCCGAGGAGGCTGACCAGGATTGCCGTTGCGCCGCAGAGCAGGAAGCCCGGCACGATCTCGTAGATCAGCGAGCTCAGGGCCTCGCCGCCGGCCAGCAGCGGCGCGTAGATCCAGACCAGCACGGTCACGGCGCCGACGATCATCCCGGCGAGCGCGCCGTTGCGGGTAAGCCGCTTCCAGGTGAGGCTGAGGATCACGATCGGTCCGAAGGCGGCGCCGAAGCCCGCCCAGGCGTTGGCGACGAGCCCCAGGATGTTGCTCTCCGGGTCGTAGGCAAGGGCGATCGCGACGAGGGCGACCGCGACCACCGAGAAACGGCCGACCCGCACCAGCTCCTTCTGGCTCGCCTCGCGGCGCAGCCAGCTGCGGTAGAAATCCTCGGTGAGCGAGCTCGACGAGACGATCAGCTGCGACGAGATGGTGCTCATGATCGCCGCCAGCAGAGCGGAAAGCAGAAAGCCCGTGATCAGCGGGTGGAACAGGAGCCCCGAGAGGAGGATGAAGATCGTCTCGGGATCGGCGACGCTGAGACCGTTGCGGGCGGCGTAGGCGGCGCCGACGAAGCCCGTCGCGAGCGCCCCGATCAGGGTCACGAGCATCCAGCTCATGCCGATCCTGCGCATCAGCGGCACGTCGCGGACCGAGCGGACCGCCATGAAACGGACGATGATGTGCGGTTGGCCGAAATAGCCCAGGCCCCAGGCGAGGC
This sequence comes from Allosphingosinicella sp., assembly GCA_036388255.1. Lineage (GTDB taxonomy): Bacteria > Pseudomonadota > Alphaproteobacteria > Sphingomonadales > Sphingomonadaceae > Allosphingosinicella. The sequence goes on along the minus strand of DASVSD010000014.1, from coordinate 18,624 downwards.
TGGAGACGATCGCGACGAAGCCGAGCTCGCCGATGATTCCGAACATCGCCGGGCTGAGCTCCGAAATGCCGGCGGCGACCTCGCCTGGGCCGCCGACGCTGATCATCGCGACGACGGGGACGAGCACGAGCGCGACGAACATGATCGCGCCCTGGATGAAATCGGTGAGGCTGACGGCGAGGAAGCCGCCGAAGAAGGTGTAGACGATGATCACGCCGGCGGTGAGCCAGAGGCCGAACGTATAATCGGCGCCGAACGCGCTCTCGAACAGCTTGCCGCCCGCGACCATGCCGCTCGACGTATAGAGGGTGAAGAAGACGATGATCACCAAAGCGGAGAAGGCGCGCAGCACGCGTGTGCGGTCCGCGAATCGCTTCTCGAAGAATTCGGGAACGGTGATCGAATCCCCGGCGCGCTCGGTGTGGACGCGCAGGCGCGGCGCGACCACGAGATAATTGGCGTAGGCGCCGGCAAGGAGGCCGATCGCGATCCAGCTCGCGCTGAAGCCGATCCGGAACATCTCGCCGGGAAGGCCCATCAGCAGCCATCCGCTCATGTCGGCGGCACCGGCGGAGAGCGCCGCCACCCACGGGCCGAGGTCGCGGCCGCCGAGCAGATAGCCTTTGATGTTCTCGGTCGATTTGCGCCACGCGTAGAAGCCGATCGCGAGCATCGCCGCGAAATAGGCCGTCACCGAGACGATCGCGCCGGTTTCCATCTAATGAGCCCTCTCAGGCCGGCTCGAATCGGCCGCTTCGCTCATCCAGCACATGGAGCACGCCTTCGGCAATCGAGAAGAAGGCGCCGTGGAGGGCGAGGCGCCCGTCGCGCTCGCGCTCGGCGACCCAGGGAAAGGTCCTGAGATTGGCGAGCGAGACCCGCACCGCCTCAAGCTCCATCTCGCGAAAGGCGGCGCGATCGAAGCCGCTGTCGCCGTGGGCATCGCGCACCCTCGTGCGCGCCTCGGCGAGCAGCGCGATCCAGTCGGCGATGAAATGCCCCTCGCCGTGCGGCGCGTCGTCGAACTGGCCGGTCAGCGCGGCCGCGCAACCGCCGCAGAAGCCGTGCCCCATCACGATCACCTCCTCGACCTCGAGCTGGGTGACGGCGAACTCCAGCGCAGCCGAGACTCCGTGGCGCCCGGCGCTGGTCTCGTAAGGAGGAACGAGGTTGGCAACGTTCCTGACGACGAACATCTCGCCCGGCTTGGCGTCGAAGATCTGGCCGGGATCGACGCGGCTGTCCGAGCAGGCGATCACCATCACCCGGGGACTCTGGCCCTCGGCGAGCTCGGTCCATCGCTCGCGCTCCCGGCTCCACCCAGTGTCACGGAAGCGGCGATAACCTTCGACGAGGTCGCTGAACTTGGTCATGCCGCCGCCGTTAGGGTCCGTACTCGATACCCGCAATGGTCGGGATCGTCCGGAGAAGGCCTCCGGCAAGGAGGACGGCGCAGGCCGGGCTGGTTGCCCGGACAAGCCGGCCGACGCAGCCGGAGGCCTTCTCCGGACGACCGCTTCGCGGCGGGCGGCTTTTGGACCAGGGCCGCGTCGCTCGTCGGTCACGATGCGACAGCATCGCTCCCTCCTCGCTCCTTCCCCTGGACCAAAATCCGCTCCGTCACGGCCGTTGCGGGTATCGAGTACGGACCCTAGGAGGCGAGGGAAGGGGTGGCAAGCCGCCCCGCCCATCGCTATCTGCGGGCCATGAGCGAAGCCGATCCGATCCCCGTCCCGAGCCGCGTCGCGGGAGCCGTGCCCAAGCCGCGCAAGCCCGACTGGATCCGGGTCAAGGCGCCGACCAGCGTCGGCTTCGCCGAGACCAGGAAGCTGATGCGCCGCCTCAACCTCGCCACCGTCTGCGAGGAAGCGGCCTGCCCCAATATCGGCGAGTGCTGGACCAAGAAGCACGCGACGGTGATGATCCTCGGCGACACCTGCACCCGCGCCTGCGCCTTCTGCAACGTCAAGACGGGCATGCCCAAGGCCGTCGACCCGATCGAGCCCGAGCATGTCGCCGTCGCCGCCGCCGAGCTCGGGCTGGAGCATATCGTCGTCACCTCGGTCGACCGGGACGACCTCCCCGACGGCGGCGCGAAGCAGTTCGTGCGGGTGATCGAGGCGCTGCGCCGCAACGCGCCCGCGACGACGATCGAGATCCTGACCCCGGACTTCAGGAACAAGCCGGAGAGCGCGATCGAGGCGATCGTCGCCGCGCGGCCCGACGTCTACAACCACAATCTGGAGACCGTCCCGCGGCTCTATCCCACGATCCGGCCCGGCGCGCGCTATTACGCTTCGCTGCGCCTGCTCGAAAGCGTCAAGCGGCAGGATCCCTCCATCTTCACCAAGTCGGGCGTCATGGTCGGACTGGGCGAGGAAAGGCTGGAGGTGCATCAGGTGATGGACGACATGCGCTCGGCCGACGTCGATTTCCTGACCATGGGCCAGTATCTCCAGCCGACCCCGCGCCACGCCGGGGTGCAGGAGTTCGTGACCCCCCAGGCCTTCGCCGCTTATGCCGCGATCGCGCGCGCCAAGGGATTCCTGATGGTCGCCGCCTCGCCGCTCACCCGCTCCAGCTACCATGCGGGCGACGATTTCGCGGCGATGCGCGCCGCGCGGGAAGCCAAGCTTCTTGCTCGTCACCCCGGCGAAGGCCGGGGTCTCGGCGGGTGAAAAGCTCGGTGCTCATTCTCGCTGGGGTCCCGGCCTCCGCCGGGACGACGGGTTAGCGATGCCGCGCCACAGCGAGACCCGCAACATCTGCTACACGCCCGAACAGATGTTCGACCTGGTCGCCGACGTCGGCCGCTATCAGGAGTTTCTCCCCTGGGTCGCGGCGACGCGGGTGCGCTCGGACACGCCGTCTCTTATGATCGCGGACCTCGTCGTCGGCTTCAAGGCGATCAAGGAGACCTTCACCTCGCGGGTCACCAAGGAGCGGCCGCTGAGCCTCGCCGTCGACTATATCGAGGGGCCGCTCAAATATCTCCACAACAGCTGGAAGTTCGAGCCCGACGGGCAGGGCGGCACGGACATTCATTTCTGCGTCGACTTCGCGTTCAAGTCGCGCATCTTCGAGAGCCTCGCGGGCCAGATGTTCGACCGCGCGCTGAGGCGTATGATCGGCGCGTTCGAGACGCGCGCGCACGCGCTCTACGGCGACTGTTCGGAGGGGAGCAGCAGCTCCAGCGCGCAGAGCGCCGCCTGAAGGCGCACGCCGCCGCGGCCGAGGTCGCCGAATTCGCGATGGTCCGCGACGATCTGCTTCGGATCCTCGCCGCGCAGCGCGCGTGCGAAGACCACGGTGCCGACCGGCTTGCGCGCGCTGCCGCCGTCCGGGCCCGCGATGCCGGTGATCGCAACCGCGACGTCCGCCCTGGTGCGGGCGAGCGCGCCTTGCGCCATCCCCCAGGCGACGGCGACCGAGACCGCGCCGAACGTGTCGAGCACGTCCTCGCTGATGCCGAGCAAGGCGATCTTGGCGCGGTCGGAATAGGTTATGAAGCCACCCTCGAACACGTCCGACGAACCGGGAATCTCGGTCAGCGCAGCCGCGACGAGGCCGGCGGTGCAGCTCTCGGCGACCGCGATGCGGCGTCCGGCGGCGCGATTGGCGTCGACCGCCTTGCGCGCCGCCTCGACCAGTCCGGCCGGCAGGCAGAAGTCGCGAGCATCGCTCATTCGCGGCAGATCGGCGGCGCGTCCTCGCCGGCTTCGGCTGCGGCCACGCCGAGCACGGCGCCGAAGGCCTGGGCGAAATTGGCGGTGGGCAGGGGGGCCAGCGCCTCGATCAGATCGTTCGCGCCGCGGCATTGCACGGCGGTCACGTCGCTCGTCATGCTCGCGGCGAGGACGGCGATCATCTGATCGGAGTTGTCCCCGATCACAGCGACGTCCTGACCGGTGATCGACATCATCGTCGCGACCGCGCTGGGGCGGACATCGGCCGTCTCGCTTCGAATCCGCTCGGCGAGAAGACGCGAGCGATCGCCGAGAAAGGCGTTCGCAGGTAGGTGCGCGGTGCACTGGCGGGCAAGGGACTCGATCACCGAGGGCAACAGGGCCGTGGCGATGCGCCCTGCTTCAGCCGGCGAAATGCATCGCTCCTGCTGCGCCGGTGCCTGGCCGGCGAGCAGCAGCAGAGCGGCGACGAGGGTCTTCATCAAATGTCCTCCAGGATGCGCACGGTGGCGACGGCCTGCGCCGCCACGCCTTCGCCGCGGCCGGTGAAACCCAGCCGCTCGGTGGTCGTCGCCTTGATGCTAACCCCCTCGAAAGGCAGGCGCAACAAGGCCGCGACGCGGGCGCGGATCGCCTCGCGATGGGGCCCGATGCGCGGCGCTTCGCAGACGATCGTGACGTCGACATGGTCGATCCGTCCGCCGCGCGCCTCGACGAGCGAGCGCGCATGCTCGACGAACAGCGACGAGGCGGCGCCTTCCCAGCGCGGGTCCGACGGCAGAAAATGGTCGCCGATGTCGCCGGCGGCGATGGCGCCGAGGATGGCGTCGGTGAGCGCGTGGAGCACGACGTCGGCGTCGCTATGGCCCTTGAGGCCGCGTTCGTGGGCGATGCGCACCCCGCCGAGCCACAGGGATTCACCCTCGCCAAAAGCGTGGACGTCGAAGCCGAGGCCGGTGCGGCTGACCATGCGGCGGGCGAGGCGCTCCTCGGCGCGTACGAAATCCTCCTCCCAGGTGAGCTTGTCGAGCGCCGGGTCCCCCGGGACGGTCGCGACCGCGATACCGGCGGCGCGGGCGATCTGGGCGTCGTCGGTGGCCGTTCCCCCGGACCAGGCGCGATGCGCGGCCAGGATCGCCTCCAGCCGAAACGCCTGAGGGGTCTGGACGCGGACCATTCCGGACCGGTCCACCGCGTCGCCGAGCGCGTCATTCGTCCTGGCGAGCGTGTCGGCGACATTCAGCACCGGCACGGCGGCATCGTGCGTCTCCAGCGCCGCCAGCAGCCGTGCCGCCACCGCCCGCGGCAGGAACGGACGCGCCGCATCGTGGATCAGCACCCGGTCGATGCCGCCCTCGGCCGCGATCGCCTCGATGCCTGCGCGAACGGAATCCTGCCGCTCGGCGCCGCCGATCGCCGGCGGGGGAAGGGCGAGGTGCCCGGCCGCTTCGGCGTAGAGCGCCTCATGCCCCTCGGCGATGACGACCCGCACTTCGTCGATGCCGGCCCGCCGGAGATGCTCGACCGCATGGGCCAGCACCGTTTTGCCGCCGACGCTCCGATATTGCTTGGGCACGCCTCCGGCCGCGCGGCTGCCGCTCCCCGCCGCCATCAGCAATGCCATTGTGCGCGCTCCGGCCATGGCATCCGCCTAGCCGAGCCCAATCTTGCCCGCCAGCGGCTTTGCCCTTATCTGGCGCCCTCCCATGACGATCGCGAAGCCCATCTCCGTCGGCCCGGTCCGCATCGAAGCGCCCGTGATCCTGGCGCCGATGACCGGCGTCACCGACCGTCCGTTCCGGCGGATCGTGAAGCGCTACGGCGCGGGCCTCACGGTCACCGAGATGATCGCCAGCCAGGCGATGATCCGCGAGACGCGCCAGTCGCTGCAGAAGGCGGCCTGGGACCCGATCGAGGATCCGGTGTCGATGCAGCTCGCCGGCTGCGCGCCCGCCGAGATGGCGGAGGCCGCGAAGCTCAACGAGGATCGCGGCGCGGCGATCATCGACATCAACATGGGCTGCCCGGTCAAGAAGGTGGTCAATGGCGACGCCGGCTCGGCGCTGATGCGTGACCTGAAGCTCGCGGCGCAGATCATTGATTCGACGGTGAAAGCCGTGAAGGTCCCGGTCACGCTCAAGATGCGCATGGGCTGGGACCACCACAGCCTCAACGCTCCCGAGCTCGCCCGAATCGCCGAGGATCTCGGCGTCCGGATGATCACCGTCCACGGCCGCACCCGCTGCCAGATGTACAAGGGCGAGGCGGATTGGGCGTTCGTCCGGCGGGTGAAGGACGCGGTGCACCTGCCGGTGATCGTCAACGGCGACATCGGCTCGATCGACGACGCGGCGGCGGCGCTGGCCCAGTCGGGCGCCGACGGAGTGATGATCGGCCGCGGCGCCTACGGGCGGCCCTGGCTGCTCGGCCAGGTCATGCATTGGCTGAAGACCGGGGTGCGCCTCCCCGACCCGGGCCTCGACGAGCAGTTCGCCCTCATCCGCGAGCAATATGAGGCGATGCTTCGGCATTACGGGGCCGAAAACGGGGTCAACATCGCCCGCAAGCATATCGGTTGGTACACCAAGGGCCTTCACGGCTCGGCCGAATTCCGCAACGCTTTCAACAAGGAAGCGGACCCGGTTCGCGCCCGGTCGATGCTCCGGGACTTCTACGCGCCCTGGCTTTCGAAAGCCGCCGCCTGACCCTGAGGCTCGCCCGGACGGAACCCGCGCGGGTCAGGCCGAGCACATGAGTGTGTTCTTTATGCCACAACCTTGTGCTAGATCGGCCCGGTGAACGCCGAGACCCCGATCAGCGTCGAGACGCGCCCGCGCTGGAGGCGGCGGATCTCGGTCGTGCTGCGCCGCAGCCGGCTGATTCCTTTGGTCGAGGCCGCGGCCCTGCTCGGGCTGATCGCGGCGATCATCGGCACCTATTTCGTGACCAGGGGAGGGCGGCCGGATTCGCCGATCACGCCGGCCACCGTCGCGGCTCTGCTGGTCGCGATCCTGGTCCCGGCCATGGCTTTGATGGTGCTGGTGGCGCGCCGGTTCGCGATCCGCCGCGCGACCCGTGCGGGGCTCGGGGGGAGGGGCCGGCTGCACGTCCGGCTGGTCGCCATCTTCTCGATCATCGCCAGCGTTCCGACCCTGCTCGTGGTCGTCTTCGCCTCCTTGCTGTTCCAGGGGGGGATGCAATTCTGGTTCTCGGACCGCGCCGAGACGGTGCTCGACAGCGCCCGCAACGCCTCGCAGATCTACGAGCGCGAGCATCGCGAGCGGCTCCAGCTCGACGTCGAGACGATGGGCGCCGACATGGTCGACCGGATCAACCGCTTCGGCCTCGACAGCCAGGCTTTCTACGGCGATCTCCTCTACCAGACGGCCGCCCGCCAGGTTGCGGAATCGGCGATCATCACGCTCGATCCGATGGGCCGGCTGCATCGCCGGGTGGAGTGGAATCCCGACCGCCGGCCGATCGGCGAGCAGCTTTCGCGCGACATGCTCGTCGCGCTTCCGGCCGGGCAGGTTCACGTCTCGCAGCCGACCCGCGACCGGGTCGAGGCGGTGGTCCGGCTCGATCCGCAGGCGGCGATCTATCTCTACGCGGCGCGCGCGGTCTCGCCGGACGCGATCACCGCGCTCGCCAACGCGCGCGACGCGGCCAGCGAATATCGGCGGACGCTGGAGAGCGCGCGCAAGCTGCAGCTGCGCTTCAACGCCATCCTGCTCCTGGTCTCGCTGCTGATCGTCGGCATTTCGATCTGGATCGCTTTGACCCTCGCCGACCGCCTGGTTCGCCCGGTCGGCAACCTGCTCGACGCGGCCCGGCGGGTCACCGCGGGCGACCTTTCGGCGCGCGTCCCTTCGTCCCGGGTCAACGACGAGGTCGGCACGCTCGGCAACGCCTTCAACCGGATGACCAGGCGGCTCGAGGAGCAGACCGGCGCCCTGGTCTCGGCTAACCGACAGCTCGACAGCCGCCGCGCGTTCATCGAGGCGGTTTTGTCCGGCGTGACGGCGGGAGTCATTTCGGTCGACGATTCCCATGCGGTGCGGCTGATCAACAGCTCGGCCGAGGCATTGCTGAGGACCGGCAGCGAGAGCCCGGTCGGCCGCAAGCTCGCCGATCTGGCGCCGGAGCTCGACCGGCAGCTCGACGCCGCGGAGCGCGAGGAGATCATCCAGCTCGCCCTTCGCGGCGAGACGCGTACGCTCGCCGTGAAGACGGTCAAGGTCGAGGGCGGCCATGTCCTCACCTTCGACGACATCACCGACCAGCTGATCGATCAGCGCCGCGCCGCCTGGTCGGACGTCGCCCGCCGCATCGCCCACGAGATCAAGAACCCGCTGACCCCGATCCAGCTCGCCGCCGAGCGCCTCCAGCGGCGTTATTCCGGGGAGATCACGTCCGACGCCGGCACGTTCGAGCGCCTGACCGGGACGATCGTGCGGCAGGTCGGCGACCTCCGGCGCATGGTCGACGAATTCTCGTCCTTCGCGCGCATGCCCAAGCCCGTGTTTCGCGAGGAATCGGTGGTCGAGGTGGCGCGTCAGGCCTTGTTCCTCCACGAGGTCGCGCACCCCGAGATCGCGTTCGCGCTGGACGCGCCCGATCCCTCGCCTTTGCTGGTCTGCGACAGGCGGCTGCTCGGCCAGGCGCTGACCAACATCGTCAAGAATGCCGTCGAGGCGATCCAGCAGAAGCGCGACGAGCGGGGGGAGGGGCCGGAGGCGCCGCGCGACCGCATCTCGGTGCGCATCTCCGAGGACGGGGGCGAGCTCAGCTTCGAGGTCGCCGACACCGGCATCGGCCTTCCCCCCGACCGGAGGAACCTCACCGAGCCCTATATGACGACCCGCGCCAAGGGCACCGGCCTCGGCCTCGCCATCGTCAAGAAGATCGTCGAGGAGCATTTCGGCCGGATCGAGTTCGCCGACGCGGAGAGCGACGGCGCCGAGCGCGGCACGCGCGTCCGGATCATCTTCGACGCCGCCGCGCTCGAGCGGCTCGGCGGCGGCCTGCGCTATCCCGAAGACAATGCAGCGAGCGGTTGAACGAATGGCTTTGGACATCCTCATCGTCGACGACGAACAGGACATCAGGGAGTTGGTCGCGGGCGTCCTCGAGGACGAGGGCTATTCGACCCGCACGGCGGCCGGCAGCGCGGAGGCGCTCGCCGCATTGGCGGACCGGCGCCCGTCGCTGATCCTGCTCGACGTCTGGCTGCAGGGCTCCAAGCTCGACGGACTCCAGCTGCTCGAGGAGATCAAGCGCCGCGACGCCACTTTGCCGGTGCTGATGATCTCCGGCCACGGCAATCTCGACACCGCCGTCGCGGCGATCCGCCAGGGCGCGGTGGATTTCATCGAGAAGCCGTTCGAGGCGGGTCACCTGCTGCATCTTGTCGCGCGGGCCACGGAGACGGACCGTCTGAGGCGCGAGAATGAGAGCCTGAGGCAGCAGATCGGCCAGGAGATGGAGCTGACCGGCTCCAGCGTCGCGATCAACTCGGTGCGGGCGACGCTGAAGCGGGTGGCGCCGACCGGTAGCCGGGTGCTGATCACCGGGCCGGCAGGGGTGGGCAAGGAAGTCGCGGCGCGGCTGCTCCACAATTGGTCGCCGCGGGCGCGCGGGCCGTTCGTCGTGGTGAGCGCTGCGCGAATGACTCCCGAGCGGGTCGAGGAGGAATTGTTCGGGGTGGAGGAGGGGGGCGAGCTCGCCCGGCCGGGCCTGCTCGAGCAGGCGCATGGCGGCACTTTGTTCCTCGACGAGATCTCCGACATGCCGATCCCGGCGCAGGCCAAGATCCTGCGCGTGCTCACCGACCAGAGCTTCAACCGCGTCGGCGGCCAGCGCATGGTCAAGGTCGACATGCGCGTCGTCTCCTCGACGGCGCGGACGCTTTCCGAGGAGATCGCCGAAGGCCGCTTCCGCGAGGATCTGTTCTACCGGCTCAACGTCGTGCCCGTGCACCTTCCGGCGCTGGCCGAGAGGCGCGAGGACATTCCCGAGCTGGTCGCCCGATTCGCGGCCCGCTACGCCGCCGAGCAGCGCCTGCAGACTCCGGACTTCTCCGCCGACGCGATCGCCGCGCTCCAGGCCTATGACTGGCCCGGAAACGTCCGCCAGCTTCGCAACGTGATCGAGCGCACCATCATCCTGGCGCCCGGAGCGCGGGTCGGCTGCATCGAGATCGACATGCTGCCCCCCGAGATCCTCAACGAGCAGGCGAGCCTCAGCCCGGGCGAGGCGGTCAAGGCGATCATGGGCACCCCGCTCCGCGAAGCGCGCGAGACCTTCGAGCGGGAGTATCTGAGGGTGCAGATCCGCCGCTTCTCCGGCAACATCTCCCGGACCGCGACCTTCATCGGCATGGAGCGCTCCGCGCTGCACCGAAAGCTGAAGGCCCTCGGCCTCGGCGACACGCGCAACGAGGACAATGAATGAGGCGAGGGCCGGTGAAACGATCTTGAACGGGGGCGGATCGGCGCTACTTCGGCACTCGCCCATGTGGAACGGGCTCCCGCGGACAAGGAGAAGAGAGATGGCCGACAAGGTCAACAATCTCCAGGACCTGTTCCTGAACAGCCTCAGGCGCACCAAGACCCCGGTCACGATGTTCCTGGTCAAGGGCGTGAAGCTCCAGGGAATCATCACCTGGTTCGACAATTTCTCGGTGCTGCTGCGGCGCGAGGGGCAGGCTCAGCTCATCTACAAGCACGCAATCTCGACGATCATGCCCGCGCAACCGATCGACCTGAAGGAGATCGACGCCGCCTTCGCCGAGCAGATGGACCGCAAGAAGCCCGCTTTGCTCCAGGAGGTGTTCCTGAACGCCGTGCGCCGGTCGGGCGAGCCGGTGACCATGTTCCTGGTGAACGGCGTGATGCTCCAGGGCGAGATCGCCGCCTTCGACCTCTTCTGCATGCTCCTCCAGCGCGACCAGCTGTCGCAACTCGTCTACAAGCACGCAATCTCGACGGTGCAGCCGGAAAGCCCGATCAGCTTCATCGAGTCGCAGGACGAGGAGCAGCCCGCCTGAGCACCGGTTTCGAACGCGACCCGGACTTCGCCCGCGGCGCGCGCGCCGTGATCGCGCTTCCCGATCTCGGCGCGCAGTCGCTGCGCAACGTCGAGGCGCGCCTGGACGAGGCGGCGGGCCTCGCCGAGGCGATCGGGATCAAGGTGGTCGAGAAAAGGCACTTCCGGATCCGCAGCCCGCGCCCGGCCACATTGTTCGGCACCGGCCAGACCGAAGCGATCGCCGAGGCGGTCGCCGAGCACGAGGCCGAATTGCTGATCGTCGACGCCGCGATCACGCCGATCCAGCAGAAGAATCTGGAGACGGCGGCCAAGGCGAAGGTGATCGACCGCACCGGCCTCATCCTCGAAATTTTCGGCGAGCGCGCCGCCACGGCCGAGGGGCGCCTGCAAGTCGAGCTCGCCCATCTCGACTATCAGGCCGGGCGGCTGGTGCGGTCCTGGACGCACCTCGAGCGCCAGCGCGGCGGCTTCGGCTTCCTCGGCGGCCCCGGCGAGACCCAGATCGAGGCGGACCGCCGGCTCATCCGAGACCGGATGGCGAAGCTGCGCCGGGAGCTCGACCAGGTCACCCGGACGCGCTCCCTCCACCGCGCCCGCCGACAGCGGGCGCCCTGGCCGGTGATCGCGCTCGTCGGCTACACCAATGCCGGCAAGTCGACGCTGTTCAACCGCCTCACCAAAGCCGAAGTGCTCGCCGAGGACCTGCTCTTCGCCACGCTCGATCCGACCATGCGCGAGATCGAGCTGCCCGGCTTCGACAAGGCGATCCTCTCGGACACGGTCGGCTTCATCTCCGAGCTTCCGACCCAGCTCGTCGCCGCTTTCCGCGCGACGCTCGAGGAGGTGATCTCGGCGGACCTCATCGTCCACGTCCGCGACGTCTCGCATCCCGACAGCGACGCGCAGCGCGCGGACGTCGAGCAGGTGCTCGCCGAGATCGGCATCCGGCACGCCGAAGCGGAGGAGGGCGGGGCCCCGATGATCGAGGCCTGGAACAAGGTCGACCTGCTGGACGGCGAGGGTTTGGACCGCGTCCGGGCCGAGGGCGAACGACGGGACAATATCGTGATGATCTCGGCGCTTACGGGCGACGGCGTCGACAGCTTGCTCGAATGCGCCTCGCGCCAGCTTCGCAAGGGGTCCGACGTCCGCACGGTCCGCCTGTCGCTCGGCGAAGGCGACACGCTCGCCTGGCTGCACGCGAACGGCGAGGTGCTCGGCCAGCGTTTCGAATGCGAGGGCGAGGCCGAGATCGACGTCCGGCTCTCCGCCGCGGACTGGGCGCGCTTCGAAGGCCGCCGGCGGTAGCGGGCCCAGTCCGTCATCCCGGCGAAGGCCGGGATCTCAGGGGGTGAAAGGCGCAGGAGCCAATGGAGCGTTCCAGCGGAGCCTTGCTCAGACCCCAGCGAGCGGCAAAGGCGGAGGTCTCAGACTTCCCGCTTCGCCCGCTGCCAGAGGGCTTCGAGCGCATCGATATCCATTGAACTCAACGGCTTGTCGGCGATTTCTTCTACCTTGCGGAAGCGCTGCTCGAAGCGCGTCACGGCTTCCCGCAGCGCCGCTTCGGGGTCGACGTCGCGGTGCCTGGCATAATTGACGACGGAGAAAAGCAGGTCGCCGATCTCGTGGGCCAGCTCTTCCGGGCCCTCCGCCGATTCGATCTCGCTCAGCTCCTCGTCGATCTTGGCGCGCGGGCCGGCGGCGTCGGGCCAGTCGAAGCCGACGCGGGCGGCGCGGCGCTGGATCTTCTCGGCGCGCTTCAGCGCCGGCAGCGCGAGCGCGACATGGGCGAGGGCGCTCTTGTCCTCGCGCGCGCCGCGCTCGTCGGCCTTGAGCTTTTCCCATCCCGGATTCTCGGCTTCGCGGCCGAAAATGTGCGGATGGCGCCGCACCATCTTGTCCGCAATCGCCGACAACACGTTGTCGATATTGAAGAATCCGAGCTCCTCGGCAATCCTCGCATGGTAGACGACCTGGAGCTGGAGATCGCCGAGCTCGTCGAGGAGATCCGCCATGTCGCCGCGCGCGATCGCGTCGGCGACCTCATAGGCTTCCTCGATCGTGTAGGGCGCGATCGTGGCGAAGCTCTGCTCGCGGTCCCAGGCGCAGCCGTTCACCGGATCGCGCAGGCGCCGCATGATCCCGACCAGGCGATCCAGGCCCGAGGAGGGCGCCTCCTCATCGGCCATCTTTAAGTCCGATAATATACATTATGTAAAATACGCTCACGGCCGGAGGACGAGAATCCGCCCCTCGACGCTCCAGCTGCGCAGCGAGGACAGGAAATTCATCCCGATCACGTTCATGTCGCCGAACGCTTCCGAGATATGGACGTCGAGGTTGCGCCGCTCGATCGTCCCGACCTTCAAGGTCTCCGCCCGTCCGCGCTGCACGGCGACGATTCCGTTGGCGGTGCGCACCATCGCCGGAAAGCTGCTGCTCGGTGCGATGCGGGCGCGGTCGGCGACGTCGCGCGAGATGCTGGTCGTCGTCGCCCCGCTGTCGACCAGGAAGCGCACCGGCTCGCCGTTCAGTTCGGCGTCGACCCAGAAATGGCCGTCTCCCGACCGCCGTACGCGCAGCTCCTCGCCGTGCTGCTCCTGAACCACTCCGCCGCGCGCCTCGAGCACGACGCGTTCCCACAGAGCCACGAAATCGTCCTTCATCGTGAAGATCACGAACGCCGCGGCGAAGATCAGCACCCAGGCGGCGAGCATCTTGATGCCCTGGCTGATCGGGATTCGCCGCACCAGCAAGGCGCTGGCAACCAGCACCAACACGCCGACGAGGTAGAGGAGCTGGACCGCCTGATCGCCTTGGTTCACGGCGTGACCTCCAGGCCGTCAAAGCCGGGCTCGACTCCCGGCGGGAGCTCGTCGAGCAGGGTCCGATAGTCCATGCTGTTGTCCATGTGGGTCAATATTGCCCTCCCCGCCCCGACCCGTGCAATCCATTCCAGCGTCTGGGCGAGATGCGAATGAGTCGGATGCGGGCGGCGCCGCAGCGCATCGACGATCCACAAGTCGACGCCTTGAAACAATGTCTCCATCTGCGGAGTCAAATCATTGAAATCCGTGGAATATGCGATCGACCTGCCGTCCGCTTCGAAGCGCAAACCGGCACTGGTGATCGGGCCGTGGGGCTGATCGACGGTGCGGATCGTCACCCCGCCAATCTCCATCTCGTCGGGAAGCAGATAGCCGGAGGCGATCTCCGGATAGCCGGCGGCCCGGCCGTCGAACACGTAGGCGAAGCGCTCCCGCAGCAGGACGAGGGTCGGCTCGCGGGCATAGCCGTCGATCGGCCGCTGATAGACGTGGTAGAGCTGCCTCAAATCATCGATGCCGTGGCAATGATCGGCGTGGTCGTGCGTCCAGATGACCGCGTCGATGGTATGGATGTCCCCGGCCAGCAGCTGCTCGCGAAGGTCGGGCCCCGTGTCGACGAGGATGTTGGTGTCGTCGTGGCTGATCAGGATCGACACGCGAAGCCGCCGGTTGCGCGGCTCGGCCGGGTTGCACATGCCCCAGTCGTTGCCGATCCGGGGCACGCCCGACGAGGTCCCGCAGCCGAGGATCCGGACCTTCATGCAGCCGCCTTGGCGAACAGCCGGCGGAAATTGGCGGACGTGGCGGCGGCGAGCCGGTCGAGGCTTTCTCCTCGAAGCTCCGCCAGGAAGCGGGCGGTTTCGGCGACGAAGGCGGGCTCGCAGGGGCGGCCGCGATGCGGCACCGGCGCGAGGAAGGGGGAATCGGTCTCGATCAGCAGCCGATCGAGCGGGATCGTCTTGGCCGTATCCTGAAGGTCGCGGGCGTTCTTGAAGGTGACGATCCCCGAGATCGAGATGTAGAGGCCGAGCGCGAGCGCCTTGTCGGCGAAATCGCGGCTGGCGGTGAAGCAGTGGATCACCCCGCTGAACGCGCCCTTCTCCATCTCCTCGGCGAGGATCTGGTGGGTGTCGGCTTCCGCCTCGCGGGTGTGGACGATGATCGGCAGCCCGGTTTCGCGTGCCGCGGCGAGATGTGCGCGAAAGCTCGCCCGCTGGCGGTCCCGGTCCGACCGGTCGTAATAGAAATCGAGCCCGCTCTCTCCGATCCCCACGACACGGGCGTGCCCCGCGCGCTGGACCAGGGTCGCGGTCTCGACGTCGGCATGGGTGTCGGCATCGTGCGGATGGACGCCCACCGAGGCGAACACGTCGGCCTCCCGTTCGGCGAGGCCGATCACCTCGTCCCATTCGGCCGCGCGGGTCGAGATGTTGAGCATCGTCTCGACACCCGCGGCGCGGGCGCGGGCGAGCACCGCGGGCTGGTCTTCGGCCAGCCCCTTATAGTTCAGATGGCAGTGGCTATCGACGAACATCAGCTGTCCTCGGGCGCCTCGAGCCGCGGGAAGATCGGCGTCGGCGGCGCGAGCGTGAAGCCGGAGACGGCGAGGCGCTCGTAGCGGCCGGTGTCTGCGAGGACCGTAAAGTCCCGCTCGCCCGCCGGAACGCCCATCTGGTCGAGCAATCTCGCCGCCGAGGCCGGGACGACCGGAGAAATGGCGACGGCGAGGTCGACGATCGCCGCGCACAGCGTCGCCAGCACCGCGGTCATCCGCTCGGGGTCGGTCTTGCGGAGCGTCCAGGGCGCCTGGACGTCGATATATTGGTTGCACGCGAAGACCGCGCGCAGCCACGCTTCGATCCCCTGGCTCAAGGCCAGCTCCGCGAAGCGATCGGGCAATTCCTGCGCGGTGGCCCGGCGAACGAGGGCGAGCAGCTCCGCGTCGGCCGGCTCCCCTCTCCCGCCCTGCGGCAGCGCGCCGCCGCAATTCTTGGCGATGAACGACAAGGTGCGCTGGGCGAGGTTGCCGAAGCTGTTGGCGAGATCGGCATTGACCCGCGTCACGATCGCTTCGGGGCTGTAGCTGCCGTCCTGCCCGAAGGTGACGTCGCGCAGCAGGAAGTAGCGGACCGCGTCGGTTCCGAAAGCCGCGACCAGCGCCTCGGGCGCGACGACGTTGCCGGCCGACTTCGACATCTTCTCGCCGCGCAGCAGAACATGGCCGTGTCCGAACACCTGCTTCGGCAGCGGCACGCCCGCGGACATCAGAAAGGCCGGCCAGTAGACGGCGTGGAAGCGCACGACGTCCTTGCCGACGACGTGGAGATCGGCGGGCCAGTATCGCTTGTAAGTGTCTGATTCCGTTTCCGGATAACCGACGCCGGTAAGATAGTTGGTGAGCGCGTCGAGCCACACGTACATGACGTGGTCTTCCGAGCCGGGAACCGTCACGCCCCAATCGAAGCTGGTCCGCGACACCGAAAGGTCGGACAGTCCCCCCTCGACGAAGCGGAGCACTTCGTTGCGCCGCGCCTCGGGACGGATGAAATCGGGATGGGCCGCATAATGCGCGAGGAGCCTCTCCTGGTAAGCGGACAGGCGGAAGAACCAGCTTTCCTCGACCGTCCACTCGACCGGCGTGCCTTGCGGCGAAAGCTTCTCGCCGCCGTCTGCGGCGACCAGCTCCTTCTCGTCGTAATAAGCTTCGTCGCGGACCGAGTACCAGCCTTCGTACCGCCCGAGATAGAGGTCCCCGCGCTCCGCCATCGCCTGCCAGATCGCCTGGCTGGCGCGATGGTGCGCGGGCTCGGTCGTGCGGATGAAGCGATCGAAGGAGATATGAAGGCGCTCGTCCATCTCCCTGAAGATCGCCGACATTTCATTCGCGAGCTGGGGCGCATCCACGCCCTTCTCGCGCGCGGCCTGGGCCATTTTGAGGCCATGCTCGTCGGTGCCGGTCAGGAAGAAGACGTCGCGGCCCGAGAGACGCTGGAAGCGGGCGATTGCATCGGTAGCGATCGCTTCGTAGGCGTGCCCGACATGGGGCGGGCCGTTCGGATAGTTGATCGCGGTGGTGATGTAGAAGGGCTCGCTCATCGCCGGCGCGTCTAGAGCATCATCGCCCGCCCGTCACGCCGCTCTGTCGCGGGCCGGCCCGAGCGCCGCGATCATGCCGGCGAGCTCGAAGACGACGCTCTGGGGATCGAGCGAGAGCCGCACCGCGCCGCCGGCAAGGTCGGAGGCCCGTTCCCATTGCCGCAGCGCTTGCGCGAGCGCCGGCCCGTTGCGGCGCCGCGCCTCGGCGGCGATGAACGAAGGCGCGCGGGTGAGAAAAGCCTCGTAGCGCGGCTGCGCGGCCTTGAGGCACAAAGATGCGGCGAGCGCGGAGCGGCGCGCGTTCGCGGGATCCCCGGTCGCCGCCAGCTCGCGCATCGTCCGCTCCAGCCCGGCGACGTCCAGGCCGCGAAAGCCGATGGCACGGCCGGGCGATCCCTCCCCCGCTTCGGCGAGCGCCCTGATCTCCTCCATACCCGCATCGGGCAGAGCGGCTTCCAGCGCCGACGTCATGGCGCCATCCTCCAGCCGGGACAGGCGCAGCTGGCGGCAGCGTGAGCGGATGGTGGGCAGCAGCCGCTGGGAAGCGTGGCTCACCAGCAGGAACAGACTGTTCGGCGGCGGCTCCTCGAGGTTCTTGAGCAGGGCATTGGCCGCGGCCCGCTCGAGATCGTCCGCCGAGTCGATCACCACAACGCGCCAGGGGGAGAGCGAGGCGGTGGTCGAGAACAGCCGCTGGAGGCCGCGGACCTGGTCGACGGCGATCGAACGCGCGAGTTCGCCATTGTCCTTCGTCAGCCGCTCGAGGCGCATCAGGTCGGGATGGCTGCCGGCCTCGACCAGTCGCGCGATCGGGTGCCCGTCGGGTACGTCGAGGCCCGGCAAGGTCACCGGCGGACCGGCGCCGTCGGCGAGCACCTTCAGCGCCGCTTTCGCCGCGAACGTCGCCTTGCCGACGCCCTCGGGCCCGCCGATCAGCCAGGCATGGTGGAGGCGGCCGGAGTCGAGGCTTTCGCGGAATGCCGCGACCGCTTCGTCATGGCCGAACAGGGGGATCACAGCAGATCCTCGACCGCGTCGAGCAGGCGGGCCGTCACCTCGTCCGCATCGCCGTCGGCGTCGACGGTGCGGAAGCGATCGGGCTCATGGGCGGCGAGAGCGGCGAAGGCGGCGGCGACGCGGCCATGATAGTCGGCGCCGCGTCCGCCGATGCGATCGGCACCGCCGACGTCGCGGCTGCTCGCCCGCGCCGCGGCTTCCTCGCCGCCGATCCGCAGGAGCATGGTGCGGTCGGGAAGGAAGCCATGGCTGCCGAAATCGTGGAGCGCGCGGATCCGGTCGAAGCCGAGGCCGCCGGCGCCCCCCTGATAGGCGATCGAGCTGTCGAGAAAACGGTCGGTCAGGACCCATTTACCCGTCGCGAGCGCAGGCTTGATCGTCCGGGCGACATGGTCGGCGCGCGCGGCTGCGAACAGCAGCGCCTCGGCTTCCGGCGTCCAGCGCTGCTCGTCCCCCTGGAGAAGCAGTGCACGGATCGCTTCGGCACCGGGGCTGCCTCCGGGCTCCCGAGTCTCGACCACCTCAAGCCCACGTGCGCGCAGCGCCCCGGCGAGCCGCTTCAGCTGGGTCGACTTGCCGGCCCCTTCCCCGCCTTCGAGGCTGATGAAGCGGCCCGTCACCCGCCGAAGAGGGAGCTGAAGCCCGCCATGATGCGGCCGAAGATGCCGGCCTCACCGACCGCCTTTTCGGCGACCAGCGGCATGCGCTGCTCGACAACGCCCGCGGTCACGACGAGGTCGGCGATATGCTGCCCCTGCGCGATCGGCGCCTTGATCGGACCCTGGTACACGACGCGGGCGCGCACGTCCTGTCCGAGGCCGGCGGCGAAGGTCACCGCGATGGCGCGCGGCGCGACCAGGCCCACCGTCGAGTCGCCGCCGAGCTGGACTTCGGCCTCACCGACCCGCTCGTTGGCCGTGAAGAGCGGCCGAGTCTGCCAGGCGTTG